>CAWHUY010000037.1:0-23965 GCA_963832675.1 uncultured Spirochaetota bacterium | reverse complement strand
CCGGCGCGGGCAGCGTCGAAAAGGCCAAGAGCGCGGCGGACCAACTGACACTCTCGGGCGTGCTCCCGAAGGTTCGACAGCCTTTTCTCGTCATATTCGGGAGACTCGACCGGCTCGTCCCATTCGAACAGGCCGAACGCGTTGCCGCCGAGGCGCCAAACGCCCAGCTCGTTATTTACCCCGAGGGAAATCACGTCTGCAACAACATACCGTACAAGTACCGCCCCCTCGCAGCAGACTGGATGGCGGAGCGGCTTGCGGGTGCCGGTTGATTTTTATCGCGGCAATGGAGGGTTTTATGGCAAAGCAACGCATCAGCTACCTGGATCCGGCGTACATCTCGGACCCGAAAATGCTGGAAGAGCTCGAGCGGTGCGCGCGGGAGGGTACGCCGAGACCGGAAAGCTCGTCGATCCGCGCGCACGTTCCGGCCGCCTTCTGGTCGTTTGCGAACTCCTGGCGGGATCTTTTCAAGAACGGCATCGCCGACCACGCGATAAAGGAGCTGTGCCGCGTCTACGTCTCCAAATCGGTCAAGTGCGAGTACTGCGGCAACCAGCGATCACTCAAGGCGGCAAAAGAGGGGCTTATCGAAGACGACTACGTCGACCTGCTCAACTTCGAAAAGTCGGACCGTTACGATGACCGTCAGAAGGCAGCCCTCCAGTACGCGGAGGCCATCACCTGGCACACCGAGCTCGATGACGCGGCGTGGGAACGCCTGCATGCGCACTTCAGCGAACCGGAGCTGGTCGAGATCGGCTGCTTCATATCTCTCACCATGGGACAGCAGAGCTGGCTTCGCCTCGTGAACATCGAACATCACCAGGTGCTCGACCGCGGAGACGCATCGCTCGCACCCGGTTTCGAGACAAAGACGAGCATGGACCAGGCAATGGCCGCTCCCGACTATTGGGCACGAAAACGCACAAAATGAGGGGAAAAGGGATGGACATTGCTATTGACAACTATTTTAGTCATGTTATAGTGTTACGGACATCATACCACCATACCACGGGGAGATTATGAAAAAGTACCTGCCAGTGCAAAGCGAGCGCCTCTATGAGCGGATCGTAGAGCAGATCGAGTCGTCCATCGGGGCGGGCGACTTGAAGGTAGGCGAAAAACTCCCGGCCGAGAGAGACCTCGCCGAGCAGTTTGCGGTGAGCCGAACTGCGGTACGCGAGGCGGTGAAAATCCTGCACGAAAAGGGTTACATCGAAATTCAGCCGGGCCGTGGGACCTTCGTCACGAGCAGCGTCCCGAACTCCATGCGGAGCTCGTTCGACTCGCTGTTGCGTTTCGGCTCCGTCGACAGCGCGGCGAACCTTGTCGAAGTGCGGGAAATTCTGGAACCCGGGATCGCAGCGCTCGCAGCCACGCGGATGACCGACGAATTCCTCGCCGACATGCAGGAAGCGGTCGACACGATGGACGCAACGGACGATGTGGATCTTTACGTAGAGGCGGATCTCGACTTTCACCTTGCGCTGGCGGAGGCCACGCAGAATCCGGTCATACCGGCGATGATGGATTCAATCATCCACCTGCTGCGGGAGCACCGGAAGCGGATCGGCCTGGCGACCGGAGGGCTCGAACGGGGGCAGTATCACCACAAACAGGTACTCGCGGCGGTGAAGCGCCGCGACCCCGCGGCGGCACACGAAGCAATGACCCGGCACCTGCTACAGGTGGCCGAAGACTCTGCGGCCGGGGCCGCAATACATGCAGAAACAAAATCTGATGAAGTGGAGTCGTGAATGGCACAACTAGGATTTGTCGGACTCGGCGTAATGGGGAGCCGGGTGGCGAAGAGGCTCCTTGACGCCGGGCACCAGGTCACCGGCTATAACCGGACAAAATCGAAGGCGCAATGGCTGATAGACCAGGGAATGGCGTGGGGCGAAACCCCGCGCAAGGTGGCGGAGGCTTCCGACATCGTCTTCAGCATGGTGACCAATACCGGCGCTTTGGAAAGCATAACCAACGGACCGGACGGGGTCCTCGCCGGTCTTGGTAAAGGGAAGATCTACATCGACATGAGCACGGTAAGCCCCAATTTCAGCCAGGCCCTCGCCTCGCGAGTGTCCGGGCAGGGCTCTTCCATGCTCGATGCGCCGGTGTCGGGCAGCGTCACCACGCTGGAAGAGGGCAAGCTTTCGATTATGGTTGGCGGAGATTCCGCGGTTTTTGAAAAAGTCAAACCTGTTCTCCTTGCGATCGGTCCGAAAGCGACTCACGTCGGCCGAAACGGCCTCGCCGTCACCATGAAGATCGCGACGAATCTCAGCCTGGCAGTCCAGATGCTGGCCTTCAGCGAAGGAGTGCTTCTGGCGGAGAAGAGCGGCATCTCCCGGAAGGTCGCCGTCGAGGTGCTTCTGAATAGCGTCGTCGCCTCGCCCATGGTCAAATACCGTGGGCCGTTCGTACTCGAAATGCCCGATGAAGCCTGGTTCGACGTCAACATGATGCAGAAAGATATGACTCTTGCGCTGGAGCTCGGCCGACAGGTCGACGTCCCGTTGCCGACCACCTCGGCAACCAACGAGTTTCTTACCGCAGCTCGCGGAATGGGACTCGCCAGGAAGGACTTCGCAATTGTCTTCGAGGTTCTCGCGCAGATGTCGGGAGTAAGCAAATGACAAAGCGAGCGGCGAAAAGTGGCCCGGTCCGGACGAGACCGGCGGATACCGATTTGTGGCTGCACTGTTACGGGCAGATGGCGAAAATCCGGCGATTCGAAGAACAGGTGAACCAGCTCTACATGAAAGCGGTGATGCCGGGGCTCGCGCATCTGTACACCGGCCAGGAAGCGGTGGCGGTGGGAGTGTGCGAGGCACTGCGAAGGGATGACTTTATTACCAGCACGCACCGGGGCCACGGCCACTGCCTTGCGAAAGGTGCATCGGTGGACCGCATGTTCGCGGAGCTCCTGGGCAAAGGAGCCGGTTACTGCCGGGGGAAGGGTGGTTCCATGCACATCGCGGATCCGGACACCGGGAACCTTGGCGCCAACGCGATTGTCGGCGGCAGCGTCGGGATCGCGGCCGGCGCCGCCTTCTCGGCAAAGATGCGCGGCACCGACCAGGTTGCAGTCTGCTTCTTCGGCGAAGGCGCCCTCGGGCAGGGCATCCTCTATGAGGTGATGAACATGGCATCGTTGTGGAAACTGCCGGTGATATTTGTCTGCGAGAACAATCTCTACAATGAGTACACCCACTACAGCGAAACGCTGGCCGGCGGGCTTCTCGACCGTGCAAAGGCATTCGGTATCCGCGCCGAGACCGTGGACGGACAGGACGTGCAGGAGGTCCATGCGGCGGCCGACCATGCGGTAGACCTCGCACGGTCAGGACAAGGACCGACGTTTCTCGAATGCAAAACCTACCGTTACTTCGGCCACCACGTCGGAGACATCAACCGCGAATACTACCGGAAAAAAGAGGAGGAGCAGGAGTGGAAGTCCATCCGGGACCCGCTCGCCATTCTCGAAAGAAAGCTTGTCGAGCAGGAACATGCCGAACGCGCAGTGTTGGACAGAATACTCGAAGAGGCCGCCGCCGAAGTGGAGGCAGGCGTCGAGTTTGCCATGAACGCACCCTACCCCGACGAACGTGAGGTTTCCGAAGATGTATACGCTTGAGAAGACAACAGCTGCCGCACAGCGCGAGCTCACCTTTGCCGAAGCGGTCAGAGAGGCGCTTGCCGAAGAGATGCGCCGGGATCCAACGGTCTTCATCATCGGCGAAGATGTCGCCGAAGCAGGCACGCCCTTCAAAGTGTTGAGCGGACTGGTGGAGGAGTTTGGCACCAAGAGGGTGGTCGACACCCCGATTTCAGAGCTGGGCTTTTCGGGAATCGGGGTGGGAGCCGCAATGACCGGCGTCCGGCCGGTAGTCGATATCATGTTCGGCGACTTCCTGGGTCTCGCCATGGACCAGATCGCCAATCAGGCCGCGAAGATCCACTACATGTCGGGTGGAAAACTTTCGGCACCGATGGTGTTCCGCACGACGCTTGGAGCAACCAGGCGATCGGCCGCGCAGCATTCTCAGAGCCTTCACGCCTGGGTAAGTCACATTCCCGGACTCAAGGTCGCCGTGCCGTCCACGCCCTACGACGCGAAGGGGCTGCTGAAGTCTGCAATCCGCGACAGTGGCCCGGTTGTCTTTTTCGAAGACAAAATGATGTACAAGCTCAAAGGACCGGTGCCGGATGAAGACTACACCATTCCCTTCGGCGAAGCCGACATCAAACGGAGCGGCACCGACATCAGTCTGATCGCCACCAGCTCAATGGTGCAGGTCGCCCTCGCAGCGGCGGAGAAGCTCGAAAAGATCGGTATCAGCGCCGAGGTGATCGACCCGCGCACAACATCGCCGCTGGACAGGAAGACGCTCATCGATTCGGCGAAGAGGACCTCCCGCGCTATCGTCATCGACGAAGGCTACGAGTTCTACGGCGTCACCGCCGAGATCGCTTCGGTGATAGCCGAAGGGGCTTTCTACTACCTCGATGCGCCGGTCAAGCGCATGGGCGCGATGGACGTGCCGGTTCCCTTTTCACCGGTGCTCGAGGACGTCACCGTCCCTACCGATGAGACGGTTTTTGAAGCGGCAAAATCACTTTGTGGGAGACGCTGAAATGGGAATAAAGACATATGGAACCATGGCGGTCGATTGGGAACAGCGGATCGATTTCGACCGGCTGCGAACCGAGAGACTCGATCGTATCAAGGGGCTTCTCAAAGAATCCGAAATGGGCGCCCTGCTCTGCTTTGACATGAACAATGTCCGCTACATCACCGCGACTCACATCGGCACCTGGGCCCAGGACAAGGCTAACCGGTTTACGCTTCTGCCCCAGGGCGACGAGCCCATCTTGTGGGACTTCGGCTCTGCGGCAAAACACCACCAGTTGTACGCGCCGTGGCTCGGAGAGAAACGCTCACGTGCCGGCATATCGATGCTGCGCGGCGCGATCTCACCGGACATGGGCCGCGCCGAAGACGTTGCGCGGAAGATCAAGCTCGAGCTCGTCGAACGCGGTCTTGCGAACGAACCGGTGGGGGTAGACATCGCGGAGCTGCCGGTGCTCTTCGCGCTGCAGGCCGAAGGCTTGAAAATTATCGACGGCCAGGCACTGATGTCGAAGGCGCGGCTCATCAAAACTCGCGATGAAATCTCGCTCCTGGCGCACGCGGCCGCGCAGGTGGACGCCGCCTATGACGAGCTGTACCGCGCGATGAAACCCGGCATGCGCGAAAACGAAGCCGTCGGCCTGGTGTCGAAGGTGCTCTACGATCTCGGCTCGGAATACGTAGAAGCGGTGAACGCAATTTCGGGAGAACGGTGCAACCCTCACCCGCACGTGTTTTCCGACAGGATGCTTCGGCCCGGGGATCCTGTCTACTACGACATCCTCCAGTCCTACATGGGCTACCGCACCTGCTACTACCGCTGCTTCTCCATTGGATACGCCTCCCACGCGATGGTCGATGCATACAAACGCTGCCGCAACTATCTTGACGCGGCGATAGAGCTCGTGCGGCCCGGGCGCACCACAGCGGAGATCGCCTCGGTGTGGCCGAAGGCGGAGGAATTCGGCTTTCCAAACGAGGAAGCAGCGTTCGCGCTCCAGTACGGGCACGGGATCGGCCTGGCAATCTGGGAACAGCCGGTCATAAGCCGCCTCGTCTCGCTCGATCATCCGACCGTGATCGAACCGGGAATGGTATTCGCTCTCGAGACCTACTGGCCGTCGACCGACGGTTGGAGCGCTGCACGCATAGAAGAGGAAATTGTCGTGACCGAAACCGGACATGAAGTGATAACGCGCTTTCCGGCAAACGAGCTGATGGTTGCCGGCCACCATTACTACACGGCTACCGGTCCGCTTCCCTCGACGCGGACGCACGAGCCCGCCCCGAACGCGGAGGTTGTGAAGATGGTCGAGGCGGTGAGGGGCTGATGGCAACCCCCGTCATCATGCCGGCGCTTGAAATGGCGCAGGAGACCGGCGTTCTGGTCCGCTGGTTCAAGAAAGAGGGCGACATCGTGGCCGCCGGCGAACCGGTAATGGAGGTGGAGACCGACAAGGCCACCGTGGAGATCGAGTCGACAGGCGAGGGAGTCCTCGGCGGAATTCTCGCAAAAGAGGGCGACGTGATTCCGGTCGGGACGACCATCGCGTGGCTGCTCGCCGCGGGGGAGAAACCGCCGGCGGCGGAAACGGAAAACGCCTCCGGGCGAGTCAAACGGTCGCAGCCGGACGGAGGAAATCATCGCGGAACGGCCACCGCGCAGGCTTCGCGTCCCGCGCAGGCTTCGCGTCCCGCGCAGGCTTCGCGTCCCGCGCCGGGTCCCGGCACCCCAGCGCCGGGCAGCCGATCGACCGCCCCGGCGGCACTCCTGCCCGCCTCGCCCAAGGCGCGGCGCATCGCAGCCGAGCGTGGAATCGATCTGGCTTCGCTTCGCGGTTCGGGACCTGAAGGTGCGGTGCTTGCGGCCGACGTTTCCGTCGAGCCGGACACCGCTGCAGGCGCCGGGACAGACGCGTTATCCCGAATCGAGACTCCCGGCGCCGTATGGCGCGTGATGGCCGAGCGCATGAGCACGAGCTGGACAACAGTGCCCCACTTCTACCTCATGCGGGAGCTCGACGCGAGCCGCCTGCTCGAATGGCGGGAGCGGGCAGGCCACTCCGTCGCAGAGCGCACCGGGATAAAACTCACCCTCACAGACCTGCTGGTTAAGGCGGTCGGCGCCGCGCTTCGCCTCCATCCCCGTCTGAACGCAGAGTGGACGGGCGGTACGATCAAACTGAACGCCGGAATCAACGTCGGAATTGCGACCGCCCTGAACGACGGGCTCGTGGTGCCGGTTATCCGAAACGCGGACAGCGCTTCAATAAGCGAAATCGCCCGGCAGCGGAGCGAGCTCACCGAACGGGCGCGCAACAAAAAGCTTCATCCCGAAGACATGGCGAATGGAACTTTCACGATAACGAACCTCGGGATGTACAACGTTGATGCCTTCAACGCGATTGTCAACCCACCGCAGGCGGCCATCCTCGCAGTTGGCCGAATAGCCGATCGGGTCGTTCCGATAGAGGGCGCCCCGGCAATTCGCCCGATGATGGTGCTCACCCTCTCCTGCGATCACCGAGCCGTCGACGGCGCTCGGGCCGCAGGTTTCCTCGAAGAGCTTGCGTCCACTATCCAGGACCCATGGAGACTACTGACATGAATGCACCCGAAAGGCTCCGCGGAGTCTCGGTTCAGGAATTTACCCGTGAATCGGCCGGCAACCCGTCGCTCGGTGAGTTCGGCTGCTACCTCGCCGGCAGCTGGAAGAAGACCGGAATGATCGTGGAGGTGCGCAGCCCCTACGACGGCTCGCTCGTTGCGCGCGTACACCGGGCCGGGACGGACGAAATCGCGTCCGCAATCGAGAGATCTGCGGCCGCGTTCGCCGTCACCAGAAAGCTTCCCGTGTGGAAACGGGCCGAGATTCTCGAGAAGATCAGTGGCGGCATTGCGGCACGCGGCGAAGAGTTCGCCCGGACTATCGCGCTCGAGGCGGGTAAACCAATCACTACGGCGCGTGCGGAGGTAAGTCGCGCCGTCTTCACCTTCAAAGTTGCGGCCGAAGAGGCCAAGCGCATCTACGGTGAAATCGTCCCGCTCGACTGGATTCCCGGCAATGAGGGCCGCGAGGCGCACGTGAAACATGTGCCGCTCGGGCCGGTAGTCGGTATCAGCCCATTCAACTACCCCCTCAACCTCGTGGCCCACAAAGTTGCACCTGCTCTCGCCGCGGGTGACCCGCTTCTTCTGCGCCCGGCAAGCCAGACGCCGGTAAGCGCGCTGCGGCTCGCCGAGGTTATCGCGGAAAGCGGCTGGCCGACAGAGGCATTCAGCGTGCTGCCCTGCTCCACGCAGGATGCCTCGGCGCTTGTCGAGGACGATCGAATACGGCTGCTGACCTTCACCGGGAGCCCGGCGGTCGGATGGGCGCTGAAAAGTCGCGCCGGGCGCAAACGGGTAACCCTCGAGCTTGGAGGAAACGCCGGCGTGATCGTGCACCGGGACGCCGACGTGGAATGGGCCGCCGAGCGCGTCGCCTGGGGCGGGTTCTCCTACTCCGGCCAGTCGTGCGTGTCCGTGCAGAGAGTCTACATTCACGAAGATGTCTACGACGCGTTCGAACGCGCTCTCCTGGAACGGGTCAGGAAGCTCAAACTCGGCGATCCGCTCGACGAAGAGACCAGCGTGGGGCCGGTGATCGACTCACAGGCTGCAGAACGAATCGAAGAGTGGGTGACGGAGGCCGAAAGCGGGGGCGCCAGAGTGCTTGCCGGGGGGCGGCGAAAGGGAAACCTGTGGCCGCCAACCGTGCTCGCCGGGATCACTCCGGAGATGCGCGCATGCCGGGAGGAGATCTTCGCACCCGTCGTCGGGCTCTATCGATACAAGGATGTCCGGGAAGCCATCGAGGCCGTCGATGATAGCGACTTCGGACTGCAGGCAGGACTATTCACCAACGACTTGAGTGTTATCCGCGCAGCCTTTGATGGAATCGAAGTCGGCGGGTTGATGGTCAACGATGTTTCCACGTTTCGTGTCGATCACATGCCGTACGGCGGCACGAAGCAATCGGGAGCGGGAAGAGAGGGACTTCGCTACGCCATCGAGGAGATGAGCGAGATGAAGCTGCTCACACTCAACCCGCGCTAACCATTCGGGTCATGGGATGAGAAGGAGGTATGTCACAATCTTTCGCTATTGCGCTGCACAAACACACGGAGATCCACATACGGAGGTATTCATGTCAAGGAAGTTTTTCTTAATCGCTGGTGCGTTCGCTCTCATTGCCGCAGGCTTCGTTGTCGCCTCGGGAACCAAAGAGGCAGCGACTACCGCACCAATCAAGATCGGCGCGTCGCTTTCCCTCTCCGGTGACTTTTCTTCCGACGGACTGGGTTTCAAGCAGGGCTATACCCTGTGGGCCGATTATGTGAACTCGCACGGCGGACTACTCGGACGACAGGTCCAGCTCGATATTGTTTCCGATGCGAGCAGCCCGGATCAGGTGCAGACCAACTACCAGAAACTGATCACCGTCGACAAGGTCGATATCACCTTCGGTCCATTTTCATCGCTCCTGACAAAACCGGCGTCGGTTGTGGCAAACCGTTACGGCTACGCCATGGTCGAAGGCGCAGGCGGAGGGCCATCGGTATTCACCCGCGGCCTGAAGAACGTCTTTGACGTAGCGCTTCCGGTCGAGAACGATCTCGACAGCTACGTGCAGTACATACTCTCGCTCCCGGTGAGCGACAGGCCAAAGACGGCGGCCTATGCAACCGAGGATGACCCTTTCACGCAGCCCCAGATAGACCGCGCGCGGGCACTTCTCGAGGCCGGCGGAGTGAAGACCGCATCGTATCAGGTCTACCCGGCCGAAAGCACCGATTACAACCCGATCGCCGACAAGATCATCGCTTCAAAGGCAGAGATCGTCATCGCAGGCACGCTGCTTCCGGATATTAGCGCATTCATGCAACGCTTCATCCAACAGCACTACAATCCCGAAAGCATCGTCGCGACGGCCGGTCCGGATCTCGGCGCCCAATTCACCAAAGCGGTCGGCGGCGATGCACACGCCGAAGGGATCATGGTGCCGAACGCCTGGTACGCATCTCTGGACGCGCCCGGAAATGCCGAGTTCGTCAAGGCATTTATCTCCAAATACGGCGGATCCCCTTCCGACATAAACTCCGACGCGGCGGAGGGCTATTCGGTAGGACAGGTGGTGCAGCAGGCAGTTGAAAAGATCAAGAGCCTCGACAACGCAAAGCTCATCACCGAGCTGCACTCAGGCGACACGTTCCAGAGCATCGAAGGACCCGTGCAATTCGACACGGCAGGCCGAAACGTCGCCATAAGCGCCTATGTTTTTCAGTGGCAGAAAGGCAAGTACATGCCCGTCTACCCGAAGTCGGTCGCGATGGCATCTCCCGAATTCCCCAAGGCTGCCTGGTAACAGGCGGCCCTGTTTCCCGGACCGAGGGAGCGGCAGACAGAGGCCGCTCCCTCTCTCGAGCTCACCGCTCTATCCACAAACTGACGGGACGCGCGGCCGGACCGTTGCGACGGAGTAGAACATGACCTTGATTCTGGACGCGATTATCACCGGACTGTTATCCGGGTCGATCTACGCCCTTATGGCGTCGGGGCTGACCCTGATCTTCGGTGTAATGGACATCATAAATGTCGGACAGGGCGCGCTCGTTATTCTCGGCGCCTATCTGAGCTTTTTTCTGCAGCAGCAATTCCACATCGATCTTTTTGTCGGTCTTCTCATCACCATGCCGGCAATGTTTCTCCTTGGGGTCGGTCTCGAGCTCGCATTCATCCGACCCATAAAACGAAATCGAACAACACTCTCCATTCTGGTGACCTTCGCGATATCCCTCATCATCGAAGGTCTGCTTTCGCTGGTGTTCACCACCAACCTCGTGCAGATGCACGCGTGGTACGTCGACAGCTCAATTCGCATCGGCCAATTCTACCTGGCGTGGGTCTACCTATTCGACTTCGTGCTCAGCGCGGTTCTGCTCGGTGCACTTTACGTAGTGATTTATAGAACGAAATTCGGCTATTCGCTTCGCGCGTCGATGCAGAACAGAACCGCCGCAGCGCTCATCGGCATTGACGTGGAGCGTATTTCGGCAATCACGTTCGGCATCGGTGTCGCACTTGCGGCTGCGGGGGGGATGGCCTACGGAGCGACAACCACGTTCAATCCAAATAGCCTGTATGACCTGATTTCGCGTCTGCTGGTCATCATCATTCTGGGCGGCATGGGGAGCCTTCGGGGAGCGCTGATCGCGGCACTCGGAATGCTGGTGATCGAGGACATCACCTCTGTAGTCTGGTCCCCGGTATGGGCAAACACCGTCTTCTTCATCCTGCTCGTAGCCGTGCTCGTCATGCGTCCTCAGGGATTATTCGGTCAGCTCGAAGGAAGAAAACAATGAGAAAGACCAAACCTGCCGGGCTCGTCGCCCTGCTGCTCCTATCCATAGCGTTCCCGCTCGTCTTTCCCAGCCCGGCGGTGACGACGGTCGCCTTCTTTACCCTCATCTTCGCCGCCTCGGCAACCGCATGGAACATTTTCGCCGGATACACCGGGTACATTGCGCTGGGCCACGCCGCGTACTTCGGAATAGGCTCCTACGCGATGGCGATCATGTGCAACGCGTGGAAGATCCCGGGTGGATACCTCCCTTTTCTTTTGCTCCCGCTCGCGGGACTCGTGGCCGCGATTTTTGCGATACCGATGGGCTGGGTTGCGCTTCGCACGCGAAAACACACCTTTGTCGTGGTCACCATAGCGATGTTCTTCGTCATGCAGCTCATGGCGTTCAACCTGCGGGGGCTGACCAACGGCTCGGTCGGGATGACCTTGCCCATTCCCACAGACTGGAGCGGGGTCTTTTTCAACATTCCGTTCTATTATGCAGCACTCGTAATCCTGCTGATCGCGCTGTTCCACTCCTGGTGGATCAGGCACTCGAAGTACGGACTCGGGCTCCTCGCCATACGTGACGACGAAGAGCGGGCGCTCGGGCTCGGGGTCAACACCGGACAATTCAAACTATCCGCCTTCGTGATTTCGGCATTCTACGTGGGCGCCATCGGTGCGCTGCACGCCTATTTCATAGAATCTCTTTACCCCGCTTTTGCGTTCGACCCGCTGTTCGATCTGGTCGTCGCGCTCATGGCGTTTCTCGGTGGGCTGGGAACGCTCTCGGGTCCCATTCTCGGGGCGATTATCCTCGAGCCCGCGCAGCAGTACTTCACCATGCGCTTCAGCGAGAACGGCTACTATCTCATTATCTACGGGATCATGTTCCTGGCAATCATCCTCCTGATGCCGCAGGGGATAGTACCAACGCTGCGCAAACGGTTCAGCGACCGCGCAGGCGACCTCTCAAGCGGACGGACAGGAGGTGGCGATTTACCGTCCGAAGGAGATTCGGGCGTCTCGCTTGCGGAACCTTCGGCAAGCGCAAACGGAGTACGCCAATGAGCATGCTCGAAGTCGCGCAGGTTTCCAAATCGTTCGGCGGTGTCCATGCCCTGTCTGATTGCTCGATCACGGTGAATAAAGGCAGCCTGACCGGTCTCATCGGCCCGAACGGATCGGGCAAGACGACGCTATTCAACGTCATCACCGGGTACGAGACGGTGGATCGGGGCGAGATCAGATTCGACGGGAACTCCGTGGAGAACTCCACCCCGGACAGAATCTTCGGCCTTGGAATTGGGCGGACTTTTCAGCTTACCCGCATCTTCCCGCGGCTGACCGTACTCGAAAACATGCACGTTGCGGTACAACGGAAAGGCACCCGTTCACTGTTCGGACGCTGGAGCTCGTCGAAGGAACAGAAGTACGCCCTCGAGCTGCTCGACTTTGTCGGGATTACCGGGCTCAAGGAGCTTCCGGCGGGAAACCTTTCCTATGGTCAGAAGAAGCTGCTGGAGTTTGCCTACATTCTCATCGCCGAGCCCGAAGTGATCCTTCTGGACGAACCGGCCGGGGGCGTGAATCCGACAATGATAAGCTACCTGACGGATCGGATTCGTGAACTGAACGGCAAGGGGGTAACTTTCCTCATTGTCGAGCACAACATGGAGTTCGTTATGAACCTGTGCGACACGGTGATGGTGATGGATCACGGGTCGACCATAGCCAGCGGCACACCCGAAGAGGTGCGAAACAACCCCGCCGTGCTCGAAGCTTACCTGGGAGCGTAAATCATGCTGCTTGAAATGAACCAGATCGTTGCCGGATACGACGGGAGCGACGTGCTGAAAGGGGTCAATCTCGTCGTCGAGAAAGGATCGATTACCTGCATCGTGGGACCCAACGGCGCGGGGAAATCCACCGTGCTCAGACTGATCAGCGGCCTGCTCAAGCCTCGAAAAGGTGAAATCACGTTCAATCAGAAACCAATCGGCGGCGCGACCCCACGGAAGGTACTGTCGTTCGGCATCGTACAGGTCCCGCAGAACCACAGCCTCTTCCCCGACATCAACGTGCGCGAGAACGTGCGGATGGGCGGATACATGGAGAAGGACGCGTCCGTCGTCGAAGAGCGGCTCTCGAAGGTGGAGGAGTTATTTCCCATCGTGCGCGACCGCGCGCGCGACAAGGCGGGGAGCCTCTCCGGCGGCCAGCAGCGGCTTGTGGAATTCGCACGATCTCTGATGCTCGATCCCGAGCTTATCCTGCTCGACGAACCGTCGATGGGCCTCGACCCAAAAACTCTCAAACAGGTTTTCGAAACCATCAGCATAATGCATGAGACGGGTCGGACGATCCTGCTCGTCGAGCAAAATGTGCGGGCCGGCCTCGAAATCGCAACGAAGGGTGTCGTCATGGAGAGCGGCGTGGTTCGCCTCGAGGGCACTCACCGCGAGATACTCGACAATCCGCAGATTGCAAGTCTCTATCTCGGCGGCACACTTTCCCGGAACTGACACAGGACACAACAACATGAGCGCCACAAGACAGAGCGTCGACCTCAGCGTCTACGGTATCCAGAATGTTACGAAGGTGTACCACAACCCGGACTATGACGAGCTGTTCCTGCACGAGACCGATCCGCGCCTCGAAGGATTCGAGCGCGCCTCTCTCACCGAGTTCGGCGCCGTCGCAGTTCGTACCGGCATATTCACGGGCCGCTCGCCAAAGGACAAGTACGTCGTCTCCGAGCCCTCTTCGAAGCACAACGTCTGGTGGACCACCCCGCGCTGCCCAAGCGACAACCGGCCGATGTCCGAGGCTCTCTGGGCGCGGCTTGAAGCGCAGGCCGCCCGCGAGCTTTCGGGAAAGCCGCTCTACGTGGTCGACTGTTACTGCGGAGCGAACGTCGAAACCCGCCTGAAGGTTCGTTTTGTGGTCGAGGTCGCCTGGCAGGCCCACTTCGTGACCAATATGTTCATCAGGCCCTCCCGCGATGAGCTCGAAAACTTTGAACCGGATTTCGTCACCCTGAAGGCTTCCCGGGCGACGGCCGCCGATTGGCAGGAGGAGGGCCTGCGCAGCGAAGTGGTGGTTGCCTTTCACCTCGGCAAGAAGAAGTCGGTAATCCTCGGGACCTGGTACGGCGGAGAGATGAAGAAGGGAATTTTCACGGTAATGAACTACTACCTGCCGCTCGCAGGAATTGCCGCGATGCACTGCTCGGCAAATGTCGGCGCCCGAGGAGACACCGCCATCTTTTTCGGGCTTTCAGGCACCGGCAAGACAACCCTTTCGACCGACCCGGATCGAGCGCTCATCGGCGACGACGAGCATGGCTGGGACGACAACGGCGTATTCAACCTTGAAGGCGGCTGCTACGCGAAGGTCATCAACCTCGACCGCGAAAAAGAGCCGGACATCTACCGCGCAATCCGAAGAAACGCCCTGCTGGAAAACGTCGTTGTGGATCGGTCGGGCAGAATCGATTTCGCCGACGCGTCGATCACCGAGAACACGCGGGTCTCCTACCCCATCGACCACATCGAGAACGCCGTAACACCGGTCTCGCGCGCCGGCCACGCGAAGAACGTGATCTTTCTTACCGCCGACGCGTTCGGCGTTCTGCCGCCGGTTGCCGTTCTGAGCACTGAACAGACTCAGTATCACTTCCTGAGCGGTTATACCTCGAAAATCGCCGGCACCGAACGGGGTGTCACCGATCCGGAGCCAACTTTTTCGGCCTGCTTCGGAGCCGCGTTTCTTTCGCTGCACCCCACGGTCTACGCCGGTGAGCTTGCGAGAAAAATGGAACAACACGATACAAAAGCCTATCTGGTGAACACCGGCTGGGTGGGCGGACCCTACGGTGTCGGCAAGCGAATCGATATCGCCGTTACCCGGGCGATCATCCGGGGTATACTCGACGGCAGCGTGGGAAGCTCCGCGCTCGACCATCTTCCCATTTTCAATCTTTCGATCCCGGTCCAGGTTGCCGGAGTCGACCCGCGCAGTCTCAATCCCCGCAAACTCTGGAGCGACCCGACCAGATGGGACGCGGCGGCCACGGCGCTTGCAAAGAAATTCACCGAGAACTTCGAGCGATACACCGACACCGACCTCGGCAGAGCGCTCAAGGTATCGGGTCCTTCGATCGGCCGGTGAGCCGGCACTGGCGGGGCCGGACGGTCGCACGGATCAGCCTCTCTTTACTGAACGGACCGCAGCGAGTATCATAGGCGCACAAACCCCAGTAAAGTCCCGGAGGAGCTATGCAATACCGGACCCTCGGCCAAGAGAAGCGCGTGTCTGCGCTTGGATTTGGCTGCATGCGGCTGCCCACGCTCGGGGAGCCGTCCCGCATCGACGAAAAACTGGCAACGCGAATGCTCCGGTACGCCATCGATGAGGGCGTAAACTACGTCGACACGGCCTACCCCTATCACAACGGCATGAGCGAGCCGTTCGTCGGACGCGCGCTGCGCGACGGCTATCGCGAGCGGATAAACCTTGCTACCAAACTCCCGGTCTGGCTGACCGAATCGATCGCCGATTGCGACAGGATATTCACCGAGCAGCTCGCGAAGCTGCAAACAGATCATCTCGATTTCTTCCTGCTGCATGCGCTGGACAAGGAGCGATGGACAAAGGTCAGGCGCCTCGGAATACTCGACTGGGCGCTCGAGCAGAAGCGGCGCGGCCGAACACGCTATGTCGGTTTTTCATTTCACGACACTGCCAGCGTGTTCCCGACAATCGTGAGCGGTTCCCAGGATTGGGATTTCTGCCAGATCCAGTACAATTTCATGGACGAAGAGCACCAGGCGGGAACCGCGGGACTCCAGCTCGCCGCGGCACAGGGCCTTGGCGTCATCGTGATGGAGCCGCTTCTCGGGGGCGCGCTGGTGAATCCACCGCCATCTGTGCAGGAAATCTGGGAGAGCGCTCCACGCAGGCGAACCCCGGCGTCCTGGGCGCTCAACTGGCTCTGGAACAAGCCGGAAGTCGGTGCGGTGCTCAGCGGCATGACCGCATTCGAGCAGGTGGAAGAAAACGTCCGCCTCGCCGGCGAAAGCGGCGTGGGCACTCTCACCAAAGCCGAGCTGGCGCTCTACCCCCGGGCAAAGGTGGCCTACGACGCCGGCCGACCGATCCCCTGCACCGAGTGCGGCTACTGCATGCCCTGCCCGAATGGCGTCAACATCCCCGGTAATTTCTCGCTCTACAACGAGGCTGCGGCGTTCGACCGTCACCAGACCGCGAAGTGGCGCTACAACAACTTCTTTCCGGAAGCCACCCGCGCGGGGGCCTGCATCCGCTGCAACGAGTGCCTGGAAAAGTGCCCGCAGGGCATAGAGATACCCGACAGGCTGGCGGAGATCGAAGCGGCCTACGCGGAGTAGGCCCCGCGCAACCCCGGCCCTGCGCTACCCCGGCCGCGGGGATCACGAAAGCGTGACCACCCCAATGGTCAGCAGAACATTGGCGAATCGCCGAATTTCGCCGGTGGCGATGACGAGCACGGTGTCCGGCGACATCACCTCGGGGTAGAACTCCTCTTTTCGCTTCTCGACCACCGGGAAGCGGTTGCCAAACAGACTCCGGTACTCCGCGTGAATCGGCAGCGTCGAACCGTCGGGAGGCAGCATCAGGGTCGCTTCCTGGATCTCCACGACCCGCAGAAGCGTCTCGACTACCGTTGGCGCGTCGACGATCCCCGGCGCCAGGTTCAGATAGACTTTCCGCGCCCGATCCGGCGAACGCGCCGAGACCGGATAGTTGGCGTCGGCCACCAGTATCCGGGCGTGGTGGCCGGCGCGTCCGAGCGCCTCGAGAATCTCGGGATGCAGCAAAGCTGTTTTCAACATGTTGCAGCCCCGGCTACTCGGTGCACCTGCGGATGTAGTCACGGTAGGTTTCGAGACCGAACTCGGCAATTATGTCCGTGATGCTGAGATCGACGGCGCGTGATTCCAGGATGAAAAGATGCTCTTCGGTGTAGGTTCTTACCGCTACCTGATCTCCGTACTTCTTCTGTAGCGCCAGAATCTTGTCCATCTGGTTGTCGGTGTGGAACAGCGCCCGGTCGAGATTGAGCTCGCAGTAACCCAGCCGTTGCCAGCGGGAGGTGAGCGTCACCGCATCCCCCGCGATGTCATAGAGCCGTGCGTTGTAGGTGTAGACCGAGCTCACGATCGGATACTGGTGCTGCCAGGCGTAACTCTGGAGCGGGAAACCACCGTCGTAGGCGGATATCCAGCAGACAAGGTCGACGTGCTGCGCGGCGAACCGGGCCCATATGTCGGGCCAGTTTATGTCGAAGCAGACGGCAAGGCCGACTTTTCCCACGTCCAGCTCGACTACACCCAGCTTCTTCCCGGGAATGACGCCGGCCAGCCGTTCATTGCCGACCGGATGCATCTTGTCGTACCCCCCGACGAGCTTTCCGCTCCGGTCGAACACCAGCGCGCGGTTCACGATCCGCGAGCCGTCCCGCACCAGGTGGCCCGCGACAAGGTTCATGCCTCCTTTCCGGGCCATTGCCGACAGCATCTGCTGTATCGGACCGCCGACCGGCTCGGCCACCCCATCGATTTCGGCCGCCGACATTCCCGCAAGTGCGAAAGTTTCCGGCAGCACGACGATGTCCGGCCGGTAGGTCATCGCGGCGGTCAAAATCTCTTCTGCCAGCCTCACGTTCTCTTCGAGCGCCGGGATTCTGATATTGAACGGCGGGTGGACCTGCTCAAGGGTAGCCTGGGACGACGTGACTATGCGGACGATGCGTGACATGCGTTACCTCCGTGCCGCAGAGGCGTCGCCCCTGCGGCACTGCCCGAAATCCATTGTACGAACCGCGGAACATCACCAGCAGGAGGACATCCACTGATCGATATTCGCTGGCGTTACCGGCGCGGTCGGCGCGAGAATCTTGTCGGGAACGATCCGACCCATCTTTACGTCGTAGGCGGCGCGAACCGTGTAGACGCCGACGAGATAGCTCATCTGGAGCGCGGTTCCGGCCATGGTGCCGTCCTTGATCGCCTTGCACGCTTCCACGTTGCCGTTGGTGCCGTAGACCGCGATCTCTTTCTCGCGCCCGGCGGCGACTATCGCTTTCAACGCGCCGAGAGCCATGGGGTCGTCAACCGCGTAGACCGCGTCGATTCCCTTCGGATAACGGGTAAGAAGGTCCTGCATGACCGCCAGCGACTTGTCCTGGCTCCAGTCGGCCGGTTGATCGGCGAGCACCTTGAAGGCTACGCCAGCGGCGTTGAGCGCGTCTTTTGCACCCTGGACGCGGTTTACGTAATCGGTCTGCCCGGTCTTTCCGCCGATGAAAATGATATTGCCGCTCTTTCCGAGCTTCTCGGCCATCATCTTGCCCACGGCGTACCCCTGGTCGTACGACTGTGAACCGACGAAGGTCTTGATGTACTTGTACCCCTCCGGCGCCACGTTCGCATTCTGCGTGATGACCGGTATGCCCGCTTCGAACGCTTTCTTGATCGGCTCGATCACCGCGGTCGGATCAACGGCGTTCACGACGATAACATCCGGCTTGCGCGCAATGGCGTCGGCAATCATCGACGCCTGCTTCTGTGGATCAAAAGCTGGATCAAAATAGGTTATCTTGGCATTGTAGATCGCGCCTTCGTCGTTCATTCCTTTGACAATAGCGGTGATCGACGGATGATCTGCATTGTTGTGAATAACGACGATGTTGAGCGTCGGTTTCTCGGGTGCCGCGCCCGCTGTCGCCGAATCCTTGGCCGCGCTCGCGCTCTT
This sequence comes from uncultured Spirochaetota bacterium, assembly GCA_963832675.1. GTDB lineage: Bacteria > Spirochaetota > Spirochaetia > DSM-27196 > DATKUC01 > DATKUC01. The sequence continues at coordinate 5,141 of CAWHUY010000037.1, read as the reverse complement.
TGGCGCGCACGATATGGCCAATGCAAGGACTATGAGAATAGGAACCAACTTCGCAAAAAACTTCATATCAGCCTCCTTAGTTCGACTGCACATTTCCCTCTGCCTCTGCCCCGATGTCGGTAACCAGTTCCTAGCAGCTGTTCATAGCCGGCCTCCTTGGACGATGGACGCTACTGCGCCGAGCGCACCATCGTTCTCATCAGTTTTTTTCGCGTGTTTGTCGTAAGTACCGCGTCCAACGCCACCACAAAGATCAGGATCAGCGCCTTGATGCCTATCTGGTAGTAAGAGTGCACGCCGAGAAGGTTCATCCCGTTCGCCAGCATCCCGAGCGACAGCACACCGAACAGCGTGCCTATAGCGCTCCCCCTTCCGCCAAGCAGGCTGGCACCGCCCATGATTGCCGCCGCAATCGCCCACAGAGGTGTATCCAGCCCGATGTGCGGGGATGAGGAGTTCAAAAGCGAAGAGAGTAACACGCCCGAAACGGCCGCCATGAAACCGCTCATCAGATAGGAGATGAATCGGGTTCGCTGCACGCTTATCCCTGCGAGGTAGGCCGCTTCCGGATTTCCGCCACTCGCATACAGGTTCCTGCCGAATTTCGTATATCGGAAAATAAGATGGAGGATTCCGAGCATCAAAACCACAATGATGAACGGCACCGGAATCGGTCCAACCGAGCCGCTGCCCCAGAAGGTGAACGCGTCGTCGTGCCCGGCGGAGGGACGCTGTCCGGTGTAGGTAAGCATGATTCCATTGACGAGCGTCATCGTGCCCAGGGTCGCGATGAACGGTACGATTCCGCCGCGGGTGACAAGCACTCCGTTTACCGCACCGACGAGCACGCCGAACGCCAGGGCAGTCACGACCGCGAATGCCGTGCCCTGCGGCTGCAAACCGATCGAAAGTGCGGCCGCCATCGACATTACCGATCCCACCGATAGATCGAGGCCGCCGGCCAGAAGCACCGTGGTCAGGCTGAGAGCCACGGGCAGATCGAAGGATATCTGACGCGCCACGTTTTCGATATTGACCGCACTGACGAACAACTCGCCGACACTTGCGGTAAAAACGATGAACAGAACCACGAAGAGCACCACAATCGGCTGCCGGAGGATGGTTTGACCGGCTTTCAGCAAGAACGCCTGGTATTTCATTTGCTGTGCACCGCACTGTCGATCCAGACCACAAGGATGAAGACCGCACCCTTGGCAATCTGCTGGGCCTCATAGGGTGTGTTGATGAGGATAAGCAGGTTGTCCAGAATCCCGAGCACGAGAACACCCACGACGGTGCGCAGAGTCCCGCCACGCCCTCCGAACAGGCTCGTGCCGCCGAGAACCGACGCGATCAGCGACTCAAAGTCCATGCCCGCGCCTGCGTTAGCTACGGTGCTTCCGGTGCGCGAGGTCATCACGAGCCCCGCGAACGCTGCGGTCGCTCCGCAGAGAATGAACGTCCCCATCTTGATCCAGTTGGTGCGGATCCCTGAAAGAACCGCGGCTCGCTGATTCAATCCGATGATCGCGAGCGATCGGCCGTAGGGCGTTCGCCTGATGATGAACTCCAGAATAACGGCGAGCGCGAGAAACAGGACCACCGAAATCTGGACTCCGCCGAACACTTTGCCCTGACCGAGAAACGCGAATTCCTTGATCGGCGCGTACCAGGTCTTCGCCTGCGTTATCGTGAGATTGATAGAGTAGACAAGCGTGCTCGTCCCAAGCGTAACAAGGAACGGATTCGCTCCGGTGAGTACAACGATGGAGCCGTTCACCGCACCGACGAGCGCGCCGGCTCCCAGCCCGAGCGCAATCGAGAGCACCAATCCCGCGCCGGAAAGCTGGGACATCACCGTCACGACGCCCGCGAGTCCCACGGTATAGGCAACTGACATGTCGAAGTTGCCGGTGAGCAGCAGCATCGTCTGGCCGAGCGAGATGATGCCGAGGACCGAGACGATCCAGAGGATATTGAGAAAGTTCTGATAGGTGAAAAAGACATCTGAAATGAGGCCGCCCACGATAACGAGGACCACCAGAAGGATAACCGCAGTCTGCTCGCGGAGAATCTCCACCGCCAAGGTTTTCCAGGTTCGCCCGGCTGGGACAGGTTCCGCAATCGTTTTGCCCGGTTCGCCGATCATCTGATTCATTTCGCGGTCGTCTCCCCTGTCGCATGCCGCAGGATTTCCTCTTCGGTGGTCGTGCGGCCGGGCAAATCCGCAACCAGTTCACCTTCCCGCATGACAAGGATGCGATCGCTCATCGCGAGCACCTCAGGCAGTTCGGACGAAATCATCAAAATGGCGACGCCCTGCCGCGCGAGGTCGATGAGAAGGCGATGGATCTCCGATTTCGCCCCGACATCGATGCCGCGTGTCGGCTCGTCGACGAGCAGAATCTTCGGACGCGTAGCGAGCCACTTCGCAATGACCACCCGCTGCTGATTACCGCCGCTCAAGTACTGCACCTTCTGTAGAAGTGACGGAGTCTTGATCGCAAGCCGGTCCACGTACTCGCGCGCGATGGCGGTCTCGTTTCTGGTACGGACGAGCCCGAGGCGCGACAGCCGGCTGAGGATCGCGATGGAAATATTTTTCTTTACAGAGAGGCCGAGTACCAGTCCGAGTTCTTTGCGTTCTTCGGGGACAAGACCGATGCCCGCTTTGACCGCCGCCTGCGGGTGCGTGATGTTCACCTTCTTCCCGTCGATACGGATCTGCCCGGCATCGTGCTTCAGGTCCCCCATGATTGCACGGGCGAGCTCGGTCCGCCCCGCACCGACAAGCCCCGCCAAGCCGAGGATTTCGCCTTTGTGAAGCGTGAACGAGACACTTCTGAGAAGCCCCGGGACCGACAGGTTCTTCACCTCCAGAACCGGGGCGGATGTCACGCCCCGCAATGCCGCATAGCTTTCGCCGAGATCGCGACCGATCATCTTTCGGATGATCTCGTCCGCAGAGATATCGGCGACGGCGGACGTGGTGATCACGTTGCCGTCGCGCATGATCGTCAGCCGGTCGCACAGCCCGAAGATCTCCTCCATGCGGTGCGAAATGTAGATGATTCCGATTCCTTTCGCCTTCAAATTTCGGATGACGGCGAAAAGGAGCTCTGTCTCCCGACCGGCGAGCGAGGCGGTGGGTTCATCGAAGATCATCAGCCTGGCATTCAATGACACCGCCCGGGCGATGGATACCATCTGACGCTCGGCCACCGAGATCATGCCGACCGGGAGCGTCGGATCGGTGGAGATCCCGAGCTCGCCGAGCCAGGCGGAAGCCATCTCGTTCATGCGGCGGTGATCGACCAGGTGAAAGCGGTTCAACGGCTGGCGACCCAGGAAGATGTTCTCGGCGACCGACAGGTAGGGTTCGAGGTTCAACTCCTGGTGGACCGGTACGATCCCAAGACGCAACGCGTCGGCCGGAGTATGGATTGCCGTCTCCGCGCCCTCCAGAAAAAGTGTCCCCTTTGTCGGCTGGTAGACGCCGCAGATAATCTTGATGAGCGTCGATTTTCCCGCGCCGTTTTCGCCGACGAGCGCATGGATCTCCTGTTTGTCGAGGGCAAAATCAATGTCGTTGAGGGCGCGGACTCCGGGGAAAATCATGGTCACGTTGCGCGCTTCGAGCAGTCCGATTCGAGAGGTTTCCTGGTTCGTCGTCGTGTTACCATTCGAATCGGACATTCGTTCGGTTTCCTCCGGGGATTACAGCTATTCTCTATTCGCCAAGGACAAAGTCCGGCGCAGACGCGGATAGTTGTATTTCAGCCCCGGGAAAAGCTGCAGCCCCTCCTCTTTGACCTCGGTGTCGAACAGATCGGTGATATCGCGGTAGTCCTCTTCGGTCAGGGAGATGTCCGTACTGGCGGCAGCGGCTTCGACCTGACCGGGCGAGCTGGCACCGACGATGGGTGCGCCGATCGCCGGCGACCGGTTCACCCACGCGGTTGCAACCTGCGCCGGCTCGTATCCGCGCGCTTCGCTGAAACGGACAAAGCGATCGATTGATCCCCCGTGCTGTGAGAGCCAGGTGATGACCCTTGAATCTGTGGTGCCACGTTTTGCCGGGTCCAACGGTTTTCCCGGCCGAAAAGTCCCCGTGAGCAGTCCGACCGCGAGCGGCCGGTAGGCGGTTATGAAAATCCCTTCCGTCACCGCCTGCGGCAGAACCTCTACCTCCACGCCCCGCTCGATCAGGTTGTAGGCAACCTGGTTGCAGACAAGTTTCGGCCAGCCGTTTTCTGCGGCGACGAGGTTGGAAGAACCGACGAGCCACGCGGGAAAGTTGCAACACCCCACGTACCGCGCCTTTCCGGAGGCGGCCACGCGCGATAGCCCGCTCATCATCCCTTTTAGATTCATGCCCGTGGCCGGCCAGTGAATGAGATAGAGGTCGACATGGTCGGTGCGCAGCCGTGCAAGACTCTCATCGATGCTCTTCAGGATGGTTGCCTCATCGAGCCCGGCGTGGACCTTGGTTGCGATGAAAAACTGATCCCGTTTGCCCTGAATCGCACGGCCGAGAAACTCCTCGGCGACGCCGGCGGAATACATGGGAGCGGTGTCAAAAAAGTTGATGCCGAGATCGACGGCGGTTTTTACGATCGCCTCGGATTGGCGATAATCGCATTTGTCCCCGAAATTCATCGTGCCGAGACAGATTTTGGAGACGCTGGTTTCCTTGTCATAGAACGGCGTGTACTTCATGGCGCGTGTTAATGCTCCTCGTCTTTCATGTCCAGCGAAACGTTTCGCTGGACTTTCGATCATCATACACGCGAATTTTTTGCCTGTCAAACACTTTCCGCGACAACGTCGGTGTTCCGCTGCGGCGTGAATCAATACTTTTCCCGTAATTGTTGCATATATGTTGTTATATTAACAACATTTACCTATCCCATCCCGTCCTTCGCGGGCAGCCGTGCTTTGTGCCTCTCACCGGGCGGCACCCTGCGAAGCGCATTTGCTTGACAGGCGCCGTCAACCGTGGTATCGTCGGTAATCGTTTGGCGAATCGTTTCGCCGCGCAGGAACTGCACAAGGTGAGTGGCGAATGGGCGGAAAATCGGTAACGATCCACGATGTAACAAGACTTGCGGGCGTAGCCGCTTCCACCGTGTCGACCGTAC
>CAWHUY010000036.1:0-79476 GCA_963832675.1 uncultured Spirochaetota bacterium | reverse complement strand
CTGTGTCCTCTACTGGTTCAGTTGGTGTTGCTGTTGACGAGGCGCACTGCATCTCCGAGTGGGGTCACGAGTTCCAGACCGGACTATCGCACGCTGGGTCTGCTGCGCTCGGAGTCCCCAACAGTTCCCATAGCTGCGTTCACGGCCACCGCTACCCGTCAGGTTCAGAGGGACGTTGTCCGTCTGCTCCACCTCAGGAAACCGATGGTTGTTCGCGCCAGCTTCGATCGACCGGAAATCTTCTACCGTGTCCGTCAGAAGGAGAAAAGCGTCGACCTTCAGATACTCCAGTTCATTCGCACTCACGCCGGTCAATCGGGCATTGTCTACCGCGGCACCCGAAAGGCGGTCGAGCAGACAACCGACCTGCTTTGCGCAAACGGCATCGACGCGGTCGCCTACCATGCAGGCGTCGCGGACGACGAGAGAAGGTCACGCCAGGAGGCGTTTGTCCGAAACGAGGTGTCGGTGGTTGTCGCGACAATCGCCTTTGGAATGGGTATCGACAAACCGAACGTTCGATGGGTCGTCCACGGCGACCTCCCCCGAAGCATCGAAGGATACTACCAGGAAACCGGCCGAGCCGCGCGAGACGGAAAAGACGCGGATACCGTTCTGTACTTCGGGCGGGGGAACATAGCGACGCTAAGATGGCACATCGGAAACATGGAATCATCCCAGGAGCGCGAACGCGCAGAACAACGGCTCCATGAGGTGATGCGTTTCGTCGAGTCAGCAGTCTGCCGGCGAAAGCAGCTTCTCGCCCATTTCGATGAAGACTACTCAGGGCCATGTGGGCGCTGTGACGTCTGCGCCGGCGAGGTTCGTCTCGAAGACACAACCATCGAAGCGCAAAAGCTGCTATCCGCTGCGGTCCGTACCGGGGAGGTATCTGGTGCTCACCATCTCGCAGATGTCGTACTCGGCAACTCCACCGATCGTGTGCTCGAGCGGCGCCACAACCGGCTGCCCACCTTCGGCGCCGGCGCGGACCGTGACCGCGCCTTCTGGCTTGCCTTGATCGGGGACCTTGCAGCGAACAGCTACCATGGTTCGCGGTGAGGGCAAGACGGCCGGCTTCCATCTGTCCGATCGTGGCAGGCTGCTTCTCGTCGGCAAGGAGACCTTTCGTACGCCGGAGCGAACGTCGGGGAATGACGGCGCCGGAACCGCCGGCAAGGCGAAGAGTGCGCCGAAGGCAAAGGTTGTGCCGAAGGCAAAGGTTGTGCCGAAGGCAAAGGCTCGGCCTGCCGGTGCTGCGAGCCGGCCCAACGTGGCGCCGCCAACCGCCGAACCCGGTCTCGCCCGGCCGGATCAGGAGCAGCTTTTTCAATGCCTGAAGCGCCTGCGCGCGCGACTCGCCCGCGAAAACCGTGTTCCGCCCTATCTCGTTTTCAACGACAAGACGCTCAAGGTTATGGTCCTGAACCGACCGACCGACGCAGCTACGTGTTGCGGTGTCACGGTGTGGGCAAACAGAAGCACGATGCGTTCGGGAGAGCATTTCTCCAGGCGATTCACGAGTTCCTGGCGACGGGAGAATGCGCAGATTGATCTTTGCTTGAAGAGGGAGGGGGAACGGGATGAGCGGAAAAAGAAGCCCGGGAATTCTCGCACTTTGCGTCGTCGTCACGATAATGGTAGCGATAGCGGCAGGAGCCGGGGTATTTCTCCGCGGTGACGGAATCGCCGTGGCAATGAAGAGCCCGCGCGGCGAAACCTTCAGGATGGTCACATCGGGAATCTATCGCTTTAACGCCGAGCGCGCCGTTGCCGAAGGCACAGGCTGGGACTTCGTGACGCTATTTCTGACGGTGCCTGCAATCCTAGTGGCGCTCCCATTTCTGGCGCGCGGATCGGTCAAGGCGAAACTCTTCGTGCTGGGCATTATGGCCTACTACTTCTACCAGTATCTCGAGTACGCGATGTTCTGGGCGTTTGGACCACTGTTCATTCTGTTCATCCTCATCTATGCCTCGGCGGCTGCGGCAATCGCCTGGATTGTCTCAACGATCAAGCTGTCCGACCTCCCACGACTGGCGTCAAACCATTTCCCGCGGCGGAGTGTCGCCGGTCTCACATTCGTGGTCGCCGCGATGCTCGTCCTGATGTGGGTGAGCGAATCGTCGACGCTCTCGGCGGCCGAATCGAGGGTGCGCTCTTCGGACAGACAACGATGGTGGTCCAGGCGCTCGATCTGGGTTTCATTGTCCCGCTGCCGTGTTCACGGGAGTCATGATTCTTCGCCGCCGGCCCGTCGGGTATCTTTTGTCCACGATTTTTGTAGTCAAGGCGGTCGCAATGGCGACGGCTATCGCGGCAATGCTCGGTCTCGCCTGGTCGGTGGAAGGCGCGCTGGACACCGTTCCGTTTGCGTTTTTCGCCGCCGTAGCGCTCGCCTTCGCCCTCATCGGTGTGCGCATCTACCGAAGCATGAGCGACGATACCCGTCACCCGCGGGACATTGCGGCCCGTGCCGCCACGGCGAACGACTCCGAAAGTGTCGGGTGAGGGTGGATTGCCGCCGCAATATCGCCGAGTCGAACGCCGTTTCGCACAATCAGGGCCGCTTCGCCCATGATGTCGGCGGCGCCCTCGACGAGCGTGTGAACCCCGACAACCGTCTGGTCTTCGGATTGGTAGACGATGCGACAGGCCCTCCGCTTCGCCGGAGATCTGCGCTCGTGCGTCCGACGCGAAATTGTATTCTGCGACGGCTATCTTCACCTCTTTTTCCTTTGCCGCCTCCTCAGTAAGTCCGACCATACCGATTTCGGGATGCGAAAAGATCACGGCAGAATTGTGCTCCGGGTTTGGGAACCCGACCTTCCGGTCCAGCAAATGCTGCGTGAGGGCTTGCGCCTGCGCTGTAGCCCAATGGGCAAACATAGGCTGGCCAACCACGTCCCCCAACGCATAGATATTCGGGTCGTTTGTGCGCAGCTGCCTGTCTACATGAATTCCGTGAGCATCCCAGACGACCCCGGTATTCTCCAGTCCAAGGCTATCCACGTTCGGTCGTCGCCCGACTACCGTCAGTACGACGCGTGCATCAGCCGTCCGCGCCTCCCCTTCCGAACGGTACGATACGCGAAGACCATCCGGTGCAGCGTCGATTCGCTCAACGGTAACGCCAGTTGCGATCGGTATCCCGCTTCTCGACAGCGATTCGGTGAGCCGGACCGCCAGCGGTTTGTCGACCGGCGTAAGAATCGAGGGCATCGCTTCGAGAATCGTGACTTCCGTGCCCAGCATGTGGAAAATCTGAGCCATCTCGATGCCGATTGGCCCACCGCCGACGACTATCATCGAACCGGGAACGTAGCCATTCCGATGAGGCTCTCTGACGAGAGCACGCCGGGAAGGTCCGATCCTTCCACCGACAGCCGATTTGACACCGAGCCGGTCGCGACCGCTGCTCTGTCGAAGCTCACTTCAGAGACGCCGTCGGGTCCTTCAATCCGTACAACGCGGGGACCCGTAAAGCGGGCGCGCCCGAAAACCACGTTCAACGAGGGGATCTGTCGGACCGTCGAGAGCGCGCCCGCGGCCCGCGAATTCAGTATGGCGTGGCGCCTCGTCTGAATGGCCGCCCAATCGACCGTCGGTACCCCGTTCATCCCGGCAATCCCGAACTCGATTGCGCGAATTGCTGATCTGCGGACAATCGCAGATTCACGAAAGATCTTCGACGGGATGCAGCCGTGAAACAGGCAGGTACCGCCGAGGCCAGGACCATCTTCGACAAGCAGAACTCGTTTCCGGCTTTCGCAACACCCATGGCAAGAGGGGTCCAGCGGGCCCACCGCCTACGACGAGCAGGTCTACCGTCTGTTTTTCCATAATTCGTCTCCTCATCCCGGTTGTTACACCGCGGAAACACGCAATCTGTTTTGATGGGAGATAACTTATGCATATTTGGCTCTTTAGTCAAATAGTAGTTAAAAGATTCTCGGGGTGACTCATGCGGGAAATCCCAAATCTGATGGACTTGAGCGATTGTATTCTTGGCTATATTACCAATAAGTAACTATTGGAGCAAGAAGATCATTTTCGGCTTCACGTTGGCGCAAACGCGGAAACGTGAAATTGTCAGCTATTGGAAGAGGCTATTGGTGACCATACTTTCGGTCGACGGAGGCGGCATTCGCGGTCTTTTGCCGGTGCGTGTTCTCGACGAGATTCGTCGGCGGTTAAGGCGGCGGGTTCGCGAAAACCGCTTGCCGGACTGTTCGATCTGGTAGCGGGCACGTCCGCCGGCGCGATAGTCGCGCTTGGCATCGCGGTCACGAACTCGGCGGGCGGGCCACGATACTTAACGGGGGAGATCCTGGAGCTGTACGACGTCGAGGAACGAGATCTTCCCCGTCTCTTTTCGCAGCATGCTCCAAACCGCGGTGCAGGCGGTCCCCTTCAAGTATGCGCCGACAGGCCTGTGCCGCGTTCTTGCCGATACGTTCGGCGATTCCACTCTGCGCGACGCCGCGAGCCATCTTCTCATTACCAGTTCGATACCGAAGCGATGCAGCCACACTGCATGAAGTATCTGCCCGACCGTTGCGAACCTTCAGACCGACCCAGCTACCGTATGCGCGACGCGGCCCGTGCATCCTCGGCGGCTCCAACCTATTTCCCGCCCGCTCGCATCAGCCCGATCGGGCACCCGAACAGGCATTTCACCCTGGTCGATGGAGCAGTATTCGCAAACAACCCTGCGGGACTCGCCTTTGTCGAAGCGACCAAGATATTCCCGGATGAGTCTGAGTTCGTCGTGCTTTCACTGGGTACCGGCGATCCTCAACAGGGGTACAGCTACGACGAGATTCGGCGATGGGGATACATGGAATGGGTGACCCTGCAAATGGATTTCCTATTGGAACCATCATGTCGGCAGGGCAAAGCGAAGCGGTGAGCCACCAGCTTCGCCGCATCAGTGGCGTCCGTTATATTCGAATCAATACCCCATTGAACGGCTGTTCTCCGGCCATGGATGATGCGGGGCCGAGGAACATAGCCTGCCTGCGCAGGCAAGCCGATCTCTGATCGCGAGCCACGACGCGGAAATAGGTCAACTGTGCGAGATACTCGTGGCTCGGACGGAGATGAGGACAACGAAGAGAGGCCATCGCGCGCGTGCATTCACTTGAGCGTCATTAGATAATTTTGGTAATATAGCCAAATAACCACGGCATTGCGTGTCCGCCCTGCGATATGTCTATCGCGGTCGGCAAAGAGAGGTACAACGAATGAAGAAGTTCATCGAGCGATTCAATCTCGCCTGGGGAGCAGCCGTCATGGGAACCGGGGTGCTCAGCATTCTCTCGAGTCAGGCAGGGGACCGTTCGCGGCCGCCGCCCTGGTCCTTTTCGGAATCAACACTCTGGTTCTGGCGTACGCGCTGGTCTGTTGGATTCTCATGTGGTTTGCGGCGCCGAAAAAGATAGAATCGATTGTGAACGACGCATCAAAGCTGGTTTTTCTTCCCACTGTCCCTATCGGAGTGGTGGTGTACGCGAGCAACCTGATGTCGCTGCGCGGCCGGTACTTCCCGGGCTCGCACCATATTTCCGGCGATGTTGTGGCTCACCGCGAGCGTGCTGCTCATCGTTCTGGCAGTTCATTTTCTCGACCGGATATTCGCCAGCCCGGCCATCGAAATCCAACATTCGACCTTCGGGTGGCTGATACCTCCTGTGGCCCTTCTGGTGATTCCACTCGGTGCGCCTGCCGTGGTCGGCGCATTCTCCCCGCAGTTTGCGCAGCTGCTCGTGCTCCTGTCTCTCGCTGGCTGGGGCGCCGGTTTTTTTGCCTATCTCTTCGTGAACGCCGCGATAACCCACCGCTACTTCTTCCATGAAATGCCGGTAAATCAGATGACCCCAACCGTCTGGGTCGGCCTCGGACCCGTTGGCGCCGGTGCCGCAGGCTCCTTTCGCTCACCCAGGCAGCCGACAGAATGCCGGGGCTCCAGGGGATTGGCAACATAGGCTATTTCCTCGCGGTGATGATCTGGGGCTTCGGTTTCGTCTGGTATCCTGTCGCACTGGTGCTTACGGCGCGCAAAGCGATTTTCGAGCGGATACCCTACACTATGGGGTTCTGGGCTTCACCTTTCCGCTCGGGGCCTTTGCACTTGCCACCAGGCTTCTGGCCCTTCGCACCGGGTTCGCAGCTGTCGATGTGCTGTTCTGGATTTTGTTCGCCAATCTCTGGGTGTTCTGGCTCGTGACGGCTTTCCGAACGGCGAAATTCGTCGCCAAGGGGAGCTGATCCTCCCCCAGACGGTACCGCGGAAAGGTCCGCGGTACCGTCGACCATGCCTGGCAAACAACAGTCGCAATTCATCCCAAACTGAGTCGTACGCCAAAATCCTTCCTCCGGTCGCGGCAGTAGCGGAAGGCCACCCAGGCGGATAGAATGGTAGGGATGCGGAATTTGTTGACAGATTTCGAAATTGGCAGCAGAAGTAGTCTTGGCGAGACAAATTATCTCTTTGTTCAGCATACCAGATCAGCTTGGACGGAGGACGCCCATGTTAGTGCTGTTGGCTTCACTGCCGATTCTTCTCACCATTGTGCTGATGGTCGGATTCACCTGGCCCGCAAAATGGGTTATGCCCATTGCGTGGGTGACCGCACTTGCTCTCGCCGCGATAGTATGGCGAGTGCCGCTTCAGTGGCTCGCCGGAGCGTCTGTATACGGAGCGCTGAGCGGAGTCAATATCCTGATCATTGTGTTCGGCGCCAACTGCTCATGAATACGCTTGCAACGGCGGCGCAATTCAGGCGATAAAGCGCACCTTTTTCGGAATAAGCCCGGATCGCCGGATACAGGCGATTATCGCGGCTTTTCTTTTCGTAGCGCTGGTGGAAGGAGCCGCGGGATTTGGAACGCCGGCGGCCCTTGCCGGTCCCCTCATGGTCGGTCTCGGCTTCCCGCCGATGGCAGCGGCGACGTTGGCACTGATCGGTGACAGTAGCCCGGAGTTTCGGGGCGGTAGGTACGCCGATCATCGGCGGTGTCTCAACTATTCTCGGCTCCTCGGATATCGTCAACTCGATCAAGGGCGTCGGAATGGCCACCGGTGACTTCCTCCACCAGGTGGGGGTGTGGTTGGCCATTTGGCACGCAATCATCGGGACTTTCATTCCGCTCATGATTGTCGTCGTCCTCACCTGGTTCGGGACGGACAAATCCTACCGCGACGGGTTCGCCGTCGCGCCGTTTGCAATCTTCGCGGGATTGAGCTTTACCGTTCCCTACCTCCTCATCGCCATCTTCGTCGGACCCGAGCTCCCGTCACTGCTCGGAGCGCTGATCGGTCTCGCGGTTACGATCTTCGGAGCACGCCGTGGATTTCTCCAGCCGAAAGCAGCCTGGAATTTCGCCCCGCGTGAATCGTGGAACCCTGGAGGTAGGGCTGGTCCAGGCCAGAACGGCGCCGATCTTCGACTCTCCCCGTCAACCGGCCTCCACCGAGCCCGCCCAGCCAGGGTTCCACGATTCACGCGGGGCGAAATTCCAGGCTGCTTTCGGCTGGAGAAATCCACGGCGTGCTCCGAAGATCGTAACCGCGAGACCGATCAGCGCTCCGAGCAGTGACGGGAGCTCGGGTCCGACGAAGATGGCGATGAGGAGGTAGGGAACGGTAAAGCTCAATCCCGCGAAGATTGCAAACGGCGCGACGGCGAACCCGTCGCGGTAGGATTTGTCCGGTCCGAAAAACCGCGTGAGGACGACGACAATCATGAGCGGAATGAAAGTCCCGATGATTGCGTGCGGAATGGCCGACCACACCCCCACCTGGTGGAGGAAGTCACCGGTGGTCATTCCGACGCCCTTGATCGAGTTGACGATATCCGAGGAGCCGAGAATAGTTGAGACACCGCCGATGATCGGCGTACCTACCGCCCCGAAACTCACGGGCGTACTGTCACCGATCAGTGCCAACGTCGCCGCTGCCATCGGCGGGAAGCCGAGACCGACCATGAGGGGACCGGCAAGGGCCGCCGGCGTTCCGAATCCCGCGGCTCCTTCCACCAGCGCTACGAAAAGAAAAGCCGCGATAATCGCCTGTATCGGCGATCCGGGCTTATTCCGAAAAAGGTGCGGTTTATCGCCTGAATTGCGCCGCCGTTGCGAAGCGTATTCATGAGCAGTATGGCGCCGAACACAATGATCAGGATATTGACTCCGCTCAGCGCTCCGTATACAGACGCTCCGGCGAGCCACTGAAGCGGCACTCGCCATACTATCGCGGCGAGAGCAAGTGCGGTCACCCACGCAATGGGCATAACCCATTTTGCGGGCCAGGTGAATCCGACCATCAGCACAATGGTGAGAAGAATCGGCAGTGAAGCCAACAGCACTAACATGGGCGTCCTCCGTCCAAGCTGATCTGGTATGCTGAACAAAGAGATAATTTGTCTCGCCAAGACTACTTCTGCTGCCAATTTCGAAATCTGTCAACAAATTCCTGCATCCCTGCCGTTCTATCCGCCTGGGTGGCCTTCCGCTACTGCCGCGACCGGAGGAACGATTTTGGCGTACGACTCAGTTTGGGATGAATTGCGACTGTTGTTTGCCAGGCATGGTCGACGGTACCGCGGACCTTTCCGCGGTACCGTCTGGGGGAGGATCAGCTCCCCTTGGCGACGAATTTCGCCGTTCGGAAAGCCGTCACGAGCCAGAACACCCAGAGATTGGCGAACAAAATCCAGAACAGCACATCGACAGCTGCGAACCCGGTGCGAAGGGCCAGAAGCCTGGTGGCAAGTGCAAAGGCCCCGAGCGGAAAGGTGAATGCCCAGAACCCCATAGTGTAGGGTATCCGCTCGAAAATCGCTTTGCGCGCCGTAAGCACCAGTGAGACAAGATACCAGACGAAACCAAAGCCCCAGATCATCACCGCGAGGAAATAGCCTATGTTGCCAATCCCCTGGAGCCCCGGCATTTTGTCGGCTGCCTGGGTGAGCGAAAGGAGTCCTGCGGCACCGGCGCCAACGGGTCCGAGGCCGACCCAGACGGTTGGGGTCATCTGATTTACCGGCATTTCATGGAAGAAGTAGCGGTGGGTTATCGCGGCGTTCACGAAGAGATAGGCAAAAAAACCGGCGCCCCAGCCAGCGAGAGACAGGAGCACGAGCAGCTGCGCAAACTGCGGGGAGAATGCGCCGACCACGGCAGGCGCACCGAGTGGAATCACCAGAAGGGCCACAGGAGGTATCAGCCACCCGAAGGTCGAATGTTGGATTTCGATGGCCGGGCTGGCGAATATCCGGTCGAGAAAATGAACTGCCAGAACGATGAGCAGCACGCTCGCGGTGAGCCACAACATCGCCGGAAATATCGGTGCGAGCCCGGGGAAGTACCGGCCGCGCAGCGACATCAGGTTGCTCGCGTACACCACCACTCCGATAGGGACAGTGGGAAGAAAAACCAGCTTTGATGCGTCGTTCACAATCGATTCTATCTTTTTCGGCGCCGCAAACCACATGAGAATCCAACAGACCAGCGCGTACGCCAGAACCAGAGTGTTGATTCCGAAAAGGACCAGGGCGGCGGCCGCGAACGGTCCTCCTGCCTGACTCGAGAGAATGCTGAGCACCCCGGTTCCCATGACGGCTGCTCCCCAGGCGAGATTGAATCGCTCGATGAACTTCTTCATTCGTTGTACCTCTCTTTGCCGACCGCGATAGACATATCGCAGGGCGGACACGCAATGCCGTGGTTATTTGGCTATATTACCAAAATTATCTAATGACGCTCAAGTGAATGCACGCGCGCGATGGCCTCTCTTCGTTGTCCTCATCTCCGTCCGAGCCACGAGTATCTCGCACAGTTGACCTATTTCCGCGTCGTGGCTCGCGATCATGAGATCGGCTTGCCTGCGCAGGCAGGCTATGTTCCTCGGCCCCGCATCATCCATGGCCGGAGAACAGCCGTTCAATGGGGTATTGATTCGAATATAACGGACGCCACTGATGCGGCGAAGCTGGTGGCTCACCGCTTCGCTTTGCCCTGCCGACATGATGGTTCCAATAGGAAATCCATTTGCAGGGTTCACCCATTCCATGTATCCCCATCGCCGAATCTCGTCGTAGCTGTACCCCTGTTGAGGATCGCCGGTACCCAGTGAAAGCACGACGAACTCAGACTCATCCGGGAATATCTTGGTCGCTTCGACAAAGGCGAGTCCCGCAGGGTTGTTTGCGAATACTGCTCCATCGACCAGGGTGAAATGCCTGTTCGGGTGCCCGATCGGGCTGATGCGAGCGGGCGGGAAATAGGTTGGAGCCGCCGAGGATGCACGGGCCGCGTCGCGCATACGGTAGTTGGGTCGGTCTGAAGGTTCGCAACGGTCGGGCAGATACTTCATGCAGTGTGGCTGCATCGCTTCGGTATCGAAACTGGTAATGAGAAGATAGCTCGCGGCGTCGCGCAGAGTGGAATCGCCGAACGTATCGGCAAGAACGCGGCACAGGCCTGTCGGCGCATACTTGAAGCGGACCGCCTGCACCGCGGTTTGGAGCATGCTGCGAAAAGAGACGGGGAAGATCTCGGTTCCTCGACGTTCGTACAGCTCCAGGATCTCCCCCGGTGAGTATCGCGGCTCGCCCGCCGAGTTCGTGACCGTGATGCCAAGCGCGACTATCGCGCCGGCGGACGTGCCCGCTACCAGATCGAACAGTCCGGCAAGCGGTTTTCGCGAACCCGCCGCCTCCAACCGCCGACGAATCTCGTCGAGAACACGCACCGGCAAAAGACCGCGAATGCCGCCTCCGTCGACCGAAAGTATGGTCACCAAGAGCCTCTTCTCCAGAGCTGACAATTTCACGTTTCCGCGTTTGCGCCAACGTGAAGCCGAAAATGATCTTCTTGCTCCAATAGTTACTTATTGGTAATATAGCCAAGTAAGCACAATTGGTCAAGTCCGATCAGAATTTGGGATTTCCCGCATGAGTCACCCCAGAATCTTTTAACTACTATTTGACTAAAGAGCCAAATATGCATAAGTTATCTCCCATCAAAACAGATTGCGTGTTTCCGCGGTGTAACAACCGGGATGAGGAGACGAATTATGGAAAAACAGACGGTAGACCTGCTCGTCGTAGGCGGTGGGCCCGCTGGCACCCCTCTTGCCATGGGTGTTGCGAAAGCCGGAAAACGAGTTCTGCTTGTCGAAGATGGTCCTGGCCTCGGCGGTACCTGCCTGTTTCACGGCTGCATCCCGTCGAAGATCTTTCGTGAATCTGCGATTGTCCGCAGATCAGCAATTCGCGCAATCGAGTTCGGGATTGCCGGGATGAACGGGGTACCGACGGTCGATTGGGCGGCCATTCAGACGAGGCGCCACGCCATACTGAATTCGCGGGCCGCGGGCGCGCTCTCGACGGTCCGACAGATCCCCTCGTTGAACGTGGTTTTCGGGCGCGCCCGCTTTACGGGTCCCCGCGTTGTACGGATTGAAGGACCCGACGGCGTCTCTGAAGTGAGCTTCGACAGAGCAGCGGTCGCGACCGGCTCGGTGTCAAATCGGCTGTCGGTGGAAGGATCGGACCTTCCCGGCGTGCTCTCGTCAGAGAGCCTCATCGGAATCGGCTACGTTCCCGGTTCGATGATAGTCGTCGGCGGTGGGCCAATCGGCATCGAGATGGCTCAGATTTTCCACATGCTGGGCACGGAAGTCACGATTCTCGAAGCGATGCCCTCGATTCTTACGCCGGTCGACAAACCGCTGGCGGTCCGGCTCACCGAATCGCTGTCGAGAAGCGGGATACCGATCGCAACTGGCGTTACCGTTGAGCGAATCGACGCTGCACCGGATGGTCTTCGCGTATCGTACCGTTCGGAAGGGGAGGCGCGGACGGCTGATGCACGCGTCGTACTGACGGTAGTCGGGCGACGACCGAACGTGGATAGCCTTGGACTGGAGAATACCGGGGTCGTCTGGGATGCTCACGGAATTCATGTAGACAGGCAGCTGCGCACAAACGACCCGAATATCTATGCGTTGGGGGACGTGGTTGGCCAGCCTATGTTTGCCCATTGGGCTACAGCGCAGGCGCAAGCCCTCACGCAGCATTTGCTGGACCGGAAGGTCGGGTTCCCAAACCCGGAGCACAATTCTGCCGTGATCTTTTCGCATCCCGAAATCGGTATGGTCGGACTTACTGAGGAGGCGGCAAAGGAAAAAGAGGTGAAGATAGCCGTCGCAGAATACAATTTCGCGTCGGACGCACGAGCGCAGATCTCCGGCGAAGCGGAGGGCCTGCTGCGCATCGTCTACCGATCCGAAGACCAGACGGTTGTCGGGGTTCACGCGCTCGTCGAGGGCGCCGCCGACATCATGGGCGAAGCGGCCCTGATTGTGCGAAACGGCGTTCGACTCGGCGATATTGCGGCGGCAATCCACCCTCACCCGACACTTTCGGAGTCGTTCGCCGTGGCGGCACGGGCCGCAATGTCCCGCGGGTGACGGGTATCGTCGCTCATGCTTCGGTAGATGCGCACACCGATGAGGGCGAAGGCGAGCGCTACGGCGGCGAAAAACGCAAACGGAACGGTGTCCAGCGCGCCTTCCACCGACCAGGCGACAACGAGCATTGCCGCGATAGCCGTCGCCATTGCGACCGCCTTGACTACAAAAATCGTGGACAAAAGATACCCGACGGGCCGGCGGCGAAGAATCATGACTCCCGTGAACACGGCAAGCGGGACAATGAAACCCAGATCGAGCGCCTGGACCACCATCGTTGTCTGTCCGAAGAGCGCACCCTCGATTCGGCCGCCGAGAGCGTCGACGATTCGCTTCACCCACATCAGGACGAGCACCGCGGCGACCACGAATGTGAGACCGGCGACGCTCCGCCGCGGGAAATGGTTTGACGCCAGTCGTGGGAGGTCGGACAGCTTGATCGTTGAGACAATCCAGGCGATTGCCGCAGCCGCCGAGGCATAGATGAGGATGAACAGAATGAACAGTGGTCCAAACGCCCAGAACATCGCGTACTCGAGATACTGGTAGAAGTAGTAGGCCATAATGCCCAGCACGAAGAGTTTCGCCTTGACCGATCCGCGCGCCAGAAATGGGAGCGCCATTAGGATTGCAGGCACCGTCAGAAATAGCGTCACGAAGTCCCAGCCTGTGCCTTCGGCAACGGCGCGCTCGGCGTTAAAGCGATAGATTCCCGATGTGACCATCCTGAAGGTTTCGCCGCGCGGGCTCTTCATTGCCACGGCGATCCCGTCACCGCGGAGAAATACCCCGGCTCCTGCCGCTATCGCTACCATTATCGTGACGACGACGCAAAGTGCGAGAATTCCCGGGCTTCTTTTTCCGCTCATCCCGTTCCCCCTCCCTCTTCAAGCAAAGATCAATCTGCGCATTCTCCCGTCGCCAGGAACTCGTGAATCGCCTGGAGAAATGCTCTCCCGAACGCATCGAGCTTCTGTTCGCCCACACCGTGACACCGCAACAGCGCAGCCGCGTCGGTCGGTCGGTTCAGGACCATAACCTTGAGCGTCTTGTCGTTGAAAACGAGATAGGGCGGAACACGGTTTTCGCGGGCGAGTCGCGCGCGCAGGCGCTTCAGGCATTGAAAAAGCTGCTCCTGATCCGGCCGGGCGAGACCGGGTTCGGCGGTTGGCGGCGCCACGTTGGGCCGGCTCGCAGCACCGGCAGGCCCCTTTGCCTTCGGCACAACCTTTGCCTTCGGCACAACCTTTGCCTTCGGCGCACTCTTCGCCTTGCCGGCGGTTCCTGCGCCGCTATTCCCCGACGTTCGCTCCGGCGTACGAAAGGTCTCCTTGCCGACGAGAAGCAGCCTGCCACGATCGGACAGATGGAAGCCGGCCGTCTTGCCCTCACCGCGAACCAGGTAGCCGTTCGCTGCAAGGTCCCCGATCAAGGCAAGCCAGAAGGCGCGGTCACGGTCCGCGCCGGCGCCGAAGGTGGGCAGCCGGTTGTGGCGCCGCTCGAGCACACGATCGGTGGAGTTGCCGAGTACGACATCTGCGAGATGGTGAGCACCAAATACCTCCCCGGTACGGACTGCAGCGGATAGCAGCTTTTGCGCTTCGATGGTTGTGTCTTCGAGACGAACCTCGCCGGCGCAGACGTCACAGCGCCCACATTGCCCTGAGTAGTCTTCATCGAAATGGGCGAGAAGCTGCTTTCGCCGGCAGACTGCTGACTCGACGAAACGCATCACCTCATGGAGCCGTTGTTCTGCGCGTTCGCGCTCCTGGGATGATTCCATGTTTCCGATGTGCCATCTTAGCGTCGCTATGTCTCCCCGCCCGAAGTACAGAACGGTATCCGCGTCTTTTCCGTCTCGCGCGGCTCGGCCGGTTTCCTGGTAGTATCCTTCGATGCTTCGGGGGAGGTCGCCGTGGACGACCCATCGAACGTTCGGTTTGTCGATACCCATTCCAAAGGCGATTGTCGCGACAACCACCGACACCTCGTTTCGGACAAACGCCTCCTGGCGTGACCTTCTCTCGTCGTCCGCGACGCCTGCATGGTAGGCGACCGCGTCGATGCCGTTTGCGCAAAGCAGGTCGGTTGTCTGCTCGACCGCCTTTCGGGTGCCGCGGTAGACAATGCCCGATTGACCGGCGTGAGTGCGAATGAACTGGAGTATCTGAAGGTCGACGCTTTTCTCCTTCTGACGGACACGGTAGAAGATTTCCGGTCGATCGAAGCTGGCGCGAACAACCATCGGTTTCCTGAGGTGGAGCAGACGGACAACGTCCCTCTGAACCTGACGGGTAGCGGTGGCCGTGAACGCAGCTATGGGAACTGTTGGGAACTCCGAGCGCAGCAGACCCAGCGTGCGATAGTCCGGTCGGAACTCGTGACCCCACTCGGAGATGCAGTGCGCCTCGTCAACTGCAACCAGGGAGAGGGCGAACCCGTTCAACGCCTTTCGGAACTCGGGTATTGATATCCGCTCGGGCGAGACGTAGAGGAGTTTTACCGTGCCGGCACCAAGATCGTGCCAGGTTTCCCTTGCCTGTTCGGGGGAGACGGTGCTGTTCAAGAAGGCCGCTGCGATTCCCTGGGCGCGTGCGGCATCAACCTGGTCCTTCATCAAGGAGATGAGCGGACTGACCACCACCGTCAACCCGCCGCGGATGAGGGCCGGGAGCTGATAACAGAGCGATTTTCCTCCGCCGGTTGGAAGCGCGGCGAATACGTCGCGGCCTGCAAGCACCGCATCGACGATCGCCCGCTGGTTCGGGCGAAAAGAGTCAAAGCGAAAATGGTGTTTGAGCGCGCGGAGCAGCTCACGGTCGGAGATGTTGGCTGTCCCGGAAAAGGTCATCTAGGCGAACTATACCGGTTCAGGGCATTTGCCGCAACGCTCCGCGACCATTCGCTGGAAGGCGGCAAATACCTTTCCCATCTGCTCGTGCTTATAGGGGAAAATCTCAACCGAGTCCATCGCGTGCACGACGGCGCTCGAGTCCACTTCGAAGACGAGGAGTCTCCCATCGCGGCTTTCTGCGCAATCGACTACGAGGTAGTCCAGGTCGAACACACCGTTCAGTCTGCGAAGCGCTTCTTGGTGGCGAACCGCAAACCCGGCGTCGAACGTCGCCATGAAACGCTCTTCTTCGCGGCGTTTTTCGTCGCTTTCCATCATTCCCGCATTCAGGTAATGGACCATCCAGTTGCTGGAAATCGCCATATGGGAGGCGTAGGGTTTTCCGTCAATCAGGACTACCCGATACTTCCGAAAAAAGCCGTCCCCGCTGCGGTAGTCAACGAACGGAGAAAAATAGAAGTGGTCATCGGGATGGGAAGACAGGTAGTCGCGAATATCCGGCGATCCGCGGGAATCCGCATCCACCTTCTCGAGTCCGCGTCCCGCGTGGGAACCGACCGGCCGAACCACGATTGAATCCCCGGCAACGGGGAAGATCTCACCGATCTGTGGGGAGCCCGCTGCGAACGCCTCGAGTTCCACCCTGCTCACGCGAAACTGCGGTGGGATCTCTATACCCGGAACAGCTCTCAGTGCCGCAAATGTCCCCTCCCGTGTCGTACGGCCGATCCGCGCGGGTCTGTTTATCACCGGCCGCGACCATCCCTCCATGCGCTGTTGCAGCATTTCGAGAACCGGAGCGTTTTCGTCCGAATCGGCTACCGCGACAAAGGCGATGTCGTGTTCAGGTACCGGCGCGGGAAAGGGAAGTCCCGCACAGACGTAGAGCAGGTCGAGGGAAATGTTCGAATTGGCGAGGAGGAAGTCGATCGGCGTATTTGCCATGAGGTCGCCTGCGGTCATGATCGCGAGCATGCGAATAGGCGTTTTTCCCGTCGGCGCGGCAAGTTGGTAGTGAGCGGTGATTTCGAGAGCACGGGACTGAAACGACAACGCAACTCCCGGCTTGAAAAGAAGAAAGAAGATTGTCGAGAGATCCATGAGCGCGACTGCATTTTCCGGTTCCCGCTCGACACGACGCATCATCCCCTCCGCGAGCGGGAGAAGATCTTCGCCCGAAAAGGCCATTCGTGCGAGCGCCGCTACCCCGATAATAGCGTCGGTTTCGCTCATGAGCTCTTCCTTTCGAGGGCGGCCTCCGCGGCGCCGTACATCACCGCGGCATCCAACAGGGCGTCAACGTCCCGGTGGTCGGTACGGTGGTTCACGATCGCTGCCCGAATAGCGGTCCGCCCGCCGACAACCGCCGTCGACGGAGCCGCGGTTCCAGACCTCTGGATGGCGGAAGCGACGGCGAGGTTCACGCGGTCCGGATCGTCGCACCGATACCCGAAACAAACGATATTGAGGGACACCGGTGCGAGCAGTTCGAGCGCCTCGGAGGCCGTGATTCGTTCGGCCATATAACGGGCGAGTTCGCAGGTCCGCGAGATGACCTCTCCAAGCTTCTCGATTCCGTACACCTTGATAGTGAACCAGGTTTTCAGGGCGCGGAAGCCGCGCGATAGATCCGCGCCAAGGTCGCTCGGCCAGGGAGAACCGGCGGCCATCGCGATCCCCTCGCGCGCGAGGTATGAGACAGGCGATGCGAACGCCGCTCGGTGAAGCAGTCCGTCCCGTACCAGGAGGAATCCCGCGTCGTAGGGAACTTGCCCCCATTTGTGAAAATCGAACGCAATAGAGTCGGCCCGTTCGATGCCCGAAAGTCGGGGCGCCAGGTTTGGCGCGAGCATCGCCAGAGCACCGTACGCTCCGTCCACATGGAACCAGAGCCGCTGGCTGCCCGCGATATCCGCGAGCGCGGGAAGTTCGTCTATCGTACCGGTATCCACGGAGCCAGCGGTCCCCACGACGAGGAATGGCTGGTGTCCCGCCTCCCGGTCTTTCTGAATAGCGGCCTCCAGCGCCGAAAGATCCATCGCCTGCCGGTCACCCGGCGGGATCAGTCGCAGCATGCCGCTGCCGATGCCGGAGATCTCCATTGCGCGTGCAATCGACAGGTGCGAATCGACCGACGCGTAGGCGGTAAGCTGCCTGCCGATCGCGTGCAGTCCGCCCCGGCGCACGGCGGTACCGCCGGCAGAGGACCGGGCGACCAGTATTCCAACGAGGTTTGCCATTGAGGTACCGGTTACGAAGAGCCCGGTCGCCCCCTGCGGGAAGTGAAACAGATCGCGGACCCACGTGACGATCTGACGTTCGATCTCGATCGGCATCTGGTCGCGGCCTCCCAGATTCGCGTTCAACCCGGCGGCCAGCATTTCTGCGAGCATCCCGACCGCGGTCCCGCCGCCGTGCACCCAGCCCATGAATCCGGGGTGAGTGTTTCCAACCGCGTAGGGCAGGATGTCGTTCATAAACTTCCGGTGGACGGACTCGAGACTCGAGGGTTCGCGTGGGAGCTCTTCGTGAACTGAGTTTCGCACGATGTCCGGAATCGGCTGCCAGACCGGTCGCTCACGAATAGATTCGAGATAGTCGAACATGTCGTCGAGCATACGGTGGCCCTGCTCGCGCGTTCTTACCCAGTCTTCGGGATCAAGTGAATCCTGCGTTTGAATGGCAAACCCCTGCGTTCCGGCAAACAACTTTTGTGACTGACGGGAGAAAGAGCTCTACCCGGCTCTCTCCCGCCCCCGACGATAGTGCGGTACCAAACAGTACGGATTCTATGCCCCTGCAGATGAAATATCCCCCAGGCGAGATTACGGTGCGGGGAAACGCAAAATCCAGCACTCGACTCGTGGGTTCATCACGTGATGAGGGCGTAGTGATTGCGGTGGAGATTCCGGTTCTCGGCCAGAATCAGGTTTGAAACTATTTCTATTCCCTCCATGCGGTCGCGTCTGTTTGATTCCAGCAGGTGCTCGAGCGTTTTGACCGTGTAGTAACCCTGGAGAATCGGGTTCTGATAGATTACCGCGGACAGCAGGTGCGTTTCGAGGTGGTGCATCGCTGAATTGTCAAGGTCGTGCAGTACGGTCACGGTGCTCCTGTACCGAAGTGCCTCGAGTGCTTCCAGAAATACCGAATTGAACGCCGGTATGAGATAGACCGCGTCAACACTCCCCCGACGTTTCCTCAGGATGTCTGGAATTTGGGTATCGGCTCGCTCGGCCTGGAGTGGAGTCGTAATATGCTCAACATGGCAGGCGACGGTAGGAAAGCGCTTCTGCATGACGGCAAGGAAGCCGGTCAGCCGCTCGCTGTTGATGTTGGGCTTATCCGCGTAGCGATCGGCCCGTTCGTTCTCGGTGATGACGAGCACGCTTGCATCCTGTTTGAAGGCAACCGTCTTACCTATGAACTCGGCCGATAGGCGGCCCCCGGCCTGGTAGTCCGATCCGATGTAGCAAAGTCGATTGCCCTCAGGCGCGTCGACGTTGAAGGTAACATAGGGGATTCCCGCGTGATCGACGAGATCCAGAATCGAGTCCATATCGTATATGCGCTGGTAGACGAAAGCGAACGCTTCCGCGCCCTCCTTAATTTCCCTGCGGAGCGTCCGAAGATATGCCCGGGAATCTGATTCAGCGATAGTGTGGTATCGAACTTCGTAATCGAAAGGTCTTATCTGTTCAGCGGCTACGATCACGCCCTTCCGGATATCGTCCCAGAAGTAGGCCGGCAGCGAAGAGGAAAACATCGCCACCCGGTGAGTCTTGTTCCGGACGAGGACCTGGGAGGCCCGGTGTGGAACATAGGAGTTTGATTTCGCAAACTGCAGAATGCGTTCTTTCAGTTCTCTCGAAACGTAGCCGGTATCATTCAGCGCGCGGCTTACCGTGATAAGAGAGACCCCGAGCCTTCGACTGATCTCCTTTTGCGTTATGCGCACCAGATGCCTCTTTGAATTCAATTTGGACGGCTATTATACCGCAAGTTCAATCGCGTGTGAGCCATCATCACAACGGCGTCATCACGACGGCGAAGTTTTTCATTGACCGCAGGCGATTCGTATGATATACGTATATCATATTCCTTGGCAAAAGCAAGGACTGGAACTTTCAAGGAGGGACGTGTGAAAAAGATCTTTTCACTGCTGGTTGCGTTGCTTCTCTGTGGTGTCTGGGTTTTCGCGGGCGGTCAGAATGAGAGCGGCGCGAAGGGTGCTACCACTTTGAGCCTTCTGTTCTACAGCCCGGAACTGCAGGAACAGTACAATGACATGACGGCCGCCTATAAGGCCGAAACGGGAAATACCCTGGATATTACCGTCCAACAGGCGGATTTCCGAACCGTACTGACCAGCCGGATCAACTCGGGAGACATTCCCGACGTCTTTATGAGCAGCGCGTACGCGGACAACACCACCTACAAAGATTACATCTACGATATGACCGACCAGGATTTCATCAAGAAGATTCAGCCGTCGGCGCTCGCGGGAGTGACGGTAAATGGTCGAGTTCTCGGTTATCCGTTCCTGGTGCAGTCTCACTCGTTTATCTACAACAAGGCGGTATTCGACAAGGTAGGCATCAAGACTCTGCCGCGGACAATCCCTGAGCTCGCCGCCGCGGCCCAAAAGATCCAGGACGCCGGCATTCAGCCGTTCGCAACCGGGTTCAAGGAGTTCTGGGTTCTGCCGCAGACTGCCTGGCAGGTGCTCGCGCCGGCAGTCATCAAGAACTACGGCGGATTCGAAGCGTTCGCGAAGAAACTCAACGCCGGCAGCCTGAAATTCAGCGATATTCCTGAAATGAACAATGTCTTCGACCTTCTGGATCTCATCAAAAAGTACGGCGGGCCGAAACCGAATGAGTCCGACTTCAACGATCAGACATCCTCGCTGGCAACCGGTAAGGTCGCTATTATTCATCAGGGTAACTGGGCCGAGGATACGATCAAGAAGACGAACCCGGATGTACAGCTCGGTTTCATGCCGGGTCCTGTCGGCTCAAGTCCGGACGGCGCAGGTGTTATGTATGACTCCAATCAGACGATTCGAGTCTACAAGGACGGTAAGAACCTGCAGGCGGCCCTCGATTGGCTGCGCTGGCTTACTACGTCCGAGTACGGCAAGAACTGGATTCCCGGAAAGATCAAACAGCTCTCCCCAATAATCGGAGCGGCCGCTCCCGACTCCCAGATCGCCAAAGCGACGGTCAGCATGATCGACAAGGGAGTGCCTGCCTATCCGTGGTTCTACCAGATGTGGCCGACTGGAACAGAACAGACTCTCGGCGCTATTCTTCAGGGGTACTGTGCGGGGCAGACCAACAGGGCGGACACACTCAAAGCGCTCGATGCCCAGTACGCAAAGATCGCTAACGCAGCGAAGTAACTCCGGTTACCCGGCGTCGTTCAAAAATCAGCCGGCTGGAGCGCGGAAGCGCTCCAGCCCTCAGGATCAACTATGTCACCATTGACCCACAGACGACTCAATCAGGGCCTGGTGTTCGGGATGTTCACTATGCCGGCGTTCGCGGCTATTCTCCTGTCCGTCGAAGTGCCGTTTCTCATGAGTATTGTCTACTCATTTACCAAGTGGAACGGTCTCGACAAAGTACCCCAATTTGTCGCTTTCGCGAACTATCGGGAGCTCATTACCAACGATCCAAGTATGATGAGCGCACTCTTCTTCACATTGAAACTTGCGCTTTTGACCGTGATATTGACCAACATCATCGCTCTCACGCTTGCAGCACTTCTCGATTCGAGAATCAGGGGAAAGAATGCGCTGCGTGTTGCTTTTTATATTCCGAACATCATTAGCCTGATTGTTATCGGATATGTGTGGCGATTCATATTTTCGAAGGGATTCGACTCCTTCTTCCAGGTGACTCACCTCCCGGTGTTTGAGCTGAGCTGGCTCGGCAACGGGGACATGGCGTTTCTCAGCGTTGCGCTGGTGTCGGTTTGGCAGGCCATCGGCTTCTACATGGTGATCTATATCGCCGGCCTGCAGACCGTACCGCGGGACCTTCACGAAGCTGCCATGATCGACGGTGCGTCTCCGTTGGCGCGTTTTTTTCGAGTAACGCTGCCGATGATCATGCCCTCGATAACCGTCTGCGTGTTCTACTCGCTTTCGAACGGACTGAAGGCGTTTGACGTGATCTTCAGCCTGACGAACGGCGGTCCAGGGACGGCGACGACGAGCATATCTCTGGACATCTACCGGACCGCCTTTGTGGTGAGCCGATTCGGGTACGGTACCGCGAAGTCGGTAATGCTCTTTTTGTTGATCCTGTTGCTGACTTTTTTCCAGGTGCGGACATTCAAGCGCAAGGAAGTTGAGGTATGAATCGCCGCGTCGGTCCGGGGATTCTCTCAATCGTTCTCGGCCTGGTGGCGATTATCTACCTGTATCCATTGCTGGTGGTAGTTATTAATTCGCTCAAGACCTTTGCGGAAATCACCACCAATGTCATCGCACTTCCGAAGAAGCTGGAGTTTGCCAACTACGCAAACGCGTTCAGGCTGATGGAGTATCCGAGGCTGTTTCTCAATACCCTTACTGCGACCGGTGTCGGCGTCATCGGGGTGGTGCTCGTAAGCTCCATGGCCGGGTTCAAGCTATCCCGGACGAAGACGCTCTACAGCTGGATTCTCTTCATCGTATGCATTGCGCCCATGATGATCCCATTCCATTCATTCATGATCGCTCTGGTCAAAGTCGCGAGAAGCCTGCACTTCACCGGTTCCACCGTCGGACTCGGCGTGCTTTACTGGGGGCTCGGCGCGCCCCTCGCCCTGTTTCTCTATCACGGTTTTGTGAAATCGATCCCGCGGGATTTGGACGACTGCGCGACTATCGACGGCGCTTCGCCTCTGCAGCTGTTTTTCCGGATTGTCTTCCCGCTGCTACAGCCTGTAACGGTATCGGTGATCGTTTTGAACGCCATGTGGATGTGGAACGATTTCCTGCTTCCGCTGCTTATCCTCAGCGGATCAAAACAGAATCTCACGCTCCAGCTCGCGGCATACAATTTTTTTGGTTTGTACAAGATCGAGTGGAACTATGCGATGGCCGGAGTTCTCCTGACGATACTGCCGGCGGTTATCTTTTATCTCTTTCTCCAGAAACATATCGTGAAGGGGATGGTCGCAGGAGCCGTCAAAAACTGACGATTGCGTAACTACACAGAATTGGAGCATCTACAATGAAATTCAGGGATGGATACTGGAGCCTCAAGAAAGGTGTTACTCTTCTCAGCCCGGTTGAAGTTCGTTCGGTTGTCGCCGACGAAGGATCGCTTGCCGTCTATTCTGCGTGCAAGCCTTTTTCCCACCGGGGCGACACCCTGAACGCACCGATGCTGACTACCCGGTTTTCGTCACCTATGCCGGATGTCATTCACGTTCGCACGTTTCACTTCAAGGGCGCGCTCGACAGAGGGCCGGCATTTGATATCGCTCCCGATGAACCCGGTTTTTCGGCCACAAGCGAATCCGAAACGGACGCAACTTTGCGCGCGGGCGAGCTATCCGTCACTGTCGGGACCCGGGGGGCGTGGCGCATGCAATTTTCGCGAAAGGGGCGCCGTCTCACGGAGGTGCAGGGCAAGCAGTCGGGCTACGTAAGCACGTCGAACGGCCTCTCCTACATGAGTCAGCATCTTGGCCTTTCGGTGGGGGAGTGTGTGTACGGCCTGGGCGAACGCTTCACGTCACTGGTCAAGAACGGTCAAGTGGTGGATATCTGGAACGAAGATGGCGGGACGAGCAGCGAACAGGCCTACAAGAGTATTCCCTTTTACCTGACAAACAGAGGATACGGAGTCCTCGTCGCCGATCCCGGGCGGGTGTCTTTCGAAGTGGCCTCCGAGGTGGTCACATCAGTGCAGTTCTCGGTTCCCGGCGAAGTGATCGACTACTACATCATCGGCGGCGAAAATCCAAAAGAGGTTCTTCACAACTACACAAAGTTGACCGGCAGGTCAGCGCTGCCTCCAGCCTGGTCTTTTGGACTCTGGCTCACGACCTCTTTCACCACCGAATACGATGAAGCCACGGTCAACCAGTTTATCGACGGTATGGCGGAACGAAAGATCCCGCTGCATGTGTTCCATTTCGACTGCTTCTGGATGAAAGAGTACCAGTGGGTTGACTTCCAGTGGGACCTCGACCAGTTCCCTGACCCCTCCGCGATGATCGCGCGGCTGAAGAAGCGCGGCCTGAAAGTCTCTCTATGGATAAACTCCTACATCGCGCAGAAGTCCCGGCTCTTCGACGAAGGGATGGAAAAGGGATATCTGGTCAAGAGGGCCGACGGCAGTGTCTGGCAATGGGACCGCTGGCAAGCCGGCATGGGACTGGTTGATTTCACAAATCCGGACGCCGCCGCGTGGTACCGGAGCGCCCTGCGAAAGCTTCTTGAAATGGGCGTCGACACCTTCAAGACAGACTTCGGCGAGAGAATCCCGGTGGATGTTGTCTACCACAACGGTGCCGACCCGGTGAAGATGCACAACTTCTACACCTACCTCTACAACAAGGCTGTTTTTGAGTTGGCCGAAGAGGTCAACGGCACCGGCAACGCGCTGGTTTTCGCTCGGTCGGCGACCGTCGGCAGCCAGAAGTACCCGGTTCACTGGGGCGGAGACTGTTCTGCCACCTACGAGTCCATGGCAGAGAGCATGCGGGGTGGTCTCTCTCTTGGATTGTCCGGTTTCGGCTTCTGGAGCCACGATATCGGGGGATTTGAGAGCACGGCAACACCAGATCTATACAAACGATGGATCGCTTTCGGACTCCTCTCGTCACACAGCCGAATGCACGGTAACGAAGCATACAAGGTGCCCTGGCTTTACGACGAGGAGTCGAGCGACGTTCTCCGGTTCTTCGTCCGGTTAAAATGCAGTCTCATGCCCTACATCTACGCGGAGGCAAAGCGCACTACGGAAACCGGTGTTCCCATGATGCGCGCGATGGCGCTCGAATTCCCGGACGATCCCGCCTGCACCTACCTGGACCGGCAGTATATGCTCGGTGATTCGCTGCTCGTCGCGCCGATCTTCAGCGAAGAGGGTCTCGTTACCTACTACCTGCCTTCCGGGAACGAGTCGGCCGGCGTCTGGACGAATTTTCTTACGGGAGAGCGGGTGTCCGGCGGCGGCTGGCGAACCGAAAGGCACGGATACCTGAGTCTTCCGTTGATGGTGCGGCCCGACAGTATCATTGCCGTCGGCAGCGACGAGACAAGGCCGGACTACGACTACGCGGACAACGTCTGTCTGCACATTTTCGAGATAGAGGACGACCAAACGGCGTCTGTTGAAGTCTGCGATCTCGCCGGTCGATCGACGCTCAAGGTTGAAGCAAAACGGGCAGGTGATTCGCTTTTTCTGGCGAAACAGGGTGTGAACAGGCCTTGGAGTTTCTGCCTGCGCGGAATTCCCGCGATAAAGTCGGTCGAAGGCGGCACCGCGTCGACCGGTTCGCGCGGGACAGAGATCTCCGTCGACGGCAAAACCGGGTCGGTGCGCGTGCAGCTCCTACCGACCGATCGTTGAGATAAGCCGCGCGAAAAGATATAGTGCTCTTCATGAACATCCTGTCGTTCACCGGAGTGAGCAAGACACTAAACAGCGCGCCGCTTTTTGAAGATGTGACCCTCGGTATCGATGACGGTGAAAAAGTCGGATTTGTCGGACGCAACGGTGCGGGGAAATCGACACTTCTCGCGATAATCCACGGCGAGCTCGAGCCGGACTCGGGCACGGTCTCCCGCAACAAAACGCTTCGCATTGCACGGGTCGAGCAGCGGCCCGACTTTGAAGCGGGGATGTCGCTCGAAGAATTCTACTATGCCGGGACTCCGATTGAAGAGTCGGTCGCCGGAGCGCGGTTCGCCGGCGTCGACGCGTACCGTTCCTACTGCCGGGAACTTGGGTTGTCCGACCTTTCTGCCCGATTGGACACGTTCTCCGGCGGGATGATCCGCAAAGCGTCGATTGCTCGCTGTCTTGCGGCCGGGGCCGGCTTTCTTACCCTCGACGAGCCGACGAACCATCTGGACATCGAAACGGTAGAATGGCTCGAGAGTCTGCTCCAAAGCACCGCGCACGGATTCATTCTGGTGACACACGACCGGTACTTTCTCGACTCAGTCTGCTCATCCATTATCGAGATCGAGAACGGACACGTATACAAGTATCCGGGCAACTACGAAGAATACCTCGAAAGAAAGGCCGATCGCGCCGCGAACGAGCAGCGTGCTGAACAGCGACGCGTGACGATTCTCCGCAGGGAGATGGAATGGCTGAAACGAGGTCCACGCGCGCGGACCGGGAAGGACAAAAAACGCAAATCGCGGGTTCAGGATCTATCGGATTCGCTCGTTCAGCAAGAGCTTTCAATTCGGGAATTCACCTCGTCGCATCGTCGCCTGGGAAAGAAGATCCTCGAATTGCACGGCGTAGCCAAGTCGTATGATGGCGTGACTGTGGTGCGCCGGTTCACCTACAACTTCAGGCGCGGCGAACGGATCGGGATCATCGGCCCGAATGGCTCCGGGAAGAGCACGTTTCTGAAGCTCGCCTGTGGCCTGGTCGAGGCGGACAGCGGTGAAGTGGTCAAAGGGGAAAACACTGTCTTCGGCTACTTTGATCAGACCGGCGCCTTCATCGACGGCCAGGTGACCGTACTGGACTACATTCGCGGTCAGGCGGAGCGCATTCGCATGGCCGACGACAGCTGGCTCTCCGCCGAGCAGTTTCTCGAACGCTTTCTCTTCCCGCGGTCCGCGTTTTTGATGCCGCTCCAGCTGCTGTCCGGTGGCGAGTTCCGTCGCCTCTACCTCATCCGTCTCCTCGCATCGGCGCCGAACTTCCTCCTGCTCGACGAGCCCACCAACGATCTGGATATCGAGACGATCCGACTGCTCGAAGACTACCTGTCCGATTTCGCCGGATGCATCCTTGTCGTGTCTCACGACCGGGCACTTCTCGACCGGCTGACTGATCAACTTTTCATTTTTGACGGCTCGGGCGGCATCCGGGGCTTTGTCGGCAGCTACGCGGAATACCGCGAGGCGGCGGAGGAGGAGAAGTCGCAGCGGACGCGGCAATTGCGCGCAGAGGCGAGAGGCCGCACACGGGCGGGTGAACCGGGGAGGCCAGTTCAGCGCGAGCAGAAAAATGAGCTTTCGTTTCGGGAACGACAGGAGTACGAATCGCTGCTCGCCGAAATCGCGGAACTGGAACTGGCGCAGCGAAGGCTCGAGGATTTTTTCCAGACGCCAACGCCTGATCCCGGTGAAATCGAACGCAATACGCGAAGGTACGCCGAGCTTCGCGGTTCGATTGCCGAGAAGACCACCCGATGGGAAGAGCTTGCCGAGCGGGCCGAGACGTCGCAATGAACCGCGACTCGGCCGTTGCCTTCGTTTCGTGAGCGCGCTACAATTCCAGCCAATGCCGCGGAGTTCTTCTTCAACCGACGGGAAATTCGAACTTTTCTACCGCAGAGGATGGGCGTGTCTGGTGGTGCATCCGCCAGCGGATACGGGCCGGCCCGTCTATCCGGAAGAAATCGAAAACAGAATGAAGCTTCTCGGTGTCCCGGCCGTTCGCGCGAAGACGATCCGAGACATCATAGCTCTGGCCAGCGGGAAGTCGGTGCGTCTGGTCGAATGGCCGGCCGGCCGAACCCTTGCCGCCGCCATAACCGTCGATATTGCAGAGGGCCGGATGTCGGCTTCGGTGACCATTGAGCCACCGAAGAAGGGCGCTGCGCCTCCGCTCCTTTCCGACGTGCTCGAAGAGCTAAACCACGCCGGAGTCCTCTACGGGATCGATCGCAGCCGGATCGAGCAGATGCTCGATCGGCGGGAGTACGGGAGGCCGGTACCTGTTGCGTTCGGAATCGAGCCGGTGTACGGCCGGGGCCACCGAATCATCTATCACTTTAATGTGAACCGCGGAAAGCCCTACCTCGAAATGGATTTCGGACGAATAAATCTGAAGGAGCTCAACTTCATCGATAACCGGGAGGCTGGAGATCTGTTGGCGGAGCTCGCACCGCCGATCACGCCGGTCGACGGGGAGACCGTGACCGGCGAGGTGATTCCCGCTGCAACGGACAGTGAAACCGTCCTGATCGTGCCTGGGGCGAATACGAGGCTCAGCCCGGATGGCAAGAAGCTTTTTGCCGAGTGCGACGGCAACGTGAGAATCGCAGATGGAAGGATTCTCGTCGAGCCGGTAATCACCGTTCGAAATGTAAACTACGAAACCGGCAATATTCACTTCGAAGGGTCGGTCGTGATTGAAGGGAGCATAGCCGACGGGTTCATCGTGGAGTCGAGCGGCGACATTCAAGTGGGAAATGGTGTCGGTAAGGCCACTCTCAAGGCCGGCGGAAACATCCTCCTGAAAACGGGAATCAACGGGAACGGCGAGGGAACTATCGATTGCGGCGGTGATCTCTTCGCAAAATACATCGAAAGCTGCACGGTTACCTGCCGCGGCAACGTATTGGTGGAGGAGGCGATCATGCACTCGCGTGTCACCGCTTTCAAACACTGCGTCTTGAATGGCCGCCGTTCGGAGGTCATCGCAAGCGAGCTCATCGTCGGCGGAAGTTTCTGGTGTAAGAAGCTCGGCAACTTTAATGAGGCATCTACCCGCCTCTCCGTCGGCGTGGAGCCTGGCCTGCTTCTGACCTACCGCACAACGATGGTGAACATCGAGAAGAAACAGGAAGAGTGGAACAGGTGTGAGGAACAGCTCGAAAAAATCGAAAAGATTGTGCGGGACGGTCGGGAGGACGATCGGGTGATTGCCGCCCGGAACCAGCTTCGCACGTTGCTCGATCAGCTTGGGATCGAAATATCCGATCTGCGTGCCCGGGTTCCCAACCTTCGCGACCGGCTTACTGCCTCGCGGAGGAGCATAGTGGTCGTCGAGGAGATGATGTACAAGGGCGCGGTCGTCGTCTTCGGAAACCTCGAGTACCGGGTACCGGATGCCGGAGTCCGAAAGACGATCTTGAAGGCCGGAGAGCATGGGATACTCGAGTCCGGGTTCAACTATCACAAGAGGCCCAAACTTGTTTTCGACGCGGAAGATACGGTACCCCTCGAACCAGTCTGAAAGTCGGCCGCATGCCTGATGCACATTCGTGTGGACGACGGGCAAGACCGGATGATACACTTATGAACACCGGCCGCTCGCGGCCGGAAGGTGGCAATTATGCTCATTTCCAACAGCCTGCAAAGGGCTTTCGTAATAGGCTGCGCCGCGCTGTTTCTGACGATCGGCGATTCGGTCGGATTCGCGCAGTCGGCCAGTCCGACGTCTGTTTCCGGCACGATCACCACGGTGAGCGCCGGTGTTCTGACTTTCACCGGATCGGACGGTGCGGCAGTGACCGTCACCTATAGCCCGGATACGCTGGTACTTACCCGGGTAGCCGTGGACCTCTCGTCGATTCTTCCCGGCGAAGCCGTCGGAGTCGCGGCGAAACGGGAAACGGACGGTTCACTCACCGCGACGTCGATCAACATCTTCGCGCCGGAACTGTGGAAACGCGTGAGACGAGGCCAGTTTCCCATGCAATCCGGGGAGGTGATGACGAACGCCGAGGTGGTAAGTTACGTCGAAGCAACCGGGGGACATACGCTTTCGGTGCGCCTCGGCACCGCGTCTTCGGTGATCAGCGTTCCCGACGGCGCGCAGATACACCGCATTCTGGCCGAAAAGGCGTCCGACCTGAAGACCGGGATGAAGATAGTCGTCCGCGGAACCGTCGAGAGCGACGGGAGCGTCAAGGCGGGGAGCATAAATATCGAGTCCGGACAGTGAAGAACACAATCAACGGAGGGCAGTGACGGATGATCGATACCGACCGCATACCTCGCAAACGCCTGCTCGCTCTGGTGCAGGCGATGCCCAAGGCGGAGCTCCACATTCATATCGAAGGGTCACTCGAGCCGGAGCTGATTTTCGAGCTTGCGGCGCGAAATGGAGTGCGTCTCGCGTATACGAGCGTCGAATCTCTGCGTTCGGCCTACGCATTCAGCGACCTGCAGAGTTTTCTGGATATCTACTACGCAGGAGCATCGGTGCTTCTTGCTGAGGAGGACTTCTATGAGATGGCCATGGCCTACTTCGCTCAGGCCGCGGCCGACAATGTGGTCCACGCAGAGCTCTTCTTTGATCCACAGACACACACCGAGCGCGGAGTCAGCTTCGCGACCGTGATCGGCGGTCTATCCCGTGCCTGTGCGGATGCAGAAACTCAGTACGGAATAGATGCTTCGCTCATCATGTGCTTTCTGCGTCACCTGAGTGAAGAATCGGCATTCGAGACGCTCAACCAGGCGATGCCGTTTCGCGATAAGCTTCTCGGGGTTGGGCTCGACTCGAGCGAGCGAGCCCATCCACCGGCGAAGTTTGCGCGGGTCTTCGCACGCTGCCGGGAGCTCGGGCTCCACGTGGTAGCGCACGCGGGCGAGGAGGGGCCGGCCGAGTACGTCAGTGCGGCCCTGGATCTACTCGGAGCCGAGCGTATCGACCACGGCGTGCGCTGTATAGAAAACCCGAGGCTCGTCGAGCGACTCGTTCGGGAACGAATACCGCTCACCGTCTGTCCGCTCTCGAACGTGAAGCTGCAGGTCTTCGACGCGCTCGACAGGCACAACATCAAACAACTGCTGGATGCAGGTATAGTCGCCACGATAAACTCGGATGACCCTGCCTACTTCGGAGGCTACCTGAACCGCAACTTCACCGAACTGTTTTCAGAAATCCCCGCACTCGCCGTCAAAGACGCATACACTCTCGCCAGAAACAGCTTCGAGGCGAGCTTCGTGGATGCGGCGCACAAAGCGACGTGGATCGCGAAACTGGACGCACTATTCGAACGCGCGGCGCAGCCGGAATAGCCTGACAACGGGAACCAGAATCAGGGGAGATCGAATTGGCGACAGTGACGCTCGAGGCCGGGACATGCGGCGTCAAGACGGTGGGCCGCCTGTCCAAGCAAAGTGGCGTGGACGGCTGAATGAATCGCGAACGCCCCGGAAAAGTGCAGGCTCAAATCCGCGAGACCCGAATTTCGGTGTGTCCGATGTTGATGACATCACCGCTCTTGACCGCCACGCTTGCCTGCGGAGGCAAAGGCTCGTTGTTTAGGTAGGTCTGGTTCGTGCTTCCGAGGTCTTTGAGGCGATACTCGCCCTCGATGAGCTCGATGACGGCGTGATGCCGGGAAACGAGGGGATCCTCCGAGAGTACCAGGTCGTTTTTCTTGTCTCGACCGATTCGAATCGTCTTTTTCATGTCTATCGACCGGTTCTGGAACCGCAGCCGAAACTGCTTCATATCAGAGCCGTGAGCAATCTCTTTGCCTTTGGGGCTTCTCTTGTAGACCGTTTCATCCATGCGTAGCCTCCCAGCGACGAATCATATCACGTCGGGGCCGACTGTGGCGACGCGCCGATCCTGCTATGTCAGGACTCCGTTATTATATCCCCTTCGGGTTCACGCGATAAGCTTTCCGACCTCCTCCTTTCGCCCTGTCCTGGAGATCTCCTGAACCGGGAGCTCGGCGTATCGAGTCAAGGGGGTGCCGCGCGATCTTTTTTTCGGCTTGTTCTGCCGGGTACCAACGGACGAGCTATAATGGTCGCGAGGTGATCGCATGAGCCGTGCCTTTGTCAGCGAGTCGGACGAACAGTTTCAGGACGACGAGGTTCCCGAAATTCGGAGCCCCCTTCCTCGCGGCGCGCGGAACTACATGACGCCCGCAGGGGCCGATCATCTGCAGCGTGAGCTCCGGGAGCTCTCTGGAGTGGAACGAACGCGAGTTGCCGGCGAAGTGACGCGCCTGGCCGCGGGAGGCAGCAACACGGAACGGGACGAGCTGGCGGTCCAGCGCCGGCGGCTGCGGGAAATCGACCGTCGAATAGACTACCTTCGCGGTATGAGCTCGATTCTCGAGGTGATCGATCCCCGCGACCAGGATCCTTCGCGAGTCTCATTCGGTGCGACCGTCATCGTGCGCGAGGGGGCGGACAGGAACAGCTACACTATCGTAGGAGTGGATGAGAGCGATCCCGAATCGGGCCGGATCAGCTGGATTTCCCCGGTGGCGAGGGCCCTGGCGGGTTCGCGCGCCGGCCAAACGGTAACGGTGAGACTTCCGAAGGGCGATTCCCGACTTACGGTCGAAAAGATTTCCTACACATAGACCGGCAGGATTCTTGACACCAGGACGGTCTCATGATATTACGACTTTGATGTGAAAACGCTTGCAGCCGTAAATGAGCATTTCGTGAAAGCGGTTTCACACTCAAGGCGGCGAGACATGTCGCGGGAGGCGTTCGATGTTCGACGCGAATCTTCTGAGTGAGCGAGCCTCCGGTGTACTGCTGCACCCCTCCAGTCTTCCGGGGCGATTCGGTATCGGCGACATGGGCCCCGATGCGCACCGCTGGGTCGACGCGCTCGCCACTCACCATCAGAGCTACTGGCAGATGCTGCCTCTGGGCCCCACCGGCTACGGCAACTCTCCCTATCAGAGTTTTTCTGCTTTCGCCGGCAATCCGCTTCTCATAAGCCCCGAGCTGCTTGCACAGGATGGACTGATTTCGCCGGCCGAGCTTGCGGACTTTGAGCAGCCTGCAGGAGCGATCGATTACCAGCGGGTAGCAGCCGTAAAACAATCGATATTGCGACACGCCTGGATGCACTTCGGCCGCAACGGCGGAAAGAGCGGAAACAAGCTGTCTGAAGAGTTTGTTGAATTCATTTCTGAAGCCGCCCCCTGGCTCGAGGATTTCGCCCTGTTCATGGCTGTTAAATCAGCGGGTCAGAACCGATTCTGGGTCGAATGGAATCCATCACTTGCGCACCGCGAAGCGGAAGCAATGCGCGCCGCACGGCGAGAGCTTGCCGAAGAGATCGCCATGGTGCGGTTCGAGCAATTCCTGTTCTTTCGACAGTGGAGCGCGTTGAAGGCACACGCGAATGCCAGCGGCATTGCGATCATCGGGGATTTGCCGATCTTTGTCGCTGCCGACTCCGCGGATGTCTGGAGTCGCCCAGAGCTCTTCGACCTCGATCCGACCGGACGGCCGCGCACGGTTGCCGGCGTGCCGCCGGACTATTTCAGCACAACCGGGCAGCGATGGGGCAACCCCCTTTACCGATGGGCCGTTCTGGAGGATGAAGGATACGAGTGGTGGCACACCCGGATCATCGCCGCCTTGGAGACGGTCGACGTTCTCCGAATCGATCATTTTCGGGGTTTTGCCGCCTTCTGGGAGGTGATGGCTGAATCCCCCGACGCCGCAAACGGCCGCTGGGTGAAGGGCCCGGGGTCGTCCTACTTTGCCTCTTTGACCGACCGAATCGGAAGGGCGCCGCTCATCGCGGAGGACCTCGGCTGGATCACCGATGACGTGGAGGCGATGCGTCTGAAGTTCGGATTTCCGGGGATGCGAATTCTCCAGTTCGCCTTCGCCGGGGCGACCGAGCCCAGATTTCTTCCCTACCGGTACGAGCCGGCGACCGTGGTCTACACCGGTACCCACGACAATGACACCACGCAGGGCTGGTTCCGAAAAGCACAGCCTGCGGAGAAGAAGCTCATCTGCAGCTATCTCGATAGCGACGGAAAACAGATCCATCGGGACCTCATCCGGCTCGCATGGAGCTCGGTCGCGAATCTGGCAATTGCGCCGCTTCAGGACGTTCTCGGCCTTGGAAGTGAAGCGCGGATGAATGTTCCGGGCACAGCCGGAGGCAACTGGTGCTGGAGGGCAGCCGACCACCAGACGACAAGCGAAGCGCTCGGCGAACTGGGGGAGATCACCAGAATTTTGGAAGAAGCGGGGCGTGAGCTGAAATGGGCGCAACGATTGAGGATGTGGCGCGTCGGGCCGGAGTATCGGTCTCCACCGTGTCGCGGGTGCTCCACCGGAACGCGCGCGTGGCTGCGGATTCGCGAGCGCGTGTCGAAGAGGCGGTTCGGGCACTCAACTACGAGCCGAGTGCTGCCGCGCGAAACCTGGCAATGAGGACGACCCGAACGATTGGATTGGTGCTTCCGCCGGCACCCGGCGACCTCCAGCTGAACTCCTTCTTCATCTCGTCAATGCGTGGAATCGGGACCTGCGCCCGCTCGCGCGACTATTTCTTGCTCTGTTCGATCGCGCGTGATGAGGCGGACGAACGGCGCATCATCTCGGGCTACATCGGCGGAAGGCTTGTCGATGGGGTTGTTCTCATGACCGTCCGCGACAACGATCATGTCGTCGAGCTGATCAACGAAAGACGGTTTCCCTGCGCGGTCATCGGCCGACCAGAGGATGCGGAGAGCCTCTTGTGGGTGGACAACGACAATTTCCACGCGATGTACCGGGTAGTCAACGACCTTCTCGACCAGGGGCATCGCCGCATTGCCTTTGTCGGCACCGCATGGCACGAGAACTATACGAAAGACCGCTACCAGGGGTACCTGATGGCGATTCACAATCGCGGGCTTACGCTGAACCCCGAGCTTGTCCCGATCAGCCCGGAAAGAGCCGCTGGGCTCGAGGTTCCCGCTGCCGGCCTCCCGGCGCACAACTCCGAAGAGATCGGCTATGCCGCGATGAGCTCGCTCCTGGACGCGCAAAAACCGGACGCGGTTGTCGCCACCGACGACCTGCTCGCCTTTGGTGTTCTTCGCGCCGCCGACGAACGGGGCCTAACCGAGATTGCCGTTGCCGGATTCAACAACAGCGTCCGCGCGGCCTATCAACGGCCCTCGCTCACCAGCGTCGAGATTCATCCCGAAGAGCTCGGTTACCAGGCGGCACACCTGCTCATCGCATCGCTCCAGGGCGACCCGCAGCAGCTGAATCACCGGATCATTGAAACATCTGTCATACACCGTGACACCACTATGCTGCGCGAACGTCGCTAGGTCCGGAGAGTGGCCGCTTCCGTGAGTTTTCGATCAGGAAAAAGTGAGAATTTCATGCGACGCGGCGCCTCGTGTTGACAGGAGCCTCCTTCGGGAGATAATGAATCGACGCAGGAGGGCCCATGGCATCCAAAGAGACAACAGAATCAACGAGATCGAAAAAGGTCGATCTGGAGATCGATCACGATCAGCGGAAGGAGATCGAGGGCTACATCGACGCCTACAATGCGGACCCGGACAGGGTCACTCGCAAGATCCGGCTGACCGACGTCGTGAACGAAGCCCTGGCCAACTATCTTCGGAAACGAAAGAGCAGGGTACTCCCATGACCGGAAAGAACAAGAACGATTCGAAACCCGCTCGAACACCGGTGAAAGTGCAGGAGAAGTCGGCCTCTCCTCGGGGCGATCGCATTCGTGTCTCACTCGCACCCGGGGTTCGCAAATTGCTCCGTGCCTATCTTGCCGGCGAAAACGCGAAACCGGCGCACGCCGAAAAAAAACTGTCTCGCAGCGATGTTCTGGCCCGTGCGCTCGCCGATTTTCTTCGTTCCCTGAAGCGAGTCTCTCGGGAAAAGACGTAGAGATCCGGCGTTACGGAACAACGTTGCCGGTTCTCACCGGTTTCTCACCATGCTGTAATCGTCGGCACATTTCCCCCGCATAGGCTGTAGACGAAGAAGGGGGAAGACGTGATGAATGTCACCTGTACGATACTCACCGAAACGGCGATCGTGATCTCGGTCCGCGGCGAAATGAACCTGCACCATGCACCGGGTCGGCGGTCCGCCGGCTCCACTGTTGACACCCGCAGCGACCGATGGCCTGAGCACTCGCCTGTTTGCCTTTCAGCGCGAAGGGACTCCATATTCAGGTCTCATCGGTGAAAACACCTCCAGAACCTCGGACTCCTCGAGGATATCGGCGCCGTGTGGTTCGTCCGGGCCAAATAGGTAGGCCGACCCCGGACCCGCCTCGAAGGTCGAACCGTCCTGTTTTTTGAACCGCAGCTTGCCTTTTATCACATAGCCGTTCTGCACCGCCGGGTGGTGGTGGAGTGGAACTGCCGCACCCTTTTTCATCACGAAGTGGCAGAGCATCGAATGCTCATCGTAGGAAAGGGTAGTTCGAAAGATCCCCGGCGGATTTTCCACCACCGGGGAGTCTGCGCGTGAAGTCACGAGACGCTTCTCGATAATATTTTGCATGGTACCTCCTATAGCGGATACTACACC
The DNA here is from genome assembly GCA_963832675.1 of uncultured Spirochaetota bacterium. GTDB lineage: Bacteria > Spirochaetota > Spirochaetia > DSM-27196 > DATKUC01 > DATKUC01. The sequence goes on along the minus strand of CAWHUY010000036.1, from coordinate 43,929 downwards.
ACTCCCGCTTGCGAGCGAATACCCGTGGGAGTGGCAATTTCTTCGCCCGCCATATTGCCGGTCGGGCTGGACGAGAGATATTCGGTGATTGCTGCGGCAATTGTGCGTTGAATCCACCGGCGTTTCTGGTTGTCGGTTTCGAGTAGTGTCATGCGAAATCCGGGAAGGTCACACGCGAAGCCAGACAAGGGAACGACGCAAATACCTGTTGCCGCGAGCAGCCAGTAGACAAACCGCTTGTCCGGAGCGACCCCGCACGTGCTCTCCTCTATAAACCGTTCCAGATCGGGAGAGCGGACCTGCAGTCGCTGCAAGCCGTTGAGCACTCCCTCCTCGAAGACGACAGTAAAATAGAGTGCGCCGCGCGGCCGCGTGACGCGTATTCCGGGAACGGAGCTGAAGGCGTCATAGGTTTCATTGGCCCGCTGCTCGAACATCCCGCGTCGGCGCGTGAGGTGCTCCGAAAACCGTGGATCGGAGAAGATCTGCGGGATCACCGACTGCGGGAGACCGGTCGAGCACACTTCGAGCCGTTTTGCATCCACAATGCTGCGAACGTAGGAGCGGAAGTTGTTATCCCGATCCTGATTGAACACCTCCGCCCAGCCGCATCGCGCACCGGGCCACGGCAAATCCTTTGAAATCGACCGAAGGCTCATGCCGGGGACTTCACCGATCACCTGCGAAAGGCTCACGTATTCGGCACCGTTGTAGGTGATGTTTGCGTAGGTCTCGTCGCAGAGCAGGAAGATGTCGTAAGTGCGTGCGATACGAACGAACTCCTCCAGGACTTCCCGCGGGTAGACCGAGCCGGTCGGGTTGTCCGGGTTGATGAGGAGCAGTCCGGCAATCGAATCGTTATATCGAATTTTCAGCTCGACATCCTCAATGTCGGGTAGCCAGTCATTCTCCGGATCGAGCCGGTAGCTCAGATGCTCGTAACCGGAGTGAGCAGCTTCCGCAGAGGAGAGGGTGGAGTAGGCGGGCGATGGACCCAGTACCCGCGCTTCGCGCCGAAGCGACCCGAATATCGTCGAAACGGCATCCCCCAAACCGTTGAAGAAGATGATGTCTGCGGGGCTGAGTTGCGCGCCGCCCCTGTCATTAACGAGGCGGGCCAGAAAGGATCGTGTGTCCGGAATTCCCTGGGTGTCCACGTAGGAATAACTCTGATCAGATGCCGCATGCTCGGCGACAATCCCCTTTATCCAGCCGGGAAGTAATTCGCCTTTCTGGATCGGATCGCCGATGTTTTCCCAGGTTATGGGAACCCCACGTCGGGCTATCTCCTGCGCAAACAGGACGATCTGCCGGATCTCATACTTCAACTGAGCCGCGCCGGGGTGAACAAGGTTTCGTCGCATAATGCCTCCGTTGCCGGGTTCCGGGGGCCGGACCATCTTGCACAACGACAAGAAAAAGGCCGCAGTCCCCCACCGCATTTCGGTACGGGACCACGGCCTTCTCTCGCAGACGCTCGACCGGGCTTTCAGGAGCCTCGGCTCTGCTCGAGCACTGCAAACCGCGGACCCGTACAGGGCGCCGCGGCCGCCGCGAGAAGTATCGATCTGTTGTCGACACGATGAACCATGTCTGCACCATAGCAGCTCCGCCGTATCCGGTCAAGGCTGGAGCGATTGAATCGACAACTGCATTGGAGTAAACTAGCCAGGATCGACCATGGTGTATCAGTTTTCTACCTTCAGTTACATAGCGTTTCTCCTCGCCGCCGTTACGCTATTCTTCGCCGGAGTTGCAACCGCTCGCGCGAGAGAACGGAACGGAGCGCCCCTTCTTGGATTGTTGCTTGCGGTAACTCTTTATTCGGTGACCTCTGCTTTCCGCCTCGCGAGTCTTCTGCCACGCGTGGCGCTCTTGTGGACGCAGATCGGATACCTGTCTGACGTCGTCATAACGGCCGCGGTAGTTCTGTACGCCACCGGCTGCTGCGTGGTGGATGTTCGACGGAAACCCGTTGTGGCGGCACTCCTTGCCACCGTCTCGATCGTGGTCCTTCTGGTGCAAGAGGTGGCCTCGCTGCGCCACCCGTTGGTCGTTATCGCCGGCACAGCTGCCGGGCTCGCGGCGGACTTCCCTCCGGCACCTTTCAATCCGGTCGTCTATCTGTCGGACATGTACCTGGTTGCCGGGCTCGCGGTGGCTCTCGTAGTCTCTTTCATCCAGCTGTTTCGACAATCTTCAGCAATGGCTGATCGCGCCGAAGATCGGACGCGGCGCGTTGCCGTAACGCTGGCAATATCGGTTGGACTGGCCGGTTACGTGGCCGCCCGGGCCGGCTACGCAGCCGGTTCGAGTGCCGCGGCGGTCGCATCCGCCCTTTCGATTTCCGTCGTTCTTTCGTTCATGGTCATTGCGCTCGCGGTGGTGTTTCTCTCCATTTCCCCGGGACGGAAATCCGCGCTCCTTTTGAGCGCGCAGACCGCACTGTTTCAGACGATGTCCGACGGAGCCGTTATTCTCGATGCGAACGGCATCGTAGTCGGATTCAATACCGAATCCGTAGTTGCGTTCCCCTCCCTTACCGATGAAGCGCTGGGAGCGCCTTTCGTGGAAGTCGTGGCCGCAGAAGCGGAGCTCGCGCGGCTCATCGCGAGTCCCGAAGGTGGGCAGACCGATCTTGCAGTGGAAGACGGCGACCGCCCGCGGTTCTTCGATCTCGTCGTCTCCCCGGTTGTGGACGAGACGTCAGCCGTCACAGGCCATCTGGTGACGGCGCGCGATGTCACGCGGCACTACGAGCTTCTCGATGAGGTAAAAGCGCTTATGATCCGCGATCCTCTGACCGGCGTCTACACGCGCCGACATTTCGAGGAGCTTGCCGCCCACGAAATCGCCCGCGCGCGCCGCACGGACCGCAGCGTGTCGGTGCTGAGGATTGACGTGGACCATTTCAAGCACGTCAACGAGGTCGCGGGCCGCACTGAGGGCGACACGGTCTTACGGAAAATGGCGCACGCGTGCCAGCGTGCGATCCGCTCCGCGGATATTCTGTGCCGTAGTGGTTCCGACGGTTTTCTCGCCTTTCTTTCGGAGACCGACATCGCCGGCGCAGAGAGCGTCGCCTCCCGCCTGCTTTCCGCCGCCGCAGCGTTGACCGTGGAGCCCTCCGCGGCCGCTGCCACGTCTGGACCTGACGCAGGTCCGTTCGTCCCGATTCGGGTAACGGTGAGCATCGGCATTTCAGGCGGCACCAAGGGCATTACCCGTACCATTGGGGAGCTTGTGCGGGACGCTGATCGCGCACTGGTGGAGGCGAAAGAATCCGGCCGGAATAGATTTCGCGTGAACCCGTCCGAATAGAGTTCAGACGAACGAAGGAGGATCCAATGCCGGAAACCGCAGATCTCCTTGACCTCGCCGGATTCGGATATCGGGCTCTCTTCGATCGAAGCCGGTTTGCATGGGATGTGCTTCCCGAGCTCGAAACGTTCATTCGGTCGCAGATGGTGCGGGAGAACCAGGGTACGATCATCGGCTCAGCCTATGTTGGACACGACGTGATGATCGGCGAGGGAACGGTGATCGAGCCCGGCGCCGCCATCAAGGGTCCGGCTATCATCGGGCGCAATTGCGAGATTCGATCGGGAGCCTACATACGGGAAAACGTAATAGTGGGCAACGGTTGTGTTCTCGGAAACAGCTGCGAGTTCAAGAACGCCGTCTTGTTCGACGGCGTTCAGGTTCCGCACTTCAGCTACGTTGGTGACTCAATTCTCGGCTTTCGAGCCCATCTCGGCGCGGGCGTAATACTTTCCAACGTCAAATCAGTCGGCGGAACGGTGACCGTCCGGACGAAGCCACCCATTGACACCGGAATGATCAAGTTTGGCGCAATCGTCGCCGACCACGTCGAAATCGGATGCAACTGCGTATTGAGCCCCGGCTCGATCATCGGTCGCCGCGCAGTTCTCTACCCCAACCTGCTGTGGCGCGGGGTCTGTCCGCCCGACAGCATCGTCAAGCTGCACCAGTCTCAGCAGATCATCACCCGGCGGTAGCGGGAGCCGGATATTTCTCAGGTCCGGAAGGAATTCGTTGACAGTCTGAAAACCGAGGGCGTACAATGTCTTCGGGTGGCCAGGTGAAACGCGACATACCTCTCATCATGTTCGACTATGGGAACGTACTCGCCTTGCACGACCGGCTGGAGATCTGCCGCAGATTTTCCAAACATACACCGTGTTCCGCAGAGGAGATTGCCGCCCGAATTTTCGACACCGAGATCGAATACGACTCAGAATCCGGCCGTTACAACTCCCGGGAACATTTTCGACGGGTAAAAGCAGCTGTCGGGGGAGACGAGGGTTGGGCTTACGACGAGTTTGTCGACGAATACAAGAACGTCTTCACCCTGAACGAGGAGGCGGTTCAGGCTCTCTCTTATGCCGCGCAACGGGCCCGCGTATTTGTGCTTTCGAATACTACATATCTGCATTCCCTCTGGTTGTTCGAGCAGGAGAGCCTGGCCACACTTCCCGAATCTTATATCTTTTCATACAAAGTCGGCGTGATGAAACCGAACCCGGAGATTTGGCGCATTGCCCTCGACCGGTCTGGCGTCCCACCGCAAATGTGTCTCTACATCGACGACCTGCAGCCCTACTGCGCGGCCGCCGAAGCCATGGGTATTAGATCGATCCACTACCGCAGAGGCGTTACGGACCTGCTGGGCGAGATCGGCAAATGGACCGAAGCGGCCGCGCCGGCCGCCTCTCGCGGATTCTGATTCTCGAGCAGAGGAGGTCTAACCTGGAGACGGGGGGATTCGTCCCCATAAGTTCTGGCAGCCGGTCGGAAAGTCGGCTAGTTTACGAGGAGGAGATCGACATGAGGTTGAAGGCATTGTTTCTGGTCATTCTGCTTGCGGTTCCCGTTGCACTGTTCGCGAATGCGCAGAAGGAACAGACGCAGAGCAAGACGGTTGTATTGTACACCGCGCACGAACAGGACATTGTGGACGCAATGGTGCCGATGTTCGAGCAGGACACCGGGATAAAAGTTCAGTATGTAAAGGCCGGTTCCGGCGATATCATTCAGCGCGTGAAAGCCGAGCAGGCGAATCCGCAGGGGGACGTGATCTGGAGCATCGGTGGGGAACAGCTGGAAGCCATGCCTGAACTGCTCGCACCCTATACACCGAAGGAGTGGGACAAGATCGAGCCGGTTTTCAAGGTCGGGACCAACTGGCTTCCCTACACCGGTATCGTCATGGTGTTTATTGTGAACACCAACCTCGTTCCCGCGAACATGACACCGCAGAAGTGGACCGATCTGGCTGATCCGCGTCTGAAGGGCAAGATTTCTTCGGCTCGTGCAGACAAATCGGGTTCCTCCTACATGCAGCTCGCTACGGTACTGAACATCTACAAAGACAAGGGATGGGATGTCTACAAGTCAATTCTGCAGAACTTCGTCCTGTCCGGCAGCTCCGGGGCCGTGCCGCGATTCGTAAATGACGGAGAAGCTGCGCTGGGGATCACGCTCGAGGACAACGCTTTTCGTTTCGTCGCCAACGGCGGGCCGGTGAAGATAGTATACCCGCAGGACGGAACTACCGCCGCACCCGACGGGATAGCGCTCATCAAGGGAGCTCCTCATCCGGACGCAGCGAAAGCGTTCATCGATTGGGCTTTGTCAAAGAAGGCGCAGGATTTTCTGGTCGAGAAGATGGCGCGCCGACCGGTACGCGTCGACGGCGCAGTTCCTCCGGGGCTTCCGCCACTCAGCCAGATCAAGACTGTCCCCTACAGTTTCAAGTGGTCGGCAGACAATCGGGACGAGTTCCTGAAGAAGTGGACTGATATGGTGATGCAGGTCGGGATCTGATGAAGTCCGACAGAACGCCGCTCAAAGCGGCGGCTGTCGAATAGAGTTGCCAACAAACTGTTCCGGATTCCCGCAGGCGAGTCCGGAACAGCTCTTCGCACCAACATGCGGTAGAATCGAGAGAAGCCCAATGTCCATGATACGGCTATCCAGGATCGAGAAAAGCTTCGGAAGCGTACACGCGCTCCAGGACATCAACATAGATATACAATCCGGTGAGTTCTTCACCCTGCTGGGTCCGTCGGGGTGTGGAAAGACCACGCTTCTTCGCATAATTGCAGGATTCTACCAGCAGGATGAAGGAAGCGTCCGTTTCGGCGACCGGGTGATGGACGGGGTTCCCCCGTACGACCGGAACACCGGCATGGTCTTCCAAAACTATGCAGTTTTCCCCCATATGACGGTATTCGAAAACGTCGCATTCGGGCTTCGCAACCGGAAGGTCCCGGGTGGCGAAATAAGGCGACGAGTGGCCAGCGTACTCGAAACAGCGCGGTTGACCGGCTACGAGGAGCGGACCCCGGATCAGCTTTCCGGCGGTCAGCAGCAGCGCGTCGGCCTTGCAAGGGCGTTGGTCATCGAGCCTCAAGTGCTTCTCATGGACGAACCGCTGTCGAATCTCGATGCGAAGCTGCGAATTGAAATGCGCGAAGAAATTCGGGATATCCAGCGCGAGCTGGGAATAACGACTGTGTACGTCACGCACGACCAGGAGGAGGCCCTGGTAATCTCCGATAGAATTGCCGTCATGAATCAGGGGAGAATCCAACAGATCGGCAGCGCGTGGGACGTATACAAACGCCCGGCCAACGTCTTCGCGGCGGCATTTGTCGGGCACATGAATTTCGTCGATGCGTCCGTGCAGGACGAAGCAGGAAAGCCATGCTTTCGGGTCGAGGGGGTAACCGTAAGCGTGGACGCGGCACGGTGGCGGTCCACCGAAAGCGACGGGTCGGTGCGCCTTGCTTTTCGCCCCGAAGATCTTGGTATCAGTTCCGACAGACCTCCGGCGACCGACGGATTGAGCCTTCCCTGCATTGTCGAAAAGAGCACATTCACCGGTGCCCTCATCCAGTATACGCTTCGCACCGATCACGGCACGAAGCTGGTTGCCGAGCGCCACCGTCCGGAAATCGACATCGTGATCCCCGTGGGTACGCGCATTACGGCACAGGTTGATTCGGCGTCACTTCACGTCTTTACATCCGAAGATGGAACCCGCGTCCGAGGAGACGCATCGTTATGAAGCTCAACGCCGGCAGGCGCGTCGATTTTTGGACGATTATCACCCTGATCGGGTACCTGATCGTAATTGCCCTGCTAATTCTTCCCCTGTTCAATATTCTCTCATCCAGTTTTATCGGCAAGGAAACCGGCCGGTTCGATTTGTCGAACTATCGGGAGTTCCTCTCGAAGTCCTACTATCTTGTGACGATTCTCAACAGTATGGTTGTCTCGGTCGGCGGTACGATCGGGGCGGTTCTCCTCGGCGTACCTCTGGCTTTCTTCGTTTCCCGGTACCGTATTTTCGGCACTCCGCTGCTCTCGACATTCGCCGTTCTTGCCCTGCTTTCGCCACCGTTCATCGGCGCCTACTCCTGGATAATCATGCTGGGGAACAACGGATTCATCCGGAACTTTCTCACCACGATAGGCATCGGGCTGCCGCCGATATACGGTCCGTTCGGAATCATCCTCGTGTACAGCCTGCAGCACTATCCGTTTGTCTTTCTCATGGTCTCGGGTGCGCTCTCGACAGTGGATCGATCTCTTGAAGAGGCCGCACAGAACCTCGGCGCGCGCGGCACAAAAACGTTTCTTCGGGTAACGCTTCCCCTGGTGACTCCCTCGTTAACCGGCGGTGCGCTTATCGCGTTCATGATGTCCCTGGCGGACTTTGGCACTCCCATGATTCTCGGTCGCAACTACCGGGTTCTCCCGACGATGGCCTACAACCTGTTCACCTCTGATATCGGAGTGAATCCCGGGCTCGCGGCGACAGTCAGCATCTTCCTCATCCTCGTTTCGACCTGTGTCCTTTTCTTCCAGCGCTACGCAGCCGCACGGAGAAAGTACTCGAGCTCGCTGGTGAACCGGCCGCTCATCAAGCAGTTGCACGGGTGGAAAACGGCGGTGGTTCACGCGGTATGTTATCTCATAGTGGGATTGAGCTCATTGCCGCTCGCCGTGGTCGTGGTCACCTCATTTCGCAAGACCCGCGGGCCGGTGTTTCATCCCGGGTTTGATCTCGGCAGCTACGCGCACGTGCTGCACGATGTTCCCCGGGCGATATTCAACTCGCTCTCGTTTTCGGTTGTCGCCGTTATCGCCATTGTCATTGTGGGAACGCTTCTCGGATTCGTTCTTGCGCGGAAGACGGGCTTCGCGAGCAAACTCCTTGATCCGCTTCTCATGATTCCCTACATAGTTCCCGGTACGGTGCTTGGAATTGGATTTGTGGTTGCCTTCAACCGAAAACCGTTCTACCTTGTCGGAACGGCCGCGATTATCGTTCTCTCCTATTTCATCCGCCGGCTTCCCTATTCGGTGCGCTCGAGTGCCTCAATATTGAAACAGATTGATCCGAGCATTGAGGAGGCGGCGGTGAACCTCGGCGCAAAACCGGCCCGCACCTTCCGACTGGTGACCCTCCCGCTCATGGGGCCTGGAGTTCTTTCGGGCGCGGTCATGAGCTGGGTCACTGCGGTGAATGAGCTCTCGTCGTCGATCGTGCTCTATGTGGGTGCGACCGCAACTATGACAGTTCGCATCTATCTTGCCGTGCTCGACGGCTATTTTGGTACCGCTTCAGCGCTGGCAACCATGCTTCTGTTCGCAACGGGCATCGCATTGTACGTGGTAAACAAGTTTTTTGGCGTGAAAAGCGATGCCTTCGTGAGCTGAGCATACGCCTGTCCCTATCTTCGCATCGCTCCGATCTCGGGCCGGTTGGCACGCGGTCTGTTCAGATCTATAATCAGGCTCTTCGAGGAACAACAGATGAAACGATTCGCGCTTGGCATCGACACCGGTTCTGTCTCTGTGTCCCTCGTTCGTCTCGGCAAGGATGGAGAACCGGTCGACTACCGCTACGCAATGCATCACGGCCGTGTCCGGGAGACTCTGCGGGAGCTGCTCTCCGACATCGGTTCGAAGGGCCCGGAACCGGTTGCTGCCACATCCACCGCCGTCTCAGTGGTTCGAGGATGTTCGGTCGTGGACGTGCTCGTGGCGTCCATTCACACGGTGAAGCAACGCCATCCGGAAGCTGCTTCGCTCATGCTCGTCGGCGGCGAGAGATTCGCTCGAGTCCTCTTCGCGCACTCCGGTGAGTACCGCAAGATGTGGCGCAACTCGTCGTGCGCGGCCGGCACCGGGAGTTTTCTCGATCAACAGGCCCGACGCCTTGGGCTTGCCGGCAGCGAAGAGCTGAGCCGCCTTGCCCTCTCCAACAACGGTACGATTCCCGTAATTGCTTCGCGCTGCTCGGTTTTTGCAAAAACCGACATTATTCACGCTCAGCAGGAGGGGTACAGCATCAGCGAGATCTGCGACGGGCTCTGCCTGGGGCTTGCGCGCAATCTGCTGGACGCGCTCGACGCGGCCGTTGATCTCCCCTCGCCGGTAGTCGTGGCCGGCGGCGTCGGCCGGAACCTGGCAGTTCTCCGGCACATCGCATCGATAACCGGCACGGCACCGGTATCGGACGAGCTTGCCCACGTCTACCCCGCCTACGGTGCGGCGCTCATGGCAATGAGCGACGAGACAATTCGACCGACCACCTGGACGACTCGACGATCTCCTCGCTGAAGCCTCGAAGAATCGACGATACCACTATGCACCGCTCGAAACGCCGGTCGGTGAAAAAACGAAGACTCACGCGAAGGTGCACTACCTCTACACGGCCGCGCGTCTCGGTCCGACGAATCCGGTCGAAGTCGAGGTCTACCGCGGCGGAGTTTCGTGGAACGGTTTCCTGGGCATCGACATAGGTTCCACGAGCACCAAGGCGGTTATTACCGATCGGTCCGGTATCCCCCTCGCGGGATTCTACACACGCACCGCGGGCCAGCCGCTCGCTGCCGTTCAGGGACTGTTCGATGCGACCGAGGATTGCGCAAGTCGGAACGGTATCGATCTCACCATCGCGGCTGTCGCGACCACTGGATCGGGGCGCAAGTTCGTCGGTTCGGTAGTCGGCGCAGATCTCGTCATAGACGAGATTACGGCCCATGCGCGGGCAGCCTGCCAGCTCGACCCGGAGGTCGATACGATCATCGAGATCGGCGGTCAGGATGCAAAGTTCACGACGATTCGCGACGGCGTGGTCACCTTCTCACACATGAACACCGTCTGCGCCGCCGGGACAGGGAGCTTCATCGAGGAGCAGGCCGCGCGTCTCTCGGTTCCGCTGGCAGCCTATGAAGAACTTGCATCCGGAGCCCCTTCGCCGCTTGCGAGCGACCGATGCACCGTTTTCATGGAACGCGATCTCAATCATCTATTGCAGTTGGGGTACACCGTGCCCGAGCTTCTTGCGGCTTCGCTTCACTCGGTACGGGAGAACTATCTTAGCAAAGTTGCCGCCGGCGGCGCGATCGGAGATCACATTTGTTTCCAGGGTGCTACCGGTCGCAACCGTGCTCTTGTGGCCGCATTCGAGCAGAAACTCGGGAAGCCAATCGCGGTATCGCCCCTCTGTCACCTGGCAGGTGCGCTCGGAGCCGCGATCGCCCTTTCGGCTGCCCCGCCATCGGCTACCGCTTTTCGCGGGCTCGGAGTGCACCGGCTGGAAATCCCGGTCCGGAGCGAACGCTGCGAACTGTGTGCCAATCGTTGCAGGCTTCGGATCGCGTTGGTCGCCGGGGAGGAGGTTGCCTTCGGATTTCTGTGCGGCCGGGACTATGGCACCGATCACTACGTGGACCGAAACCTGTCCGGATTTGATCTTCTGCGCGAACGCCGAAAACTCCTTGCAGCCTCCGCGGCACCCGGGGACGTCATCACGGATCCGCTTGTGCGCCTCGCGCAGGAGCAACTTCCCTCCATCGGAGTTCCATCTTCTCTTCACCTTTTTTCCGAAGCTCCATTCTGGATCCGACTATTTAAACAGCTCGGCTTCACGGTCGTCTCCGCCGAGCGGGCACCGGATACGGTTCGTCGGGGAAGGGAAATCTCATCAGCGGAGTTCTGTGCCCCGATGCGGGACCTTTTTGGACAGGTAGCGTGGCTCCTTGAACAGGCCGACCTGGTCTTTCTCCCGGAGTCCCTGCGTAGTCCGTCGAGTGGGCGAAGCTACTGTTACTACACCCAGTATGCCGCTGCGCTGACCGCAGGCTCGCCGGGAATCCGCGACAGGATCATCTCGCCCCTAATCGTTCCCGGGCGCGACGCGCCATCGCGGTTTGCGCAGGAACTATCGACCCTTCTGTCGGAAGCAACCGGGCGCTCTTTTCCCGCAAGAACCATTTTGACGGCGATCGAATCGCTTCGGGCCCAGCATCACAAGTGGCGCGTCGCGCTTCGCCGGCTCTACCGCGACCGATCACTTTCGGCTGCCGAACGTCAGGCGGGAGATGTTTCGGTGGTACTCGTTGGAAGGCCCTACACCGTTCTCTCCTCCGGGATGAACAAACGAATTCCGGAGATCTTCGGCTCGCTCGGCGTCCGCGTCTTCTTTCAAGACATGGTACCACCTCCCGGGCCTGCCGGTAACGAATCTGCGAGGAGACCGCCGGAGGCTGCAGGCAATTCGGCGGCCGGTCGAACCGATGCGGGGGGGAGGATTCGGCGTTCGGATCGTGGTTCCCGTGGCACCACGCCGGGGAGGCGCTCGACGCTGCGCGGTTCTGCGCGGACGCGCCGGGTGTATACCCGGTCTATGTCACCTCCTTCAAGTGCTCTCCAGACTCTTTCGCGGTCGAATACTTCAAGCAGATTCTGGACTCCCGGGAGAAACCCTATCTCATTCTGCAGCTCGATGAGCACGACTCGAGCGTAGGCTACGAAACACGAATCGAAGCGGCGGTAGCGGCATTTCAAAACCACTCCCGGAAGACCGCCGCGGCCAACGAGTCGGCCGACGAACCAGAACCGGAGCGTAGAGCTACGGGCGTATCGGTTCGTGGTGAAGTCGACGAGGCGCCTGCGGTTTCCCGGGAAAGCACGCGCCGTACCGGACATTCGGCGGGCGCTCACGGACGGACTGTGACGATTACCGGAAAGACGCTTCTTATTCCGACGTGGAACACCTACGCGAGCCCGCTTGTTGCCGCCGCGATTCGCGGGCACGGCATTGACGCCCGGCCGCTGCCGGAGACTGTCGAGCTGATAGGACGAAGCATGGCGCGAAACAGCGGCCAGTGTCTGCCGGTACACGTTGTCGCTGAGGAGACCGCGGCATACGTGCGCAGCGTCGGTCTCGATCCGGCGCGCACCGTGTTGTGGATGATTCAGAGCAACCTTGCATGCAACATCTGTCTCTACCCGCAATTTCTGCGAACGCTTCTGCGGTCTTTCGGGGACGATCTCGAGGGAATTGGCGTCTACGAGGGTGCCATCACTTTTCAGGACATCGCGCCGACCCTTTCGGTCGACATCTATCTCGCGTTTCTGTTCGGCGGGATACTGGCCAACATAGAGACGCGCTTACGCCCCTACGAGCTTGTTTCCGGGGAGACCGATCGCGCCACCGAGGAAGCTTTTTCGATTCTTGTCGCCTGCCTGGAGCGCAAGATCACCCGGAAATCCGCCGCAAAGCAGGTAGCCGAACTCTACAGCTCAGTCAGATTCGATCGCACCGCGCGACGGCCGCAGGTCGCGATCTTCGGCGATCTCTATGTTCGCGACAACCTGATTTTCAATCAGGATCTTCCTCGCGCGATTGAAAAAGCCGGCGGCGAGGCGATTGTCACCTCGTATGTCGACTATGTGAAAATCGTAGCGCCATCGATATTTCAGCGCTGGAAAAGCGGTGGCAAGCCTTTCGCGGCGGCCGCGAACCGCGTTCTATTGACTCTGCTCGAATCGCTCGAACGGCTCTATATCCGGGATTTTATTCCAATTGTTGGCCCGCCCCTTTCATCGAATTATGGAAATCCCGAAGAGGAGCTTCGCCGTTTCGGGCTGCGACTCGAACACGAGGGCGAATCAGCGGACAACGTGCTGAAGATTCTTCATCTTCTCCGCCGTTATCCCGACATCTCACTCTTTGTCGAGGCGAGTCCGGCCTTTTGCTGCCCGGCGCTTGTCACCGAAGCCATGTCGAAAACGATCGAGCAGATCTCAGGAGTCCCGGTCGTTTCCATTACCTACGACGGGACATCAGAAGGAAAGAACGACATCATCGCCCCCTATCTCGCCTTTCGCCGCGGAGCTCGGACGACGCGTGGGGATTTCACGCCTGACGCTTTTTTGCGTTGACTATTGTGTCCGTGCGGACGAGAATTGATCAAGAAGCGGTCGGGATGTTTTCCTGGAGCACGCCGACGGCAATGGCCGGTGAATTCTCACTCAGGAGGGTCCGTTGAGTCGCATGGTCCATGAAGATAGGGCGTTACGCTACCAGAATCTCATCGACACCATGCCGGACGGATACTATCGCAGTTCGCATTCGGGCAGATTTCTCGAGGTGAACCGGGCGTTCGCCGATATGCTCGGGTACTCGGTCGATGAGCTTCTCAAGGTCGACATTTCGAAGGAGCTCTATTTCTCAGAAATGGAACGACAAACAGGTGATCGTAACACCTCGTTCGGTCCCGCCACCGAGATCTACCGGCTGCGCAAGAGGGATGGCAGCGAGGTCTGGGTCGAGGATTTCGCCCGCTACGAACGCGACTCTGACGGCGGTATCCGGTACCACGAAGGCATCTGCCGGGATATCACTCTCCGCCGCCGTTCGGCGGAGGCCGAACGGCGCGAGGCAGTCCGGTCGCAGATAATAGCAGAATTGACAACTGCGCTGCTCGATGCACGGCTTGATCCTCAACGTGTGCTCGACCTCTCGGTCAGACGATGTGTGGAGCTGATCGGCGACGGGGCCAGCATCTTTCTCTACTCACCCGGTGAGACCTATCTCACACTCGCCGCGGTCTACAACACCGATTCTTCGGCTATCGATCTTTTTCGCTCCCACTACGCGGCTCACCCGATCCGATTCGACCACGGTTCATACGGTCAGGTGATCTCCACCAACCAGCCCCTGCTTGTCCCTTCGGTAGACATGGATCGATTCGTGTCCGGTGTCGACGAAAAATTCCGCGAATACTTCGCACGGTTGCCGATCTACGGCGCGATGTTCGCGCCTCTCCGGTCGGAAGGCCGCTGCATAGGGGTTCTCGGCATCGGGCGGCACGATCGGACCCGGCCCCACTACACCACGGACGATCTTGCCCTGTTTCAGGAGGTGGCAGATCAGGCGGCTGTTGCATTATCTGCGGCCAGACTTTACGACGCCCTCGAGCGCGAGCTCGACGAAAAGCGACGGGTGGAGGAACAGCTTCGAGAGAGCGAGGAACGGTACCGCCTGCTCGTCGACATGTCGCCCGACGGAATCGTCGTTGAGGTGGAGGATCGTATCGCCTACCTCAATCCGGCGGCGATCCGTCTCACCGGGGCCGATTCGGCCGAACGTCTTCTCGGAAAACCCATAATGGACTTTCTCCAGGCCGAGTCGCTTGCTGATGTGGACGAGCGCCAGAGGGAGCTCGAATCGTCCACCGAGCCGATTTCGCTCGGAGAACGCATGATAACGCGGCTTGACGGAACGACACTGGTTGTCGAGGCGGAAGGGGTCAACGTGCCCTTCCGCGGTCAACGGGCTTTTCAGGTGGTGTTTCGAGACATCAGCGCGCGAAAGGAGTCGGAGCGGCAGCTCAGACTGCAGGGAGCAGCGCTGAATACGGCCGATAACGGGATCATCATCACCGATAAGCTCGGCACTATTGTCTGGGCGAATCCCGCCTTTGCCCGGCTGACCGGCTACAGTATAGAAGAGGCGATAGGGAAGGACCCCCGGACCCTTATCCGGTCCGGTACGCAGACGGAAGAGTTCTACGCCGCGATCAGCGAAAGCATGAAGCGCGGAGAAGTCTGGCACGGTGAAATCGTTAACCGGCGCAAAGATGGAACCCCCTACACCGAGGAGATGACAATAAGTCCGGTTCGTGACGACACCGGGGAGATCTCCCATTTCGTCCAGATCAAGCAGGAGGTCACCGAGCGCAAGCGGGCCGAAGAACAGCTGCAAAGCTCGCTGCTCGAAAAGGATGTTCTGCTCAAGGAGATCCATCATCGGGTCAAGAACAATCTTCAAGTGATTTCCAGTCTCATGAGTCTTCAGGCCGAGCGGGTGGAAGACGTTCGATTCAAGTCGGTGTTCACCGAAAGCCGTCATCGGATCCGGGCAATGGCGATCGTGCACGAGAAGCTGTATCGCTCGGACAATCTCGCGCGCGTCAATTTCGGTGAGTATCTCAGGTCGGTTGCCGGCGAGCTTTTCCTCTCCTACAGCACAACGCGCACCGCGAAGCGGTTCGAAATCGAGCCGATTCCCTTCGACGTCGATACGGCCATACCTTCGGGGCTGATTGCAAACGAGCTCATCACCAACGCGCTCAAGCACGGCTTCCCCGAAGGTCGCTCGGGGACGGTTACGGTGGGGTTGAAAACCGTTGGCGGGAACGCCGCCGAGCTCTATGTGCAGGACGACGGAGTCGGGTTTCCACCCGGGAAGGACTTCCGCACGATGACCTCCATGGGAATGATCCTGGTACTTTCGCTGACAAAACAGATTGATGGATTGATTTCGATTGATCGGTCGTCCGGCACTCGCTTCACCGTGCGAATTCCGATCGTCCGATAGCCGCCGCCTCCCAGAAGGCGCGAACAACGGGAGAATCCAGGCGTCTTCGGTGGACGCAAACGCCTACGTGGTAGGGCTCGAGCGCCGGTGCTACATCGAGTACGTTTACCTCACCGCGGAGCGGACTCTGATCGAGAACAAGTTTCGGAACGACTCCCACACCGCATCCGAGGCGAACCATTGCTATTATCGCCTCATGGCCGGCGACTTCGGCGTAGACGTTTGGGCGTACGCGCTTCTCTTGAAACCAGTCGTCGCTTCGACGGCGCGAAAGCGCGCGGTCGGCGAGTATCATCGGCAGGCTTTCCCAGCGGATCGGCACCTGCGACACCTGGTCTGCCACACTGCAGGAAATGCGCGGCGCTATGAAGAGAAGCGGCGTTGTCGCCAGCGGCTCGAACAGCACCGGACCGGGCAGGCTGTCGGGGCGGGCTGCAACCGCAAGGTCGGCGGAACCGTCGAGAATGCGGTCAATTGCGTATGAAGAGTCGCCGGTCTCCAACCGGATATGCACGGAAGGGTGCTGTTCGCGAAAAGTCTCGAAGATCGGTGAAAGAACAGTCTGTGCGGCGGTTACCGAGCAGTAGAGGATTATCTCCCCCCGGAGATCGCCGCTTTCAGAGACGAGCTTCTCTCTCATCTCGTCCCAGCGCTCGAGTGTCTCCTTCGCGTAGTCGCGAAGCCGTTTGCCCGCCTCGGTGAGACTGACTGAACGTCTGTCGCGGATAAATAGCTTCACGCCCACCTCTTCCTCTATCCGCTGAATCGTCCGACTGAGAGCAGAGGCGCTGATGTTGCACGCGTCGCTTGTTCTTCCAAAGTGGAGCGAGGTGGTGAGGTGGAGAAACAGTTTGAGCGAGTGATCGTCGATGGCGCCACTCCGTGTATTGCGTTTCCTGCAACACGTTATGATGAAATTAGCACTTTAATCAATAGTCGATTTGTGTCTATTATTAGCTTACGCAGATTCAGTAAACGGCGAATCGCCTGGAGGACAATCTATGGCAATGATGAAGTTTGGCGGGGTGGACGAGACGGTTGTGACGCGGGAAGAGTTTCCGCTCGAAAAAGCACGAGAGGTGCTGAAGGATGAGACGATAGCCGTGCTGGGCTACGGCGTTCAGGGGCCGGCGCAGGCGCTGAACATGCGGGACAACGGTTTCCGCGTAGTTATCGGTCAACGAAAAGACGGAAAGAGCTGGGACAAGGCGGTGAAGGACGGTTGGGTGCCCGGTGAAACACTTTTTGACGTCGAAGAGGCGGCGCGACGCGGAACTATCATTCAGTACCTGGTTTCGGACGCTGGACAGAAGGCAATGTGGCCCAAAGTCAAGGCCTGCCTGAACGACGGAGATGCGCTCTATTTCTCTCACGGGTTTTCGATTGTCTTCAAAGAGCAGACCGGCGTGATACCCCCGGCGAACGTCGACGTGATACTGGTTGCCCCGAAGGGGTCGGGCACGAGTGTACGGGCCAATTTTCTCGACGGCAGCGGCATCAACTCGAGCTTTGCCGTATTTCAGGATGCGACCGGCCACGCCAAAGAGCGGACAATCGCGACCGGCATTGCCATTGGCTCCGGTTACCTGTTCCCGACAACCTTCGCAAATGAAGTGCACAGCGACCTTACCGGTGAACGCGGCGTGCTGATGGGTGCGCTTGCCGGCATCATGGAAGCTCAATACCAGGTGCTTCGCGAAAACGGTCATACGCCGAGCGAAGCTTTCAACGAGACAGTCGAGGAGCTCACGCAGAGCCTTATCCGCCTTGTCGGCCAGAACGGCATGGATTGGATGTACGCGAACTGCAGCACCACGGCCCAGCGCGGTGCGCTCGACTGGAAACCGCGCTTCAAGGCCGCGACGCTTCCGGTTTTCCAGGATCTGTACAAGTCGGTCGTCTCCGGCAAAGAGACCGAGATCGTTCTTCGCGTCAATAGTGCGCCCGACTACCGGGAGAAACTCGACGCAGAGCTTCGCGAGCTTGGTGGATCCGAAATGTGGCAGGCGGGTAAGACGGTCCGCTCGCTCCGTCCCGAGAACTGGAAGAGATAGGTGGCGCGGGGAAATAGCGAGGTCGAGTTCGTCGTTTCCCTGGACAACGTTACGCTGCGCGTTCGCGACCGGAAGCTTATGCCTGGTACGAACTGGACCGTACGGCCCGGGGAGCAGTGGGCCGTGCTCGGGCCGAACGGCAGCGGAAAATCGACGCTTGCAAGAACGATCGCAGGCGACCTTCCCAGTGCCGCCGGGCATGTGCGGATCGGCGCCGGGCACACCGTCGCCCTGGTCTCGTTCGAAAGGCAGCAGGCGCTGTACTCGCGCGAAAAAGAGATGGACCTGGCCCGTGATTTCTCCGGAAGTTTCGACAATGAGCTGACCACGCGGCATCTTCTCGACGATGCCGCCGAGGACGGCTATCCGGCGATGCTGCAGGAGGCCATAGGCTACTTCGATTTCACCGGGCTCGTAGACCGGCCCTTTCGTCATCTCTCGACTGGGGAGATGAGAAAGGCGCTGGTGCTGCAGGCGCTTGCCGGATCACCAACTCTGCTTCTGCTCGACGAACCCTTCGACGGGCTCGATAAGCCCTCCCGCGCCTCGCTTGCCGGCCATTTCCGGCGGCTCATGCAGTCGGAGACCCACCTTGTTCTTATTACCCACCGGGCCGACGAAATCATCGAAGGGATCACGCACCTGATGATTATCCGTGATGGGCGTATGGTTGCGGCCGGTCCCGAGCGCGAGGTGACCCGATCAGGTGAAGCACGTTTCGCGCATGCGGCCCCTCGGCCGGAACCGCCGCTTTCTCGGATCCCGCCTGCTTCGGAGTTCACGCCTGCCCGGAGCGATCTGCTCGTCGATTTTCGGGGCGTTACCGTCGAGTTCGACGGACGAAGAGTGCTCGACGATCTTCACTGGCAGCTTCACCGCGGAGAGCAGTGGGGCATCTTCGGGCCAAACGGATCGGGGAAAACCACTATTCTTAACCTGATCGTCGGCAGGAATCTACAGGCGTACGCGCACGATGTCCGGCTGTTTGGGAAGAGGCGGGGGCGCGGAGACAATGTCTGGGATTTGCGGCGCCGAACCGGCATAGTTACTCCAATCCTCCAGCTGGAGTACGCGAAAAAAGTCACGGTGCAGGAGGTCGTACTTTCCGGTTTTGACGGATCCGTCGGGCTCTACCGCAGACCGAGCGCGGCGGAGAACGAGGCCACTGCCCAAATTCTCGCCCTACTCGGGATAGCGCACCTCGGAGAGCGACTCTTGTCCCATCTCTCCTACGGCCAGCAGCGCCTGGTACTGATCGCCCGGGCAATGGTGAAACGACCCGAGCTCCTTCTTCTCGACGAGCCGTGCCAGGGGCTCGATCCGGAGAACCGGGACCGCGTCATTGGCGCCATAGATGACGTCTGCCGATCCGCAGACGTGAGTCTCATCTACGTCAGTCACCATTTTGACGAATACCCGGCATCGCTTACTCATATGCTTACCCTTGACGGTGCCGGGCGTGCTCTGCCGGCCAGCCGACCACTCCAGGGTCATCGGTTGCCTTCCGAGGACTTTCCAAAGATATTTTAAATCAGGAAATATCGAGCCCTGCTGTCGGCTGCGGGCCGGGCGGGGTAGGAGAGTCAAATATGGAAAGAGAACCGTTGTCCGTGGGTAAGAGCCGTCCGGTAATGGAGGGTGCGGGTGTCCGCCTGAAACGCGCTTTCGGTTTCGGTGAACCTGCGGCCTCTGATCCCTTTCTTCTTCTCGATGATTTCAGGTCCACCCGGCGTGAAGACTACTTTCGCGGGTTTCCCTGGCATCCGCATCGAGGAATCGAAACGATTACCTACGTCCTGAAGGGTCGCGTCGAGCACGCCGACAGCATGGGCAACAGCGGCGTCATTGGCGCCGGGGACGTTCAGTGGATGACCGCCGGACGGGGCATAATCCACCAGGAGATGCCCGCGGGCGCGGCGTCCGAGGAAATGGAAGGATTCCAGCTCTGGGCAAACCTTCCCTCTCGCGACAAGATGGTGCGACCCCGCTACCAGGAGGTCAAGACGACCGAGATTCCCGAGCGTGTAATGGAAGACGGATCGGTCGTTCGCGTCATCTGCGGCCGTTTCGAAAAAACGCTCGGCCCGGTTGACCGCATCGTGACCGATCCCGACTACCTCGACGTCACACTTGCGCCGGGGGCCGATCTGCATCACGCGATTCCGCCGGGAAAGAACGCGTTCGCCTATGTGATCGGCGGGCGCGGACGATTCGGCGAGGGCGCCGCAGTCGACAACGAGACACTGGTCTTTTTTTCGGACGGTGACGGTCTGCGCATGCGGGCCGAAAGAAACGAACCGTTTCGTTTCCTGCTGTGCAGCGGAATGGGAATCGGGGAACCGGTTGCGTGGCAGGGCCCTATTGTGATGAACACGAAGGACGAGCTTCTCCAGGCATTCCGGGAGCTACAGGATGGCACCTTTCTCGGCAGCGACTAGCCCTTCAGGAAAAAAACCCGATCGGCCCGGCATCGCCGGCACGATCGGGGGGAAATTCGTTTTACCTGGAATTACTCGTTGAGAATCGGTTTCCCGTCGAAGGTGAACGATCGGAGGATCTCCTCGTCGGCCTTCACCGCGGCCGCCGGAAGCGGCGCATACTGAAGAGGTTCTGCATAATGCTCGCCGTCGTGGATCATCCACCAGAAAAAGTTGACAAGCGCCTTGGCGTGGTCGAGTGACCGGCCGCCGTAGTTCTGTTCTTTATACGCGATGACCCAGGTCAACGTCGTGATTGGATATCCCTCCGGCGCGTTCGTGTTGTCGAGGTAGATGCGTCCGTCGGCCGGGATGCTCGTGTCGGCGGCGAGCGAAGTGGTCTTGAGCGAGGGAATCACCCAGTTGCCGGAGCTGTTCTGGAGTGTCGCAAAGGGGAGATTGTTCTCGGTTGCGTAGGCGAGCTCCACGTAACCGATGGCACCCGGCGTCTGTTTGATGATGCCCGCGACGCCCGCATTCTGCGCTCCGCCCAGTCCAACCGGCCAATTCACGGAGGTGCCGTGGCCGACCTTGCTCTTCCAGTCGGCGTTGACACGCTCGAGGTAGAGCGTGAAGTTGAAGGTCGTTCCGCTGCCGTCGGACCGGTGAGCGACAATGATCTCCTGATCGGGAAGGGAAACACCCGGGTTGACCGCTGCGATTGCGCTGTCGTTCCATTTGGTGATCTGGCCCAGCCAGATCTTCGCGACCACGTCGCCGGTGAGCCTGAGGGTCGGATTGCCCGCAAGATTGTAGGTGACGACGATCGCGCCGGCAACCGTTGGAAATTGAATCACCTGAGCATCGAACTCTTTGATCTGATCGTCGGTCAGGAATGCATCCGAGCCGCCAAAGTCCACGACCTTGTTCTTGATATTCTTGATTCCCCCTGAGGAACCAATTGCCTGATAGTTCAACTGGAGGCCGTTGAGCTTGTTGTACTCCGAGCCCATTTTCGAGTAGATCGGATAGGCGAACGAGGAGCCTGCGCCCGAGAGTGTCTCGTTGGAGGACCTGTTGGCCGCGTTCGACGCAGCAGCCATCTGCGCCGGTGAGGCTGCCGACTTCTGCCCACAAGAAACGAACAAGCCGAGAGAAACTACCACGAGGGCTCCGGTGATCACAACCGGCAATATTCTTCGAACCATACGAACCACCTTGTAGCGATAAAGTCTTTTGTCATACTGAACATAGCCACCGGATATTTCAATAGGATTCGGTTTGTGTGAGAATTCGATGAGAATGATCGGACAGATGCGACCGGCTGGATCGTAATCATGTCGCATCTGCCAAAATGTTGACAATTTCACCAAAATGACGAGACTTGAAGTAGCCAAACATGAGGATTCGCCCATGATGCCCAGCCCGAAAACCATTCTTCTCGTCGAAGACGAAGCAATAATCGCCCTGGAGGAATCGAAGCAGCTCACGAAGGCCGGTTACTCGGTTGTGCACGTATTCACTGGAGAAGAGGCGGTGAAAACCTTCGGCGCGAATCCGGAAGGGGTCGACCTCATTCTCATGGACGTCAATCTTGGCGCGGGGATGAGCGGCACCGAGACTGCGCGGGTCATACTCAGACAATTCCGCGTACCGGTACTCTTTCTCTCGGCTCACTCGGAACCTGAAATCGTCTCGAAAACCGAACAGATAACCAACTACGGCTATATCGCAAAATCTTCGGATTTTGCCGTGCTCGACGCTTCGATCAAAATGGTATTCCGGCTCTTTGACGCGCAGGAAAGAATACGCGCCAAGAACATCGAAATCGAGTCCGCAAATGAACGGCTTCGAATCGCCCTGGAAAACCTTCAGGAGACGAACCGTGAGCTCGCTCTCGCGGAAGACAAGTTCTCCAAGGCATTTCACCTGAACCCCGAGACAATGAACATCAACCGGCTGTCCGACGGCGTCTATCTGGATGTCAACGAGGGGTATTCGCGGTTCATGGGATATTCCAGAGAGGAGACTATCGGACGGTCCTCCCTCGAAAATGGCCTCCGTGTCTGGGTCCGCGATGATGACAGAACGCGGTTCGTGGATCTACTTCGCGAAAATAGTAGCGTAGATGAGTTCGAGACCGAACTTCGATTGAACGGCGGCAGAATTGCCACGGTTCTCATTTCCGCTCGCCCGATCAGAGTCGGCGACGAGATGTGCATCCTTTCAGTCACCCGGGACATCACCGAACGCAAGCGCTCGCAGGACAAGATCACGGCCCTCCTCGCGGAAAAGGAACTGCTGGTCAAGGAGGTACACCATCGCATCCGGAACAATATGACGACTATGGGAAGCCTCCTTACCCTTCAAGCCGAAACGTTGAAGGACACTACTGCCGTGGCGGCGCTGCAGGATGCGAGGACCAGGCTCCGCAGCATGGCAGTGCTTTACGACAAACTGTTCATGACGGAAAACGTGACGGAGATGTCGGTGAAAGAGTATCTGCCGGCCCTTGCCGATGAAATCTTGAAGGTGATAACGGTGGCGCCCCGAGTCAGAATCGAGACCCAGGTCGATGAGTTTACCCTCCCGGTCAAGGATCTCACGAACATCGGAATCATCGTGAACGAACTACTGACAAATACGATAAAGCACGCGTTTACCGGGAGAGTCGAGGGCGCAATTGCCGTCGCCGCGTCCAGGACCAATGATCGCGTTACGGTGATCGTCGCCGACGACGGAGTCGGGATACCGGAGTCCGTAGATCTCAACAACTCTCCCGGTTTCGGACTCACGATTGTCGGCACTTTGTTGAAACAGATGGACGGCGCCCTCAGGGTAGAACGGAACGAAGGCACGCGCGTTATCGTGGAGTTCCCGATTTGAACCGATTCGCGTGGACCGCGTTCCGGCCTGCCCGCGTCCGATGCTGCTTCCAGCCGCGGTGAGAGTGCCGCTCAGGAACGGCCACGGCAGCTACCTGATGAAACGGGTGACGCGGCGGCCCGGTCGCCGTCCGGGAATGGTGTCTCCCGCGGCGGCGTGTACCCGTCGAAGGTGTAGCGATTGAAACCTTTGGTAAAAGATCGGCATATCAACTTACGGACGACCGGCAGGGTCTGCAGAGGGCGCAGGACGAAACGGTCGAACGGCGCCATTGCGAGGAAGTGCGCGAGAAGAAGGATTGCAGTGAACCCGATGAAGCTCAACAGGAAAACGGCCGCCTGGGGAAACTGGGCATAGAGCGGTGTAATCAACGCCGAATATGCGAAGAATCCGAGCGCGGCGAACAGGCCTATCGCACACATCATGAGGATTGCGCGCGGCAGTGAGCTGTTGATGGCGCGTTCCGGGCAGGTGTTTATGCACCTGTTGCAGGATTCGCAATTGAACTTCCAGAACGGACGCCCATCCGAACCGCTATTCATGACGATCGCTCCCACGGGGCAGCTTTTTTCGCAGAGGCCGCAGGAGGTGCAGTCGTTGTCGGCAACAAACAACTTTCCCAGAAATCTCCGTCCAACAAGCGCGAAGAGAATCCCGGTGAAGTCGAGCAGGCCGTAAAGCCGAGTGCGCTTTGGCGCAGGTAGAGACTCGTTACGGAGAAGCGCCTCGACGAACTGCCCGGTCATCACAATCCCCCGGTTAATCTGGATCTGCCGCTCATGACCGGTTGCCGCGGAGATCATCTGAGTCCAATTGTCCGGATAGTTGGCCGCGGATTTCACGATCGGCCGATACCCTTTCGCATTGAGTTTGTGTTCGGCAACATCTATTGAGCCGAATGAGCCCCCTCCATCGGCGGTGAGGATCGCGGCTCGGGTGCCGTTGCCGAAGGGAAGTCGCGCCAGAAACCGCATGACGAGAGCCGGCGGCCGCCACGCGAAGGTTGGATAGACCAGGACGACGCAGTCGGGGAGCGCCGGAAGCGGCTCTGTCCAACGATTGATCCTCACCATCTCTACGGAATTGCCGGCCTTTTTGAGTCGCCCCTCGATTATGCGTGCGCTGTTTTCCGTGTTCCCCGTCGCGGAAAAATAGTAGAGATGATAGACCATTCCCGTCCTCCTGCTGACTTGATTGCATTAAATATACGCCGTATATTAACAGTGTTAATATAGCACGAGATTCGCGGAGGTGCAATGTCGCCAAGACCTGTTCGAGAAAAACAGCAAAAAAATCTTGCGGAGTCCATAAAAGATGTGGCGTTTGAACAAATCGCTCGCGGAGGCCCCACGGCGGTTTCCCTTCGCGCAATCGCGCGCAGGCTGGGTATTACCGCACCGGCAATCTACAACTACTTCCCGGACCGGGGCGCGTTGATCGCCGCGATGGCGGTCGATGCATTCACTTCGTTCGGTGCGGCGCTCGAGAACGCGCGAGACGCCTGCGACATCTCCGATTGGTCGCCCTGTTTTCTGGCGATAGGAGTCGCCTACCGCCAGTGGGCCCTGGAGCACGCGCAGCAGTACCGTCTCATATTCGGCACGCCCCATGAAAGCCTTCCTCACCCGCACGAGCTCGGGTCTGCGCCGCTTCGAAGCTTTCTCGTGCTTGTCGGCGTGATGAATGAGGCCATCCGTGCCGGCGCGCTGCGGCTTCCGCAGGGGTACGTTGGTTCTGCGCCGGGGCTGAAATCACAGTTCAGTGCGTTCGCCGCAGCGTTTCCAGACTACCGACCGGAGGCGATATACCTGGGCCTGGAGGCCTGGACCAAGATCCACGGCATCGTGTCACTCGAGCTCAGCGGACACCTGTCGTCATTCGTCGGCGGCGGGATCGAAGATTTTGTTCGCTCTACCATGAACGGATATGCCGTGCAACTCCGGAACGAAGGGACGTGACGCCGGCATCCCACGGAAACAGATTCGCCGATCAGCTTCCTCGTCATGCGAGATGCGAACGGTCAGCGGACTATTTTGCTTCGGAAACAGGGAGAAAGGTTGAGAACTCCGACGCGTCGCGGTGGGTCAACCGGTCTCGCCGCTGG
Organism: uncultured Spirochaetota bacterium; assembly: GCA_963832675.1. Lineage (GTDB taxonomy): Bacteria > Spirochaetota > Spirochaetia > DSM-27196 > DATKUC01 > DATKUC01. The sequence goes on along the minus strand of CAWHUY010000036.1, from coordinate 18,759 downwards.
TCTTCCGGAATTCCGAGGCGGTCATTCCCTTCGCGCTGCGAAAAAGGCGGGCAAAGTAGAAATAGTCGTCGTAGCCGCACATCTGCGCAATTTCCTGAACCGACAGCGCGGTATGCCTGAGCAGAAAGCCCGCGTGATCGAGTCGCGCGCCGCGCACGTACTCCGGGAGGGAACTTCCGGTTTCTGCCCGGAATCGCGTCGAAAGAGCCATTCTGCCCACGCCGAATTTGGTCGCAATACCATCAGCGCTCAGATTCGAAGAGAGGTTGTTCCTGATGTATTGTCTCACCGAGCTGACCAGGTCTCGTGCGGCGAACTCGGTGCGCCCGTCATCGCCGGATGAACCGAACAGGTCGCTCAACAACTCGTGGAGGTCGTTCGCGAGTTGATGCACGGAAGAGAATCTCCGCACCATTGTATCGGGATCGGGCAGCAGGCCCCTGACCAGATCGTGCCGCCCGTCCGCGAACAGAATCCGGTTGGCACCGGTAAGGAGCGTGTTGTACAGGCCGAGCAGCTCGTCCACGGTCGGACGGGAGGCGGAGCAGAGGCCGGGAAGCTGATCCGTCAGCCGGCGGAGCCGCGATTCATCGCCGACGGCGAATAGAGCTTCAAAATCGTTCGCCAGCACCGTAAGGACGGGTGCCGCGGCGCGTTCGTAGATTACCGCCTGTTTCAAACCGGTGACGAACTCCGCGAAATAGGCGCTCTTCGCCTGCCGAAGCAGGATCGGGAAGTCCGATACCTCAGCCGAGCGCTCGCTGACACCGATGGCAACGCCAAGTGTCGACGACAACCGCGCAATCGTGCGAGTAATGCTCTTCTCTGCGGCCAGTACGATATTCCCTACGTAGAGCGCAGCACGTTCGTCAAGAGTAACGCGGGAAGTCTCTACAAAATCACGGAGCGGGGAGGTCAGAACGTCGGCGTCTACGTTCCTGTCGGTCACGATAAAAAGGAACTCGTCATTTCTGCCGCTCAGGCCCAGGCGTTCCATGACCACTCTGCGCTCTATTCCCGCAGGCATGGTCGAGAGAAATTCGATAATAGCGTTTTCATTCCGCGCTCGGAGAAATCTTTGGTTCTTCGCCCTCCGATTGAGCTCCTCGCCTGCGCGCAGAATGGTGCTTCGCAGCTCCTTCTGGCCGATCGGTTTGAGAAGGTAGGACAGCGCCCCCAGGTCGATCGCCTTACGCGCGTATTCGAAATCGGAATAGCCGCTCATGAACACGACCACCGGATGATGGTCGCTCTTCACGAGCTTTTCGATGAGCTCGAGCCCGGTGATACCCGGCATGCGGATATCGGTGATCACCAGATCGGGACGCGTCCTGCGGACCATATCGAGGCACTCGACACCGTTTCGCGCCTTCCCGACAATCTCCATGTCGTAGTCGTTCCATGAGAGCTTCTTTTCGAGTCCGCTGAGGATGTAGGGCTCATCGTCGGCGATGACCACGGTGAACACGACCTGCCACCCTGCTACAATCTCGGAAGCCGCATCCGAACCATGGTGCCCGAGTTGCGGCTGCTCTCGATTTCAAGGCCGTACTCGTCGCCGTAGACGAGCTTGATTCTGTTCTGAATGTTGAAAAGCCCCACCGAACGCCGCTCCCCGGCGGGCAGCACGTCGGCCGACGCAGAACGATTGGTCAAACCGTTGTTCAAGTGCTCCAGGTTATGCGGCTCCATTCCGATTCCGTCGTCTGTGATGACAAACTCGATAAAGCCCTGCGACATCGCCCCGGCTATCACCAGTCTTCCCGCGCCGAGCTTCGGTTCGAGGCCGTGAAAGATCGAGTTTTCGATGATCGGCTGAAGAAGGAACTTGAGCATCTTCATGCTGTGCAATCCCGGATCGATATCGAGCTCAACGCGGAACTTGTCAAGAAAACGGATTTTCTGAATTTTGAGATAGTTTTCAACGCTCCGGATCTCCTCAGAGACCGGAACGATCTTTCCGCCTTTGACTGCGTACTTGAAAAGGTCCGAGAGGCTCATCGCGATTTCCTGGATTTCGGCGACATCGTGCAGGGCACCGATGCTGTTCATGCACTCGAGGGTATTGTACAGAAAGTGCGGGTTTATCTGGCTCTGCAGCGCGCTTATTTCTGCTTCCTTGTGCTGGAGTTCCTCCTCGAGCAGCCTCTTCTCGATGAGCATCCGTTCTTCTTTGCTCTTGAGGAGCTCCTCGGTGCGCTCCCGGATCTTCTCGATCATCGAGTTGATCCCGTGCTGGAGAATGACGATCTCTTCGGTTTTCGTCTGAGGAACAATCTTCACGTTGAGATTGCCCGCTTCGACCTCCTTGAGGCCCTCCAGAGTTCGGTCGATGCTCCGGGTGATGTGCCGCGAGAACAGCAGGAAGGTGACTATGCTGAGGAGCAGTATGATGGCTGTGCCAAGGGTGACAATTCTTACAAAGATCACCCGGTAGGCGAACATCTCGTCCTTGGTTATCGACAGCGCGATGGTCCAGTGCCAGGGCGAGAAGGTATCGAACACGCAGAACCGCGCCTTCCCGTCGTAGACGTATTCGAGGATGCCGTGGTCACGGGAGACCAGCTCTTTGGCGAACGGATAGTCGAGTCGAGCCCCAAACGGAAAATCCCGGTGGTAGATAACGCGCTCGTCGTCGGTGAGAATGTACAGGTGTCCCGACTCGCCGAACTGGTATCCCCTGAGGCCGTTCACCACCTCGGTCTGGGCGGATTTTACATACCGGTCGACGCCCGAAAGGTCGGTTTCAACCAGGATGTTGTAGACCGATTCGACCTTGTTCCTGACATTCGAGAGTTCGAGCTGAAGAAGTCGCGAGTTGAGGTCATAGACGGTGCGGGTTATCAGCGCGATACCGGCAGTGACAATTGCAATCGACAGAAGGATAAGTATGATCGTGGAAACCGCGTTCAGTTCCTGCTGAAGCTTCATCCGGGGCTCCTACCGGAGTATCTGAGCGTTCTTCAGCAGGCTCGTGCTGAAGACGACGCCGAGCCTGTCCGCAATCTTCAGGTTCAGAATGAGCTCGAAGCGCTTGTTGGTCACCATCGGTATCTCTGCGGGAGACTTCCCGCCGAGAATTTCCAGCGCGGCCCGAGCGGACCATATACCAAACTCCTCAGGAACTTTCAGGTAGCCCATGAGCGCGAGCGGCATGATAAAGTCGTTCATGGCGCCGGTAGGAATCTTCGTCGTCTCGAGGACGAACCGTTCTGCGTCGGCATTGTCAAAGTCGCTCAACCCGGGGGTGCCGACGATCAGGATGTCCACCTCGTCCTGCAGTTCCCGGAACGCCCGTTTCCAATCCGGATAGTTGGTCACGTAGACCTGCTGTGCGAGACCCGAGCCGAGCAGCGTCGCGTAGTACTGCCCGTCCTGGCGCTCGGTGTAGGTGTCCGACGCAAGATAACCGATTCGGCGGCCGCCGTTTTTAGGCAAATTTCGACAGCTGACGGAGCATCTTGTCCACGAGATTTACCTCGACCATACCGGTAACGTTACGGCAGGGGAGGCCGTAGATGCTCGCGTCCCAGTTTACACCGCAGAAGACGATGGGAAGATCAGCATTGAGGTAGTAGGGTGCGACGACGTACTTCACCGCGTTGTCGTCCGAGGCGATTAGTACGTCCGGCCGGTAGGTATCGATGAAGTTCTTCGCGCGCGCTCCCGCCGCCTTCTTGAATGCCTCCGAAGGGTTGCGCTTGGTGTCCATATAGAAAATCCGAAGCGTGGCACCGGTGCCCTCGAGCACTTTACGGATCCCGGCCGCGATTCGGTCGTTCCAGGGCCAGCCTTCGTTATAGGAGTCGACGTAGAGGATCTTCTTTCCGGCGAAATCGTTGTCCGCAGCGAGCGGCAATACGATGACGGCGAAGAGAAGCGCAGCGAGACCTATCCGCCTGATTGTGGGGCCTCCAATTTACTCTGTTGTCCGGCAAGGTCGTCGAAGTTGAATCAGTATATGATCTTCTCGCGGAGCTGTCAAATTCGGGCACGCGAACTGATCTTGTTCATGTATTTCCCGGATTTTGTCCATACCGGGCGCGAACATTCGGGGCTACGATGATATTCGTAACCGGTCGCACCGTACCCGCTGCGGCTGAAAAAACTCAGGAGGGTTAAATGAACACCATAAGGAAAGTAGTTGCACTGTCTGCTCTGCTTGCGCTAACCGCAGGTTTCGCGTTCGCAAGCGGTCAGACTGAATCGACGAAGGGGGCGGCAGCCTCGAAGCCGATCGTACTGAAGTACGCACACGTCGGTGTCCCCGGCGAGCCTCAGACCCGTTACGCGGAGGAGCTCGCCAAGCTCGTGGAAAAGAAGACTGACGGGCGGCTCATACTTCAGGTTTATCCGAACTCGCAGCTTGGCGGCGTCAGCGAGATGGTCGACGGGGTAAAATCGGGCGCAATCGACATGGCGCACCACGACTTCGCATCGCTCGGGAAGTTCCTCACTGACATGTCAGTGTTCAACGCACCCTACATCTACCGCGATCAGAAGCATGCGATTCTCGCGACCAATCCGATGACCTCCCCCGTCCTTCAGGAGCTCAACAAGCAGCTGATCGACGCGGCCGGCATCAGGGTCATCGGGAGCCATTTTCGTGGCGCTCGGGAGCTGTCTGCGAGTTTCCCCGTCTATTCCCCGGCGGACCTCAAAGGAAAGAAGATTCGCGGCGTTCCCCTTCAGCTGTGGCTGACGATGATCCAGGGCATGGGAGCCATTCCCACGCCGGTCGAGATCACCGAGCTCCACACCGCCCTGATGACCGGCGTTGTCAGCGGCCAGGAGAATCCCCTCACCAACATCTACGCCCAGAAGTTCTACGAAGTGCAGAAGTACATCATGATGACCAACCACATGCAGTCCGTGCTCGCGACCTTCATCAACGAAAAGGCGTGGGAGAAGATTCCGGAGGGCGATCGCAAGTTGTTCCAGGACGCGCTCACCGAGATGGCCATGACCTCACTCGTTTGGGCGGCGCAGGACGAGAAGGACATCAAGCAGAAACTGATCGATAAGGGGATGACCATTATCGACGAGAAAGATGGTCTGAAGGTCGATGAGTTCCGCAAGGCGGTAAACGCGAAAGTCCACGAGGACTTTCCCGGCTGGACGAAGTACATCGAGCAGATCCAGCAGATCCAGGGCTGACCGCCCGGCAACAATCTTTGACGGCTTCCGTCCTCCCGTCGTTCCTTGCGAATGACGGCCGCGGACGGAGGCCTTCGATTACTGAAAATGAGGGTGCAATGCTGAAACTGGGCCGTCTGCGAAGCGCCGACCGGGACATAGCCACCTTTTCCCTGGTGGTGATGATTCTGCTGGTGGCGGCGCAGGTGATAATGAGAGTGGTCTTTCTTGCGCCGCTTGTCGGCGCCGAGGAACTGGTGCGCTACCTTCTGATCGCCGTCGTATTCATTGGCGCGCCCTACGCGACCAGAAGCGGCGGACAGATTCGAATGGAGGAACTCCAGGGGGCCATGCCGAAATGGCTGCAATATGCCATCCGATTCCTGGCGTTCACCTCCGGTGTCGTCGTGTTCGGCGCCATCGCGGGCGCAACGATCATTACCACTCTGGGCAACCTGAAAAACAGAACAGCCACGCTATCCATTCCATTCTGGGTCTTCTTTCTGCCGATGATTCTGGGTTTTGTCTGGATGACGTTCGAGTCACTGGTGCTGTGGGTACACTTCTGGAAGCATCCCGACTACGTGGACATCGAAACCGAAGAACCCGACGACGGCAACGCGAAACAGTAAGGGGGAACTGAACGACATGGGTGTACTGGTAATTCTATTGTTCTTCGTGCTCTTTGTCGCAGGGTTCCCTGTAGTGCTGGCAATTGCGATACCGGCGCTACTCTACGTATTCACGAACGGAGTTCCCATCGACATGATCGCGCAGCGAATGCAGTATTCGCTGGACTCCTATCCACTCATCGCGGTGCCCGTGTTCATATTTGTCGGAAATCTGATGAACTCCTCGGGCATCACCAGCCGAATTTTCAAATTTGCCGATACACTGGTTGGGCGTCTTCCCGGAGGCCTTGCGCAGGTTAACATTTTTGCAAGTCTTATATTCTCGGGCATGTCCGGCGCGGCGCTCGCGGATGTCGGCGGACTGGGACAGATCGAAATAAAAGCGATGAAAGAGCGCGGTTTTTCCAGCTCCTACGCGGCGGCAGTTACCTGCGCGTCGGCGACGGTCGGACCGATCTTTCCGCCGAGTATCCCGCTTGTCATCTACGGCTCGGTAGCAGGAGTTTCGGTCGTGAAACTCCTGCTCGCGGGAATCACTCCGGCCATTCTTGCGGTGATCGCCATGATGATCATGACGGGAATCATCTCGGTCGTCAGGCATTATCCACGGGCGGAGCGCTGGCCAACGTTGCGGGAAATTGGCCGGGATTTCATCCCGGCATTCCCGGCGCTGATGACACCCGTGCTTCTCATTCTCGGAATGCTTTCCGGGTTCTTCACGCCGACCGAGGCAGCGAGCATTACCGTGCTTTATGTTCTACTGATAAGCTCGCTGTTTTACAAGGAGCTCACCTGGAAGCACCTGCTGGTTGCCGCGTTCGAGACGGTCAAGTCCACCAGTGCCATTCTCCTCATCGTCGCCGCGGCATCCCTTTTCGGTTGGATTCTCGCCGTCGAGCAGATTCCGCAGCAGTTCTCGGCTGCGCTTCTGCCGATAAGTTCCAACCCATATCTGCTGCTTCTCATTCTGAACGGAATACTTCTGGTTGTGGGGATGTTTCTTGACAGCACCACGGCGACACTGCTGCTGGTTCCGATAATCGTGCCCCCGATGGTCGCCGCGGGGATCAACCCGATTCATCTCGGGCTGGTCTTCATTTTCAACATCATGATTGGACTGGTAACTCCGCCGATGGGGCTCTCGCTGTTCATGGTAAGTAACATCGCAAAAGTGACCATTCGGAACGTGATGAAACAGATTGTGCCCTACCTGGTGCCGCTGGTGGCGACGCTTCTCATCATCACCTACTGGCCCGAACTGGTTCTGTGGATTCCGAATATGCTGAAATAGCTGCGTCAAGCGGCAACGCTAATCTGTTCGAAAAAGGAGTCAAGCAAGTGATAATCAAGGAAGCGATGATCAAGCGGTTGGTTCTGGTGAGACTCGACACGGGCGACGATATTCTCCTCAAGCTCCGGGAAGCAGTTGCAAAAAGCAACATCCGCTCGGGCTTCATCATGAACGGACTCGGCTCCGCACAAAGCTACCACTATCACGTGGTTGCCGACACGAATCTTCCGCCCAAGGAAGCCTTTCCGAAGGGCGAGGCCGCTCTGGACATCGTGGGCATAACCGGGATGGTGATCGACGGGCGCGTGCATGCGCATATTGAGTTCAGTGACGACACGAAAGTTCACGGCGGCCATCTCGAAGAGGGCGCGCGCGTTTTGACGTTCACCGTAATCGCGATTGCAGATCTCGGGGAAGTGTCGGTGACCGATTGGGACCATATCGGACCACTTCCGAAATGAGATGATCAGTCGGAATCCTGCCGCCGCCGTCCACGAGCCACTGTCGCTGGGGCGGCGGCCTCAGTCGGCCGATTCGTAGTGAAGGTACATCGACTGGAGCCCGACTCTCCCGGGCCCGGCAAACCTGTTGAACACGCCGGAGGCGGCGCTGGCGAAGATCCCGGTGCCGAATTTCTGCATGACCGTTTCCATTTTGACACTCGTATCCCGAAAGACCCACCCGCCAGGTTCGATGTCGATCTGCTCCCCAGCGCCGAGTGTGATCTCGAAGACGTTGCCATACCCGTGAAGCCAGAGTACCCCCTCGCCGGCGGCCGCCGAGAAGGTGTCGATGAAAAACCCCGAGCCGCCGAAAAGCATACTTGCGACTCCCTTCACTCGTTTGAAGGAGTAGGCCACACTCTCCGTCGCCGCGAGCCACTGGTGCTCGCGTACGTCTACCGACTGACCGGGTGAGAGGTGGAGCGGAAAGACCTGTCCGGCGCCGTCACGGCTGAACGCAATGCGACCGTTGCCGCGGGCCTGGGTTACCAGAATCTGGATGCCTGCCATCATCCTTTTTGCCATCCCCGGAAGCGCCTTGGTAGTGATTTCTACCGCGGGGTCTTTCCAGAGCAGGATGTGGTGCTCGAAATAGACAGATGTGTTGCCGAGCTCGATCTGGAGCACCGGAACGAGCTCACCCTCAATGTGGTATTTCACCCCACCAAACGCCTCATCGGCGTAGCGTGTCGGAATCAGTTTCGGAACCGCCATTTTGCGCCTCCTTTTGTCGGCCAAAGATACGACTGAATTATAGTCGGGGTAAGAGCGAAACTGCGGGACGAGCTCAGTGTTGCCCGGCGACGATGCGGCGAATGGGCGGGAGCGAGGCCGGTCGCTCGGGACGCCCCATTTCGCCGCGTTTTCACCGCCTCACGCGGGCGTGACAGGCTGCCCGGCTGCGCCTGCCTCAGCGGCCTCGACCGGTCTTCGCCCGAGCTCGGTACCCGTATAAATCGTAAGAACCACCGCCATCACGACGAAGGCGACCGCAAGCCAGATCGTCATTTTTGCGGCATCGGCCTCAGAGAATAGCGGGTTGAATACGTCGACCCAGAGATTCAGTGAAGCATGCAGAAACATGGCGATGAAGACGCTGCCGTTGGTTCGGTTGAACAGCCAGGTGTTCAACACGGCGCCCGCGATGATGATTGGAATTATGGCAAGGGAATCTTCGCCGGTGATGAACAGCGGAAGGTGCCATATGGCGTGAAGCACGCCCAGGATCAGGCTCGCGAGCAACGCTGATCGGCCGATCATCAGGCGGGGGAGGGCGAATCCGCGGAACCCGGGTTCTTCACCGAGTGCAACGACGATCAGGATAAAAAGAAAACCGAAGACAAGGTCACCGAGGCCGGGCAAAGCGACGTTTTTCGAAAGCTCGGCACCTGCGGCAAGATTCAGGCCGAGGGCCGCAAATCTGAGAACCAACGGAAGAAGCAGCGCGACCGCATACCATTGAAATCCGACCCGCACGCGGACGATTCGTTTCAGGTAGGTCTTGAGGCCCCCTCGCCCGTCGGCGATCCCAGAGACAAGTGCACCGCCGAGGCAGGAGCCGTAGATAAAGAACAACCAAAGATCGGAAGGATAAAGCGATCTCATATAAAATCCAAAGAAAGAGGTTGACCACGCGATCAGCCAGAAGGTCACCTGCGGATAACGTTTGATAACCGATGTGACTGCGTTCATGATACGCTCCGTTCGAAGTGGGTTGTGTTTCAGGTGGTATGAAATCATGCGCAGTGTGGCGGCGAGCGCGGATTGCGACAGGTAGTCTTGTCCGCGGTTGGATGTGGCATTACTGGCCCATTCGACACCGGGTAACCTTCGCTTTGGCATTTCTGCCCGGGTTGCTTGCCCTGCCACCGGAGTGATGAGAACAGGCGGAGCCGAAGGCTTCCGTAAGGGCCGCGTTACCTACGGTAACATCAGCATTATACCCTTAATTATTACTTTTCGGGTAAGAAATGTAAATCTATTTTCTGGTCGATGGGCATCCTCGCACGGCGCACTACGGCCGCCACGGATCGCCGACAATCCGACACCGGACTTTGAGAAAGCCGGCATTTGAAAAAGACTTGCGAACTGGTGCCCGCCTGTTCAGGCTCCTGCACCCGGAGGGATTCGGCCCACGGAGTTCGTGATGGTGGTTATCCGATCGCCCTGAACAGTTCATCTGTTCCGATCTCAAACACCGAAACAAACTCCTTCATGACTTTCTCGTAGTCCTTGTCTTCCCAGAGACCGACGGCAAATTTTTCTTCATCCGCGAGTGAATCGAACTTAACCACAAACCGGAACTCATCCTGGCGACCGGCTATGTTGTCCCAGGCTTCGGCCATTCGAACCTCGGGTCGCTTTTTCCAGAACTCGAGCAAGCGCCGGATCACCGATTCCATCTTTTCCCAATCACCCTTCACACGGACAGTCCGAATCAGATAGACCATCACACCACCCCCAGGAGAAACGCCGTTGAAAACAGGTCGACCAAATATCGTCATTTCGGGAGCATCGGGCAATTCCACACGCTTGCGCCGAGTTGTCAGCCCGATCGATCCGCACAGAGGCCGCAATCGCCAACTGTCTGAAAAGCGGCACCAACATGCTCATGAAACCGATCCCCGCGCGTGACTTCCGGCCCAGCGGCGCCCTCCGTCACCCTCGACATGCACGCGATCGACTATGGTACCGGCGGTCTCCATCATCATTCACCAGGCAGGAGGCAATCGGCACAACCGTCGCGAAGTCGGTCGGTGACGGACATTCTCCCGCGCGGAATCCTCCCGCATTGGAATGTGAGAGCGTTACTGCAGCAGATGAAGCCCGAGGTGCAAGCCATATATTGCGATCAGCAGCGCAACAGAAAACAGGGTTTGGATGGCGCGAAACCAGGCGCGATGCACAGCGGTCAGCGGCGGCGCGAACTCATAGATTCCTCCCCGGCCCGCGACGTTGAATACCAGCACGTTGGTGAAATCGGTAATGAAGTGAACAGCAATTGCAACCCAGATCGATCCGCTTACCAGGTACGCGGATACGAGCAGAATCCCTCCAAGGAACCAGCTTGCGATCTGCGCAGGACCGACTCGATTGGTTGGAACATGAATGAGGACGAATATCGAGGTCGAAATGACGATCATCCAGAATATGCCGGTCACTGCAAGATTTGCGACCACGTACCCCCGAAACAGCACCTCTTCCTGCCCGCTTACGGCGAGCAGCAAGGCGATGGTGAGCAGCAATGTACCGGCGGTCGCAGGCCCCTTGAAGAGTCTGTGTCGCGTGATCTGGCGTAGTTGGGCGCGAGAAACTCCGTTCACAAACACCATGGCCAGCGCAACGGTGATGATGGCTGAGACGCCCGTGAACAGAGCATCCGGTAATCCGAATCCGGTTCCCAGATCGGAAAGACTTCTCTTGTCCAGAAGCAGGAAAAGGGCAAGGATCACTCCCAGGAGGATCAGGTTCGCCAGAATGCCCAGCAGGGGAACAACGCCCTTTCGACGCTCTTCCATCTGCTTGAGATTTCCGCCGAAACGTTTCACGGCGAACGCCGACAGCGTTGCGATCGTGAAGTACGCGAGGACGGCGATCGTAATTCGGCTCGCAGACTCAAAGGCGTTCATCTACCTTCTCTTCTTATCAAACGGTCCCCGGTAAGGTAGACCAGGATGTGGTGCACTATGGAAACTGCGGCGAGCAGCCAACCGAAGACTGGCCGCGCCGCGGCAATCAGGGCCGCGGCGACCAGGCCGGTAATCGCCAGTTCCTGAACAAGGCGAACCACTTCCGCAGCTTTCCCCATCCACCTGAAATCGACAAATCCCCAGAAAGAAAACAGCACAACCGGCGCAGCTATGAGAAGCAGAATCTTCACTGCAGGCGATCCCCCCGTCTGGAATCCCCAGTAGGCAAGTCCGAGCACGATTCCCATCTCCATAATCCAGCGCAAGACCAGACTTATCCGCCTGACGGTTGTCATTTCAGGATTAGCTCCAGGTGATAGATCAGCGAGTAGCCGCGCCGGCCTCTTCGTCGAATTTGGCGATCCGGACGATGCGCGAATCAAGCCAACCGCAGAGAACGATGAGAAGGAGCATAATCACCAGGCCTGCGATTGTCGACATTGCGAGGAAATCTGAGACCGCAAGCAGGACGAGAAGGAGTGCAGTGAATATGACAGCGACGCGTGCTCGACGGCGATTTCCGTGGGAAGAGTCCGATTTTGCCTCAATCCGTGAGCTTCGAAGGTAGAGATAGACACCGGCTGCGACAAGTATCAGCTCAACGACGGCGCTTGCCGCCGGATAGTTCCACAACCCTAATCCCAGAAGCGGGAGATTTCCTGCGTTGCCGGGGAGTATCGGCAGATCCGGACGGTGAACGACTAGGTCCAATATCCAGTGCGAAACAACGACGGCGCCGATCACGATCGCGTTTCGCCTGCCCCAGACCGGTAGCGCGACCAGAATCGCGATCCCTGCGAGCGCAAGAGCACCGACAAGAGAGTGGCTGTAGTATGCATGAATAATCACCTGACCGTATCCGGGATGACCCGGATTCATTGGCGAAAAACTTTCGACTCCTGCGGCGACAAGCACGATGAAAACGAAGTCCAGCAGGTAGCTCGCCACAAACAGCGCCCAGAGTGGCACCCGCGGAGCTACCGCCTTGACACCCGCGGCAAATGAAAAATGTCCGGTCGTCATTGTTTTCCTCCTGCAGACAGTTCTACGTTCAGCCGGTGGCGGCCGCTCTCGACGACTGTCGCTCACACTTTCTGATGAAATCGACGATGACCGGATTTGTCTGGTCCGGCATTTCAGTCTGGGGGTAGTGCCCGGCGCCATCAATCAATCGCAACTCGGCGCCGATTTCCTCGGCGGTCCGCGCCGCTTCAGTCCTCGGATCGCGGAAATCAGGGTCTTTCGTACCCATCACTACCATCGTCGCCATTGAGAGCTCATGCAGGCGGCGGTCTGACTCCGCCAATGATGCCGCGCCGTACTGGTAGGCGGCATTCATTCGCCCACGTTCTCGAAGCGTCAGTCGCAGTTGATCGAGATATGCTTCGAAGTCGGCCGGCTTCTGAGTTGGATAGAGTGTGCGGTAGTAGGAAAGCCACGAAGCAACGTTCCATGGATTTTTCATGAGCAGCCACATCATCGCTTTCATAACCGGATTCGTTGGAGCATCGTGAACAAACGGTCCGATGAGGACGACAGATTTTATTCTCTCGGGTGCCTCCGCCGCGGCCCAGACCACGGACCCCGCCGATTTTGACGTGCCAACAAGATGCATCGAGTCAAAGCCAAGTCCATCTGCCAGCGCCAGGATGTCGCTTCCAACCGACTCGACTTTGTAGTCGTCCCACGGCACGCTTGACTCACCGTGCCCTCGGACATCGAGCGCAATGCTTCGGAACCCGGCGGCGCAAAGCTGTTGCGCGAGATAGCGGTATTCACTTCGAAGCGCTCCCATGCCGGGTACCATTATCACCGGATGGCTTTCGCCGCCGTAATCGTCGAAGGCGAGTCTTCCGCCCGCCACATCGACAAACTCCGTCTGTCTTGTCATATTCTCTCCTCCGAATCACAACTTTCGACCTCAATCGCAGGGTCATGCACGGAAACCGTCGGAACGGAGTTCAACAAAACGCGGTATGTGACGTTTGCCGTGTCCTGACATGGATGTGACAGCCCGGGGGTAATCACGGTCAGGAGCGCCCGGCCGAGGGACCGATACGTGATACAATCGAATCCGCGCTATGTCGTAACGCCGACCGCAGCTGGATCGGCGACAGAGCTCCGTAATAGCGGTCTCTGATGACATGCACCACTGTTTTTTTACCTTAACAAAATATCCTGAGTTGTCAACTAATATTTGCCGGTTTGCCAGACAAAATTGCGATGGCCGCCGTCCTGACGGTCTCGCCGGTACTGAAACAGCCATTCAAGCTTCCGAGCTTGCACTACCCAAATGGCGACCCGGGATGGCGAGCAGGGGAGGAGGGCTCTGCTTTGCGGCCACTACACAGATTCTAAGCAAAAGAAAAACAGACTGCAGTTGGTTTGCGCGCGACCAGACGCGCTGAACGCGGGACCGGAAAAAAAGCAGGGGGTTGCGAATGTCGAACAGAAGCAGCCGCTGGTTGGAGCGTTGAGAACGGCGCATAAACGCCATGCCATCGTCCGAGAATCGCATCTCGTCAGAACGCGAGGCGGTCGCCCCGGCCAAATTCGGCGATCGCGCTATGAAAGAACTTCCAATTCCGGCGCACCGAATACATCTTCGAGAACCAGCAGGGTCGCACCTAACGCGGCCGCATGCTCGTTCACGGTGCTGAAACGAAAACGCATATCCCGACGGAACGCCGGCTCCAACCTGCGGGTCACGGAATTTCTCACCGCCGCGATGAAGCTCTCGCCGGCCTTTGTGACGTCTCCTCCAAGAACGACGTGGTTAATATCCAGAACGCAGATCATATTCGCGATCCCGACGCCGAGGATCGTGGCTACCTCGTCGAGAACCGCGACGGCTGCCGGATCCCCTGCGGCGGCGGCAGCATATATCGAAGCACCGTTCAGATGGCTGATGCTGTTCTTCGGTGAAGTCCGCCGGAGCTTAATGCGCTCTTCGTAAAGGGCAACGATGGCACTCTCTCCAGCATATAACTCGAGACATCCGTAATTTCCACATCTGCATTTCGGCCCGTTCGGGTCGATGCTTGTGTGTCCGAGGAATCCCGAGTTACCGTAGGTTCCCCGGTAAATCTGGCCGCCGATGATAATCCCTGCGCCAATTCCCTGCCTTTCGGCGACATAGAGGAGATTGATGGAATCGTCTGATTTTCCCAACGACTTTTCCGCGAGCGCCATGAGATTCACATCGTTGTCGATAAATACCTGCACCGAAAGAGCCTGTTCAAGCAGCTGGGAAACCGGGACATTGTTCCAGTTCTTCAGCCGCTCGATGTTGAGCGAAACTCCCGTCTTCACGTCGACAACACCCGGCAGCGCTACCCCCACGCCGAGCAGTTCCGCCGTCGATCGCCCGTTGGCGAACAGCATCTCCCGGATATCCTCGATAACGGTATCGATTATGTGGTCGGCCTTTAGAGTGGCATCATAGTGGTGCTGGCGTCGATCGATTATCGAGGATCCAAGGTCCGTCATAATGACTTCCAATCCCGGACATTCAAAATCGACCCCGACGATCACCTTTGATGAGCCATCCAGCGTCAATACGACGGGACGCCTGCCACCTCGGGAAGATCCGTCTCGTGTCCCGGTTTCGGAGATGATACGGTCTTTCTTGAAAGAGTCGACAATCTTGTCGATTGTCGGACGGCTGAGCCCGGTGATCCGAACCAGATCCGGGCGGGTAATACTACCCCGGGTGCGCAGTAGCCTGATCACCTGGTATTGGCTCATCTCACTTTGAATATTGCCACGCTTTATCATGCTTCCACGCCGCGGATTCCTCTGAAATCGATTCGCTTCCACCGGGGAATCGTCTGCCGGACGCTCGCATAACGTCGTCGCCCGTACAACTTCAGGATTTCCCGAGTCGTTTTACCTCGATCCCAAGGACTTTCCCAATCTGCGTAAGGGTGTCGGTCCAATCGCCATAGACGCCGTGGATGTGGTTACAGGGAAACACAGATAGAAAATCATCAACGCTGCAGCCGATGCGCGTGAACGCGATCGGCCATTCAGGCGTGACCGTCTGCCCGAGCCTGAGTGCTGTCTCTCGAGGGAATTCGACGAGTTGACCCTCCAACAGCGCCATCCAGTAGATTCCGTTCCGGCGCGCCAATCGCGCGAAAGTCATCTGTCCGGGTGCCGCAAAATGGTGGACGGAGGGACCGCCGGCCGGAAAATCCGACACCTCGGGATAAAAAGTGACACGACTGAGGTTGTCTTCGGGACGATCGGATCTGCCCGCAAAGAATGTGGGGTGCATCCCGGAGTTTGAGAAGTACCACACGTCATTTTCCTGATCATAGTGACGGACATCGGCGAAAAGCACCGGCTGTCCCCGGGTCATATGTTTCATCAGCTGCATTGTGAGGGCACCGTCCATGTCGGACTCGGTTGCAGCAACAAACGGTTCATGAGGCCCGTCCCAGTCGTACGGATCGTTCAGGAACGCCTCTGCGAGATCCATTGTGACAAACCGTTCGGTCAGCTCCGGTTGAGCCTTGACCCCGACAAAATCCAGGTTCCTTTCGTCGATAATTCTTCTGAGCGCATAATACGAACGGATTGCGAGCTCCAGTTTTTCCGGGGTCAGAGCCTTGCCGTCGTACTTGATGGCTCCAACACGGTCTTCCAGCCACTTCCGGGCGTTGTCGATCCGGACCTTTGGAACCTCATTGGCATAGGTCACGATATCCGATTGCTCATTGTATTCAATGTCAACGCCGAACGACTTCTGCCATTGATCCAGATTCGCAACGGCAGTGTACATTCCCAGCGGTCTGCCGCCGAAAGTCCCGAAAGTCTGACCCCGGAGCATGGCGACCGCGCTCGACGCCCGAACAAACGTCATCACTCGTTGGAGGACTTCCCCATCGTTGATGTCACCCCATGCGCGGGTGTAGCAGTTGCCCAGCTGATCCATTGCTCCGGCAGCTGCGAGCATTCCGACCATCCCGGGTTCTCCCGGATTCAGGTTGGAAAACAGCAGGATGGGACGCTGAACGAGTTGCGCAGCTATGGCCGAGAGGTGAGGAAAACACCAAATCGCGTAGTTGAACACGACGACGTCGATTCCCGCGGAGGCGACATATCTGGCCTCGGCGTTTGCGGTCCGATTGCTCCAGATTATCTCACGACCCGCCACTACCTCGACTTCGCCGGTTGCCTCCATCGCCTCCCTGACACGCTGATGATAGTTCTTGTTCGTGGGCAGAAGCTGCTCGTGCTGATATTCGCGACCGTCAGAGAAGGTCAGCAGGCCGACCTTGAACTTTCTCATGTTGTTTCCTCCGCTATGACCTTCTCACGACAGTCGCGTTGGACCAATGGGAATTTCTCATCATTTCTCAAGGTCACGGAGGTACACCCGAAGCCAGGTGCACCTCCGGCCAAGCCGTGAATTCGGTTCACGGTCTTCGCGGTTAGTCTCTGTAGTCTTTCGACCACACATTCGGCATCGAGGCGGTGTTCGCGGGCGTGAAGATTCTTCCGGGGACCAGGTGAGTACCCTGGACCATCTGGCCGGCGAGCAATTCCGCGATCACGGTGACGAGTTGATCTGCCTGCGCATATGCTTCGTAGGAAGCTGCGGCGTCGATATATCCATCCTGTAGCGGTTTTAGTGCTTGCGGCTGAACGTCGCAGGTAAACACCCATACATGCTTTGGATCACCGGTTGGGTAGAGCCTGTTGGCCTCTTTCAACGCCTTGATCACTCCGTCGAACGCAAAGTCGCTTGCCGCGAAAATTACATTTGCTTCCGGATGAGCTGCCAGAGCGTTTGCAGTACCGGTATAGAAGTTCTCCGGCTTCCACTCAGTCGGAACCTGCGCCACTGTGGTCCACGCTTTCTTGCCGGATTCCACCTGGTGCCATGCCTGGCTGCGGAGCACTGCGTTCATGTCGCGGAGGTCGCCGAGCAATTCGATTGCCTTGCCCTGTACGTGGTTCTTCGCAAGCAGATCAGCCGCATAGTTTGCAACGGTCAGTCCCTGTGCGTAGCTGTCGCCGCCGACATGAGCGTCGGGTTGAACCGTAGACGACTGACGGTCAAACGTGATGAACGGGATCTTCGCCTTGTGCGCCGCGTCGATCGATGATCCGATGGCCGCAGCATCTTCCGCGCGCGCGACGATGATATCCACGTGCTGGTTGATCAAGTCCTGGATATTCGACGCCTGGGTCGAGGGATCACCGTTGGCCACGTTGATGATCCATTTGAATTCGATGTTGTGCTGTGCACCGTAGGTCTTTCCGTACTTGGCCATTTCATCGGTCCACGCCTGGATCTGTGAGTGGATCTTCTCATTGTAGGATACGCCCACGCGTATTACTTTCACTCCGGCGGTGCCGGTTCCTCCGGCTTCGGGCTTCCCACCCGCGAAACTTTGCCCGCCCAGGAATGCAACAGCCACTAGAGCCGCCGCAAATACTAGACCAAACCTTACCTTACGCATACTTCGATCCTCCTATTTCGAACAGATGATCGGGGACCGCAGCGATTCCGACGGGTCCCCGTCCAAACCTACCGATTTCATCACCTCCTTCCCTTCTTCAGGTGTTTCTATCCCGGAATAAGTCGCACTTTCCTCGCGACCGAGTTCTTGAGGGAGTCTGCGTACATGGCGATGAAAATGATCCCGCCCCGTACGAGTGGATATACGAACGGGGAGGCACCGACGAAATTCAGTCCGCTCTGGATAATCGTCAGGGTCACGGCGCCGAGCAGGACTCCCGGCAATATTGTGCCCTCTCCACCAAAAAGGCTCACCCCGCCGATTACGAGAAGAGCAATGGCAGTGAACTCGTAGCCGTCGCCAAGTGACGGTGATATTGTGCCGACCTGAGACATGGTCAGAACTCCACCAATGCTGGCCATGAGACCTGCGAGCACGAAGGTAAGGAAGGAGGTCCTGTCAACAGGAACTCCCACCTTTTGAGCAATTTCCGCTCCGTTTCCCACCGCCATGACCTGTCGGCCGAAAACCGTCTTGGTGTGAACAATCTGGTAGACGGTGAGCACTATTCCGGCGAGCAGGATGTCGAGAAAAACCGGCCCGAACCGAATGCTTCCGAAGTTGCCCAGTCCCTCGGGAATCGATATGGTCAAGGAGTTGGTTATCTGCAGGGCGAGGCCGCGAAACGTGAAGAGAGTACCGAGGGTTGTAATGAGAGGATTGACTCGAAGGACAACCACGATGAATCCGTTGATTGCACCCAGAATAGCTCCGACGACGAAAATGATAAGGCACGCGGGCAGCGGACTCATGTGCGCATGAGTCATCAGCATCACGCCAACGCCGGCAGAGAGGTACGCCGTCGACCCGATTGAAATGTCAATCTTGCCGGTCATCAGAACCAGAGCTACTCCGGTGGCCAGGATCATGGTCGGGGCGGCGGCATGAAGGATGAAGATGCCGTTCTTGATCGTAAGAAACGACGGTGCCGCCGCGGAGATAAGCACAACCATTGCGACAAGCGTAATGACAAAA
>CAWHUY010000035.1:0-37154 GCA_963832675.1 uncultured Spirochaetota bacterium | reverse complement strand
GGGATCATTTTCTGTCCCGTGTGCGGGAAAACGAATGAACGGCAGACAGTGCAGCAGATCACGGACAATGTGCTGCAGATGCCTGAAGGTGCAAAGGTGCAGGTGCTCGCGCCGGTGGTTCATCTGCTCGACCTTTCAGTTACGTATTGCTGACGACCGCGTAAAGTATGTCGATCAGCAGGTAGGTGAACGCGAGCGCCACGGTGATGGAAAGCATCAGCGTCATCTCCAGCGGATAATCACGCTTGTAGATGCTGCTGACAAAGTATCCGCCGAGACCCGGGATGCGGAATACCTGCTCTACGAAAATGCTGCCGGTCATGATTCCGGTGAACATCGGCAGCATGATAGTCAGGATCGGGATAAGCGCGTTCCTCATGACATGGTGCGTGATGATCCGCCATTCCGACATGCCCTTCGCCTTGGCGGTAAGGATGAAGGGTTCATTCAGGACCTCGAGCATGCTCGACCGCGTGTAACGGGCTATGATGCCGAGCGGAAACAGCCCGTATGCGATCGCCGGCATGACCCAGGTTTTTGGGCCCGAAAAACCACCTGTGGGAAACCAGTGCAGCCCGAGCGTGAAAATCAAGATCAGGAAAATGCCGCTGACGTAGACCGGCACCGAAATGGTGTAGCTGGCCAGAGCGGTACACGTATAGTCTGCGAAACTATTCGGCCTGCGCGCGGCGAGCGCCCCGAGAAGCAGTCCCAGCGGGATGGCGTACAGCAGCCCCAGGCCTCCGAGCAATGCGCTCACCGGAAGCGTGCGAGCAATGAGTTGCGGAATCTCCTCTCCGGGACTCTGGTAGGACTTCCCGAACCGCAGGTGCACGGCGTTCCACATGAAGTTCGCGTATTGAACAATGAGCGGTTTGTCGAGACCGTACATTTTCATGATCTTCTGTTTTTCCGCCGGAGACAGAGGCATCTTGTCCGCATCGAACGGTCCACCAGGCACTGAATGCATCATCGCGAATATGACGATGGAAACGATGAACAATGAAACCAGCGACGAAAGCACTCGTTTCGTTATGTAGCTCAACATCTATTGTGCTCCCGCGTGCTTGTGTCTACCTCGCGTGAAACACCTGTCCGTACCGCTTTCCAACAACGCAGGCACCTCTCAGAACGTCAAGTGTTTCAAGTACCTCCATCGTAGTTCCGGCCTATCGCGTTGTCAAGAAGAAAGAGTTCCGTCGGCGCGTTCAGCCAGGTTCGACCGTGAAACCGAGGTCCAGAGCCGTGACATCTCCGCCCTTGCCAATGCGAACGGCGCACGAGCCTGCGGCCGGAAATGCGAACAGAAGTTCGACCGCGAGATCCGCATGTATGTGAAACCGCGCCGTTCGCGTTTCCGGTGCAGCTTTGCGCGACAAACCATACTCCATCGGATACCGCAGACCTCGAGCCATTGGATGGGCCGCGAACAGCAGAAACTCGTTCTCTTTTTCGCGTACGAAGAATTCGGGACAGTCTGTGCAGGTAAGAAAGGGCGGAGAATTTGCAAGGACATCCACCACGTTTCCCGAAAAACGCGTTGCCGGGCCATCGGCGAGAGCCTCGATCATGCGTGCAAAATCGTGCCGTTTGTTACGGCCAGGCTGCACGGGCGACCTTGAGAAGACCATGTGCGCACCCGCCGCAGACAGGCGTACGAGCTGCTCGAGGACGGCGACGTCAAGATACTCACAGTCCACGACCAGCGCCGCTACCGTCACCTCGCCAAAACACAACTGACCGTCGGGCAGACAGCGGGCGTCGCCGAGGAACGCTCCACTCACCCACAGCGGTGACCAGGGCTCGAGCGCAGCGGAGACGAAGGGATGCTGGAACTCCCAGTAGGAGCGGGCACTCGGTTTGCGAAGATCTTCGGGCAGCTCACCTTTCATCCGCACGTCCTCGAGTGGAAGGAGGCATGCAATCCGGTGGGCCGGTTTGCCCTCCCGCATCAAGCCCGATACCGTCTCGAGGTAGGCGTTGAAATCTCGCATGCTGGGAGCAAGCGCTCCGTCTGGACCAACGTGAACGGAGGCGTAGAACCGGTCGGAGCGGCCGGCGGCCTGGAACGGCATGCCGTGCCAGACGAAACGGTTGATACCGTTGGCCGCAAGCGCATCAGCAAGCAGCCTGAGGTCGCCTGTCAGCTCCTCGCCGATGTGAGGCGCGCGGCCCGGCCAGGGGGTCCAACCGTAGAGGCAAGTGAACGCCTCGCAGCTCACCAGGTTCTTCCCGGTCACGGCCGCCGCGGACGCGGCAATCCGGGAGAACTCCGGGTCGAACAGCAAGGCCTCTGACTCCGGGACATCCGCGAGCGCGTACGCCGCGATGATGTCGGTCGGCGCGCCGTGGCACTGGACTCGTGACAGAGCTCCGAGACCTCGGCACATATCCGCATATGGTCTGTAGAACTCTTCGATGATGTGCTCGGCGACGAGGATCCGGTAGTCGTAGCGCTCGTCAGGAAGTTCATCGAGGCGGGACATGCAGGGTTCGATCCGGTACCCGAACCGTTCGAAGAAGCGGTCTCCGAAACCATGCGTCCAGAGCCTGCCCTCCTCTTCCACCTCCCACGAATCACAGAACAGACAGGATGTGTCGCCGCTGAGAGCTGGCGCGAGGGACGCGGCGGTCCGTCTCGCGTAGGATTCGAACGCGGCACGGTTGAGGTGATTGAGCGCGGGTGGTCCCCCGGGAAGCTCGCGCGTGCACCAGTGGCGGTCGATACGCTGCGGCGAGGGGCCCGAGAACCATTGCGACACTTCTTCCGACGAAAGCTGCGCGTCGCCGAACGGCCAGAGACTGCCGAAGGTGAAGTCGCATCCCAATCCGAGGCGCATGCAGGATTCCTTCGCGAAGCGGACCGCATCGGTCCACTCGCGCGAAAGCCATTGCGGGCCTGCTGGACGGTCCGGAAGCGGATGGACCCAGGCGACTTCGACACCGCCGAAACCATGATCGGCGACCCAATGCAACTGCTTTTCGACGTCGCTCGGTACGACGGGTTGATTGAACCACCACCAGCGAACGTAGGGCTTGTTCGTCCTGAAGAATGTGGAATCCGCCGGGTAACTGTTCATGCGGGAAACCCCTGGAAAGCGCGAGCTCGCGGCCGGTCGCACTTGTGTTTGTGCACGCTCATGATAGGGCAACGGTGGACTCTGCTCAACCGGATGTGTCGTCTGTCTTATTGCCGCCGTGGTGTGCGCTACTCGTCCAAACCTCGAAGGCGGGATAATCTACTGCGTATCCCAGACACACAGGTCCGGAAACAAAGGAGCACATAGATGACACAGCCCTACGATCCCACCATGATTCTTCATCACCTGGGCGAAGACGACATTCCCTTCAACGCGGTGAGCCCTCCGATCTTTCAGACATCGATCTTTGACTTCGACTCGTTCGAATCGTTCCGTGAAGGACTCGCTCACGAGGAGAATCACTTCCTCTACTCTCGCGGTAACAATCCGACGGTCAACCTGTGCGAGTTGAAAATTGCGGCGCTCGAAAAGGCACAGAAGGCGAAGCTCGTCTCTTCCGGCGTCGCAGCCATATCCTCGGCCATCTTGGCTTTCATATCGTCAGGCGATCACGTGGTGTGCGTCCGTGACTGCTACAGCTGGACGCGGTCGCTTCTCGAAAAGTATCTGCCGCGATTCGGCGTCGAGCACACGTTCGTGGAAGGAACACGCGTCAAGGATTTCGAGGCTGCAATCAGGCCGGAAACCCGTGTCATCTACCTCGAGAGCCCCACTACCCTGACATTCAAGCTGCAGGACCTCGCAGAGGTCGCTGGAATTGCACGGGAGCGCGGAATAAAGACGGTCATCGACAATACATGGGCCACGCCTTTTTTCCAGAATCCCATCGAGCTCGGCGTCGATATCAGCCTGCATTCAGTTTCGAAATATCTGGGAGGACACAGCGACGTCGTAGCCGGCGTACTGACCGGGAGCAAAAAGGACATCGACCACATTTTCCGCACCGAATTCCTGCAGCTCG
This sequence comes from uncultured Spirochaetota bacterium, assembly GCA_963832675.1. Classification (GTDB taxonomy): domain Bacteria; phylum Spirochaetota; class Spirochaetia; order DSM-27196; family DATKUC01; genus DATKUC01. The sequence goes on along the minus strand of CAWHUY010000035.1, from coordinate 33,152 downwards.
GGCCGGTGCCCGATCCGATGATGGCGTGGCTCGTCCTTCGCGGGATGCGAACCCTCGCGGTGCGTATGGCTGCCCATTTTGAGAATGCCAAACGCGTCGCGTCCTATCTCGAGGGGCACCCTGCGGTCGAATCGGTCTCTTACCCCTTTCTGCCGTCGCATCCTCAGTACCAGATCGCAACTGCGCAGATGCGGGGCGGCTCAGGCCTGTTTTCGTTTCGCCTCGCAACTCGTGACCTTTCCCGGATACGGCGGTTCGTAGACGAGCTCAAAATTTTCAGACGGGCAGTAAGCTGGGGAGGATACGAGAGTCTCATTGTACCCAATGCCATTCACTACACCGATGGGCCGCTGACCGACGACATGGCGATCGTCCGACTTCACATCGGGCTCGAGAACACGGACGTGCTCATTGGCGATCTCGATCAGGCGCTCCGTCAGGTGGTCTGAGGGGTGTACGGTCCAGTGAGCGGATACGACCAGACCGGGAAACCCGCGGCTCAGGAAGCGATTGGTGGACTACGGATGTGGTGGGCGGCGAAGGTGAGCCACGCGGATGAGCGCGGATCGATTGCGACAGTGAATTAGTCACGCCGGAAAGCGTCTTCCCTCGTGCACCCGGCCTAGGGCTCGATGACACTTCAGCTCAAGGTCAAACGCGCGAGTAAGCCTGACACCCGCGAGTCGGATGATTCGATGTAGATGGGAATGCACGATCAGGCGGAATTACGATCGCACTTGTCACGCTGGGGGGTGTTCGATTGCGGCTCACGCCGTCGTGCAGACGACAGATTTCGCGAATATCGTCGAAAACGGCGGCCCGGAGGTGGTGAGCACGCTCCTCCGAGCAGGCGCCGGCTCTGCCGCCGAGCCCAAAGCCGCATCCACGGCACCTTCCCCGTTGCTCCCGCTCCTTCGTTGTGTCAATGCGCCGCGGCAGCTACGTCGAGGCGGACGCTGAGGCGTCCCTCCTTTTTATGGCGATTTTTCGCATTTGACAGGCTATCCCGCGGGGTATAGTATGGAATACAGCGCCTGTCGAACGGCAGCCGCACCCTGCACGCTATGTTCGACAGACTGCCCGAGTGTCGGGTGGTCGAATGACGGCGGAAGGTGCCGTACACTGCAAGCGCTGTGCACCTGCCCACAACCAGGAGGGGACGACGGAAAGTCCGCGTAGCCGGCGGATTCCCCGTTTCCCTCACGCACCATCGATTCGGTGGACATAGTCCCGCGATCATGTCGCACACCTATCGTAACACTGCCTTCTACACGCACCCGACGACCCATTGAAAGAAGCCGTTCACGGTCCTGCGGCGTTCCCATCCACAAAATGGTCGACCGAAGCAGGATTACGTACTCGCCCGATCAAGGCGAGTCCCCGGGCTGGGTAAACCCCGGCCGCTTGTGGAAGACGCTCGTCAACTGTCCGGCCTCCCGCATTGCACCAGCTCAATCTGACATCATTCCACGCGAACAAGTGGCGGAAAAGGTCTACTCTTCCCCGGCGAACGGAGGTGGGAGGGTGAGCTATGAAGCCGGTACCGTTCTCGTCGGCGTCGCCGCGCCGTTCCTCAGGAACAAGGCGTCGGCGCGGCGATTGTCGGCGCGGCCTACGACAGCCGATGTCACTACGCCACCATCGGCATACGCAGCCTGTGTAGCGGAGGCAGTGCTCACCATAGCTTCTTGTCAGAGGCTGAGATTCTCAGCCCGAAAGAGGAGTGACGCATGTGTAGAAACAGGGGATTTTCGTTTGCCATTCTGGCGGCCGCGGCGTTGCTGGTGTTGGGCTGTTCCTCGCCCATCAACAACGGCGGCGGATCGAATGCAAAAGGCCAGCGCTACATCAAGCTCACCATCAGCACGCCGAACAACGCCCGATCGATCACCGTCACCGAGTACCAGGTAACGGGCATGAGCATCGAGGTGCGAGACCCGGACGACGAGCTTCTGCGAGCGATCGCCTGGGATGCGAGCCAGGGCAGCACGACCTACATGATCCCGGTGCACAGGACCGGCGAGCATGAGCTCACGGTGACGCAGTTCGGCGAGAACCAGGGCGTAACGGTGGAGGCCACCGAATCGGCGAGCTTCAACATCGAAGCGATGAAGATCACGGTCATCGAAATCGTGCCGGGAAGCATCGCGCAGATCGTCGTCGCAGGCGAGGTGATCGATCCCCTTGCCTGGATCATCGGAAAATGGGTGGAAGAAGAGCCCTATGCGCCATTCACGGGCCTGACCGAGTTGGATTCGAATCACCGGATCTATCACTACGACAACGCCGATGAGACGGTCCTCCTCGACAGCGGAACGTGGACCTTCGATGGAAATGTGCTGACCGTCACACTCGACAGCGGTGAAACGGGAGACGTACAAGTGCATCAGCTGGGCGCGAACGAAATGACCTGGGAGATGGGTGGGCGACTGACCCACTTCTACCGCCTGGAACCGGAAAACAGCATCTTCCGCACGTCGGCGACCGAGCTTTCCCAGGGGATAACTGCAGATTGTGCGCTGACCGAGGATGTCTACTACCTGTGCAGCTTCACCGCTCCCGCGGCAGGCAGCTACGACGTGTCGTGGGATGACTCAAGTAACCCGGCGGGATCGTACACCGGATCTGTGGGCAGTCTCAACGCGTACAGGTTCGACGAGACCACGGCGATATTCACCGAGGTGGAATCCTCGCCTCCGGCGATCTACCTGGACGCAGGAGAAACGGCGTACATCATCATCAGTCCAAATCAGGCCGGATTGGTCGGCATCCTGGTCCAGGCGGCTTCGAGCTGATGCGGCGGACTTGAATTCCTGAGTTGCGGCTCCGGCGCAGATCCGGGAAGGCGCTCCCCGGCGGGGCAATGCGGGCAGCAGGCGGTCAGAACCACCCCGCCGGAGCGGCGGCCCTTGTCACTTCGTCCGTAGTCGGCCAGTCCCCACCTTTTACGGAAATTGCTCTGAAGGTGCATGCCGCAGTCGCGCGTCGCAGGCTCGAAGGCCTCGTGGAACCAGGGGCCCGAGGCGCGATATTCGTGTCGGAAACAGATGCGTGAACTGCGGATATGGCGGGATTGACAACTGCATCTCGTGTGCGGAGGTTACACGGATGGGGGCAATTCGGCCACGGCTCGGAGATCTCTATCTCTCCCCCGGAAAGGACAGCAGGAGTGAGACGAACTCAGCGTACGCTTTGCTGAGGTCCCGTTCACCACCGATTTTCGCTCGCAGCGACTACCACTCCTGTCTGATCGTTTCCTCCAAGCATCAGGAGGATTCCAACGTTCTCGAGGTAGTCGAAGCGCGCACCGCCTATGGGTAGAAAAGTAAGTGTGCGCGGAAAACGGACCCGCCGGCGAATCCATGCCAGCGTAAATGCACAGAACAGCCCGAGCAGCGGTGAAGAATATTCGGGAAGTTCGGAAACACCACGTCCTCGACGAGCGTGCCCATCCTGGTGGCGAGTTCGCCCCACTTCCGGTTCATGTTGCGCCGCATCTGGCGATTTTCAGCGATGTCTCGGTCGGCTTTTGTCTTGTACTCGCGGATCTCCTCCGATAATCGGTCCACGGTCATCTTTCTCCGTCGCGACGCGTAGGCGAGCTCTTTCAAAGCGTTTTTCGAAAGTGTCAACGCGTTCATCTTTTCCCATGGCCATATCGTCCTGCCTCCATATTGCCGCTTCGACTCCTACTCTGCGGAGGCGATTTGGCGCGGATGGGAAATTGAACTGAGTGCGATTGGTCACGGCAAGCTCCCCGTCCGGTGAAGCGCCTTGCAGTCGCGGCTCCGAGGACCCGCGTCTTTCCGCCCACGACGCCCGGCTCAGATCCCTATCCGCGTTATCTTCCCGACACGGGTTGATCTGCTGCCGGAACGGAGTACAATGGGGCTCGTAGAGGAGACCAACCATGAAAGATCTGTTCTCGCTCGAGGGAAAAATCGCAATGGTGACCGGCGGTTCGGTCGGGATCGGGGCGATGATTGCCGAGGGTCTTGTCAATTTCGGGGCGAAGGTTTACCTGGTTGCCCGCAGGGAAGCGGCGCTGAAGAAGAAACAGGAGGAGCTTTCGAAAATCGGCCACTGCGAGTACATCCCTGCCGACATCAGCTCGGTCGCCGGGATAAGGGAGCTTGCAAGAGCCTATAGTGATCAGGAGAGCTCACTCGATATTCTTGTGAACAATGCGGGGATCAGCGACGGCGGCAGGAAGATCGAGGATGTGACCGAGGAGGTATGGGACGCGGTGACGGATCTCAACCTCCGGACGGTCTTCTTTATGATTCAGGAGTTCCTGCCGCTTCTCCGCGTGGGCGCAACGCCTGAGGCCCCGACGAACGTGATCAATATCGCTTCCATCGACGGGTGCGGCAAGCTCAACCCGTTTTACAACTACGCGTACGGCGCCACCAAGGCGGGCCTCATCCATCTGGGCCGGCACCTGGGTGACAGTCTGGCCTGGGAGGGAGTACACATCAATACCATCTCTCCAGGCGACTTTCCGACCGATTTGAACACGACGGCCCGCGATCGCACCGACGAGATAAAACGGGTCATTCCAGCGAAGCGAGTAGGTCAGAAGGAGAACATCGCGGGCGCCGCAATATTCCTCGCATCGCGCGCGGGCAGTTTCAATGTGGGATCCAATCTCGTGGTCGACGGCGGGGAGAGCGTGCGCGGTATCCAGCGCTCGTTCTACGCGAAGATCTGGCCCGATTTCGTCAAGCTCGACCGGTAGCTCGGAGATCTCTCGAAAAGGGATGGCCTCACTACGGATGCTCGCGGGAAGTTCGGCAGCACTACGTCTTCCCCAAGCGTGCTCGACCTGTTCGCAAGCTCACCCCATTTCCGGTTCATCTCGCGGCGTTGATTCTCCCCCTCCGGCTTGAACTCCCGAATTTCCTCCGATAATCGGTCAATTGTCCATCTCGTTCGCCGCCCTGCGCAGGCGATCCGGCGCAGCGGGATGTGCCCGCATGGCGTGCCGGGCGCCCGGCGCTGGCGCCGGATGCGCTGCCGCGACCTTCCCGCGCCTCATGTCTCCTGCGGTTGCAATCTGGTGGCAACGGCAATTTTCGTTGCAGCCCTGCCGCCGGAGGTACGCCCGGCAGACAATCACCATCTCCTTACCCTTCATTGATTTAGCGCTAATTGACGCCCTGGCATGGGCTTTGCACTGCTAGTGCAATACGTGTTGAGAAGGACGACGTCGTGCCGGGGCGGTGCACCTGCTGTGGCCCCCCCCCTTCCCCGGATCTGCGCCGGGCTGCGCGGATCGCCGCCCCTGTTGTCGCCGGACCAAACGGATCCTTCTCACAGGAGGTGATTCATGAAGAGTGGGCATATTACCGACACCACAGAGGCGCGTGGTCGGTGTGGCGGAAGCAATGCTCACACCGCTTCTTGCGAAAGGCTGACATTGTCAGCCGGAAAGAGGAGAGACATATGATGAGAAAAACGGGAATTATTATTGCCATTCTGGCAGGCGCCGCTCTGCTGGGGCTCGGCTGTTCCTCGCCGCTGAACAACGGCGGCGGATCGACTGCAGGCGGTCAGCGCTACATCAAGCTTACCATCAGCACGCCGAGCACCGCCCGATCGATCACCGTTACCGAGTACCAGGTGACGGGCATGAACATCGAGGTGCGAGACCCGGACGACGAGCTTCTGCAAACAATCGCCTGGGATGCGAGCGAGGGCAGCAGGACCTACATGATCCCGGTGCACCGGAGCGGCGAGCATGAGCTCACGGTGACGCAGTTCGGCGAAAACGGGGGAGTGACGGTGGAGGCCACCGAATCGGCGAGCTTCAACATCGAAGCGATGAAGATCACGGTCATCGAAATCGTGCCGGGAAGCATCGCGCAGATCGTCGTCGCAGGCGAGGTGATCGATCCCCTTGCCTGGATCATCGGAAAATGGGTGGAAGAAGAGCCCTATGCGCCATTCACGGGCCTGACCGAGTTGGATTCGAATCACCGGATCTATCACTACGACAACGCCGATGAGACGGTCCTCCTCGACAGCGGAACGTGGACCTTCGATGGAAATGTGCTGACCGTCACACTCGACAGCGGTGAAACGGGAGACGTACAAGTGCATCAGCTGGGCGCGAACGAAATGACCTGGGAGATGGGTGGGCGACTGACCCACTTCTACCGCCTGGAACCGGAAAACAGCATCTTCCGCACGTCGGCGACCGAGCTTTCCCAGGGGATAACTGCAGATTGTGCGCTGACCGAGGATGTCTACTACCTGTGCAGCTTCACCGCTCCCGCGGCAGGCAGCTACGACGTGTCGTGGGATGACTCAAGTAACCCGGCGGGATCGTACACCGGATCTGTGGGCAGTCTCAACGCGTACAGGTTCGACGAGACCACGGCGATATTCACCGAGGTGGAATCCTCGCCTCCGGCGATCTACCTGGACGCAGGAGAAACGGCGTACATCATCATCAGTCCCAATCAGGCCGGATTGGTCGGCATCCTGGTCCAGGCGGCTTCGAGCTGATGCGGCGGACTTGAATTCCTGAGTTGCGGCTCCGGCGCAGATCCGGGAAGGCGCTCCCCGGCGGGGCAATGCGGGCAGCAGGCGATCAGAACCACCCCGTCCGGGCGAGCTCCTTGAGTGCGTTTTCGAGCGTGTCGAGCCGTTCCGCCCGGATGTCCCCGCTCAGATCCCTATCCGCCGCCATCTCCCCCAACCGTAGTTCTTCGCTTTTGTCGATTCTTCCCGCTTACCCCTTGACATATATATCAAGAAGATATATCTTAGTGATATATGGCACGGGAGAACAAGACGCGATACGCGATCCTGGGGCTTTTGAGCTACGGCCCCATGTCCGGATACGACATCAAGAAGGTTACGGATAACTCCATCGCACACTTCTGGCGCGAGAACTTCGGGCAGATCTACCCGGTGCTCGAGGGCCTGCGGGAGGAGGGGCTCGCGGAGCCTGTGGCGGAAGAGCGGGAAGGAACCGGGTCACCAGGGCGGGCGAGGAAGCGCTATCGCATAACGGCCACGGGACTCAAGGAGCTTGAAGGCTGGCTTTCGAGGGATACCGATCAGCCGGGGCTGCGCCTCGAGCTTCTCCTGAAGCTCTTTTTCGGGAGGCTGGTCCCCCGGGACGTGCTCGTCCGGCAGGTCGAGGCGGAGCTCAGGGTCCACAGCGAAAAGCTTCGCGAATACGCGGCGATTGAGGCCCACATCGGCGAACACCAGTCTGGCGGCGATCCGGGCGAGTTTGACGAAATGGTGCACGGGGAGGCCGATCATCTTCTGTGGATGGCGACCTTGAGCTACGGCGAGCACTACTCCCGCATGGTCGTCGCCTGGTGCAATGAGACGCTTGCGGCGCTGAAGTCGATCAAAGAGCGGTGACTTCCCGGCCGGTATCGGCGCGGAAAGGATTGAAGATGAGAATTTGGAGGATAGAAGGATGAAGGTAGTTGTCCTGGGCGGGAGCCCGAAGGGTGATCAAAGCGTCACCATGCAGTACGTGAAGTACCTCGAGACTAACGTGCCGGAGCTCGAGTGGAAGGTGATTCAGGTGGCATCGAAGATCAACGTCCTCGAGAGGGACGAGAGCAGATTCCAGGCGGTGATCGACGAGGTCGCAGGGGCCGATGCGGTGTTGTGGGCCTTCCCGCTCTACTACATGCTGGTCTGTTCGCAGTACAAGCGGTTCATCGAGCTGCTGTCCGAGCGGAATGCGGCAGGGGCGTTCGCCGGTAAGTATGCCGCGTCCCTTTCGACCTCCATCCACTTCTACGATCACACGGCGAACAACTACATCCAGGGGATTTCCGAAGACCTGGGGATGCAGTTCGTCGGTACCTTCTCGCCGGGGATGCATGATCTTTTGGAGCGAGAAGGCCGCGCAGCGCTCCTTTCCTTCGGTGGAAGGTTCAAGGCGGCAATTGAAGGGAAGACCATGTTCCAGCGGCAGTTCCACCCGGTGTCGACAGAGCGGCGCTTCGACTTTGCGGGACCGGAGACAGTTAGTTCGACCGCGATCAGTTCAGATCCGGCGCGGATCACCATCGTTGCAGATCGCCTCGAGGGGAACCTCAAGGGCATGGTGGCGCGACTTGTGGCGTCGATACCGGAGCCGGTGCAGATCCTCGAACTTGCTTCGGTACGAACGAACGGTGGCTGTCTCGGATGCCTGAAGTGCGGGCCGAAGAACGTCTGCGCCTACACGGGGAAGGACGATTTCATCGAGACGATGCGCAGCGCCCTCCTTCCGGCCGACACGATCATCTTCGCGGGCACCGTCGTGGATCGATACTTCTCCTGGATTTGGAAGCGCTTTTTCGATCGCAGCTTCTTCAATACGCACACGCCGTGGCTGGCGGGAAAGCGCTTCGGGTTCCTCGCCTCGGGTCCCTGGTCTAAGCTGGACAACCTGCGGGAGATCATGATGGCCTACGTCGAGTTGCAGCAGGGTGAGTTTCTGGGCTCGGTAAGCGACGAGTGCGAAACATCGGCGGAGCTTGACTCACTTCTCGCGGGGTTTGGTTCAAGAGTCACGGCGGCACTCCGGGGCGGTCTTGAGCCCCTGCCGGCCGCCTCCTTCCGGGGTGTCGCCGGGCTGAAGCTGTTTCGGGATGAGGTCTATCTCGGGCTCCGCGCGGTCTTCCGGGTGGACCACGCGTACTACCGGAAGCACCGAACCTACGACTTTCCCCATCGCAGGATCGGGAAATGGATTGCCGCGGCGTTCCTCAGCCTGGTTACAAGCATTCCGGCGGTTCAGAAAAAGCTATCGGGCCAGATGCCCAAGATGATGGTGATGAACTACCAGCGGGTGGTGACGCTGCCGCCGGGCGCGTAGGCGGAAGTTGAGACAGCACGCAACGCGAGTTGTGCGCCGCGGGAAGTTGGTGAACAACGGATGTATTGGGTATAGCCGCCGCACCTTCGGTGCGGCGGGCACGCGGATCCGCAGTTGAACCTCTCCCGTCGGAGTTGACTCCGAGTGATTGCCAATCTACCCTTAGTCCATGAGTACTAAAGTATCAGCGGCCCGGCTCGACCGGGCGTTCAACGATGCGATGAACTTCAAGGCCTTCCTCGACATCATGAAGGTCAACCGAAAAGAGATTGCGGAGAACTACGCGGCTCAGCATCTTACCGCGGCGGACATGGAAGCGGTGCGACGCCCTGATGCGCCGATCCGTATTCTCGCGCTCGTCCACGATTGGTGCGGCGATGTCGTGGCAAATCTGCCGATTCTGGCGCGATTCGAGGAGGCGGGGCTTATCGAGCTTTCCATCCTCGAGAAGAATCCAAACAACACGGACATCGGCGACCTCTACCCTCATTGGAGCGGCGAGATCCACATCCCCATCTACATCGCATTCGACAGCGACCGGAACGAGCTCGGTCATTTCATCGAGCGGACACGGGCGATGGACCGGAAGCTCGGCGCGTGGGTCAGGGCGTTCTGGTCTGCGCGGGAAGGACATCCGGAGTTCAAAAAGCCCTATGATGAGCTTTCGGAAGGCACGCGCAAGGAGCTCCACGACTGGATCAACCGCGAGCGACAGAAGGAGCGCGACGAAGAGCGCCGGGAGTTCATCGCGTGGTTCAACTCGCTCCGGGAGTGACTGCCCGAAGGTGGGGCGGATAGCACGGGAGGAATGGGCGGCCGGTCCGGCGGCGTCGGGCGCGTGCCGCCAATGTCCACATAGACTGGGCCGCACCGCTCGGCGAAGTTACGTTACGCCCCTCTTCCGAACCTGCTTTTCCCCGCTCCTTCGTTTTTCCTTGTGCCGCGGACTCCTCCAGAAAACGACGGGGGCGGGATATCGATGAGCCCGTCGACGTGGGCTTGCTCCCGAGCTCGAGGCGCTTCTCCAAGGCGGCGTTCCGCGGGTTCAGCGGAGGCAGTGTAATATATTGTAGAAGAATCAGTAATTCTCTGTAGGCGTGTCCAAACTTTCGCACCTATCATTCGCACCTGGATGGTTTTCCAATCGTCCAAATCGCTTCGAGGGAGGACACATGAAACGGATTCGGTTTTTGACGGTTCTTGCCGTCGTCCTGATGATTCTTCCGGCAGCGGCTTTCGCCGGCGGCCAGGCAGAAAAGGCTGCGTCTTCGGGAAAGATCACCGTAACGTTCGCAGGTACCGAAGCAGCCACCACGACGCAGAGCAAGATGATGCAGGCGGTCGCGGATGCGCTGAATGCAGACGGTCGCTTTGACGCGAAGGTCCTGGTTGCAGGTGCCCTTACGGGAGATACCGACGCGCTGGTAACCCAGGCGAAGCTGGGTGTCCCATTGGTGGTACCTTCGGATCCCGGACGGCTTGCCAGCCAGTTCGCCATCCCCGACATGAACATCCTGATGGCTCCCTACATTCTGACTGATCCAGCCGTCCTCAAGAACCTGCCGGATACCGAGCTTTTCAAACAGTGGTCCAAGCAGCTCGAGGCCCAGGGCATCGTCCTCATCGCCGATATGTACAACGGCTTCCGCAACTTCTACACCACCAGGCCGGTGGTACACGTGAAGGATCTTTCGGGTATGCGAATCCGCGGATTCGGCAACGACATCGGAAACGCCCTGGCCAAATACTTCGGCTTCGCGAATATCGCTATTTCATTCGGTGAAGTCTTCCCGGCTATCCAGCAGAAGACTCTGGACGGAACCGAGGTTCAGGTTTCGGCCGCCGCGGGAAACGCTTTCTGGGATGTCACCAAGTATATCGCGATGACCAAGCACTACATGCTCCAGACTGCCTTCGTATGCTCTACAAGACTTCTTGCCGGAATGCCTGTCGACGCCAAGGATTTCTTCCTGAAGACCATTCGCGAGAAGGCTCTCGAGTATGGAACCATCGGTCAGAAAGCCGAAGCCGGATTGTATGACCAGATGAAGCAGCACGGTGTGACAATCACTGACGTAGACCTCAAGGAGTTCCAGGACGCGATCGCACCGCTCTACACCAACAACGATCTGAAGTTCTCCCCGGGGCTCAAGGAAAAGCTGTTCAAACAGCTCGGGATGTAAGCATCACAGGAAAACCTATAAGGGGCGGAGCGGACATCTCGCCGGTTCCGCCCTATTTCTACGGGGAAACTATGAAGAAGATATACCGATGGTACTGCAGGGCCGAGGAAGTGGTTTGCGGTGTAGGCTTTCTGTTTCTTGTCGGGTTTGTATTCCTGTCGGCCATCCTGCGGTTCTTCAGGTTTTCAATGTCCTGGAACATCGACCTGGCCATGCTCTTTCTGGCGTGGACGGCGTTCATGGGAGCCGATATCGCGTGGCGGGGCGGCCAGATCATAGGCGTGGATATCCTCACCCGTACTCTGCCGGTGGCGCTTCAACGCATCATTCGATTCACGGTCTACGTAATAGTTCTGGCCGCTCTGGTCATCATGGTCATCTTCGGTGCAAGGCTCGCCTGGAGCGAGCGTGTCAGCACCTATCAGTCGATGCCCATTCCCTATTCTCTGGTAACGATCAGTCTCGTTTTCGCCTCATTCTCCATGGTATTCACGACACTCCAGAAGATCAGACGCGTGGTTTTGGAGATGGCAGGAAAGGGCACGACATCAACCCCGAATGCGGGTTCCTCCGCCGGACCCGACGACCAGTTGCAGCTCCATGAGGACATCTAAATGACTCTCTTGCTTCTTTCCTTCGTCCTGTTCCTCGCGATGGGCATGCCTATAGCCTTCGTTATCGGCATTTCAGGCTTCATGTACTTCTTCACACAGCCGATGCTTCCTTTCGAAGGCGCGGTCCAGATGGTTGTCCTGCAGAGCCAGTCCTTCGCGTTTCTTGCGGTTCCGTTCTTCATCTTTGCCGGGAACCTCATGAACGTCTCGGGCATCACAGACCGGCTGCTCGGCCTCGCGCGGCTCCTGACCCGGCGCATGTATGGGGGTACCGCCCAGATCAGCGTTGTAATGAGCACGCTGATGGGAGGAGTCTCCGGTTCGGCCACCGCGGATGCGGCCATGGAAACCCGGATCCTCGGCCCGGAAATGATGCGGATCGGCTATAAGAAGGGCTATATCTGCGCGGTGAACTGCACGACCTCTCTGATAACGGCAACGATTCCGCCGAGCCTCGGCCTCATCATATTCGGCTTTGTCGGCCAGGTATCCATCGGCCGGCTTTTCGCGGGAGGGCTCATTCCCGGCCTCATGATGATGCTGTTCCTGATGGCCACCACATCCCTGACGAGCCGAATCAAAAAATACGATCCCCCCCGACCGAGGCACCGAAGCTGACGATCGGCGATCTCCTGTTGAATCTCAAGGAATCCATCTGGGCGCTGCTTTTCCCGGTTCTGCTGATCGTCGGTATCCGGTTCGGCGTGTTTACGCCGTCGGAATCGGGCGCCTTCGCCGTCATCTATGCCATCGTAATCGGGAAGTTCGTCCATAAAGAGCTCACGTGGGAGAAATTCAAAAAGGCCCTCGTTACCAGCTTCAAGGACAACGGCGCCATCATGCTGATCATTGCCCTGTCCGGCCCCTTCAGCTATGCCCTTACCTGGGTGCAGCTTCCGGTGGCCCTGAGCAACCTCATCTTCGGGATCACCAACAATCCCCAGGCTACTGATGCTCATCATGCTCGGATTTCTCTTCATTACCGGTATGTTCGTGGACAGCAACGTAAACTTTCTGCTCCTCACTCCGATTTTCCTGCCCATGGTGAAGAGCCTTGGCGTGGATCCCGTCCATTTCGGCGTGTTGATGGCCACGGTTGTCACGCTCGGGGTCATGACGCCGCCCATCGGAGCGGCCCTCTATACGGTTTGCGGAATCATCGATTGTCCCACCGAGGAGTACGCCAAGGAATCGATCCCCTTCATGGCGGCCATCCTTCTGGAATTGGCGATACTCGTGTTCCTGCCCGGCGTTGTGACCTTCATACCGAATATGATCTTTGGAAAGTTCTAGCGCAAAAGGAAGCAGCCGCTTCAGCGCCCTACTCCCCGGTCGGGCGCGCTGCCCGAGCGCATAGGACGAGCTCGCCGACCGCTACCGCTCGGCCCCACTTTCCCATCCGCGTCCTCGCGGATCTGTCCTTCGGAAAACGAAGGGGGCGGATTCAGGATTTGCGGCCGGTTGGTGCTATTCGGGCCTGCCGTAGCCGGTTTCACCAAGCCATAGTATCCGGGATCCCTTCACACAGGAAAAGAAGGCATCGTAGGTTCTGGGCTTGCCTTCGATATCTGAAAAGGTCACCCGCCAGTTGCTGGGCAAGGAGAAAGTTCCGCTGGATTTTGCACTCTGAAATTTAATGCTGCCCGCCTGACCGCTTGCCACGCCGAGCTCCCAGTGATAGGTATTACCCGGTCCAAACAGAAAACTCTCATTTGAAGCGTGGGTGGCCATGCCTGCGTCGGCTCCGGTATAGGCATTCACGTACTGCAATGCGCCGCTGAAATCATTCGACCACTTGCCTTTCAGATCGGAGCCGCCAACAGCGAACTTATTGTAGTTCGCCATCTTCTCCATCCTGTCCCAGCCTGAAGTTGTCTCATGGTAGGCACCGAACTCCTGTTCGAAGGAGTTCCGGTCCCGAGCAATGAACTCCATGTACCCTCCGCTTCCGTTGGAATAGTCGTACTTGAACAGCACGACGTGCGCAGGATTGCCCGTTGTGGCGTCAACGGCATCGGCCTCCGCAAACTCGATCGATTGCCACCCGGTGATCGGCCTGAGCTGCAAATTCCGGATTCCGCGATACCTCGGGGCTACCAGGGTGTTCCATGCTCTCTGCAGGCCCTCCTTGAGAACCGAATTGTACTGATCGGCCTGTTTATTGGGATAATGAATGAGCACGGTGATGCCGCCCCTTTTTACTTCTACCCAATCCTGTTGTGCCGTACTCACCCACCCATCCTCGAAGTTGGTGACCGAGAAAGCGAAGTCGCCCGTGGCGGACGACGCGGATGCCTTGGGCTCCGCAGCGTTCTGGAGTTGCGAGGCGGAGCGGCTGCTTGCGGCCCCGATGTGTTGCAGCTCAACAGAGTTCAGAAACGATGTGATCGCGGGCTGGTAGGCCTGGGTATTCGTAAGGATGACAATGCTCATGCTCCTGGCATAGCCGCTCATCGTCACCAGCATCGCCACGGACCGGCCACCGCCGAAATCAAAGGGCGCAGTGCCGCCCTGTGCATCCCATCCGCTCATTGAGGTCGCGGGCACCAGCACGGCCGGGGTCCGGGTCTTGTAGGTTCTGACAACCAGCTCCTGCCAGTCGCCTTGAAAATCAGACTGCAGGCTTCCTCTACTGTTCACGCTCTTGTAGATTCCAATCTGGCAGTAGGTGCCATCTTGTTTGTTGGTGACAGCATAGCTGACAACGTCTGCCGTATTGGAAACCCTCTTCCATCCGTTCGGGACGGTGAACGTAGCCAGATCGAAAGTTTCCTTCTGTTGCGCAAGGCATGAAAACAGAGGAAATATGATCAATAGGAGCAGAAGGCCTGATTTCTTCATGCACCGTAACTTACTGATTCGCGCCGGGAGCCGGCTACCTGGACGGTCGATGTAATCCAGGGACACACCGTTGGGAAAGCACTGACGTAGCACATGTAAGGCCGAGACCCGTCAGGTACGGAAATGGTATCCGGGTCAAAACGGCAACAGAACAGGTCGTGACGGATCAATCGGAGCTTGAGCCTTCGTCAGGCCACTAATCCAGAAACAGCATTCGCGGACGGGCGGCCGGAAAGACCGGACCGCCGCCCGCCGGGAGTCCCAGATCGGTTACTGTTTGACCAGCACGAAGTCCACCCGCCGATCCTTCCAGAGGTTTACCGAATCGCTGAAGGGCACGATCGGATTGGCGGCACCTACGCCGGAGGTCTTCATTCTGTCGCCGGCGACTCCGCGTTCAGCGAGAGCCTGCGCCACGGTTTTTGCGCGCGCGAGCGACAGCGGGATCAACACATCTTTCTGCTCAACGGCGGATTTGGCCGCATCGTTCCAGTAGACCGATACCGCGTTACCGACGAGTTCAATATTGTAGCCCGAGTAGCGTTTGAGCGTCGCGGCGATCAAGTCGAGCACGTGCCGGTTCTGCGCGTAGAGCGTCTGGTCCTCCCGCGCAGTGATCAGCGCCGAACTGAACGGCGCGAAATTGATGTTGGAGACCCGGATAAGGTACTTGTCCCCGTCTTTCATCACCAGAACGCCAACCGGGATCGTGCCGGTGACAACGCGGGTATTCCCCACAACGTCCTGCACCTTGAGAACGTAGGGATAGTCGGTGACCGACTGGACCAGCTCTCCCGTCGAGGAGAGCCCGTTCCAGTAGAGCGTGTTCGCCGGCATACCATTCCCGGAGAAACCGTAGAAAGGCTGTTTCGTCGGATCGATGATTTCGAACGACCACTTTTCAATTGCTACAGCTGCCTTGACGGAAATGCCGATCGACAGCGTATTGCCGACTCCGCTGTTGTCCGGAGTAAATGGTGTTGGCGAGAGGTTCACGGTAACCAACGGGGCTGTCACGTCGAGGACGAGATCCCGCGTGCTCACGACGTCGATGTCCCCCTTCAGGTAGGTGACGGTGAGACGTCCGATGTAGCTCCCTTCCACGATTTGACCGTCGGTGCTTTTGCCGTCCCAGAGGATAGAGCGCGGAGGAGGAGACCCGCTGCCCGTGAAGGTTTTTGTCGTCTTTCCGTCGCTGCCTACAATCGCGAGTTCCCACGAACCAATACCGTCATCCAGAGTTACGAGGGTGGAGAACGAAAGGGTATCCGCGACGCCGTCGCCGTTCGGCGAGAAACCCGAACCATCGACTGTCACGTAGGCCTGCGTCGGCCGGTTGTCCACGACGATTCCCGTGACGGTGGCCTTTGCCGCATTTCCGGCCTCATCGGTTGTCGCTATCGAGTAGACATAGGTGCCGTTCGCGACAATGTTGCCGAACGCGTCGGTGCCGTCCCAGCTCATGCTCGCAGGCGCGCCGGACCACTGCCATTCGCGTACGGTTTGGCCGTCTGCCCGTTCGATCTTGCCTGTCCAGATGCTCGTTGAAGGGCTGGAACTCTGAATGAAGGTGACGCTGTCCTTTTGACCGTCACCGTTCGGCGAGAACAGGAGATAGTCTGCCGTTGCCTCCACGGTCGGCAGTCTGGTTATGAGGTTAAACCAACCGGTCGCGGCGTTTGGTCGGTCCCCGTTGGTGTAAGTTGCGGTGAGCTCGCCGCGATAGAGCCCTTCGGCCGCAGGAGAGCCGTCCGATTTGGTGCCATTCCAGGCAATGGAGACCGGAGGCGGTGTGCTTCCCTGCGCAGATTTCATGATAGTGCCGCTTTTGTCCACCACGGTGAACGAGTAGGAGACGAATCCGTTGGTGGTCTTCAAATCAGGCAGAAGGTGAATAACGCTTCGTGCACCGTTCGGCGAAAACGCGTCGAAGTCGCTTGTCAGCGACAGCTGTTTCTTTTCGGTGTCCAGCGTGAAGGAGATCGAGTTGGAACTCCCTGTGTTCCCCGCCTTGTCGACCGACTCAACGACAAACGCGTAGGTTCCGTCGGGCGCGAGTTTGCCGTTTTGTTCGCGGCCGTCCCAGGTGATGGTCGCATCGGGTTTGCCGACCCAGGAGTAACTCTTCACCCTGTTTCCGTTCGAACTCTTCACCTCACCATTCCACGTCACCTCATCAGAAGCGGTTGCATGGAAAATCATATTCGCTCGCTGTGATTCACCGTTTGGTGAGAATACCAGGACGTCGGCCGTAAGCCGCGCAGCAGGAGGGGTCAGATCGACGGTGATGGCCGGAGAGGTCGCCCCCGGGTTGTGTCCGTTGCGATAGAGCACATCGAGAGTTCCATGGTAGATCCCTTCGGTGAGGACGGTCCCAGCGTCCGTCCTTCCGTTGAACAGATAGGTTGCCGGGACGTCACTGCCGCCGGCAACTGTCCGAACCGCGGAGCCCTTCGAGTCGAGCACTGCCAGGCTCCAGGAGACCACGTCGGTTCGGACCGGGACGTCGAGGGTGAAGGTGATATTCTGAATAGCGCTCTCGGTTCCCGGTGCAAAAGCTGCCGGGTTGATGCCGAGCTGTACCGGCGTCGCAAGCGTGTTGACTATGATGTTTTCGATAGAATCACTTGTGGTGTTTCCTGCACGGTCGGTTGCGGAAACCCGATAGGCGTAGACGCCGTCTGCGGCGATCTTTCCCGAATCATCTCTGCCGTCCCAGGCAAAGCTTTGCGGTGACGAGTTCTTCCACTCGATCTCGCGGACTGCGGTTCCTGCCGAGTCCACGAACTTTCCTGTCCACACGACATCGGATGAACCGGTCTGGGTGATTTCAAGCGCGTTCTTGAGACCGGCTCCGCCGGGTGAAAAAATCAGGTTATTGCCGGTGACCGGCTGAAGTGCGAGCTGCGGTGGGGTCACCTTCACGTAGACCGGAAGCGATGCGGTCGTGGCACGGTTTCCGTTTTCGTCCCAGCTGGTAACGGTGAAAGTGTAGGCTCCGTCAGGCACGGCCTGCCCGGTGCCGTTTCTCCCATCCCATACGAAGGAGGAAGGAATGGGTATGCCCTTCTTCACGGCCGCGAGCCTGTCGAGGATATTCTGTACTCCCTGGCTTTCCGGCCGATAATCGGGGTTGTCGATCTCTCGCACAACCCTACCGCCCTCGTCTGAGACCTGAAATTTGTAGCCGTAGACAAACCGGTTGTCCACGATCAGGATCGGCAGATCGAGACTGTCCTTTATTCCATCGTTGTTCGGCGATATCCATTGCGGCGTCGGATAGTCTGCCGTTATGGTTGGCGGTGTAGTGTCGAGCTGTCCGAGGGCAATGTTCAGGCCGGCGCCGATCGCAAGCTCGCTGTTCTGAAGAGGAGTCACCGAGACGGTGGGACGGATCTCGCTGCGGGACCAGCCCTTCTCGGCAAGGTACTTCGCGTTTCCCGGGAGGCTTGTGGCAAATCGCACGGTAATGCCGCCGGACAACGGAAAGTAGCGGGCCGGATAATCACTCGGATGAAGCGAGTTGTTCAGACTCATCGCGGTCGCGAGATGGAGGCTCACCGTCTCCGCAATGGTAAACGTAGTTCCCAGGTCGAGACGAACGTCGCTGAACGTCGGAGAACTTAAAGTTGAGTCGAACCCGAGACTCACCGACTTTGTCCGGATCAGGGAGAATCCCAGGCCAATTTCGGGAGTAAAAGGTGCAGGGTAGGCCGCGTAGGGCGAGTTCACCGGAGAGAAGCCCTTGCCGATGTTGTCGAAGGCGGCGCCCCAGCGGAAGTCCTTCAATATGCCGATGTCGCCCGACAGCACGAGGAATCCGAGGTTGAGTCCGAGGCCCCAGTCGGTGTTCCCGGCAACGCCGGGCGAAGGGTTCGGTCCCTGACCTAGCGTCAACGCAAGTCCGGCACCTACCAGGAGATTGGGATAGAGATCCTTGGCAAATGAGAAGTTCGCGGTGCCAAGGGTTCCAAGTCCCAGACTGGTCCCGGTGGAAAGATAGTGCGCAGAGACTGTGTAGACACCGTAGTTTGTTGGAGCCGTGAGGCCCAGATTGACGACTGTTCCATCGTAACTTATGGGGCCGGCCACGTTCGTGATTCCCACGAAACTCAAGTCCAGGACGGTCCGCTGCGCGGCGCCCGAGGCCGCAGGGTTGATCGCGTCAGCCTGCGGCGAGTCGGTTGAGGTAACGCTCGGTGAACCGGCGAGGAAGAGCGGGGACATAAATGAATTGATTTCCTGGCCACCCGGGGGAAGCGGGGCGCCGAGAACCAGACCTGCGGTCATGGTCAGCACAACAAGGGCGAAGCCGAGACGCTGCATAGCGAGCCTCCGTTACAAGTCGACATCAACTTGCGCGATCGGACCACGCAGGAGGCCTTGGACCCGGGTGAAAAATAGTATTCGTGCATTACTCAATCGTAAGGCGGGTATCGTCCTGTACAAACAAGGTAATATCGCGATGGGAAGAAGTCACGCGCAAGCAGCGCGAAAAAAGTTGCCTGGTGGGAACAAGCTGCCCGCGATGGGCCAATTGAGGCAATTGATGGATGGCTGCTTCCGAGAGATCGCGACTGCGGCGAGCGCACGCACGTTTGCGGGCGTCGCTGGACGTGAGAAGCGCATGCCCGGTCGCCCGGGTCAGTCGAACGACCCGGTTTCTCCCGCCTCCGGCGGCTCGACTCCTGTCGCCTCGCGGTAGTTCACGATGTCCATCGTTTCATCGCCGACCGTCATGGCGAAGCAGCCATGGCGAGAGAGATAGGCGACGACTGGCTCCGGCACGTAGAGTGCGGCGGCAATGCGGACGAGCTCGCGCCCGGCAAGCTCGGGGAAGCACTCGAACACCGACTCATCCCTCACAAAGCGGCGAAATGCTTCGGCCGAGGCAGGGTCCGTTCGCTGTCGGTCACGCCGAAGTAGCGGTGAAGGATATGCGGGAAATTCGGAAGCACCACGGCCTCGACGAGCGTGCCCATCTTGTTGGCAAGCTCGCCCCATTTGCGGTTCATATCGCGGCGCTCGTTATGCCCTTCCAGCCGGTACTCCCGCATCCCCTCCGAAAGTCTGTCCAGCGACATCTCGGTTCGCCGCCCTGCGTAGGCGAGCTCCTTGAGCGCGTTGTCCAATGTGTCGAGCCGTTCACCCGTTCCCAGGGCCACTGCTTTCTCCCTCGATAATACTACGTCTCCCTATGTATTGCGGAGGTGATTTGGCGGAACGGTCCGAGAAATACGGGGGAGGCCGGATATCCCGGGCGCCATAGGCGGGTCGCGCGCGTATCGGTATCATGGTGTCGGCCGGCGCTCTCCCTTACCACAGGCTCCCAGGCGCTTCGAGTTACGGCTATCTTCGCGATCCGTTACTGCTCCGTGCATCTCAAGGAGGTTGACGATGAAGCGGTGGATAATTATCACCCTCGGCTCGGTCGCGGTGCTGGCGATTGGATTCCTTCTCGTGGTCTTTTATGTCCGGTCGACAAACAGCTGGGCGAAGACGCTGAAGTGGGATGAGCCGAACCTGAGCGCAGTTGCCGACGGTGTATACGAGGGGACGGCAGCAGTCGATATGCCTGCGGGCACCGCGGCGGCCAACACGTCGGTGACCGTGCGGGTGACGGTGACATCACATCGGTACAGTGCGGTCGAGGTGATTGCGCCGGAGCGCCTGGCAGGTCCGATGGCCGGCTACGCCGGCTTCATCGTCTCAGCGCAGTCGCTGCATCCGGATGGGATCTCCGGCGCCACGGTCACAAAGTCGCTCGTGCTCATGGCGACGGCTAATGCGGTCCGCGCAAAATAGCGGCCGATCCGCGCCGGCTCGGCGAGTGGTGAACTACGGATGATCGCGGATTGCGCGGATGGGGAGACGGGATGGGTGAATGTTGTTGCAGCGGATCGAAGGGCGCCGTCTTCCTTCTTCTCCCCGCGCCGCCTTCCGCGGCTCCGTTATCTGGACCGGCGGGTGGTCTATCTGCTCGAGTATACCGGGTAATGGGTCGCACATATCGGCTGGCCACCTCGTCAGAGTCCACGGATGGGGGTGAGGTGGGAAAAATCTACAAATATGACCAAAATAGTCCAAAGATGTCTATACAAAATGCAACAGGTCGTGTTATACTAATTCTGACGGAATCAGTGAGGATCTTGTCAACAACGCGTTGGCGACATTGATTCCGCCAATAGTCAGCTTTGGCGAGGAGGAGTATATGGCGAATTCAAGCCCTACTGGCGCGAACAAGCCGGCTTCCAAGACTCGACCTGCGAGTGCCCCGAGCGGCACCGGCAGCAAGTCGGGGAAGGGAAGCGGCAAGAACCCACCCAAAAAGGGGAAATAGGTTCACAGATTTTGTGTGATCAATTGGAGCCCACGGTTTTCCGTGGGCTCTTTTTTTGTTGCGCTGTACCGAATCGAGATGAAGCACACCAGACCGCGGCGGCAATACGGACGAGCTTCCCGCCGGCGAGCTCCGTGAGTGCGTTTTCGAGCGTGTCGCCCCGTCCACCGGTTCCGATGGCCGTTCCAAGTCCGACGGGATGCCAGCTTCGTCGGTCTCAGGTAGCCGAGACCGGCCGCAACCGCTCGAAGCGGGCAATTGCCTCGAGGACGACGCGGATCTCATTGTCCCAGCCGCGGGCGAGCGCGTCGTTGTCTCGGTCGTAGACCACTTCTCCGGTTACGAGGTTTCCCGAGACCGCCGAAATCATTGCGGCGCGCTTGCCACGGCGGTGGCAGACGGTATAGAGCGCCGAGCTCTCCATTTCGATGTTCAGGAGCCCGTAGCCGGCGAGCTTGTTGATCCACGCCTCATCCTCGCCATAGAACGCGTCGTCAGTGGCGTTGAGCCCGTAGTAGGAGGCGTAGCCAAGCTCCGGCTGCATTGCACGAACAGTATCGATCAGTTCCCGAGTGAGGTCGAAATCAGGTACCGCGGGAAATTGGTCCGGATAGAAGAAGCGGGAGGTCCCCTCGTTTTTCATCGATCCGGTGGAAACGATCAAATCGCCAAGCTTGATGTGCGGCTGGAGCGCGGCGGTGCTGCCGATACGGATCAGGCATTCGGCGCCGACGTTGATCAACTCTTCGGCGGCGATTGCGGTCGACGGGCAGCCCATCCCGGTTGAGGTGACCGAGACACGAACGCCCTTGTACAAACCGGTGAACGTCCGGTGCTCGCGGTTGTTGGCAACCAGCTGCGGGTCCTCGAGGTACTTCGCGACCCGGTCCGAGCGAGCCGGATCACCGGGAAGCAGGACATACTTGCCGATCTCGTCCGGCTTCACGTGGATATGATACTGACGTATGCCCTGGGTGGTTGCCCCTTTGTTGAGTGTTGCCATGTTCCTTCCTTCTTTTATTTTGTTTGCCGGCGTTGTTCGTCGGAGATTACAGCAGTCCCGCTGAACTCATCAGCCGCCTCGCTCCCTCGGTTGCTTCGGCCCGTATCGCGGCCCGGTCTACCTTCAGCGTCTTTCTTTCCCTGACCAGCCACTCGCCGTCGACCAGCACGTCACTGACGTCCGCGCCGGTAGCCGAGTAGACGATCATCGAATAGACATTGCTTCTGCTCGTCAGATGAAGCGGGACCATCGCGCTCCTCGTGAGATCGAGAGTGATGATGTCCGCACGCTTGCCAATTTCCAGGCTGCCGATCTCGGCTTCCATCCGCAACGCCTTCGCACCCTCGATGGTCGCCATGCGAAGCGCGTCGCGGGCCGGAAAGAAGGCGGCGTCTCCGGCAAGCTGCTTCTGGATGAGTGACCCGGTTTTAAGATCGCCCAGGAGATCGAGCGAGTTGTTGCTCTGCGCTCCATCGGTACCGATACCGACCGAAATGCCTTGTTCGAGAAGGCCCGCGAGCGGCATGGTCCCGGAGACCAGCTTCAGGTTGCTGACCGGATTGTAGGCCACGCCCACCCCGTGCGTGCGGAGTATCTTCATATCCGCTGTGTCCAGATGAACGCAGTGTGCGGCAAGAGCGGGACCATCGAAAAGTCCGACGCTCTCGAGGTATGCCGCCGGGCTCATCCCGGTCTGCTTTCGGATGTCGGTGTTTTCCTCTTCGGTCTCCGACAGGTGGATGTGAACAAGAACGCCGTACTGCCGGGCGATCGCGGCCGCCTGCACAAGGTCATCGCGCGTGCAACTGTAGGGAGCATGAGGTCCCAGACAGGGATAGACGCGCGTGGATTCCTCCCGGTCGCGGTAGAGTTCGATGAACTCGCGCGCCTTGTCGAACGGCTTGTCCGATTCCGGCGTGCTCCCTGAAAAGATTGTGGGAGCCATAAAACAGCGCAGGCCGGACTGCTCGGCGGCGCGGCCGACTGCCCGGGAGAAGAAATACTGATCGGCGCAGGTGGTGACGCCCGACTCGGCGAGCTCGAGGAAAGAAAGCGATGCGCCCCAGTAGGCGGCCTCTTCGGTCAGATGCTTTTCCGCAGGCCAGATGACCTTCTTGAGCCAGTCCATCAGCCGCAGATCGTCGGCCATGCTGCGGAATAGCGGTGAGACCGAGTGGATGTGCGCGTTTATGAGCCCCGGCATCAGGATCTTCCCGGACATATCGATGACCAGTCCTTCCGGATCGACCGAATCGGCACTCCCGACGCGGGAGATCCTGCCGCCTTTGACGACGATGCTTCCGACAGGGTAAAAGCTGTCCGCATCGTCGAGGGTGACGATCGTCGCACCGCGGAGCGTACAGGTTGCAGGCAGGGCTTCACTCATCGGTTCCTCCAAGCGATTCGGGGGCGCGGCTCTTTCTTCCCACCGCGACAAGCACCACGAGGGTGACCACGTAGGGCAGCATCTGAACGAACTGCACCGGGATCTGGATGCCCAGAAGATTGAGCCTGACCGCCTGCGAAAACGCGAAGATCATGCTCGCGCCGAAGGATCCTGCAGGATTCCAGCCGCCGAAGATGTTGGCGGCAAGCGCGATGAATCCGCGGCCGGCCGACATATCCTTCACAAACACGTTGTTCTGGGCGATGGAAAGGTAGGCGCCGCCGAGCCCGGCAAGCATCCCGCTCAGAATAACGCAGACGTACCGGTAGCGGGCAACCGATATTCCTGCGGTCCGCACGGCACGGGGATGGTCGCCGAGCGCGCGCAGCCGCAGCCCGGGCCTTGTCCTGTACATGATGAACCAGGTGCCGATCACCACCAGCAGCATGAGGTAGAGCAGAGGCGACTGATCGTGGAAGAGGTCCCCGAGGTAGGGGATATCTTTCAGTAGCGGGATGGAAATCCGGTCAAGCGGCGTCACCTGCGCGGATATCCCCTGGGTTTTCCAGATGTACCGCAGCAGCACCGTGGTGAGCCCCGAGGCGACGATGTTGATACCCACGCCGCTTACAACCTGGTTTCCCTTGTACCGTATGCAGACCACCGCGTGGACAAGGCCGATCGCACCGCCGAAAATCAGCGCAAAAAGGACTCCCATCCAGGCGTTCCCGGTAAGATAGGATCCGAGAACTCCGCCAAAGGCACCGACGAGCATCATCCCTTCGAGACCGATGTTGATGATGCCGCTTCGCTCCGAAATGGTGCCCTCCGATCGCCGCCAGTGTGATGGGAATGGCGAGCTGGAAGGTGAGCGGCACAAGTGACCAGGTAAGCGCAACGTGCGAGAGCATCAGCGTTTGCTCCTCACATGGATGCGAAGCCCGCGTATGATCCCGGGAGCCGCGACAAAGAGAATCACCAGGCCCTGGATGAAGACCACCAGGTCGGCCGAAATCTTTGTGGCGATGTTCATGCGAAGCGCTCCGGATTCCAGCGAGCCGAAAAGCAGCGCCGCCAGAAGGACCCCGAAGGGATGGTTTCGCCCGAGCACCGCTACCGCAATTCCGGTAAAGCCGTAGCCGGGGGAAAAGTCGACTATGAATCGCCCGTACACTCCCAGCACCTGCGTGATGCCGGCGAGCGAGGCAAGCGCGCCGCTTAGGCCCATCGAGAGCACGATGCTCCGGAACCTGCTGATGCCCGCCGCCTCGGCGGCAAAGGCGTTTTCACCGGTTGCCCGGATTTCGAATCCCAGCGAGGTCTTCCAGAGCAGCCAGTAGACCAGAAGCACCGCGGCTATTGCGATAAAAACCGCGGTCGTCAGCTGGCTGCGCGGAATGAGCTCACGGAGCGAAGCCGCCTGAGGAACGGTGTCGGTCTGTGCCACCGGCCCCTTGGCTTTGAATTGATAGTTGACCAGGTACGAGACAAGGAAGATCGCCACGTAATTGAGCATCACCGAAACGATAACCTCGTGGGTCTGAAAACGCGCCTTCAACAGCCCCGGAATCCCACCCCAGAGAAATCCGATCGCCATCCCGCCGAGCAGGGCAAGGGGGAGCAGAACGATCCGCGGAAGGGACGGCAGGGCGAGGGCGACGAGAACCGCGGCAAGCGCGCCGAGGTAGAGCTGGCCCTCACCGCCGATGTTGAACAGGCCGCAGCGGAACGCGAGCGCCACCGCAAGACCGGTGAATATGAGGGGCACCGTCTTTGTCACCGTTCCTGCAAGCGCGTTGACCGAGCCGAAGGCGCCGCTTATAAGCGCGAGGTAGGCTCTTACCGGCGACTCGCCGAGGATTGCCACGATCACCGCACCCACAAGAAGGGCGAGAATCGCGGAAAGCAGGGATACGCCGATCTCCCCGGCAACGCTTCGAAGCCTGCGGCTACTCTCCCTCTGCACTGTCCTGCGCTCCCTCTTTTGCGACCTCTTTTCCGGCCATCAGTAGACCGATCTCTTCGCGCGGAAACCTCTCCTTCGGCCGCATTCCCATGATGCGTCCCTCGTAGAGTACCGCGATGCGGTCGCTCAAACGGGTTATCTCGGACAGGTCTGCCGATATCAGGAGGATCGCCCTCCCCTCATCCCGCAGCCGCAGAAGAAGCGAGTGCACGTAGTCGGTCGCGCCGATGTCCAGCCCGCGCGTGGGCTGCGCGGCTACAACCACCTGCGGGTCGTGGCTGACCTCGCGGCTTATTATCACCTTCTGCTGATTGCCGCCGGAAAGATAGCGCATCTGTTGCTGTATCCCGCTCGTCCTGATGTCGTAGGATTCCACCGTGGCGAGACTGAAGTCGCGCAGCTTCCGCTCGCGGAGAATTCCGCGGACGCTGAAGGGCCTGCGTGAGTGATATCCGAGAAGGTAGTTCTCTTCGACTGAAAAGCCGGGCAGCATCGCCCTGCGGTGGCGGTCGGAGGGTATGTAGGCAATCCCCAGGAGCTTTCGCCGCCTGGTGTTCTCCTGCCGAATGTCAGCGCCGTTTAAGAGAATCGATCCGGAGGCGGGAATTCGCAGACCCATGACAAGCTCTTCGAGCTCGAGCTGGCCGTTTCCCTCCACGCCCGCGATCCCGAGGATTTCACCGGCGCGAACCTCGAGGCTTACCGCTGGGCCGTCGGCCCGCCGTAGAGGGATGTCCCGCAGCTCGAGCTTCACACGGCCTGCGGCAGTCGGTCCGGCACTCACCGGGGAGTCAAGGTCGTGCCCGACCATCAACCGCGCGAGCTCCCGCGGCGAGGTGTCGGTCTTGCGAACGTCGGCGACCTTTCTGCCTGCGCGAAGCACGGTGATCGCGTCGGCGATCTCCATCGTCTCGTTCAACTTGTGCGTAATGAAAATGACGGTCTTTCCCTCGTCGCGAAGACCGCCGAGTATTGCGAAAAGCTCGTCCACCTCACCGGGGGTGAGCACTGCGGTCGGCTCGTCGAGAATAAGCACCTCGGCTCCGCGGAAAAGCGCCTTCAGGATTTCCACCCGCTGCCGGCGCCCCACCGAAAGCGCCTCGGCAGGAGCGTTAAGGTCGAGCTCGAAGCCGAACTTCCGGCACAGGGCCTCCACCGTTCGGGCGGCGCCCTTCATGTCGAGGACGAACTTGCCGATCTCGGCGCCGAGCAGCACGTTCTCGAGCACCGTCATGCGGTTCACGAGCATGAAATGCTGGTGAACCATCCCGAGCCCCATCGCGAGGGCGACATGGGGGCTCGTTATTGCGACCCGCTCTCCCCGGACCCGTATCTCACCCTCGTCGGGCTGATAGAGGCCGAAGAGCACATTCATCAACGTGGTCTTTCCGGCTCCGTTTTCACCGAGCAGGCAGTGCACTTCGCCCGCTTCCACCGTCAGATCGACATGATCGTTGGCGATGACGCCGGAGAAGGCCTTGGTGATGTTTCTCATCTCGATCGCGGGCCGCACAGAGCATCCTTATAATCGAGCGCGGGACCGGGCATCGAAGCCCCGCGCCGAAACGTTACTTCGATGCGGCAAGAAAGGCGTCCACCTTGTCGATTTCGGTCGGCACCGTGATCTTGCCGTCGGCGATGGATTTCTGCAGGTCGTTGACCTGTTTGATGATCGCGTCGGGCACCTTGATCTTGCTGTCTTCGGTCGAGAAACCGATACCGCCCTCTGCGACGCCCAGGGTGTGAATGCCGGGCTTGAAGCTGTTGTTCACCACGCTCTGGACTGCCTGAAAGCAGGCATTGTCGACCCGCTTGAGCATGCTCGCGATGATGTGGTCGGGCGAGATGTGGTTCTGGTTTGAGTTCACACCGATAGCGTAGAGATTCTTTTCCTCAGCGGCGCGGAATACGCCGAGCCCCGATCCACCGGCAGCCTGGTAGATGATATCGGCACCGCGACCGTACATGGTGTCGGCCATCTGTTTCGCGGTGGTCGGATCGCTCCAGTCACCCACGTAGTCATAATACACCTTCATGCCCGGATTGACGTAGCGCACCCCGGCCATGTAGCCGGCGACGAACTTGTTGATGAGCGGAATGTCCATCCCGCCGATCACACCGGTGACGTTCTGGCTTGTCAGCCCGGGTATCGCATTGTTCTTCTTGATCAACCCGACGAGCGCACCGACCAGGAACGAACCCTGCTGCTCTTCGGACACGTAGGAGGCCACGTTGGGCTGGTCGACGACCATGTCGATGATGCCGAACTTCTGCTTCGGGTATTCGGCGGCCACCTTCTGCAGCGCGTCCGCCTGATCGAAGCCGACGCAGATGATCAGATCGTACTTGCCCGAATCGGCGAGCTCGCGCTGAAACACCGGATAGTCGGCGATTTCCTTCGGCTCGAGGTAGTCGAAGGTGATGCCGATCTCCTTCTCGGCGCGCTTCATTCCGGCGTAGGTCAGGTCGTTGAACGACTGATCGCCGAGCCCGCCGGTGGCAAGAATAAGGGCGAAGTTCCCTGCGCTTTTCTTCGCGGTTGCGGCCGCCTGCTCTTTCTGGCCGCCGGCGAACGAAATCGCGGCGCCGAGCGTGAACATCACCACCAGCATAACTGCTGCTATTTTTCGCATTGCATTCCTCCTTACTGCGCTACGACCCTTTCTTTGTGCCCAAAAAAAAGGCCATATCCATCGTCGCTCGCAAACGAGTGCGAAGACGGATATGGCCAGCGGCATGCTGTTTCCAGTACAGCAGTGAACCGGCTAGAGGTACCTGTGCATGTCAAACAACCGTATAAATATTACTACCGACCTACGGCACTTGCCAAGGGTGTAACTTTGCCCGCACGGGCGGATTTCTACCCGTCAACCGTTACGCGAAGATGATATGGGACAGACACATCGCCACCCGGCGGAACTACCGACACGATACAACGTCCGTCGGCGGGAAGAACGACCCCGTAGGTGCCGTTGTCGAACCTCGTTGGCTTAAGCGCCGGCCCGAAAGGATCATAGGAGGTAATCCGGAGCGTATCCCTGTCGCCGTCGGAGGAAAGCGCCATGGTAATGACGACTCCCGGCTGGCCCTGGATGAAGTAGTCGACGGGTAGCCCGCCGGGTGTCGGTCCACTCCGTTCGATGGTGTTCTGGCCCTCGGGGAACCGAATCTGCGCAGGTGCTTCGACCGACAGCGCGAACGAACCGCCGCTGAAGCTGTGCCCCATGGCCTGACCCGCTACCGCAATCACGTCAATTTCGAAATCTCCGGTAGTCTTGACGATGGTCTGGAAATGGTCACCGCCGGAGGGTGGGCCGTCGTAGGAAACGTCGTTTGCATGCACGGACATCGAAACGGATCCCGGCCGCGAGCCCAGATCGATCATAAGCGGCTGACCCGCGTAGGGGCTTACGATATATCTCACGACGTCCGACGGATCGACCGTCCCGTCCAGATTTACCCGCGTCGACCCGAGCGGAAAATCAACGTGGATGGGCTTTGCCTGCGCCGAGGCGAAAGCTGCAATAACGGACGGCGAACAGGAACACTGCGCATCCACGCAGCATCATTCGGCGGGGCAGCAGTACGGCATCTCGCATTGTTCCTCCTTCGCCCACCGGGCGCGCGATCAATTATTATTTCGGCGGTAAGCTATGTCAAGCCTGCGGCCCGGGCGCGACAGGGCCCTCGGCAAGCCTCGCGATCTGCTGCCGGGTGAGCTCGATCTCGGCGCGGTGGTACTCGAGGAGAAACTCCAGCTGTTTGGTGGTATAGCTTTCATGCAGGCGAGCGAAGACCTCTCCGATCGACTCGTAGAAGTTTGGCCCGCCGGCAAGTGCAGCCTCGTTCAACTCGACCATCACTTTCCTCCGGTCATCGGGATCCTGCGTCCTGCGCACTAGCCCACGCTTCTCGAGGCGGTCGATCACGCTGGTCACCGCGCCGGTCGTAAGTGCAAGCCGCCCGGCAATCTTTCCTGCCGCCATCGGCCCTTCACCGCAGGAGGATGCTCAGCGCCTTCATATCGGTCAGCCCTAAAGAGTACTTTTCCGCCACCCGCTGGTGAAAGAGTGCAGCTTCAGTGCTTGCCACCTCGCCGAGCTTCGACAGCTCGGCAATGAGCAGCGCGCGATGAGTCTTTTCCGATATCGATTTTCGATTCGTTTCTCTTGACATAATTTAGTTTGATTATTAAGATAATTATACGTTAAGATACTTATGCATGGAGCTATTATAGCGGTAGCTCCTGTGTATGACAAGGGAGTCATCATGGTAGTGGAGAAAGAGCGGGCGCACGCGATGGGCGCCTCGGCGATGCGGCGCTGGAGACGGAAGAGGGACGTTGCCATCACAGGATGGAACGCCAGGATGTATGACAGGCAGGGACGCCGATACCGGCAGAACGAGTTCGCTGATCTTGCCCGGCAGCTCGCCGAGAGAATTCCTGCCGAAAGCCGCATACTCGAGGTTGCCTCGGGGTCCGGTTACCTCGCAATCGAGCTTTCCCGTCTCGGGCGAACGCATGTTGTGGGAAGCGACATCTCGGCAGACCAGGTGGCGATCGCGAGCGAAAACGCACGGAGGGCCTCGGTGCCGCTCGAGTTTGTCGTCGCCGGCGTTCAGGATCTTCCCTTCGCGGATTCGAGTTTCGACTTCGCGCTCTGCTTCGCCGCTTTCAAGAACTTCAGGAATCCTGCCGGCGCGCTCGGGGAGATAAGAAGGATACTTACCCCGGGCGGCAGCCTCATAATCGGCGACATGTGCAGCGACATCCCCGACAGCGCGATAGAAGAGTACCTGGACGGTCAAAGGATTCGAGGCCTGAACCGGATCATACTGAGGCAAACTTTCCGGTTCCTGCGCAAAGGCGCCTACTCTCACACCGAGCTTCAGGCTCTTATAGACGGCGCGGGCTACTCCTCCCACCAGTTAGAGGAGGGGGGCATCGGCTTCTCGCTTACTCTGACGAAGTAGGACGTGGGCAGATGGGCGCGCGTACCTGGACGTGTGCCTTCGGCCCGCATAGCCCCGCGCGTGGTGGAGCGAAGATATCGAAGGCAGCCCCGACAGACTCAACGGCGAATGGATCGGAAACAGGATCGCATTCGACATGTCCCGGAAGGGCAACAAGACGCAGCTGGTGTTCACGCAATATGGATTGGTCCCGGCCTGCGAGTGCTTCAGCGCGTGCCGCGACACGTGGACTGGCTTCGTTCAAAAAAGCCTGCACAGCCTGATCACCACCGGCAAAGGCGAGCTCAAATGGTATGCCGGATGAGCTTATGTGCGCAGCTGCTCGAGCAGCTGCCGCAACTGTGTGTTGATCTCGCCGCGCACGATTCCACCGTGATAACAGACCACTGTGCGCAGGTTGTAGGAGGCGAGCTTTTGCACGCTCTCGAGCGCCTGCGCGTAGTCCGCACAGAGCCTGGGATCCGGTGGGAGCAGCCGGCCGTTCTCGGCGAACAGGCAGTCCCCTGCGACGAGGATCGATCCTTCCGCAAAGTAGAGACTGATGTGACCGGGCGTACGGCCCGGCGTACGGACGACCTGCGGCCTGCCCGGCAGCGGTAGAGCCGTTTCCGCTTCAACCGCGATGTCCACCTCCACCTTCGGTGGGTTGCGAAGTGCGCGTTCGAGCGCCACTCTCCTGTCGGCCGGCAGATCGGTCGGGAGACTGCGGAGGGCAGCCTCGATCGCGGCATCGGTCAGCTTGAGAAGCGGCAGCCTGCCTGTAATGTAGGGGAACTCCGCAGCGTGAGCGTACACGGCGGCTCTTCCCCGCGCGGCGTTGCGAAGCGCGGCTGCACTGCCGATATGGTCTACATCCTGATGCGTCAGAACCAGGCCGGTGAGGCAGCCGATGTCGAGCCCCTCCTCCTGCAAAGCCTCGATGATAAGCCTCTCCTGCCCGGGGTAGCCGGAATCGACGAGAGCGAGGGCGCTACCTTCGGCCATTGCCGTGAGGTGGATTGTCTGAGTGCGCCCCGCAATGAGGGCGGTAACCGGAATTGTGTGGATGCCTGCGGCAAGCAGCATAGAACCTCCGGTGATGTTCCTTGCCTACCGCACGATTGAACTTTTATGGTAGGCCACTATTATTACACGTTTTGTAGGATTTATTCAAGGCATCTACGGCAGGCTGCGGTTCGCGAGAGGATCACGACGATTGTCGAACTCGCGCGGCGTGCCGAGAATCAGGATAGCTGATTATGGCAGTCAGATTTTACGAGCCGGCGGTTCAGCTCAAGCCCTACGTGCGCTCGATCTGGTCCTTCGAAAGCGACCGGGGGCCGCCCTTCTCGGAAAGGACGGTCATCACACCGACCGGCAACCCGAAGCTTGTCGTGAGCTGCGAAAACCGCATCGTCGTGCACGCCAACGGCAGGCAGACCGAAAACCGGGAGCGCAGGATCAATTTCCTGGGCGTACGCGACGTGCCGGTACTCTCTGCACACAAGCGATGCGCCGACGCTGTTCATCGGTATCGAGTTCTATCCGCATGGCGCGATCTCCTTCTCGAAAGTACCGATGTCGGAGCTCACCAATCGACTGATGCTGTTGGACGAGCTTCGCCGCGATGTGCGCGCGCTGATCGAACAGGT
Organism: uncultured Spirochaetota bacterium; assembly: GCA_963832675.1. Classification (GTDB taxonomy): domain Bacteria; phylum Spirochaetota; class Spirochaetia; order DSM-27196; family DATKUC01; genus DATKUC01. Next base: position 1,374 of record CAWHUY010000035.1, on the reverse strand, counting down.
CGTCGACAATGAGGGGACGACCGAATCAAAGGTCGACCACGTGCAGCGTCTGCTGGTTCAACAGATCGACGGCGGCCCCGGGTTGAGCTCGGTGGTTGCCTACTGTATCGACAGCATCCAGCGGGCATCGGGTCTGCTTTCAATCGGTGAGCTCGAGTCTCAGACCGGATACTCCAGACGGTATCTCGAAATGCTTTTCAGGAACCATGTCGGGATATCTCCGAAGTCCTTCTCGCGAATTGTCCGATTTCAGAAACTCTACCGCACGTGGGCCGACACGGAATCATATGAAGCGCTGATCGACAGGCTCTACGACAGCTAGTACGACCAGTCCCATTTTTCACGGGAGTTCAAGAAGATGACAGGCTACTCGCCCCGGCAATTTGTCAGCAATGTTACGAGCGAGTACGGCCGTCGACTTGCGCAAACGTAGCATTTCGCGTTTGTACAATATCGCTCCGCCTCCACAGCCCAAATTCTCAGCTGTCACACGATGAGCTTTGGCTCAAGGAGGGAACTATGAGCGGGAAGGACTTCAGCTACGCGGTCGGCGAATCGTTCACCGTGCGCTTCGGTGATACGTGGGTGTCATTCAGGTTGCCACGCAGCGTGCCGAACAGCGAGATCGTCTGGGAGGTGACCGACTGTCATCTGTCCTGGCTCACCGATACAACTGAATGGAAGGGTACCCGGATCGTCTGGGAGATCTCTGTCGACGGGGACAGGACAAAGATTCAGTTCACCCATGTGGGGCTTGTCCCGCAGATGGAGTGCTACAAGGATTGCGCCCTCGGTTGGAGCTCCAATCCGGGGAAGAGCCTGCGAAGACTGGTGCAGGATGGCCAGGGGCTTCCCGATCAGTTCTGACGGGCCGGCGTATACAGGAGGGATTGTTGAACTACGGATGTCTCGGATTGCGCGGATGGTGGGAGAAAGCGCTGATCGCCTTGTTGCCCGAAAGTTCCGGATCCGCGTAATCTTCCCCATCCGTAGTTATACCACTCACACCACGTACTCCGCGATCTTACCTTTCATACTTCATCGATCGGCCACGGAGCCGAAGATATAGACGCACGTATGGGTTCGAGGATCTGTGGCGGCACCAGAAATACCTTACGCGCCCGGTTTCTCAGGTCAATTCAAGCACTATCTTGATGCCTTTTTCAATGCTCTTCATGCTTCCCACGCTCAAGGCCGTTACTTTTTCTATGAGTCTCTTCCGATCAAGCGCGGAGATTTGTGATACGACAACTACTGAATCTTTGGCCAATCCTGACTCATTGGTCTGCAGGAAGACATTTCCCGGCGCTTCTTCCAGTTCAAGATTGGTGGTAAGTGGAACCACCACCACGGCGTGGAGCTTGTGCTCTTTAT
>CAWHUY010000034.1:0-322079 GCA_963832675.1 uncultured Spirochaetota bacterium | reverse complement strand
ACTGTCGTCTACTGGTTCAGTTTCTCGTATTGCTGAACCCGGATCGTCTGGGGTGTTTTCGCCTGGCGGTCGGTGATTATGAGGAAGTTTTTCAGCATGAAATGGTTTCGACAGGAACTCGGGATTTCGATGTAGGGAAGACAGGTCGCGGTGGCACCCGGCCCGCCGTTCCGGAGAATGTCATCGAAACTGATACGGTTCGGAACGGCCATAGCCGCCAGCCGAGCCGCCGTCAGAACTTTCATCCCTCCCATCCCGATGAGCATCTGCGTTTGACTTGAGCGTGCGAGTTCGATGATTTCGTCAAGGGACTCCGTACCCCCACCGGGCATTACTTCATCGTAGACGATGCAGTGAATGCCGCGCTTTTCAAGCGAATCCTGAAGTCGACCGACGTAACGGGCCTCGCGAAGCGCCGATTCCGTAAGAATGAGCGCACGGGTGCCGTAGGCAGCAACTGAGGCGGGAACGCGCTGAAGAGCCTCGGAGCCGAAGACGATAGTTGCTGGAATACGAAATATTAGCTCATCCATACGCCCTGCCCGTAAACGGGTAGCAAAAAAAAAGCAGAGAACCCCTCCTTCTCCGCCTTTTTCTGTGCCATTAATGTGTGGGTCGTTTGCACTCGATCAGATGTCGAACATCTCCATCACTCGGTCTGCAACGCTGGAGAGGACTTTGTTGTCGATATAGTTGGGATCTTCCAGCTTTTTCTTGACTTCGGCGATTCGATCCAGGCGAACGTCGGGCGCCTTGCGGACCTGTTCGGTTGCTCTGTAGAGATCAGCCTTGATCCTAGCTTCGTCCGAGAAGGCAATGGAGTCTTTCCCCTGCCCTTCGGCCAGACGCTGGTTCTTTTCCGGCTTATTGTACTTCGAGACTGGATCGATTGGTCCGAGCCGTTCGATTGACATTACAGAGCCTTCCTTTCAGTAGAAATATCGACACAACCCCTTATTATATTAACAGCTTTCCGCAGCTACGTCATCCCCTGCGGCCACGAAAACTGCAAACTCACCGCGCTGTTCGTTTCGTGAAGAAAGGAGCGCGAAAACGCGCTCTGCGGTGTCGTCGAGGTACTCCTCGTGCACCTTTGTCATCTCCCGCCCCACCAGAACCCGCCGCCTCGGCGCCTGCTGGGAGAGTTCCTCCAGCAGCTTGAGGATCCGAAATGGGCTCTCGTAGAGCACGAAGGAGGTGTTCGACGCCAGGAGCTCACTGAGCCGCGTGCGCCTCCGCCCGGTCTTCGGCGACAGAAATCCCTCGAACACGATAGTCTTCCCGCCAAATCCACCGATGCTCACTATCGCCGCAAGCGCGGAAGCTCCCGGGATCGGAATCGCCGCGTGTCCCGCCTCCCGAACCCGCCGGACGAGGATTGAGCCCGGATCGCTTATACCCGGAGTCCCCGCGTCACTTATGTAGCAGAGCGTTTTCCCCGCATCGAGCTCACGCACCGCCCTCTCGGCCGTCCGGGCCTCGTTGTATCCGTGGCAGCTCAACAGAGGCTTGTGAATATCGTAGTGGTTGAGCAGCTTCAGGCTGTGACGCGTGTCCTCGCATACAATAATATCGGCATCTTTCAGCATCTCGATTGCACGAAAAGTCATGTCGGAAAGATTTCCTATCGGCGTCGCGACGATGTAGAGCATCCCCATAGGCGCATCATAACCCCAATGGAATGCAACCGACTACGCCACCCGCGCGCGACCGTGTCAGCGAGCGGCTTGTTCCGCGCGGTCTGGCCGGGTAGTATGATTCGGAATGGATACTGAGAGTCTCGTCCTGGTAGTGCTTGCGGTTGTGACAGGACTTCTGCTTTTCACCCTCTTCCGAATGCGGCGAAGCGGCTACACGTTTCTGTCCGACCGCATGGCAACGAAAACACGCAATTCGCTCGAGGTCCTCAAGCCGTGCCCTATCTGCCACACAATGCTCAAGCGGGGAGAAACCGTACACTCGGTCGTATTCGGGAAGAAGAACGAAGACACCATCGCGCACCTGTTCGGATGTCCCTACTGCTACCCGGACAACCGAAAACATGCTCGCATCTGTCCGGTGTGCCATAAGACTCTTCCGGCAGCGGGCTATCTGGTGGCCCGCATGTTCGAACGGAAAGGAAAACGGCATGTCCATGTCCTCGGATGCACCGAGTGCCGGCTGGTTGGCCGGAAAGCGACAAAATAACCCCGGGAACGGAGGAGGTCCCCAACAAGTTCCAGCGCGCACGATACGCAGAGTTGTGTTATAATCTTCCCGCTTTCGGAGGATCGGTTGGAAATCGACGTTCAGCTCAAACTCGCCGACGACCAGGCGCACCGCGTAGAGTTCCACAGTTTCGTGAACGTAATCAACATCATTTCCGGCGAATTGCAGCTCATCGAACGTCTGCTCGGCACCCGCGGGCTGTTCGTGGAATCTCTCCGGTCTTCGCAGCTGCTTGTCGATTCTTTCTCGAAACCGGCGCTTGCACGTCGACGGGCACGTGAGATCGGGCGCTATCACCGGACGGTAGTCGACGAGCTCAACCGCGCGACCAAACGCGCAGGTTTTCAAGATCCGGCGCTCGCCGGGGAGCTCGACGCAATGGTAGTTCTTCTTCACAACGTGCTGCGGATCGCCGACATCCGGGTACGGGAGCTCCTGGCGCGCCACGAGGCACCCGACAAATGGGACCGTGTTCCGATCGAGCAGATTCGGGAGGCTCTGGTGGACATGCTCGACGTGATCGCTCTGCGTGCCCGGAATCGCTTCGTCATCGTATACGATAATCGAAATGGATCATCCGCTTCGGACAACGAATATCAGGTCGACATAACCGTGGAAGGCGATCCAGACGGAACCCTTCCAATTCCGCCAATTCTCGTGGACAGCCTTCGCGACCTGGTAGCCAACTCGCGTAAGTACACACCGATAGGGGGACAAATCAGCGCCCGTCTCTGCCGTGACGGCGGGGACGTTCTTTTGTGCATTTCAGATACCGGAAGGGGAATCCCCCCCGACCAGATCTTATCAGTGGTCGAATACGGCATTCGGGGACGAAACACGAGCCCGGCGGAAACGCAGGGCGGCGGTTTTGGCCTAACCAAGGCGTATCTGGTCTGTAAACAGTTCGGCGGCCGAATGTGGATCGACTCCGAGCTCGAGTGTGGCACCACGATTACCGTGCGCATACCGATACCTGCCGACAGGGAGAAATGATGGCGGAAATGAAGCTTTCTCGTCGAATAAAGCTTGGGTTCGGAGTCTGTGATCTTGGTGGAAATCTGTTTTTCACCTTCATCGGTTTCTTTCTCCTGGTGTTTCTCACCGACGTGCTGAAACTGAATGCAGCGCTTGCGGGAACCGCGCTCATGATAGGCAAGCTGTGGGATGCGGTAACCGATCCGGCGGTCGGCTACCTGTCGGACGGAACGCGAACCCGATGGGGGCGACGCAAACCCTATATGTTTGTAGGTGCAATCTCGATGGCCGTGCTGATGTTCGTTATGTTCGTAAATCCGCACATTACCCGTCAGGGCCTTCTTTTCATCTGGGTGGTGGTACTCTACTGCCTGGTCAATACCGCCTACACGCTCGTCAACATTCCATACGGGTCACTGACGCCGGAGCTTACGACGGACTTTGACGAGCGGACGGTGCTGAACGGATACCGAATGACCTTCGCGGTGGTGGGAACGCTTATCGGCGCAGCGTCGGTGCTGCCGCTTGTCGGGTTGTTCGGAAGCGGGAGCATCGGTTGGAATCTGACCGGCGGAATCATGGGTATCATCGTTATGGTGACCGCGCTGATCACCGTCTCCGTCGTGCCGGAAAAAAAGTTTGCCGCCGACGCCGAGCGCCTTGATAAGGGAGCCGGTGGTCTAAAAAGAGTGATGAGCTCCTACGGGCAGGTACTCTCCCAAAAACCCTTTCTCACCGCGCTTCTGCCATGGACCTTGCACATCACCGGCGTGAGTATCATCCAGGCCTCGCTCTTGTACTATTTCGAACACATTTATGGAAACAAGAACGCGTTCACTATCGCGTTGCTCATTCTCCTCGTCTCCGCAATGGCGTTCATTCCGGTCTGGGTGGCACTGTCAAAACGAATCGGCAAACGCGCAAGCTACAATAGCGGCATGCTGGTCGTCGCAGGGGCAATTCTTCTGTTCTTCCTGCTGGGTCCTACCCTGGGGGTCACCTTCGCCTACGTTGTGATGTTTGTGGCGGGCTTCGGTCTCTCTACCCACTATGTCATGCCGTGGGCTATTCTTCCGGATGTGGTGGAATACGACTACGCAGAAAATGGAACGCGCCGCGAAGGCGTCTACTACGGGATGTGGACCTTCACCAGCAAGATCGGCCAGGCCTTCGCAATCGCGTTGAGCGGGTGGATACTCGCCGCGTTCAACTACCAGGCCCCCGGGCCGGACGGCCTGGCGGTTGCGCAATCTGCGCTTACCAAGCTTGGGATCAGGCTCCTCACTGGTCCCCTTCCGGTCGTGTTCTTCATCGCCGGCGTCGTCATATTGAGCTCCTATCCGATAACCGCCGCCGCGTACCGCGAGATACTCAGGAAGGTGGAACTTCGCGACGGACCCAGAACGTAGCCTATCGGTGCGGCCGTGCGAGTTGGCACCCGCCCGCGCTGGTGTCGAGATCCTGCGCCGATCCGGAGTCGCTCAATGCAGTTCCAATCCGCACGAGTAACCGTCCGAAGGCGGTGACGCACGCCGGAGGCCGCCGGAACCCGGCGGCAGACGCGAGCCGTGCCCGCTCGGCCTCGGCAATCCTCTCTTCGACGCGAATCACACCCATCCGGTAAAATACATACCAGTTCTGCATTGTCCTCTCCCGATCCGATCCGTTCGTGCGTAGAGTAATAACCAATAAAACGGATATAGACAGTTATAGTCTATTGACGGAAGGGTAACCTGTCAAGTAATATTTATTGGTTATAGATAGGAGGCAGTATATGCGATTGACGGCGAAACCGGCCGTCGCGTCGCTTTGGCCGGAGCTCGAACGGCTTTTCGGTCCCAAAGGTGCGTGCCAGGGCTGCTGGTGCATGTACTGGCGACTCAGCCGCGCCACGTTCGACCATATGTCGGCGGAGGCTCGAAAAGCGAATTTGAAAAGATTGACGGAGGAGAAGATCCCGCCGGGCCTCCTGTTCTATGACGGCAACGAACCGGTCGCCTGGTGTTCGGTCGCTCCGCGGGAGGCCTACCCTTCGCTCAATCGATCGCCACTCCTCAAGCCTCTGGATGCGACACCGGTCTGGTCGATTACCTGCTTTTTCGTTTCCCCTGAAAACCGGAGACAGAATCTGCAACGGGAGTGTATCCGCCTCGCCATCGACTACCTGAGGACGAAGCGGGTTTCGGTCGTGGAAGCATATCCGAACCGGCGGCATCCGGCGGGTTATATGGGCTCGGAGTCGGCATTCCTGTCCAACGGATTCACGCAGGCCGGCGGGAGGAAAGAGCACCGCCCGGTTCTGCGCCTCACCCTGTCAACCGGCGCGCGGGGAACCGGACCGTGAAAACGCTGTCGGAACGCGTTCGCGCTCTTGGTTCTCTCGAATTGGACGCTAACCATCTTGCGCTCGACTTCTGCAATACCCTGGAATGGCGCGGCGGCGAGAATCCGGAGGAGAAACTCAAGTCCTATGACCATTTCCTCGCCTGGACCGTCCGCGCTGGAGTCCAGAGCCTGGAAGCCGCGACCCTGCTCGATTCCCTGGCCGGTCCCGAAAAGAGGGATCACGCGATCGATAGCGTACGATCCGCGCGCGAGCTGCTTTTTCGTCTTTTCTCCGCTATTGCCGACGGCCGGACACCGGCCGATGCCGATCTCGCCTCATTCAGCCGTGCACTCCGCGAGGCGCACGCTCACATCCGTCTGAGACCGGGTCAGGAACCGTCACAGGGATTCGTCACGGATTTCTCGCCACTCCCTGATGAGCAGGCTCGAGCGGCGGCATCCTGGCTTCTCGTCTGGCCGCTTAGTCCAATTGTTGTTTCAGCAGCCGAGCTCCTGCTTCGAGGCGATCTCAAACGGGTGCGTCGCTGCGCAAACGACCTCTGCGGGTGGATATTCCTGGATACGAGCAAGAACGGAAGCAGGCGCTGGTGCAGCATGACAAGCTGCGGCAACAGGGCGAAAGCACGCCGGCACTATCACAAGGAGCGGTCGGACACCGGGTGATCGCGCGAACCGGGCGCCTTGCGGCGTGCGGTCCAAAGGTGATAGATTCTCCCCATGGAAAACATGAAGAGGACCGCCACCTGCGGCGAGCTTACGTCATCCGACGCAGGCAGGGAGGTTGTGCTCAACGGGTGGGTACATCGATTCCGTGACCATGGCGAAATCAAATTTGTAAACATTCGCGACAGATATGGCATAACTCAGGTTGTGATCGACAAGGACGCGGACGAAACGGTGCGGACTGCAGCCGCCGAGCTCAAGTTCGAATACTGCATTGCGGTCCGCGGCACCGTGCGGAAACGTCCACAGGGAATGATCAACAAGGAGATGATAACCGGTGAGGTGGAGGTTCTCGCGCATGAGCTCGTCATTCTCACTCCTTCGGAGACGCTGCCGTTCATGATCGACGAGCGAAGCGACGCTCGAGAGGACCTTCGACTTCAGTATCGGTTTCTCGATCTGCGGACATTTTCGATGCAGCGGAAGATCCGGCTCCGTCACGACGTCACCTTCCGAGTGCGGGAGTTCCTCCACAGTCGTAACTTCTACGAAATCGAAACTCCCACTCTCATACGTTCCACTCCCGAGGGGGCGCGCGACTTTCTCGTCCCGTCACGAATCCAGCAGGGCAAGTTCTATGCCCTGCCGCAGTCACCCCAGCTGTACAAGCAGATCCTGATGGTCTCCGGATTCGACCGTTATTTTCAGATCGCGCACTGTTTCCGCGACGAAGATGCGCGCGGAGATCGGCAGCTCGAGCATACTCAGATTGACATCGAAATGAGTTTCGTTTCGAAGGAGGACGTTTTCGAGCTCATCGAAGGGATGATGAGCCACGTCTTTCGGCACACGCTCGGTGTCGAGCTGTCCACCCCCTTCCCGCGGCTTTCCTACGACGACGCGGTCAATCGTTACGGGTCGGACAAGCCTGACCTGCGCTTCGACATGGAGTTCGTGGATTTTTCCGAAATTGCCCGGAACAGCAACTTTCAGGTCTTCCAGTCGGTGCTCACAGCGCCGCAGGGCGCGGTCAAGGCGCTTCGGGTGCCCGGTGGCGCAGAGTTCTCCCGAAAGCAGATCCAGGACCTGGAAGAGACGGCAAAGACCCTTGGCGCCAAAGGCCTCGCCTGGATGAAGGTCACCGAAAGCGGGCTGGACGGAGGCGTCGCACGGTTTTTTGGGGCACTTGAAGACGAAGTCATTTCAGCGACCGGTGCAAGGCCGGGCGACATCATCCTGATGGTCGGTGATTCGTGGCGCACGGCCTGTTTCTCACTCGGAGTTGTGCGGAATCGACTCGGTCGGGAGCTCGGATTGATCGACGAAAAGACCTTTCGGTTCGCGTGGATTGTGGACTTCCCGCTTTTTGAATGGAACGAAGACGAGAAGAAATGGGACGCGGCACACCATATGTTCACAATGCCGCAGGAGCGGCACATCTCGACGCTCGAGCAGAATCCCGGTGAGGTGAAGGGCGACCTGTATGACCTGGTGTGCAACGGTTTCGAGCTCGCATCCGGTTCCATACGGATTCATGATCCGGAGCTTCAGAAGCGGATTTTCAATATTGTCGGGTTTTCCCCGGAGGAGGCGGAAAAGCGGTTCGGATTCCTTCTTCGTGCATTCCGTTATGGCGCACCGCCGCACGGGGGAATCGCCCCCGGTCTCGATCGTCTCGTCATGATTATGGCCGGCGAGAACAGCATCCGCGAAGTGATCGCCTTTCCGAAAAACACTGCAGGAGTGTCGCCGATGGACGACAGTCCGAATTACGTGGATGAAAAACAGCTGCGGGATTTGGGCATTCGGATGGTAAGTTTGTCGAATTCGACCGGGGCCGACTCACCAGCGGATGGGTCGGTCGGTCCAGCCGGAAACCCGGGAACGTAATGCCAGAATAGGAGGCACCCATGTTCAAAGTCCAGACGCTGAACAATATTTCCTCGAAAGGGCTTTCTCAGTTTCCCGGCGAATCCTACACTCTCGCAGAGGATATTCAGGATCCTGAAGCGATCATCCTGCGCAGCTACAATCTCCACGACCGACCGATACCCGACAGCGTTCTCGCTATTGCCCGGGCCGGAGCGGGAGTCAACAACATCCCGGTAGCAGAGTGTACAAAGCGCGGGATAATCGTATTCAATACCCCCGGGGCGAACGCAAACAGCGTCAAGGAGCTCGTGATTGCCGCTCTGCTGCTCTCCGCGCGGGGCATCCACCCCGGTCTCGCGTGGACGGAGACACTGACCGGAAGGGGAGACGAGGTGTCGAAGCTGGTGGAGAAGGAGAAATCCCGATTCGCCGGAACCGAAATCCTGGGCAAGAAGCTCGGCGTTGTGGGACTCGGGGCAATCGGCGCAATGGTCGCCAACGCGGCAATCGGCATGGGAATGGACGTAATCGGATTCGATCCGTTCATCTCGGTCGAGAACGCGTGGGGACTGAGCCGCTCGGTGCGCCGCGCGCGTAGCCTCGACACGCTCTTCGCCGAGGTAGACTACGTTACGCTGCACGTCCCGCTCACCGACGACACGAAGAACATGATCAATAAGAGCCGGATTGCCTCTATGAAGAAGGGTGTCCGCATCATGAACTTCGCCCGCGGCGGGCTGATCCGAAATGACGACATCATCGCGGCGATCGATGCCGGTCAGGTCGCCGGATACGTGACCGATTTTCCCGAAGATGCGCTGCTCGGTCGACCGGGGATCCTGTGCGTGCCTCACCTTGGAGCATCGACCGAGGAAGCGGAAGACAACTGCGCGGCGATGGCGGTCGAGCAGCTGAAGGCATTTCTCGAAACCGGCAATGTCCGCAACTCCGTTAATTTCCCCGATTGTCAAATGGATCTGAATCACCGGACCCGACTGCTCGTTGCGAACAGGAACATACCGAACATGGTTGGGCAGATCACCACGGTGCTCGCGAACGGCGGCATCAACATTGCCGACCTTCTCAACCGTCACCGGGACGAGGTCGCTTACAACATCATCGATATTGAAGGTGAGTTCTCGAGTGATGTGCTCTCGAGCATCAGTAACATCGAGGGCGTTATTGCAGTTCGCGTAATCCGGCCGGCCACGCGCTGAGCGTTCTTCTTACACCGGCGCTTTCTCGCGGACGAGAAGGTGATTGAGCGCGACCGCGAACACGAGCACGCTGCCCTTCGCGAAGTTCTGCCAGAACGCCGGGATAACCGTCATCAAGCCGGTGGTAACGCACATGATGATGAGCGCACCAACAATGGTTTTGGCGACTGATCCCTCCCCGCCGGAGAACGCGGTTCCGCCAAGAAGTACGGCTATGATGTTGTCGAGCTCCATTCCGTCGCCGGAAAGCGGGTCGCCGATCGACATGTAGCTCGCGCGCGCGAGACCGGCAAGCGCGGCGAAGAATCCGACGATTACGTACAACAGCCAGACGATTCTTACGACGTTTATCCCCGAGAGCTCCGCTGCCGTGCGGTTCCCGCCGATGGCCACGGCGTATTTGCCAAGAAGCGTCTTGCGCTGGACCACGATAAGCACGGCAATGACGGCAATCGCGACGTAAAATGCCCATGGCAGACCAAGGAGGATCTCCTTGCGAGCATAGTTGTTTATCCACGCAGGCATCGGTTTTGCCGCACTCCCCTTGATCGCCGAGAGTCCATTCGGAACGATCAGGAGTGCGATTCCCTTGAACAGGTTCAATGTTACCAGTGTGGCGATGACCGGCGTGATGCGAAGCTTCATCACCAAGAGCCCGTTGAGGCTGCCCATTACCACCCCGACGATCAACGTAAGACCGAGGGCAGGAAGAAATGCGAAGCCGTTGAGAATCATCAGCGCAAACACCACCGCACTCAGGCTCATTGCACTTCCAACCGAGAGATCGATATAGCCGGAGATCATAAGCAGCGTGAAGGCGCCGCTCAAGGTCAGAATTGGAACCGCCGCGCGCAGCAGGTTGACAATGCTGTCGGCACTCAGAAAGTGTCCGCGACCGAACATCTCCACCTGTCCGAGCTTCACGACGCTGAACAATATGACGATCAGGAGCAGGACTACGTAGATGTAGAACTTCTTCGTGTAGGATCGAAGCTTGTTCGAGCGCTCAATCCGTAGCCGTTGCGACTCCTTCTGTAGAACTGTCACGTCAATCCTCTCCTCTTGAGAATCGCCCCCGGACCCGACTCGCCGCGTCGACTGACCCCGTGCATCGGGTCACCCTTTCCTTCGATCCAGCGCATACCGCTGCGCAAGAATTGCAATGAAGGTGACGATGCCTTTCAGGGTATACTGCCAATCCGGCGACAACAGCAGCCCGGTTGCCGACGAAGTCATAACCGACAGAATCACCGCCCCCACAAACATGCCGAGCACCGAGCCGAAGCCGCCTGCGATGCTCACTCCTCCCAGAAGTGCGATGACCAGAGCGTCGAACTCATACCCCGTCGCGCGGCTGGACACACCGGCTTTGTACTCGGAGGCAAGAAGGATCCCGGTGATTCCTGCGAGCAGGGCGCTGACGACGTAGAGAAACGCGAGGTGTTTTCCCACTTTAATTCCGGAAAGTCTGGCCGCCTGTGCATTCGCTCCGATCAGGTATGTCCGCCTTCCGGCCACCGTCGTCCGCTCAAAGGCAAAAGCAACGACGAGCAGGAACAGCATGATCAGCACCGAGATCTTTATCGAGGTTCCAGGAATGCTCACGTTTCCCACCACACCGAACGAATCAGGAAGGCTGGTGTTTCTCTGCGCGCCCTGGGTAACCACCTGCGCGACTCCCCGCGCAAGCATCATCGTACCGAGGGTAACAATAATCGAGGGGACTTTGAGCTTCGCAATGAAGAACGCATTGACCGCTCCGACGCCCATTGCGCAGACTAGCGCCAGCACGACCGCAACTCCGTAAGGAAGCCCAAGGCCATTCGCGAGCGCGTTCTGCGAGACGTTCGCCGCCTGACAGAAGTAGACTGAAAGCACGCCCGAGAGCGCAACGACGCCGCCTACAGACATGTCGAAGTTGCCGGTGATCAATAGAAACGTGACGCCGATCCCGAGAATGACGATGAACCAGTTGTTGGTGATGAGATTGAGCATGTTCTGCGGCAAGAAGAAGTTGGGAACGAACAGGCAGGCAACACCGAATAGCACGATGAGAAATCCCACCATGAAGAAGCTGAGAAAGCTTTCGTTGCTCATGCGACTGCTCGTCTTCTGCGATCTATCCTTGGTGGTTTCCACTACTACTGCCCGCCTGTGACGACATGAAGGATCTTCTCGCTGTCGATGTCGGCACAGTTCCTCATTGTTTCTTTGATTGATCCATCATACAGCAGGTGGATCGTGTCACATATGTTTACGACTTCCGGAAGTTCCGACGAGAAGATCATGATCGATTTCCCTTCCGTCGAAAGCTGCCGGATGATGCCGTAGATTTCGCTTTTTGCACCCACGTCGATTCCGCGCGTCGGCTCGTCCAGCATGAGCATATCGGCATCGGCGAAAAGACACTTTGCGAGCACTACCTTCTGTTGGTTGCCGCCGGAGAGCTTGGAAGCCTCCTTCTCGGTACTGCTTGTCGCTATTCGGAGCTTACCAATGTATTCGGCTGTAGCTTTTCGCTCCGCCTTCCCGTTGATAATTCCATTGCGGGATATCTTTTTCATGTTCATAACCGGGACATTGCACCGGATGGTAAGGATGGTGAAAAGTCCCTGCGATCGTCTTTCCTCCGGCACCAGGGCGATGCCCGCCTCTATGGCCCTGTCCGGTGAGGGCTGAAGCCGCTTTCCTTTGAAGAGGATCTCACCTTCATACGCGTCTGCGCCGTAGATGGCACGCGCGAGCTCGGTTTTGCCGGCACCAACCAGACCGTAGAATCCGACGATTTCTCCTTCATGAACCTCGAACGAGATGTCATTGAGCTTGTGGTTGGACAGATGTTTGACCTGGAGGATAGCGTCCGCGCAACCTTCCCGCCTCGGCGTGTATTCCTCAAAAACCGTCTTTCCGATCATCATCTTGATGAGCTCGGCCCGGTCCTTGATATCCGATACCGGTTTTGTGTCGATCTGTTTTCCGTCACGCATCACGGTCACAAAATCGCCGAGCTCGAATATCTCATCGAGTCGGTGAGAGATATAGATAACCGTGACGTTTCGGTCACGAAGATTCCTGACTATCTTGAACAGCCGGGCAATTTCGCTTTCGGAAATCGCCGCGGTGGGTTCGTCCATGATGATGATATCTGATTCGGTAGCGACCGCCTTCGCGATTTCCACAATCTGTTTCTTCGCTACACTTAAGGTCGAGACGAGCTGCCCGGGCTTTATCGAAGGTTCCAGGCTGTTCATCACCTCGACCATTTTGTTGACCTTGTCGGTCCGACGAAGGAACCCAAAGGTGGTATCCTCCATTCCGAGTGTGAGGTTTTCCTCCACGGTGAGCTGATCGACTACATTCAGTTCCTGAAAAAGCGTGCTGATTCCGTTCTGTTTCGCCTCTTTCGGGCTGTGCGGATTGTACTCTTTTCCGTTCAGAAGAATTGTTCCGCTTGTCCTTGCCGTCGCTCCGGTCAGGATCTTGATCAGGGTTGATTTCCCCGCACCGTTTTCCCCCACCAGGCAGTGGACGGTATTTCGTCTGATCTCGAAGCTGACACTGTTCACTGCCCGTACGCTGGGGAAGTCTTTTACGAGATCCTGTATTTCCAGTACGTTGTCTGTCAGCTTCATTCGCCCGCTCCATGACTCCGACGGGTTGGCGGCTTTCGTCGCCATACCCGTCGGGAATTTCGGTTGCTATTTGCGAGGACTACTCGATCTTCGTGCCGAACTGCGTGTTGAGCCACTTGGCGGCATCGGCGCGTGGCATGGTCCAATAGGAAATATTATATGCCTTGTAGAAGAATTCCTGCGCGGGCTGGTGAGTCTTCGGAACCTTTCCGTTCTTGACGTCCATGATGAGATCGATTCTCCCGCGGCCGGTTTCGATTGGGGGAAGCCCCATCGACAGCTTCAACGAGCTGTTGGGATCGTAGACGCTCTTCATTTCCACCTCGTCGAAGTCGACGCTGCAGACAATTTCCGTAAGCGGTTTGCCGTTGGCGAACTTGCCGCGCCCGGCTTGAGTAAGGCCGGCGAGCGTTCCAACCGTCAGGTTGGAGGCTTCGGAATAGATGAGGTTGACTTCCGGATGCTGGGTCACGAGGTCAAGAATGATCTGCTTTGCGGCATCGGGGCCCTTGCTCGCATCGAGGCATCCCAGGTTGGTGGCGGTGGAGTCCACAGAGAGCACGCCCTTCACGAAGGGATCGGTCCGTCCCGACTTCACTTCGGTGTGGTTCGGCCATCCCAGCTGGACCATGACAATGGCCTTACCCGGTTGCGCGGCCTTCCACTGCTTGGCCATTTCAGCACCCATTGCAAAAGAAATTCCTGCTTCGTCGCTTCGTGCGACCGGAATTCCGGTTACGGCGATCGGGCTGAAAAACGATGTCATGATGATGCCCTTCTCCAGTGCCGCAAGGACGCCCGGGGTGGAGGCTTCACCGTCCCAGATGTGGAGCGTGGCGGCGTCCATACCCTGGGCGACAACCTGATCGATGTTCTGGGTCATCACCGCTGAATCCGACTTCCCGTCGAACAGGTAGACGTCGGCACCATATTTCTCCTTGGCGTACCTTTTCGCCTCGACGTAGGTTCCCTGGTGAAACACGTTACCCATGTCGGAAACGAAATAGGCGATCTTCATCGGTTTCGCCTGCTTCTCGGCTCCGCCGCCGGCGAACGCCATCGGGCTCAGCAACGCGAGCGCCACCAATATCAGTACTACCTTTTTCATCTTCTGTCTCCTTCTTGATACTTTGCTAAAGACGTTCATTGTGATCTTTCCCGCCCTCATTCGCGGGCCGCCTGTCCTTTCTTCCCCGTCAACGCTTCCTCCTCTTTCTTCTCGCAGGATATTTCGCCTTCCAGAGGCAGACTGCCTCTCACAGCAATAACGCCACATTCGGTCGATAGTTCTTGGCCGGCAAACGGACTTCAGGCTGCGGACCGACCCTGTTCAGACTAGAATCCGCTCACGTCCTGGGCGAGCCCATAGATCAGCATCTCGGGAACGCACCCCCCCCTGGTAAGGGCGCAAGTTTGATAGACCATGTCGGCGAAGTGTTCGGGGCGCACCGCCAGCGATTCGTCCCATTCGAAAGCGTTCACGCCGACAGCGGCCTTCTGAAAACCGGTATTCGAACCGCCCGGGACAAGGAGGGTCACACAGATACCGTGGGGCCGCAACTCGGTGTAGAGGCAATTGGTGAATGCGTGGACTCCGGCCTTCGCCGCCGAGTAGACCGACCAGCCGGGCCAGGAACGGCGATCGCAGGCGCTCGAAACATTGATGATCTTCCCGAATCCCTGCTTTTTGAACTGGGGTGTGAAAGTTCTGCAACTCATGATCGTACTATTCAGATTAAGCGCGATGATGCGTCTGTTTGCCTCGTCGTCCATCTCTTCTATTGGAGCCACCTTAACGGCGCCGCCGGCATAGTTGATGAGAAAGTCCACCTTTCCGAAATTCGAAAGACACGCCTCGAGCGTCAGCGCAAAGGTGACGCCCTGCGTGACGTCCCCCACGAGGTCAACAACCCGGGATCCCGCTGCTCTGCAGGTTTCGGCAGTCGCGTTCAACGCGGTCTCGTCGATATCGACGAGAACCAGATCAACCTTGTCCTGTCTTGCGAAAAGTTCGGCCGTGGCTTTCGCGAAACCTGATCCGGATCCGGTGATGACTGCAACCTTCCCTTTCAGCGACTCGCTCATCGACCATCCTCCACTCCTAAACACTATGACATATAACATGACATTTGTCAAAGAAAATTTCACAGAAAAAATACCATTTCATGGGATGCGGCCATTACCCGGTTACGGTCGAACCTTCATTCAGCGGGCGGTCGTCGGGCTTGGTCCAAAACTTGATTGTAGTAGAGATTGTGGTATAGCCCCTCTCGTGCGAGCAGCTCGCTGTGCGTGCCCTCCTGCACGATTGCCCCGGCATCCACCACAAGGATCCTGTCGGCCGTGCGCACGGTGGAGAGTCGGTGGGCAATCACGACGGCGGTTCGCCCTTCGAGGAGCACTTCGAGCGCGCGTTGGATAACCATTTCGGTCACCGAATCGATGTTCGCCGTTGCCTCATCAAAAATGATGATTCTCGGGCTCCCGATGACCGCACGGGCGATACAAATCAGTTGCCGCTGTCCGATGCTCAGGTTGGCGGACCCCTCCTGGACGAGCGTCTGGTAACCCGATGGTAGTCCCCGGATAAACGAGTCGGCATTTATCTTTCGGCAGGCCTCTTCCGCCTCCTGCGCCGATGCCGACGGGAGGCCGAATCGGACGTTATCAAGCACGGTTCCCGCGAACAGGAACGGGTCTTGCGGAACGACGGCGATTTGGCTCCTGTAGGATGCAGCGGTCACTGTACGAATGTCTGTTCCGTCGACAAGCACCGCACCGGAATCCGGGTCGTAGAACCGCGCTATCAGGTTGGCAATCGAACTCTTTCCGGCCCCTGTCGGCCCCACCAGCGCGGTCGTGCTTCCGGCCGGGAACCTGAACGACAGGTTGTGTAGGACCGAGACGCCCTTCTGATAAGAGAAGTCGACCTGCGCAAACTCAATCTCCCCGCGAAACGCCCCGATCTTCCGGCCATCTTTTGGGTCCGTCAACGCGGGTTCGGTATCAAGAAGAGCGAGGATCTGTTCGCCTCCGGCCATTGCCGATTGAGCGGTGTTATAGATCTGGCTAAGTTCTCGGACCGGTTGGAAGAACTGGCCGACGTAGGAAAGAAAGGCGACCACCACTCCAATAGTGACCGCGTGGTGTGCCACCTGAAGCCCCCCGGCCATCAGCACGATGGCCGAGGCGACCACTCCGAGAAAATCGACCGTCGGAAGGAACGTGAAGGACAACGATACCGCCCGGATATTCGCGTTCCGGTTGTCCTGATTCAGACGGTCGAAACGCTCTCTGGACTGCGACTCCTGAGCAAAAGCCTGGATCACCCGCATCCCCGATATGTCCTCGGCCAGGTCGCCTACGACAGACGCTACCGACTTGCGCGTCCTGCGAAAGGCGGATTTCGCCCGCAACGCAAACAGCCGCGTGGCTATCAGCATCACCGGAATCACGGTGAAACAGAGAAGCGCCAGCGAGACGTCGAGTGAGAGCATGATGGCTACGGTTCCCGCAAGAAGGAGGCTGTCGCCCACGAGCGTAACCAGCCCTTGTGACAGAAGATCATTGATCACGCCGACGTCGTTAATGACGCGAGAGACTGTCACGCCAACGGTGTGGCGATCGTGATAGCCGAGATGAAGCATCTGAAGATGGGTGAACAGTCGGTCCCGCAGCGATGCGAGGACGCGCTGCCCCACCCAGGAAAGCTGGTATCTCGAACCCATGTCGGAAACGAACAGTCCTCCGTATGCGACGATCAGGAGAATGCATGTCTGCGCAAGACCCGGAAGATTTCCGCTGGCGATATCGCGGTCGATGGCTACCTTGAGCAGATAGGGAGCAAGCAGGCTGAACCCGGTGGAGCCGACGGTCATGACAATCGCGGCAAACATGCGGCGGCGGTAGGGGTGAAGGAACGGAAGAAGCCTGCGCACGATCTTCGGATCGAACCCCTTGCCCTCCTCATCCCCGGCAAACCCGTGAAGGGCTCGCCGCGGTCCCATCGGCCCCGTGGAACCGATCACTGCGGTGCCTCA
Organism: uncultured Spirochaetota bacterium; assembly: GCA_963832675.1. Taxonomy (GTDB): domain Bacteria; phylum Spirochaetota; class Spirochaetia; order DSM-27196; family DATKUC01; genus DATKUC01. The sequence goes on along the minus strand of CAWHUY010000034.1, from coordinate 305,126 downwards.
TCAACGAGTTGTTCGCGGCAGATTCGCCCGTAGAGTTCGGAGGAATTGAGAAGCAAGTCATGGTCGCCCATCGCAAGGATCCGGCCGCCGTCCATCAGAATGATGCGGTCAGCGAGCCGAACCGTGCTGAGTCGATGCGCGATGATGAACGATGTCCGACCCTCCAGTAACAGGGAGAGCGCCTGCTGGATCTTCCGTTCGGTCCGGGTGTCGACGCTGGAGGTGGCGTCGTCGAGGAGCAAGATCCTTGGGTTCTTGAGCAGCGCGCGGGCAATTGCGAGGCGCTGCTTCTGACCACCGGACAGCGTCACGCCCATCTCACCCACCGGCGTATCGTATCCCTTCGCGGTTTCGACTATGAACTCATGCGCCTGAGCCGCCGTTGCCGCGGCGATGATTTCCGCCGTGGAGGCGTCGGGCCTCCCCAGGCCGATATTTTCCCGAATCGTTGTGCCAAACAGGACCGCCTCCTGCATTACTATCCCGATCTGATCGCGAAGCGAGCCAAGTGCGACGTCTCGGATATCGATGCCATCGATCGTGATACTCCCGGACGTCACGTCGTAGAATCGCGGAATGAGGTTCATGATCGTTGTCTTGCCTGACCCTGTTTCGCCGAGTAGTGCTACTGTCTCTCCCGGCTCGACCGCGAAGGTAACATCCCGCAGCGTGGCGTCCCGCCCGCGGTAAGCGAAATGAACGCTGTCGAAGCAGACCCGACCCGTGATCCGGGGCAAGACACGCAGATGTTCCCGCTCACGTACCTCGGACTCGGTGTCCAGGATTTCGAAGATTCTGTCCCCCGAAGAGACGGCGGTTCCCACGACGGGCGCGATCTGTCCCATCATCCTGACCGGTTGCGAAAGCTGGCCAAGATAGGTCAGAAAGGCAACAAGAAGACCAATCGTGATTGTTCCATTCACTATGAGATATCCGCCATAGCCGACCACGATTACGGTGGAAATGTTCGCAATCAAGTTCATGAGCGGGCCGTTTACTGCCTGAATCCGGCCGGAAACGCGCGAGAGCTCGAACCATCGGTCGTTCTCTCTTCGAAATCGTTGCACCTCACCAGTTTCCTGTGCAAATGCCTTTACGATCCTCGCACCGCGAAGATTCTGCTCGACGCGTGTGGTGAGCACGGCAAGCTGCTCCTGAATGCTGTAGGAGAGGGGACGAATCCGATTCCCATAGAGAATCGCGCGCCACACGAGAATCGGCATGAGAAGCAGACTGAGAAGGGCGAGAAGCGGGCTCATCGAAATCATCACTGCTGCGGTGGCCAACAGAAGGATCGCCCCCTCCACTATCCGTTGACTCGCGCGCCCGGTCAGGAAGCGGATGCGCTCAACGTCCTGAATGGTTCGCGAAAGAAGCTGTCCGTTCTCAGCGTTGTCGTGAAACGAGAATGAGAGGCCCGTGAGCCTGCCGTGTATTTCTCGCCGAAGGTCGTAGGCAACGCCCTGCGAGTAGGTCTCGACAATGCGGCCCTGGAAGAAGGTGAATACGCTCTTTATCAGGGCCAGCGCAAGCACGGCTCCTGCACCGGCGGCGAGCAAGCGCAAGCTTCCCGGCCGCATGCCTCGGTCAATGGTAATCCGGACTGCCTGCGGAATGAGAATAGACAAGAGGTCGATACCAAGCATAAGGGCAACGCCGGCGATGACTCGGGAACGATAGGGTCTCAGATATGTGTAGATTCGGATAAGAAGGGAGAAACCCGGATGAGGCTTCATGAGTGCACTGCACTCGTGATATCACGAAAACGGCGCCGGACGCAACAGAGGTGACGATACGTCCGGCAATTCCGATTTTCGCGCGCCCGCCCCCGCACGCGCCCGAAATGCGCCGACATTCACGCCGTCGAGCAGCCGGGTCGGTAGAGAATGATCCTCTGTGCTTCACGGTTCGATACATCTCTGGTAGAGTGCAACGACATCTTTTGTGTTTGGAGGCAACTTGTGACATTGCGGACTCGGTACCGGCACCTCGTCGCCGTTTTGTATGCAGCAGCCATGTTTGCTGCGGGACTCGCTTCGGTCTCGGGGCAGGGAAATCTCGCGAACGGACTCTACGCTCGGATGGAGACCTCGCGCGGAACCATCGTTCTGCAACTCGATTTCAAGAGAGCACCTCTCGCCGTCATCAACTTTGCCGGTCTGGCCGAGGGGAAACTTGGAGCAACCCGCGGCCCGGGAACTCACTTTTATGACGGGCTCGTTTTTCACCGCGTCGTGAGGGAGCCAAAGCCATTTGTGATTCAGGGCGGTGATCCCTATGGCACCGACCCGTCTCGCGCAGGATCCGGCGGGCCCGGCTACACGTGGCCGGATGAGATCGTTCCGGGACTCAACCACGACAGCGCGGGAGTTCTTTCGATGGCGAACAGCGGCCCGGACACGAATGGAAGCCAGTTCTTCATCACGCTGGCGCCCGCACCCTTTCTCGATGGCCACTACACCGTCTTCGGGCATGTGGTAAGCGGAATGGACGTGGTGAACAGCATTGTAAAAGGCGACAGAATTAACAGGGTGACGATCGTTCGGGTGGGATCCGAGGCACAACAGTTCCGCGACGATCAGGCCGCGTTCAGCGCTGCAAAGGTCGAAGTCCTCGCGGCCCGTCAGCAGGCCTCGCAGAAAGCGCGCGAGCGGAGTCTCGCCGAAATCAAACAGAAGTGGCCCAACGCCGAGGTCGGAACAGACGATATCAGATACATCGTCGAGAAGCAGGGCTCGGGGCCGAAGCCGGCAACCGGAGATGTTGTCACTATGGACTACTCCGCGCGCCTCATCGACGGTACCGAGTTTGACAATTCCACCAAACACGGTCCAGTGGTATTTCCGGTCAATTCCGGCGCGATGAAACTTCCTGGTTGGGACAAGATGGCCCAGGACATGCGGCCCGGCGAGAAGCGGCTGGTGATCCTGCCGCCGCCCATGGCGTTCGGCGCAGCCGGCATACCGGGCGCGATTCCGCCGAATGCGGTCATTGTGTTGGACCTCACCCTGGAATCCGTGAAACCAAAGTAAGGCCTGCCGACGGCTCGGGCTATTCGAGCTGCCGGTAACCTTCGCGGAGGTCTTCCAGATACTGGGAGAGCTCCCCGGACTTCTCCTTCAGAAGAGCGAGGGAACCGGCCTCACTGCCGGACGAAATACTCTTCATGCGCGCGAGGTCGATCTGCATCTGTTTGAGCGAATTCAGGGCCGAATTCGTCCGCAGGTGCAGCATCTCCTTCTCGTTCCGCAATTCACGGAAGGAGTGCTGCTGACGATGGATCTGCTCGATGGAGCGTCCGTACTCTTCGAGTACCCGCTGGTCTAACGCCTCTTTCTTACGTTCGGTGAGGCGAACGAGATCCTTTTCGAGCTCGCCCATGGGAATGGAATTGATGATCTGTTCGAGCTCACGGTCCTTATCGTCAAGTTCCTTGATCTGGTTTACGTAGTTCTCGAGAAGCGGCAGGAAGTCCTCGCCCAGGGGCGATTCGCCTTTGCCGAAGGTGGCGAGTTGATTGGTAATGGCGATGCGCACCGCCTCTGCCTGCGCTCCGGGCGACTGATCGCCTGCAGCCTGAGAACCGGGCATGAATGCAGGGGACTGGCCGCGGAACCTCTTTCCGACGCGCGCACCCGCATCGGCGAGCTTCTTGCGCAGATCACGCACTTTGCCCGCATATACCGGAAAGTGGGAAAAGAGGCCTATCGCCATTCCGCCAACGGGGAAGATGAACCAGGGGAAGCCCGGGGAGGTTATCATGTTCAGCATGAAGAGAAATCCGCTGACCGAAAGGTTGGAGACCAGATGTGATACCCAGGAGGAGCGGACTCGGTTCAATTTACGGATAATCCGCAAGTGTTCCCGGTTCAGGTTTTCGATCGACTGGATCTCTTCAGCCTCGCGACTCCTCCTCCGGACATTTGCCAGGTGCGTGATGAACCCTATGGCCCATGCGCCCGCCGGAATAAGAAACCACGGAAATCCCGCACCCGTCGTGAACCAGATGACAGCGAGGATGCCGTTCACGGCGACATAGGCACCTGCGTGGCCGCGAAACCCCGCCCGCGCCCGCTCGGCACCGGCCGCGACGTGTTTGCGGTAATCGTCTACAAGAGTGTCATTGTCCCCTTGGCCACCCGGGTATTCGCCGAAGTCCGCCGACAGGGCCCGATCCCACTTTCCTTCTGCCGCGCGCTCCTGGATATCTTCGTCCCAGTCAGACCAGCCGCCGTGACGTGCGCGGCGACGAACATCGCGTCTGGCCTCGCGCATAGCTTGAATAGTTGCGTGGCGACGGACTCGATGCTCGGCGGGGCCGCCGAGCCCTTCCGTTCGATCTTTCACGTGCGACTCGATCTCGCGCGCAATATTTTGTGCCCACTGCTCCCATCCGCTCCCCCGCACCCGGGAGCTTCCCGGTCGCGCAGACGATCCCTGGTTGCTGCCTCCACCCGTTCTGCCTTGCGCTGTAGCTTGACCTTCCGGGGACGAACCGGAATGCCCCGTGTCGGAACGGACGCGTGCCGCAACGATACCCTTCTGCGCAAGGGACTGAAGCTCCCTTTCGCCCGCGGCGGATCGAACGTTGAGGATCGCACGGGCTTCGTCGATGGAGATTCTCCTGCCGAGACGCTTGATTTCCTGGAGAATACGCGGTTTGAGTTCTTCCGGAACCGGTTCGAAGCTCTGGTTCGCGTCGGGGTGCCCGGCCGGGGCGGCCGCCGCGGCCTCGACATCGACAACGATCTCGTACGCCTGGATCGCACGCGTTATGTTCTTGAAAGAGACCTCTCCGATGGGCACGATCTGCTTGTCGACCCTATTAACAACCAGGTTGTAGACCTCCTGGGAGATGCAGATCGTTCCAGGTCTGGCGACCTCCTGAAGCCGGACGGCGATATTGATTCCCTCGCCAATCGCGTCGTCCTCCAAGAAGTAGATATCGCCGAGATGCACGCCGGCGCGAAGCGAAAATTCGGAACCGGGATGAGAACTGCGAAACCCGGCGACCGCCTGCTGAATCGCCGTCGCAAAGCGCACCGCGTTCACCGTGCTCGAAAAATCGGCCAGCGCGGTGTCACCGACAGTTTTAATGACTTTGCCACCATGCTCGGCCGCCAGCGCCGTCACCGACGCGTTGTGTTGTTTTATGAGCGCGAGCGTGGCTGCCTGGTCACGATCCATCATCCGGCTGAAGCCTACGATGTCGGTATGCACGACCGCGGCGAGGCGGTAATCCTTCTGATCCATGACGCTTTTCACAATAGAACGGGCGCTGCCGTTCGTCAACGGTGACCCGGCAACGCGCGCCACCGCTGATTTCCGGTCCTATACGATTCAACAATCTGCGTGGCAGTAGTCATACCGTCCTACGAGGCATTCTGGTGAGAACCCATCATCAAGCTTCGTGATACCTCGACAGTCTCTGCCGGAAAGCCGGGAAAGTTTCTATACTGTAGAGGGAGCAACTCGTGGGAAAGACGAAAACGCGGTTTGTCTGCAGTGTTTGCGAGCATCAGGAGCCCAAATGGCTCGGACGCTGCCCGGTCTGCAATGAGTGGAACACATTTACGGAATCCGTCGAGCCGGTGGGCGGACGCGGAAAGTCAATGAACGAACCGCGCGGCGTCGAAGGCGGTCGCCCGCCAGGTAATCGCCATGGGCGCGGTTGAGACAGCCGCCCAGGTTCGATGGTCGACCGGTATGGCGGAGCTCGATCGGGTGCTTGGAGGAGGGATCGTCCCGGGCTCGACAATCCTCGTTGGCGGAGAACCGGGAATAGGAAAATCCACGCTGATGATTCAGGCGGCGGGGTTGGCCGACGTGCCGTCTGCCCGGCTCTATCTCGCAGGCGAGGAGGCACCGGCACAGCTGAAAAGCCGTGCGGAACGGGTCGGCCTCGCAAAAGCACCGATCAGCATCACCACGACCACCGAGCTGGATCCGGTCCTGCGCCTGCTCGATGAGCAGAAACCGTCAATGCTCATCGTCGACTCGATCCAGACGCTGCATTCGGCCGAGGCGGGTGACATCCCCGGGACGGTTAACCAGATAAAGTATTGCGCGCTCGAATTGTCGGAATGGGCGCGTGAGACCGGCTCCGCGCTTCTTCTCGTGGCGCACATAACAAAGGAGGGCAGCATTGCCGGCCCGAAGATACTCGAGCATATGGTAGATGCCGTCCTCTACTTCGATCAGTCGGAGGGCGATGTGCGGTTTCTTCGGGCAACCAAAAACCGGTTCGGCCCAACCGATGAGGTGGGAATTTTCACCATGCAGAGTGGAGGGCTGATACAGGTCACGATCCGTCGTCGCTCTTCCTTGTCCGGCGCAATGGAAGTGTTCCGCCGGGAGTGGTCGCGGCGCCCATCTATGAGGGAAGCAGAATCCTTCTGGTTGAAATTCAGGCTCTGACCGTTCCCGCGAAAGGCGGAATATCGCGAGTCTTCTCAGATCGCATTGATTCGAGCCGCGTATCCCGGCTCGCTGCAGTGCTCGAAAAACACCTTGGACTGCGATTCTCCGATCAGGATATCTATGTAAACGTCGCCGGCGGGATGAGAATCAGCGAGGTTGGCGTCGATCTTCCGCTCGCACTCGCCCTCTATTCGGCGCGAACCGGTGTCCCCCTGCCCGCAGAGGTCACGGTGACCGGCGAGCTCAGCCTTGCAGGCGAGGTTCGGCCGGTACAGGCGCTGCGAAGACGCATCCGCGCGGCGATCGACATGAACTACCGCCGCTGCGTCGGTCCTGCAGCGGTGCGGGAGGGTGAACAGTGCGAGGAGGCATGGGTGGAAACCGCAACGATTGCGGATGCCGTGAAGGCCGCCTTCGGCGACGCCGTACGGTGACGTTCATCTCCTTCGGAACAGTTTGCGGTCTACCGCGCCATTTGCAGTCTACCGCGCGATTTGCGGTCTACCGCGCGATTTGCGGTCTACCGCGCGATTTGCGGTCTACCGCGCGATTTGCGGTCTACCGCGCGAGGAGCGCCGTCAGAAATGGAATACCCACGAAGGTGCCGATCGCGCTTCCCACCGACGAGAGAAAGAACACGAGCAGGATGTGCGTTATCCGGTTGCGGAAAAACCCCCTGAACGTCGTGATTGATTCTTGAAGCGTTTCGACGTCCTGTACGCGCGGTTTGCGCATGACGGCCTCGAGAAGTCCTGTCACAAACCCGACGCCGATCGTCGGGTTGAGAGAAGTGATAGGCGAAGCGACAAATGCGACCAGTATGGTCAGCGGGTGTGCGAAAGCGACGAGGGCGCCCAGCGCCGAAAGTGTCCCATGGACGACAACCCACAGCAGCATCATGTTCAACGTCATCTGCCAGCCGTGGCGCGCAAAACCGAGTACGAGCAGGCCGAGCACCAGGGCCGGTATGATCCACGGAATCGCCTTGGCGAACCCGTTACGTTTCGGGACCTCACTGATATCCGAAAGATCACGGTCAGCTTCTCCGTCCGTGAGCTTCTCAATCCATCGGACGATCCCGGGAACATGTCCTGCCCCCACCACGGCAACCACCCGTTCTTCGGTGGTTTCAAAGATGCGCGTTGCCAAGAAACGATCGCGTTCGTCGATCAACACCTCCTTCACCGAAGGCAGGTAACTGGCAAGCTCCTGCATCATGCTCTCCAGGGCGCTTTTTTGTTTGAGTGCTTCTATCTCCTCGGAAGAGAGCTTTTCGCTGGTAAAGACCGAACTCAGAAGCGCGGCAATCATCTTGTTCTTTCCCCAGAACCCGGACTTGCCCCACGCCCGCCGCAGCGTCACCTGGATGTCGCGATCGCATAGGGAGACGGGGATTCCGTGTTCTTCGGCGATTCGTATCGATTCGATCATTTCTTCGCCGGGCCGAACGCCGAGATCCACCCCCATGCGTTTCTGGAAGGAAGCGAGAACAAGATTCCCCAGGAGCAGGAAACCCTTACGCTCACGAATCACCTGATAGATATTGATCCCGGACCAAGCCTCTCCTTGAACGATCGACTGGTACCGCGCGTTGTCGATCTCCACGCAAACCCGTCCCGGGCTTTCCTCTTCGATTACGCGAGTTACCTCGTCAACGCTTTCGCGCGATACGTGTGCAGTACCGATGAGTACGATTTCTCGTTCGTCCACCCGGAGTCGGGTAACAGTCTCGTTTGTTGTTTCCATCTACACTATCCTTACCTGATTCGTCGCCCAGCCCGGTTTCAGATTTCCCGCCCCATTGCCCGCAGGAATCGATTTCTGAGGCTCTGTTCGCCGGGAAACAGATCGCGCGGAATACTTCCGCCACCCATATGAACGTGTCCGCCGCCGGAACCGATGCCGGAAAGCGCGCGGCGTATCACTACGTCGGCCGGCCGTGCGTTGTCCTCGCTTCTGACCGAAAGCCTGTAGGCATCCCGGTCAGGTTCGAGCACCACGACAAAATGAATCTCCCGCAGTCCGAGAAAGAAATCGGCAACCAGCGCCATCACTTCCGGCGAGCACTCCTTCTGGACAGGTACGAAACAAAAATCATCCGCGACCACGCACGAATTTATCGCTTCCCGAAATACCGACAGATCACTCAAGGACAGGGAGTTCTTCAGCAGTCTGCTTCCCGTTTCCCAGTCGCCTTGAAAGAACAGATCCGAGAATGCTTCAAGATCTACCGGTGCGACCCCTCGAGTCATGAATGCCGTGTCCATCATGATGCCCATAAGGAGCATGGTGGCGGTGTTCGGTGCGAGCTCCACTCCTGAGGCTTTGTAGTATTGATAGACAATCGTGGAACAGGAACCATACTCCGGACGAATATCGAAGTAGGGTGTCGAGGGCGCGTCCGGAGGTTCGTGATGATCGATCACGCCGATTACATCCAGCGCCAGTCCAGTCATGTTCTTGTTGCCGACGAAACCGTCGACCACTACAAGCTGGGTATTGTCGGGTACCGTGAGGTCGCTCAAGGCGTTTATTGGGATTTCGAGCAGCCGGATTGTCTGATCGAGAGAGTTGCTCTGAATCGTGCCGCCGTAACAGAGACGGTTTTCGATTCCGCGTGAGCTGAGCAGGAGTCCCAGCGCATACGCGCAGGCGACCGCGTCGTGGTCGGGGAAATCGTGCGCCTGGATGAGCAGCGCGCGCCTCGGGTCGATATGCGTGATGAGTTCGTCGACGCCTTTCATTGGGAAGTGTCAGCCTTTCCTCTCACGATCCACGCGGCCAGTCGTGTCTCGAGAAGCGACGGAAACTTCTGCGAATCGATTGAAAGAAGCACAGTCTGCGCAAGACCATTCTGGCCGTTCAGGTCGTATTGCGCGCCGAGATAGAAGAGCATTTTTGTTTTCAGTAACGCATCCTTGGTGTCCATGATTCGCTGGAAGATCGTCCCGTCGTTGTTCGGCTGCATGTAGTACCGGCACATTTCATAGTAGAGGGAATCCCGCGCCAGATCGTTGACGACCCCGGCAAGATAACTCCTGGCGTCTCGTTCGTCGCCCTTGAATTTGTAGCACAAAGCGATGAGAAGCGGATAGGAATATTCCTTTTTCTGCGCCGCGTACGCTTTCCGGAACATCTCAGCTGCCCGATCCCAGTCGGATTTCATGAAGTAGATTGCGCCAGCACGCGGATAGACCGGATCGTAGTCGGGCCGGATCGAAAGCACTGTTTCGTAGTCGGATAGCGCCTCGTCACTCTTGCCCAGTTGGTCGTAGGTCTCCCCCCGAAAGACATAACTGAGGAAAACCCTGGGGTCAATCTCAACCGCCCGGGAAAAATCGGCGATTGCTCCAGTGGAATTTCCCGATCGGGCCCGCACGCGACCGCGGTCGATGTAGTGCCAGACGTAGTTCGGATCGAGCGCTATCGCGGCATCCAGGTCCTTTTCGGCGCCGGCAAGATTCCCGTTGTCCGCGCGCTCACGACCGCGGCTAACATAGGCGGACGACGAAGTGGGCCCGAGCTCAATCGCTTTCGTCAGGACCTCTTCCGCCTGATTGAGATTGCCGCGATACATATAGGCCGTTCCCAGACCGGTAAGCGCGTCGACATTCCTCGGATCCTGTTTCAGACTGCTCTTGAATGCGTCTTCGGCGCGGGCATAGTACCGCTGTCCGAGATATATCTCGCCAAGCGAATTGTGCGCACGGGTGTCGTTTGGAGAAATCGCAAGCAGTTGATTCAGAAGCTTCTCCTGCTTGTCGGTACCGCCGTAGGCCCCGGCAACCAATGAAAGATCAAATAGCGCGTCGGTGTTCCTGGGATCCTTCTGTATCAGATCGGTCAGCATCTGCTCTGCACCGTCCAGTTCGCCGGCGGCAAGGTAGAGGTTTGCGAGGAAGACAACGCTTGCGGGCTTTTGAGGGTCGAGGAGATTTGCGCTATTGAAAACCGCAATCGCCTTGCGCGGCTCCCCTTTCGCGATCAAGCCTTCGATTTCATCGTAGGCACGACGTGTTCGTTGTTCGGGAGTCTCGGCAGAGGTCGGCGCGACCGCTGAAGCCACCGCCTTGGGAGACGAGACGGCGGGCGCGGTATGTTCCGTCGCGCACGACGCCAGGAAAGCCCCTGATGACACGAGAAGCGCCAGAATGCGCAGGAACCACGGCGAGGCGTCGGCGGAGGAGGATAGGCGATGTCGTGGTGATTCTCTTAAAAAAGCGCTCATGTCGGATTGTGCCTGCGCAGCGGTCATTGAATACCCCGGTGCGCAAGCGGGGTTCATCATAGCCTGCGCGCTTTTTTTGTACAAGAACGACAGCAACCATGGCGTTCTGGCCAATTGAACGAAAGGGCATTGTGTTGCTACAATCGCCGCATACATGGAAAGCAGAGTTAATAAAGTATATTTCCTGATTCCTCTACTGTATATTGCGGTGATCTTTGTTCTTCTGTTGCTGCAGTTTTCCGGCGGGAAGCTCTTTCGCGCCAACGCGGGCCAGATACTGCTGCGCGGCAATTTTGCGATGGGAAGCGGGAACAGCGGATCGACGATCACCGACCTGAGTGTCGAGTTTCAAGGACTTCGATTTCCGTTCACACCCGACCGCGGCCTGGTCGTCGATACGCGCGACGGCAGGGAATCAGAACTGCGCGCAACCGGATACAACAAACTCGATAACGGGTTCGAAATCCTGTTCGAGCACGGCGCCAAGCTCACGTTCACACCATCGGGACCAAACAACGCCGGGATGGAAATCATCCCTGCGATGCCGGATTCTCTCGGCCCAGTATCGTCTCTCACTCTCCCGTTCGGCCTCAATGATGCCTCGATCTCAAAACCGGACAAGAATATCCCGGTGTTTTCGGTACGCTATGGTTCGCATGATTATCTGCTGACATTGCCGGCACGAAGTAACATCACCTCCGGGAAAGACCAGCTGATCGTCGCGGGAAGCAGCGAGAAGCTGAACATCCGATATATGCTCGCACCGCCGTCAACCAAGGACTTCTTCACGCTGTGGTTCGAAAGCCAGGACATGAAAGTCTCCGAGGCAGAATACACCGGTGCGATTCAGAACTATGTCAACGTCGCCTATTCGGCCTGGGTCGACAAACGGTACAATCCGACCACCGGAACCTGGAGCAGCCGGGACGGAACACAGAGCTTCAGCGAATCGATCCTTGCCGCCAGTCTCGCCGAAGCATGGAGGCGCGACGACTACACGCGGGTCTTCACCGAAATGCGAACTGCCGCCGACAAGCATCCGTCCGGTCTTACCTACCTCAGCTCGGTATATCTCGGCAATCTCATTGAGATGAACCAGAAGCTGCAAAGCTCGGATCAACAGGAGTCCGCGCGACTTGCGTCACTTGTCTCGGGGGAAAACCGGGACGCATTTCGAAGCCCGCATGCCCTGAAATTTGCCGCTGATCGCGGCGGCTCGGGGCTGCTGCAGAACCTGCTGCAATTCGCCGGCCACGTCGATCTGAACGGGGTCGATGTGGTCACCGCTCTCGGCATGCTGCAAAACGCTCTGGAAGCCGACCAGATCTCACCCGACGCCGCTTCGTCGCTCTCTCGATTTTTCGAGCTCATATCCAGCACACTGGTACCCAACATCGTAAAGACTGATCAGGGATTCTTCCTTCAGGTGCGACCCGGCCGGATTGAGCTCTACTATTCCGTTCTGGGCGGCCGTCTGCTCATCCAGGCAGGACAGAAACAGAACGACGAAAAGCTGCTGCTGATGGGCCGAAGCCTGGTTCTGTCCGCGCTCGATTTCGCCGATGATCAGGGATTTCTGCCGCAGATACTCTTCTTCGACAATAGCACGATAAAAGAGTCGCAGGGCACCATCGCGCCGGAAGATATCTACGCTCTGATCAGCTCGAACCCGTTTTACCCACGGGAAGTTTCATTCTACAAAGCTGCCGGACCGGGGGCCTGGATGTGGACAATCATGGGAATCGTCGACACCAACTTCACCGTCCAGGAGTGGCGCATCAACCTCAATTACCAGCCCGGAAGAACCCAGTACATCTTAATCGAGGGAGTACCAGATTTCCGGCAGATGTTTCTCTTCGGGTTTGACGGTCCGTGGCGAGCCGACCCGAGTTTCGAGTCCTACAGCAAGGGACGCTACTATATACCAGCGACGGAATCTCTGCTCATCAAGTACCTGGATGACACGGGCAATCATTCCATTATCATCGACTTCTAAAGCCGGCGAGTTCACCCGGACTGCCGGCTATTCCACCCAATGTGAGTACCAATGGAACCAAATCGCCAACCCGATTTCAGCCATCTGCAGCAACAAGTCGATTTCTACTTCGTTCGACACGGAGAAAGCGAAGCCAACCGAGGCAGGGTAATTCAGGGCAGGCAAAACGCAAAGCTCTCTGAGCGCGGGCGCGAACACGCCCGCGCGGCCGGCAGATGGTTCGCCGGAAAGAGGATCGATGCTGTTTTCAGTTCGCCTCTTGACCGCGCGCTCGAGACGGCAAAAATTCTGTGCAAAATTGCCAAAATTTCCCGCCCCGTGGCTGATGACAGAGTAATCGAGCTCGAAACCGGTCTATTCTCCGGTCTTTCCTACGACGAGATTCGTCACCGATACCCGGCCGAGTGGAACCGCTTTCAGGCGGAGAGCTGGGAAGGCGTCCCGGGCGCGGAATCGGTCGATTCTCTACGCACGCGCGCGCTTGCGTTTTGGGAGCACCTTATCGAGACCGCCAGCGAGCGAATGGGTGCGATCGTTACCGTGAGTCACGCGGGAATTCTGCAATGGATGATCAAGGTAACGCTGTCATCTCCCGCGTGGATGCCGTTATTTGCCATATCGAACTGTGGGATTTTCCAGTTCACGGTGCAGCCCGTGCGTGCCGGGGGCAAGGACGAACGCGGCGATGTCGTAGCAGTTTCCGGTGTGGCGACGGCCCGGGAAACCGAGCCGGTCGACCCGTCAACCGGCGACGCGCTCGTCGGGCCGCAGCGGCCGACTGAACCCGGTCCCGTGGTAAGCACGTTCGCGGAGTGGCGACTTGTGAATTTTGTACCCTACTGAGAGGACTCAGCTGCTGAGTCCTCTCAGCCATTGTCCATGCGCGTTTTCTGCGGCGACTCAGGTCTTCGTCGCGGGAAGCATGTAATGCAGCCGCTCGAGCCACTTTTCGTACGCGTCCCGGTACGCAGCCGCGTGTTTCTCTACCGGATCGATCGTCTCTTTACGCTCGAGCCCCTGAAACGCTTCGTCGCGGCTGGAAAAAACTCCTGCTCCGAGGCCGGCACCGCGGGCGGCTCCCTCGGCACCGTCTGTCTGGAACAGCTCGACGCTGGTTCCGCTGACCGAAGCGAAAGCCCGTGCGAAAAGTGGGCTGAGAAACATGTTCGCGTTCCCTGCCCGGATCTTCTGGATAGGAAGTCCCATCGAGCGCATCACAGCGAGCCCGTAGTTAAGCGCGAAAACAATGCCCTCCTGACCGGCGCGCATGAGATGCTGACGGGTGTGCGTGTTGAAATTGAGACCGTGAATGGAAGCCCCCGGGTCTGCGTTTTCCAGAGTTCGTTCCGCTCCGTTTCCGAACGGGAGAATCACCAGCCCGTCGCTGCCAATCGGCGCCTTTTCTGCGAGCGCATTCACGACTGCGTAATCGACGGGTTTGCCGTCTGTCGGATCCAAGGCATTCTGCTTGAGCCAGCGATTCAGAATGCCGGTGCCATTGAGACAGAGCAGCACTCCGTAGCGCCTTCGGTCCGGGGTGTGGTTCACATGGACGAATGTGTTGACGCGAGACCTCGGATCGTATGCGGGAGAATCGATTACGCCGTACACCACACCCGATGTTCCGGCAGTGGCCGCAAGCTCGCCCGGCTCCAGGACATTGAGTGAAAGAGCGTTATTCGGTTGATCCCCCGCACGGTAGGAAACGGGAACACCCTTCGGTATTCCCAGCTCCTCGGCAACCTTCGCAGTGACCCTTCCTTGCACGGCGAAGGTCGGCTTGACGTCGGCGAGCATGCTCTCAGGAAAGCCGAAAAAGTCGAGGACTGCATCCGCCACTTTTTCGGTTTTTCCGTCCCACAAGATCCCTTCAGATAGACCGCTCGCGGTTGTGCTGATCTCGCCGGTGAGGCGGAAGGCAACAAAGTCGCCGGGGAGCATCATCTTGGCGACCCTGCGAAAGTTCTCCGGTTCCTGATCCTTTACCCATGCAAGTTTGGCGGCCGTGAAATTTCCCGGCGAATTGAGAAGGTGCTCGAGACACCACTTTTCACCAAGTTTCTCAAACGCCTTCTGACCGTAGGGTACCGCCCGGCTGTCGCACCAGATTATCGAGGGCCGGACGACATCTCCCTTGCTGTCAACCAGAACGAGGCCATGCATCTGATAGGAAATGCCGATGCCGGCAAGCTGCAGAAGCTCTTTCGTGTGGGTTCTCCGAACAATGGCCAGCGCATTTCGTACGTGACTCCACCACTCTTCCGGCTCCTGTTCGGCCCACCCCGGTCGGTTCGCGGTGATGTCCATTTCGGTCGACGGGGACGACGCCGCGGCAACCGACTTTCCCGTTGCGATGTCAAGCAGCGACGCCTTGACGGAAGAACTTCCGATGTCCAATCCCAGCAGAAATCCCGGCATGTTGCCCCCTTTTGTTTCGGTTAGATCTCGATCAACCGTACAAGCGCGTCTTTGCTGAACCCGAGGTATTCCGCCACGGCATCGCCCGGACCCGACGCCCCGAAGGTGTGGAGCGTGAAAAGATCCTGTTCGCCGGTCGCGATGCCCTCCCAGCCGCAGCTGACGCCCGCTTCCACGACTACCGTTCTGATACCTTCCGGAATCAGGTTCCTGCGGTAAGCAAGATTCTGTGACTGAAAGAGTTCGCGGGAGATCATGGAAATAACACGGACTTTTCGTCCACAGGAGCGCGCCGCTTCGATTGCAAGGCTCACTTCCGACCCGGTAGCGACGATGATCACCTCGGGCGTGCCTTCACAGTCATTTACCACGTAGGCGCCCTTGCGGATATTCGCCTTCCATTCCACGTCCGCTTTGTCATATACCGGGAGCTTCTGACGCGTCAGCGCCAGCGCCGTCGGACCGTCAAACCGTTCAAGTGCCATGAGCCATGCCTCTTCAGTCTCCTGCGCGTCACCTGGTCGAAGCACGCGGAATCCGGGAATAGCGCGAAGGGCGGCAAGATGCTCGATCGGCTGATGAGTAGGACCATCTTCTCCGAGAAAAATCGAATCGTGAGTGAAAAGAAATATGGCCGGAACCTTCATGAGCGACGAAAGACGGAGAGAACCACGCATGTAGTCGGAAAAAACGAGAAACGTAGCGCAGAACGGACGGAAGCCTCCATATACGGTCATGCCGTTGGTCAATCCGCCCATCGCGTGCTCGCGAACGCCGAAGTGGAGCGTGCGTCCGGTCGGATTCTCAACTCTGAAATCACCATGTTCCGGCATCGCCGTGTCATTTGAAGGCGCCAGATCCGCAGATCCGCCCACAAGATTCGGGAGCACTTTTGCGAGAGCCTGAAGTACTTTCCCGCTTGCAGATCGGGTTGCGATCTTGTCGCCGGTCTTGAAAATTGGAAGCTGCGCCGATTGAAGAATTGACAGGTCGTTCGACCGGTACCTGTCCCACTGTTCTTTGAGCGCGGGGTTTGCCTTCGACCAGCCACGGAAGCTCTCCTGCCACTCGTCATGCGCCTTCTTCCAATCTTTCCGCCGCTCGGCGAAGTAGCTCTGCGCAGCGGGATCGATGTAGAAGCTCGCGTCCTCGGGAATGCCCAGCTGCTTCTTGCTGGCCTTTACCTCGTCAGGCCCAAGCGGGCTGCCGTGGGCGTCTGCGGTCCCGGCCTTGTTCGGCGAACCTTTTCCGATAACCGAATGAAGCAGAATCAGGGAAGGCCGATCGGTCTCCTCCCGCGCGTTCTCGGTCATTGTGGCCAGCGCATCGAAGTCGTACGCATCGCCCTGCTGAGTATGCCAGCCGTATGCGTCGTACCGTTTCACAACGTCTTCGGTAAAGGCAAGAGTGGTCGAACCCTCGATCGAAATGTGGTTTGAGTCGTAGTAGACAATCAGTTTGCCCAATTTGAGATGTCCGGCGAGAGAGCTCGCCTCGGAGCTTATTCCCTCCATGAGATCGCCGTCGCCGGCAACCACGTAGATATAATGGTCGATGATACGCTGCGTCGAGGTGTTGAAAGTGCCGGCTGTCATGGCTTCGGCTATCGCCATCCCCACCGCGTTGGTAATTCCCTGACCCAGCGGTCCTGTCGTCGTTTCGATTCCTTCGGTGTGACCATATTCCGGATGGCCGGGCGTACGTGAACCAACCTGTCGGAAATGTTTGATGTCGTCAAGCGTGACCTTGTACCCGCTGAGATGAAGAAGGGAGTATAACCACATGGAACCGTGGCCGGCTGATAGCACAAGACGGTCGCGATTCGGCCATTTCGGGTCGCCTGGATAGTGCCGAAGCACCTCCCCGTAGAGAAACGCGCCCAGCTCCGCCATTCCCATCGGCATTCCCGGGTGGCCGGAATTCGCGGCCTGAACGGCATCCATCGAGAGTGAGCGTACCGAAAGTGCAACAGCTTCAAGAGCCTTGATATTCATTGGGTTTCCTCCAAAAAATGCATCGTCGCTTGTAAGGTGTTTGCCATGATACCGGAAAAGAGGCAACTCACTCAATGGTTCGCAGGTAGAACAGCGCCATACAACTTGTCCAATCCGGCTGATCGCTATACTCTGTGGCGCAGAGAAAGGGTCGCTCGAGGAGTTCAACAATGAAAAACAAGAGGATCGCTGTACTGGCGGGAGACGGGATTGGCCCCGAGGTGATGCGGGAGGCGTTGAAGGTTCTGCAGGCCGTTTCGAAAACATTCGGGACCGGTTTTGAGCTCGAAGAAGCAGACGTCGGAGGAATTGCAATCGATCATTCGGGCACTCCCCTTCCGGAAAAAACCGTGGAGACCTGCCGCGCGGCGGAGGCGATACTGTTCGGGTCGGTCGGTGGCCCGAAGTGGGAACACCTGCCTCCCGAGAAACAGCCGGAGCGGGGAGCTCTGCTTCCTCTCCGGAAGACCTTCGAGCTCTATGCGAACCTCCGGCCCGCAATCATCTTCCCCCAGCTGCGGGAAGCTTCACCTCTGAAATCTTCGATCGTCAAGGATGGGATGGACGTGCTGGTGATCCGTGAGCTCACCGGTGACGTCTATTTCGGACAGCCAAAAGGGCGCGAAGCGGACCGGGGTTTCGATACGATGGTCTATACCGTTCCGGAGATCGAACGGATCGCACACGTGGCTTTTGCGGCGGCCCGCACGCGGCGGAAGAAGGTCACGAGCATTGACAAGGCGAATGTGCTGACATCGATGGTTCTCTGGCGCGAGGTGGTCACCAGGGTGGCCAAAGAGTATCCGGACGTTGAACTGGCACATATGTACGTCGACAACGGTGCGATGCAGCTCGTCCGCAATCCAAATCAGTTCGACGTCCTGCTCTGTCCGAACATGTTCGGCGATATTCTTTCCGACGAAGCCGCGATGATTACTGGTTCGCTGGGCATGCTGCCGAGCGCCAGCCTCGGTTCGGGGTCCTTCGGGCTTTACGAGCCTGCCGGCGGAAGTGCTCCGGACATTGCGGGGAAGGGCATCGCGAATCCGCTGGCCCAAATTCTGTCGGTGGGGATGATGCTGAAGTACAGCTTTGACATGCCGCAGGCCCATGACTCGATACGTCGAGCAATCAATTCCGCGCTTGACGCCGGCTATCGAACGGCGGATATTGCCGCGGCCGGGGATAGAGTGGTCGGAACCGCGGAGATTGGCACCTACGTTGCGGACGCAGTTCGGAATGCCGGGTAACTATCGTCCACGGTGAGCGAGCTCGGCGAGCACGTCTTCCCAGGAAATCTCTTCGGCGACCAACAGAACGAGCAGGTGATAGATCAGATCCGCTGATTCGCGGGTCAGTTCGGCGCGGTCCGCCGAGAGAATCACCTCCACCGCCTCCTCGCCGGTTTTCTTTCGTATCTTCGCACTCCCTTCGCGAAAAAGGTAGGTCGTGTAGGACCCTTCCGGGAGTCGTAGTCTGCGGTCCCGTATGACGGCCACAAGCCGGGAAATCACATCGTCGGTCAGACCAGAGGTGGGAGAGACAGCCCGGGCTCCGGAGGCGGAGCGGGTACCGTCGGGACGCTCGCCGTCGGCATCATCGTCGCGGACGGTCGAGGACGATCCCGGATCGGCGAAACGCGAGCCGTTCCCGACAACCGACTTTTCGAGGGTCGCCACTGCGTATCCGCCACGTTCCTCAATTCCGACGAGCGTGCTCATCTCTTCTTCGCCCTCATTAGCGTAGGGCAGCAGCCGCCCGGTCTCCGGATGGAGTATCCACAAGGACCCGTGCTCGAGGCTCTTGCGTAGTCCCTTGCGGTTGATCAGAGCAGCGTCAAGGAAGACGCCCGCTTCGTCCACCAGGACGAGCGGAATTGCGCGTTTGTCATCGGTCACCATGAAACCTCATTTCCAACGTCCGGGCCGCCTGCACCGGCCATCGCGAGTACCGTCGCCAGGTCGATCTTGCCTGTGTATAATGCCTTTCCGACTATTATTCCGCTGATGCCCGGATCGCCCTGATCGATCACCGCCGCTATGTCAGAGGCCGAAGAAATCCCGCCGGAAAGCACGGTCGGAATTTCTCCTGCCAGCGCAATGGCATCGGTGCGCTGGATGTCGGGGCCCGACAGCATGCCGTCCCGCGATATGCTGGTGTAGATGATAGCTGCACAGCCGAGGTTGCGCGCCTGCCTTGCGAGCTCGGTGTCCTTGATGCTGGTTCCTGACTCCCAGCCCTGCACCATCACCGCACCATCGCGGGCGTCGATACCTGCAAGAAAGATCGCCCTCCCCTCGGCGCACCAGCGTGAGACTTTCGCGGGATCGCGCGCCAGCAGGGTCCCCACGATGATTCGGTCAACTCCCGCATCCGCAAGCTCTGCAACGTCTTCGTCGGTCCGCACGCCTCCGCCGACCTCGATTACCGCCGAAACGGTCCGTCGGATTTGGGCAATCGTGGTTCGATTATTGCCGCTGCCCCGCGCTGCGTCCAGATCAACGACGTGAATGCGGCGCGCACCTGCCTCTTCAAATCTCCTTGCGACCGCAGTGGGGTCCTCATCATAGATCGATACATCTGCATAACTACCCTGAGAAAGCCGGACGCAGCGGCCGTGGAGCAGGTCGATTGCGGGTATGATCGTCACGCTCGCACTCGCCACTACAGGATCTCGAAGAAAGCCTTCGAGTACTTCTCGAGGCCGTCGAATTCCATCGGGTCAACCTCATGGTCTTCAATCTCGAAAGTATGGGCGAGATCGGCGGGATTGCCGCCTTCCACGGCGAGACGGGACACGAGTGCCGCACCGAAAGAGGTTGCCTCGCTGACGTTGGTGAGGGAGTGCGGCGAGCGGGGAAAACAGCTCGAGACAAGTGCGTTGTAGTCGGCATTGTTCCGGAACCCGCCCTCCGTGAAGAGCTTCACCCCCTTAGCGAGGCCGACTCGTTGAAGCGCCACGCGGCTCTGCAATGCAAGGGAAAGGTTGAGCACGGCATAGCCAGTCTCGAAATCCTTCATGAAGTCAGGGACCCTTGTTCCCTCCTGAAGCTCCTTGAGCGCGTAGACGATACCATTTTCGACCACCCGCGGCTTTGAGTGTGGGAACTGACCGGAGCCCGCGACGACTCCCGGAAGAATGAAGAGCCTCTTTTCCCTGATGATTCGATCGTAGATCTTCTTGTCGAACGAAGGGAATGAAGAGCGGCCGTTTATATTCTTCAGAAGATCCGAATAGACTTCGAATTCGTGGCCGCCCATCAGGATCGAGGTTTTTACCGGGGTCCCGAGAGCAGATATGTTGTAGAACACCGCCTTGCCGATCTCGTCCGCCGCAAAGGTCACTTTGTCCACCGGATGCATTGCCACGCACCAGGTACCTGTCGAATTCAGGACAAAGCTCCCGGTTCGTTTCACCAGGTGCGGGAGCAGCGATGAATTCGAGTCGTGCAGACCCAGCGTGACAATGGTCGAAGGGTCCAGACCGGTCGCGGCCGCGACCTCCGGTGTCAGTCGGCCGAGAATTTCCCAGGGGCCTCCGATTCGCTTGGGAAGCAGGCTGCGTACGCCGAGCCGATCGGCGACCGAGGACCACGTTGCTGCGGCAAAGTCCCACAGGTAGGTGTGGCAGCCTACGTAGGTGTAGTCGGCTGCCACTTCGCCCGTGAGGCGGAACCCCCAATACTGCGGATAGAAGAGAATCGTACGGACGTTTTTGAACTCGGCCTGGTAGCGTTGTTGTACAAAGAAGAGCCCCTTGCCGGGGTTAATCAGCGCCTTCAGCTCCAGGGTGGCAGTAGTGCGTTGAAGCTCGTCCCGGTCGCCCGCCGCACGATAGAACTCTTCGTGGAACTCTTCGCCCGGCTCGAATGTGTAGGAGACGACCGGCACGGCGGGAAGCCCGTCTTCACCGACACATACAAACGAGGCGCCGTGAGTTGTCACGGTGAGAACCCGGATTGGGTATTTCGAGGCGAATATGCGTAGCTGCTCGCGAAGCCAGGTTTCGACGTTCTCGACGTCTTCCAGTTCCACTCCGTCGCGATCGATTGTCGGGAACACACGGTAAGTAGAGTCGAGGATGTTCAATTCGCGGTCGTAGATCAACAGCTTCTTGTTGGTTTTGCCCACGTCGAAGACGGCGATCGCGTATTCCATGCTGCCCCCCGTTATCCCGCTACTATAACACGAACCGCGAAATCAGAAGAACTTCTTTCGCACGAAGAACCAGGTGCCAAATGCGGATGTAACGACCGAGAGTATCATGACACCGAGGAACGCAAAAGGAGAGTGTTGAAACGGAAGGCCGACGTTCATGCCATAAACGCTCGCGATCAGTGTTGGAATCATGAGAACGATGGAAATTGTTGTCAGTCTTTTCATTACCACGTTGAGGTTGTTCGAAATCACCGAAGCGAAAGCGTCCATCATCCCGCTCAGAATGTTGCTGTAGATGTTTGCCATTTCGATCGCCTGTTTGTTCTCGGTCATGACGTCTTCGAGCAGATCCATTTCGTCTTCGGAGAGGCGCACGAGCCCGGTCTTTTGCACCTTCTCTATGAGAAGCTCATTTGATTTCAGCGACGTAGTAAAAAAGACCAGCGACTTCTCAAGCGAAAGCAGGCGGATAAGCTCGTTGTTGCGAATCGACTTCTGCAGCTCGAACTCGACACCGCTCGACTGGCGGTTGATATCCTTGAGGTGACTCAGGAAATGAACCGCGAGACGAAGGAACATGTTCATGATGAAGCTCGGCCGGTTTCGTACGTCGATGTTTCTAATACGGTTTTGTGTGAAATCGCGCAGCACGTCGGCCTCGCGAACACTGATCGTGATGATGAGATCCGAGACGAGAATGATCCCGAGCGGCATGGTCTGATAGGGTACCTCGGCCGACGCGTCGTGAATCGGGACGCGAACGATGAGGAGCAGGTAATCGTCCCCACGCTCGCTGCGTGACCGCTCGTCCATATCGAGAATGTCGGTAATGACATCCGGTTCGATGTGATATTCCCGCTGAATCGTCTCGATCTCGAGGGCCGTGGGCGCGGTTACCTGGATCCAGCAATTCCGTTCGAGGATGCCGGTTCGCACGAGTCCCTTGCCATCTTGTTTCCACATTGTAATCATGATCACCCCACCCATTTCCCGGCAAACAAACCCGTAGGCCGGTAGGCGAAGTGCGTCAGGCGAGAGTGATTGCCGTGAAGCTGCCTTGTCGGCTCGTTGAGTTGGTAGTCAGGAAAGAACTTCTGTTTTCGAGTAACGTCACGGTACGTTCGTGATACGTTTCATCGCCTTGCGGGCTGCCCGTGCTGTCGCCGTCGGCAAAATTGCCGTCAGTGGAGCTATCGCGGCGGCCATTGAGAATGCATAAACTGGCGCTGGATTCGCCCATACGGTCCTGATTCCTCCTTCTTTTGGATAGTCGGCATGAATGCTGCCGATGCCTGAATTATAACCAATTCCGGTGAGAGTGGATACCGAAAACTGCACGAATTCGCGCCCGAATCACGCGCCGTCGCCGATCGCCACCAGCCTCTTTCGACGAATCAGCTTCACCCAAATCAGAACCGTTGTACCACAGAGGAGCAGCGCTCCGAGCACGCCGGGAGCCCAAGTCCCGATTCCCCCTATCATCATTCCGCCGATTGCCGGAGAGATCACCCGGTTCAGGCTGTCAAGCGAATTGCTGAGCCCGAGCGTGCCGCCGACCTCCGACGGCGGGACTGATTTGGAAAGGACGCTCCGCAGAAGTGTGGTAATGATGCCAGCCGCAAGGGAGAGAGGCGCGAGCACAATCAGCAGGTAGAGCGTCGATGTGGAAAACGCCCATAGGGCTACGGAAACCGACATCACCGCCGCCGAAACAAAGATCAGTTTCCGTTCATCGAAGCGCTTCGTGAGCAGTCCGATGCCGCCGCCCTGCACCAGCGCGAGCAGCACTCCTACGTAACCGAGCACGTAGCTTCGGACCTGAGCGGAGAGGCCGAGCCGCTGCTGGGCGAAGAGCGAAAAGATCATTTCGAACATGGTGAACGCGAGCCCGTAGACGAACGTGACCACGAGTAGATCACCCACCGGTTGCCGCCGCAGTGTCTCCCTGAGGCGGGCAAGCGGGAGGCCCCTTCCCGCCGTCTTGGCACCGGTGCCCCGTCGTTCGGCCGGAAGCGACTCGGGCAGGAAAGCTGAAACCATCACCAGATTGAGCGCCGACAAACCTGCCGCGACGAGTGGTGGAACCGTGAATCCGAAGTTCACCAGAATCCCGCCAAAAAGGGGACCGACAACAAAACCCATTCCGAAAGCAGCGCCGATCACCCCGAGCCCGCGGGCGCGATTCTCCTCGTCCGTCACGTCTGCGGCGTAGGACTGCGCAACGGTGAAGTTGCCGCCCGCAAGACCGCCCACCGCTCTGCTCAGAAAAAGGACGCCGATGCTTCGTGCAAAGGCAAGAATCAGCATTGAAGCCAGAGACCCGGCGATGCTCAGCAGAAAAACCGGTCTGCGTCCAAAACGGTCCGAGAGCCTGCCCAGGAGCGGTGCCGCCACGAATTGTCCGGCGGCATAAACCGCCATGAGCAGGCCCACAACGGTCGGTGTTCCGCCAAATCGCTCTGCGTAGTCCGGGAGAAGAGGGATGATGAATCCGAATCCGACCATGTCCATGAAGACGACCGGAAAAAGGAGCAGGAGCGATCCATTGGTCCCCGGGTGCGTTGCCTGTTCACCTCTTTCCTGCGACGGCCTTCGATGTCTCATAGTCTAGTTACCCCGTATCAATGTACGGCTTGCCCTACGGTCGGACAACGCCGGATCCCGACTCGACGACCCAGCCGAGACCGGTTCCCGACAGGAAGGGAACCACGCCGGCGATTTGCCCCGGAACGTTCCACTTGCGGGAAATGAGCGTCACCTGCTCGGTATTGCGAGGAAGTTCATAGAAATCTGCTCCAAACCCTGCGACGAACTCTTCGAGTCGGTTGATTCGGCCGGCCGTCAGGAAAAGTTCGGCAAGTGCAGGCAGTGCGACCGGCGCTGAATAGACACCGGCGCTCCCGTGCGCGGATTCCTTTGCCTCACGCGGGTGTGGTGCGCTGTCGGAGCCAAAAAAAAACTTGGGGTTACCGGAAAACACGGCGTCGCGCAATGCGTCCCGGTCTTCGCGGGTCTTGACGATCGGCTTGCAGAAGTTGTGCGGCGCAATCAGACCGCCGATCAGGTCATCGAGCGTGAGAAGTAGGTGATGCAAAGTTATCGTTGCAGCGACACGCTTCGGCAGCCCATTCACCGCGTCGACTGCTGCACGAGACGAGACATGTTCGAGGACAATGCGCAGACGCGGAAAATCGGCAGCGATCCGGGAGACTTGCGGAAGAAACTGTGCTTCGCGGTCGAGACAGAACGCGTCCGGATCCTCTCCGTGAATCGCCAGCACACTCCCGGCACTCTGCATCATGTCGAAAAGCGGGTACAGCTCTCGGGAGTCCCGAACCCCGTCCTCGGCGTTCGTCGTGGCCCCTTGCGGGTAGTACTTCCCGGCTACCAGCCCGATCGCGGCGGCACTTCGCAGCTTGTCGACATTCCATGCTTCACCGGACCGCAGCGAAATCTTGAAGGCCAAAAGCGGGTCGAATCTGTCGGTGCCTGCAGCCGAGATGATCTCCTCCCTGTATCGTTCGACGTCCTCCGCCGTGGCGACCGGCGGGATGGTGTTGGGCATGACGAGCGCGCGGGAAAACACGCGCGCGGTCTCGGGGACGACGGCGGTTAGTAGCGCCCCCTGGCGGACGTGAAGATGGAAGTCGTCCGGGCGCCGCATGACAATCTGCTGTTTCGTACGCTTCATTTCGGACAAACCATACTCCGTGGCGGACGACCACGGCAACTGCCTCCCTGCGGCGGATAGCTGTATCTGCCAAACAATCGTCGACCGTCCCACCCATATCAAGGCAACGCCGCGCCATGGCCCCACTGCGTGGGTTTTTGACCTGACATGCAATGCGATGGGCTGGTAGAATGCTCTCATGCCAGACCGCGAACGGAGCGCCGGGATCGGGAACCTCACAAATTCTCACTTCCTGCATGAAGTCTCGGAATCGCTGCAGATGGCTGGTATCCAGCTGAACGCAGGGTGGTTCGACCGCCTCCTGTCGGAGGCTTCCTCGAGCGCTCACTTCCCGCTTCGCCGGGTCGGCGCCGCGGATCGTGCCCGTCTCAAGCGGCAGGGTAACAGTGCCGAAGACTGGAACCTCGTTCTCGTTGCAGAGAACTTTTCGGCGGATCACATAATCGGAAACCATTTCGCCGATGCCTGCGTGATCGGACGATTCAATGGAAATCCGGCGACGGTGAATCGGGCCGAAGGCGATGAAAACAGCGAATTCCCGCTTTCCCCCGGCATCTATCACAGCACCCTTCGCCGTGCAGTCGTTGACGACCACGCCGCGGTCCACCGCTGTCCGCTCGTCAGCGGATACCGAATCACTTCCGGTGCTTCCGTTTTCGCTTCCACGCTGATCTTCTCGGGAGTTTCGGCCTGCGGCAACGACGGCCTCGCGCATGTGGGGGTAGAAAACGGCGGAAGACCCATTCCCCTGCTGGCCGAGCTCACTCTTTTCGAGGCGAATCTTCTTGCCGGATTTCCGTCCGACCCCGGAAGGGCCGCCGAACTCATGAGCATGGCCCGGGACTATGCGGCCCGGGCATCCTGCGAGGTTGGTATCGTTGGGGCCGGAGCGATTGTTCGCGGCTGTTCCATGGTGCGAAATGCCTGGATAGGATCGGGAAGCGTGATCGACGGAGCCACCCTTGTCGAAGAATCTACAATTCTCTCTTCACCGGGAGAATCGACGTTCGTCGGCAGCGGCTCGGTAGTGCGCGGCTCAGTACTGCAACCGGGAGTTGAGGTACGAGACGGAGCGATCGTCGACCGGTCGCTCCTCCTGGAACACTCTCACGTCGAGCGGCATGGCAAGGTTACGGCATCCGTCATCGGACCCAATTCCGGTGTCGCCGAGGGCGAGGTTACGGCGAGTCTGGTCGGCCCGTTTGTCGGATTTCACCACCAGGCCCTGCTCATCGCTACCTGCTGGCCCGGTGGGAGAGGAAACGTAGCCTACGGAGCGAACGTCGGGTCAAACCACACTTCGCGCCTTCCCGACCAGGAGCTGTGGGCCGGCGAGGGGATGTTCTTCGGCCTCGGGTGCAATGTGAAGTTCCCGGCCAATTTCCTACACTCGCCCTATTCGCTGATTGCGACTGGGCTCACTACGCTGCCCCAGAAGCTATCGATGCCCTTCTCCCTTCTGTGTGAGCCGGTAGGCAGCCATCCTGAAGCACCGACCGGATACGCACAGCTCGTACCGGGGTGGGTTCTTCGGGAGAATTTTTACGCAATCTGGCGCGACCAGACCAAATTCCGGGAGCGCAACCGGGCGCGCCGCCAAGAAATAGCGTCGGAAATCTTTCGCGGCCCCGTCCTCGAAGATATTCGGAACGCGTGCGACGCTCTCGCCAGCGCGATGCAGCGGGACGAGGCGTTCGAGCGGGAGCTCTTTCTCCCCTCCGAGATTCCGGAAATCGGAAGAAATTTCGTGACTGCCGTCGATCTCCGCGCCGGGATCGAGATCTTCCGTTTCTTCCTCGAATGGGCACGGATCCGCGCAATTCTCGATCAGTGCGAATCGGGCATTCGGGGAGCGCCGCCTCCATCCGGCGGGGAGCGCCGCTTCTACCAGGAGGCCGTGAAACGGATTGCCGAAATGGCGCAGCACAGCCGCGCGAAGGACTACTCCCGAGGCGGGCGTATCTTTGAAGACTATGAGCGAATACACGGGACGCTGGCGGACGACCCGATGATTGCTGAAGTGACACAATGGGCGGCTTCGGAGTCCGATCGCGCGGCAAAATTGAAGGGAGGGAACGCGCTGGACTGAGCGGTTGCCGAAAGGTATCTTACCTGTTATGACCGTGTTCAAAGAGCTGGCTGAAAGCCGGATTCCATATTACCTTACCTCCTTCTCCGCACTCGACCGCTTCTTCCGAAAAAAAAACCGGGAGCACATCTATCTGGCGGTCGGGTGTTCTCTGGTTGATCTGGCGAAATTGTTTCCCGATCTCGAGTTTCCCGCAGTCGAGGGAATAGATGCCGCGCTCACGCGGGATGGAACGCGCATCTATCTCACCTGCCGGGAAGAACCGGGCGAACCGTTTGTTCGACACGCTTTCCCGGTCCTCGATATCGTGTACGACCCGACACGTGACCTGTTTCTCGATCCCCACGACGTCTACCCGCAGCTGCGGGAACCATCCGTTGAGCTGCCGGCCAACCCGTCGAATCCGCTCGATCTGGTAATGGATGCTGCCATCCTTGCCGCGCGATATCATTACCGGCTCAGTGGACCGATTCCGCAACTGACGCCGGAGATTCCGGAGCCTTCGACCGAATTGCATCGGACCTTCGTTCGCAACCTCTTCGGCGGCGATTCGCCATGGAACGGGCTCGACCTGCTCATGCAGTGCGGCTTCGTGGAGCGTTTCTGGCCACAGTTCGTCCCGATGAACACGACCGATCAGTCAAAAGGCCATCATCCCGAAGGCAACGTATGGGTCCACTCTCTCGAGACCCTGCGCTACCGCAAGACGAATAACCTTTTGCTCTCCCTCTCGCTCTTCCTGCACGACTGCGGAAAGCCCTATTCCCAGCGCAACGGCGAGCGACGTTTTGACGGCCACGCGGAAATCGGCGCGGATATCGCACGATCCTTTCTTGGAAAACTGGGTTTTTCTGCAGAGCTGGTGGAACAGGTCGATTTCATGGTTCGGTATCACATGGTACCCGGGGCCCTCGTTGCCCTCCCGGTCTACCGGACCGAGAAACTCATGTCGTCGCGGCTCTTTCCCATGCTTCTCGAGCTCTACCGCTGCGACCTCTCCTCATCGTACCGCGGCCCGGACGGCTACTACCAGGCGTGCAAGGTGTACCGGGCCTTTCTGCGCAACGTACACAACCCGTTCCGCGGTACTGACGGGAAGAAATTGGTCAGGCTTTACGTGGAGTAGCGGGTCAGAAGAAGATCCCGGAGCGCGGCCGAGCTGTTTTCGATCTGCACTGCCTGCTTCTCGAGGTTCATTACCCTCGCGAGCTCCTCGGGAACGGGGGGTACGGCTCCGGTCGCCTCTATTACCACCTCCGAAAACTTCGCCGGGTGTGCAGTCGAGAGGATAACCACATCGACGGCTTTTGCGAGCTCACCATCGAATCGTCGTTCTGCTGCGCAGACGCCTACCGCCGTGTGGGGATCGAGAAACCGTCCATGACGCTGATAGTAGCGTCGCATGGTGTCGACCGTGTCGCGGTCGCTCACCGATTCGCCCCAGATCATGGTCCGCATCCCGTTCCAGTTGTCGTGAAATATTGCGCGAAGCCGCTCGAAGTTGCTCGGATTTCCGACATCCATCGCGTTCGATGGGGTATGTACCGAAGGGCGCGGCTCGAACATCCCGGAGGCAAGGTACTCCGGGACCACATCGTTTCTGTTCGCGGCGGCTACGAAACCATTTACCGGAAGTCCCCACCTCCACGCCAGAACGCCGGCGGTCAGGTTCCCGTAGTTCCCGCTCGGCACGCAGAAGACCAGTTCATCGTTAAGCCGATTCTTGAGCTGGGCGAAGGCGTATACGTAGTAGAACGACTGGGGAATGAGCCGCCCAAGATTGATCGAGTTGGCCGAGGTGAGCGGCAGGCGCGCCATAAGATCGCGGTCGATGAAGGCATCCTTTGCCATCTTCTGACAATCATCAAAAGAGCCATGGACCTCGAGCGCTGTGACGTTTCCGCCGCAGGTGGTCAGCTGCTTTTCCTGCAGCGGACTCACCCTGCCCGAGGGGTAGAGAATCACAACTTCGATATTCTTCCGATTGTGAAATGCCCGTGCCACGGCACTTCCGGTGTCCCCGGAGGTTGCAGTGAGGATGATGGCCCGCCGGTCACTCGTCGCAGGAAGTACTCCATGACTGTGGCGAGAAAGGAGGCACCGAAATCCTTGAACGCGCACGAAGGTCCGTGAAACAGTTCGAGCAGATGGATACCGTCGTCGTTGTCTACCATCGCCGGCGAAAAGGAAAAGGCGCGCTCGGCGATTTCCCGGGCGTCATCGAGGGTGAAATTCTCCGGGAAACAACCGGGAGGTCATCGCGGCCGCGATTTCGACGAAGCTGTCCGACTCCGTGAGGCCGAGAAAGAATGACCGAAGATCCGGCTCCTCCATGGGATGATAGAGACCACCATCCTCGGCGAGCCCGCGGAAGACAGCTTCCTCGAAGGTCACCGGGATCAGCGCGGACCGGGTGCTGGCAAAAAGCATTTCGCGTCACTCCTTGGTCTTGAACGGATCGCCTTCGGGAAAGAAGGCCCGATGCACCACATTGAGCACGCGATCACGATCTTTCCGTTCAACTACGAATGATATGTTCATCTCGGATGAACCTTGTGCTATTGCAAGGACGTTTATGGATGCGTCGCCGAGAGCGGCAAAGAGTTTGCCGGACATTCCCGGGCGGCCGCGCATGTTCTCACCGATGACAGCGACGATCTCCAGGTCGGTCTTGAGCGTGAACTGCTGGATCTTCCGGGCATGCAGCTCGGGCGCAAGTTCACGGCTCAGGCTTTCGGTTGCCTCCTTTGCATGGATCTCGGGAAATACAATGCAGATGCTGTGTTCTGAGGAGGCCTGACTGATCATGATGATGTTGGCGCGGGCACGCGCAAGGGCGCCAAAAACGCGGGACGCGATGCCGGGAATACCCACCATTCCACCTCCCTCCACGTTGACCAGCGCCACATTCCCGACCGAAGCGATGCCGGTGACTGCGACCGGCTTCCGGGTCGCAACCTGGAGGATTCGAGTTCCCGGCGCGGCCGGGTTCAAGGTGTTCTTGATGATCAGCGGAATGTTCTTGTCAACGGCCGGCAGCATCGTGTAGGGGTGGATTACCTTCGCACCGAAATAGGAGAGCTCCATCGCCTCCGCATAACTTATCTCCGGCACGACGAAGCTTTCGGGGACGTATCGGGGGTCTGCACTGTACACTCCATCCACGTCGGTCCAGATTTCGATTAGGTCGGCCGCGGCTCCCGCGCCGATGATCGAAGCGGTATAGTCGGAGCCATTCCGCCCGAGAGTTGTGGTTATCCCCTCCCTGGTCGCGGCTATAAAACCGGTGATCACGGGTGTGACATCAAGCGATTCAATCGCATGCTGAATGCGCGCGTAGCTTTCGGGAAAATCGACCTCTGCATTGCCGTGGGTGTCGTCGGTGAGGATCAGGCTGCGCGCATCGAGCATTGCCGCTGGCGTGCCGGTGCTGTTCAGGTAGGCGGCAAACAGGTGATTGTTGATAAGCTCGCCGAAACTCAGCACCAGGTCGAGCGTCCGAGGCGAGCACTCACGGACCAGTTCCACACCGTGAAGAATCGCTTCGAGTTCGTCGAGCAGGCCCTGCAGGAGGGTTGAGATCTGCGCCCCCGAATCGCCGGGCAGAAGTTCCCGGACCGCTTCGTCCTGTCGGTCCCGGATATCGAGGATCTTCTGCGCGTACCGGGAGTCACCCGCCTCGGCTTCCCGCGCTGCGGCAATCAGCACGTCAGTTACGCCGCGCATCGCGGACAGGACCACCAGGACGCGGTCCTTTTTCTGCTGCTCGCGGATTATCGCGGCAACTGCCCTGATCTTCTCGGCGTCTTTCACGGAGCTTCCGCCGAACTTCATCACTTTCATGGCGCGCATCATAACATAATTGAACGGGGAAAATCACCGGTCGCGGTGACAAAGTGCGCACGTCCGATTCCGTTAACTGCATCCAGCATAACAGGATATTGAGACTCCAGCGAAAAGGCGGACCTTTGTTCCCATTGAGTAGCGTGGACTTCGCAGGTTATAGTGGCTTCGTGAAGGTCATCTCCATTCTCGCCTGCTGTCTCCTCTTTGGGGCATGCGCGACAAATCCCGGTCCGGGCCCCGCACGTTCTGCAGATACAAATGCATCGGACGGACCGTCGGTAGCCGGTTC
The DNA here is from genome assembly GCA_963832675.1 of uncultured Spirochaetota bacterium. Taxonomy (GTDB): domain Bacteria; phylum Spirochaetota; class Spirochaetia; order DSM-27196; family DATKUC01; genus DATKUC01. The sequence goes on along the minus strand of CAWHUY010000034.1, from coordinate 273,997 downwards.
TCGCGGGTCGATTGATTCCCAGACCCGGAATGGATCACAAATCGCAGGTACAGCCGGCGGTGAAAACCCGACTCAACAGTCGGCGGCAGCGCCGCTCGCCCCGGACACACTCGTTGGGTCGGCGCTCGACCTTCTGGAGGCCGACCGGACGCATTCGGGAACTCTCCCGGTACGAAAAAGCGGAGTTCCGCTCAGCGTCGTAACGGACGTGAACGGTGACGGACTTCCGGACGTTGTCCTCCTGACCGTCTCCGCGGGAAAACCGGCCGAGGCGGAATTCAGCGCTCTCTCGCGGCTTTCACTGATTTTTTCCCAGTCCGCACCGGTCCCCTCCTATTATCTCGTGGTCTATGTTCAGGAAAACGGGAGTCTCCGTCCGCTCGCGACTATCCCGTTGGGAGAAAAACGGGTCCTCGAAGGCATAAACGCCCTCCCATATGCACCGGTCACCCCTTCCGGCGCGCCGGTTGTGGTGACTGCGTCCTTCCAGAATAAGCAGGGACAGGAACAGGAGTGGACCGTATTCTCAAGGTCCGGCCGCTATTCGAGGCTGTCACTCGTGAACACGACCACCACTCATTCGGTGGTCCGCGATATCGACAACGACGGAGTGCCGGACGTGCTGGTGTTTCATGCCGGTGCGGAGGCCGGCGTCGGATACGAGACGCTGATCACGTGGTACAAGTTTCTCGACGGCTCCTATGTGGAGTTCAAGAACACCAATATAGTGCGCAATCTTCGGGAGTTCCTCACCGAATCGCGTCAGTTGCTGATGGACTCGGACTGGAATGCGTTCCTGCAGGAGGCGGTGGCTCCGGAAATTCTGGCTGGAATGCAAAAGACCAGTCGCGACGCCACGGCAATCGTCGCTTCGCTCTTTCGTCCAATCGCGAACGGACAGGGACTGGCGACGTCGTTCAACTACTTCTTGCCGACACGGATCATTCAGAACGTGGTGTTTCCCGAAATCCTGGAGAATCCCTTTCCCGATCCGAGTCACTCCTCGAGTTTCGCAATGACGGTGCGCATCGTGTGCTGCGAAGGCGAAAGCCGATTCTATTCCGCAACTGTCTCGATGCTCCCGAATCCGTTCGGGAAGCGCGAGTTCTCCTTTACTGTCGACTGATACATGCCGAATGAACAGGTATACCGAGAGGTTCTGACCCAAATGGACAAGTACATAATCGACGGCAGTTTTCCGCTGAAGGGGCGCATAAAGGCCAGCGGAAACAAGAATGCCGCCCTCCCCTGCCTCGCAGCCACATTGCTCACCGACGAAACCGTGCAGTTGTCCAATATCCCGGACATCGAAGATGTTCAGGTGATGATCGACATCCTCGAAGCGCTCGGTTCGAATGTGGAGCAGACGGCACCCGGAGTTTACTCAATCACCACAAGCGATATCAGCACCAGTGAAATTCCCGTCGATCTCGCAAGAAGTATTCGTGCGTCGCTGCTTTTTGCCGGCCCGCTGCTCGCGCGTACCGGGAAAGTGATTCTGCCGCCGCCGGGCGGCGACGTCATTGGCCGCAGACGGCTCGACACGCACTTCCTGGCACTGCAGACCCTCGGGGCGCGAATCGAAACAGACGGATTGTTCAAAATCACGGCAAACAAACTGGTAGGCGACGAGATATTCCTCGACGAGGCATCGGTAACCGCAACTGAAAATGCAATCATGGCGGCCTGCCTTGCCGAGGGCGCCACGCGAATCGAAAACGCCGCCTCCGAACCCCATATCCAGGACCTCTGCCGCCTGCTCAACGCCATGGGTGCACAGATCGCCGGGATCGGTTCAAACATCCTGACCATCGACGGTGTGAAAAACCTTCACGGCACAGAGTACCGCATCGGTTCCGATTACATGGAAGTCGGCTCTTTCATCGGTCTCGCCGCGGTCACCCGAGGTGACCTGGAAATCGAAGACGCCTGCCCGGCCCAGCTAAAGATGACCAAGCTGGCCTACGGGAAGCTCGGGATCCACTGGGAACAGGACGGTAACGCCATTCGGGTAAGCTCCGGACTGCAACTGCGCGTTGTTCCCGACATGGGTGGAATGATACCGAAGATCGACGATGCACCGTGGCCCGGATTCCCGCCGGATCTGGTGAGCATCATGCTGGTAGTCGCGACGCAGGTCGAGGGGACCGTCCTTATCCATGAAAAGATGTTCGAGTCGCGGATGTTCTTCGTCGACAAGTTGATCGGCATGGGCGCGCGCATAATACTTTGTGATCCGCACCGGGCGGTGATTAGTGGACCCAGCCGTCTGCGCGGGTCCGAACTGGTTTCGCCCGACGTTCGCGCGGGAATGGCGATGGTTATCGCCGCGCTTTGCGCCGAAGGACAGAGCGTGATCCAGAATGTCTATCAGATCGAACGCGGATATGAAAAATTCGTAGAGCGACTGCAGGGTCTCGGCGCGCGCATCAAGCGGATGGAACAGTAGTCCTCCGACAATATCAGGTGGTCCGGCAGCTCTTCGAGTCGATTTGCTGAACCAGAGTATCGTAGGCTTCCTTGATGCGGATAAACGCTTCTGCCGAGCGAGCGAGCCGCCCCTCGTCGAGCCCGGCGAGAGTGTCGGGATGAAACTGGCCGGCAAGCTGCCGGAAAACCGCCTTGATCTCGGCAATCGACGCCTGTTCGTCCACGCCGAGTATCGCGCACGCGCGTGGGTCGAGCCCCGCTGTCCTCGCCGGCCGCAAGATCACATCCCCGGAATCGATCCCGACGTATCCACACGCGGATTCAATCCGGTCGGCTGTTGCCTGATCCTCTACCTGCACCATACCGACCATCAGGCGGAACAGCTGCACGATTTCCCCGAAATCATAATCGGCAGGGCGGACAACCTCCCGTTGCGGCTCCCCATCTCCGGGTTGCCGGTTGCCGAGGTGGGCACGGAGACCGAGCGCAAGTGCGGGAACATTGAGCGCCTGCAGCTGTCTTATCGCCTCGTCAATCGCGCGGTCCACACCCTGGCGGCTCCCCCGACCGGGCCGCCGCCGTGCAATTACGCCTCGCAGGAGATCCACCTGACGTGTCCGCACCGCTCCGGCAAGTGAACAAAGGTGGATTGAGACTCCGATCAGCGAAAGGGTGGCCGCGTCCAGATGAGGGAGAGGACGGCTCCGCGGGTCGCGGTAGAATCGTGACAGAACGTAGTGGACATACCGGTCGCGCAGAATCTGATCGACGAGAAACCCGACAATGAACCCGAAGGCTACACCGAAAGGACCCGCGACAATACCGAGCAGAACAGCGCCGAAAAGGCGCCCGAAGATCATTGGCATCGAGATCACTCCGTGGATTGCACGGCGAGCGAGAGCAGAGCAACGGCAAGCAGGATCGCCTGAGAAACGAGAAGCACCACAAGCGCCACGCTGAAACCCGCGTAGAGAATGGTGAATCCGAGTACCGAGCGAAACCCGAAGGTGTAGAGTCGGAAAAGGTAGTTGATCACGACCGGCAAAACCGGCAGAAGCAGTATCGAGAGTATCGGCGGCCGTGTCAGATAGCGGCTGCGAAGCCGCCAGCCCAGACTCAACGAAAAGAAGGAAAGTATGATGAAACTGAACGGCAGCAGAAGACGCATGGCGATCTCAAGATAGACCGGCTGAGTGGCGTAGCCGTAGGTGCCGAGCACGTTCACTGCGGACCAGAGGCTGACCAGTCCCGCCGAGGTCAGCTGTGTTGGGCCTTCTGCGATTGTTTCCAGATCGCGAACCGGAATGAGGACAGGGAAGATCGGTCCGGTATCCTTCGGCAGCATGCCGGCATAAACCTGTGGTTCCATTCGGATTCCGCCGGCGGCTTTGGTGTTGTCACGGGCGATGGCGCGCAGAATTAGCTGCTGTGAAACAATCTTCCCGTAGGGGGCGCGCAGGTGCAGCTGTACCGTGCCGTTCCGGGAGAACCGCAGGAGCTCCACGTCTAACGCGTACACCCCCTCGGGAGCGTTCACGAGCTTGCCGAAGTAAAGAAGCTCGACGTAGCTCTCGGTCTTGTTGTTTACAAACATGACCCTTTGAATACCCGGAAGAGCAATCACCCCGGCGATTTCATCGGCAAAAAAGGAGATCTGCTCCACTGCTGCCTTGGCTGCAGCGAGATAGCGCTGAACATCCGGATCATTTGGGACCGTCCGCGATAGATCATTGAAAACGTAGTAGGCGCCGATGCTGTTTCCGGATTCGAGATCGAGAAATCCTTGTCGTTTGCGATCGAACACAATGGCCTGCGCTTTCGCCATTCTGACTGACATCAACGGTTTTTATCTGCTCGAGCGAGCGCGACTGCAGGCGCTGCGCGTCATTAAGCTTTGGATCCACCCGGAGTACGAGCGTCGCGTAGTAGTAGGCGGAAAAGTAGTCTTCGCTCTTGAAGTAACCGCTGCTTCGTTCGAGCAGCTGTTGAACCGAGAGGCCTTCACCGGAAGCCGGAAGCGCGGGAAAACTGGCAACTGGTGCGACGGAAGCGCGTGCGTCTCCCGCGTTGCCGCTGGGAATCCGCGAGATGGCGTCGCTGCGCAGCCGTAGCGCCGTTTCATCCGATGGACTGATCGCGAGATACTGATCGACGCGCGTCAGGGCCTGTGAATAGTCTTTCGCACCATAGGATTTTTTTGCGCGATCGAACAGTTGCTGCGCGAGAGCACTATTGTATGCATAGCTCTGCCGGTTCCGCACCTCGGTGGGAAGCAGCCACTCCTGGCAGACCACATAGAGCAGCGTCATGACCAGCAGCAGCACAATCGGCGTCCTTACCAGCGTGGGGAAGCTCGTGCCGCGCCCCGGGCTGGTCCGTAGATCGATTTCGTGGACTAGAAGGGAAAAGCCGAGCAGAAGCGCCGTGCAGGTCAACGGAACGGCCGCGCCAACGAGAAGCGCAACCGAATTCGCAATTACCCATCCCCAGTAGTAGCGCGGAAGCACGTCACGGATAGGAAACTGGAAGAGCGACAGAAACAGAAAATAGAGCAAGCGCGACAACAAATGTAAGAAAGAGCGCGGTGAGAAGCCGGCTGGTAATCCTATTCACGGTCGACCTCGCGTTTCCACAGATCGAATGGAGGGAGAAGAAGGCCAACTATCACAAAGAGCACGCTGATGAAGAGAATTACGCCCGGCGAAACGAACCGTTGATACGCGGGCTGGACAACGGCACTCATGAATTCCTGGAACACCTTGCTTTGAAGGAATCCATATAGAAGAAAGAGCAGCCTGAAGACGCCAAGCGCGATGAGCCCGTTGAAAAGCGGCCAGCGCGTCAGGCGGACCAGGAACCAGAGACTTGCCACGAAAAGGACCGTCACAGACACAAGCAGGAGATAACTCGGCGCAAGAGGATTCTTCTGTCGGCCCAGTGCTCCGCTCAATAAGCTGACGTCGCCGAAACAGGTTTGAAACCACCTTAGGGCCTGCAAACATGTGGGCAAAAGAGGATTCGGACTTCGCGACCGGAAAGTCTTCGCCCGTTTCAGGAAGATGAACGATGCCGGTCCCAGGATCCAGCAGTGCTTCGGCAGAAAAAACGAAATCCCGGTTCTTTGTCGCTGCGGTAGGCTACGACGTCCCCGAGGCTCACGCCTTCTCGTCGGTCCGAGTAGAGAAAATCGTTACCGAACCGATAGACGAACCCCGGCGTCACGGCAACGGTTGGCGGATTCTTGCGGCGGAGTCCCGTCGAAGAAGCTCTATTCCCCGGATTCCTCCGACAATTGCGGCCGTGCCGGCGACGAAAACGATGACAGGGCCACGGCTCGAAACCGTCTCAGCCGAAGAACGGTGAACAGGGTGATGAGGACTGAAAGGAGAACTGAAACGGGGTAGACGGCACGGAGTCCGTCCATGATCCGGGCCGAAATCGAGCCCCGGGAGGGGCAAATGTCCTGGGTCGTATGTCTCACCGAGCACGGTCACGACGTAAACGCCCGTAAGAATGGCCGTGAGAATCAGGCACACCAGAACGAAGCGTACGGGCACCAGGATTGTGTCTTTCACGACGGATGATCGTAACACGGGCGGGGGACTGTTTCAAGAGAAGGGGAAAATCGGATTAGTGCTTACCAGCAAAGTCTTTCCGGGTATCTTCTCAATCAATGCACAGGTTATCCACAACATGGATACGCTCATCCTCGCGCGCATGAATCGTGTCAAGTGGCCTTTCGCGCGTCCGCAAAAAAGTTCTTTGTCGTGGCACGGCGATAAATATATTTGATATAATAGATTTAACGAGAATAACGCGAATTGTGACGGGGATTTCGGAGAAAAACTTCGCCACAGATGCTTAAAAGATGTATAGGAAATAGACCGAACATCGTTGCTTATCCACAGGATATGCACAGCATGCAGGTACGTATCTTGCTAAAAGAGACAATAGCCCTGGCCATGGATTGTTTCGATCAGCTCGCCATTGCCGGGCGGAACCACTTCGTGGAGCTTCCTGCGCAGATGGGAGACATGCATGTCCACCACGCGGGAATCGGTAGCGTCGCGGCCCCAGAGCGCATAGTAGAGAGCCTGGCGTGTTACGACTGCCCCTCGGTGCCGCGCAAGCATCGCCATTATGCGGTATTCCGGGTAGGAGAGTGGCTTTTCACCGTTTGGACCGATCACCCGGTCGCGAAGAACGTTGAGGGTGCCCCAGGGATAGCCGACTTTCGCGTCGAAGATCTGGCGGGAAGCACGAATCCACAGCTCATCGGGCTCCCAAGGTTCGCGCAGATAGTCGCAGCAGCCCAGGACAAACGCTTCAGAAATGAACGACGGGCTCCCGTAGGCAATGACCGGGGTCCCTTCCACCTCGACGCTTTCGAAGAGCCGGTACATCCACCGGACCGGCAGAACGAGGATGTCACCTGGTCCCTTTTGAATGTCGATGTTTCCGATGGCATCGTGGCCGTCGTCGGTGTCGCCATACATCACCTCGACACGCGCCGGAAGTCCAAACTCTTCAAAATGGAACCGGGACTTCTCTCCGAGCGCTCGATCGTTGGTGATGAGCAGGATTACCGGATCATCCGCCGGCCTCATCACGCATTTTCCGTTTAAGTTCCTCGAGAGCCTCATCCGAGGCGGGATCACCCTCCGTCGCTGATGAGGTCGATCGCGGAACCGGTCTGGCCACCGGAGGACTTCCCGGACGTCGACTGCGACGACGTCGAAGAGGGACCCTCGATCGACATCCGTTTCTTGAGATCTTCGAGAAGCAGATCCGCGCTGGCGCCACCTTCGAGCTGTTTGAACTGGCTCTCCAGATCGGAGTCCTTTCTCATGTCGTCGAGCTCGCCCATTGCGTCGGCTTCCGCCTCGATCTGATCGACCTTTGCCGCCATGCGGTCAAACACGTCGAACGCGGATGTGTCCGACATCCCTCCGATGGTTTGCTGGATCTTCTTCTGGGCGTCGGCGCGTTTCGCGCGCGCAACCAGCAGATTCTTCTTTCGCTGTGCCTCTTCTATCTTTTGCTGCAGTCCGCGCAGAGCCTCTTTCAGTTTCTCTACCGCCTGATGCTGGGCGTCAAACTGCGACTGATATTGGGTAGTGTAACCTTCGTACTCCTGCTTGCGAAGAAGAGCCTCTTTCGCCAGGTCGTCCTTTCCGGCCCTCACAGCCAGCATCGCCTTGCGCTCCCACTCCTGTCCCTGTGCTCTATTCTGACCCAGTTCGCGTTCGAGACGCTTCTCGTCGGCGATCGCCGAGGCAACGGCCTTTTTCGATTCGATAAGCTGCTGATTCATGTCAACTATCAGTTGATTCAGCATCTTTTCGGGGTTTTCAGCCTTGCTGATCATGTCGTTGAGGTTGGACTTTACTACCCGCTTGAACCGGTCAAAGATACCCATTCTTAGGCCTCCTTAGATTTACCTGTACTTGGAGAGTTTCGGATAGTGCTGCGCCAGGGCAAGTCCAATCGCATCAAGCGACGCCTGGAATTCCTCAAAATCCATCGTCTCGTATTCCAACGTGTCGAGGAGTATAATATGATCCTCCTCGATCGCGTAGGCACCGTGCACCATGTCTGCGTTCAGCCGGAGCAGATCTTCGTACAGTTCCGGCCTGCGCTCCTTCGGCAGCTCCATCACCTTTGCCCGGATCGTGACAAGTGAATCCTGCGAAAGCACGATCACGTTTCCGAGACCCTTCTCGGTATCGTTGATAAGCCAGATGTTGTCGTCGATTTCCTGATGGGTAATGGATGAGTTGATAAGATAGCCTTCGATTTTTGACGTATCCATGGGAACTCCTTGTTGAAAATGCTCGCAACGGGACCCGGATCCGCGGTAAACCGCATTCGGGCCGGCAATTTCACGGCGGCAACTCGGGCCGTCCGTACCGTTAACCGATGAGTTGATTCACCCTGGGAATCGCGGGAGGAAACCGCCCCGGATCAAGCCGAAGACGGCTTCAGCCGAGAAACACCTGTCCTGAATTGTCGATCGCGAGGATTGTCTTACATTCGGAACAGCGGAAACGACCCGCTTTCGTGGCTTTCAACTTCTTTGAACAGATCGGACACTTGAATATCTTCGGGAACACGTCCGATTCCACCGATACCCCGCCCTTTGCGAAGAACTCAACCGCTTCCTCAAGGTTATCCTTGATATTGAAGAACTGCGAAAATCCAAGCAGCTGGAAGACCTCATACACTTTCGGTTGAATCTCGAGCAGTACAAGGTCGCCGCCGCGGGGTTTCACGGCTTTCAGGAACGCGGTGAAAGATCCAATTCCCGTGCTGGATACGTAGTTGAGCCCGCCGCAGTGAAAGATGAGCCGTGTGAACCCGGATTCGATCGCCCGGTTCACTCTTTTCTGGAAAAAGTTCGAGTTGTACGTATCGATGTATCCGGTGAGAAAGAGAATCAGAGACCCGTCCGCAGTTTCTACCTTCTGCAAACGAATCTTCAGGCTTTCATCTTTTTCCTCGTCAAAGCCCGGAACGATATCGTTGTTGCTCATGGCTCCCCTTCAATCTGCTGATACAGTGCCACTGAACGCAGCACGCTCAGAGCTCGTAGGATTTTTTACATGGAAAAATCTTTTACAGATCTTCCACATTATATTATTAGCCCGATGGTTCTTTGTCAAATCCATTCTCTCATAAATATGTACCTATCAAGATAGCTCGAGAATCGCGCCATTCGGCAATCCCTCGTCGGAACAGACCACTTCCGCAACCCACCGAGCAATGGTACCGGGACGCGTGAGGCGCCCGGACGGGCTTCGCCTCGCAAACGACGCACGATCGACGTCACTCAGGTACTCCGTATCGACATAGCCGGGCACTATCACGTTGCATGTCACATTTTGTCGGCCATAGTTGTCCGCCACAGATTTCGCGACGACACCGAGGCCGATCTTTGCCGCCGAATAGGCGGCCACCGTCCTGTATCCGCGCGGGACGTCAGTCCCGGTACCGCCGAACAGGATTATCCGACCGTATCTGCGTTCAGCCATCCGGGCAACCGCGGACGAAACCAGGTAGCCAGGCAGCGCGAGATTGAGCTCACACATGTTCCGCCATTCGGCACGGCTCATACCGTCCAGCGGAGTCCTCAGAAACGGACCGAACCCACAAACTAGAATGTCGGCACCTGAAGCCTGCACCCCAAGTAAATCGGCATCTTCCAGGGAGGTAATTTCCGCCATGAGCAATCGAACGGTGCTGCCGCCGGCAGTGAGCTCCCTGACGAGCTCCTCGCCCTTTTGTCGGTCGTGCCCGCCGTGGAGGATGAGATCCGCGCCGTGGGCAGCCACAGCACGCGCAACCTCGCGTCCGATTCCTCCAGTCCCGCCGACAATCAACGCAGTCCTGCCGCTGAGGATCCTCGGAGTACCCACAGTCTAAACGTATCACGGTATCTATGTTTAGACAAAGACGAAAAATACTGGTATACTCTCGGACATATGAAACGGACGGCGCTGATCGCAGCGGTACTTGTTGTCGGTTGTCTTACCGCCCTTTCCGGCCAGAACGCGAAATCCTTTGACAGTATAGTCGATTTCGGTCTCAATGTCGCGCAAATCGACACACTTGTGGCGAATCAGCAGGAAAAACAGATCGATCCGGACAAGTATCTGCTCTTGAACGGCGCGGTGGCCTCTATCGAGATTATCCGTCCTGGCGAAAAGGATTTCCTCGCCGTCGGCGAGCTCGTTGCGGGTCAATGGATCGGCCTGAGCAAAGTCGATCTTTACCGCGTCTACGTCATCTTCTCCGGCCCGGAGTTCTTCAATCGGTTTCCCGTTCGAGTTCCCACGCCGGCACCCGCGGGAACCATACAGATGAACGATCAGGTCATTGTGGTGGGAAAATTGGCCGGTTTCGACGATGGTCTTGACGGACGCCGGGCGGCCTACGTCAACGCGGTCTACGTCAGAAACCTGCCATAACTCAAGAGGCTCTTGCCGAATCTAAGTAAAACGGATGTGCCGCTCGTCTATGCTTTCTCTTCCTGCGAGAATCGCGGCTCGTTTCATGAGCCCTCGCAGCTCGCGTACATTGCCCGGCCAGTCATGCTGCAGAAGCATTCGTATTGCCGCCGCATTTACCGCCGGCTCGACGGTCCCGTATTCACCCCGCAGAAAGTGGCGCGCAAGAAGCGGGATGTCCTCCGGATGTGAGCGAAGCGTCGGGATGGGGATGCACAGGACATTGACCCGGTAGTAGAGATCCCGCCGGAATCGACCGTCCGCGACCGCCCGCTTGAGATCGCAATTGGTGGCGGCGACAATCCTCACGGTTACCTCTCGTGATCTGGTCGATCCGATTCGACAAACCTCATGATCTTCGAGGATACGAAGAAGCTTCGACTGAGAAGACTTCGGCATTTCGCCGATTTCATCGAGAAAGAGCGTACCTCCGTCGGCCCGTTCGAAGAAGCCGGGATGCGGTACCGCGTCAGTGAACGCGCCTCGCTCGACGCCGAACATTTCTGACTCGAAAAGGGTATCCGGAATTGCCGCGCAGTTCACCGCGACAAAAAGTCCCCGCACCCGCGCCGAGAGTCGGTGAATAGTCCGAGCCGCGAGTTCCTTGCCCGTTCCGCTTTCCCCGATGAGAAGAATCGGATCGTCGGTCGGCGCGAAAGCGGAGACCAGCTCTTTCATCTCCCGCACCGTTTCGCTCGCCCCCAGAATCTCATCGAGCGGACCTCCGGAGGATTCGGCAGCAAAAGCCGCGTCGGTGATCCGCTCGGCAGTCGCCCGGCGAATGCTGTTGCGCAAAGTCTCGACAAGGGCGGGTTTCACGACGTAGTCGAAAGCGCCCGCACGTACAGACGCGACGATCACGGCCGGATCGGTAACCGGGCTGTAAACAATCACGTGAGGCGCTCGCGGGAGTCGGCGGAGACTCGAAATCAGGATGGAGACGGTGTCCTCTGCACCGTTCAGATCGATTACCACGACGTTTGGTCTGTCGCGCGCTGCCTGATCCATCGGGGACAGGTCGCGGTCGCGACGGAGGATCCGGTAATCGGACGACAGAATTTGCCCGAACAGGGACTCTGATCTGTGATCGTCGCCGACGACAAGAATGCGCACCATCGACATCGCTGCCTCCGAGAGAAAGCGTTGAGATGGAAATCCGCCAGCTATGCAGGAAATGTCGCGCCGGAGTGCTGATATAGCGGTCACCCTAAAGCGTAGTGATTACGAGCGAAAAAGCAAGTGTAGAAGGGAAAAAAACCCGATGTGATATAATCCGGGGCCATGGTAGAGATGGCGTTTTTGTTACGCCTCTTCGAGCGGGAGTTTGTCGTGAAATTCCTGCTGAGTTTTCTCCTCTGTTCGCTGCTTGTTCTCGCGGATAGCTTCGTGCTCTTCTATCTCGCACGGCTGTACGGTGTTTTTCTGGTTCTTGCGATTGAGGCGGGGGTCAGCCTCCTTGCGACGATCGTTGTCATCGACGCAGTTCGGCACAGCCTGGAAAGGCTCCGGGCATGCGTGCGCGAAGGTGTCTACCCACGGAGGCAGTTTCGCGAAATCGCGGGCTGCTTATTGGGCGGAGTATTGATGATTCTACCGGGGTTCTTCACTTCCGCTATCGGGCTTCTGCTCTTCTTGCCGGGCATGAGGTACCTCGCCGGGAGCGTTCTCACATCCCGCCAGGGTGCTCAGCTGAGCAAGGTGTACGAGTTTCTCAAGCTGAAAGAGTTCGACGGAAGCAGCAATACCGACGCCGACGATGACCCGTGAGAATGACAAGATCGGCGAGGACGAATCCCGGGATCATCGGAACGCTCGTGCAATCAGATGTGTCGAATGCGGTGAATGACAAGCAGGAAGAGGTAATACAGATAGACCAATCCGCGAACGAGCCGCCACGGTCGACGGAAAAGATCGGGAAGAACGTCGGTCCCGGCCTGAAAGCTCTTCCGCGAAGGGCGTTTGCGCCTTTCGGCAAATATATCGAACGTTTCCGTAGACCAGAGCGCAATTCCGGGATTTATCTGCGTGCGATGCCGGAAATACCATTTGTCGCGCGCCTTCACGCCCGGACCGGTAAACAGCAGATCAGGCGACGCCTTCTTCACCGCGGTTATGATGTCCCGCTCGACTTCCGATTCAAAATAGCCGGTGTAGCGGCCGACAAAATGCAGGCCAGGAAATGTGTGCCGCAGATTCTGCTCGACGTGCTGAAGGTACTTCTTTTGCCCTCCGATCACGTAGATTGACCGGCGCCGCGCCTCCAACGCCCCGAGAACCCGGATCACAAAATCGAACGGCATGTACCGATGCGGCACCGTTCGCTTGAGAAAGCGTGCTCCCGCTACTATTCCCCGGGAAACTGGAATCACGAGCGACGCCTGGCGAATGCAGCGATTGAACTCGCGGTCCACGCGTGCCCTCATGAGATCCCAAAGCCTGAGCAGAACTATCTGGTGGGTCTCCTCATCTTTCGTCATTTCGTCGACCGCGCGGTCAATCGAGTCGGGAGCCACAACATCGATGGGAACATGGATCACGTGAATTCGCTGAACGCCTGTTAGTTTTTTTCGATCCGCCACGATTTTTTCTCCAACAGCACTATCTGGACCGCCGCAATAGCATAGAGTGCGGCAGTCTCCGTTCGCAGCACGTGCGGGCCGAGAAAGACCGGCACGAAGCCTGACTGGAGGAGTTGCTCAATTTCATTCTTCGAAAGCCCCCCTTCAGGGCCGATAACGATTGCGATACGCTGAGGGTCCGGACTAAGATACTCGTGGAGCGATCGCTGTTCAAGGGGGCCGCCGCGGATGGGAAGCTCGTGGAAGAAGAGCCCGATTGCTTCGGATGAGCGAGACCAGACGCGATCGAGCTCGGCGAAAGACCGCGGCGGGTCGATTTCAGGCAGTCGCGAGATCCCGCTTTGCTGGAAAGCCTCGTGGGAAATTCTGCGCCACCGGTCCAGTTTCCGCTGCGCGGCAGACCGGGAATCGATCTGCGGTACCGCGTATTCACTCGACAGCGGTACAATTCTGCTGACGCCGGCCTCGGTCGCTTGTCGGACAATCAAATCGAGTTTTGATCCTTTTGGAAGACACTGGAACAGCGTGATTTCGGGAAGGCTCGACGCTCCGGTGCGAATGCGCGAGCCCGATCGTTCCTGCACGGCCGGTTCGCTGCCACTGCCAACGTCGGGCTGGAGGAGGGCGGTGCACCGATCGGCGGCAACGCTCTTTAGTGTAAGCCGGTAGCGATTGCCGGATTGATCCGCCGCGTCACAGCCATCTCCGATCTGCATGCGCCGCACGCGGCAAAGGTAGTGAAAACTTCTGCCCGAAAGCTCGACGGCCGGTCCGCCGGCGTAGTCAGCGGGTAACAGGAACCGCTTCATGAACAGCGGCGTGAATTTCGTCGTTTCGAAGCATTTGGACCGCATCGGACAAGACGTTGTCGTATTCGAGATCGTAGACGATCGGCGTGTTTGAGATACGGGCAACCTCCCCTTTCACCAGGTAGCGTACCGTGCGGGCGTCGAGATCGATGCCCTGATTCTTCAATTCCGACACAAATCCGTCGATATCGGAGCTGGTCGGGCGGGAATGCTTCTCGACGAACTTCTGAACGAGGTTCTCGTTGATCAGTTTGACCAACGCCTTCTGCTGATCATCGGTAAGCTTGGGCTGGGCATCGATTTTGTCGGGCTGGATTCCCTTCTTGTCGATGAACTCGCCGTTTGGCGTGTAATATTTTGCCATGGTGAGTCGGAACCCGCCGTCGCCCACGTTGCGAACCTGCTGCACGGAACCCTTCCCGTAGGTTTTTTCCCCAATCAGATAGCCACGACCGCGATCCTTCAGCGCTCCGGAAAGAATTTCCGCCGCCGAGGCGGTGCCGCCGTCGACCAGAACGGCAATCGGAATCGAGTCAGGCACAAGCTGGCCGGGTGTGGCGTAGAATGCCTGATTTTCGCCGGGTACACGACTCTTCGTGCCGACGATGAGCCCGTCGCTGAAGAACAGATCGGCCGTGTCGATGACGCCGGTAAGAAGCCCGCCCGGATCGTTGCGAAGATCGATGATCATCGAGTCATAGTTGTTGGCGTTGAAAAATTGAATGGCCTCTTTCACTCGCTCGGCGGTGTGAGGAGTGAACTGGATGATGCGAAGGTACCCGATCCTTTTACCGCCGGCGACTGAGCCGCTGATCATATCCCGCTTGACCGTCGGAACCTCTATTATCGATCGTTGCAGGGTGACAGGAAATTCGAGGCTTTCGCCGCGTTTTACGGTGATGGTAACGTCAGTTCCCGGCCTCCCGCGGAGTTTGTTAACGACGTCATCGACGGTCATATCCGCGGTTGTGTGGTCGCCGATCCTTACCAGAAGATCACCGGCATGAATGCCCGCGCGATAGGCCGGGGTATCCTCGATAGGAGATACGATCTCTATGTAGAGCGGTCCCTTCTGACCATCCTGCGCCACCTGTTTGGAAATGTACATGCCGACGCCGCCAAACTCTCCGGATGTCGTATCGGTGAGGCCGCGCATCTGATCGGGGGTGAGGTAGGCGGAAAACGGATCCCCCAGACTGTCAAAGAGTCCCTTGAGCGCGCCCTCTTCGAGTGTGCGCGGATCTACCTTCTCGACATAGTTGTTCTGCACGAACCGAAACACCTGCTCGAGGGTCGACAACAACCGCTGCGTTTCGGCATCCTGGCTCTGCGCGAACACCGGCGGGGCGAGCACGAGCACCAGTGCCACGGCCCCAATGACGGCCGTGCTCGCTATCCAGAGCATTCCTTCACGTCTTTGTTTTTTGTTCTCGGAACCCATCAGCCACTCCATACACGCGCGATGCGACAAAGATAACCTAAATATACAGAAATAACCCGGCCGCTGCTATTACCGGCTCCTCTTGACCCCCACTATGGGGCGCCGTACACTCGACTCGGCATGAACAATTCGCGACCATTCTTTCTTCTTGGCGCGTTGTGGGAACTCGCCCGCTTCGTTATTCTCTTCTTGTTGATCGTATGGCAGGTAGAGGACACTCGGGTCTCTCTTGTGCGCATACTCTGGTTTGGATCGCCTCAACTCGCGCTGGTCGCGGCTTTCCTGTTTCTTGGCTGGAACCCGCATCTCTATCGGCAGTTCGGCCGGTTGCTCGCGGCGGCAAAAATCTTCTCGCTCATTCCCGGTATTGCACTTGCAATCGTCCTGGTTCGTTCGGCGCGTCTGCTGTTTGTTGCCGAGCCGTTCCTTTCGGAGTTGCTCCCGATTCTTCTGCCTTTCTTCGTGCTGCTGATCGATATCATTTTGCTGGTGATTCTGCTAACATACTCGCGAGGCCGAAAATCGTCCAAGAACGCGACGGACGATGAACAGCTTCCGGACTTCCGCGAAACACACGTCGAGGACAAATAGATGCAGATCATTCCGATCGCCAGCGGAAAGGGTGGTGTCGGCAAATCCCTCCTGGCGGCAAACATCGCGATAGTGCTCGGACAGGCCGGGAAGCGGGTTATTCTCGCCGACCTCGATCTGGGAGCATCCAATCTTCACCTCATCCTCGGCATAAGCAACCTCACGCAGGGTGTGGGCACTCTGCTTAGCCGTTCCGGTTCGAACTTCGACGACATCGTGGTCGAAACCGAGTATGAGAATCTGCGATTCGTCCCGGGCGACGCAGAGATCCCGGGACTCGCCAACCTCACCACCGCGCAGAAGCGAATGTTGATCCGGCGTCTTCGGGCGCTGGATGCGGACTATCTCGTTCTCGATCTCGGCGCCGGCACCAATTTCAACATTCTCGATTTCTTCCTCACCTCGGGCCACGGTATTGTCATCACCGCCCCCACGCCGACCGCGACCGTGAATGCGTACCTGTTTCTCAAAAATATCGTTTTTCGCGTCATGAGTACCGCATTCAAGCGGAAGTCGGAAGCTGGTCGCTATCTCGACCAGATTCGAAAGGACGGAAACGGGCTCCAACGTGTCTACGTGATGCAGTTAATCGATCAGATTGGTCGTATCGATCCGGAGAGCCACCGCGCCTACACCGAGGCAATGGCCCGGTTCCAGCCGCGTCTCGTTCTCAATATGGTCGAGGACCCCAAAGACGCGGAGAAAGCGGTCCGGCTGCGCCGCAGCTGTCTTCAGTATCTGGGCGTGGACGTCGACCACCTCGGCGTGATCTATCGGGATGAGATTCAGGACATTGCCCTGCAGGCACGGCTTCCGGTAGTCGTGTACAAGCCGAATGCGCTGCTCT
The DNA here is from genome assembly GCA_963832675.1 of uncultured Spirochaetota bacterium. GTDB lineage: Bacteria > Spirochaetota > Spirochaetia > DSM-27196 > DATKUC01 > DATKUC01. Next base: position 257,294 of record CAWHUY010000034.1, on the reverse strand, counting down.
CTCAGGGCGTATACCGAATCGCGGATAAGCTCATTCAACTGGGCGAAGAGGAGGAGCCTTTCCCGCTGGAGCAGGCGGAGATAGACGAATCCTACGAGTCGGCTGAGATGGAAGCCGAGATTGATTTCGCGTCCAGAATGGACTATGTTGAAGATCTGTTGCACACCGGTGCTCTTACGCACGGCGACCTGGTCGAAACGGTGAAAATGCAGCAGCTTGAGATAAACCAGCTGAGAAAAGAGAGCCAGCTCCTCAAATCAAAGCTTCTCAAGGCCGCGGCGCAAGGCTATAGCCTCTAAGTTGCGGTGACGACGATGCCGAGACCGAAAAACGAAGTGCAAGTTCAGGCAACCCTGCAACTCGATGTCGATGCCGACGCAAGACAGGCCGTCGTTACCCTCGAGCCGGCGGAGAACGGTGACAACTGGTCGGCAGGAAGGATCATAGAGCTGCTGCGAAGCAGAGACATTACCGAAATTCTCCAGCGCGATGAAATCGAACAAAAGCTGCAGACGTTCGCTTCCGGAAAGGAGAGAGCGTCGACGTTCGTGGTCGCGAAGGGCGAAGAACCGTCGCCGGCGAAGCCGGAGCAGCCCGTTTGGGCCGAGCGTGACATACCCGAGACTGTTCGCGCCCTCGCCGCCGAAATCATTAATTCGGCACCGGTCCCGAACATCACGAAAGAAACGGTCACCAGAGTCAAGAAGCAGAAACAGATCACTCGCAAAGCCACGCTGCCCTTTCTCCCCGCGCGAAAACAGACGGTCGAGGTCATCGAGCGAGAGGTGAATCAGGAGCGGGTTTATGTCGATTCGACCGTGGAGGGCTCTGGCTGGGTCGAGTCGGGAAAGAAGATCGCCTTCATCGACCGCGCGGATCCGGGGCTGGCCGGAAAGGACATCTACGGAAAACCGGTGTTCGCGCCCGTGCTCGTGGATTCGCAGTTCTATGCCGGGATGAACATTGCCCGCAGGCGTGAAGAGCTTTTCGCCGAGACTACCGGATTTCTGCGATACGGAAAGAATTGGGCCGATATAATTCCCTTCGCGTTCCATCGGTGGAGCGTCCGCCTCTCGGTCGACCTTGCGACCTGCCTGCTCGACCTCGCGCCCGGAAGCCCTGATGCACCGATTCCTCAGGCAGCCGAGATCATTGCAGCGGCGGAAAAACTTCCCTACCCGAGAAAACTGTTGGTCCCGGAATCTGAAATTGCGCGGCTCGTACTCGAGACAATCGAGCAGGGCAAGGCGGTCGACGGACTCCCCGTTTCCGAAAGAGAGGATTCTCTGGTGAGAGTAAGCGTTACGCCCGACGGTCTAAAGGCAGTTCTCAGTCTGCGCAAGGGCCGTGGCAGCGGAAAAGCACTTTCGCTGCGCGAGGTCGGCGGCGCGATCACTGCAGCCGGACTGAAGTCGTTCGACAAGAAACGGATCCAGGACGAAGTCACGGCGTTCTACCGGGGACCAGACAACGAGCTCACCGACTATCTGCTTGCGGAAGGTAAGGCACCTCAGAAGGGAGCCGACAGTGTAGTGGAGATGGCCGTGCGCCTGTATCCCGAGAAACAGACCACTGAGCTCCGCGCGGAGCTGGCTAGTCTCGCCGGGTGTGCGGAGGCGACGCCGTCCCTGTCGACGGATTTTCCCGCCAGAATGATCAACTCGATGGGCGCGGTGAAAAGGGATCAACGGGTACTGAGCTATTCGGTTCCGGGGCCCGGAGAGCCCGGGTACGATGTCCACGGAAAGGTGCTCCCGGGAATCGCCGGCAGAAAGCCGGAACTGAAGCTGTTCGAGAACCTGGAGCTGAAACAGAACGTCCTCATAGCGACCGCAGACGGTATTCTCGATGTGGGAAAAGGCGAGAACGGGGCGCTCCTGCTCCGCGTACGAATCGATGCGGACGCCAAGGCGGAAGTCTCGGTGAGTGCCGACCGGATGGTTGCGTTTCTCGCCATTTCGGAGCCGATCGGATGCGGCGCACGGGCGACAGAAGAAACCATCAGGCGGGCGATAACGGCCGCCGGGATTTCGGTCGGAGTTGACGACCCCGCCGTGCGCCATGCGGCGGCATTGGCCGCACGCGGAGAGGTGGTCGATCAGATTATCGTCGCACGCGGCGAACCACCGGTTCGTCCGGGCCAGCGGCAGATCAGGTACCTTGTCCCTCTTTCCGCCAATCGTGGCGTTGTCATCCGGGCCAACGGCACCGCTGACTACCGAAACCAGGATCGAATGACTACAATCAGGGCAGGAACCGAGATCGCAGAAATCGTCCTGCCCTCCGCCGAGGCACGCAACGGATTCGACGTCACGGGACGGGAGATACCGGCCGGGACCAGCGGCACCGGCTCCGGAATCGACGCCGGCCCAAACGTTGCGCAGCGAGTCCGCAACGACGGAACCACCGTCCTCGTCGCTGCAGTAAGCGGCGAGCTGGTCGTCGAGAACAATACTATTTCGATACGTTCGGTCCACACGATCCGGGGAGATGTCGATCTTCAGACGGGCAACATACGCTTCAACGGACCGGTCGACGTAACCGGGAACGTTCGAACCGGGTTTTTTGTGATGGCCCAGGGAGACATCCGGGTCGGCGAAGGCGTTGAGTCGGCGCTGCTCTCTTCCGACGGCGATATTCTGGTGAAACTCGGCGTAAAAGGTGCGGGGAAGGCTGTCCTGCGGACAAAGAAAAACCTGCGAATCGGCTTTTCCGAACAGGCGACGCTGCTCGCCGTTGGTAACATTGTTCTGACGAATGCCTGCCTGCATACGCGAGTAAAGTGCAACGGTAAGCTGGTGATGCCCGGAGAGAAGGGGAACTTGATTGGCGGAACGGTCCAGTGCCGCGACGGGGTCGATGCCGCCAATATCGGTTCTGAACGGGGTGTGCGGACGCACATCTCATTTGGCCAGAACTACCTTATTTCCGATAAGATCGACGTTGAAGTGAAAGAGGTGGAGCGGCTGAAGAAACAGCTTGCGCGGATCGATTTTCTCGTGCATAGGGCCGAGCATTCCACGGGATCCGCAACGGGCTCGAATAGACACGCCTCGCCGGCACTGACCGCACTCTACCACGAGAAATCGAAGATCCTCCGGATCGTGGAGAAACGAAATGTCCGGATCTTCACCCTGCGGGAAAGATTCGAAGAACATTTTCCGTCTGAAATACGTGTCCGCGGGACGATCTTTCCGGGAACCACGATCGAAAGCCACGGAAGAACGCTCGAAATATCATCCCCGAAGAAAAGGGTGTCGTATGTTTTCAACACCACGGCCGGACGCATCGAAGAGCGGCCGATCAATATCTCCTGACTGGAGGCGCCGATGATTCTCTATCTTAAGTATCCTGCCTGGATCTCGCCCGAGATAATCCCGGGCCTCCCGTTCAGATGGTATGGGCTTATGTATCTTATCGCCTTTGGAGTGACCTATGGACTTTTCATCTATCAGGTGAGGCAGCGGCAACTCAAGTTCAACGCGGATGAAGTGACCAGTTTCTTCTTCTGGGCGATTATCGGGTTGCTCGTCGGAGCACGCCTGTTTTCCGGAATCTTCTACGATCCAACCGGTCTTTACCTGCATAAACCTTGGCTGATCTTCTGGCCGTTCGACGAACATATGCGCTTCACCGGCTTCCAGGGCATGAGCTACCACGGCGGGCTCGCCGGCGCAATCGTCGCGGCCCTGATCTACGCCCGCGTCAGGAAACTCAACCTGCTCTTGTGGGGCGACATGCTCATCGCCGGAGTTCCGCTCGGTTATACGTTCGGTCGGCTCGGAAATTTCATAAACGGCGAGCTGTGGGGCAGGGTCAGCACTGCGCCCTGGGCGATGGTCTTTCCCGATGCGCCCCGCTATCCGGCGAATATCGACTGGGTGTCTCAAATCGCGCACAAGACCGGCGTTCCCATGGAGTTTTCGAACCAGCTGTTGAATCTTCCGCGTCATCCGTCACAGCTTTACGAGGCGTTCTTCGAGGGAATCGTTCTGTGGCTGATACTCTGGTTCGTATTCCGAAAACGCAACACCTTTCCCGGCTTCATGGTGTGCGCGTACGTGATCGGGTACGCGATCATTCGGTTTACGCTGGAATACTTCCGGGAACCCGATCAGGGGATCGGGTATGTAATACGTCTGTCGTCGATACAGACTCCGCCGGAGCTCCTGAAAACTCCGTTCGATTTTACCATGGGCCAGATCCTGAGCTTTGCCATGCTTCTGGCAGGGGTGACCGCCATGATTCTGCTGAAGCGCCGGTACGATGGTCGCCCACAGATCGCGGCGTTTGAAAAGAGGTCGCCCGAAACAGAAGGGGGCTCTCAGCGACCTGGCAGGCGGAAGAAACCGAAGGCGTAGCGCTCCGGGCTACACCGAGTAGCGTGTCTTGCTCTTGCGGATCCGCATCCGTGAAGCGCGGATTTCGTCGCCGTAGGCAGCAAAGACTTCGGAGAGCTTTTCCGAAAGCGTCTGCAGGCCGAACTCGCGTTTCGCGATCTCGAAGTTCTCGTCGACCAGCTCGGCGCGCTCCTCCGGGTGGGTAATCACGTCGTCGATCGAGTCGAGTACGTCGTCTTCGATAACAAGCCGGCCCTCCTCGTAGCGGTCGCGGATCTCTATGTTGCGCACGCCGATCACCTTGATATCGGTCTTATAGACCAGGTACGTGGTGGTCACTACCGGTACCCGCGCTGCAAGCGCTTCAAGCAGCGCGTTCCCGAATCCCTCCCATATCGGGAGATAGGTCACCAAATCCGCGTTCACCAGCACGTCTCGATTGGTGTACAGCTTGCGACCTTCTCCGTCCTGTCCGCGGACCGAGGCGACCCTGTCGGAGATGAAGTGGATCCGCACGCCGAGCTCCGCCGAAAGAGCTCGTATCTCCTCCACATAGTTCTCGTCCGGTTCATCCCCCTGATAGAGCGAGATGATGTACTGCAGCCGGTCGCGATACTTCGGAAATCGGTCCGCGAACGCCGCAACAAGCCGCACCGAATCCTCGATTCGTTTCCTTCGCACCACGCGGGTCGGCTGTACGACAAGGATGTCTATTTCGCGGAATCCCAGCTGCGCGCGGAAATCCGAGTTGTACTCATCCTTGGTCACCGCATGCTCAAAATCCTCGCAGTTGGGGACGATGTGAGGCTGGACTCGTTTCAGGGAGGAGAGGATATGCGCCGCGTACGAAGAGATGACCACATGTTCCAGGCCAAGGTCGACCGGCGGCATGATGCGATTGAGCAGAGCTTCGATATGCGCATTGCTGAAACGGCTGCGTTCCCACCAGAAGTCGTGGTGATGGAAAATCGTGGCAACCCGTTTTTCTGTCGCAACGTGATACATGCCGATTCCGCCGAGGAGGGTCATCGGCATGGCATTGGTGTTTTCGCCGACGAGCACATCGATTTCGTTGTCCTGTACGTGCTGGTGGAGCACGGCCCCCACCTCCGCGCCCTCCGCCATCATCTGATCGATTAGATCGTTGCGCGCATTTCGGTTGTCGCGCGGCGGGAGCTTCGAGAGGTAGGGGAAGAAGTGGCGTTCATAATGCAGCTGACTTTCGGACCCGAAACGGATCGAGGGCAGAAGGAACTGGTTTTCCTGGGTAACGTTCGGCAGCGGGCTGCGGTAGTAGCCGGCAATAGAGAACACCTCGTGACCGAGCTTCTGAAGCGCATCGATCCATTTGTCCACTTCGAGCGAGACACCGTCCACATCACCGAGCTTCCCGCTCACGAACCCGATACGAAAATGGTCAGCCATGAAAAGAAGTTACCAACACGGGCCGCGCATTTCAACCGAGGCCCCGGCGTGCGGTAACGCTACCCGATCATCACCGACTCATACTCTTCGATCGAACCGTTGTTCATACAGACTTCGATGATTCGCCGCCCGAGAGGGTTCAATTCAGGGGTATCATATTTCCTGAGCTCGTCATGGAAGAAGTCGAGCAGAATCTTCGCGCCCGCATCGTATCCCTCGTTTCCCACTTCAAGCTGCTCGTTGACCCTGAGCATTCCTTTCGGGATCGACTGTCCGTCGACTTTGAGTGACGGCAGAGCGTAACCAAGCAGGGGAAGCCGCGACTCCATCAGATGGCCGGGGCGGAATCGGACGCTGCCGCGTCGCGCCATGTACTCACGGGCAATCCACTCCGGCTTGAAACCGACTTTGAATGCGCCGATGTGCTGATTCGGAATCAGCACGAACTTGGTGCTGGGCGTGGCCACGATTTGTTCAAGCAGCAGATTCGCCTGCCGCACCATTTTCCCGGTTGCAAATGGCCAGTAGGAACCGACGCCCTCGCTCACGAGGCCGCCGCCGGAGACAATGCTGGGATTAGAGTGACCGCGCGGGGCGGCAAGCCGCCAGAGCCACGCGATTGCGGGCGGCAGAATATGGAGCATTCCGATGATTCCGTAGTCGGGACTTTCGTGCGTGCACGGCGGGGTACGCACGCCGAAACTGCGCACATCCACTTCGACCGGTCCGTCTATGATGTTGGGCACGAAGTGACGCGGCATGATTACTCTCGGGTTGGGGCAGGGCTTACCCGGTGAATCCATCGTGTGCTCCCAGATCAGAATCGTTGATCCCGGAACTCCTTCGAGGTTGAGAAAGATCAGCGGTTCGGGGGGCGTTATGGTCAGCTTCTCCAGGCTTGGTTCGGTGCCGTAGTCTGTCAGGTGATCGACACGCAGGAACCATCCGGCCTCCGCGTCTTCCACCGTCAGTTTCTTTCCGTTGCGCTGCAGTGACGGGGGGGCCAACGCCATATCGTCGGTAATCGGGTGCAGCTCGCAGGCATCCTTCATTTCAAGGTAGACCTTCTCATTGGTGACGATGTTCTCACCGAGAAGTATTCTTCCGTCCTGCTCCCGATGAATGGGTTGCGTCATCTCGCTCTTCCCACCGCCGCTCGCACCTTCATGAACGATGACGAACTCGTTATCGTAGGGGGTGATGAGCTTCACCGCCGAGCTGTGCAGAGTCACCCACCCCTCCTCTTCCCCGATGGTCAGCAGAATGCCGTACACGCCCTTCTTGGCGCTCGGACCCGGATAGAGATTGTAGGAAAAAAGCTCGTGCATGCCCGCGAGCCGATTGTGAATGACCACCTGTTTTCCATCGAAGTGGGTGTGACGGAAGGGTGGCGCGACGTAGATTATCGCGCGCGGGGTGAAACCTTCGGGGATCTCATCGCGCGGGATGAAGCCCTGCATGTCGGCAAGTCCGGCCACGAAAAAGCCGGCGTTCGCCGGTGCCACAAGCATAGTGGGATACCCACGATGCTTGTCACCGGAGAGAAACGGCATCACCATAAGCGGTTGTCTGGCCAGCCAATCGAAAGTCTCCAGGCGGACCGGATCGAACTCGCCGCCAAACCGCTCCGAGTAGCGGACCTTATCGGTTGGACCTGCGTCGGCAATGACCATTGCGTCCGGATCGCGGCGCCGCATGTAGGTTTCCGTGTAGTTTACGGCGATGCCGTTCTTGCATCGGGCCACGGTTGCTTCCACTACGCTGCCGCGACCAGGCACATCATAGGCAACTTCACAGCTGGATTGTTCGGCTCGCATGCAGACAAGCTCGAGCAGGTGCTCGCGGCTCTCGGGTACGACCACATCGGTAGCTTCCACTATCCGGGCGAGTTCGGGAGGCAGGTTACAGCGGTCGAGTAGTATATTTCCCGTTACGAGGTTCTTCATTCGGCGTTCGTCCTCTCGCGCAGAAAGAGTCTGCGGTCCTGCGAATCGTACATGCACCGGATTGTATTTTTATGCAGTATTCGCGCGATTTCGGCGACATTATACGCGCTTTCCGCAAGATCATGCAATGCCGCTAATATCCAGAAAAACAGCGCCCTTCGCACATCTGCACCGCCCTTCGCGTTACTTTGACGCTTCCCGCGGTGACCCCTCAAGAAAGGCACGGGCCATTGCTTCGAGGTTGGCGAGAATGTCCGGCGCAAGCGGATTCACAACTACCACAGCGACCCCAAGTGACTCCGCGATTCGGCGTGCCGTCGTTTCCGAGAACTCCGGTTCGACAAATACCGACCGGATACCCGCATCCCTGGCGCGCTGAACAACGTTGAGAAGCTCACGCGGTCCCGGATCACGGCCGTTCGTTTCTATGGCGAGCTGGGTGATCCCGTAGGTGTCGGTGAAATAGCCGAAAGCCGGATGAAATACCAGTACAGATTTCCCGCGAAGCGGCGCAAGCATTGCGCTGAGTTTCCCGTCGAGCGCGTTCAACCGGTCGGCGAAACTATTATAATTGTCTGTAAACAGTGCCCATTTGTCAGGTCGCAGCGTACCAAGCGCGTCCCGAATCGTTCGAGCTTCGATCGCGAGCTCCCGCGGTCCTAGCCAGATATGCGGGTCAAGAATGTCTACGGCGGGAGAACCGGGCGCGAGAGTGAGACGCCTGTCGCCGTCGATCGTTCGAAGCGGGACGTTCATCCGGAGATCCGTGACAGTCAGCCGGGGCGAGAATGACGAGATTCCCGACAGGAGAGAATCTTCGAACGGCATCCCGGTCCGAACGTATAGCTGAGCGTGCGACACCTCCGTCATCTGCTGGGGAGTCGGCTCGTAGGTGTGCGGCTCGCGGCCGGGTGGCACCATGACATCAACCTTCACCTCCGGGCCGCCGATCTGCTCTACCAGGTATTTCGCCGGGAGGACACCAACCACAACCTGGACTACGCCGGTTGCCGGCGTTGCGGGAACCGGCTGTTGCGCGGCGCGATCGGCCGCCGCCCGGCATCCGAGAAGGCTGAACGCGGCGAGAAGGGGCAACAGAAAGAGTTCGAACCTGTGTCTTGCCATTTGGTATTACTCTGTATTACAATATTCGTGATACTGGCCGGGGTCAAGAGGAATTGGAAATGTCGCGGAAGCACGAGGTGATCACATTCAAGGTCGACGAAGCGCTTGCGCACGAGCTCGCAGGCATTCCGAACCGTTCGGAGTTTATCCGGTCGGCAGTACTTCGCGCGCTGGAGAACGCCTGCCCGGTGTGCGGTGGAGTCGGCATTCTGACACCCGATCAGCGACGCCACTGGAATGCGTTTGCCGAACATCACCGCGTGCAGGAGTGCGATGACTGCCACGCCCGCTATCTGGTATGCGAAGCGGACGACAGCCCCCTCATACCGCAACCGCAACAATAGGACCGGAGGAATGGGAGACGAATCGGTCGTCAAATTCGATCATGTCGATTTCCGATATCCAGGGATTGAGGTGCTCAAGGATGTGAGTTTCGAGCTTTTTGCCAACGACTTCGTTTCCGTGATTGGGCCAAACGGCGGCGGAAAGACAACCCTCGTTAGGCTTGTATTGGGACTGCTTGCACCATCCGCGGGATCGATAACCGTCTTTGGCAAGTCGCCACAGACCTCACGGCATCGGATTGGGTACGTACCCCAATACACCTCGTTCGACCTCAACTTTCCGGTGACCGTTCGGGACGTCGCGCTCATGGGTCGAGTCGCGAATCGGCCCGGGCTTCACCGGCGGACGGATGTCGAGGCCGCAGAACAGGCTCTTGAACAGGTTGGGCTCGCAGATCTCCATCACCGCCCCTTCGCGGACCTGTCCGGCGGACAGCGACAACGGGTGCTGATCGCCCGGGCGCTCGCGGCCGGGCCGGACGTCCTTCTGCTTGACGAACCTACCGCGAATGTCGACGTCGCTGTCGAGCATCAGCTGACTGCACTCCTGCAGCGGCTCAATGAGCGGCTCACCATCCTGCTGGTTACACACGACCTCGGCTTCGTGAGTGATCTGGTCAGCCGGGTCGTCTGCGTAAATCGCTTTGTAAAGGCGCATCCCACCGCGGAGGTGACCGCAGAGATGATCCAGGAACTCTACGGAGGCCACGTGCGCCGCGTTGAACACGGTGTAAACCTCCACGGGGACCGGTAAGGAAGCATCGAATATGGGCGAGTTCTTCCGTGCACTCGGCGACCCGAGCATCCCGTTCCTGCGGTATGCCTTTCTCGCTGGAATTATCTCAAGCGTCGCATTCGGCGTGATCGGCAGCTACGTGGTGGTGCGACGCATAAGCTACATTGCCGGTGCAATATCCCACTCCGTGCTCGCCGGGATCGGGTTCAGCCTGTACGTTCGCAGCGCGTACGGCATCACCTGGATTACGCCCATGGTCGGCGCGGTAATTGCGGCGCTCCTTTCGGCGGTGATCATCGGCGTGGTGAGCATGTATGCGAAGGAGCGCGAAGACACTGTCATCGGCTCGATTTGGAGCCTTGGCATGGCGATTGGGGTGCTGTTTATTGCCCGGACAAAGGGCTACGTCGATCCGATGAGCTATCTGTTCGGAAACGTCCTGCTTGTTACCAGAAGCGATCTTGTCCTGATCGGTGTACTCGACGTCGTTGTTGTGGTCCTCGGGATTCTTTTCTACAACCAATTTCTCGCGGTTACGTTCGACGAAGAATTCTCGACTGCCCGGGGAGTGCCGACCGGCCTCTACTACCTGATGCTGCTTGTCCTCACGGCACTGGCGATCGTACTGCTTGTAACGATCGTCGGCATTGTCATGCTGATCGCGCTGTTCACAATCCCGGCAGCAATTGCGGGCATGCTGGCCCGAAGATTGTGGCAGGTAATGATCATTTCGGCGCTGCTGACCATGCTTTTCACCAGCTCCGGCCTGATTCTGAGCTATGCGACCAATCTGCCCAGCGGTTCGACGATCATCGTGTTTGCCGGGGGCGTCTACATTCTTATCGCAGCAGCTCGCACCGGGATACGCCGTTTCCGCTCGTTAACCTGACTATTCACGTTGTGTATGGCACCCGGAAATGTTATACTTTTCCGGTGTCTACTAATTCCATTCGCCTGCCGATGTAATAAAGAGTAATATGCTGGGAAGCGCAGGAAATTTGGGAGTATGACGTCAGAAATTCAGAAGCTGCGAGACATCATCGGCCTCGATTCGGAGCTGAACAAGATTCAGGATATGGATATCCTGCTCGAACGGATACTGCTCGAGGCACGTCGGGTAGTAAATGCGGACGCCGGTTCCATCTATGTCAAACGTGGTGACGAGCTCGTAATCACCTACGCGCAGAATGACACGAAACAGAAGGAACTTCCTCCCGGTGAGAAGCTGATCTACAACATCTTCACGGTCCCGATCAACGAAAAGACCATTTCCGGTTACGCCGCCGCGACCGGCAAAACGGTCAAGGTCGCCGATGTCTATCATCTGCCGCGGAACGCTCCCTACGGCTACAACCCGAGTTTTGACCGCATTTCCGGGTATCGGACCAAGTCCACGCTTGCTCTTCCGCTGAAATCAAACACCGGCGATCTTCTCGGCGTCATCCAGGTGATAAATTCGAAGAACGAGAACGGCAAGGTCATTTCGTTCAGCAAAGACGACGAGATGGTCGTCATGCACTTTGCCGCCAATGCGACGGTTGCCCTGCAACGGGCGCAGATGACCCGCACCATCCTGCTACGCATGATCATGATGGCCGAGCTCCGCGATCCGAAGGAGACCGGCCCTCACGTAAACCGCGTCGCAGGTTATTCGGTGGAAATCTACGAGCGGTGGGCCCGAAAGCGGGGCCTCGCCGAATCGGAGATCCAGAAGACCCGGGATAACCTTCGCATGGCCGCAATGCTTCACGATGTGGGCAAGGTAGCGATCTCCGATACCATTCTGAAAAAACCAGGCCGGTTTGACGACAATGAGTACGCCATAATGAAGTCGCATACCTGGGTCGGCGCCCAACTATTCGTGAATAAACAGTCGGAATTCGATGAAATCGCCCAGCTGGTCGCGCTGAATCACCACGAAAGCTGGGACGGAACCGGCTATCCAGGCCACATAGACATACAGACAGGGAAGCCGACAAAAAAAGATAAGAAAGGCAACCCGATCGGCAAGAAAGGCGAGGAGATCCCACTATTCGGCCGGATCGTCTCAATTGCCGACGTGTACGATGCACTTAGCTCTCATCGGGTCTACAAAGAAGCCTGGACCGAGGACAAGGTGCTCGATGAAATGCGGAACATGAGCGGCACGAAGTTCGACCCTGAAGTGCTCGACGCATTTTTCGATGCTCTCCCGTCGATCAAGACGATAGCCCAGAAATACGGCGACGAGGAATAGGCAGGACGACCTGCTGCTCTCGCAATTCCCAAACAGACTTTTCAGACAGCTCCATCGGCGACTGGAGCTACGATTTCAGCGCGGCGACCAGTTTTTCCACCGCGTCCTTTCCATCACCGAAGAGCATCAGCGTGTTGTTGGCGGCGAAGAGCGGGTTCGGAATTCCAGCGAATCCCGGACTCAGGCTGCGCTTGATAACCACGACCGTCTGTGCTCTATCGACGTCCAGAATCGGCATGCCGGAGATCGGTGTACCGGACGATTTCCGCGCAAGAGGATTGACCACGTCGTTCGCGCCAATGACGATGGCCATATCGGTCGAAGGAAAGGTCGGGTTGATCTGGTCCATCTCTTTCAACTTGTCGTAGGAAATGTTCTCCTCGGCCAGCAGAACGTTCATGTGACCGGGCATGCGACCGGCGACCGGATGGATGCCGAACTCCACCTCGATCCCGCGCTTTTCCAGAAGTTCAGTCAGTTGCCGGACCGCGGTCTGCGCACGCGCAACGGCCATCCCGTACCCGGGAACAATCACCACCCGGCGCGCGGTCTGGAGCAGCAGAGCGACCTCCTCGGGCGAGGTTGCCTTGACCTTTCCCGCGTACGTGTCGTCTTCGCCCTCGGTCTGCTCGACGATCGCGCCGACACCGCCGAACAGCACGTTCGCGAGCGATCGGTTCATCGCCTTGCACATGATACGGGTGAGTATGATTCCCGAGGCGCCGACCAGTGACCCGGCAATGATGAGCACCGTGTTATTGAGCACAAACCCGGTCGCGGCCGCCGCGATCCCCGAGTAGGAATTGAGTAGGGCGATGACTATCGGCATGTCGGCACCGCCGATCGCGATCACCAGTAGAACGCCGAGAATCGAGGAAACCGCGACGAGCAGCCAGTAGAGCTCGGTTTTCCCCGGTTGGAAAATCACCCAGATCCCAACCGCAATTGCCGCTATTGCCGCCACCGCCTTTACCACCTGCTCGCCAGTGTAGCGAAGCGGCTTCTCGGTCATGAGCCCCTGGAGTTTGGCGAAAGCCACCAGGCTTCCCCAGAAAGTCACGGCCCCGACCAGACCGGATGCAACAGTCGCGACGGTGAACTGCAGATCGGCAGCCGGGGCAACCGCATGGTGGCCGGAGTTAGCCGCGTTGACAACGCCAATCAGCACAGCCCCGGCAACGAGCACCGATGCGGCACCGCCGAAACCGTTGAACAGTCCGACAAGCTGGGGCATTGCGGTCATCTGGATTCTGAGCGCGAGAAGTGTACCGATTCCGGTGCCGACGACCAGCCCGATGACGAGCACGGGGTAGCTTATGATGTGGCGGTCGAGCAGAGTCACCGCAACTGCAATGAGCATTCCCACGGCGCCGAGCAGGTTGCCACGCACCGCGGTTCGCGGATGGCTGAGACCCTTCAGACCGACAATGAAAAGCGTGGCGGCTACCAGATAGGCGATGCTTGTTACGCTATCGCTCATTTACGCGCCCTTTTTCCGGAACTTGTCGAGCATCCGGTGGGTCACGAGAAACCCGCCCACCACATTGATTGTCGCGCAGATAATGGCAATCAACCCCAGGATCATCGTCAGCGTCGTGCGCTCTCCTCCGGCAGAGAGGAGAGCGCCGATCAGGGTGATTCCGGAAATCGCATTCGACCCGGACATCAGCGGCGTGTGCAGTATCGGAGGAACCTTTGAGATCACTTCGAAACCGACGAAGATGGCGAGAACAAAGATCGTGATGACACTGATGAGGTTCATCCTTTCCTCCTGCAATTCGAGCTACAATTCGAGCGCCGCACGAATCGATTCGTCGGGAATTTCCCCGCTTCGCGTGATCAGGGTGGCGGCGACGATTTCGTCACTCGTGTCCGGCGCAAATTTGCCCTCCTTCACCATCGACAGGAAGAAGGTCGCGATGTTTCGCGCGTAGAGCTGGCTCGCGGTGAAGGGTAGCTCCCCCGCGAGGTTGACCGGTCCAAGCACCGAGACGCCGTTGTGGGAAATCGTCTTTCCGGCCTCCGCAAGTTCGCAGTTGCCTCCCCGTTCGGCCGCGAGATCAACGATGACCGATCCCGGCCGCATCCGTTCGACCATCTCGCGGGTTACCAGCACAGGAGCCCTCTTTCCGGGCACCGAGGCCGTCGTGATCACCACGTCGGACTCACAAACGACTGAAGACATCAGCTCCCGCTGTCTGCGATAGAACTGATCGTCCATCTCCCGCGCGTATCCTCCCTCGCCTTCGGAGTCGCGGGTGTCCAGGTCCATTTCGACGAAGCGCGCACCCAGACTGGTGACCTGTTCTTTCACCTCCGATCGCACGTCGTAGGCGCTCACCACTCCACCCAGCCGTTTCGCGGTTGCTATCGCCTGAAGCCCTGCAACTCCGGCGCCGATCACCAGAACCCTGACCGGAACCACCGTTCCTGCGGCGGTCATCATCATCGGGAACATTCGTGGCAGAGCTTCCGCGGCGACGAGCACTGCTTTATACCCGGCGAGGCTGGCCATCGATGAGAGTGGATCCATGCTCTGTGCACGGGTTATCCGCGGAATGAGCTCCATGGAGAACGCGGTCGCCTTCCGTTCGACCAGGCACCGAAACGAATCGTGCGGGCCATAGGGGTCGAGGAATCCGATGAGGGTCTGTCCTTGGCGCAGCCTGCACGCGATCCCGCGCCCCGAATCCTCTCCGTTGGCGGCCCGCGCCGCGCGGACGCACAAGATTACATCAGCCTCGTTGAGCACCTGGTCCGCAGTCTCGAGAACGCGCACGCTGCGCTCCGCGAAAAGCGAATCAGGGTACCCGGAAGGCTCGCCGCATCCGCGCTCCATGACCACGTCGCACCCAACCTTCGTCAGCGACGGTACCTGAGCCGGAACCATTGCCACGCGGCGCTCATTTGGCGCTATCTCACGCAAAAACCCAACGGTCATGCACCTCTCCTTCCTTCGACAGCACGTTCGAAATCCTTGGCTGCAAAATCGGCGCCGGTCCTTCCGAAAAGCGGGGCCAGCGGCATTCCACCTCCCGGGTGCACGCTCCCACCACAAAGATACAGACCCGGATACCGGTTCGACCTGTTCGGCTGCCGAAGAAATGCCGCCGGGCGGCTGTTGGAACTGATACCGTACAGATTCCCCCGGTAGGATCCGGTTCGCTCGGCTATCTCTCCCGGATTCATCGTCTTCTCTACAGCAATCGCAGGCTCGATCCGCCGCCGCAGACGCTGGGAGGCGATATCGAACACAGGCTTTCGAACCGCCAAGGATTCAGCGGCCCAGTCCTGCCCGTTGTCGTTCGGGGCGTTCACCAGCACTAACCGATTCTCATCACCCTGCGGCGCGTCTCTCGTCGAGATCCCGGAAGTGATGATGACATGGACCGTCGGATCGTCCGGCAGACGCTGTTCCCGGAAAATCGCGCGAAATTCCGCCCTGTAGTCCTTCAAGAAGAAGATTCTGTTGATCGTCAATTCCGGGAACGGCTCTTTCATGCCCCGGTAGAAGAGTGCGCCCGAGCACGGGGGATTCTGTGGTTCGTACTGCTTGAGTCCGGGGGCCGTCCCATCGGCAAATGGGTTCCTGTAGGTCAGAGCAACGTCGACGCAGGACACCTCCGCGTCAAACGAATCGACTTCGCCGGCCGCTAGGACCACGCCGAGCTCCCTCGCGAGGCGCTCGAGTGCGATCAGGATCAGTTGGATCCCTTCCTCCATCGCGAAGCCGCCGAGATTGTACTCGGCGTGGGGAACGACGTTCAGCGTGGCCGGAGTCCTGAAAAGATCGGATCCGTTGCGTGTCGCAAAGCGATCGAAGAGTTGGCGCATCCGCGGATCGAGGAAGTGGAAGCCGACGGCGATGTCCATGGCGCGCAGGGGATCGATGGGGCAAAGGTTGAACAGAGACTTCCCAAACGCAGCCAAATTGCAGGTGGCTGTGTCATGCAGATTGTGGCGAAGCAACGGATCGCCGACGGATTCGTAGACTCGCCGGTCGTGCCGGAGGAATATGTGCAAATGTCCGGCAGGTTCGCCGGTCTTGGTTTCGATTTCCCGTGCGGATCGTTCGATGTCCGCGGTTGCGCCGGGAATGGTGCCGTCGGAAGAAGAATATCTGCACACTACCGGAGGCCCTACGAAAGAAAGGCAGTCTTCGACGTGAAAACCGTGATGCGCCAACCGTATCAACGCGGACGGCCCGCCGCGACCTGCCCCGACAAGGGCGATTCTCGGCGGATTCGAAAAACCGATCATGGTATGATCAAAGTTGAGCCCGGGTGCGGTAGACGGCACCGGCAACTTCACACGCAATGCGAACCTGAGCCTCCATATCCTTCCTGGCGATAACTTCCACCATTCCCCGGTTCACGCTTACCTTCACCCCGTCAACACCGGAAACAGCGATCAACCCCTTGCGGATCACTTCCGCCCGATCTGCGGTGAGCTTGTCGACTATGTAATGGAACGACCGATTCTTGAACATGCGCTCATAGTAACGAGCGTCCGTTGGCAAGTCAAATCACCGGGAGCCCCGCGGGCCGTCCCCCCGAGAGAGGTGCGCGCAGCATGATATGAACAAGGAAGTTTGCGGCGATGAGCACAAAACTGTAGAAGAAATCTTCGAGCGGTATGGTGTAGACTCGAACGCCCCAGATGTGGCCTGCCCCGTAGGAAACCACCGGCATCGCGGTAAGTACTCCATTGATAACGAGAAACGGCAGGTAACAGATGCCCAGCGCGGTCCAGAACCAGCTCGACATCAGAACATGGGGAGCGACAGCTGAGGCGAGCAGAAAGAAGACCCCACAGACTACGAGCACCGTCAGCGTGTAGGGTTGCCTGTAGAAAAAAAGCCCGGACGCGACAAAAGCGATGCCTACCACGGATCCGATCCACGGGGTAATGAATAGCCCGATCTCAGGTGTGTATGTGCGCACCACTTCGTAGACGAACAAACAGGCATAGGGAACCGTGAAGAAGAAGAGTATCTCCTCCAGGGGCAGGCCCCATATTCGCGTCTTCCCGGTATGATCGACACTGAAGGACCAGTCGCCGCGCCGAGTGGCAAAGATGTCCCACGCGACAAAGACTCCTCCGACGATCACGATGGCAACAACGGCCGAAGGCCAGCGCCGGTAGAATGCCACCCTGCGGTCAAAGGAGAGGACCAGAGGAAAGAACAATATCGCCAGGTCGAGAATCAGGTAGAGCGACATTTCTGCCTCCCGGATCTACGGGCGTTCGTGCCCGGCAATCACATCGCGATAGAAGTAGTAGCTGTCTTTTGGAACTCGGCGCTGGCTGACGTAATCGCAGTAGATGATGCCAAAGCGTTTCGTATAGCCAAACGACCACTCGAAATTGTCTATGAGGGACCACAAATAGTAGCCCTTGAGCCGGACTCCCGCCTCGATCGCCTCAATGCAGGCTCGGAAGTGGGTGGTGAGGTAATCTACCCGTTCACGGTCGTGGCATCGGGTTCCGGACGAATCGAGCACGTCGGCACAAGCGCAACCGTTCTCGGTAACGTAGAGTTCGGGCGCGCCATAGTTTTCGTGCACAAACTTAAGCTGCCGGTAGAGTCCTCTCGGCACGATGGGCCATCCCATGTCGGTGACGTGCGCGTGCTGTGGCACCTCGCGGAATTTCTCCGGAGCATCGGGATCGAAAGCTGCGACCGACTCGGAATAGTAATTGAGCCCGAGAAAATCGCCCGGTTGAGCGATCAGTTCCATGTCCCCTTCGCGAATCGGCAGCTTGATCTCCGGATAGGCCCGGATATGCCGCTCCGGATAGCCCTTCCCGAATATTGGATCGAGAAACATCCGGGTCGCCTGATCAGCCATCCGATCGGCGGCCTCGATGTCGCGAGGATCCCGAGTTGCCGCGCGCGGCGTTATCAGGTTCAGAGCCGGTCCGATCTTGCCGGTGTAGCCACTTTGGCGAAATGTCTGCACGCCCAGCCCGTGTGCGAGGTTGAGGTGGTGTGCAGCCTCGTAGGCACGCTTCCGGTCACGAACACCCGGCGCATGAATGCCTTGAAGATAGCCAAGCATTGCGGCGCAGAACGGCTCGTTGACAGTGATCCAGTTCGACACCCGGTCGCCGAGCGCTTTGAAACAGGTCTCGGCGAAGTCGCGATAGCGGAATGCCGTTTCCCGATTCGACCACCCGCCGGCGTCTTCGAGTGCCTGAGGCAAGTCCCAGTGATATACGGTTACCGCCGGTTCGATTCCCGATTCCAGAAGCGAGTCGATCAGACGATTGTAAAAATCAAAACCCTTCGAATTCTGCTTTCGACCGCCCAGAGGGAATATGCGCGGCCACGAAAGCGAAAAACGGTAAGCACGGGCACCGAGCGCCTTCATGAGGGCAACATCCTCCGCGTAGCGGTGGAAGTGGTCCGTCGACACGTCTCCGGTGTGTCCGTGAGCGACCTTTCCGGGCATTCGACTGAAGGTATCCCAGATACTGAATCCTCGCCCGTCTGCCGCGAACGCTCCCTCCACCTGATAGCTCGCGGTGGCTGTTCCCCAGACGAAATCTGTCGGAAATCTGAGCGGTTCCATTCTGTCTCCTGAGCGATTTGACTGTAACCGACCAGTTCCGCTTGTGCAAGGGAACGTGGTGTTTATCGGGAGGCAGTGCTCTTCTTCGACTCAGACCGGAGTTTCGCCGCCTCGATTATACTGTCCATGACAGAACGGTGGGCCGGTGTGCCCAACACCGCCTCCGCGCGAGCAACCGTAAGCTGTGATCGGTCGCGATCGAACAGATTTCGTTCGTATTTCAGGGACAGTATCCGCTCAACCGACCGATCGAGCCGCTCCTCGCTGATACGGCCGCTTCTTACCGCCTGCAGGAGCGCATCGAAGGCTTCCTTGCCATCCAGGGGCGCAGAATAACGTCGCACCCGGCAAGCACCGCAGCAACAACCGCTTTCGACTGTGGCGCGTAAGTGTCCAGTGCCGCCATGTTCATAGCGTCGGTGAACACCACACCCTGAAACCCGAGGTCGTGTCGGAGAATCCCGTCGACAATCGCCGGAGAGAGGGTCGCGGGCTCGGACGAGCCGGTGACAGCGGGAAGGCCGATGTGCGCGGTCATTATCCCGTCAACACCCGCTGAAATGCCGCTTTTGAACGGCACGAGTTCCACCTTGTTGAGTCGCGCGCGATCACTATAGACGATGGCGGCTTTCACGTGCGTGTCGTTCACGGTGTCCCCATGGCCGGGAAAGTGTTTGATCACCGCACTCACTCCCTCGTCCTGAATGCCACGAACCACTGCGGCAACCATCCGCGCAACGACGACTCCGCTGGCGCCGAAAGACCTCGTCCCGATAACCCGGTTCTCCGGGTTGGTGAGAACATCGGCGTCCGGCGCGAGATCCATGTTCAATCCGAGCACTGCGAGTTCCCGGCCGATAACCCTCCCCGCCTCATAGGCGAGCTCCGGGTCGTTCGCCTCGCCCACTACCCACGCACTGGGAACAGGCGTTGCGGGGATCTTTCCACTTGCATTGAGCCGGCTAACCTGGCCGCCCTCTTCGTCGGTTGCGACAAAAAGCGGAATAGGTGAGCGTTGCTGGAGTTCGCTGATCAAACGGATTGTCTGGGGTATTGTGACCATGTTGTCGCCGAAAAGGATGATCCCGCCGGGCTTCACGGTTTCGAACAGGGCACGGAATCGCGAATCGATTGTCGGGATTTCCTGGTGACTCCGCGGATCCTCTACGGCGAGCATGAGCAGCTGGCCGACCTTATCTTCCACGCTCATCGAGCGCATGAGAGTCTGAACGGTCGGATCGAGCCTCTTTCCCGCGGTCAATCGACCGGCCCGCAGCGACGCCCGGGAATCGTGCTCCTGCTCACTCCCGGATGCGCCCGCTGAACGACCGGCGATCTTCTGGTCTGCCGGCTTTTGCCCGGCGGCGGGCGCTGTCGCGGAAGGCGGCGCAGCCGAATCGCCGGCTCCTGCCGGAGCCCTATCCACGGCTGCGTCGCCCGTCTGAGCTCCGCGCGTATTCCACCCGATTGAGCTGCCCACCGATGAGGCGGCAGCGACGTCTCGCGGTCCGGCCGCAGTCGCACATGCGCTCAGTATGGTAAGAGTCGCCAGCGCGACAGCCGCTGCGACGAGAATCCTGTTCATTGTCTGCAATTTATCCGCGGAAATTATAACACAGAGGGAGGCCGATGTCAGATCTGCGAGGAAATCGGGCCGTCGGACACGGAACAGCACGATCGATCGTAGTGATATGTGAATTTTTCGTATATTAAATCATACACTCGCGAGGGGTGACCGAAAAGGTCGTCGATACGCTGGATAAATCGTAATCCTATAAGGTATTATAAAAAGCTTTGAAAATCCGCAGATTGGTATTGTTCTTGCAGTACTACTTGTATTGAAGTGTGATCCCGTTGTAGCCCCGGCTGCGGCAGGCAGTTCTTACAACAAGTATACCAGGGAAGCGGTAAAATGCAAAGTGATTCTCGAAGTACGGCAGCAGTTCTGACATCCGATTTTGTCTCCGGCACTGACACGGCATCGCTTCGCGTCGCCACCGCCTCCGAGGTCGGATATCTGTCTTCGGCACCGATCCGCAATTCTGATGTCCTTCGTCTTCCTGTCAGAGTTACCCCTGAGCTTCGAACCGAGCTCGTAAGAAAGACCATCCACCTTCTTATCGCCCTTACACCGAGCCTGGCACTGCTCACCGGCATAGGATTTACTCTCGCGGTGCTTGGTGCGGGTACCCTTTTATACGCCTATGCGGAATCGCTCAGGCTCACCGGTCGACAGGTCGCCGTAATCTCCTACATCACCTTCTATCGCCGCGCGAGACCGTGATCACGGGCACTTCGTGCTCGGTCCGGTCACCCTTGGCGTCGGGGCCATGCTTGCGCTGATGCTCTACCCGGAACCGGCCGCATTTATCGCGATCTACGCGCTCGCGTTTGGCGATGGTCTTTCCAGCGTCGTGGGGAAAATGGTGGGCGGACCCCGCATTCCGTTCACCAGCGGCAAGACCTTTGCGGGAAGCACCGCCTGCTTTCTGGCGGTCTATTTCGTGACCTACGCAATGATACGAACGCCGCGCGAAGCTGCGATGATCGCCGCCGGTGCGACACTGCTCGAGATGATTCCTTCACGTGATCTTGACAATCTCCTGCTTCCAATAGGCGTGGGACTTCTCGCAAACGAGCTACTCGGTCTCTAGGCGGTTCTCGAGTTACATCCACAGATACAACTTATAGTTACGTACCCCGTAGAGCACCATCCCGCCGATGAGCAGGATGGCCCCGGCGGTAACGACGACCGGATTGGAGAGATAGAAGAGCAGCTCGCGCCCAAGTATTACCATCAGCACAGCGAGCGCGATCGGCAGTCGATCTTCCGTTCCCCCCGTTACCACAGACATCGCGTAGCTCAAAAGGGTAAGCATTCCGATCACCAGCGCGATGGTCTGGGTCGTCGTCTCATTCCCGATCCGAAAGAGCAGGCTCGGGAACGGAGAAAGGGAGTCGATTGGAACAACATAGGCGAGAGCAAACGATACGAGGGCTGCTATCCCAAGTGCGTTGCCGTATTTCTGGTATTGAACACCCGCGGTGTACAGGCTCGAACCGAGAAGGCAGAAGGCTCCGAGAAAATATCCGAAATAGACGACGCGCGTCACGATGATTCCATAAAGGGTCGGCAGATTGAGAAAGAGGAAATAGAGTTCCACGGAACGCAGACTTTCAAAGCAGAGCGTAATCGTGAACAGGGTGAAGAAGAATACCTCCGGCGCCGATGTCTTGCGGAAGAACCGACGAAGGAAATAGGCTCCTACGCTCGCGGCAAGACCGGATACAGCCGTGCCTGCCATAACCCATGCTACGCTTATCGGCGCTGCCGTCCACCGGAACACAAGCCATCGCTCACCTATCGCAAAATCAGATTGCGGCGGGCTGTAGCCGCTGATTGCGACGATCACCACTATGGCGACGCAGACCGCAAGCACCAACAGCGAAAACAGGATTCCGGTAAGGAGAAGTGTGTTGCGGGATGCGAGAGTCATGCGCGTATTATATCAATTGGTATCGAGAAAAAACTACAGTAAGATTGAAACTGATCGATATTGAATATGGAGGCAACGGAACATGAAGCGGTTACTCCTCGGCTGTGCGTTTCTCCTCATAGCGGGCATCGCAGCCTGGGCAGGCGACGTCGCCGTCTTCGTAAACCTTGGATTTTCTCCCGATTCCCGGGTATTCATGTTCGCCCAGTATGGTCTGGACGTCGATGGCATGAAGCCATTTGCCGAGCTCTATGCCGTCAACGTTTACACAAATGCGTATGAGCCGGACGGCGTCAAAAAGGGGACCTTTGACGTCCATATATATCCCGGACAGGACGGGAGCGGCGCCCTCTATACGCTGATCGAGAAAAACGTTGGAATCGTGGAGCGGTACCACGTCGATCATCTCTCGCTCGGGCGCATCGTCTATCTGCTCGTAGACGGTCAGGAGCCGAAGTCGCACATCGAGTTTCGCGATTTCAACACCGGCAACAGCTATACAGTCGATCTGATTCAACGCGCGCAGACCACCGGCACGCCGGTCGGTGCCTCATTCCACATCGTATTGAACGCGACTTTGAAAGACGGTACGCAGAAGAGCTTCACCATTGGGCTACCTGGGTTCATTCGCGAAGGGGTCACTGCCTACCGCATCCGTCAGATCATATTGTCACCCGACGAGAGGTCACTCGTTTTTGTCGTTGATAAGGAATACGGATCCGACAAGGGCAAAACCGTTCGATATATGGTCGAGACCGTCAACACGCGCTGACCCGCCCGCGCCGCATTCCTTTTCGTCTGCGATACAAGCTTGACAGTTCAAATTTCTGCCTCTACAATGCCGTAAATCTCGATTTTACGGATGTTTACCCATGGCAGAACAGATCACCCCGCGCGCAGAGAATTACTCTGATTGGTATATCGACGTTGTGCTCAAGGCCCGACTTGCCGACTACAGTCCCGTCAAGGGCTGCATGGTGATCCGCCCTCGCGGATACGCGCTGTGGGAAAAGATGCAGGCCGCACTCGACGGAATGTTCAAGGCAACCGGACATCAGAACGCCTATTTCCCCCTGCTCATCCCCGAGAGCTATATGCGAAAGGAAGCCGAGCACGTTGAAGGGTTCGCGCCGGAGCTTGCGGTGGTGACGCATGGGGGCGGTGAGCTGCTCGAAGAGCCGCTCGTGATCCGTCCGACCTCCGAGACTATTATCTGGAGCATGTACAAGAAGTGGATTCAGTCCTACCGGGATCTTCCAATCCTCATCAACCAGTGGGCTAACGTGCTGCGATGGGAAAAGCGGACGCGGCTCTTTCTGCGGACAACAGAGTTCCTGTGGCAGGAGGGGCACACCGCTCATGCCACCGAAAAAGAGGCGCGGGAGGAGACACTGCGGATGCTCGGCGTCTACCGCACCTTTGCCGAGGAGTACATGGCACTCCCGGTTTATTCCGGTGTGAAGAGCGACGCGGAGAAATTCGCCGGAGCGGTAAATACCTACGCGATCGAAGCAATGATGCAGGACAGGAAATCACTGCAGGCGGGTACCTCACATTTCCTCGGGCAGAACTTCGCGAAGGCGTTCGATGTTACCTTTCAGAACAGCGATGGCGGCCTCGACCTGGTGTGGGCGACTTCCTGGGGTGTCTCCACGCGACTGATCGGCGCGCTCGTAATGGCTCATTCGGATGATTCGGGCCTGGTGGTGCCGCCGAAACTTGCGCCGACCCAGGCGGTGATCGTACCGATTTTCAAGAACCAGAATAGAGCGGCTGTGATGGAATACGCGAGCCGTCTTCACGAACGACTCAAATCAACCATGACGGTGATCCTCGACGACGATGACAACAACTCGCCGGGGTGGAAGTTCACCGAGTATGAGATGGTCGGCGTGCCTGTTCGTATTGAAATAGGACCACGCGATATGGAGGCCGGGAAAGCGGTACTCGTTCGCCGCGACAGCCGGGAAAAGGAAACAGTCGACGTGGAGAAGGTCCCGGAACGAATTGCGCAGCTTCTCGCCGAGATCCAGACCGCGCTCTTTGACAAAGCGAAAAAATTCCGAGACGAAAACACATTTGACGTGAACGACTACGCGGCCTTCAAGGAAATGTTCGACGGCGAGAAGTCGGGAGGGTTCGCCCAGTCTCCGTGGTGCGGGTCCGGCGAATGTGAGGCGCAGGTAAAGGCGGAGACCAAAGCAACGATTCGCGTCCTTCCGTTCGGAAACGAGGATAACGCGTCAGGGAAGCACTGCCTTGTCTGTGGAAGCGCCGCGCGAAACATAGCGATATTCGCCAAGGCTTACTAGGGAACGCCGGCGGCGTTCATGTTGTTACGGGCGAAGGCCGTGGTATACTCTTGGGCATGAGCGCAGAGAGCTACCGTCACGAACTTCCACGGCGTCCGTCGCCTCGGATCAGATCAATCGTCGCGGCCGCGATCTGGCTTTTCTGTGCGACAGTACCCACTTTCGCGCTCACTATCGGAGATATCGAGGCACGCGGTGGAATCATATGGATCGGCAACGGCTATACTGTCGACAAAAATGGGAATCCGGTTCAGTGGAGCGACGTAAGTCCGCTTGTCGGTACCGTCGGCATAGGTATCGGGATCCCCATTTCGCAAGGCCTTTCGGCGCGCCCCGCGCTTGATCTGTTCGGGATCCAGTATGCACAGACGACCAGTGGAAAAGTTGTTCCAACACAGATAGAGACGGCAAATGCAGTGCTGATGATCGATGCACTCCTCAGCGTGCCTCTCACCTATACCTGGAATTTGAACTCGTCGCTGAGCATAAGCGCGGGAGCCTCGCCGTCGTTGCTTTTTCGCATACCAACGCTGTCCTACGGGAACCCGGATCGGGGTGCTATTACCAGTTACATGTATCAGTCGGCCCGTTTCTTCTACCCGGAAGTTCAGGCGTCGCTCCTCTACAAGTTCCAGAAAACCTTCCAGTTCGGCATTGCGCTCAGGGGACTGTTCCCGATTTTTCATCTTTGGGACGGCGAAGGCATGCCATTCTGGGACCAGATGATGATCTCCGGAATTCTCTTCCTGCGTTTTCCTCTCTAGCGTTCGGCCAACAATTCGGGAACAATTCTCGTTATCGTGCGGAAACCTCGGTACGCTCACTCGGGGAGCCGGCAAGCAGATAGGCAATAGTTCCCGACACAGCGACATCGAGAAATGCCCCGATGCTCACCAGGATCGGACCGGCTGCCTGGAGGATGAGATACCCGTTTTCCAGGCCGCGTCCGTACATTCGCGAAAGCAGCGAGAGCGAGACCATCACGCCGACCCCAGGTGCAGCGCCGAGAAGAAAGGAAGTCAGGAAGGTCAGCACGATTACCCAGACAAACTGAACGAGTGAGAGCTCCAGACTGGAGTATGAACGAAGTACGAGAATAAATGCGATTGCTGTAACCATTGCAGATCCGCTGCGGCAGAAGACCGCGTTCAACGGAAAGAGGATCGATCCCTGCTTGCGAGGCACCCGAAGCTCCTCCCGTCCAACACGGGTGAGTATGCCCAGGGAAAAGTAGGCATCACGGGAAATCAGAGCGGCGAGCGTCGGTGCAACCATCGCGTAAAGGAACTCGAGCGGATTCTGTCGGCCGCCGAAAAAGTAGACGGCAAGAGGAATCAACACAAGGGCGACCAAGGCTGCGGTGAAGACTGTGGTTATGAACAGCTGTCGGAAAAGCTCCATATCTCCGAGCTGTCGAAGCTCCAGCGCAGAGTATGCTGCAAGAGCTATGAAGCCGATTCCGATTACCTCAAAGACCGTGCTGTTTATGCGATAGAGAATTCTCGACATCGAGTCGAACAGATCCGTCACGGGCGAGCTGTACAATCCCGGCGAGTTGAGCGTAAGGCCTACGACAAGTGCAAGCACCAGGAGCGGCAGGAGGAAGTCCTGAATCTGCAGCACCTGCACCGCGTTTCCGGGAAACACTTGAAGCAGCAGCGCCCGCACGGTCGGGAGCGTCTGTTGGGAAGCCTCCTGCACCACGATCGGTACCCGTTCCGGCGAAAGCACCGTTACGCTCAAGGCCCCGAGAAATGCGAGCCCCGCGGTTGCCGCCATGATGTATGCAATTGCGCGCGCGATCGTGGAAAACACGGCGCGCTCCTCTTTGAGCTCGCGAACGCCGGATGCCAAACCGAAAAACACCATCGGAAAAACCACGTACTTACCGATGTTCAGCACCAGCTTGTCAAGAAAACGGAACAGGTCGAGGGTGTCTCCACCGTAAAGCGGAAGATAGAGCCCGAGAAGCAGACCGATGACGCCGCCAGCGAGAAACCTCATCCATATTTTCATGACCGTTACATTAGACCATTTACCTTCCGAATGAGAAGAGTCCGGATTTCCCGGTGAAACGCTGCCATTTCCCGCGCGTGCGTTCCGCCTTTTCTGTGCCCGCAGCGAAAACGTAGCGCGCGAATTCGTTTACGTCCCCGGCGGTCGACTCGAAACCCCGGAGAATTATCGGTTCGTTCTGGTAGGCCATGAATAGTTCGTCCCCGGTGCTGCGGAAGCCGGCCGAAGCGACGGCCTCGAGCGGCGATCCGAGAATGGCGCCCGGATGCTGGAAGACGAGGGATATCGTTCCGCCCCGCTGCCGCGAAAGCTGCGCAAGAACCTCCTTGGTGAGAAAGAGATATCCCTTCACGTCCGAGTCGACTTTCAGTTCAATATCGGTCGGCGAGAGCTCATGGAAGGGTCGAAACTTCTCATCGGAGGATGAGTAGACAATGAAGGCTTCATCAATGTTCGAAAGCACGTTGGCAGCTCGGATAACGACCGAACGGGCCGAAAGAGGGGAGCGTCTGTTCCAGATGGTCAGGCCGAGGAGGTCCTCCGAACCTTCGGGAACAGGAGGCTTGTCCTGCCCGGAGTCGAGCGTTCGGAGTACTCGAGCCTTCGCGCCTATCGCTTCCTGCACCAAAGCTTCAAGGACCGCGCTGCCTCGACCCGCGATGAGAACATGTCGCTCCATGACGGCTATACTATCGGCTTTCGTGAACTGGGGTCAAGCAAAACCCGTTTCATCCGCCGAGAGCGCCAAAAAGGCGGTCCACGCGGTACCCAGAGGCGGCTTCCGCTTCGCGCCAATGAAACGAGATCGCCGCGATGAACTCGAGGAGGTCACCGTGGGGGCCCGCGGTATGGTCGTGAGCGCGGATAGCGGCGATTATCGGGAGCGCGTGGGTAAGGGCCTGATAGGGTTCTTTGCGGAACCATACGGTTTCCTCGAACCGGTTGACCCCGAGATATGCAGCAGTCTCGCCGTCCGCGAAAAAGGCCTCCAGCGCGCTCCGAGCGGCTTCGCGGCTCGTGTCGATGCTCACTGTTGCCAGGTGTTCGACCCAGTCTTCATGGGCAAGCAGGGAGCGAACGAGCGACGCGTAGTTTCGACTATCCCAACCGGCAGGCATGTCGGGACCAACGCTCATTTCCAGATGCTGTGAAAGTCGCCGGGCAAGTGCCCACTCGTCGACGAGATTTCTCGTCTGAGTGAACCGGCAGAGGGGCGATAGAAGGATCCAGCCGGAAATTGATTCCACCACCGGACTCTCTTCCGGAAGCCCGCCCCCGAGCATGGCGGCGGCCGTCGAGACAAACTGCATTGCCGCCTCGGTCACGGTCTCCAGGTCCACATCGAACGATCCGAACTCGGCCGCGGCAGCAAGAAAACTGCGGTAGTTCTGCCGATAGATTTCGGGAACAAACAGGTCGTGGTCCAGCGGCGCGGAGGGACCATAGCGGAGCAGGTTGAGAAGCGACCTCAAACCTGTGGGGCCCGCCAGAGAATCGAAAGGACCGTAAACGGGCTCGAGATAGACCTCCTCGAGCGCAATCTCCAAATCTGCGATGCCGGAACCGTCCGATATTCGCGCGACGCGGGCCCAATTGCCCTCTTCGTCGTCTTCGACCTCGCGAATACCCGTGAAAACCTGGCTTTGGTAGCCCGCAAGCCCTACCTGCAGACCCTTCTCGCAAAGCTCACGACTGTTGCGAATAAACCAGCGCTGGGAATGCAGCTCGAACAAAAGGCAGAAGAAGCGCTCCTCGCGGTGGAGCCCAAGCGCCTCTCCAAGATCTCGCTGCACGAGCGTGCGATTCCCCGCGGACTCCTTGAGGCCGAAGGCTGAGGATCGCCGGATCCAACCCCACGCCTGCTCGAGCGAGTTGTTGTAAAGCACGAGTCCCATCTCCTCTCCGTGGCGGTTGGAGTAGGCGAAGACGTTTTCGTTTACCGAACCGCTGTCGCGGAACAGATCGTAGAGCAGGAAATTGTCAACCCGCGCGAATAGATATCTACGGCGAAGCAGCGGAAAGATTTCTCGCTCATGCCGGTCGAGCAGCGCCCGGTCCGGTTGTTCGTCCCGGTAGGCTCGTCGGTATTCCATTCCATACTTTTCGGAAAATCCCTCGACCTGGCCATGTCCGAACATCGGGAGCCCCGGCATCGTCACCATGAGTGTGCAAACGCCGAAGTACTTATCCTCTCGGCCGAACTGTGCAACCGCAGTCTCCTCGTCCGGATTGTTCATGAAGTTGACGAATCGTCCCAGAATATCGCGGTCGAACGCGATTGTGTTCTTGATGGTCTGGCGGTACTTCTCATTCTCCTCGTTCTTGAGCATGTTCATGAACGCGCTGTTGTAAACCCGGTGCATCCCAAGCGTGCGAACGAAGTACCCTTCCATCATCCAGAACGCTTCGGCAAGAAGCAGCGTATCCGGAAGATCGTGCGCGACCCGATCCACAACTTCTCTCCAAAACTCGTTCGGCATCGCCTTGCGAAAATCCTCCTTGCTCAGACCGCGCTCGGCCCGAGACGGAATGTCACCTCCGCTGCCGGGTTCCGGAAACCAGAGCCGTTGATAGTGGCGGGCGGCCAGAGTCATGGCGGCGTCAAACCGGATAATCGGAAAGCTCCTCGCCACGTGAAGGATAGTCTCGAGCACGGCCTCACGAGTCTCCGCCTGGAGAAAGTCGAGTTGTGCGGTGTCGTTCCAGGGAAGGTGGGTACCGTCGTTGCCGTGATAGATATAACGGGTGTCACCGGAGCGCAGATCGACACGCTTGAACACGACGGATGCGTCGGTGCGATCGTAGTAATGATCCTCGAGGTAGACGCCGAGGCCGGGTCGATCACTGAGGTTTTCCCCGTTGAAGCTGTAGCCCGGAAAGGGTGGCTCGGAGAGCTGAATAAATCGGTCCGGAAATTTTTCCATCCATTCGCTGTCGATTCCGGTGTGGTTTGGAACCATGTCGCTCGCAAGGCGTATTCCGCGAGCCAGACATCGGCCGCGAAGATTCTCGAGCGCAGGCCACCCACCAAGCTCACCGGCGATCTCGTAGGCGCGAAGCGAGTAGGCTGAAGCCTCAGCCTCCGAGTTACCCATCCGCCTCTTTATTGAACGGGAGGCAACACTGCGTTCCCAAATTCCAATGAGCCAGAGGCCGGTGAAACCGCACCGCGCCAGGCGGTCCAGCTCTTCGTCCGGGATGGCGTCCAGTGTTCCTATTTCGCGACCGTAGGTGCCGGAAAGCTGATGAAGCCACACGAGAGTGCTCTTGGCGATGAGCACGACATTCGGCATCCAGTCACGGTCAGGCGTGAAGCGTTCAAGCTCCTCATCCTCTGCGCCGAACTGATAGACTCGCGATTCCCCAGGGCCGGGCCCGGCAAGAGCGCCCTTGTTCTCTTCGCGGAACAGATCCAGCCCTCGCAATAACCGCAAGCGAAGCGGCCCGACAAGACTACCCCACCGCTCCTGGACGAAGCGAAGCTGGTCTTCGAGCGATTCGGGATGGCGACGGATCGGCTCGAGAAGAAAGTCCGCGAGTTTCTTCTTTCCCGAGCCGAATCCGGGAAGCTTTCCGGCGGCGGAGACTGCAGCTTTTACCAGACCTGCGTAGTGAGGGTTGTCTCGCAGAGGTGTGTCGCCAAAGAGGTCGGCAAGGCGGCGCATAGCCGGGTTTTCGTTTTGAAGCCACAAAACGAATAGATCCTGGAAAAGCTCCGCAGTCTTCTGCACGGGTCCGGTGCCGTCGTCCTCACGAATCTGGTCTGACGGTGATAGCGGATACTGCTCCTGGAAGAGATCGAGAACATCCGCGATCTGTTGCGGGCGGAACACCGTTCTGACATTCCTCAAGAGCTCATCGAAAAGCGGTGTGCCGTTGAGCACGGTGCGGCCGTAGGAATCGATGATATGGTGGTAAACCTCGTGCAATATTTGCGCGGCATGGATTGCCGAAACCGGAACCGTGGAATCAGGATTCCGCGCGACGTCGAGGACACGGTTGACGGCCGCCGCGATCTCCCGCGCTGTTTGGATGTCAGCCGCTTCCGCTCCTCCGGCTTCCGCACGAATCGATTCGTCCAGCCGGTAGCGCTCTATCGAATCGCGGGAAAGCCGAATTCCGCGTGATTCACCGATGTTACCCCGTCCTGGTTCGCTCTCCATTCAGTACTCCTCTCGCCACGAGTTAAGGCACCCGCGGATCCTGATCCTGCGTCTTCGGTTTTCTTTTGCGCCGTTCGGCCACCAGTGACCCGACCAGTTGCACCCAATCGGTATGCGCGAATAGTTCTTCGACACAGAGAGAAATGCGGTACGTCCAGTTGATATTGTTGTAGGTTCCCGGCACATTGACCCGCTCCGCGGACGGGTCTGCTGCACGAAGCGCCTCGGAGAGAGCAAACAGGTCCTGGAGCGGAAAGACACAGATGGCTGAACTGGTAGCGAGCAGTGCGCGAGTTATCGTACGTGCAGTTTCGACATCATAGGTTTCGGAGCAATCGCCCTCGAGCCCCACGGAATCCCAGAATTGCTGCCGGGTCGGTTCAGATTCCCACCATTCGCGCATCGTTGTCGTGTCGTGGACCGAGGGCGCGCACACGGTAAGGTAGGGATACTCGTCGACCGGGACATAGGGTTGGCCCTCCTCGCCCCACAGCCGGGCCCATCGCGGAATCCGCAGCCCGAGTATCTGCAACGATGCAAGAACGGGCGGCACGCCGGCGGGGATCACCCCGAGATCCTCTGCGCAGGTGAGCATGGGTACTGTCGAGTTCATGAACGAGAGCAGCCGGCGGCCATGCTCTTCCCAGAGCTTTTCCGAGGCGGCGCCGGCCTCTGCAACAAGTTCTTCAAATCTCTCTTTCTCCTCGTCGGAGAGCTCTCCATAGCGGCTGCACTCGCGGAATTTCCAGGACGGAGAGAAGGTCCGCACGCCGGTTCGAATGAGCGAGCGATCGCGATAGAGCGAAAGCAGTTGCTCTTTTTCCGCCGGCGGAAGATCGAGCTCGCTGATGTCCCGTTCGCCTTTTACGAATTCGGCGAAAAGGAAGAGCTCCTGGTTTTCGATTCTCGAAAAACAGATTTGCGAAATGACGGCTGAGCGATCGCCGAAGAGTCTTCGCAGAGTCGCGCCCGACACGTGTGGCTCGGACAGCCATCGGATCCGTGCGGCGTCGAAATCTGCGGCACGCAACTGTTTTTCGCTTATGTGCTCCTCCGGGAAGAAATAGCCCATGATCCCGCTCGCATCGCCTGCGGGAATGGCCCAGATGCGGAAGAACCCGAGAACGTGGTCGATTCGATAGGCATTGTAGAACTTGTCAGCCTGTCGGAGCCGTTCTTTCCACCACGAGTATTGGTCTGCGGCAAGAGCGTCCCAGTTGTAGACCGGAAACCCCCAGTTTTGCCCCAGTTCGGAAAACATATCCGGGGGAGCTCCGGCGCGAAGGTCCATGTTGAAAAAGTCGCGATGCGCCCAAACGTCGGCGCTGTCTTCATCCATCAGAATAGGAAGGTCGCCCTTCAACAGCACCCCGAGCTGCTGCAACCCCCGCGAAGCGTTCAGAAGCTGTTGCTCCAATCGCAATTGAACCCATGAATGAAACAGGAGCGCCGGTCCGGCGTCCGGACTGCTCCAGAGCGACGCGATCTCTTCGGCAGCCGACTGCACGGTGCTCGTCCACACCGCCCAGGGTCGCTGCTCGTTGCGGTCTTTGAGATGCCGGAACGCGGCATATTCGCGCACCCACTCGTTGCGTTCGATCCAGGCAGTGAGCTCGCCGTCGCCCGCAATCCGGTCGGCGCACGCGTCGAAGATAGTGTGCAGAAGTGAAAGCTTCTCCGCGAGCACGGTCCAGAACTGCGCGCGGGGGGCCGGTTCCTGCCGCAGACGCAGTGTCTCGACGGCGGCACGGGTGGAATCCGTCGCCTTGTCTTCGAGTTCCGGCAAATCTTCGAGCCTGATGTAGACAGGGTGGAGTGCGAAAGCACTGATGGCGCTGTAGGGCGAGCTCTGGAATCCGGTGTCGTTCACTGGAAGAATCTGAATCAGATCGATTCCGACCGATTTGCAGAATTGGCCGAGGAGCGGCAGATCAGCGAACTCGCCTATTCCACAGCTCCGCTGCGACCGCAAAGAGGCAACAGGCACGAGAATTCCCGTGAAATATCGGACGAGCTCGGGAAAATGCATGGTCACTACCCTCTTCGTTACATAATAGGGTTCGGGGGCCGGAGTGAAAAGGCGACGAGGTGAGTTCCCGCAGGCGGCGACGATTTGGCGATCCGGATTGGATGATCGGAACGTATAGAAAGACCGGCGGCAATGGTGTAAAATGCCGCCAAAATGTGGAGGCGCACCATTCAGTGGAAAACATCACGACGGATTGCACGTACGGCTATTCCGGTGGTGGCTGTGCTCGCAGTTATGCTCCTTGTTGCCCCGCGATTGACCACCTCATCCGCCCAGCCGGGCGGAAACACCGATCAGCCCTCAACGAAGGTTACAACAGATAGAGCGCCCGCGTTGCAGCCGCCCGAATACAGATCCGGCTCCGACGGAACGCTGCAGATCTCGCAGGATTCGGGCAATAGTTGGGCCGACTGCACGCCGTTGCCGGCGACATCGCGCATGCTCGCCTTCGCCGAAGACACGGCGTATCCCAGTCGGGTCGCGGCAACAACCGCAGATAATCTCTATCTTTCCGAGGACAGCGGATCTACCTGGAAAGAGATTCCAATCAAGAACCAGATAAACCGCAACGTAAAGCTTACATCGGTCGACCTTTCGCCGTTCAACCGTAGTACGATCCTGGTTGGCACCTCGTTCGACGGCTTCTACGAAACCTCAGACCTCGGCGGCACCTGGAAGCAGCTTTCCGACACGAAGGAGCTGCGGTTCTTCTACCGTGGAGCCGGTTTCTGGGAAGAGGTTTCGTCGATCCACTACGACCGGGCCAACCCGGGCATCATCGATTTTTCACTCGGTTACGGATACGGCTCCTACCGGTACAACCGGACCACAGCGAGCGTCACGCGCCTCGATTCCAACAAGGAGAATGGAGTACTTGTTTCGGCCGCGGCGACCATGTCCGACGAAGACCCGGACATCGGCGCGCCGAAAGAGGGCGCCGCCGTCGACCGCATGCGGCGCGCCGCAAACCGGGTCGGTATCTACCTTTCGCCCTACAGCGCCCGACAGGAAAACCTTGCCGCGCACCTCGATTTTGTGAAGAAAGAGGGACTCAACAGTGTTGTTGTCGATTTCAAGGATGACTTCGGCTATCTTCGGTATCATAGCAGCCTAAAAGTTGCGATCGAAGCGGGGGCAGTGCACCCGCTCTTCGACGCCAAGAACTTGATAACCGAAGCGCATGCGCGCGGCATATATGTCATCGCGCGTATGGTCGTATTCAAGGACAGAGAGCTCTACAACTTCGAAGACCACAAGTACGCACTATGGGATTCGACCACCAACGCGCCCTGGGGAGTGTTCCGAAAGGAGGAGGTCCCGGTCGAAACAACGGGCAGCGAGATCAAACCCACGGGCGAATCTGCCGTGAAAGCGGGAACCGGAGACCAGACGCAGGAAAAGAAAACGGAAACGAAAACCGTTCAGGTGGAGTGGTGGGCTGACCCCTATTCAGAGTTCGTGTGGGACTACAACATTGCAATCGCGAAAGAGCTGCAGGCGCTCGGAGTCGACGAAATTCAGTTCGACTATATCCGATTTCCGTCCGATGGAAACGTGTCGGCCATAGTCTCTCACTTCAAACCCCAGGGAATGGACCGTGTGGGAGCGCTTTCCGGGTTCCTGAAGAAGGCGCGCAGTGCGCTCACCGTTCCAATAAGTGTCGACGTCTACGGCTTCAACGCCTGGTACCGCACTGATTACCTTGGTCAGGACATCGAGGAGCTTTCACGTTATGTCGACGTTATCTGCCCGATGTTTTACCCCTCGCATTTCGTTCGTGATTTCTATCAGCAGATGCCCTATCTCGATCGGGCCCAGTTCATCTACCACGAAGGTTCTCGTCGAGCCGAAGCGATCGTGGGCGGCAGAGCCGA
Organism: uncultured Spirochaetota bacterium; assembly: GCA_963832675.1. Classification (GTDB taxonomy): domain Bacteria; phylum Spirochaetota; class Spirochaetia; order DSM-27196; family DATKUC01; genus DATKUC01. Next base: position 222,676 of record CAWHUY010000034.1, on the reverse strand, counting down.
TATTCGACCCTATGTGCAGGCGTTTCTTCTCGGAGGAGAGCTCAAGTTCGACACGCCGACCTATTGGAAGTATCTGACCAATCAGCTGGCCGGCCTCGAACAGGCAAAAGCGTCAGGTTTTACCCTCTGGAACGCATCCAACCGTTACTACATGGTGGTGAACCCGCTGTTGCCCTATACGCAAAAGTACTCTGAGTCCGCTTTGCCGCCTCAGATTTCGGCAAGGCAATAGGCAGGCTACTGCAGCTGATTGAGGCGATCGCGGATCCGCGCCGCCTCCTCGTAGTCTTCTTCTTCGATTGCTTTAGCCAGCTCTTCCTCGAGCCTTCCGCGTTCGCTGTCCTGTACGGTTTCGGTTACCGTGAGCTGGGGCTCCTCTTCGGTTATCAGGTTGATTTCGATCCCCGCCTCTTCAACCACCGTATCGGAAATAAAGACCTGACAGTGAAGTCGCGCTGCGAGGCCAAGCGCATCAGACGGTCGGGAATCGATAGAGAGCTCTTTTCCGTCCTGCCTCATCTGGATCTTCGCATAGAAAGTGCCGTCTTTCAGCTCGGTGATCTCGACCCGGTCGATCTTAACCTGAAGTTGTTCGAGGACGGTAAGGAACAGATCATGGGTGAGGGGGCGCGGCATCGGAACTTTGCCGAGGCCGATCAGAATGGACTGCGCCTCCAGCTGACCGATGAAAATCGGCACGGCGCGCTCCGATTCGAGCGGTTTCACCAGAACAGCGTTACCTTTGTCTGTGCGTGCGACTGTCCAGATTTCCGCTTCCACCAGCATACGTTCCCTTCTGACACATAGTACGTCAAGTGTCGAGGTTTTTCAAACGGTTGCCGGTTTCCGACCGCCGTCTGACAGCGTTAAACTTACTCGAATCGAGAAGCCGCGACAAATTCCACCCCGTTCCGGAAGATCGCAGCCGCCGCTTCCACGTCGACGATCGCCCGGTTCCAGTGTGGATGATTGGTCGGGGAAAGAAAGGCCTCCGGATGCGGCATCATGCCGAGAATTTGGCCGGTCCGATCGGTGATGCCGGCAATATCGTCTTCGGAGCCGTTCGGATTTGCATCTTCGTAGCGGAAAGCCGTAAGATTGATTCTGCGCAGGACCGTGCGGACCTGGTTGTTGGCGGTGACGAATCTGCCCTCTCCGTGACGAATCGGGACGTCTATCACGCCCACTCCACGCAGCCAGGGCGACTGGTTCTCCGGATTCGCCCGTATCCTTACCCAGCGGTCCTGGAACATTCCGGAATCGTTGTGCACAAGCGACACCTCGGGAAGCTGTCTGTCCTGCAGGTCGGGGAGAAGACCGCTTTTGACCAGAACCTGGAAACCGTTGCAAATGCCGATCACGAGTCCGCCTCCGGCGACAAAATCCCGTACGTGGGGGAGCAGCTGACGGCGAAGAAGGAACGCCGACACCTTTCCGGAGCCGAGGTGGTCACCAAACGAGAATCCGCCGGGTATGGCGAGAATGCGGTAGGCGGCGAGAAGCGCCGGATTTGCGAGCAGATCATGCAGATGCTGCTCCCGAACCCACCCGCCTGCTCGCCGAAAGGCCTCGCAAAGCTCCTCGTCCGCGTTGATTCCATAGCCGGCGACAACGCAAACACCTACCAATGCACTGCTCCTTCCGAGTCATCGATCGGCTGTTTCCATGCGCGGACGAGCTCGTCGACCGAGAAATCGACCCGTTCGGGCAGCGCGAAGGTCAGCAGCGGTTCGTCAATAACACGCCCTATTTTGCAGAGGGCGCCGGCCGCCATTATCTTCTCGAACCGGTCAACGTTCTGTTCTGCAACCTCGATGAGAAAGCGCGATGGTGTCTCCGAGAAGAGTCGGATCAGCGGGTTTTCCGGTTCGACGCCTGACAAGTCAAGCACGGCCCCAAGCCTGCCGCCTATCGCCGCCTCGGCGGCCGCGACCGCAAGTCCCCCGTCGGACAGGTCGTGTGCCGAGAGAATCAGCTGCTCGTCGATGGCAAGCGCGACCGCGCGGTAGAGCTTCCGCGCCGCCTCGAGCCGCACAGTCGGGACAGTCGCGAAGGCAGGTCCTGCGGCGTTGGCGCTTGGCAAAATCAGGCGCTGCAGGGCGCTTCCGCCAAGCTCCGCCCGCGTCTCCCCCACAAGGTAGAGGAGGCTTCCGGAGCGTTTGAGATCGGGGGTGATCGCCTTGCGCGCATCCGTGATCACGCCGAACAGGCTCACGAGCAGCGTCGGCCTCACCGATATCTTCCTCCCGCCAACCCGTGCATCGTTCTTCATCGAGTCTTTGCCCGACACCAACGGCAGACCGTAGGCCATGCACGCCTCCTGCAGCCCCCGGCAGGCGCGCACGAGCTGAGCGAGCTTCAGCTCTCCGTCGGGAGTCTCTGCCGAAAGCACTGGATCCGGCCAACAGAAGTTGTCGAGAGCGGCGGCGTGATCGGGATCACCGCCAAGAATGATGTGAGACCGGTAGGCCTCGTCGACCGCACACAGCGCCATGTCGTAGGTATCGTAGTCACTGTACCGTGGGCAGATACCGTGGGTAACCGTGATGCCGCGTTTGGAATCATAGAGCGGTGTTATGACCGCGCCGTCGGTCGGTCCGTCGCTCGACGCGCCGCAAAACGGCTTCACTGCCGAGTGACCCTTCACCTCGTGGTCGTACTGACGCACCAGAGTTTCCTTCGACGCAATATTCGGATCGGCGAGAAGCGACAGCACAAGCCCTTTGAGCATTGACGTGTCGGCCGCGAAAGTGTTGTCACCCGGCTGGGTCGGTGCGTCTTTCGACTTTCGACCCCCGCGGGACGGCTGGGCTTTCGCCCGGACCGCATGCGGCAGCCGGTCTTCGATTCGAGGCCACACCGCCGAGAGCTGCATGTGCGGCAGTCCGTTGTGCAAGAAATCGAGTTTTAGGCGGCAGACCGGTTTGCCGTGATAGTCGATGTCGACATACCCGGAGTTGGTGAACTGCCCGATGACCGTCGCCTCCACGTCGCGATCTCGCGCGAGCTCCAGAAGGCGATCGAGCGTGTCGCGGGAGACCGCCAGGCTCATCCGTTCCTGGCTTTCGGAGACCCAGATCTCCCAAGCGGCGAGACCTGCGTATTTCGTCGGACAGGCATCAAGGTCGACATGCACGCCGCCGCAGGTTTCGGCCATCTCGCCAAGCGATGATGAGAGACCGCCGGCACCGTTGTCGGTTATGCCGCGGAAAAGTCTGAGATCACGCGCTTCAAGAAGAAAGTCGGTCATCTTCCGTTGGGTGATCGGATCGCCAATCTGCACCGCCGAAGTGGGCGACGTTTCGTCGAGCGCCTGCGAAGAGAAGGTCGCGCCGTGGATGCCGTCCTTGCCGATTCGCCCACCAACCATCACCGCGAAATCACCCGGCTCGATGTGCTTGACCCAGCCCTCTTCCTCGCCGATCCAGGCAGGGAGGATTCCTCCGGTCCCGCAGAAAACCAGCGGCTTTCCGGTGAAGCTCTCGTCGAAGAGAAAGGCGCCGCTCACCACCGGAATTCCCGATTGGTTCCCCCCGTCGATAATGCCGCGATGCACTCCGTCCATAACCTGGCGCGGCGGAAGAAGCCCCGCCGGGAGCGATTCGTCGAGGGTGTCGGGAAAACCAAAGCAGAGCACGTCGGTGTTCCAGAGCGGTTTCGCGCATTTTCCGGTTCCCAGGATGTCCCGGTTCACGCCAACTATGCCGGTAATCGCTCCACCGTAGGGATCCAGCGCGGAGGGCGAATTGTGGGTCTCCACCTTGAAACAGATCAGATGGTCTTCATCGAACGAAATAACCCCGGAGTTGTCGTGAAACACCGATTTAAGAAATGCGCGTGAGGGTCGCAGCGCGTCTGTCGTTGCGCGAATGTAGGTGGAAAAAAGCGACTCGATAGTCACGGTCGGGTTTCCCGCCACCGTTTCGTCACGGTAGGTTATCTGTGCGTTGAAGATCTTGTGTTTGCAGTGTTCAGACCACGTTTGAGCGATCATTTCGAGCTCGACGTCGGTCGCAGCCGGCGAAAGCCCGGCTCGCTCGCGGTCGCGTAAAGTTGCCGGATCCGCAAAGTGGCGCTGAACCGCGTGCATCTCCTCTTCGCTGAGCGCAAGCAGACGTGACCGCGAAAGTGCGGAAAGCTCCTGCTCCGACATTCCGGCAAGACGGTAGAGCTCGACGCTGTCGGGGCTCTCGCTCACGCGCGAAGGGTACCAGCTCGCGAACCTGGCGCCCGAACGCCACTCGGCCCGGTTGATGATCCGGGCCTCCTGGATGAGCGGATTGTAAAGCGCAGCGGCAATTGCCCGCTGGACCGCCTCCTCGGCCTCCGGCAGTTGTACGGCGTAGAGCACCGCCGATCGCACTTCGAAACCTTTCGTGGCACCGCCGGGTGAGGTAGCCCCGGCCGGAGCCTCCGTTAGCGAGGTCGAAAGGGCGTTTTGTGCGGTTGCCCCAACCGGGTCGGCTACGCCCGGCCGATGGATCACCTCGACTGCGAAGCTCCAGGAGGTCCGTATCGTGCCGAGAATTGGAGAATCTATGCTCATCTCCTGGGCAACCGGATCGAGAAAGAGATCTGCCAGCAGTGAAGGCGAACAGGAATCTTCATTGATGAGGTAGACGTCAATAATCGACAGGTCCCGAATTTCCGAGTTGTAGTGACTGCGCAGGCGACGGAGAAGCTTTGCCGCCCGTCCATCGGGCAGATGGGCCTTATATGCTACCTCAACGCGCATAGATGGCGGAAGAATACCAGATCCCGCAAAGTTGTCATACCCGGCGGTTGACTAACCGGTGCGCGCGCGGTACAAATTCACTTCATAATATGAACCTTTAAAAAAAGGTAAGGACTAATGCTTTTGAATGATGGCATCTTTTTTGCTTCCGGTTCGGTAGTCTGGAATCTGCAGAGCACGGACAAGTTTGACGCGATTCGAGAGGTAATTCACCATACGCCGGTATTTCGCACGGTTGAAGGGCTGGATCTCGGGCGGCTCGAAGAGACCGTGATTGCACGAGAAAACCTGCAGTCGACCGGTTTCGGTCACGGAGTCGCTATCGCACACGGCCGGACCCGGGATATCGATGGACCGCGAATTGCGCTCGGTGTGAGTCGAAAGGGAATCGAGTTTCACTCGATCGACGGCAAGCTGGTTCACCTGCTTTTCGTGGTAGCCACCCATCCGTCCATGCCGATGGACTATCTTCAGATTCTCGCCTCCCTGGTTTCGCTCGTTCGCAACGATATGTTCCGTAGCGAGCTGCTTGGCTGCTCCTGCTCCGATGACGTCGAGCAGAAGCTGCGTCGCGCCTTTCACACGGCAATGCTCCAGCTGAAAGAAAAAGCGCAGTGAAGCGGAGATCCGCGGAAGCCGAAACCGGCCAGACGACGCCCGGACGAGCTTTGCCGCGGCGACATGAGGTAGGTCTTCGAGAATGTTCGAAATCAGGGACCTCACACATGCCGAAAAGGTATTCTTCGCCGGTTGCCTCCGCGGAATGATACTCGCCGACGGCTACGCGAAGGATGAGGAGATCGCCGGCCTCGACGAGCTCCGGGATGTCTCGCATTTCGATGATCTCGATGTCTGTCTCGAAGAATTCGAGTCTGCCGTTCAGGACGACCAGATGTTCTGGGCTATGGCCGCCGCAATAGTCCGCCCGGATGCACGAGAACTCATATTCAGGGAGCCTCGACGAAATTTCGCGAATGGACGGATACAAAAGCACCAATGAAGCCGAGTTCTACGACAGGCTTAAAAGCACCTGGTCATAATCCCCGCCCAGTCTATTTTTCGAAAGACTCAAGCGTCGCAAAGTAGTCCTGGAGCGTCTCCGCCCGCCGGATCTGCTGAACGGATCCGTCGCTGCGCAACAGCAGTTCGGCCGACCGCAGTTTTCCATTGTAGTTGAACCCCATCGCATGTCCGTGCGCCCCGGTATCGTGGATAACGACAAGGTCACCGATCTCGACTTCGGGCAGTTTGCGGTCGATCGCAAACTTGTCGTTGTTCTCGCACAGGCTTCCGGTGACGTCATAGGTATGATCTGCCGGTTCCCGTTCTTTTCCAAGCACAGTGATGTGATGATAGGCGCCGTACATGCCTGGACGCATGAGGTTCGCCATGCTGGCGTCCAGTCCGACGTACTCCTTGTAGGTGCTTTTCCGGTGGATGATGCGACTCACGAGATACCCGTAGGGTCCCGTGACCACCCGGCCATTTTCCATGACAATGCGAAGCGGATCGAGTGCCGTGCCGGAAATCATCTTTTCGTAGAGCACTCGAATTCCGGTCGAAACCCGGTCGTAGTCTACCGCAGATTCTTCGGGTCGGTAGGGTACACCTATGCCTCCGCCGAGATTGGCAAACTCGACCCGGACACCGGTCTTTTGATGAACCTCGAGCGCCAGGTCGAAGAGAATTTGCGCCGTCTCGACGAAGTAGTCGGAGTTGAGCTCGTTTGACGCTACCATTGTGTGGATGCCGAACCGCTTGGATCCTTTCTTTTGGGCAATCCGGTATCCGTCGATCATCTGCTGCCGGGTGAAGCCGTACTTCGCCTCTTCCGGCTTCCCGATAATTACGTTGCCCTGTTTGAGCGGCCCCGGGTTGTAGCGGAAGCAGACCAGCTCGGGCAGCCCGACCGCCTTCTCGAGGTACTCAATGTGGGAAATGTCGTCGAGATTGATAACAGCGCCAACGTCAACCGCCCTTCGGTATTCGGATGCCGGGGTGTCGTTGGAGGTAAACATGATATCTCCTGCGCCGGCGCCGACTCGTTCCGCAAGGACGAGTTCGGGCAGCGAACTGCAGTCGAATCCCATTCCCTCCTCGCGAAGTATCTTCATGATCACTGGATTCGGGAGAGCCTTGACTGCGAAGAAATTGCGGAAGCCGCCTGGCACCCACGAAAAGGCGCGGCGGAACCGTTGCGCATGTTTCCGAATCGCGTTCTCGTCATAAATGTGAAAGGGAGTGGGGTACTTTTCGGCGAGCTCCGCGGCGAATTCTCGGGAGAATGGTACAATCTTCTTCGTCATGGCCACAAACATAGGTGGTCTCGCCGGAGTTCGTCAATCGCCAAGAAAATACTTGACTGCGAATGTAATGTATATTACTATACGATGTGTGGGTTTGGTATGATAGTGAGTGCACGACTGCTCTTCACTGTCACTCCGTGGTGGTGGTTTCCGGAGCTTGCGTTGCCTGATCCGGAATCATATTGAGCAGGAGGCGGGTTCATCTCCGTCTCCTGCTTTTTTTCGCCTGCGTCATCTGCCCGGGGGAAACGCCGGCGATGCCGCGTACCCCGGATATGGTTACTTCGATGCGAGGTTGAAAACGCCGTCCCACTCCGGTGCCGGCGGTTTCTTTCGAAACGCCTGACAGCGCTCGAGATAGTATTTCGTCGGTCCATCGTCCGGATAGAGTTCCACCACCTTCTGGAACTCGCCTTGGGCTTCTTCGTATTTCTTTTCTTCAAACAGATTCAGCCCGGAATTAAACAGGCGCAGCTTTTCGATGATCTGCGGATCCTTGTCGACAGTTTCGCGCTCTCCAATCAGTTCGTAGAGTCGAATAGGTTCGGAAACCCCGACTACGCGCACCCGGTCCAGGCGTCGGATCGAGAATGCACGGTCGGTGGCGCGGTAGGTTGCTTCGCTCACCAGAATCCACGTGCCGTACTGCTTGTTCACTCCCTCGAGCCGTGCGGCGAGGTTCACATTGTGTCCCATCATCGTGTAGTCCATGCGGTTCAGCGTTCCCATGTTTCCCACAACCATTTCCCCGGTGTTGATTCCGATGCGCGTGAGAAGCGGCGACGGAGTCACCTTGGTCTCGAGAAACTCCTTGTTGAGGATCGCCTCGAGCTCCTTCATCTTGAGCGCGGAACGGCACGCGTTGACGGCGTGGTTGCCGATGTTGATCGGCGCGCCGAAGAAGGAAATTATTGCGTCGCCTTCGTACTTGTCGATCGTGCCGCGCTCGGCGAGGATTGCGTCGCTCATTTCCCCGAGATACCGGTTGAGCAATCGAACCAGATCTTCCGGGTCCATAGACTCCGAGATCGTGGAAAAACCGCGAACATCGGTGAACAGAGCCGTCAATTCCTGACGTCGGCCGCCGAGCGAGAGGCTGTTCGGATCGTTGACGATCTGCGTGATGACGTCAGGCGACAGATAGTGGTTGAAGGCGTTTCGCAAGAACGCCTTCTCTCGGCCAACGCGCAGGAATTTGATGATCGTCAGGACGATGAACGTCACTGCGACTGAGATTGTCGGCGTCAGCACGTTGACGTAGACACCGGTAAAGACGAAATAGACCGAGATCCCGAGCAACACGAATACGGTAGTCGTCGCACCTACGGCAATCGAGGGACCACCTGCCATATTGCGGATAACGATACTGACAAGCAGGGAGAAGAGCGCCGCGATGATGATTCCGATCCACCATGGCGTGTCATCGAGAAATTTCTGCTGGATGATTGTGTTGAACACCGACGCGTGGGTACCTACGTTGACATACTTCTCGTCGAACGGGTTCACGCCGATATCGGTAGTGGAGGTGGAGGTCCAACCAATAATGATGAAGGCGTTGGGCAATTCCTTCTCGAGGGTACCCCGGACTTCCATGAGTTTCTTGTAGATGTCGCGGGTGCTCCCGAAAAACGATGTCACGTCGGTCTTGAGCCCTTCGTAGTAGGACTTCTGGTCAGCCGCAAGGTTGGGGGTGGCAAGAACAGAGTCGATCTGTTGCTGGATATCACTCTCTGCCGAGCCGTTGAGGTATTCGCCTATCTGCTGGAAGAACAGTTTTCTATCGTCACGATAGGTCTGACGCAGCTGGTCGGTCGGGTTCTTGAAAAGCTCCTGTTTGACTGCCTCGGCATCCGAGTAGGGTTGCATGAGCGGCGTGGAGCCGCTCCAAACCGAAAAATAGCCCGCCTGCTGCATAGCTGAAAGATTGTGCACCAGATCCGCCAGCATCTGGTCGTGATACAACAGGTTGTAGTAGGAAAGATGGTGAAAGCTGTCATTGAATGTCTTCGGGGGCCAATTAATCAGCATCGATCCGTCGGTGGCGAGGGGGATGTCGATCGTCGACTTGGTGTTCGAGCCGGGCAGAACGGCGTTCTTGAGAACGATGTCATTTTTCGTGGCCGTTATCTGCGGATTCTGCAGAAGGTCGAGCAGCGGGCCGAATATAAGCTGTGGAAAGTAGACGTTGTTGTACCGGTACAGCAGGAAGATTCGGCGGCGCACGCCATCCTTGTCAACTTCGACGCGGGGAAAACCGAGGTCTTTCGCCGCTTGAAGAATCGCGGGAATCACCGGGATGATGTCCACCGCCTTCGGGATCAGCGAATCGTCCTTCTTGACGTCGATGTTTTTGAGAACGAAGTGATCGAGCGTGTACTGCCGCTGCTCGGCGGTTACCGCCGCGTCCTTGGAGTCCGTCGGCGTGACGGTGAAGTAGGCGTGCCCGAACATGCGAGCTGCATTCGCGAGATAGAGGTCATTGTCCTGAGCGACGTTGTCCACCTGGGCGAGCAGCTGCTGTTTAGCCTGATCGGTAAGCCCTTCCAGCTGTTTTACGTAGTCCTTTGCGTCGCGCATGGATATCTGACCGTTGGCAATCGCCTGAAAGAGGCCGGCTACGTTCTGGTTGATCGACTGGAACTGATTCTGGAAGGCCTGTGGTATGTCCTGTTTGAGAATATTCGCATTTACCGCGAGCGGGCTAGTTTGCTCATAGAGAATATCGAATGTCGCAGCCCGCGCGCCAAACTCCGTGAGAAGTTCGAGCCCCTTGGCCATCTTATCGCGGCTCCAGGGCCAGCTTCCCTCTTTCGAGATGGAAAGATCGTCGACATCGAGGAGGAGGATTGACTTGTTCTCCGGAACGGCCGGCTTGACGTGCAGAAGTGCATCGTAGACTCGGAGCTCAGTGGTCTGATACATTGGAATCAGGTTTACCGCGACGAACGCTGCGACGACAGCGAGCGGTACGAGGATAGTCAGTCCCCACCCTTTGTTCATACAGCCCCCTTCATTGCAATATACGAACCTTGCCAGTATACTATATCGCGCAATACGTGTCCCAGGAGAAACATATGACGAAGAAGCACTTACGGATTCTGCAAGTCCTTGTTTCTGTCGGCCTGGCTCTTCCATTCTACGCTCTGCCAGTTGCGGCGCAATCAAACTCAGTCATCGATACGCTCCTGGCGGAAAAACAGGCTTCGTTCGGAAACAGCGTCTACCTGATCCTTTCGGCGGCAAATGCGATACCGCAGGATGCGGATGTCGCGTCCGCGGTGAAGTACGCGAATGACCAGGGTTGGCTCAAGACGAAAATGAGCGCCAGTGATCCGGTGACCTTCGGGCAGCTATCCTACGTATTGATGAAAGCCTTCAAGGTATCGGGCGGCATATTCTACCGGCTGTTTCCCGGGCCCCGGTACGCTGCGCGTGAAGTCGTCTATCGTAAGTGGAGCCCCGTCGATCTCGGACCCAACGACAGTCTGTCCGGATCACAGGCGCTCTATATTCTGCGCACCTACCTCGACTCCAGGGGGAAATCATGAAAATGGCCGTACGACTGACGATTCCGCTTCTGCTACTCGCCGGGACACTGCAGTTTGCCACAGCGTTGGACTTCGGCGGTACGCCTCGATAATAAGACAGGGGTCTCCTGGAGCACGTTGACTACCGCATTGCAGGCCGATCAGCAGGACACGCTCACCGCGTGGCTGTCCGCACCGGTCGGCACTGTGTCGAAGTTCTACGCGCAGGGCAGTTACCAGTTCACGCTCGATCGGTACTACCTTTTTGATATCGATCTGCTCTATCTCGACACCACATTGTCGAAAATTCCCAACGGGCTCGCACGCCTCGACCTGGATGCTGGGACGATTCGTCGTCTCGGACATGAGCGGATACGTACTGAACCATCGGATGGACGGACTGCGGCTCGATTTCGCGTACCCCGGTGCGGATTTGTCGCTGACCGCGGGGTTCACAGGTCTGCTGCTCAAACCGAACTCGACAATTATCATGTCGCATCTGGACACCGTGAACGCGGGACTGAGCAGCGTAGTTCTCGGATCTCCCCGTCTGGTCGGGTCGGTCACCCTCACCTTTCCACAGCTTTTTGCGTTTCAGACGCTCGGACTCGACCTGGTCTATCAGAAAGATCTGCACTCCGGAGACTCGGTCATTACCGAGGGCGCGACGACGCAGGACCTGAATAGGGGCGGTCTCCTCGATACGCAATACATCGGACTCGAACTCGGTGGACCGTTGACGCCCTCGTTCTTTTATAACCTGTTCGGCTACCTGAATACCGGATCGACTCTGAGTTTCGTCGCCGACGCCAATTCCCCAACCGGAAGTTCTTACCAGTATGAACCGGTGCTCGCCTACGCCGCCGGTTTGAAAATGGACATCTATCCTTCTTTCATGAAGAGCCACCTTGGATTCGAGGGTCTTTTCTCCTCCGGCGATTCGGACGCGACGTTGTACAATGAGGGGAGTACCACCGGCTCGTCCACTACATTTGTCCCGATAAGCCAGAACACCGGCTACGCGGTTGTCTACACACCGCAGCTTGGTAATTTGGCCCGTGTTGGGATAAACTTTTCAATAAAGCCATTTTATGCAGCATCTTCGGACTGGCTTAGAACGTTTCAGGCGGAAGTCAAAGCTTTCGGCTTCTTCCGCCCGAATGTGGGTCAGGCCGTGTCGGCTGGCGGTGCCGTCCCGGGGGTAGGAGGACCCTACCTGGGCAGCGAAATCGATGCGTATCTGCGGATACGACCCTATTCCGATTTCGGGGTCGAGTTGTCCTCGGGGGTATTTCTGCCGAACAAGGGGTCCGGACAGCCATTTCCATCCACCGAGCCGATCGGCTTCAAAGCCGCGGTCGAGGGTGTGATTACTTTTTAGACCGAAGATCAGGAGGCTCCCCATGACTCGTAAAGCGGTTGGCGCGATTTTCGCGGCTGCCATGCTCGTGGTCCCTTCGCTGACCGCGTCGGCCCAGATCACCGCGGTGGTCAGCGAGCTTCGCGGCAGAGTCGAGCTGCTCGTCCAGGGAGGTGGGTGGAAACCGGCCACCCAGGGCGCGGTTGTAGCTCAGGGTACCATGATCTCAACCGGATTCAATTCCACCGCCGTCCTCAAGATGGGACTTTCCACAGTAACCGTTCAGCAGCTTACCCGCTTGAGACTGGATCAGCTCGTCGAACAGCAGGGTAAGATCTCCACATCTTTCACCCTGCCGATAGGCCGGGTACAGGCCGCCGTCAAGAGCGCAAACAACAGTCCGCAGGACTTCCAGATCCGTACACCGATCTCAACTGCGGCCGTGCGTGGTACGCGATTTGACTTCAACGGGTACAAGCTCATTGTCTTCGAAAACATGGTCGCAATCTTTAACCGGGTCGGTCAGATGCGCTTCGTTCAGGAGGGGCAGAACAGTGAAACCACTGGCGACGGTCGTCCGTCGGATCCGGAGCTCCAGTTTGGTGACGATTCCGGTACTCCGCTTCCGGGCACGCCCGGCGGCTCTCTTGGTGGGGGCGGCCAGGGCGGCCAGGCCGGATTCGGGTCGATCACGGTAACGGTGACCTTCTAACGAAGGGGGACGGTATGTGTATGACAAGACGGAACTTGAAGAAAACAGTGCAGGGTGCGCTCGCGCTGGCTATCGTGCTGGTTGCGGGATCCTGTTACTGGAACCCTCAGGGCGGAGCGGGGAAGATATCCCTTAACCTGCAGTCGGCCGACAGGGCACAAGTTGACACAGTCACGGTTCAGTACGCACGAGTCTACCTGTACAACGACAATATGAACAACCGGGTCGACATTGGCGATGGGAAACCCTACTACGAGACGACGATGAGCTCGAAAGGCGGAACGGCGACCGTTGAGCATGTGCCTGCCGGCAGCGACTACACGCTGGTGGTGACGCTCGGAGTCAAAGACGGATCGACTTTCGTGCCGGGGCAGTTTGGTCTGTCAGATACGACCTTCGATGTTACCGCCGGGCACAAGACAGATGTCAGCGTAAGTCGGATTACGACGGTATCGGCGGAGCTGTATACGAATGACCCGCAATATGCCCTGCCCGGGCAGAATCTTGTGGGTGTTGCAACCGATGGTTCATACATTGCTGCGGCGACCTCGACCGTTGCATATTTTCTCGATTCCGGCCTCGCGCCCGTGGGAAGTGTTACGCCGGGTCCCCGCATCAACTCAGTTTCTTTTGTTGGCGCGTCGTCTCTGCTCTCCGCATATGATGAATTCTGGCTCAACACGACCTCCGGTATCAGGGAGTTCTCTGTAACGAGCGGTCCGATCGTAATTCAACAAAACAATCTTCCGACTGGTCCCGCTGCCAATGTGCTTCGATCGGGAGCGTACAACAGCGGTCAGAACGCCGTCGTTGTGTACTATGCGAGCGACGAAAGCTTCGGAGGAGCGTTCTCGCTTCCGGTCAGCGGGGCCACCTGGACGGAAGTGAGGTTTTCGGAAACGGCCAACAGTCAACCAGTTCGTGACTTCGTGTTCACGGATGGCCCCATAGGGTACTTCGCCTCGCAGGTCGGGACGTTTGCGATCTCGATATGATCTGCTTAGCGGCACCAACAATAACCTGAACTATATCATGGACAATGGTGCCTTTTTTAGCGTCAAGAAAGATAATAAGTACCTCCCGATTTCAACAGTCGCCTTGGCCGGTCTTACAAACTTTCAGTACCTGTACGTCGGAACAGCGGACGGCGTCTATTCGACTTCCACGAGCGCTTATCAAATATCGGCGGTAGCCATGGATGGCACGGCTGGTCACCCTTTCAAGAGAGTTGTTGGCGCCGGATCGAGTCAAATTGCTGCGCTTTCCAACCACATAATAGTGCTGAGCAGCTACGGTAGTTCGGTCGTGCTTCCTCTCGCGGCAATTTCCCTTGGAGACGTGAACGCGATAGCAATTGACCCAAGCGGCAACATACTTGTTGTCGCGGGGTCGGAAGGACTAATGGTTGTCCAGATGCCCAACGTTGGGTAAGTAGGACGCTACCGCTTTGCAGATGAAGTCACTGGGCGATGCCGTGATCATGGTCGGAACTTTCACGGGGGGTGCTCTCTGAAGCGATATGGCAAGATTCCGTGCCGGACTTTGCTAAGAGGTGCCACATCTGCCTTCTTCACGACGGCTTCATGCGCCAATTTTCTGCGATACTTGCCGAACTCGGCTCCTCGGCGCATCTTTCGTGGCTGTTGTGAACGAGATCACGGGAGTGTGCTTCTGTCTCGCGGTAACGGCTATTACACAAGGCGTCTCGACTAAATACGCAAAGAACGAATTACTCGCGTTGCGCAAACGGATAGATACTCATGTTTCGAAGACCAGCGATAACTCCATTCATCGCTACCGCTTCGATAGTTCCCCGATCACCAATTCAATCCAAATCGGCGCTTTTCTCGAGGGCGGATCATGTCGGTAGGGCACCCTTGCGTTCTTGAACAGGCTTGGTCAGTTTATGGACGCCCAACATGACCGAGACGGCGTCGACCCGCCGAACGATGGGAACGATCGGTTGGATAACGATACTGTCACACAGCTTCTGGGAACTCCGAGCGACGCGTGAGCCGGGTAACCCGCAAAGATATCACGGGTGCCTTTGGGGTGTTAGATAGCTCTCTTTCCCCGGTGCAGGTCGAATCGGTTTCTTTTCTCGTCAACCGCGCCTCAAAGACAGTCGCGACGATGCGCTTTGATTACGAATAGCTTCGATCGTCGTATAGGCCCCTCCGGCGGTCGACTCGTTTCTTCGTATCGGAGCGTCTCGATTGAACAATGTCCTTGAACGGAATTCAGTCTTGGAATTCCACCGATTGCGCGTTAAACTATTTATTACATGTTTGATCATCTTTTTGTGGTGACGCGATTCATTCGTCGCCGTTGTTCATGGGGACTCTCGAGTGGGAGCGTGCCTCAAATGCCTGCGTCCAACGTGATGCACACAAAAAGTGGCAAAAAATCGGTAACCAAGGAGGCATCTACATGTCCCGTAGGCTACTTGCCGCGGTATTCACCACGGCCGTTTTGTTCATTCCAGCGTTTTCAGCCTCCGCCCAGATCACCGCGGTGGTCAGCGAGCTTCGCGGCAGAGTCGAACTGCTCGCTCCCGGCGGCGGGTGGAAGGCGGCTGCCACCGGCGAAGTGGTCTCTCAGGGAACCACTATCTCCACCGGTTTTAACTCCACCGCGGTACTGAAAATGGGCCTGTCCACGGTCACCGTTCAACAGCTCACCCGCATGAGGCTCGACCAGCTCGTCGAGCAGCAGGGTAAGATCACCACTGCCTTCACCCTGCCCATCGGCCGCGTGCAGGCCTCGGTCAAAAGCGCCGACGGGGGACCGCAGAACTTCCAGATTCGCTCCCCGATCTCCACCGCTGCGGTGCGCGGCACCCGGTTTTCCTTTGACGGCTACACCCTTGTAGTCAATGAGGGAACGGTTGCCTTCTTCAACCGGCTTGGTCAGTTGGTGTTTGTCCAACACGGGCAGAACAGCGAAACAAACGGCGAAGACCCGCCGACCGACCCGACTGACCAGTTCGGAAACGATTCGGGCACCTCACTTCCCAAGACCCCGGGAGGATCGCTCGGCGGTGGCGGCCAGGGCGGACAGGCCGGATACGGTTCGATCACCGTGACGTTCTAGAGGCATGCAGATGAACACAAGAAAGACAAAGACACGCAGACAGATGGGCATTGCAGTCGTAATGGCGGCGGTGGTAGTGTTGCTCGGCTCCTGTTACTGGAACCCGCAGAGCGGCGCTGGAAAGATCACCTTGAACTTGAAATCCTCGTCGCGTGCGCAGGTGGACCCAACCAGTAGTGCAGTATGCCCGCGTATATTTTACGCGGACAACATGAACAACCGCATTAACCTGAACGGACGTCGCCCTACGCAGAGACAACGATGAGTCCGGAGCGGCGGTTCGATGACTGTTGACCATGTCCCTGCAGGCTCTGGCTACCAACTTGTGCTAACCCTCGGCAGCAAACCGGATGGGTCGACATTTGTGCCGGGGCAATTCGCTCAGTCGGGAACATTCGACGTAACCGCAGGACACGAGACCGACGTGGCCCTCAACGGTTTGACGACCGTGGCTGCAGTAACCGGCGCGCTCGACGCGAACCAGGCGCCGTACAACCTTCAGTACGATTCGGGGCTTCTCGGAAAGAACGTTCGCGGCGTCGCGGTATCTACCGATGCGAATTATGCCTCATGGATAGGCGCAGCGGATGGCACCACGCTATATCGCGGACAAAGTTTCCCGCTTTCCGGCAGTTCCGGATCACTTCCGCCCGGAGCAACTGCCAATTCGGTGTCAGACGGAGCTCTCTCGAGCGGCAGTGTAGAGTTCCTTGTGAGTACAACACGGGGGATCGTACCTTTTGGCTCCACCGGAACCTATGGTTCGCAGACAGTCTTTCCTCAGAATTATGGGCCGTCAGGAGATATCGAGAACGCCAGACTCAGCAGCTATGGCAACTTCTCCATCCCCGCGGGCCTTACCGACTATTATGTCTACCGGACGGCCAATGGAGGTTTGGGAGGAATCACAACGATCTCACAAACCTCGACGACGGCACCATTTAGTGTTGATCTTTCGAGTGGAAGCGCCACCCAGGTTGTTCTCGACTTCTCAATGGATTCTGGTGACCCCAATCTATTCCTGGCAACGTCCGCAGGAGCATTCGCGGTAAGTCCTGAACTTTTCACTGCCGGAAATGCCGACTTCAACTACTTGTCAACCTATGGCGCGAATGTGACGGTTCACCTCAACGGAAAGGATCGTTTCATTGCGTCGCTCGTGCAGAATGGTTCCTCGGCGCGAACATACGCTGGGACCAACTCGGGTGTGTATGTTACGACTCTCGGAACCGTCGACTCGTACATCGGGAATATCGCTGCTCAGGGCGGTCCCGGTCAGAAGGTTGACCTTATCGCCGATCTCGGCGGGCAGTTGGTACCTGACACAAACGGGCACCCATTCTCGAAAATCGTTTCGCAAACTGACTACGCACAGATCGTAGCCGTGTCCAACAATTTGCTCGTCGTTTATCTTCCGCCGAATTACATTCCGTTACCCCCGGCACCCCAGTATTTCGTGTTGCCGTTGGTGGCTGTGACGCTCGGAGACGTGAATGCGGTTGCGGTCGCACCTGAATATGGTAGTCTGACACCGTCCATTCTGATTGCCGGAACCAAGGGACTCACCATAGTTCCGATCGGGCCGCCGGGAGGTTGAGTTTCGAGGCCCGTCGCGGGATACGATAATCAGATTCGAGTTCGTCATCCGTGCTTGGCTGCCGATCGGAAAGGGCGCTTCAGCGCTGCAGGACTGCCCAGAAGCGTTCACAGGCACCCGACGGCGAAGTTTGAGCTTCTCTGCCGCACGCGCGTTCCAAAGGTTTGTCGCGACGTCAGCAAATGCACAGGAGCGGACCCCGCCCCCAAAACTGGCCGCGACGTCAGGGAGTCCGTTTGCCAGATGAGTCGTGCCTGCGCGTGCCGGCCTTGTTGAAAAGGCCGTTCTTCCGCGCTATCTTAATCCTTATAGCTATGCTCAGCTTAATCCTGAGCATTGCCTTCTGAATACCTGATCTGCGTGCTTTTCTAAGGAGAGCGCGGCTGTCGCGTACAGCGTCGGCGAACGACGCACACAAAAAGTGACACTATCGGGAAAACCAGGAGGTTTACCTATGACCCGAAAGACAACGGCCGGCCTTTTCGCAGTCGCCATTATGCTGCTCCCGGCACTCTCAGCCTCGGCCCAGATCACCGCGGTGGTCAGCGAGTTGCGCGGCAGAGTCGAGCTTTTAGCTCCCGGTGGCGGGTGGAAGTCGGCTGCCACAGGCGAACTGATCTCTCAGGGAACCACCATCTCTACCGGTTTCAACTCCACCGCTGTGCTGAAAATGGGCCTGTCCACGGTCACCGTCCGGCAGCTCACCCGCATGAGGCCCGACCAGCTGGTCGAGCAGCAGGGTAAGATTACCACAGCCTTCACCCTGCCCATCGGCCGTGTGCAGGCTTCGGTCAAAAGTGCGGACGGGGGACCGCAGAACTTCCAGATTCGCTCGCCAATCTCTACCGCTGCGGTGCGCGGCACCCGGTTTTCCTTCGACGGCTACACCCTTGTAGTCAATGAGGGAACCGTTGCCTTTTTCAATCGGCTTGGCCAGCGGGTGTTCGTCCAACACGGACAGGATAGCGAGACAAACGGCGACGACCCGCCCACAGAACCCACCGATCAGTTTGGAAACGATTCGGGTACCCCACTTCCCAAGACCCCGGGTGGATCACTCGGCGGTGGCGGCCAGGGCGGGCAGGCCGGATACGGGTCGATCACGGTGACCTTCTAACAGAGGAGGGAAAACGTATGACTAACAAAGGACGAACTTTCAAAAGAACACTTACCGCGTCGGTCGCCGTGGCGATGGCACTGCTGCTCGGCTCCTGCTACTGGAACCCGCAGAGTGGCGCGGGAAAGATCACCCTGAACTTGAAATCCTCATCGCGTGCACAGATTATTCCCGGCAACGTGCAGTACGCGCGTGTGTACCTCTACGCGGACAACATGAACAGCGAGATCGAAATTGGCGACGGCAAACCCTACGCCGAAGCAGCCATGAGTCCGAGCGGCGGCTCAATGACCGTCGACCATGTTCTGGCCGGCACCGGGTATCAGCTGGTGCTGACCCTCGGCAGCAAGCCGGACGGAGCCACATTTGTTCCCGGGCAATACGGAACGTCGGCAACTTTTGACGTTACCGCAAATCGGAACACGGATGTTAATATCTCGTCTATCTCTCAAATAGCCCTTTACAATGGGAATTTGTTATTGTCGCCAGCGACCGTCACTTATTTCCTTCTCGGAAAGAACCTGACCGGCGTAGCAGGATTGCGGGGCGGCAACAGCGAGATTTATCTGACCGCCTCGGATTCGCAGAATCTCTATGCGTCGAGCATATACAGCTCACCTTCCTGGGTATTCGATGCAACCTTTCCCGCGAGCGGATACACCATTAATTCGCTATCAGATAAAAACGCCACCGCTTTCGGCGAGGTGTGGCTCAATACCACAGCCGGAATTCGCGAATACGATGGGTCCAAGATACTTACACCGCCCGGGAATCTTTCCGTTGGCAGTGAGCCCACAATCAACGTGCTTGATTCGGGAAGTTACTATGCGACCCTCGGTCAATCAGTGGTCTACTACATCCAGGCCGGAGGGATCGGCGGAAATGTTCAGGCTGCAAGCTGGTACGATGTGCCACTGCCGCTTTCGAAAAGCGGTCAGGCCGTACTGGACTTCGCAGTACCTTCGGGGAACTACAATAACGCCTATTTCGCCACCGCCGCGGGCGCATTCGGCATAGGTTACACACTTATTGGCGCAAGCTCTACTCATGATTTGAGTTGGATAGCCGCCAATGGTGGCTTCTTTTCTGTTGTCAGCAACGGAACAAAACGATACGTCACGTCACTCGCGGTGCAGGGAATCTCAAATCTCCTCGTGGGAACGGACGACGGAGTCTATCAGGATTTGACGGCAAATGTGGATGCTGGAATCGGGAAGGGAACCACATACATAATCCAAAGTTCGCCGCTTGCCGCTACCGCCGGGCACCCATTCAGGAAGCTGCTCTACGATGGCAGCACCGGATATCTTGCGGCCGTCTCGAACAACTTCGTGATCATGTATGACCTCAACAACAACAGCTCCATCCTTTTGCCCCTCCCTGCAGTCACTATCGGAGAGACCAAATCCATCGATCTTTTCAATGACTACACCGACGGGCACAGTTATCTCGCGGTCGCGGGATCACAGGGATTACTCGTCGTTCAGATCCCGTAATGGTTTCTGCGCTATCCTGAAACAGGTCTCCGGACCTACAATCGCAGCCTCGATCGCACCCCACCACCAATAGCGACGACTGATGGATTTGCAGTCGATCAGGTGCTATATTAATCCTTACAGCCTTACTTACCAATTTGGTGGGTTTGCCTTCTGATTCCTGATCTGCGTGCTTTTCAATGAAAACACGGCTGTCGCCAATTGCGTCGGCGAACGACGCACACAAAAAGTGACACTATCGGGAAAACCAGGAGGTTTGCCTATGACCCGAAAGACAACGGCTTTTCTGTTTGCAGTCGCCATTATGCTGCTCCCGGCACTCTCAGCCTCCGCCCAGATCACCGCGGTGGTCAGCGAGCTTCGCGGCAGAGTCGAGCTTCTGGCTCCCGGCGGCGGATGGAAGGCGGCTGCCACCGGCGAAGTGGTCTCTCAGGGAACCACTATCTCCACCGGGTTCAACTCCACCGCGGTACTGAAAATGGGCCTGTCCACGGTCACCGTTCAACAGCTCACCCGCATGAGGCTCGACCAGCTCGTCGAGCAGCAGGGTAAGATCACCACTGCCTTCACCCTGCCCATCGGCCGCGTGCAGGCCTCGGTCAAAAGCGCCGACGGGGGACCACAGAACTTCCAGATTCGCTCCCCGATCTCCACCGCTGCGGTGCGCGGCACCCGGTTTTCCTTTGACGGCTACACCCTTGTAGTCAATGAGGGAACGGTTGCCTTCTTCAACCGGCTTGGCCAGTTGGTGTTTGTCCAACACGGGCAGAACAGCGAAACAAACGGCGAAGACCCGCCCACAGAACCCACCGATCAGTTTGGAAACGATTCGGGTACCCCACTTCCCAAGACCCCGGGTGGATCCCTCGGCGGTGGCGGCCAGGGCGGACAGGCCGGATACGGTTCGATCACCGTGACGTTCTAGAGGCATGCAGATGAACACAAGAAAGACAAAGACACCCAGACAGATGGGCATTGTAGTCGTAATGGCGGCGGTGGTAGTGTTGCTCGGCTCCTGTTACTGGAACCCCCAGAGCGGCGCGGGAAAGATCACCCTGAACTTGAAATCCTCGTCGCGTGCACAGGTGGACCCAACCATAGTGCAATATGCCCGTGTATATTTGTATGCGGACAATATGAATAGTCAGATCAACCTCGGGGAGGAGGTCCCGTACGCAGAATCAGCAATGAACGCGTCCGGCGGATCAGTCACGATCGACCGTGTACCTGCTGGTAGTGGATACCGGCTCGTGTTGACCCTCGGCAGCAAGCCCGATAGGGCAACCTTCGTGCCGGGACAATTCGGAACTTCGGGAAGCTTCGAAGTAACGGCCAACCACGAAACGGTGGTTCAACTAACTACGATGCAGACCGTAAAGGCCATTCTAGGAACTATTTCCGGGCTCGGATATGAGCCCAGTTTCCTTGGAAAGAACCTGGTTGGCTTGGCAATAACTACTTCATACGGTGTCGTAACGGCAACCTCGGGAGCAGCGTATGTGGGTTCCGGAAGTGCGGGTCCGCCGACAAGCTACACGAGCATGTCGCCCGGGAGCGGAAGCATCAACTCCGTATCATCGACCACCTATAATTCGGGCGAAATCTGGCTAAATACGACTCAAGGGATCAAGCAGTATACAAACGCAGGCGTAACGTCCTCCGCATTACTTCCGAGCGGCGGACCGTCTGGAAGCGTATTGTCCTCCGGTTCCTACGGCATTGCCGGAGCGCTTCCGAATTATGCAGTATACGTGTTGACCGAGGACGGTCTCGGCGGCATCCACGACGTCAACGGCGTTGGAACCTGGGTTCCGGTGGATCTGTCCGGCGCACATAGCGGTCCCCCGGTGCTCGATTTTTCGTTACCGCCAGTAACATCGACATTCGGTCTTTTTGCGACAAAGTCGGGCTCGTTCGGAATGGACGTTTCAATGTTGACGCCGGGAAACAACAATCTCAATTATGTGTCGGCGAACGCTGGATTCTTCACGCTCACTCGAAACGGGAAACAACTCTTCGTATCTGCTGTTGCGCTTGATTCATCCGGAACAAAACTTTGCATAGGAACGAACGATGGGTTGTTCGCAGGGTCTGTTGGCGGCATAACCAGCCTCATTGGTCCGGGTGGAGGCTCCGTTGATCTGACGTCTACCGTAAGTCTCATATCGGGTTCGGCAGGACACCCGTTTCGACGGGTCATCTACACCCAGAGCTACATCGTTGGCGTATCCAACAATCTGTTGGTTCTCTACAACGGCCTGAACTCCTTCGTGGTTCCTTTGAGTGCCGTGGTGCTCGGATCGTTCACTGGCATGGGAATTATCTACATCACATCTTCGTACATTGCCATTTCTGGATCGGAGGGGCTTACGTTTATTCCGCTGAACTAGGGATTCGGTCGTTTTCCGGATTTCTTGGACACAACGTTTGAGCAAAACGTGTTGTTCCATTCCGATCCTGGTACTTGGGAGAAACTCTTACCGTGATAGGCCGGGCGAATGTGTGAGCCACGACTCAATTGCGGTGATTCATAGGGGGGGGAGCGGTGAACGCAAGAGAAAAGAAACTATCCCTGGTAACGGCGACGTTCGCCTTCGCGATCGTGGTTCTCTTTGGCTCCTGCTACTGGAATCCTGAGACCGGAGCGGGTAAAATTATGCTAAGTCTAAAGGCATCGGGTCGCACACAGGTTGATCCGGTGGAAGTTCAATACGCCCGGGTTTACCTCTATGCTGACAACATGAACACACGGGTCAACATAGGTGACGGAGCGCCCTACGCGGAAGCGGCACTGAGCTCTAGCGGAGGCTCGGTAACCATCGACCATGTACCGGCCGGAACAGGTTACCAGCTCGTCCTCACCCTTGGGACGAAACCGAATGGTGCGACCTACGTACCCGGCAGTTTCGCCGGCTCGAATACTTTCACTGTGACTGCCGGCCACGAAACCGAAGTGCCTCTCGCTGTAGTAACCACAGTGTCCACTGTGCTCAACACCTACGGCATGGAAATGAACTATGACGACGGCCTTCTGGGACACAACGTGGTCGGAGTTGCCTGCGAACCAACTAGCTTCACCATTGCCGCCGCCGAGCGTAGCGCGCTTTACCGGGGAGTTTCCTTGCCTCTGTCCAGCACAGGAGGAAGCCTGCCGCCAGGTGCTACGGCAAATTCCGTCTCGATCGGCAGCGGCGAGTTCCTCGTAAACACCAGCTCAGGTATCGTTCCATTCGATCTAATCAGCGGCACCTACGGATCGGGTACCTCCTTTCCGCAATCCGGGTCACCTACAGGAAAAATCACGGAGTCAGGATACAATTCCGCAACCGCGACCTACTTGTATCAGCGAGAGGGCGGGTTTGGGGGCAAGGTTCGGACGACCGCGTGGTTCGACGTGGACCTTTCCGGCGGGTCAGGGCTACCGACGCTGGACTTTGCAGTGAATGGCGCGTACGGCCAGACGTTTTTCGCGACAAAGATCGGAACCTTTGCGGTTAGCAACGAAGTGTTCGGCGCTGGAAACAACAACAGCGATTACATTGCGTCTTATGCAGGTTTCTTTACGATAAAGCGGAACGACCGGAGGCTCTTCATCTCCAGCGTTGCCCTCGACGGAGGAGGGTATCTCTACGCCGGCACCCGCTCCGGTGTGTATCAGGCTTCGGCTGGCGCAGTCCAGACCGCAATAGGCATCAAGGGACAGCTGGTTCCGGGGTCAACGATCGACTTGGTCGTCGACGCTGCCGGTCAGGTCATTCCCGGGACTGCCGGGCATCCCTTCCGAAAGGTTGTCGGTTCCTACCTATCATCGGTTGTCGCCGCCATCTCGGATACGACGCTGGTTGTTTCGGGAGTCGGAAACGGCAGTACCTTTGTGCTTCCGCTGGCGGCGGTTGCTCTCGGCGACGTCAATGGAATTGCTATCGACCCATACGGCAACTACCTATACGTCGCAGGAACGGAGGGGCTCACCGAGATTCCGCTGGTAGGCGGCTGATGCCAAATCTTGCGGAGTTACCGCAGGAGTGTCTGCCTAGCCGGCTCTCCGTCGTCCACTCACTGGAGACAGCTTACATTTTTCGGACAGAAATGCAGGTACGGCGCCGATCTACCAGGCAGTTGAAAAGCGAGACACGGTTTCCTCCAGCGGCGCTGAAGGAGGTCCCCTCCAGCGCCGAACCGGCTCCTAGAACCCGAATCCCATACCGAAGTTGGCCGCGGGTACACCGGCTACCGGATCAAACTGCGCGTGCAGAAAAAGGTCGAAACCACCGAATTGAAAATCCACACCACCGCGCACAAGCGTGGTAAGCACCGAAAGGGTCCGGTCGACGAGAGGATCGGTGCCGCCATTCGTCTTATAATTATCCGCCGGCGTCCCATCTGAAACGTCAAATCCTTCTATGCCACCTTTGTAGTAGGTAATCTGCTCCCACATCGAAATACCGCCGGAAAGTTTCACGACGCCGAACTTCTTGTAGACCGTGAAATCAGCACCGGCCGAATGGATCACCGAACCTGCGACTAGAGTGCCGGTGAAGGTCATCGGAGTACCGCTCATTGTTACCGTGCCTGCCTGAGCAAGATCGTACGACAGGTTGAAGTTCGAGTAGATGTAGCCAAAGCTCACGGAGACCCCGGGAATTGCAGTTTGTTCGGGGATGAGCGTACGGCGAAGTCTCAGCCCCGCATTGAAGGTGTTGAATTTCAATCCCTTCACGTTCGCCGCACCGGTGAGCGCGTCCGTGAGGAACTCTGGAAAAATGGCAAACTGAAACTGAGTATCAAACCCGGCGACCGATCCAAGCCCGATCCCGATCCGCGTCACCGGATAGGGGAAGAAACTCTTCATCCCGCTGTACAGGTTCGTGAGCGTGGAGGAATTCGCGAGCGCAGCGTTTGCGAGCGCATTGAAATCGAGCAGGCTGAACGAATAGGTGTCAACAAACTTGAAAAGTCCTGTCGAAAGCACCGCTCCGGCGCTCAGTGAAACGGAGACCCGTGGAAATGGATCCGAACCGGCGCTTTCGAGCCCCACGCTGGACAGCGCAGCGCTTCGGAGGTTCGGTAACATCTCGTTTCCGAGTTGCTGCGCGAACGCACGGAAATCAGTTCCGAAAACGGTGAGATCGAGACTGAAGGCCGGCAGGGCGCAGGTGAAAAGAACAAAGGCCAGGGCAGTCAACCGCTTCATCATGGGTTCCCCCTTTTTCGGCTCCGCCGCGTGTTGTACGGCGCGGTGGCGCAGAGCACTCATGTCGAGCTCGTGTCAAACCTGATTATTAACATACAGGATAACTTGTCTTTTTTCCACCGTACGGGGGTGAAGGCGACCGCCTCCCCTTCGCGCCGGCAGAACCTCAGCCGACAGCCTTTTTCAACTCTTCCACTTTGTCTGTCTTCTCCCACGAGAACTCGGGTCTGCCGAAATGACCGTAGGCAGCGGTCGCCTGATAGATCGGTCTGCGCAGATCGAGAGTCTTCACGATGCCGGCCGGCGAGAGGTCGAACACTTTCGGTACTGCCGCTTCGATCCGCGATTCGGGCACGGTTTCGGTCCCGAATGTGTCAACGGTTACGGAGACCGGGAAGGGTACACCGATGGCGTAGGCAAGCTCGATTTCGCACCTCTCGGCAAAACCAGCCGCAACGATGTTCTTGGCGACGTATCGGGCCATATAGGCAGCCGAACGGTCGACCTTCGACGGATCCTTTCCGCTGAACGCCCCGCCGCCATGGCGCCCCATGCCGCCGTATGTGTCGACGATAATCTTACGGCCGGTAAGACCGCTGTCCCCGTGCGGACCACCGATGACGAATCGCCCCGTGGGGTTGATGAAGTACTTGGTCTCCTTGTCCAACAGCCCGCTCGGGTCGAGCACCGGCTTTATTATTCGCGCGATTATTTCGGCCTTCAGCTCGTCGTATCCCACCGCCTCATCGTGCTGATGGCTGACGACTACGGTGTCGATGCGCTTGGGGATATGGCCCTCATATTGAACGGTGACCTGGCTCTTGGAATCCGGGCGAAGCCAGGTCAACGCTCCGCTCTTGCGAAGCTGCGCGGCAAGCATCAATATCTTGTGCGCATACATGATCGGAGCCGGCATGAGCTCGGGGGTTTCGTTGCAGGCAAAACCGAACATCATTCCCTGATCGCCGGCGCCCTGCTCTCCCTTGTAGAGGCCCTGACCGGAGACACCCTGCGAGATGTCCGGACTTTGCGCATGTATCGTGCTCAGGACAGCCATCGAGCCGTAATCAAGACCGAATTCCGGCCGGTCATAGCCAATTTTCTTCGCCACCCCGCGAGCTATCTCCTGCACGTCGACGTAGGTTCGGGTGGTTA
The DNA here is from genome assembly GCA_963832675.1 of uncultured Spirochaetota bacterium. Classification (GTDB taxonomy): domain Bacteria; phylum Spirochaetota; class Spirochaetia; order DSM-27196; family DATKUC01; genus DATKUC01. Next base: position 196,384 of record CAWHUY010000034.1, on the reverse strand, counting down.
TTTCGCCTCCCACCAGCACCATACCGGTGGTGGTGAAGGTCTCGCAGGCAACCCGGGAGTCCTCGTCGTCTCCGATGCAGGCATCAAGCACCGCATCGGATATCTGGTCGCAAACTTTGTCGGGGTGTCCTTCGCTTACCGATTCGGATGTGAAGAGGTAACGATCCTGTCTCATCTGTGTCCTCGCGCTCCTGTTGTGCTTTGCTTTTCCGGATCAACTGTCCCACGGACAGTACCGCAGCACGGGTGTCTTTGCGGCCCGAACTTCGTCCAGCCGGGAGACGGGTGTCCCGGCGGGAGCATCGTGGAGAGCCGCAGGATTCGTCTCAGCCTCGCGCGCTATTGTTCGCAGCGCTTCGGCGAACGCTTCGATACTCTGCCTGCTTTCGGTTTCCGTGGGCTCGATCATCATTGCATCTTTTACAATCAATGGGAAGTATACTGTTGGCGCGTGAAACCCAAAATCGAGCAACCGTTTGGCCACGTCCATCGTCTCGATGCCTTCCGCGATCCTCCCGCTCACGACAAACTCGTGCATACAGGTCCGTTTAAACCGCGCAGGAAAGATGTCTGAGATGAGTTCCTTCAGGTAGTTAGCGTTGAGGACTGCGTTCTCGGCTATTTCGCGCAGTCCGTCTGCGCCGTGCATGCATATGTATACGTAGGCGCGAAGAATCATCCCGAAGTTTCCGTAGAAAGCCTTCATCGATCCGATACTTTCGTCCGGCATCCGGAGCTCAAATGCTCCGCCGCTGTCTCGTGCAACGATCGGCCCCGGAAGGTAGCGGGTAAGGCGATCCGCCGCGCCCACCGGACCCGATCCGGGCCCTCCGCCGCCATGGGGCGTGGAAAAGGTCTTGTGCAGATTGAAGTGCATGACGTCGATGCCGAGGTCGCCCGGCCGCAGCACTCCGAGAATTGCGTTCATGTTCGCGCCGTCGCCGTAGACCAGCCCGCCGCAATCGTGGACAGCCGCAACCACCTCTTCGATGTGAGCTTCGAAAAGTCCGAGCGTATTCGGGTTGGTGATCATGAGACCGGCGACCCGCCCGTCGCAGAGCTCCCGCAGCGTAGCGAGATCCACGTTTCCTTCCCGGTCGGAGGGAATCTGCACCGCATCAAACCCGGCCATAGCGACCGATGCCGGATTCGTCCCGTGCGCGCTGTCGGGAATGAGCATGCGGGTACGTGCGGCGTCGCCGCGCGCGCCGTGGTACGCGCGGATCATCATGACCCCGGCGAGCTCCCCATGCGCGCCGGCGGCTGGTTGCAGGCTGATAGCCGCAAAGCCGCTGATTTCGGCGAGTGCCTCCTGAAGCCGAAACATCACTTCGAGACTCCCCTGACTGGTACTCGCAGGAGCCATGGGATGATGGTCGGAAAACCGGTCAATCGCCGCAACGGCCTCATTCACCTTGGGATTGTATTTCATCGTGCATGACCCGAGGGGATAGAAATTCGTGTCGATGCTGAAATTGGCCTGCGAAAGCCGGGTAAAATGACGAACCAGGTCGAGCTCCCCGATTTCCGGCAAATGCAGACTTCCCGGTCCGTCCGCGGGCCGCGCAAGCGCTTTCGGCAGTTCGATCGATGGAACTCCGGCTGCCGGAAGTGTGACAGCCGTGCGGCCGGGAGTAGAAGACTCCCAGAGGAGTGGTTCTGGTCGGTTCACCGGTTGCCTCCCTGTCGACCGTCTGCTCCTCCTGCAAGAGCGACGGCAAGCCGGTCAATGTCGGCTGGTGATTGCATCTCGGTCACGCACATAAGAAGAGCATGGTCGAGGCCGGAATAAAATCTCCCAAGATCGATTCCGGGTACGATCCCCTCCTGCGCAAGACGGTCGATGACCGCGGCCGCCGGCTCGGTCGTTCGCACGACAAGCTCGTGGAAGCGCGCCGAGTGCCGGCTTCACGTCGGCCACCGAAAAGCCGGGGATAGCGGCAATTTTCCTCGCTGCGTACTCGGCGCGCATCGAGCAGATTTCGGATACGGCGCGAAGCCCATGTTTTCCCACCGCTGAAAGGTAGATGGCGGCGCGCAGCGCCATGAGTCCCTGATTTGTACAGATGTTGCTCGTCGCCTTCTCACGTCGGATGTGCTGCTCGCGCGTGCTCAAGGTCAACACGTAGCCACGCCGTCCGTCGCGGTCCACCGTTTCACCAACAAGACGGCCAGGCATCCGTCTCACCAGAGCCTCCCGACATGCAAAAATACCCAGATAGGGCCCGCCGAATGAAAGCGGGATACCCAGTGGCTGCCCTTCGGCAGTGACGATATCGGCCCCGAATGAGCCGGGGCTCCGGTAGATTCCCAGCGCAATCGGATTGGTGTGAACGATGAGGAGAGCGCCTTTTTCGTGCACTTTCTCCGCAAGGCCGTTCAGGTCGAGCATTCTGCCGAAAAAGTCCGGCCAGGCAACGACCAGACTGGCCGTGTTTTCATCGACAAGCTCGGCGAGCTCCGCCGCAGATAACGCGCCGTCATGCGGATTCGGAATGTCGCCGGTGAACAGGGTGGTAACGCCCGTCATCCCCTGAAGATAGGTACGAATGACCTCGCGATAGAGCGGATGAATCGCGGCAGACAGAATGATTTTCTTTCGTGAATCCCGGCTCGCCCGCATACTCATGATCACGGCCTCGGCAAGTGCCGTGGCACCGTCGTAGTGAGAGGCGTTCACGACATCCATACCGAGAAGATCGGCAACCATGCTCTGGTATTCATAGATCGCCTGCAGCGTGCCCTGGCTCACTTCAGCCTGGTAGGGTGTGTAACTTGTCGCGAACTCACCGCGGGAGCTCAAGTAGGGCACTACCGATGGGATGAAGTGCCGATAGGCACCGCCGCCCACGAAGGAAAGGGGTGGATTCTGATTGCGGGAGGCGAGCTCATGGAAGCTCTGCAACGCCTCGAGTTCGGTAAGCGGCTGAGGCAGCGACAGCGCCGGGTAGCGGAACGCGTTCGGGATACCGTTGAACAGATCCGCTACCGAAGAGAGTCCCAGGGTGGAGAGCATCTGCTCCCGATCCTGGTCTGTGTTGGGAACGTATGACATGATATCGTGGTGAACCTCTAGTCCTCGATCTCCTCGGTGAACTTCTTGTACCCGACCGCGTCCATCAGGGCATCGTACTCGGCGGGGTCCGACGGCCGGAACTTGATCAGCCAGCCTTCCCCGAACGGCGATTCGTTGACGAGCGATGGATTGTCATCAAGCTGTTTGTTTACTTCAATGATTTCACCGCTCATGGGTATAAACACATCGCTCGCCGCCTTGACGCTCTCGACTACTCCGAACGCGTCTCCCTTGCTGAACTTCGCGCCGATTTCGGGCAGTTCAACAAATACGACATCGCCCAGACTCTCCTGCGCATAGTCCGACACGCCGGTTATCACATTCTCACCGACTCTCTTGGCCCACTCGTGCGATTTCATGTACCGTACGGAATCGTCAAAATTCATACTCGTTCTCCCTTCCTGCTGGTTGGTTTTCCTGTTCCGTTAGCACCACTACGCCGGCGGTCATCGGTATGCAGGCCGATAGATCGGGCGTTTGACCACAATCGCCGCCTTCTTTTTCCCCCGGATCTCGACTGAGAGCTCGGTACCGGACGCAGCGGCATCCGGACGCACGTAAGCATTCGCAAAATAGCCGTCTGCCGTCGGCGCGTACATCCCCGAAACGACTCTCCCGATCGGCTCCGCGTTGCTGCCATGATACACCGCACAGCCGGACCGCGGAACTCCCTTTTCCACGAGTTTGATGGTTGCAAGTCTTTTGGAGAGCCCGCGATTTGCTGCTTCGGCAATCGCGTCCCGGCCGACGAACTGCTTCGTAAGGTCGCAAGCCCATTTGAGTCCCGCTTCGAGCGGGTTGATTGTCTCATCGAGCTCGTGACCGTATAGAGCGAACCCCGGTTCGAACCGCAGACTGTCCCGGGCGGCAAGCCCTATCGCGCCCACTTCGATGCGGTTTCGTTCGCCGATCGCCAGAATTGTTTCCCATACCGCCGTGGCTTTGTCGGCGGCGAAGTAGAGCTCAACACCATCTTCACCGGTGTAACCGGTGCGCCCGGCGACACAGAGCACACCCGCCACCTCTCCCTCAAATACGCCAAACCGAGGCATCGGACCGATCAGGCCGTGCGCCGCAGCGTCGGCTATCGCAATAGCCTGCGGTCCCTGAAGAGCGATCATGTAGAGGCTATCCGAGACGTCCTCGATTGAGACGTCAAAGCGGCCCGCGTATTCTGCCATCCACTTGAGGTCGCGGATGCGGTTCGCCGCATTGACGACTACCATCCATTCAGCCCGCGCGACTTCGCCGATTCCGGCGAACCGGTAGACGAAAACATCGTCGAGTACACCCCCGTCCCTGTTGCACAGGAGTGCGTAACGAGACTGGCCACCGGGAAGGTCGGCCATCGGTGCTGTCAGCAGATGGTCAAGCAGGAGCGCTGTGTTCTTTCCGCGCACCACGAAGCGGCCCATGTGGGCGATGTCGAACATCCCCGCCGCCCGGCGAACGAGGCGGTGCTCACCAATTGCGCCGAGCGTGTATTGTATCGGCATGTCCCACCCGGCGAACTCGGCGAAACGGGCTCCGTGCTCGGCATGCCAGGGGTAAAGTAGAGTGCGTCTGAGAGATTCAGCCATGGATCACCAGTATATCCGCTCACCTAAAAAGAGTACATGCTGCGAGTCCAAACCGGCGTTTCGCAGAAGCGCCGGACGGTTGTACCGTCGACGGGATTGGACTACAATCGGGTGGTATGCAGAAGAACCAGGGACGCCCCGGCGGTCATACGCTCACCTCCCTTCTTTCGCTCATCGAGGGAAAGCGGCCGACGCTTGCCAGCACGCTCCCGGCCATCGCAGACGGGGCGTGGGGAACCGAGCTCCAGAAGCTGGGGCTGCCGGTCGGAGATTGTCCGGATGAGTGGAATTTGACACGCCCTGACGCTGTTCGGGGTGTGGCGGAATCCTACCTTCGCGCGGGAAGTCAGATCATACTGACCAATACCTTCGGTGCCAACCCGTTTCAACTATCTCGGCACGGGCTGGAGAAGCGCCTGGTAGAAATCAACCAGGCCGGCGCCCGCATCTCGGTCGAGACTGCAGCGCTCGTGCGGAGAGAAACCGGCCGCGACGACATCGTAGTACTCGGCGACATCGGCCCCTCGGGCAAGCTGCTGCTGATGGGAGACGTGACCGAAAAGGAGCTTCTTGCCGGATTCTCAGATCAGGCGAAAGCCCTCGTCCACGCCGGGGTTCAAGGGCTCATCGTGGAGACGATGTCGGATGTGGAGGAAATGGCTATCGCGGTGCGGGCCGCCCGAAGCACCAGGATGCCGGTCGTAGCCTCGATGACCTTTGACCGGGACGCCGGCGGAGGCTATCACACGATGATGGGTAACACACCCGCCCTTTTTGTTCAACGTGCCAGTGAGGCGGGTGCCACCGCAATCGGGGCCAACTGCGGTACCGGAATCGAATCCTATGTCGGACTCGCCTCGGAGCTGCGAAAACTGACCGACAAGCCGGTCTGGATCAAGGCGAACGCCGGAATGCCGGAACTGATCGACGGAAAAGCGGTCTACACGATGGAGCCGGAATCCTACTGCCGTTACGCAGGGCAGATTATCCGGGCGGGAGTCGACATGATTGGAGGCTGCTGCGGCACGGATCCTCGCTTCATCGCCGCAATCGCAGGAAGCCTGCATACGACAGGACGGGCCTAATTATCGTTGGAGCAATATTTTCGTGGAACTTGTCCACAGCTTATGCACAATTGATTGAATCAACCTCCGGTAGATCGTTTGGGAACTTGCGGAAACGCACTCAGCCGAGGGTAACCCAAACAGGTCAAATTTTGCTCGATAATGACCGCGGTCGGCATGGTCGAACAGCCATTCCGGTCGCGGCATGGCCAAATACCGCCAAATTCGGGTTATGAAGCGAAAATGGCCGCTCCGGATAGAAATCCGGGACGGCCATATTTTGCACAATTTGTCCACCGCGCGATTCTAGCGGCCGATACCCTTATAGAAAACTCTCACCTGCTTGTAGAGGCCTTCTCCCTCGCTCTTCGTGTCGATTCCTTCAATGTTGCTGAGCGTGGTGTGGATGAGTCTTCTTTCAAATGGATTCATCGGATCGAGAAGCCTCGATCCCTTTGTCCGCTTCACCTGGTCGCCCACTTTCTGCGCAAGTCGTATAAGGCTCTCTTCGCGACGCATTCGATAGTTTTCGCTGTCGACGATGACCCGGGTGTCTGAATCGCCAAGCTTACCTGCCACAACGTTGATGAGAAGCTGAATGGCATCGAGGTTCTTGCCCTTTCGTCCAATAATCATGCCGGAGTGCTCGGAATCGAGCCGAATGCCGATCTTGCGCTCCTCCCGGTACATCACCTTCGCTTTGGCTGGGTAGCCCATCTTCTCCGTCAGATTCTGCGCGAAATCGACCAGGGCGTGCTCGAAGTCGTTTTCGGGCTCCATGTTTGTCGCTACGTGTGACCCGTATACCTCACGTCCGCCGTAGGAACCGTCGGTGTGAGTGTGCACGCGGATAAGCACCTTTTTCTGTAGATTGAGGAACCCGGATTTCTGCGTCTCAACGATTTCCACGTCAAACTCGTCACGCTCGAGGCCAAGCTCGGCAACCGCGTTGTCGATAGCTTCCCGTTCTGTTTTTCCCTCGAATTCCTTTATCATTTAAATCTCCCGACACCCGGTCATCCGGCCGATGTCTCTTACTTGGTTTGCGCTTTGGATCGTTTCTTCCCCTTTTGCGGCGGCCCGGCCGACGCGACCGCCTGAGGATGCAGATGCGGATACCGGATCTTGGTGATGTAGTACTGCTGCCCGGCGCTGAGGACGTTGGTGACAATCCAGTAGACCAGAAGTCCCGAGGGGACATTGTAGAGAATGAAGAAAAATACGACCGGAAGTCCGAGCGTCATTAGTTTCATCTGGCTGTTGCTCGTGGTTCCCGGCGTCTGCGTGAGCCTGCTGGAAATGATCTGGCTCGCTACATAGATAATCGGAAGCAGCCGCAGATCAGTCCACCCGAGAATGGGAAGCTGAAAACCGTTGCCGAAATGCCAGATCGACTCGGGCGCCGAGAGGTCGGTAATCCATCCGGGAATAAAGGTCGCACCGCGCAAGTCGAAGTGGTTGTTGAACAGGCCGTACATGGCAATAAAGATCGGGAACTGGAGCAACATCGGTAGACACCCACCGATGGGATTGACCCCCTCCTTCTTGTAGAGGGCCGCCATCTCCTGGTTCATCTTGTTCGCGTTGTCTTTGAACTTGGCCTTGAGCTCTTCGATCTTCGGAGCGAGCTGCTGCATTCGCGCCGTCGACTGGAAGCTCTTGCGCGTCAACGGATAGAGTACCACCTTCACCAGAATCGTAAGAAGGATGATCGCGATCCCGTAGTTGGGCACAACCTTGTAGAAGAGTTGGAGAAAGAACTTCAGTATGTTTTCCAGCCAGCCGAGAAGGACGCGTGAGTCCTGCACGTCGCCGAACTTCAGGTTGCTCAGGCCCCAGGCGTTCAGGTCGGTGCGGTCATAACTGTCGAGTGTCCGCTGCACCTTCGGCCCCACGTAGAAACGAAAGACATCGGTGATTTTGGACGCGTTTATCACCGGCCGCTCGAGAAAGAGGCGATCGGCTGCCGGGATACCATCGGCGGGCTTCGTCGAGAGGACTGTCGTATATCCGGCTGCATCCGGAACCGCGATGACGGTGAAGTACTTGCCGACAATGGCTGCCCAGTCGACCTGTGTGTCGACCGACTGGATGGTGTCGGGTTTCAGCGTTGTCTCTTTCTTCTTACCGCCGACGAGGTAGATGAACTTGCGATAGTCGTTCCGTCCGTCGAGCGAAGTGAAAGTCGGCCCTATCTGCGGCCCGTACCCCAGGGTGTATGCGATCTTGTTGAAATCCAGAGGAAGGTACTCATTTACGCTGTTCTCGACCGAGATGCTCAGATTCATCAGATAGTCGCCGTTTTTGAATTCGTATCGCTTTCGGACCGTGAACGGCTTGTCCGGGTGTCCCTCGATGTAGAAGCTGCGAAAGAACTCGACCGTGTTCTGGTCTATCCGGCGATAATGAAAAAGCGCCTCCACCGGCGCGGCATCCGGTCCGCCAAAACGGATCTGGAACGCGGTCTGTTGCGTATTCCCGCGGTCCACCATGTCCAGCGGATGATTACCGTCGGTGTGCTTGAGCAGCTCGAATGAGGCTACATCACCGCCCCTGTTCGTGAAGGTGACCCGGAACAGATCGGTCTGAATCACATAGCTCTGCTCGGTAAGCCCGATCTCGGAAACCGGTACAACGGTACCGGAAGGGCTACTCGAGAGGGTCTGGCCACTGGTTTGCGGCGCAGCTGTCGGAGCCTGTTGTCCCGACGGCTGACCGTTGGCCGGGGTCGCGGGCTGCGCTTCGGTTTTCGATGTCTGGGTTGCTTGCGGCTGAGCCGACGGCTCCGGCGAGAACAACAGACTTTGTATGGTAAATCCAACAGTTATTACTACAACGGATATGACAACCGCGAGCAGCGTCCTCTTGTCCATTCACTCTCCTGTAGGTCGTAAAATTCCGGCGCGTCGACAAAGCTGGAGCACCTGTGTTTCCCGAGAGTCATACGAATCGTCGCCCGGGTACATGATGAACCCCAGGTCAAATCCAGGGAGAAGACGGCTTCGAACGTGCCTGTAGATTTCTCTGCCGATTCGTCTCGCCCGGTTCCGCTGAACCGCATTCGGATAGGCCCTTGCTGGAGCAATTAGTACACGATTGTGGGGAAGATCGTTGGCCCGGAGCACCAGACGCATGGCGGGCACGCTGAATTTCTTGCCGGCTCCAAAAAGGGCGCGTATCTGCCCGGTGTCTGCTAATCGCTCACATTTCGGTAAACCGTACCGTGCCACATGCGGAATCAGTATTTCTTCTTCTCGTCAGAGGCGCTCAGTTTCGTACGTCCCTTCGCCCGGCGTCGCTTCAATACGAGACGTCCACCTTTGGTTTTCATTCTTGCCCGAAAGCCGAATCGGCGGTTTCTCCGGGTCTTGCTGGGCTGGTAGGTCCGTTTCATTCGTCTATCTCCTTCTGGATTCCAGGTTTCTCAAGTTAAGGGCCGCAAGTCCCATATGCGCGTCGGGATCGATTCCAATCAAAGGCGCAACCGGGGGACACCGCCAAATCGGGCGGAAACATGACAAATTTAGTCTATCATGAGACTTACGGGTACAACAGTATACCGGAATGCGCTGTCGTGTGTCAAACGCATTGAGACGAGTCCGGGCGGGTAGTGCACACGCCGGCGTGCCGTTTCGCATTTCACGAGGACTCTTGCCGGGTCGAGAGCCGTCCATTTCGCCTATCGATCGTTTTGTCGCTCGCGTTCGCGGGCATCCACCTGTTCTTTGAGTCTGTCGAGGAGGGCATCGAGGCGGCTGTTCTGCGCGGGCTCTTCCTGGCCGGAATTCATCTCTTCTGTCGCGATTGTCTCGGTGGAGCCTGCCGGGAAGCTCTCCACGGCTTCTGATCCGGTTGCCGCAGGTTGGGCAGGCTCCGAGTCGCCGCCCAACGGGACGCGCCATGTTGCGCGATCGACGAGGCGCATCTGGATCGAAGCGATCCCCAGATCAGGGAACTGCGCCTTCATGCTTTCCAGAACCGACTTCTGCTTCATCTGAAGAATTTGCATCCAGGCCGGGTGGTCGACCTCGACTATCGCCGCGTTGTGACGGATGTCCGCTATTTGGGAGTGGGCAGCGAGATCCCTGCCGGCAATGCGAGCCCACGAGCTGAAGAACGATACGTAGGTTTCACCCTCTTTTCCCAGATTGTGATATTCAAAAAAACGTCTAAGAAGGTCACCCGCTCGTTCCATTCAGCGTACCAGCCTCTACCCGGTAGACCAGCGTATCACGTTTCCGGTAGGCGGAGAACTGCTCGTCCGGCAAAAAGGTGAAGAATGCCTGATCGTAGACCGGGAGCTCCGCGAAAAAACGGATGCGTCGTTCACGATCGAGCTCGAGCAGGACATCGTCGAGCAGAAGGACCGGTTTACGTCCGGTCCGTTCGGCATAAAACCGCGCCTGAGCCACGCGCAGAATCAGAGACATGAGACGGAGCTGCCCGGTAGACGCAAACTGGGTGAACTCCCGTTTCCCTACGCGGAACTGAAACCTGTCCCGGTGAGGCCCGCTGGTGGTTGTACCAAATCGCACGTCCTGCGCTCGTCTGCGCCTGAGGTGTTCGACCACCCTATCGATGTCTGTTTCGTTTTTCCACGATGGCTGGTAGTGGATGACCAGGTCTTCCTGGATGAGAGAGATCCGCCGAAAGATGGTTGCACAGGGCTGATTGAACGCCTCTACCGCCGCCTGTCGATCCTCCCGTAGCACGATGCCGGCTCCTGCCAGCTGCTCGTCATAGACATCGAGAAGCTTCACGGTCTCGGAATCTGTGCCGAGTTCATGGATATTCTTGAGTGCGGCGTTCCTCAGTCTGAGAATTCGGCTATAGGTGCGAAGGCGATCGATACAGCCCGAATCGTAGAGGCTTAGCGTCTGGTTGAAGAACCAGCGCTGCATGTCGGGTGCGCCCCTTACGAATTCGATGTCGTCGTGGCAGAAAACAATGCATGGGGTGTGTTCGATGAGTTCCTTGCGATCTAAGATGACCTTGCCGTTGAGGCGGATTTCCCTTTTCGCCCCGCCCAGCCGCAGGAAAACCGTCTCTTCGGTCGAACCCTCACCCGACAGCCATCCGGTCAGCGCCGCCTCTTCTGCCCCGGTACGGATAAGCGTCTGCTCTTTGCGCGTGCGGAAGGAGGAGGCAAAGCTGAGCAGATAGATCGCTTCGATAAAGTTGGTCTTTCCCTGACCGTTCTCACCTATGAGAAAGACTTCCGGCGCCGCCACGTCGATCTCTGTATCGACAAGGTTGCGAAACTGGTAGAGCCGGACTCTGCGATAACTCATCAGTCTCGAGAAATCAAAAGAAGGCTACTCGAGCTGCATCGGCATGATGATGTGAAAGAAATCGCGCTCGGGAACGGAGTAGAGACTCACTGCCTTCGTCGCCTCCGTGAAACGCATTATCACCTCTTCATCGCTGATTACCCGCAATGGTTCGGTCAGATACTGATAGTTCACCGCCATCGTAATCTCGGGGCCTTCATATTTGCAGGATATTTCTTCACGCGCAACGCCGATGTCGCTCTCCTCCGAGCTGAGGACCAGCGTGTTTTCGCTCAAAGACAGATAGATTCTTCGCGACTTCTCGACGAGAAGTGACACACGTTTGATTGCTTCAACCAGCTCGGCTTTGTTGAGCGTTACAGAGTGCTCCTGCTGCTCCGGAATCACGCGCCGGTAGTTGGGAAACTGTCCCTCGATGAGAGCCGAAGTGAGTTTCTGATTATCGAAATGAACAAAAAGGTTCTTGTCGGTTACAGCGAGCGAGAACGAGCCTTCCCCGGATGCCAGCTTCCGGACGAGGTTCAAAACCTTCGGCGGCACAATGACTCCGGAAAAATCCTTCAGCAATCCTTCAGTCTCTTTACTGATAAACGAGAGCCGACGCCCGTCGGTAGCCACCATCACGAGCTTGCCCTCACTGTTCTCGAGATACACACCGTTCATGAAATATCGTGTCTCGTCGTCGGATACAGCGAAGACTGTCTGCCCGATCATCTCGATGAAATCCTTCTGCGGGAACTGGAAAAAGAGCTCCTCGGCAGCCATTTGAATCTCGGGAAATTTGTCGGCCGCTATGCTCTTGAGACGAAAGTCGATTTTCTTGAATACCGGGCGGATGAGAAATGCGTCGGGTTCTTTCGTATCACTTCCCTGTTCGAACTCCACATCTCCGGCGGGAAGTGAACGAAGAATGCCGATGAACTTGTCGCAAAAGACCGTGGTGCTTCCGGCTATCGATACATCGGCCGGTATCTTTGTTTCGAAACCCACCTTCAGATCGGTTGCGCGAATCAACACGGTATTCTCGTTTGCCTCGAGCATCACGTTCGAAAGAATCGAAAGTGCGTTTCTTGATGAGATGATTTCTTGTGCAATCGAGATCTCGCGAATTATGACGTCGCGTTCGCAGGTGAACTTCATGATAAGGCTCCTTCCGATGTTCTTCTGAGACATCTCAATATATCTAAATTCTAGTAATGATAGTAGTAAGCCCTGTTGGCATGTGTATAAGGGCTACAAGTCATTATAGTACAACCGATTCGGCTGTGGAGAATATTTTGTTCTCCGTTGCGCTTTTTCCACAATATCCACAGCGCATGAGGTTACGCACAAGCTGCGCCCAACCTGCCAACATGTTATACCCGGGAACAATCAGGACTTGGTGCTCTGTTCCTTGATGGATCGGATAAGAAATTGCACCGTGGGCTCGAGGGTCGGATCCGTTCTCATCCGATTCTCGATTCGCTGATATGCGTGCATGACCGTAGTATGGTCACGCCCGCCGAACTCAAGGCCGACTTCGGTGGTTGAGAACTCGGTTATTTCCCGGGTGATGTACATCGCAAGCTGTCGCGGAAAGGCAATGACCTTGGTTCGCTTTTTTCCTTTGAGATCATTTGCCGAGAGGTTGAAGTAGTCGGCGACGGTTCGTTGAATCGTGTCCATTGTTACATTGTTCTGTTTGGGGCTGGCGAAGAAGTCTTTCAGCTGTTGCTGTGCAATGTCGAGTGTAATGTTCTTGTTCACGAGATCGGCGTAGGCGACGAGCTTTGTCAGAGCAGCTTCGAGGTCGCGAACGTTCGTGGTGACGTTGTTGCAGATCAACTCAATGACCTGTTCGGGAATGTCGATGTTCGATCGCTCAATCTTTTTCTTGAGAATTGCGTAACGGGTCTCGAAGGAGGGGGGTTGGAGATCCACGTTCAAGCCACGTTCAAATCGGCTGCGTAAGCGGTCGGTCAGCTCTTTCAGCTCGGACACCGGTCGGTCGCAGGTGAAGACCATCTGTTTATTGGCGTCATACAGAGCGTTGAAAGTGTGAAAAAGTTCTTCCTGCGTTTCCGTCTTTTTCTGGAGGAAGTGAATGTCATCGATGAGAAGGACGTCGGCGTAACGGTACTTGTTCTTGAACAGGTGGGTGCGCTTTTCCCGAATGGACTGGATAAACTCGTTGGTGAAGCTTTCCATCGTGACGTAGACAATCTTGAGATTGTCGAACTCGTGGTAGACCTGATTACCGATCGACTGAATCAGATGAGTCTTGCCAAGCCCGACTCCACCGTAGATCAGACAGGGGTTGTAGCCGGTGCCGGGATTCTTGGCAATGGCCATCGCGGCGTTCGCGGCAAACGAGTTGTTGGCGCCGACGACGAAGTTGTCGAATGTGTATTCTTCCTTCAGATTGGCATGCGCTGCCTTCTTTGTCCTCTTGACGATATCCTGAGGTTGCGCGTGGCCATCGTGCGCGTCGCCTGACGGGCGCTTGAACGGGGCCGGTTCCGAATTCGGACTCTTGTTGACGGTGAAATCCAGGCGAAGCCGATTGCCGGAGAGTTCGAGGAGCTTGTCCTCGATCTTTGACAAGTATCTCTGTCGCACCTGGTCACGGTAAAAAGAGGAGGGCACGCGGACGATGATTTCCGATTCAGTTGCACCCGCGTATTCCATGCGGTTGAACCACATGGAGTATTCTTGCTCCGAGAGCTCGTTTCGGATCTGGTTCATCGTCTCGTTCCAGAATACCGTGTAGTCCCAGCTCCCGTTACTCATTTCGTATCCTCAATTTATTCACAACTTTTCCACAACCCACGCGGTAGTGGGAGACGCGTACGCACAGATATCGAATCAAAGCAGGAGAGGATTTTATCACAGATCGACCCGAATTTGTAGGCTGTTTTGCGCTGATTTTCATCGGATATCGTTGAATTTATGGAGATTTTGTCGGACTCCGGGCTATTTACATAGCTCACAAGAATCTAACAATAATTCATCCACAACTTATCCACCGATGGTCGCGGAAATTTGCACTGGAATGAGCCCCGGGGGCGTCCGCGGGGCAGAGCGGCCTTGTGTTCGAAATATCGTAAGTGTTTTTAGTATAAATACTTGGTGAAGGTCGGCTACCTTTACTTTCCTTCCTATAATAGGTATAATCTGGGTACTGCTAGTCAAGGATACGAAAACATAACATGCAACAGAAATACTCAGCGCAGAACATTCAGATTCTAAAGGGGCTCGATGCGGTCCGCAAGCGTCCCGGCATGTACATCGGGACAACAGGACCCGACGGGCTCCATCACCTGGTATACGAAGTCGTAGACAACAGCATTGACGAGGCGCTGGCCGGCTACTGCAACGAGGTCAACGTGGTCATTGAAAAAGGCAACGTCATCAGGGTGGAAGACGACGGGCGCGGAATTCCTACGGATCTTCATCTGGCTGAAAATGTCAGCGCGCTCGAAGTCGTCATGACACGGCTTCACGCCGGGGGCAAGTTCGACAAAGACAGCTACAAGGTCTCCGGCGGCCTGCACGGGGTCGGGGTCTCTGTCGTCAACGCGCTTTCCGAATGGTGTGAAGTAACCGTCTTCCGCGACGGGAGTATCTTTCGTCAATTATATGAACGTGGCGTTCCGAAAGCGCCGGTCGAGACCATTGGTGCAAGCGAGAAGCGCGGAACTACTACACGATTTCTTTCCGACGCGACGGTATTTGAAACAATCGCATACAGTTTCGACGTGCTGTCTCGACGGCTGCGGGAGCTCGCGTTCCTGAACAAGGGTATCACGATACACCTCTCTGACGAACGGCTGCCCTCCGAGAAGAAGCACACATTTCGCTTCGACGGCGGTGTGCGTGAGTTCGTCGAGTACTTGAACAAGAACAAGACGACGATCCAGAAGGTTCCGATCTACCTCGAGGGTGAGCGGGACGGCGTGCTCATCGAAGTGGCCATACAGTACAACGACGGTTACGTAGAAACGATTTTTACCTTCGCGAACAACATCAACACGCGCGAGGGCGGTACCCACCTCATCGGGTTCAAATCGGCGCTTACTCGCTGCCTGAATGAATTTCTCAAGAAATCAAAGCTGGCGAAAAAGCTCGAGGACGCGATCGTGGGAGACGACGTTCGGGAGGGGCTGACCACAGTTGTTTCCGTGAAAGTTCCCGAACCGCAGTTCGAAGGCCAGACAAAGGCGAAGCTGGGCAACTCCGAAGTGAAGGGTATTGTCGAATCTTTCGTGAACGAACAGCTCACCTGGTATTTCGAAGAGCATCCGCAGGAGCTCAACGACGTACTCGACAAGGTAGTTCTTGCCTCGAATGCCCGTTCGGCCGCTCGCCGGGCTCGCGATCTGACCCGTCGCAAGAGCGTCCTCGAAAACGCAAGTCTGCCCGGAAAACTCGCCGACTGTTCCGAGCGCGATCCGGCGAAGTGCGAGGTATACATCGTCGAGGGCGATTCGGCCGGAGGAAGCGCGAAGCAGGGACGCGACCGGCAGTTTCAGGCAATCCTGCCGCTCTGGGGCAAAATGCTCAACGTCGAAAAGACCCGTATTGAAAAGGTGCTCGGAAATGAAAAGCTGCAGCCGATAATCGCTACCCTCGGTGCCGGAGCGGGCTCGGACTTCGATGTTTCGAAACTTCGATACCACAAGGTCATCATCATGGCGGATGCGGATGTGGATGGTTCGCACATTCGCACGCTGCTTCTCACTTTTTTCTATCGTTACATGAAGGATCTGATCGAGTACGGTCATATCTACATCGCAATGCCACCGCTTTACAAGATGACCCTTGGAAAGAAGATCTGGTACGCCTACAACGACGATGAACGCCAGCGGATTCTGACGGAGCTTGGCAACGGTAATGGCGAGGCGCCCGAAAAGGTGAGCATCCAGCGATACAAAGGTCTCGGCGAGATGAACCCTGAGCAGCTCTGGGAGACCACGATGGATCCCACCACGCGCAATATCATTCAGATTCGTCTCGAAGACGCGGTGGAAGCGGAAGAGATGTTCACGACGCTCATGGGTGAACAGGTGGCGCCACGGCGGGAGTTTATCGAGGCCCACGCTCTCTCGGTCTCAAACCTCGACGTTTGAAGTCCAGATGTGAAAAGAGCCGCGCACTTCTGCGCGCGGTTTTTCGATTCGATTCTTTTTGGAGATTGCAGTGTCAGACATGCGCGGACGAGTCATCCCGGTTGCGATCGAGGATGAGATAAAAGACTCCTACCTTACCTATGCGATGTCGGTTATCGTATCTCGGGCGCTGCCCGACGTTCGTGACGGACTGAAGCCGGTACATCGTCGGATTCTCTTCTCGATGAGCGAGATGGGACTCCGGGCCGACCGACCGACCAAGAAGGCCGCGCGCATCGTCGGTGACGTACTCGGAAAATACCACCCCCATGGCGATCTTTCCGTCTATGATGCACTCGTGCGCATGGCCCAGGACTTCTCACTTCGGTATCTGCTGGTAAACGGGCAAGGGAACTTCGGCTCAGTCGAAGGTGATCCGCCGGCCGCCATGCGGTATACCGAGGCGCGGTTGAGCCCAATCGCTGAAGAGATGCTCGCCGACATCAAGAAAGACACCGTCGACTTTGGCCCCAACTACGACGATTCGATGGAGGAACCGCTCGTCCTTCCGGCAGCTCTTCCTTTTCTTCTGGTAAACGGCACAAGCGGAATCGCGGTCGGTATGGCCACGAACATGCCTCCGCATAACCTGCGAGAAGCCGTGGCCGCGGTGGCTGCAACTATCGAGAATCCTGAGATCGATGTCGATGAGCTCGTGAAAAAGGTCACCGGCCCGGATTTTCCGACCGGCGGGATTATCTTCGGGCGCCGCGGTATCCTTGATGCCTACCGCACCGGACGCGGGCGAATCACCGTCCGAGCCCGATTCTCGATAGAATCGACGAAAAGCGGCCGCGACGTAATCATCGTTACCGAGATACCGTATCAGGTTAACCTCTCCACGTTGCTTATCCGGATCGCCGATCTGGTGCGGGACCACAAGATAGACGGGATATCCGATCTTCGCAACGAGTCTGACCGAAGCGGGATGCGCGTGGTAATCGAGCTGAAGAAAGGGGTGAGTCCAAAGATCGTGCTCAATCAGCTTTTTGCGAATACGCAGCTGCAGGTCAATTTCAACGTAAACGCGCTGGCCCTTGTTCGCGGCATGCCGAAGGTCCTTACTCTCAAAGAGACTATCCAGCACTACATCGATCATCGCAAAGAGGTGGTGATTCGCCGATCCCGGTACGATCTTCGCAAGGCCGAGGAGCGAGCGCACATACTTGAAGGGCTGAAGATTGCGTTGGACAATATCGACGAAGTGATCCAGCTGATCAAGAGCTCGGCAAACGTGGATGCTGCGCGCACCGGGCTCATGAGTCGCTTCGGTCTGAGCGAGATTCAGTCTCAGGCGATTCTGGACATGCGATTGCAGAAACTGACCAACCTCGAAACTCAAAAGATCATCGATGAGCTTCAGGAGGTACTCGCGCTGATCCGTTACCTGAAGGATCTTCTTGCGAGCGAAGAGAAAATTCTCAGCCTGGTGAAGGACGAGATGCAGGCTCTTGCTGACAAGTACGGCGATGAACGACGGACACAGATCGTTCCCAATGAAGTCGAGGAGATCAACATCGAGGATCTCATCCAGAAAGAGGATATGGTTGTCTTGATCTCGCACCGCGGGTACATCAAGCGGGTTCCCTATTCGGCCTACCGACTTCAGGGACGCGGTGGAAAGGGCTCGATGTCGACCAAACTCAAAGAGGATGACTTCGTCCAGCAAATTTTCATCGGCTCAACGCACGACTATATATTGTTCATTACCAGCGCCGGCAAGGCGTACTGGTTGAAGGTGCACGAGATACCGGAGGCCGCCCGGTCGGCTCGTGGCCAGCACATCAAGAGCGTGCTTGCGATCTCACAAAACGAGGAGATTGCCGCGGTCGTCTGTCTCCAGGAATTTTCAGACACGAGCTACGTCTTTCTTGCAACCAGCAAGGGTGTGGTGAAGAAGGTACAGACTTCG
Organism: uncultured Spirochaetota bacterium; assembly: GCA_963832675.1. Lineage (GTDB taxonomy): Bacteria > Spirochaetota > Spirochaetia > DSM-27196 > DATKUC01 > DATKUC01. The sequence continues at coordinate 178,314 of CAWHUY010000034.1, read as the reverse complement.
GCGTTCTCCAACGCGAAGACTCGGGGCATTATCGCGGTAAATCTCGACGAAGGAGACAGGATCGTCACCGCTTTGCTTACAACGGGCGACAGCGAGCTGCTCATCGTTACCCGGAAAGGGCTCGGACTGCGAATGACTGAAACCAGCGTTCGGCCGATGGGTCGTTCCAGTCGTGGCGTGAAAGGCATTCGGCTGGGAGCCAAGGACGAACTTGCCGGCGTCGTGATGGTAACGGAGGGCGAACAGATGTTGCTCGTCTCCGAATACGGGTACGGAAAACGCACAGATTTCGATCTCTTTGCGCGGCACAGCCGTGGAACCCGCGGGCAGATCGCTTCGAGCGTGAATGAAAAGACCGGTGAAATCGTCGGTATACTGCCGGTATCCGAAGACGATGAGATCGTCGTTATCACCTCCCAGGGAAACACTATCCGGATCCGGGTAAGAGGAATCCGGCCCTACGGACGCCAGGCTTCCGGTGTGCGGGTCGTGGACATCCAGCAGCCGGATTTCGTGGTCGGGATTGACAAGGCGGACAGCGAGGATCAGGAGACCGATATCTCGACGTTGAGCGAAATGCCCGAGGTTAGTCTCGATGGATACGAGGGCAACGGGGACTCTGAGGATCCGTCCGCTGAAACGGATCGAGAAACCGACGACGCGCAGGGGACGGAAGGGTCCGGTCTTGACGATTCCGGGGATCTTGACGTCGACGATGAACCCGCCCTGGACGAATAGCTGCCCCGCCCGGCGGGCAGCGAATTGTTTCACGTGAAACAATCACCGTGAGCATGACCGGCCAATCCGATTCCGAATTTTATGTTCCTGTCGGTGAAGCGACAGCAAGCCTCGAAGTTCGCCGCTCGCGGTTCGTCGGTGTTGCCCGAAAGATCGAAACCGCCGTGCAGGCAAAGTCCGAGCTTGAACGGTGCCGGTCCGTCTATCCTGGTGCCACGCACGTCGCCCACGCGTTCATTACCGGGACGACTCAGAGCGAGACTGTGGGAATGAGCGACGACGGAGAACCAAAAGGTACCGCTGGGCGACCGATTCTCGATGCTATTCGTGGCAGACGGCTTACGAATACGCTGATTATGATCGTTCGCTACTTTGGTGGGACGAAACTCGGAACCGGCGGGCTCTCGCGGGCCTACGGTGAATGCGCCGCACTCACTGCGGACCGGCTCACCGTCCAGCCGCTCGTACAGATGACCGGATTTTCCGTGACGGTTCCGTACGAGCTTTACGACGCCGCAATTCGCCTGCTGCACGGACACAACGCCCGGGAGATTCGCGAAACCTTCGGCGAAAAAGTTGATGTGAAGGGCCTGCTGCCTGCAGGACGGATCGAAAGCTGTCGGCGCGATCTTGCCGACGTTTCGCGGGGACAGATAATGATCGAAATCTCAGAGATTGTGAGTTGAGCGGAACGAGTTGAATCGGGCCATGTATTCCTGAGCGAGCTTCATCTTCTGCGTTTCCGGGAGGAAGCTTGTTTCGAGCGCCGTCATGTTCATTTTCAGCAAATCGTCGACGCCGAATCCGAAGTACTTTACCGCTTTGATATAGTCGTCGGTGAGATCGGTATTTTGAATGAACGGATCGTCTGAGTTGATGGTCACCGGAACGCGGTTTCGGTAGAGCTCGCCCATGGGGTGGCGCTGCTCGTCGATCCACGAGCCGGTCTGATGGTTGCTGGTGATGCACTGCTCGAGAGCGATGCTGTTTTCCCGCAGATAGGCCTGCAGTTTGACGTCGTTGATTGCCGAAGTGCCGTGTCCGATGCGAGCGGCGTGGAGAAGCTTTATCGCGTCCCAGATCTGAGAAGCGGGTGTCACTTCACCCGCATGAATAGTGGAACGGTAGACGCCGTCTGACTTGATAACGTCGAAGAAGCTGGTGAAAAGTTCCGGCGGGAAGTTCAGCTCATCGCCGGCGAGATCCACCCCTACCACATCCGGGACGTCGAGTTTCTGCAGCTCTTTGTAGAGCGAGGTCATTTGTTCTGCGTTCTGTTTGTTGCGGTTGAAGGTGATCAGATATTTGATGTAGACCCCGATCTCCGCGGCAGCTTTATTCCCGGCGCCAATTACGATTTTTGTGATCTCTTTGCGGTCGAACCCATTCTGCAGTGCGTAGTGTTCCGGCGAGAATCGCATTTCAATATAGAAAATCCCGTCGACAACGAGTTCGCGGATTGCGTCGTAAACGACCTGATACACATCGTCGAGCGTTTTGTACCAGTCAGTTCTGAATTTCGAAAGAAAGAGAAGAAAATCCGGTTCCGAATTGCGCGGAAATTGAACCTCCTGCTTGAACGCGGCGAAATCGCGCGGAAGCGGGAGCTTGTTCTTCATTGCCATCTTGTGCATTGTGGTCAAAGCAAACGTTCCCTCGAGATGGCGATGGAGCTCGATCTTGGGAAACGTCTTCATAACGTCCTTATTGGTCAGGGCGTGAACTTGCTTGCTATCCACGTGCTCACTTTTCATACTACCGATCCTGGCTCGTCTCCCGGATGTTCAGTGCTGGAAGCAGATTCGAACAACGGTACTATAAATCTAACATATTTGCCATACATTTCAACGACAGAATGGACGACCGCAAAAAAAGTGAATTTCGGCTAAACATCCGAAGGTGATCAGTCTCGTCCAATTCCCGCCTCGAGCGCTCGTATCACCGGAAGGTCAGCTGCCGAGAAATCAGCGGAAAGCATTTCGGCGGCCAACATCCACGCAACCCGCGAGTGACTCGGTCCCGGTTCGGGGATCCCGGCAATCTCCACGCGGTAGGTCCATAACCGAATTGACACGTCCTGGTACCGATGCGCCGTCACGAGGAAAAGCGGCCCGATCCTCGCGGTCACGTTCAGCTCTTCGCGCAACTCCCGGGCGAGAGCTTCGGGCCATTGTTCATTCGCCTCGATTTTGCCACCGGGAAACTCCCACTGATTCTCCCGGGTTTGACCAGGAGCGCGCAGCGTCACGAGATAACGTCCCCTTTCCTGGACATGCGCAATGAGCGCGGCGACAACATCAATCACACCCCGCCTCACATTCTTATCGGCGAAGTTGGTGGAAGGAATTACCATTTTGGTCTTCTGGCACGGAATCACGCATGACATCATCAAGCGATTCGAGTATACTTCCGGTGAACATGGGGAAGATCATTGTCTTCGCGAATCAGAAGGGCGGTGTTGGCAAAACCACCAGCGCGGTGAATCTCGGCGCCTACGTCGCCGCCGCGGGAAAGAGGGTATTGCTGGTCGATTTCGACCCGCAGGGGAATCTGTCCAGCAGCGTGGGTGCGCGAAAAGACGCGCCCGGCATCTACGAGCTGATTACCGGTTCTATCGAATTCCCCCAGGCGGTTCAGAAGACGGTTGTCGAAGGCCTTTCGATCATTGCATCGAACCACAACCTGAGCGGGGCCAATGTCGAACTCGTCAATCAGAAGCAGCGGGAGTACTTTCTCAAACACGCGCTCGAGACTCACCGAGACGAATATGAATATATTTTTATCGATTCTCCCCCATCACTCGGCGTACTCACCGTCAACGGACTTTCGGCGGCTGATTTGGTCTTCATACCGCTGCAGTGCGAGTACTTCGCCCTCGAAGGGTTGACCCAGCTTCTGCAGAGCATAAAACGGGTCCAGCAGACCTTCAATTCCCGGCTCGACATTGGCGGCATCATGTTCACGATGTACGATTCACGAACGCGGTTGGCCCAGGATGTCGTCCAGGAGGTCATAAGCTACTTCGGGAAGCGGGTGTTCAAGACCATTATTCCGCGCAATGTGCGGCTTTCCGAAGCTCCTTCGCACGCGGTACCAATCAGTATCTACGACGCCGAGTGCCTCGGGGCGAAGGCGTATCAGAAACTCGCCGAAGAGGTAATAGCCCGTGACTAAGCGAGGTCTCGGAAAGGGAATTGACGCACTGCTTCAGGGGCTCGAGAACGACGACAGTCAGCGCACGTCCGCCGGTACGCACGCGCTTCAAATCGATCGACTGAAGCCAAATCCGCATCAGCCCAGAAAGAGCTTCTCCGAACAGGCACTGAAGGAGCTCGCCGATTCGATTCGAACCCGCGGTGTGTTGCAGCCGATACTGGTCGAAGAGGGTTCAGACGGCGAATACCTCGTAATTGCCGGTGAACGGCGGCTCCGGGCAGCGAAGGCTGCAGGGCTCACGGAGGTGCCGGTCATCGTTCGAGCGTTCTCCGAAGAGGAGAAACTGGAAATTGCGCTCATCGAGAACATCCAGCGCGAAGACCTCAATCCGGTCGAAGAGGCGCAGGCCTACCGATCGCTCATGGAGAGTTCCGGCGCCAATCAGGACGAGGTGGCCGGACGACTCGGGAAAAACCGATCGACGATAGCGAACAGTCTCCGTCTGCTGAAGCTTCCCGCGGAGGTCCAGCAATCGCTCGTAGCAGGCGACCTAACCGCCGGTCACGCGCGTGCGCTTCTTACACTGGACCGGGAGGAAGAGCTTCTCGCACTCTTTCGACGGATCGTGGGCGATGGGCTTTCGGTGCGGGAAGCGGAGAACGAGGCGCGAAGATTGAACGAGCCGGGAAAACCCTCGGGATACCGTAAAACGTCTGGCACGGCGAAAGCCAGCCCCGGCACGAAAACCGTCGAGCTTCGTGAGATAGAGGAGCGCCTGGTAACGAAACTCGGAACAAAGGTTGTGGTAAGCGGCTCTCATCGCAAGGGAAGAATCGAGATAAGCTACTTCTCGCTCGAGGACCTGGAACGGCTTGTGGAGCTTCTTGGGGACTGACCGGCGCGCCGGCGCGACACGTATGGACTTGCGGCCAGGTAGAAGCGCCACTCCTTTTCGACTCCCACCGAAATGCCGATTCTCACATCAGTTTCGACGCGCCCGCCAATGTCAAAACCGTCATCCTGAATCGTGAGATCGCTCCTCGTTAAATCCTTTCCGTTGTCCCGTTCGCGAGTGATCGCCATTGCTCTTGCCAGTTTTCCCGGGCCGTTGGTGAGGGAGCGAATATAGGGCGGAACGGTACTCGATGGGTCGAATTCGGGCGCGGGACTTTCGCGAAAGCGGTTTCCCCACAGCACTTCAAACCCCGCCAGCGGTTCTGCGGCGCGAATGAGCACGGCACTTCCATACCCTGCGCGATCGGTTACCACGTTGAAACAGTCGTACATTCCGTAGATGAAGTAGACATAGGCAATCCCTCCCGCCTCGAACATAGGTGCCGTCCGAGCCGTGAGCCCGCGAAAGGAGTGGGAGGCAGGATCTTCCTGATTGTACGCTTCCGTTTCGACAATGCGGCATACCAGAAGCTGTTCTCCTGTGTCGCGGACGAGAAGCTTGCCGATCAGTTCGCGGGCGACGGTAGTTGAGTCCCTGCGAAAGAAATTACGCGAAAGAGTCTTCACCGAACCAATCTACCGGAATCGCCATCGACGCGAAAGCTCCGAAGTGCGTTGCGCCGTCGCCGTTTTCCGGCGGCGTCTCGCTCGACACAAAGTGAAAAACACATCCCGCTGAGGCCACGAACGGCCGTGACTTCACCCCCCGAAGTTGACACGGGAACAGGTGGTCGATATAGTGAAGCCCTGGCATAAAGCTGGAGAGATGTCTGAGTGGTCGAAAGAGGCGGTCTTGAAAACCGTTGAGCCGCAAGGCTCCGTGGGTTCGAATCCCACTCTCTCCGTTAGGTCAGATCGGGAGAGGTGCGAGAGTGGCCGAATCGGGCTCCCTGCTAAGGAGTTGTACCTCAAAAGGGTACCGAGGGTTCGAATCCCTCCCTCTCCGAGAGCGTAGATCAGCCGGTGAGTGATCGAAAGGTCCCGCACCGGCTTGAACTCTTTTACGGAATGTGCCCATAGCTCAGATGGATAGAGCGTCAGATTGCGGATCTGAAGGCCGGAGGTTCGAGTCCTCTTGGGCACGCGTCGAGCCCCTCGCACCGAGGGGCTCTTTTTTTACCCACTCGTCCGGTGGAATGCCCCGACCTCATGTTCTGTGGCCGGTCATTGCTTCTCGAGCGCAGCGTTGCACAGCCCGCAAGAAGCAGTGACAGCAGCACCGGCGTAATGAGACCGAAGAGCATTTTCATGAGTTCTTTCCTCCAATACGTGTTGAGATCGGGTGGTGGTTATCCGTTCGAATTGTTGTTGATGGGGCGAAGGAATGCAAAATCCCTGCACCAGCATCGTCGCGATCCGCCGACCACGCGAAAGCGACGGTGATTGAAACTTCTCGGGTCATTGTGTATAGTAACGGACCGTACCCGTGGTCAGGTATGACCCCAGCAAGTAACGGAGAGATGCGAGAGCGGTTGAATCGGGCGGACTCGAAATCCGTTGAGCTGCATTGCAGCTCCGAGGGTTCGAATCCCTCTCTCTCCGCCTATCCCACCTGTACGTTGGGAGAGATGACCGAGCGGTCGAAGGTACACGCTTGGAAAGCGTGCGTACCCGAAAGGGTACCGAGGGTTCGAATCCCTCTCTCTCCGGATTGATAGGGCCCCTTTAGTGTTGATGGTCAGGCTCTGCGCAATCGGCCGTCGCCCAACCCCGCCAGGTCCGGAAGGAAGCAACGGTAAGCGAATGGAAGGTGTGTGCAGGTAAGCTTGGTCGGAGCTAAAGGGGTTTCCTTTCCCATGGACACGGACAGATGGCATACGAAGTAACAGCAACACGACGGCGACCGAAAATCTTTGACGCCCTTGTTGGACAGGAGTTCGTCGTTGCCACGCTCAGGAACTCCCTGAAAACTGGACGCATCGCACACGCCTATCTTTTCAGCGGCCCGCGTGGTGTCGGAAAGACCTCTGCCGCGCGCATTCTCGCCCGGTCGCTCAACTGCCCCTCCGCGCCAACAGCCGACGCCTGCGACGATTTTCCCGGCAGCGAGGAGATCTCACGCGGCACGTCGCTTGACGTTATCGAGATCGATGGCGCCTCAAACACGTCGGTAAACGACGTTCGCCAGATCAAAGACGAAGTGCTTTTCGCGCCACAGAGTTCCCGCTACAAGATCTACATTATCGACGAAGTCCACATGTTGTCGAACAGCGCATTCAATGCGCTGCTCAAAACCATTGAAGAGCCGCCGCCCTACATCATTTTCATCTTCGCTACCACCGAGATACACAAGGTGCCGGCGACCATCCGCTCGCGCTGCCAGCAATTCAATTTCCGCCTGATTCCGGCGGAGCGCATCATCGAGTGCCTGCGGGACGCGGGAGCGGAGCTTGGGATCGAGGCCGAAGAGGATGCGCTTTTCTGGGTGGCACGTGAGGCGGCCGGTTCGCTTCGAGACGCCTACACGATCTTCGATCAGGTTGCCGCCTTCTCGGACGGGACGATCCGCATGGCGGGTATCAGGGAAAAGCTCGGATTGCTGGGAGCTGATCAGATTGCGGGGATGCTCGAGGCGATGCGCTCGAAAGAGCATGGGCGCGTCCTTGAGCTTGCCGAGGAGCTGGTGGCCGGAGGGGTATCGGTCGAGCAGTTCGTGATCGAGCTTGCCGAATACTACCGCGCGATGCTTTTCGTCAAACACGGGGTGAGAAAAGAGTCGCTCCTTGGGTACCGCGCCGATACGATTCCGCAGAGTCTCGTCGATGCCTATAACGCCGACCAACTCGAAAAGGCGATCGAGCTGCTGCTTACGCTGTACCGAAACATCCGCTACTCACTCAATCCGCGTTTCGAGCTTGAGCTGGTGCTGAGCAGACTCGCAGGTCTTGGCGACTACATTACCGCCGGAGAAATCTCACGCGGGATCGCTCGAGTCAGGCAGGAAATCCTGGAAGGAAAGCTTTCAGTACGGCGAACGCCTGCCCAAACGTCGGCGCCCGTAGGGCACTTGACTTTCGCCGAACCCGCGACTTCTGCTCAGCTATCCCATCCGGTTCCTGAACATCGGCCGGCGCCCGAATCACCGGCAGGCGCCGAAGACGATATCGAGGACGCTGACATCATCGATGACGCAGAATACGACGAATCGGATCCGGGCACCCGAGAGGCCGATGCGCGGCTTCCCAATGAACTGGAAAAGGCACAGGCCGACGCTGTGGTCAACGCGGTCCGAAAGAACAAGCTGACTCTAGGTTCCAACCTCGAGAAGGCGCTCGCATGGCAGCTCCTTAACGATGAGCTTGTTGTCTCCTTCGAGACCGCATATGCAGCGAATGCGGTGAAACAGGATACCGATGTGGTCAGTCACGTTGCCTCCGGCGTCCTCGGCCGAAAAGTCAGGCTGCGTGTCCAGATCGTGCGGCCTGAAGAACAAAAGAGTGAAAACGCAGACCCTCGCGTCGAATTGGTGCGCAAGGTGTTTCGGGGGGACGTCGTCCAGTAGCGACGCCGTTCCGGTCGATTCCTGCAAGGAGCGTAGCACATGAACATGAATCCGATGGACCTTTTGAAGAATTTTCAAGGCCTCCAGGCCAAGATGACCGAAGCCCAGGAGCGCATGAAGCAGATTCGCGCAGTCGGCACCGCGGGCGGCGACATGGTCAAAGTCGAGATGACCGGCGAAATGCAGGTGCTGTCGGTTCGCATATCGCCAGAAGCGGTTGATCCGGCGGACATCGAGATGCTTCAGGATCTGATGCTGGCGGCTTTCACCGACGCCCTGTTCAAGGTGAAGGAGAAGATGCGCGAGGAGCTTTCGTCGGCGACCGGCGGGCTCAATATTCCGCCGGGTTTCATGGGAATGTAGCGTGAACGCTCTGGACCAACTCATCGGACAGCTGTCCCGTCTCCCGGGAATCGGGAAGAAGAGCGCGACCAGAATTGCCTACCATCTGCTTCGCGCCGACCCGAGTTTCACGCGGAGCCTAGCGAGCTCCCTGACCGATGTCCGTGAGCGCATCCATCCCTGCACTCTGTGTGGAAATTACACCGAAGCCGATCCATGCGACGTCTGCGCCGATTCGGCCCGCGACCGAACAACGATCTGCGTGGTAGAACAGCCGCAGGATGTCGCTGTCCTCGAAGCGACCCGCGAATACCGCGGGCTTTACCATGTGCTTATGGGAGTCATATCGCCGATCGAGGGTGTCGGTCCCAAAGACCTCACTATTTCGCGTCTCGCGGCACGGGTGAGGGAGGGCGACGTCACGGAGATTATCCTTGCAACCAATCCTACGGTGGAGGGTGACACCACAGCACTCTACCTGGTCAAGCTCTTCGAGGGCTCCGACGTGCGTACCTCCCGTCTTGCGCTCGGTCTGCCGGTGGGGGGAGACCTGGAGTACGCGGACAGGCTTACCATAGCTCGCTCACTTCGCGGCAGAACGCCGCTTTCATCATAAAGAGGAGGAACGCGATGAGGGCACTCTTCATCGGTGGAACCGGCAATATCTCGCTCGACTGCACCCTCGAGGCACAGAGAAGCGGCATTGAAGTCTATCACTTGAATCGCGGTACGAACCGGGCGCGGGTCCCCGACGGGGTCAGGACCATCATCGCCGACATTCGCAAGCCGGCCGAGGTGACAAAGGCGCTTGGCGACCTGACCTTCGACACGGTGGTCGACTGGGTGGCCTTCGAGCCCGCGCACATCGAGACGGATATCGAGCTCTTTTCAGAGAGAACCGCACAATACGTTTTCATTAGCTCGGCCTCCGCCTATAAGAAACCGGTCACGCACCAGGTGATCACCGAAGGAACTCTCCTGCACAACCCCTACTGGGAGTATTCACGAAAGAAGGCGGCGTGCGAGGAGCTGCTCGTCACAAGCTTATCGTGAACAAGGGTTTCCCGTGACGATCGTCCGGCCGTCGCACACCTACAGTGTCGGCTGGTTTCCTACGCCCTTTGGCGGGCGAGATTTCACGGTACCCGCACGAATGCTGGCGGGAAAACCGGTGATTGTGCACGGCGACGGGCAGTCGCTCTGGACGCTGACTCACACGCGAGATTTCGCGGTCGGGTTCAATGGGCTTCTGGGAAATCCATCCGCCGTTGGCGAGGTGTTTCATATCACCTCCGACGAGGCGCTGAGCTGGGATGAGATTCACCGTACCATCGGCCATGCATTTGGCGTTGTTCCGAAAATTGTTCACATTCCGAGTGATTTCATCGCGATTCACGATCCTGCGCGGGGCGACGAGCTCCTCGGCGACAAGGCCTACACCGTCATTTTTGACAACAGCAAGATCCGGCGCTTCGTTCCAGCCTTCCATCCGACGATAACATTCGCTCTCGGCATGCGATGGTCGGCAGAGTGGTACGCGGTTCACCAGTCAGAAATCGCTGCGGACCCGGATGCGGACCAGAGAATCGAGAAGATTCTGGCTGCGTGGCAGAAGGTTTGACTTTCAGAGAAGCTGTGAGTTGCGCGCCCGGGCGGGAACCGACGCTCCACGGAGGACTTCGAGCAGGATTTCCGCCGAACCGCTGAGAAGGCGGTCAAGCTGCGGTTCTTCATCGGGCGTGAACCTGCCGAGCACGTAGGAAGATACGCTCCCACGTTCAGGCCGGCCGACCCCTATGCGAAGTCGGCCGAAGTTGTTTGTGCCGAGAAGAGCGGCGATCGAGCGCAGTCCGTTGTGCCCACCCAGGCCGCCGCCAAGGCGGACAGAAATCGTTCCGAACGGCAGTTCAATCTCATCGTGTACAACGACTGTTTCCCGTGGATCGATCTTGTAGAAGGCGGTCGCCGGCTGCACGGACTCGCCACTCAGGTTCATGAAGGTTTCCGGTCGCAGGAGCAGAATCCTGTGCGCGCCGAATTCGCTCGGGACCGGGAGCTCACCCACAGTCCCTTTGAACTTCTTCTGCCATGCAACCGAATCAACACCGGGAAGGCGCTCGAGGAGCATCCATCCGGCGTTGTGCCGCGTGTTCCGGTATTCGGTTCCAGGGTTTCCCAGGAAAACGACCAGACGTATGCCCATGGTGTGTCCTCTCTGTTGCCGAAACCCGGCGCGGGCAACTCTACCTGGCGCCCGCGTAGACGCGTTCGCGATTTCCGTTCTCAACTGGAATTCGTCCGCCCAGCAGCTTTTCGATCGCGTGCAGGAGTGTTCGTTCTTCGGGTGCACACAGCGAAACCGCCTTGCCGGAGGCCCCAGCGCGCGCCGTGCGGCCAATCCGGTGGACGTAGGTTTCGGCTTCGTTCGGCAACTCGTAGTTGAACACGTGCGTTATTCCATCCACGTCGATGCCGCGCGAGGCGAGGTCGGTTGCGACGAGGACCTTAACTGATCCTCGGCGAAAGCTGTCAAGGGTACGAGTTCGCGCATTCTGACTCTTGTTTGCGTGGATTGCGTCTGCGCTTATGCCGTTGCTCGACAGGCTGCGGGCCAGGCGATCTGCCCCATGCTTCGTTCGAGTGAATACCAGCGCGCGCGATACCGGCGACCGGCCGAGAAGCGTAGAAAGGAGGGCCCGTTTGTCGTTCTTCTCGACAAACATGACGCTCTGCGCCACATTGTCCGCCGTGGTCTTCTCCGGTGCCACGCTCACTCGGACCGGATCGCGCTGAATCGAGCGGGCAAGTTCCCCAATGGCTTCCGGCATGGTGGCCGAGAAGAGCACGGTCTGACGATCGGCCGGCAAGAGGGCGATGATCTTGCGAATATCGCGGATGAATCCCATGTCGAGCATCCGGTCCGCCTCGTCGAGAACGACAGTTTCGACCGCATCGAGATAGAGCTCTCTGGTGTTGTGAAGATCGAGCAGCCGCCCCGGTGTCGCCACAAGTACATCGACGCCTCGGGAGAGTGAATGAACCTGGGCCCCGCGAGCAACGCCGCCGTAGATGCATGTGTGAGTGAACTGAACGCGCCGGCCGTAGACTCCAAAGGCGGCGTCGATCTGTGCAGCGAGCTCACGTGTCGGGGCCACGATAAGAAAACGTACGGCTCCTGCCTTCTGCCGCCGCGGCGCGGCGATGAGCTGTTCGAGGATGGGAAGCGCAAAGGCGGCGGTTTTTCCTGTTCCGGTCTGCGCGCAGCCGAGCACATCATTGCCGGCCCGAAGCGCGGGAATTGTCTGAGCCTGAATCGGCGTCGGCTCGCGGTACCCCTCGTCTAGAAGGGTTGCCAAGATCTGTTGCGAGAGCTGTAGTGAAGAGAAGCTTGAGTTGTTCATGAGAGTCCTGAAAAAAAATGAATTACGATGTGCATGACATCGGACGTGTTCGGAAGATACGAAAGACGGAGAAGGAGACCTTCGCGCGCAGGCGGATCTGCCGTATACTTCCGCCAATATATCATTTTTCGTCGCGATAGTACAGCGTGCGGGAAGGAGCGGAAGCCATGGATCAACACACACCAACACGGGAGGAAGCGCTCGCACTCCTTCGGGAGTACAACAAGGACGAGAGCCACGTGAAACACGGTAAGGCGGTGGAAGCCGCGATGCGTCAGTTTGCCCGCAAGCTGGGTGAGAACGAGGACAAATGGGGCATCATAGGACTTGTCCACGATCTTGACTGGGAAATGTTTCCCGAAAACCACTGCGCGAAGACCCGCGAGATACTGACCGGGAAAGGGTGGCCGGAGGACTACATTCGAGCAATCATGAGCCACGGCTGGGAGATGATGACCGACGTCAAGCCCGAACTCCCGATGGAGAAGGTTCTCTATACAATCGACGAATTGACCGGACTCGTCATCTCGACTGCGCTGGTTCGACCGTCTCGCAGCCTGTCGGACCTGACGGCAAAATCGGTCCGAAAAAAATGGAAAGAAAAGAGCTTTGCCGCCGGCGTCAATCGCGAGGTCATCGAGAAGGGGGCAGCAATGCTCAACGTGGAACTCAATGAGGTGATAACCGAAACGATCGAAGGTATGAAGACCGTAGCGGCCGACCTCGGTCTATAGGAAAAGGAGCGCCGTTCCGCCAACAGCAAGAACTGCGCCGCCGATCTCGCGCAGTGTTACCCGCTCTTTGAGCACGAGTACCGACGGGACGATGATCAACACCGGTGTCAGCGCCATGATAGTCGACGCGATGCCGGTCGACGTGTGTTGCACAGCAAACAGGCCGAGCGACACACCCAGGAATGGTCCGAAGAAGGCGCCGACGCTCACCTGAGTCATGGCCCGCAGATTTCGAAAGGCGCCGAGGATGGGCTTCCATCTTCCCGCGATGGTCACAATGAGCGCGAAACCGATGATACCGGCGATTCCACGAATTTGCGTTGCGCCAAATGGATCGAAAGTGGGAGCGCCGAGCTTGCTCAGAACGAGCCCCCCCGCCTGTCCAAGCGCTCCGCCGAACGCGTAGAGAATCCCGCGAACCGGGTGCGCGAACCCGACCCTGGCGCGTGTGCCCGGGTGTCTGTCGGCGTGGGCGTCAGGCAAACTGCGCGGCACCGCGATTCTGCTGCCGGCGACGACGTCGGCTTCGGACCCGCTCTGCTGCTCCGTTCGTTGCAGGATTACCGCGGCAATACCTGCTAGCGTGAGGACCATGCCGAGCATCCCGCGGAAACTCAAAGTCTCACCGAGAACCGCCCACCCGAGCGCCGCGGTGAGTGGGGGTACCGATGCGTAGATCAACATCGACACGCGCGAGCCAATCAGAATAAATGCCTGAAAGAGAAACAAATCTCCCGAACACGAACCCTACTATGCCCGAGAGACTCAGCCAGAACCAGACACGTGGCGCCGCATCCACGGGAACCGGCGTCCCGCGCACGATCAGCGAAAGTACGCAAAAGATCAGGAACGCGATTGCGAGACGGATGATGTTGACCGCGAGTGAGCCGATCCTGCGTCCGGCGGCCTCGAATGAGAGTGCAGTCGCGGTCCAGCAAATAGCCGTCACCAGGGCGGCGATTTCTCCGATTCTGTTTTCCAGCATGTCCGTGCCCAGAAAGTAGCACAAATGAGGCCGCGGAGTATATTATTTCGAAAGGGATTATGGAGTTATCTTCAATTGTCCGAAAAGACCGCATTCTCTATCTCGAGTCCGCGGGAAAAGAAGATGCCTTTCGCGAGCTGGCCGAATGCGCTCATCGGACCGGGCTTCCAGGATCCCCTTTCGATCTCGACGCACTCTTCGAACGAGTACAGAAGCGGGAAGAGCAGTTTACCACGCGAATATCATCGACAATTGCAATTCCGCACATAATTGTTCCCGGGCTGATCACCCCCGCCATCGTGTTTGGCGTCGCCCGCGGCGGAATCGTCTACGACTCGGGCGACGAGGGACCAGTGTACCTGCTCGTGCTTCTGCTCTCCGACCGGAGGAGCCACATCGACCTTCTCAGCCAGCTTGCGCGGCTGCTGCACCGCGAGGAGCTGCTCGAACAACTGGTCAGCGCCGAGAGCGTCGACGAGGCCGCTTCCATCCTCCTGAAAGGACCGGTCTCCCGGCATCGCACCGACCGAGGCGAGAGTCTCCAACTCTCACAGACCACTTTCGAACACGCACTTGAAATGGCCGAGCAAACTGGCGTGCGCGCAGTTATTCTTAACGCCGACGCAGTCGGGACACTCGACTTTGTGCGGCGTGATCTGACCGGGATCGCCGTCTATCTGGTGAGCAACGATCCTGACCAGTTCGAACGGACCGATCATGGGTTTCGGGAGATAGTCACCGTTCCGTTTCGGGGCATGACGCGGACCAACCTGGTAGAGCTGTCCCTCCTGTTCATTCTCTCTCGCGGGCTGCTGGAAAAAGGCGACAAAGTCCTGAATGTCTTTGGAACCCCCGGCGGCGGATACCTCGATACGATCCTGTACACCGATGTGGAATGGGAGTTTCGGATTTTCTTTGCAATTCACGGAACGGCCCGTCCGATCGATCTGCAGGAATCGGTGTTTTCACGGGCGATCCTGCTCGCACAGGAGCTCGCGATAGAGGGTCGTGAAGGTAAACCAGCCGGGTCGCTGTTTGTTCTCGGAGACTCCGAAAATGTCGCCCAATATTGCCAGCAGCTCGTCATCAATCCGTTCCAGTGCTATCCGGAGGAGGAGCGAAACATCCTCGATCCGAGCCTGCAGGAAACGATCAAGGAGTATTCCCGCATCGATGGCGCTTTCATTGTCCGTGGGGATGGCGTCGTCGTCTCCGCCGGGACCTACCTCCGAACGGAAGTGCCGTTCGTTTCCGTCGAACCGGGCCTGGGTGCCCGTCACGCTGCAGCCGCCACCATCAGCAGGGTGACGCGCGCTGTCTGCGTGGTGATATCCGAATCCACGAAAAAGATAAGTCTCTTCCGCGGTGGAGAACGAGTCATGGTTATTTGACAAGGAGCCCTATGTGAGCGCGACGACATCCAGCCTGCTCCCGTGGTATATCTTTCGCAACGATTCCGTTCTCGTATCCGAACGGGAGCCGCTCCGGTTTCCCCTTTGGATGCCGACGATGAGCCGCCGGTACCGGTAGGGCGCGTACACTATGTAGCTCGTGGCCGGGCGGCGTTCGCTGCAGGAGTTGACCCCGGGGCGGAGGCGCCGACCGGTTTCACCTGGGTGAAACTTCGCACCCTCTTCGGGGGCGTCGCAGACGACCTATTCTGGTCGGTCGGAACGGCGTTTCAGGTAACAAACTGGGACAGGACGACACGGTACTGCGGTGCATGCGGCGAAGCGACGCAGCACAGGGAAAACGAGAGAGTCGCCGTGTGCCCGGCCTGCGGTTTCGAGCAGTACCCGCGGGTGTCACCCGCGATGATCTGTGCGGTGATTCGGGACAATCGGATTCTGCTCGCACAGAATGCGCGATTTCGAGGTGGCCATTACAGCGTTGTTGCCGGGTTTGTGGAGAGCGGCGAGACACTCGAGGAATGCGTGACTCGCGAAGTACTGGAAGAGACCGGTATTTCGGTGACCGACATTCGCTACTTTGGCAGCCAACCGTGGCCATTCCCGCACTCGCTCATGATCGGATTTACGGCTCGATGGCGGGCGGGCGAGATCCGCCTCGACGACGCGGAACTCGTGGACGCGGGTTGGTTTGACGCCGGTCATCTTCCGGAAAAGCTCCCCGGCCTCCCCACTATCGCCCGTCGTTTGATCGACTGGTTTGCCTCCGGTGAAGGTCGCTGAATACGAATTGAATTCCAGAAAGCCGGACCGTATACTATGGGGTGAGAAACGTCCGAAGGCACATTGATGGAAGATTACAAAGAAGACCGGTTACAGGGCTATCGTGACATCCGACAAAACATACAAAATCTCCAGAGTAAGCTGCGGGCCAGCCACGACTCGCTGCAGAAGCGCAAGATTGTCGATGAGATAAGTCGACTCGAACAGGAGCGACTGCGGGAAAGCAACCTGTTTGCCGATGAGGGCCTGGTCGTCGAGGAGGAAGAGGTCTCCGGTGAGGAGTATCCGATTCTTGGAGGGATATGGGATCAGTACGAAAAAGTGCTCGCCGAAAACCGGGACCAGACTCGTGACGTCCAGGGCCTGATTCTGTATCTCCGCGTCTTTGACGAAGAGTTACTTGGATTCCTCACACCGCGAAAGCTGAAGCTCGACGTGAAATACTCTATGGTCCGGGACACATTCTATAACCTGTACAATCAGCTCGAAAGAAGCCTGCTGAACTATCAGGAAGAGTCAAAAAGAATCGGAGCCGGGGACTACACCAAAAAATACGAAGATGACATCTTAAAAAGGCTCGTGGAAATGCGTAACGCCCTGTTTATCGAGTCCGACCGCTTCCTTCGACGTCTCCGGCAATTCGCTGAGGATCTGATCGACGACCTGGACGGAAAACAAATTCTGTGTCAGAACGGAGACGATTTTCTCAGCTACTCCAATATCGATCGCGAGACGGTGCTCCGTGGACTGTCGGTGAAAGAGGCAATTGAAAAGGTCTATGAATTCGCAGACGAAGCAGTCCGGTTCATCGATGTGCCCGATTTCCGGCGCTGAGGACAGATCGATTGCGGAAGGCTCCGGAACTCACCCGCCAGGACGTACAACCTATAGCTTGTCGATCAGCATTGAGCACTTTCCCGACGGAATAGGGAGGGTCTTCTTTTTCCGTCCGAGAATATCAATCGTAAAATAATAGAGTTTCTCGGATTCCAGTCGGATTTCCCATCCGCGCCCGCTCTTGTTGCTCAATATCGTAATGAGGTTGCGCTTAAGCGACAGGTTTTCGATACCCATGATTTCGAGCGTCGGCACTATCCAATCCACCGTTTTTCGCGGCAGGCTGATGTACAGGCCAACTACGTTTTCGATCATGAGCGCTATTGTCGAGAGAGCGGTATACGGAAGAAACAGGGGCCGGGGAAACTCCTCATTGTCCGGCCACTCCGCGGGCCCGTCTTTTCGCGGACGATACGCCTCCCAGACGGTACCCTTTTCTTTGCCCTCCGGGTGAAGCGTATCGAGCAGATAGTACAGGTGGCGGATCGAACATTCGCGCGCGAGGTCAAACGCGCCATATTTCTCCAGTCCCTTCACCACCATGAAGGTGAACGGCGGATAGACCGATCCGCGATACCCTTTTCCCCGTTCATCGAACGATTTTTCATCCGCAGAAACGGTGGGGAACGGGTTTTCCGTCCCAAACGTTTTCGGGTTGCGGAGGTGCTCGATCAGCTTCTCCGCCTTCGCATCGTTGGGAATTTCTGCCAACAACGGCCAAAAGGCGGCCACGGTCTTGGTCCGCAGCTGTCTCCCCTGTTTGTCCAGGTCGCAGTAGATTCCGTCCTCTTCATTCCACATGAGTGAATTGATGCGCGTCTTGAGAGAGAAATAGTGCCGTTTGTACTTGAAGCTGATTTCCTTGTCGTTGAGGATGTCCCCGAGCTCCGACATGTAGAGCGCGTTCATTGCCTGCTGCGCGCTGAAATCGATAGCGTATACCATCTTTTCCCGCGGGGCGTTAGTCATCGTCGTAGCGGCGAGTGGAACCGAGTAGAGACCGTTATCACCCTTGAATGTCGTATCGAGCCAGTTGAAATAGGCCTCGAGGCGGGGCATAACATCTTTGATTCGCTTCTTGTTGCCGATCTTGTGATACAGATTGTGCTCCGCCCAGGAGAACAACGGAGGATGTACCCCTTCAGGATTGTCGTCCGTGAGAACCGGCTTGCCGTCCCTTATGTTGTACTCGCCGCGGATTGCGCCGTCCTTTTCCTGCTTTTCGTAAAAGTTGTCGAGTTGAGGAGTTGCCGGATATATCCGGTTGCTGTAGACAAGAAAGAATGTCGAGAAACAGGCTTCGAACTGGTTGACTGACTTGCTTTGCGGGTAACTGAAGAACCGCGGTTGCAGCTTGCTCTTCGCCGTTCCCTTGTGCCAGAAATCCTGGATCCATGCCCAGGTCTGGTCATAAACATCCACAAAGTCCTGGTCGTAGAAGTGGATTGTTGGAAAGTCTTTCTTGACCACAATAGCTCCTCGAGTGATGGGCAATGGGAGACGATCAACGTCAAACGGAGCGATTTTCGTCAGAATTCGTGAGGAGATGTCCGGAAATTTGACGAATCTGATACATATTACGCACAAGGTTTCCCCAAAGTCAAATTCAGCCTTTTTTCACCAATAGGCTTGTGCCGAAGAGACAAAAAAACGCACCTGCGCTATAGTGACACATGGCAAGAATCCTGGTCGTCGACGACGATCCGATGATCCTTCAACTCCTTGTCGAAATCCTGAAAAGATCTGGATATGAAGTACGCACGACGACTTCAGGAGAGGAGGCCGTCCGGATTGCCGAAGAGTGGCTGCCGAACCTAGCTATCGTTGACGTGGTCATGCCCGGGAAAGGCGGGTTGGAGACCATCATGGAGCTTCGGCAATTGGTGCCCGCGACGAGAATTCTTGTCCTGACCGGTCGGGTTCCCACCGAGGCAAAGGTCCTGGACCAACTTGCCGCCGCGTTCGGGGCGAGCACCGTTCTCCGAAAACCGGTACCTAATGAAGTCCTGCTTCAGGCAGTTCAGACCGCCCTTTCATCTGTCGATCGCCCGGATCTCCGGTAGGAAGTTTCGCGCAGCAAGTTGAGATGCCTGCGCGATCCTCCATACCCGCACTGCAAGCGCCCCGGTCGCACTCGAGGCTTCACGGCGGAAGAGACGTGGGGTCCGAAACACTCGGCCCACGCGCGTAACTCCTTACAACGAAAAGCCCCCCCTCCGTGGATCGCCACGCTTGTCGAGACTTCGGGCGGGTTGACAGAGCAGGGACGGCGTGTAAAATTGCTACAATTATGGAGAAGTCCGAACTCGAACTGACTGCGGATCTGGCGCACATCGATCTCAAAGAGGCGGAATATGAAACGCTGGGACGAGCGGTCGAACAGATGATCGAATATTTTTCACGCATGAATGAAGTTGATGTGAGCGGACTCGAGCCGACGACCCACGCCCTGATTCTGCGCAACCGCCTGCGTCCGGACCTGCCCGCGGAGGACAATCTCGCCGATACCCTTCTCGAAAACGCCCCCGAACTGGAAGATCGATTCATTGTCATCCCAAATGTTCTCTAACGGTCACCCATGACCGCATCCGAAAACCAAGGCCTGCACGAATGACCGAAAAGGTTACCAAATGGCAAGAGGTCCTCGAGACGAGGGCCAGCCGCAGCAGTTACGCGCAAATCGTGCGCGAGCGAGACAAAAAGCTAAACGTGTTTCTCGAGTTTGATCCGGAGCGCGAGGCTGCGGCCGAAAAACCGGACTCAGGCACGGCCGCAGGTGACGGCTCATCCCTGTCCCGATTTCCTTTTGCCGTGAAAGACAACATCGCGGTGAAGGGATTTCACCTTTCCTGCGGATCCCGCATTCTCGACGGGTTGATCTCCCCCTACACCGCGACTGCTGTCGAGAGGCTTCAGGCGGCCGGCGCGCGCGTTGTCGGCAAGACGAATCTCGATGAGTTTGGAATGGGTTCTTCGACCGAGAACTCGGCTTTCGGCTATACGCGCAACCCGTGGGATCTTTCACGGGTCTCGGGCGGCTCTTCGGGCGGGTCGGCCGCGGCGGTCGCTGCAGGCATGGTGCCCTTTGCGCTCGGGTCGGACACGGGTGGGTCGATTCGGCAGCCCGCCGCTTTCTGTGGCGTGTACGGCCTGAAACCGACCTACGGCGCAGTATCACGATACGGTCTGGTCGCGTACGCGTCTTCTCTCGAAGTGATCGGCGTGGTGGCACGAAGCGTGGACCTCGCGGAGAGGGTATACCACACGATGTGCGGCTCTGATCCCATGGACCAGACCAGCATGGATGCAAGCGAGCTCGACCGGGCCGAATACGGCGGCAAAGCTGCTGAGATCGGCAGGAAAATCACGAACATAGGTGTCCTCGCCGGCGACCTCGGGCTCGCCCCCCCGATCGCGCGAGCCTACGCGCTCTCAGTGGAACGACTGAAACGGCGCGGGTATCAAATCATCGAAGTCGTCCTCCCAACTCTCGAATATGTGGTGCCGGTGTACTACACAATCGCGACCGCCGAGGCAAGTGCGAACCTTGCCCGTTTCAACGGCATTCGCTACGGGCTCCGTCCTGAGTTTGCGGAAAATCCCGATGAGCTCGTCCGTATCGCGCGCGACAATGGGTTCGGTGACGAGGTGAAGCTGCGAGTTCTGCTTGGGACCTACGTCCTGCGCTCCGGTTTCCAGGATCAGTACTATCTGCGCGCGCAAAAGATTCGGACCGCCGTACGAAACGATCTTGCCCGGGCGTACGAACGGGTGGACCTCATTCTTATGCCGGCATTTCCGACTCTCGCATTCAAGGCCGGCGGCGCCGCGGCGGGCGAGGCCACGCTCGATCCCTTTCAACAGAAGGTTGCCGACCGGTTCACGAGCACGGCGAACCTTGCGGGCCTTCCCGCTCTCTCCTTTCCGGTTTCTCTTGAAGAGGGTATTCCCGCCGGCATGCAGATCATGGCGCCGCCCTTTGCCGAAAACCGACTGTTCCAGCTCGGACGTGAGATGGAAGAGGAGTTTCCGGCGCCGGTACCACCCGATTATCCTGCACAGTGGAGATAGCAGTGTACCAGTCGTTTATCGGACTCGAAATTCATATTCAGCTTTCTACCCGGACCAAGGTGTTTTGCAGCTGCCGCGCCGCATTCGGCGACGAACCGAATACGAATGTGTGTCCGGTCTGTATGGGTTATCCAGGTGTGCTGCCGGCTCTGAACGAAGAGGCGATCCGGATGTCATACGTCGTCGCGCGTGCGCTGAACTGCACTCTGAACACGACGGCGGTGTTCGACAGAAAGAACTACTTCTACCCGGACCTTCCGAAGAATTATCAGATCAGCCAGTTTGGTGCTCCGGTGGGAGTCAACGGCCATCTGGACCTGGAGTTCCACCGACGCAAGAAGCGCGTTCGTATCCACGAGTGCCATCTCGAAGAGGATGCAGGCAAGATGATCCACGCTGGTGACATGTCGCTTCTCGACTACAACCGCACCGGAACCCCTCTTCTGGAAATAGTCACTGAGCCGGACCTCGAAATAGGCGAAGAGGCGGAGCTTCTGCTGCAGCAGTTTCGCCGCATGGTCCGCTACCTCGGGGTGTGCGATGGCAATATGGAAGAGGGCTCGCTGCGCTGCGACGCGAACGTTTCGGTAAACAGAGCCGGAGAAGGGCTTGGCCGGAAGGTCGAGATCAAGAATCTGAACTCGTCGCGGTTTGTCCGTAAAGCCCTCACCTACGAAATCGACCGGCAGAAGGAGATCCTCGAAAACGGGGGCACAGTTGTTCAGGAAACCCGCCTGTGGAACGAAAACCGCGATCTCACCGAGTCCATGCGCACCAAGGAGAGCGCCCACGACTACCGCTACTTTCCCGAACCCGATCTGCCGCCATTCCGCGCTGACGAGAACTTTCTCAAAGAGGTGGAGTCCGGATTGGTCGAGCTGCCGGCGGCTCGCAAGGCGCGTCTGTTGAGCGACTACTCACTCAGCGAAATGCAGGCCGAACAGATCTGCGAAGAGAAGGAGACCGCCGACTATTTCGAAGAGGCAGTTACCCTGGGCGCGGATCCTGTCGTCGCCGCGACCTGGCTGTCGAGCGACGTCAAGAAGATGCTGAACCGGGAAGGCATCGGGCTTGCCGCAAGCCCTCTCACGCCCAAACGGCTTGCCGAGCTGCTCAGGCTTCTTCGCGAGGGCCGCATTCACGGAAAACTTGCGAAGCAGACTCTCGAGGCGGTTTTCGCCGAGAGGAAGGACCCCGCGCTCATCGTGAAAGAGAAGGGCTGGGAGCAGATGACCGACCGCGTCGAGCTCAGCGGAATTTTGGATGCGGTGCTCAGTGGCAACGAGCAGGCGGTAGCCGATGTAAGGGCAGGAAACGCCAAGCCGCTCGGTTTTCTCGTTGGGCAGATGATGAAGCAGACCGGCGGGCGCGCCGAGCCGCAGCTCGTTCAGGAGCTTCTTAAGGAGCGCCTGGCGTTGAGCGTCATCCAGGTTCTGTCCTTTGGCGGAGCCATTTCCGGTACGCGTCGGGATGATGGTCTCGTCCAGCCCGGCGATCTTCTCGACGTAAAAAAGATATTCGATGCCGATGATGAGCTGCCTGACGGGATTCGGTTTGATGAGGTGCAGCTTGGCCGGTTCCTGAGCGAAGAGATTACTCCCGCCGATTGGGCCGCGCTCATTGAAACGGTCGGTTCCTGCCTGGAAAGCGGAAATGCTTCCGGCATCGTTGTAGCACACGGGACCGATACGCTTGCCTACACAGCGAGCCTGCTTTTCTGGATGTTCGCCGATACGCGGGTTCCCATTGTACTTACCGCGGCCAATACGCCTGCCGCCGGGAGCCAGGCACACGGCGCCGACGGGATATCAAACCTGAAAGCGGCCGTCACAGCGGCAACCAGCGCTGCCCCCGGCGTCTACGTAGTATTCGGCGGCGAAACCTTCTCGCCGATTAATTTGAAGTTCCAGCGTGTGGTGAAGCCCGGCCCGAACGACAAACCGTCCGCGGAAGGCGGCGGGTTCCGCAATTGGAACCTGGCAAGGCCGGTACACGCGGGGCAGTCTCTTGTTTCGGGGCGTCTCTCATTCGACCGGAAGACGCTGCAGGAAAGGCTCGAACAGGCGATTAAGTCTGTCTTCATTGCGAAGGTTTTTCCCGGCATGCAGGGAAGCTCTCTCACCACGCTCGTCCAGTCGGGGATCAGTTACTTCATTCTGGAACTCTTCGATACCGGCACGGCGTCTCTTCGGGAAACGCCTTTTTCGCTCCGGCATGCCTTCGAGTATGCGCGCGATCGCGGAGTCCGCTTCTTCTGCACCTCGCAGCAGGAGGGCTCGGTCGACTTCTCCGAATACGTAACGAGTCACCAGCTCTGGCGGGAGGGGGCAATCCCCATGGGGACACTCACAACGGAATCGGTCTATACTCGTCTGATTACCGCTCTGCTGGTGGCTGAAAACGACGAAGAACTTGTACATCTAATGGAGGATTAGCCATGCGGGTGCTGGCCAGGGACATCGCATCTCACGTCAATACCGAAATCACCCTGTCCGGATGGGTACATCGCGTCCGCGCGCTTGGTGCCATCTCTTTTGTACTTCTCCGGGATCGATCCGGAATCGTTCAGATGGTGTACAACGGAAGAACCGATTTCACGCTCGAGTCGGTGATCCACGTGAAAGGCAAAGTCCGCGAGAACGAAAAGGCTCCCGGGGGCTTCGAGCTTCAGGTGGACGATACCGAGCTACTTGCAAAGGCCGAACCTGATCTGCCGGTTCCGGTGAACCAGGATCTGGATAGCCTTGGACTCGACGCGATCCTCGACAACCGCCTGTTGAGTCTTCGCAACCCGAAGATCCGCATGATATTCACCCTTCAATCGGCGATTCTGCACTATTTTGCGGAATATCTTCGCAGTCAGGACTTCACCGAGATCAAGTCGAGCAAGCTGATCGGTACCGGCACCGAAGGTGGTACCGGACTTTTTACCGTCGAGTACTTCGAAACCAAGGTCTACCTCGCCCAATCACCACAGTTCTACAAGCAGGCGATGGTGGCCTCCGGAATGGAACGGGTGTTCGAGATCGGCGCTGCCTATCGGGCCGAAAAGCACGATACGCCGCGCCACCTTAACGAGTACGTTTCGCTCGACGTGGAAATGGCCTTCATCGAGAGCGAGCAGGATCTGATGGATCTCGAAGGGAACATATTGAAGGCGGTTTTTGCCGGCGTCAAGCGTGACTGCCAGGAAGTCCTCGATGCCTGGAATGCGGAGGTTCCGACTCCAGAGGAAGTGGAACGGATTCCCCGGATCTCCCACGATGAAGCGAAGGATATCATCGGCTCCCGACTTGGCCATCGTGTCTTCGAGATCAATCCCGAAGGCGAGCGAGAGGTGTGTGAGTGGGCGCGCGAAAAACACGGCATCGACGCGGCATTTGTGAACGGTTTTCCGCGAAAGAAACGACCCTTCTACGCCTACCCCGATGGGCAGAAGACCATGAGCTTCGATCTGCTCTTCAGGGGTCTCGAGATTACCACAGGCGGACGACGTATCAACGAATATCCGATGCTGCTCGAAACGCTGCCGAAGTTCGGCCTCACAGCGGAGGGGCTTTCTGACTACCTGCAGATCTTCCGATACGGCTGCCCACCGCATGGAGGATTCGCGATCGGGCTGGAACGGCTCACGCAGAAGATTCTGGGGCTGCAGAACGTCAAAGAGGCATCGCTTTTTCCGCGGGACCGCAAACGCACGCGTCCCTGATCACATGTGTCGGATGAACTTCTGGATTCCGTCCAGAAGCATCTGCACTGCCATGGTCGTCAAAATCATCCCCATGAGCCGCTCGAGCGCGTTGAGGCCGCGGCTTCCGATCACCCGGTGAAGGGCGTCGGAAAAAAACAGCACGACGAGCGAAACTCCCCAGGCAATCGAAAGCGCAGCAAAAAGCAGCGGCAACTGTGCCGCGTTTCCCGTCGAGAACAGGATTATCGTGGCCATCGATGAGGGGCCCGCAACAAGCGGCACGGCGAGCGGAACGATAATGGGCTCCTCAGCAGGGGTGCGCGGGCCACGCGCGGCGATAGGGAAAATCATTCGTATCGCAATGAAGAAAAGGATGACCCCGCCCGCAATTGCCAGGGCGGGCTCGGATATGTTCATGCCGGCAAGAATGTATTTTCCAAAAAACAGGAAAAGGACAAGAACGATGAACGCGATGACCATCTCGCGGAAGATGATGATACGTCGCCTGCGGCCGGAGAAATCCTTGAGCACAGATAGAAAGACGGGAATGTTTCCGAAAGGGTCCATGACGAGAAGTAGCGTTATCGCGGCCGAATATATCGTCACGACTTGATATGCCCGATCTTTCTGAAGATGCTCGCAATCTCATCGGATTCCCGGGCGCTCAGGGTTGCCCGCGCCATCACATCACGCAGAAAGAGACGCGTCGGCCGGCTGTCCGAAATGCGAAAGAACCCGATGTCCGTCAACGTCGTCATCATACCATCAATCAATCGATCCAGTCGATCGTTGTCCACCGCACGCTCGCCGACGTACAGACCCGTGATCGACGATTCATCGAGCGGACCGCCCGACTCGGCGCCTCCATAGTGAAGAAGTGCCGCAGCTCTGAAGAACGAGTAGGTGACAACCTGAACCGCATGCGAGAGATTGAGCGACGGAAACTCCGGCGACGAGGGAATGTGCACCGCGGCGGAACAGGAAGCGAGCTCTTCGGTGGTCAAGCCGTGCTCTTCGTTTCCGAAAACCAGCGCTATGTCGCCCGGATCTCCGCGCATCGTTCGCATAGCGAACTGTTCCGGGAGGAAGTAGCTGCGTTTGCGGGCTTTTCCATGCCGCCGGGTTACTCCCGCCGACAGCACCGTGTGGCGCAGCGCCTCACCCAGGTTGTCGTGGCGCTCGGCGGTTTCGAACACATCGTAGGCGTGAACCGCCATGAATCGAATTTTTTCCGGATCGAAATTGAGAATCCTCCCCGCAATCGCAAGACGGTTGAATCCCATCGTTTTCATCGCGCGGCACACTGCGCCGATGTTGAAACTACTGTCGGGGTTGCAGAGAACAACCTTGAACCTGCGCAGGTGCTCGAGATGAGGTGGGACCGGTTCGCTCATGGTGGCGAGTATACGGAATTATCGGCGGCGCGTCATTTGCCGCAGCCGGACCCGCAGTCCGTGACGGATACCGCGACCCGGAACGTAACGCAGGGATTTGCGGGCGGAGCGCGCCATGCGCAGCGCGTCGTCAGGAAGTCGCTGCCCCGCGTACAGGTGACGTATCGTGATGCCGGTGAGCCGTCTCACGGACTCTGCCTGCCCGTTCAGCTTTTCACACGCCTGTTCTGTCCACGCAATCCATCCCATCCCGGAAGGTCCCGGAAGTCCGGTCTTCCGCTCCAGTCGGTCAACGGTTCTACCCACATCCTGGTAGAACTTACGCGCAAGCCTTTCGACGGGCGACCCGCCACCCCGTCTCCTTGCGAACAGGATCAGGCCGAGCGTCAGGATGAGAGCTGCGATTGCCGCGACCGCGCCGGCAATAGGGAAGGTGGAGTTCGAACCGGAAGACGCGCCTCCCGTCGCTGCTGCCGGGGCAGGCGAAACATCGTGGCCGAGAATGTCGGCAAGTTGCCGCGCCGTGTTTCTGTCTTCTTCAATGCTGTAGTCGTAGACCCATTGACCGTCGGCACTCTGGTGGTAGCTTGCCGGGTCAACGGCCGGCGTAGCTTCGTAGGTGATCCAGCCGCGATCGGGAAACCAGACCTCCGGCCAGGAGTGGGAGGCAAGATCTGTGATAGTGGCGTGGTCCGAATCAGTCGGGATGTGACCGAGGTAGCCGGTGGCATATCGAGCCGGTATTCCGTTCAGCCGCGCGAGTATGACGAAGGAGCTTGCGAAATTGACACAGTAGCCGCCCGAGGAATCAAACAGGAAGGTGTCGACGAAATCCGAGCTTTTTCCGCTCGGCACCGTCGATGCAAGCGTGTACACGTAATTCCGCGCGAGGAAGGTTTGAATCTTCTTGAGAACCTCTTCCGGTGAAGAACTGTCTTGCCGCAGCGAGTCCGCCAGATCTCGGACCCGGGCCGGGAGCTCCGCAGGCACCTGAAGATAGGCGCGGCGCAGATCCTGCCGGAGGAAAGGCATCACCCCGTCGGATCGCAGAAGTGTGATTGACTCGTTCCTGGCCAGCGGTTCCGAAAGTCGAAAACCGGTATCGTAGTTGCCCTCGACCACGTCGCGGCCGACAGCTCCGGCGAGGATTCCGACAGTGTCGAGCGTTGTCGGCACTAGGTCGATATTCCCGGCAAGAGCTTTCACTTTCAGCCGCTGTGCCGTCTCGCGCCAACCGTCCACCGCGCGCCGGTAACGGGTACCGGTACGCAATACCCGTTCTGAAATCTTCCAGGTTTGACCGGTGTACTGATCAAGAACGTCGGTGCGAACGTAGACTGTCTGACCGGGAACGCCGGTAACCTCGAAGATCGGTTTGTTGGTCAAAATGGGGGCGCCACCGAGTTTCTTTTCGTGAAAGCTCTCGGCTGACCGGGAGATATCGTAGAGAAGAGGGAACTCAGGGTCGAACGAAACGACAACTCTCCGGAGAGCCGGAGAGAGTGTGTTGTCGATGTAGTTCCGGCTGCCGTCGGCGGGCACGGCGGAAAACAGCACGGCTAATGTGGCGGCAATCGCCCCAGCGGCCACGAGCGCCCGCGATCTGGTCCGGAGCGCGAGCAGCCCCAGGGCGGTCATCACAAACGCCGCACATACCGCGATGTTTTGTGTGATCACTGCGGCGAGGAAGAGGAGAACAAGGATCATTGCTCCCCCGGCCCACAGCGCTCCCACCGACAACGCGGCTGGCAACAGCATCGCGGCAAAGACCGTCGTAACCACAACGAAAAGATTCGACACCGCGGAAGTCTCGCTGTTGACGCTTGATCCGAAAACCGTGAACCACTCCTGGAAAGATCGATACGGAGTAATCAGAATCGCTCCCAGAACAGCAACGCCGGCCGCAGCGAACACCACGGCGTGCACGCCCGACCAGCCACGCGACGGCGTCGTCCGCCGCCGCACCGCAGGAACAACCAGCAGGGCGGAGAGAACAAGCAGCGAAAAGATGCCAATGTCCGCGTGCAGCGCATAACGGGCCGCCACCGCTACCGCCGGTACCATCATGTACGCGACAATGCGCGCGAAGCGCCCGAATCCGGCGGCTGCGGAATCTGCGAGGGGAGTGCTACCGCCGGAGCGCGAGGCCATATGTTTTCCCCTCCAGCGTGGGCGCAATTCGATTGGCGGCTTCGACTATGTAAAGCTCGGCTCTTTCGCCGAATAGGCCGGCCGCCTCCTTTTCAAGGAGGAAACGGCGGGTCCGATCGATTCCTGCCGTATTCAGAATGAGCTTGAAGCCGGACAGAACTCCGTTTTCGATGCTGTTCCTGATCCCGGGTTCCAGCCGGTGTGTAATCGCGACAACGATCTTTCGATCGAGAACTCCTGCAAGCGAATCTTCGTTGATCAGGGTGGAGATATCGGACCTGGAGCTGAATGCGGCGCCGATAGACGCTTTGATCAGTGTGTCGAAACCCTCCGGCCCCTCTTTTGTCACCTCCAACTCCGGATTTCCCGAAGCTCGGAGCAACGGCGGAATTCCGTGATCCACCAGATACTTCACGATGGAAAGGAAGATCTCGATCGACGTATCCTGTTGTTCGCGTGGGTCCACCGTCTCCTTGGATGCCGGAGTGGTATCGAGATAGACCACGACACCGTTTTTCCGCTCGTGCTCGTACTCCCGCAGAAACGGCTTCCCGGTTGATGCGAACTTCCGCCAGAATATGTGTCTGACCGATTCCCCGTCCCGATACTCCCGAAGCTGGACGAAATTGCCGCCATCGCCGGTATCCTGGGCCGAAGAGGCGGCATAGCCGCCAAGCACATCCGGCACTACCGTAGAGAAAGTCTGCAGTTCGTGGACTTGAGGATAAACGAGGTAGGGCCGCGTTCCGATTTTACGGTCGAGCTTGAGAAACCCGAGCGGATCAGCCGCGCCAATCGATCGCACCCCGAGCCGATATGCACCGCGATACGGGAACACCAGTTTCAACGTGACGCTGTGGCTCGCGCCGCCAAGCAGCGTGAGATCGGCGGGCGAGAGCGACCCATCGCTGTCGGTCATGTCACTCTCGAACTCGACATGCAGCGCGTGCATTGCGAGCCGCGAGCTGTTGACCACGAACAATTTCACGTCCACGTTTTCACCACGTACGGGGCGAGAGGCGCTCCATTGCTGGCGGACAATAATCGACCGGAAGGGGATGACAGTGGCGGCGCCGAGCACGAGCGGAACCAAAAACAGAAATATGAAGATGAAGAGAAGCTGAGAACCAAAGTAGATACCGGCGAGAAAAGTCAATGAAAGGCAAAAGATGTAGACGCCGATCAATCGCACGTTGATCTGCATGGTCAATTCCTATATGCCTACCGGAAGTCGGCACTCCTTTACCAGTTGTTCGATTACCTCTGCCCCGGAGGCCGCACCGACTCTTGCCTCAGCCGAAAGGTTCACACGGTGGGCGAGGACCGAAGGCGCGAGCGCTACCACATCTTCGGGCATCACGAAGTGGCGGCCGGACATGAATGCGTGCCCCTGGCTGGCTCGCTGCAGTTGAACCGCTGCGCGAGGGCTTGCCCCAAGTTGAATGAGCGGCGTCTCCCGGGTTTTTCGTACAACCGAGATCATGAAACTCCTGACCGGGTCGGAAATCTCGACTGTTCTGACAAGTCGCTGAATCTCCTCCAGCTCGGAGGGGCTGATCTGGGGACGCACATCCGGAGTCGACGTTTCGGTCTGGAACCTGCGCAGTATCTCCTCCTCGCCCGAGTGGTCCGGGTAGCCGAGACTGAGCGCGATTCCAAAGCGGTCCAGCTCGCCTTCGGGGAGCTGGAAGGCGCCCATGAAGGTAGAGGGGTTCTGCGTTGCGACTACGATAAACGGTTCTGGGAGACGATAGGTGTGACCGTCGACGGTGACCGCCTGTTCCTGCATCGCTTCCAGGAGACTGGACTGGGTGCGCGGAGAGGCGCGGTTTATTTCGTCCGCGAGAATGAACTGATGCATAATGGCGCCGGACTTGAAGACGAACTCCTGCGTGTCGGGCTTCCAGACCGTCATTCCGATAATATCGCCGGGCAAAAGATCGGGCGTGAACTGGATTCGGCTGAAATCGAGTCCCAGGCTTACGCTAAGTGACTTGGCGAGCGTGGTCTTACCCACGCCCGGCACATCTTCGATCAGCACGTGAAGCCCGGCAATCACTCCGGTAAGCAGAAGGTCCACCGAAGAACGTTTTCCCACAAAGACCCTGCAGATGCTGTCCGAGATTCGGGCAACTCGTCGCGCGAACTCGCCAACCCGTTCCTCTTCGGTCACAAAAGCTCCTCCAGCACATAAACGTAGTTCTTGTCGGTTCCAAAAACAATCCATTTCCCCGCGACGACAGGCGGACTCAGGAGGTTGCCCTCCAGGTTCATTTCCCAGATCACCTGACCGTTCCGCGCCGAAAGACAGGTCAGTTTTGGAGCTGCAGGCTCGCCGGTCGGCGTGTAGGCGGAATTGAGCTGGCTCGGCGGGCCGTCATTCTGGGGTGCTGCGAGCGAGTCGTCGCCGCGCACACCGACGTAGACCCGATCCCCGGCGATCATCGGCGCGCTGGTGGTGCGATGGTCGAATTGATGACTCCACGCGAGCGAGCCGGTGTGGGTGTCGAATGCGCGGACAATCGAATCACCGGAGGCGTAGACAACCCGGTTGTGCCAAACGGAAGGCGCCATGAAGTCGAGGATGCTCAGGTTTCGATCCAGCTCGTTGTAGAGATCGGCCGGCGGGTCGGTACCGAACACCGTTTGGTCTTCATAGTGCCACAGAAGCTCTCCGCTGAGCCGCTGAAACGCGTAGTAGTCGTACTGCCAGTGGTCGGTAAAGAATGTGCAAGTAGAAATGAACAGCCGGTTTCCCTGGACGGCGGGAAACGAGTACCAGTGCGCGTCGATGACGCGGGCGTCGAGCAGCCAGTGGTAGGTGTGCGTGTCGAGGTCATATGCGCCGAGCGACCGCGGCTGGGATAGAGGACCTCGCGCGAGGTAGATGACATTGTCGTACACCTGGAACGTGTCACGATGCCAGACAGGATTCTCGATTTGGTCGACGAGCTTGCCGTCCAGAGAGAGGAAAAAGAGACTTCCACCGTCGCTCGACGCGATAATGAGGTTTTTGTACCGGACTACGGTCGACTGAACGGTGCGTCCGGTGAAGTAGGCCCACACCTGCTTTCCATCGTTGCGGGAGACCGCGTAGACGTTTCCGTCATTCGAACCGAAATAGACGTTCTCGCCATCAGCAAATGGAATCGAGTTCACCGGCGCGCCGGTCTTGAATACCCACTTCATGTAGCCGGTTTCCAGATCCATTGCGTAGAAGTTTCCGTCGGTCGACCCGAAGTACATGATGTTGTCGCGGATGACGAAGTTGTTGAAAGCGAAAGCCTTCTGCCCGTCGGTCTGCAGCCGAAGCTTCCACTTGATTCCAATCGGCGGGTGGATACTGTCGGCGGTGTAACCGCGGCCCCCCGGACCGCGGAACAGAACCCAGTCGCCGTTACCGCTGCAGGAGACCAGGAGCGACGACGCGGCCGCAAGAAGCAGGATGAATGCAGAGAGTCCAGTAGATTTTTTCAGTGTCAATAGTAGAGCCCTCTCAGACTGAAAATGCGGCGCAGCCACTCTTTCAAGCCGGGTTTCTTTGTTTCGCGAATTGCGTCGGCGTAGTCCTGTGTGAGTCGAGACCACATCTGGGTCTGTTCCTCGTCGGTAGCCTGATCTCGATAGCGCAGTCGAGTGTAGGCGGCCGCGAACTCACGGATTTCCGGGTGAGATTCCGAGTACTCGATCGGCGTCCGGGTGGGAGGCTTGAGGTGATATCCGGCGGCCGCGAGACGCATCAGGAGCACCCGGTAGAGCGCCCACGCGCCGCGTTTTCCGCCCCGCCGCGCAAGCAGCACGAGGGTAGCCTCGCGTCCGTAACGGTACAGGTAGAGGAGAACGACGACCGCAATGGCGATCAGCAGGAGAATCTGCAGGACAAGCAGCCAGGGAAATTGAAATACCGGCGCCTGATCCTGCTGCGGTTGAATGAGCGGAATGATTACCGTCTGGTTGTTCGGGTTCATCTGGGCCGGCGGCGGAATTGCGTAGGCGGTGGATTCAAAGTCAACCCAGCCGTAGTTGGGAAGATAGTACTGAACCCACGAGTGACGGTGCGCGGTGGTAACAAGCATAAGCTCATCGAGGGAATACTTCTGGAGCTCCGGGATGCTCTGCTGGAGCACGTAGAGGCCGCGCACATGTGCCGGAGTCTGCAGGGCATGGGAAGCGAGGTACCCGGTGACCACGCGCGACGGTATTCCGGCGAGTCTTCCCAGAAGTGCCGCCGTATTGGAGAACTCGGTACAATCCCCATCCTTTGTGTTGGTCAAAAAATCTACAAGGTGCGCGACGCTCACGTCGTCAGTGAAGCCAATTTGGTATTGATAGGTCTTGAAGCTCTTGAGAATCGCCACGATGCGGCCAAGATAGGACATGTCGTTCCCGGCGTTTATCACCGCGGCCGCAAGGAACGATTGGAACACCTTTTGATCAGCCGGAGAAAGCGGTACCTGGAGGTAGCTCTTCAGTTTCAATTTCTCCTGCGGCGACAGTTCCCCAAGCGACCTCCAACCGGCCAAATCGGGAACCGACACCTGCGAAACGGTGTCGTAGAAGTAGCTGAACGGATAGTACTTGTTCTTCAGCACCGTGGGATCGATCGAATCCGGATCATAGGGAACGACCCGGTCGGTAATGGTGGAGAAAAAGTGCACGGTCCAGGGTTGACGCCCGAAATCGGTGTTGACCGTCTGGTTCTTCCAGGTGCCGAGTAGACGAAGGTGAGTCAGATCATTGAGCGGGTTGGTCCCGGACTTTACGAAGCCGCCAACCGAGTCGAATCCGTCGAAGTAAGCGTCCGCCGCATAGACCGGGCTGTGTTTGCTTGCAACGATCATGATTGCCCGCTGCCCGCTTTGTCCCTGCCCGGTACCGGTTCCTTGCCCCTGCCCGTCGCCGGGGTTTTGCCATTTGTCGGCCGGAATGCCCTGAAGGCCGCCCTGGCCGTTCGGATCGGGCTGATTGCCGAACGGGCCATTTCCCGGATTTCTGCCGAACTGACGCCCGTTCTGCCCGAACGGATCGTACTGGTCGTTCCGCAGGCTTCCGTTGTCAGGGAACCCTCGCCCGGACTGATCGAGCGGAATCGGTTTCGGATGCACCGGACGGTTGAGCAGATTCGCCACCACGGTATGTTTCACGAAATTCGGCGGAACCAGAAATGCGAGTGCCAGAAGCACCGGAATCCCCACTGCGAGATATACGGTCACCTCCCGGCGCGCTCGAGATGAGCGGCTCCTGCGTGCGCCGTTCTTTGTCCGCGGGTCGCCACTCCTTGTCGGCTCGGCGTCGGTGACGAGCTCCATTCCGCTTGTCTGCTGGTCCCGGGCGGCGCGCTGCGAGGTGAAGTAGAGCACCAGTCCATGAATCAGAAATGCCACAATCGTAAGCGCCATGATGAGCTGAGTGAGGCCGGCTGTCGCCCGGGCGATGTCCTCCGAGGCCTGTGAAAACGTGAGCATTCGGTAGTAGAAGAGCCCAAGGAAGAACTGTTCGACCACGAAAATTGCGCGGGCGCGCGTTCCGATGTGAAAGACCAGTGTCGTCAGCGCGAATGAGATGAACCCTGCTCCGAGGATCAACCAGAACGAATCCATTCCCGGAACAACGAAGACGGTGATTATGAGCGCCGCGAGGGCGGCTCCGAGCCAGACTCGCATCTTGAAGCGCGGTGGCGAGAGAAAGTAGGCAATTGCCATTTCGGCGGGGACGAGAAAGAACCAGATAAGGGCACTTACCCTGTCATACGGAACAACAATCGCGGGATTGATGAACGGAAGAGCGAAGGCAAGCAGATACAGAAACAGGCGCGAAAAAAACAGGATCGTCATAAAATGCGATCCTCCTCTTCCTCATGATACTGCAACCGATTTTAGATGACAAGGTTGCTCATAGTTCGACGGTTCACCACTGGAGAAGAACCTTCCGTTCGACAAGCTCGATGTTTTGCCCGCTCTGAACGACCGGATTCGTCCGATCACGTTCCCGCACCGGGACAAACCGCGCAGGAAGAAAAGCAGAAAGGGTTGGGAAGAACTCTCTCCCCAGCATGCTGAATCGGATTACGTTGGGCACCGAGAGCGGCCGTGCCGCCGGTGGCTGCAGTCTCGCGGCCGCCGGTCTCCCTGCCGAGGAGGCCTCAGGTGCTGCAGGACGAAACGCGCCGGCTGAGCCCGCTCCCCGTACCGGCTTGGGCGCAAATATCGTCCGATAGACCGTCGTGAGCCCCTTTGTCTGGGTTTGCAGAAAAGCGGAGAGTCCGTCATCATACGCGGTGGAAAAGACCGTGCTGTCCCGGTCTCTCCGATCCTGGTCGCCCGCCGGAGCCTCTTCGTCGCCCGGTCCTCCGACGATGAAAGGTGGTTCCTCTTCGGAATAGAGATCGCTGACGGACCGCGAA
Organism: uncultured Spirochaetota bacterium; assembly: GCA_963832675.1. GTDB lineage: Bacteria > Spirochaetota > Spirochaetia > DSM-27196 > DATKUC01 > DATKUC01. Next base: position 143,763 of record CAWHUY010000034.1, on the reverse strand, counting down.
AACTCGTGAATGTCCTCTTCGCTTTCGAGCAGGGTGGTTCCGCGGCCGGTCACAACCCGGAAGTGGAACTCCGGATGTTCCCGCTTGACCCGGAACAGGTAGGCGATGAGCCAGCTCTTGAGAACGTTCAACTGGGCGAGCGACTCCACGGTCTCCCGGGGGTGTTTGCCCCCAGGCGAGAGGAAGTGGCGGAAATGGACAGTGACGATTTGCGTTTGTTCCTGGGTCACCGGAGAGGTGCGCGTGTACAGCTGAGTAAGTCGTGAAGATGCCTTCCAGTTGATATCCCGGAAGCGATCTCCCGGCACATATTCCCGCATGTAATACCGTTCTTCGTCCGGCTGTTTTGTCCGGCTCGTCTCCTTGTCACCGCCGGCTGCCTGAATCGGCGGAATCTGGCTGCCGGAAAAGGGGGCCGGCTGGACCGGCAGCGCGAAAAGCTGTCGTGTCCCGAAGCGTGATCGTGTCAGTCCGAAGACATCACCTATGTGAAACTCAGTTCGGAACTCGATTCGTCCGCACAGGGGGAAAAAGAGCGGCAGTTCGATGCGTCGTGGATTCTCACTCGCGATGTCCCGGTGGAAGGACAGGAGCGCCTTGCGTCCCACGACCAGCCGCCCGCGAAGAACGACGTGGACACGGAAAAAGAGCCGGGGAGCAGACCCGTTCAACTGGACAACGGGGGTTTCGCCCGCGGTACGCGCGTAGATTGGCGCCGAGAAATCCCACGTTGCTTCGGCCTTCGACAGCCGCTCGGCCTGCCATCTGCCGAGCAGTGCAAGCAGCATGAGCGCGAAGATCCCGGCGACTGCTATTGCGAGTCCATAGGCATTACGGGAAACTGCGCTTCTGCCGAGCAGATAGATCGCGAGAACAAAAAGAGTAGTTCCGGAAACTGTGAACGGGTAGAAGTGGAAAAACCGATTCCAGCTGCGGCCAAGGAAGCCCCCCTGCGACACCTGCGAATGAGATTCGGGATGTTCGGTGACCGTACCTTTGTCGACGACCGAGTCAGACATGGCGGTCCTCAGGGACGCCTCTCGACAGGGACCGTATTGAGGATCTCATCGACAACGGGCTGCGCGGGCTGTGCGGGGTTTTTCATGACCAGGCGATGCGACATCGCCGGAGACAGAATCTCTTTGATCGTATCTATGGTCACGTAGTCTTCTCCGCGGACCAGGGACAAGGCGCGCGCGAGCCGCGATACTTTGACCCCGGTGCGTGGACTTGCGCCCATCAGAACCTCCGGGTGTTCGCGGGTGTGACGCACGCACGCAACAACGTAGTCGATTACTTCCGGGCTTATGGCGACCGAGTCCACCATGTCTTTCCACTGGAGAATGCGTTCAAATCCGATCACCGGACCAAAGTGTTTCCAGGAGTCGGTACGGCCGTGCTGGCGAACGATTTCCGCCTCGTCGGTTTCGCCGGGAAAACCCATCGAGAGCTGGATCATGAATCGATCCAGCTGCGGCGCCGGCAGCGGGAACAGGTGAGCGCCCTTCAGGTTCATCGTCGCGATAATGAAGAACGGATCGGAAAGAAGAAGGGTGCGCCCCTCCACCGTTACGTTCTGCTCCTCCATCGCCTGAAAGAAGCTTCCCTGCGTCTTGGGTGTGAGGAGGTTGATTTCGTCACAAAGCACAAAATGGGCAAAAATCGGTCCCCGGTGGAACAGCAGCTCATGACTCGAACCGACGATGCGGTTGTAGCCGAGGATATCCTGCGGCAGGAGGTCGACCGTACACTGGATTCGGCTGAAATCATCCATCGGTACCACCTCGCCTACGCCCGATCCGTTCGGGTTGGTGAAGGCCCCGCGGCCGTTCGTCGGTGCGGCGGTTCCCGCCTCGACGGTTGCGGAGGCGACGAGATCGGCAGGATTTCGCTTCCAATCGATTGACCCCGCGAGGGCGCGAGCAAGCGAAGTCTTGCCAACACCATGCGAATCTGCAAGGATGACGTGGCCGCCGGCGATATTCGCCGCGATGAGGTATTCCAGTTTCCGGTTGTCAATGTAGATTACGGATTTGATATTATTAATGAGGTCCGTTACCTCGTCCTTCACCGCGAAGGGTGCGTTGGTATTCATTAGCTATATAGTGGGAATCTATACGACCCGTTGTCAAGGGAGCGTGATGGGAGAGTTATCCGAACCGATGGGTCCGTCGGGAAAACGACCCAGGGAGCGTGTGGCTGCCGGAATAGTCATACGCGAAATGGAAATCGAGGACCTTTCGCTGGTCTTTTCGTTGGGGGAACGGCTTTTCACCGCCGAAAAGTGGCCGAATCTGTACCGGACCTGGGATGAGTACGAGCTGGTGGATTTCTTTCTCTCAGATGGGGAGTTCTGCCTGGTCGCCGAGATTCACGACCTCATCGTCGGTTTTTCCCTGGGGACTCTGCTCGAGAAGCGACGAAGCGCGTGGGCGTACGGCTATCTGGTGTGGATCGGCGTAAGCTCCGATCTCAAGCGGGCCGGGCTCGGAACGCGACTCGTCAACCGAATGACCGAGCTGTTCATCGAGGCAGGTGCCCGCATGCTTCTCGTCGACACGGAGGTTGAAAACCAAGGTGCCATCAGATTCTTCAAGAAACAGGGATTCGGGCACGAGATCGCCCACCTTTACCTCTCACGAAACCTGTCCACACACCCGGAATACATCAAGAAGCGGGCGGCGCGCATTCATGAGAAAGGGCGTCGCGTGACAAAAACGGGACCGACCGGCGCGTCGTTTCCCGCGCATGCGGGAGGCATTCGCGCGACTCCGAATCGATCGGGGACAAGCAGGGAAGCAGCCCGCCGGCCAGCGATTGAGAGGAACGACGTGTTGGCAGTAAAAATCATCATCAACGCGCCACGGGCCTCGGCAGCTTTCTGTTTGGCGCGGACTACTATCCCGAACAGTGGGACGCCGCAACACGGACCGGCGACATCGATCGAATGCGTGAAGCCGGGTTCAACTGTGTGCGCATGGGAGAATTTGCATGGAGCCTGATCGAGCCTGCTCCTGGCAGCTTCGACTTTGGATTCTTTGATGAGCAGATCGAGACTCTCGGCGCTGCGGGAATCCGCACCATACTCGGCACGCCGACTGCCGCACCCCCGGTCTGGCTCGCGAGGCAATACCCCGATGTGCTTCGCGTAGACGCAGACGGCAGGCGCATGGCGCACGGGTCCCGTCAGCACGCATGCTACGGCTCGCCGCGTTTTCGCGAGCGGGCCGCACTGGTGGTTCATGCGCTTGCGGCGCACTACCGGGAAAACGAGAATGTCATGGGTTGGCAGATCGACAACGAGTACTTCTGTCACTTTCAGGATTGTTACTGCGATAGCTGCCGCGCCGGGTTTCGACGCTTTCTCGAAAAAAAATACGGATCTCCTGAGGTGCTGAACGATGCCTGGGGCACCGCATTCTGGTCGCAAACATATTCCTCCTTCGCGCAGATAGACCCTCCGCTGCCCGCGCGACCGACGCACGAGAATCCAGCCGCCTCGATCGACTACCGGCTTTTTCTCAACGCCTCGCTCGTCGAGTTCCAGCACGGGCAGGTCGAGCTCCTGCGAGCGGCGAACTCGGCCTGGTGGATTACGCACAACTTCGTTCTCATCGGTATGGACTATCTCGCCCTGACTGCAGAACTGGATTTCGCCGGGTTCGACTACTATCCGCTCTTCGCGGCCCCGTCCGACCGCGCAGCCGTCGGCGCTGCCGCTCTCGACACGGTGCGGAGTTTTGGTGGCAATTTCATAGTTCCGGAGCTTCAGTCGGGTCCCGCAGGGCAGGCAGACTTTCAGCAGGATACGCCGCATCCGGGCCAGACACGCCTTTTCGCCTACCAGGCGGTCGGGCGCGGCGCCGACGGGATTCTTCATTTCCGGTTTCGAACCGCGCGGTCAGGGTCGGAGCAGTCCTGGGGAGGGATCCTCGGCGACGAAAACCTCGCGCGATTCGAAGAAGTGTGCCGCGAGGGGCAGGAGTTCGCGCGGATCGGTCCACTCCTGCGCGGGTCTACCATTTCACCAGAGATCGGTATTCTTGTCGACTTTGGTCTTCCCGAGCTCAGTCACCGCCCGGTGACACTCGGCCTGCCCTCCCCGGTCGAGTGCGGCAAGACTATTCACCGCACCTTCTATAATGCCGGATACGCGGTCGGATTCGTGAATTCGTTCGACAGCTTCTCCTCGTTCAAGCTGCTCGTGCTGCCCGCGTGGCCCATCATCGACTCTGATCTGCTTGAACGGCTTTCGACCTATGTCCAGCTCGGCGGAACGCTTCTGATGACCGCACGTACCGGGATAAAGGATATCCACGGCAACATGCTGGCCGAAGCTCCGCCGGGTCCGCTTCGTCGCCTCGCCGGGATCCGCGTCTCGTCGGCAACTCGAGTAAACTACCCCGACCTGTTTCCCAATGAGATCTCGCTCGGACTCGGTGACGGCAATGCACCAAAACTCGCGTCCACGATTCCACCCCTGCGCCAGTGCCTCTGGCTCGAGTGCCTGACGCCGGAAAACGATTCCACCGATGTGCTTGGCCGGTGGACTCGAGCCGCCGGTTTGCCGAGCGCCCGGCACTTACGCTCCATCGTTTCGGGCTGGGGAAAGTTCTCTATGTCGGGACCTATCCTGACGCAAGAAACTTCAAGCCGTTGCTCTTTCCGCTCGCCGGCGAAGCGAACCTCGTACCGCTTGTCTCATCGTTGACGCCCGGAATAGAGATCTCGGTGCGGGAAAACCCCGACAACCGCCTCTTTTTCGTTCTTAACCATACGCCGGTCGAGCTTCTCCAACGTGGTCTCCCCGGCGGAGAGTTGATCATCGGCCCGCCGGAGGATCAGGCAGTCCGCCGGGCAGGCGGCGCTATGGATCTGATGCTCTCGGGCTATGATGTCGCAGTCATTCGGATCGAAAGGGCCGCAAAAATCCCACGGCATTGAAACCTCGCAGAGCGCGTGTGATAATGAGGTCACTGAACACGAATTGACAGGAGGAATGATGATGAAACCGGTGAACTGGGGAGTCCTTGGTGTTTCGGGCCATTTCACAAGACGCGTCTGGCTTCCCGCCCGCGACTCTTCCCACGCGCGGATCGTCGCGATTGCCTCGCGAAGCGGCGCGCGTTCCCAAGAGGCCGCCCAGCGATTTGGAATTGAAAGAGGCTATGGATCATACGAGGAGCTGCTCGCAGACAAGAGCATCGAAGCGGTCTACATGCCTTTGCCGAACCATATCCACCTCGAGTGGATCAAGAAGGCCGCGGATGCCGGCAAACACATCCTCTGCGAGAAACCTCTCTGCCTAAATGCCGCCGAGACCGAACAGGCCATCGAATACGCACAAAAGAAGGGTGTTCTGGTGATGGAAGCGTTCATGTACCGGTTCCACCCGCAATGGCGCCGAGTCGATGACCTCATCCGGTCGAATGAAATTGGCGCGGTGCACTCCGTGCAGGGTTTCTTTTCCTACGACAACGCCAACCCGGCCGACATCCGGAATCAGGTTGAAACCGGTGGCGGCGGACTTCTCGACATAGGCTGTTACGCGGTTTCGAGTGCGCGCTTCACAATGGGGCGCGAACCGGATCGGGTTGTCTCGCTCGTTCAGCGGGACGCTCGATTCAAGACCGATGTTCTCGCCTCCGCAATCATGGACTTTGGCGGCGACCACGCAATCTTCACCGTCAGCACGCAAATGTTCGGCGATCAGCGGGTGGATGTGCGAGGAACCGGCGGCCTGATTACCGTTCATCTTCCGTTCAACATTTTCCCTGACGTACCGGTCCGCTTGACGGTCACCAACGGGGTCGGCGCGCGGGATATCTTTACCGGCCCGATCGACATGTACGGCCTTCAGTTCGATGAGTTCTCCCGGGCGGTGCGCAACGGAGAACCCGCGCCGACCCCGCCCTCGGACGCCCTCGCCAACATGAAGGTGCTCGATGCCATTTTCCGCTCCGAAAACAGCGGCGCCTGGGAGAAGGTGTTATAGCCATTGCCCGACCGGTGCGGCGCTACGGCGCTTCTCCGCTCTTGCGCCGGCAGATCATCTGGCGCGAGGAAAACTACCCGGCAATCGAAGAGGGCGGCGGAATCGGTCTCGAGCGGTTTCGCCACCTCTTGCCGGAGCATCGCTGGGAACTCAATTTCTTTCCCGGACTGCACGAGCGCATCCGTGCAGATGAATCGGTCCGTACGCTTCCCGCGATCGCCAGCATGATGAATCCTCAGGTTCTTTCGCTGAACCTCATCCTGCCATTTGCCGATGCCCGGCTGCGGCCGGTGCTGGAGGAGTATCTCGCGAAACTTTATGGGAGAACGGCGACCATTGTCGAAATCAGCTCCGGCTCCGCAATCGCGACCGGTCCAACCTGGCCGGTTACCCCCGCCGTTCCGCACCTGACGATCACCGCGCGGCCGCCCTCGGGCGGCGATGAGGAGATCCTCGTGTTGGGTGCCGCGACCCACGGTCGACTGCGCACGTGTGCCGGTTTCGCGAAGTATCAAGACCGGGAGCGGATCAACTCAGACCCCGATCGCTGTCGAGACTTCGGGAAAATCGAGGCCGGCAACTTCCGGCAGTGCCGGCTGGTTGAAGCGGGATGGAGCGGGTGGAAGGACGCGACGCGGTTCATCAACGGACGGGCGGTGAGGCATCGCAGGAAAAGATCGGACAAGTCCTCGGTCTGTCCGTGCGCGCGGTCGCTTTGCGCTGATCGAGGCGGCCTCGGCGGCCGCACGCAGAGAGAGCGCCGGAGTTCTGCCACGAATCCTGGTATTCCACGACGCGCGCCCGACTGCAGGAAGCCGTTCGGCAGATCCGGCCCAGGTCGGCAGTGACCAACGTTTCTTCGACCCGGAACGGTTCCGATTTGTCACCTATCAGAGCTTCCTGCGTTTTGTCGAAAGCTACCCTGCAGTGTCCACGCGGGAATGGATTCAGTACATGCGCGACCGCTACTTTGGATTCGACCGGGGGCGCACGAACGGGATCTCGTCCGCGGCGGGTTAGAGCGGCGAGTGATCGGTTCCCGGCTACTGCCCGGGCGTCGGGTTGACGTCAGTTGTCCAAATGGCCCCAGTCGATCTTGTACCCGATCTTGTCGGCCAAATTGTTCAGATCGGCATCGGTGTGATACTCCATTCCACCGGGGGTCACGGTAATTCCTGAATCGGTCTTTTTGAACACGAATGCCTGGTGGTGCGGGGCACGGACGTCCATCGTCTTGGTGTCGGTGGCGTTGGTCATGTCTACCACGCCATGACATGCGCAGATGTAGCTGTCATTCTGGTCGAGGACCTTCACAAAAAAGGTCGTGCCTCGGATTCCTCCGGTTGCCGTCGGCGTTCGGACCAGCAGGTTCTGGGTTCCGCCAAGTGCGGAGAGTTTAGCAAACACGCCGGCAAAGGTACCGGTCTTCATGTCGATGGTTTTGGCATTCTCGGAAATATTCAGCACCGCAACCGTGTTCTCTGCGAAATGGATAATATTCTGACCGTTGAAGACAACATCCATGCTTGATGCGTTCCCGATCTGCACACGGTCGCCCGGCTGGACAACCTGACCGAACTCGACCGGCTTGCCATTTATCGAAGCGTCACCGACGAAATACTGAACCACTCCATGCGGATGTCCGACAATCACCGACTTTTCACCCGAGCCGTTCGCAAAGAGTGGTAGAATTGCCACTGAGAGCGCCAGAATTGGCAGGAGAACCGATACGATCCGTGACTTTCGCATGTCTGACCCCTTTGTCTCCTATCATAGCGCGAATAGCCGGCTGCAACAACAAACCTTTGCGGCAGTTCCCATTGATTTCAATGCCCCCCGAACAAAAACTTGACAGGTCCGGATACTCATGTCATACTTTGGTTGGTTTTAAAACCAACCAACCTCCTTCGCGGGAGGTGGACGTCTGAAGGAAGTCGAGTGCGTCGGTCGGGGTGGCGAGTGCAGATCAAACGTAACAAACTGATCAACTTTTCGAGAATCATGCGCTCGATCTGGATGAACCCCGGAATCTCCCGCGTTGAAATCGCGCGTAAACTGACTCTGGACAAGTCGACGGTGACCAACCTTGTAACAGAGCTCATCGACATCGGAATCGTTCAGGTCGGAGACGAACGTGACGCGGGCCCGCAGGGCGGCAGGAAACCCATACAGCTGACCATCCAGGGAGACTTCGCCGCCGTGGTGGGCATCGAGCTTCAGACCGACTACTACAAGGCCGTCGTGGTAAATCTGGCCGGTGAAATCCTTCATGCGAAGGAGGGAGAGGTCGTCGTCTCCAAAGAGAACCTTGCCGCAGAGTTCAAGCGAATCTACCACGAAACCACGGGCAATCTGACGAGAAGCGGGCTTCCAATTCTCGGTGTGGGCCTGGGAGTCGGCGGTGTCATCAACCCCCACAAAGGCACGATCATCAAATCGATTCCGATGGGCATCGAAAAGCCCTACAACTTCGCACGCGACGCTGCGGCTGATCTTGAGGTTCCCGCCTTCGTCGAGAATGATGCAAACGCCTGCGCGTGGGGAGAGCTGGCCTTTCACAAGTCCGAGCGCCTGCGCAATTTTCTCTTCACCCTCGTTGAGTTCCGAAAGGGAGACTTCAGCAAGTCCGAATATGGCGGGATCGGTATCGGGCTTGGGCTGGTGATCGATGGCCGCGTTCACTACGGGCAGGACTTCTATGGCGGCGAGTTCCGGAGCGCATTCTGGAACGGGTCGAACAGGGGGCAGATGTCGCTCCCGCTCGAAGAGATCCGACGGATAGCCGCGGACGACGAGGTACTGAGCCGCTTCTCTCGGGAGCTTGCAAAAAACCTGGCCGTATTCGTGAATACCCTCAACCTCAACCAGGTATTCGTTGGCGGGGACCTCCACAATCATCCGGTGGCATTCGATGAGCTTCTCATCGAAGAGATCCGCCACAACTGGGCATATGACCTGGAGGACATACACTGCACGGTCTCCTACTCATCGGTCGGGGACAAGGCGGTTGCGTACGGAGCGGCGGGAATGCTGCTCGAACGGCTTTTCACGAGCCGACCGATAGCGGCCGGCGACGAGCGGACGATTTCGGGGATGACCAGCCTCCTCGAACGTCTCGAACCAATTGGGAAAGGTTCCCCTGTAGAGGGGAATTAGAATTACAGGAGGTACACATGAAACGAACTGTGTCACTCACGCTTGCACTGTTGCTCGTTTTCTCGGCGGTTGCAGCGTTCGCAGGCGGATCGAAAGAGGGCGGGGCGGCCGCATCGTCTTCGTCGGGTGGGAAGGTGAGCCTTTCCATGTTCATGTACCGGGACGTGACAGCGCCCGAGGCGAAAGTTTGGGCAGATCAGATCCTCCCGACGTTCCTGAAGGAAAACCCGGACATCAGCATTACACCGGAGTATCTGTTCAACGACCCGTACCATCAGAAGCTTCAGGCAATGGCGGTGAGCGGGCAGCTCCCTGACATCGTCTTCCTCTGGCCGGACAAACGGACCGGGTACGTAACCGAGCGCGGACTGATGAAGGACCTTCGCCCCTTCTTGAAGGGACATGAGAGTGAGTTCTTCCCGCTTGCCGTGGCGCCCCAGACCGGGAAAAACGGCGAAATCTATGAGCTCCCCGAGCAGATCACTGCGACTCAGGTCACCTTTACCAACACCAAACTGTTGAAGCAGCTCGGGCTGACCTATCCGAAGACTGTCGACGAGATGATCGCCCAGGGTGACAAGATCCGGGCGGCGGGCCTTGTTCCGATCGCGATGGCTAACAAAGACGGATGGGAGATGCAGTCGTGTCTGCTTTCCACGCTTGTCGACCGGACCGGTGGAATGGACTGGTTCAAGAAGGCGGTCGCAGGCGACGGATCGATGCTTGCAGATCCGCAGTTTGTTGCGGCACTCAATGTCGTGAAGAAACTGAATGACGCGAAGATGTTCTCACCTGGTATCAACCAGCTCGACTACAACAACGCCATCGATTCGTTCGTCGCCGAGAAGGCCGTGTACCTCGTAGACGGCGGATGGCGGGTGAACAACCTCGTGCAGACCCTTACTCCCGACCAGAAGAAATACATTGAGCTCAACTCCTTCCCGGACGTTGCAGGTGAGGTAGGTCCCTCAGGTTCGACCTCCGCGGTGGCCGGCACCGGTTTCGGCATGAATGCGAAGCTCGACGGTGCGAAGGCCGACGCTGCCTGGAAATGGATCTGGTACTACAGCGGTCCCGAAGGCTCGAAGATTCGGCTCGCAAATGGCGCGTTTCCCGCCTACAAGCTCGACCTGAGCTCGATTCCCAACGTCGATCCGATGATTGTGAAGCTCTCCGACTTCTGGAAGGGACGCGACACCTCACTGGTCATCGACAGCGTCCTTTCCGGTCAGGCGATGAGTATTCTCCAGCCCGGCATGCAGGAAATGATGTTCGGAAACAAGACGCCGCAGCAGCTTGCCACTGAATTCGCGAACTGGCTGAAGGCGAATCCCGGCAAGTAAAAATTACTCACCTATCTGATAAGCGGGTGTAAAATAAACTCCGGAGCGCTGAGCAATCGGCGCTCCGGAATCCATTTTCTCGTGATCTGGAGTGTCGAGGATGACCCAGAAAGGCCTGAAACGATTCAGCTATGCCGTGCTTGTGGGACCGGGCGTGCTTATCTATGGAATGATTGCGATTTTTCCGATCGTCGTCAGTCTCGTGATCAGCGCAACCGAGTGGTCGGGGTTCGGGATTCCAAAGTTCGTCGGTCTCGAGAACTACATCAAGATGTTCGCCGATCCGATCTTTCTCCACGACCTGCGAAACAACGGTCTCATCGTCGGGATCTCCGTCTTCGGGCAGATACCGTTTGGATTCATCCTCGCGTATGTTTTGTATCGGCGCATGGTAAAGTTTGGGAATTTCTTTGAGACCATGATCTTTCTCCCCATCACGATATCCGCAATTGTCGTGGCAATTCTCTGGAACCGCGTCTTTTCCCCGGTGGGAATCTATACCGCTCTCATCCGAAACATTTCACATGATCAGCAGTACATTCTGACCATTTTTCAGAACAAGATATGGGCAATTTTCCCGGTTCTGTTCGTTATTCTCTGGATGTACACCGGACTCTACATGATCATCTTTCTCGCGAATCTCCAGAAGATTCCGCGATCGGTAATAGAGGCCGCCGTCATCGACGGTGCCCGTGAGAGTCAGATTCTCGGCCGCATCATCCTTCCCACGATGATGGGGGTGATGTTCACGACAGCGGTCCTTGCAATTTCCGGCAGCTTGAAGAGTTTCGATCTTGTCTGGGCAATGACGGCCGGCGGGCCCGCGCACTATACCGAGGTTCTTGCAATCTATATGTACAACAATACCTTCTCGTTCTACAAATACGGCTATGGTAGCGCGGTTTCGATCGTGATGGTGCTCATGAGCGTCGGACTTATCACGATCGCGCAGAATGTGTTCTCGCGCTATGAACGCAAATACGGCTAGGAGTTCGTCATGACCGGCTATTCGGCAGGAGAAATACGCCTTCCCGGCAAAATCGCAGCATATATCGTCATGGGGATGTTCACGCTTCTTACCGTACTGCCTCTGATATGGCTGTTCTATTCGTCTTTCAAGGCCAATGGCGAGATCATGCGAAACGCCCTCGCACTGCCAAAGGTCTGGACAGTCGACAACTACATCCAGTCCTGGAAGCTGGGTCACCTCGGAATCTATGCTATCAACAGCGTGATCTACACCGGGGTCGCCACGACGCTCACGGTGCTTTTCGGGATGTCTACCGGCTACGCGGTGGCAAAATTCAATTTTCCGAAACTGAACGCCTTTCTTTTCGCCTTTTTCGTAATGGGGCTGCTCATTACCGTGCAATCGGTGCTTGTGCCGCTCTTCGTTGCCGAGACCCGGGTCGGTCTCGCCAACACGCGTCTCGGGGTCATTCTTCCCTACATCGCATTCGGTATGCCGATGGCGCTTTACATTGCGACATCCTACATCAAGAACATTCCGGATTCCCTCCAGGAATCCGCCCTGATCGACGGGGCGAATTACATCTACATCTTCTTTACGTTGATTCTCCCGGTCGCGAGGCCGGTGATGGCGACCATTACGATTCTCACCTTCCTGGGAAACTGGAATGAGTATGTATTTGTCTTCATCCTCACGAGCAAGGACATACTGCGAAGTCTTCCGGTCGGCATCAACTCATTCGCCGGCGCGTTGAACCAGAACTACGGCTGGCAGTTCGCCGCGCTAGTGATGGGCACATTTCCCATGATCGTCTTCTACATGTTCTTCCACGAGGAGCTGGCAAAAGGGTTCGCCGAAGGCGCCCTGAAGGAGTAGTCCGTGACCCCGGAAACCAGCCTCCTCCTCGTTCCCGCGCCGAAGAAAGTCGAACGCACGAGCGGCCTATTCCATCCCTCACGGCCCCTTCTCGACGCAATTCACCGGTACGATCGAAATCATGGCCCTGTTCCCGGGGTACAGATTATCGTCGGGCGTTCAGTGTCGGACAACGGCTCGTCCGCTTCGGACAACGGCTCGTCCGCTTCGGACAACGGCTCGTCCGCTTCGGACAACGGCTCGGGACCTGAACGACTGCGCGACAGCTATGACCTGGAAATCGAACCCACCGGAATCACGATCCGGGCGACCGAACCCCAGGGCGCGTTCTATGGAATGATGACCCTGCGTCAGGTTCTCCGTCACGCAGCACCCGACCATGTGCCCTGCCTGCGGATTCGGGACTGGCCGGACTTCCCGAACCGCGGCATCATGCTCGACATCAGCCGCGATCGTGTTCCTGCCATGGAAACGCTCTACCGTTTGGTGGATTTCTGGTCGGAGCTGAAGATCAATCAGATTCAGCTCTACACCGAACATACCTTCGCCTACAAAGCTCATCGAACCGTCTGGGAAAATTCGTCTCCGATGATGCCCGACGAAATTCGTGCGCTCGACCTCTATTGCGCCGACCGTTTCATCGAGCTCATACCAAACCAGAACTCCTTCGGCCACATGGAACGTTGGCTCAGTCATTCGCACTATCTGCACCTAGCCGAAGCTCCCGAAGGTTTCTCCGGCTGGAACGGCGTCTTTCAGCGAGAACCCTTCTCGCTCAGCCCGGCGGTCGAGGAATCCATCCCCTTTCTCGCCGGTCTGTACGACGAGCTGCTTCCCAATTTCACCAGCGGAAAGTTCAACGTCGGATGCGACGAGACTATCGACCTTGGGCAGGGACGCAGCGCAGAGCTTTGCCGCGCAACAGGAACAGGCCGTGTCTACCTGGATTTCGTCAGGCGAGTCTCCCACCTGGTCAAGGAGCGCGGCAAAACGATGCTCTACTGGGGCGACGTGATCCTTCACTATCCGCAGCTTATTCGGGAACTGCCCCACGATGCGATAGCGCTGACATGGGGGTACGAACGGGACCATCCGTTCGAGAAGGACTGCGATTCTTTCAAGAATGCCGGCGTGATCTACCACGTCTGCGCAGGCACCAGCGCCTGGAACTCCCTCGGTGGCAGGTGGGAAAACGCGAAGGAGAATCTCGAACGCGCCGCTCGCATCGGGTTGGGCCGGGGCGCGGTCGGCTTTCTGACAACCGAGTGGGGCGACAACGGCCATCTCCAGCAGTATCCGGTCGCTCTTCCCGGGTACCTCTACGGCGCGGCTCTGTCGTGGTCGGTGGAAGCGAGTCGCAACCTTCCGGTCGCCGACGCGCTCAGCCGCCACCTTTTCGGCGATTCCTCGGGTGCCCTTGCAAGAGCCCTTCTGGATCTGGGCGACGCAACATCTTCAATTGGCGTCCGGTTGCACAATGCGACAATACTCGCCGCGATGATTATTGACCCGCAATACCCCTACTATCGGGAGCGGTACGGCGAGTTCGCCGAGACCGACTTTCTACACTGCAGGACGATCATCGGGCAGGCGCTGTCTGCGGCGCACGCATTTCAGCCCGGTGACGACGAAGCGAGCCGAATCAAGGCGGAGGTCGAATTCACCGCGCGGATCATGCTGCATGCGTGCGATCTGGCCGAAAGCAGACTTTCGGGCGGCGTCCGGGAAATCAGCGAGATCAAACCGGACAAACGCGCCACACTCGCCGCCGACCTTTCCGGGCTTGTCCCGCGCTACCGGGAATTATGGCTGGAACGCTGTCGCCCCGGGGGGCTGGAAGAGAGCGCGGGTCGGCTCGAAGAGCTGCTGAAACTCTACCGCGCCTGAAGCTTCCCACAGCTTGAAACCGCCATCGTTACAGGGCGAGTAGCCCGCGCCGCATTGCTTCCCGAACCGCTTCGGCGCGGTTCACCACGCCGAGCTTTCCGTAGATCGATGCGATGTGGTATTTCACGGTGTTCTCGCTTATTCCCAGATTCTCGGCAATCTCGCGGTTCCGATATCCCTGAAAAATGAGCACAAGAACCTGCACTTCGCGCGCCGACATCGGCTGGTACACGTCCGAACCGCCGACGGCGGTGTCAGCGGGACTTTCCGCACTATTCCGTCCTGTGCCGCGGGGGCGCTCAGTGCCGGGGATTCCGCTGTCGGCCGAATCAGCGTACAGGTCGAAATCGACCGTGACGAGGCCGGAGGCTACGGAAACAGCGGCGATCGTCAGCGTATCGGCAGGACTATCGCCGGGTAGCAGGCCCCACGGACGATCCAGATCCGAAAGAAGCGGTCCGGCAGCCGGATCATCGCAGAGCAGGATTAGACCGGGTTCGCCGGGCATGCGATCAAGAAGCTCGTCGAGCCGGACACGGCCCGGGGAATCTTTCCCGGAGAGATCCCAGAGAAAGATATCGGGCGCTGGGCGGCGGGGCCCGATCTCCCGCAGTTCGCAAGTGCGAAGGACGAGTTGGAAACCTCGGGCATGCTTGAATGTGGCCGTCAGGAGCTGAAGGCGGCCGTCGTCGGCCGCCAGCAAACCAATCCGTATCAGCCCGCCGTCCCGCTCTGGAACCATCTGCGCATTCTCCGGGCGCCCTGGTGAGCACCGTGACGCCATCCACCTCCCCATCGATGCCCCGCGAACCCGGCATCCCGGGGTGCCGCCGCCGGCGTTACCTGGACGCGGGAGAGATCGCCGCCGCGCAGGATCTCCAGCTCCACACCGTTTCCTGTCCCGGATTTGTCCATTGCGCGCAGCAGCTCCTCATGCGAAGTAACCGGGTGCCCGGCGAGTGCAGTGAGGATGTCTCCCGTGACGAGACCGGCGGTCTCAGCCGGCGATCCCTGTTCGACCGAGATCACAAGCAATCCGGTCGGCTGAGCCCGTTCGAGTTTTTTCGCGAGCGCTTCGGAAAGTTCGGCTTCCTGACTGCGTATGCCGAGATATCCCCGCACAGGCAGTTTATGCTCGGCGATTCGCGCTGCGGTTTCAAATGCAAAATCCGCCGGAATAATGATTCCGCCGTTGGCGATCTCCATCGGCCCGCTGCCGGCTGCCCGGATGCCGATCAGGCTGCCGTCGGCGTCGACGACCGGACTTCCTGCGAAACCGGGGAATAGCGGCGCATCGGTCTGAAGGTATCCGGGGATCTCTCCGCCGTTGCCGCTCCACGGGCCGCCGGCGCAGCGAATCATCTCGAGCTTCGCCTCTACGCCATCATACGACGGAATTGCAACGCTGACTGCGAGCTCCCCTACATGGACGGGGTTGGAATCGGCCCGTCGCGGAAGCCCCCCAACCGTAAGCGGCGTTTCGATCTTCAGCAGCACCAGACCGGTGGACGGGTCCTGTCCCACGACCGACGCCTCAATATCGCGAAAACTCTTGGCGCCGCCGATACCGGGCGCGGAGGTAAGCTCGCGAACGGTAACCGTTTCGTTCTCGGCCGCGTACACGGCGGCAGTCAGGACGTGATGGTCGTCGTATCTAACGCCTGTTCGGGCTTCGGCATCCTCGGCTCTTACCTGAACGACCGACTTCGCCACAGATTGAACCAAATCGCTGAGCGATTGCGAGAGCTCTTTGAGCGCCTGAGCGCTGTTCGACGCGGAACCTCTTTCCATAATTGCACCTCCAGAAACTTAGTCACCTCAAGCTACTTCGGCAACGCGGCAGGGCGTACTACCCGAACGGGTAGGAGCGTTCGTCGACACCGTCTTCCGTCGATCCCTCATCGCTTGTCCCGCCCGAACCGATCTGTTAGACTTCTGTCAGCTTTTTCAAGAACAGATCATGATCAGCTGGAAGAAAAACCTCTACGCAATCTGGGTGGCGGAACTGTTTGCCATCGCCGGGTTCAGTGCCTCAATGCCCATCATACCCTTCTACCTTCAGGACATGGGCATAACCGATGCGAATCAGCTCAACTTTTGGGTCGGGATCATCCAATCCGTCTCGTCGATCGCACTCGGTCTTATCGCGCCGGTCTGGGGACGCCTTGCAGACAGTTACGGCCGCCGCCCGATGCTTCTTCGCGCCATGTTCGGCGGCAGCATCGTCATCGCAATGATGGGATTTGTGACCAGTCCATGGCAGCTGCTCGCGCTGCGCACTCTTCAGGGCCTGCTGACCGGAACCGTCGGTGCCGCCACCGTTCTTGTCGCCGCAACGGTGCCGGTCCAAGAGACCGGGTTCGGTATGGGGCTTCTTCAAACGGCGATTTTCGTGGGCGGATCTGTCGGTCCGATGATCGGCGGGTTTGTTTCCGACCTCACTTCGCACCGGGCGACATTCTATGTCACTTCGCTGCTTCTCGCGGCAGCCGGAGTGATTGTCACCCGGTATGTCCGCGAGGAATTCGTTCCACAGAAATCCGCAGGTTCTTTCCTTCACAGAATGGTTCCCGATTTCTCGCCCGTGCTTCACTCTCTGCCACTGCTTGCGCTTCTGGCCATCTCGTTTGCCGTCCAGATGGCGAACGCGGTGGTGAATCCGATTCTGCCGCTTTTCGTGCAGCAGATCACATCCAACCAGACAATGGTTGCTTCGGAAACTGGAATGGTGCTCGGTTTTGGAGCTTTGAGCTCAGCGATTGCCGCAGCCATTATCGGCCGATTCTCCTACCGCATGGGTTACAAACGGACCCTCAGCTTTGCGCTTACCGGTGCTTTCCTTTTCACCCTCCCGCAGGCGTTCAGCGGTACGACAATGCAGCTGCTGCTATTTCGCATTCTTGGGGGATTCTTCCTCGGTGGTGCGCTACCCTCGATAAACGCACTCATAGCGCGCAACACCTCTCCCGAAAATCAGGGGAGCGTCTACGGAATCAACACCAGCGTGAGCTCGGCGGGAATGGCGATCGGGCCCGCTCTGGGGGCGATAGCCGCAGTCGCGTGGGGATATCCTTCCACCTTCCTGGTGACGGCGGGGATTCTGCTCGTCACCACGTTTTCATTGACGATCATCCCTCGGGCACGGCAGCACGGGCGCCATCAGATTGATGCGCATACTACCGGGCGGAATTGAAGGTCGCGAGCAGCGACCGCCGGTTCGCAACTCCCGTTTTCCCGTAGACGTTCGCGAAATGCATCTCAACCGTACGGACGCCTATCCTCAGTTCACCGGCGATATCGGAATTCGTGAGCCGCAGGCTGGCGAGCTCCAACACCTCGAGCTCCCGGCGGTTCAGCGGATTATTCTCGAGCTCGAACCGGCGCACGTGACGAAGCCGTGCGTCCTCGGGATCGCTGAACGGTTGTGATGCCTTTCCGCGGCCGAGCGATATTGAAAGTATCACCGAAGGTGTTGCCAGATTGTGCCAGAGCCCGCATGGACGAATGAAGTCGGTCACGTGCTCGGTCTGTTCCCACTCGCGGAAATCAGCCTGTCCGATACCGAGGACGCGCGCCGGCGGAAAGGGCATCAAACGCCAGTAGTGTGCGTCGTAATTCTTCATCAGGTCCGAATCGGTATCGCCGGGGAGACATCGCGGTCTGCCGTTTTCGGCGGCGCAGCGGAAGCCAGGGATATCGACAGGAATCAGTCACAAAGGCCATCTGCCGCGAATTGGGGGAAGTTGTAGCTATTGGAAACCATCATGACCTGAAGCGTATTTGTGCATCCGCTGGATTGAGCGGACGGGATCAACTGGACGGTCCGCCCACTGCCGGCACGGCCAACCGGCAGTCACTCGGCTACGGAGATGGAGCGTCTGTCTGAGTTGTCTACGCCAGCACGGAAGCAACGGGTTCCCCGTGTAGACAGCGGGAGCGCCATCCCCGGAGCACCCCAGAGGGCGGATTTTCTGTTGTAGATCGAGCCGGGAGATTCCCGGCCCGCGACTCGGCTACTGCGCGTACGATCCGGTGATGTAGTCCATCAGCGCCTTCTTCTCAAACTCGGCGTTGGAAAGCTGCGACTTTACCGCATCACCGATCGAAATGATGCCCACCAGCCGATCACCGTCGATGATCGGGAGGTGGCGGATCTTGCTCTTGGTAAACATGTTCAGCGCGTACTCGACCGAGTCATCCAAATGACCGATTATCAGCTTGCCTTTCGGCGTCATAATTTCGGTTACCGGCCGGTCCATGGCGCAACCTTCCAGGTTTCGGAGGATGTCCCTTTCGGAGACGATTCCCTCGATCTGCCCTGCTTTGTTCACCACGACAAGCGTCCCGATGTGTTTTTCGTTGAGCGTCCGGAGGACCTGAAGTACGGTCGCTGTTGGGGCCACGGTCTGGACCGCGCTGCCCTTCTGTTCCAGGATGTCACGGATTTGCATTGCACCCTCCTCTGGTGGCGGACCTGCCTGACGGTCCGCGACATCGGCCGGTTGGTCCGGCCTCTGCCATTCTAGAAGCGCTCCCGCGCCTGATATTGCGTGTGAAGCAGCTCGTGCGACTTCTTCGAGAGCGGGTGGTCCAGGAACTCCGCGTAGAGTTTCTGCACGTCGGGATTACCGTGCGACTTGCGCAATTCCTTGCCTTCGTCCTCCCGGAAGATTGCATCCATTCGAGCCTGCCGGACACTGTTGTCCGTGAAGCGAGGCTGGCCGCCGCCGCCAATGCAGCCGCCGGGGCAGGTCATCACTTCCACGAAGTGATAACTGGCCTTACCGGCAGCGATCCGCTCGAGAAGTCGGCGCACATTTCCGAGCCCGTGAGCTACCGCCACTTTCAGCTCGACCCCATCGAGAAACTTCCAGTCGGGGAGCGGGTTTTCGATGGGTATCGCCGCCTCTTTGATTCCCTCCATCCCCTCCACCGGTTTTACGTGAAGGTTCTCTCCGGGAACCGGTCGGCCGGTGACAATTTCGTAGGCTGTGCGCAGGGCCGCCTCCATCACGCCGCCGGAATTGGCGAAAATGTCCGCCGCACCACTGGAAATGCCGAGCGGCGAATCCATCTTTCCCTCTTCGAGGGAGGGAAAATCCAGCCCCGCCGTCCGTATCATCACCGCAAGCTCCCTGGTTGTTAGTACGTAGTCTACATCACGATACCCGCTGTCGTCCATCTCGGGACGATCACATTCGAACTTTTTCGCCGTGCACGGCATAACACTCACCACTACCATTTTTTCCGGGTTTACCCCGATTTTGCTCGCGTAGTAGGTCTTTGCAATCGCGCCAAACATCTGCTGCGGGGATTTGCAGCTCGAGAGATTCGGAAGGAATTGCGGAAAGTAGTACTCGGCAAACTTGATCCAGCCCGGAGAGCAGCTCGTCATCAGAGGCAGCGCCGGGGCGCCGTGCGAGTCGGCATGAGCGTCGGACGGCACTGTTTCGGGGGCGAGAGCGGTTCGCAGCCGGGTTAGAAGCTCCGTACCCTCTTCCATGATCGTGAGATCGGCCGCGAAGTTGGTGTCGAACACTGCATCGAAACCGAGTCTGCGGAGGGCGGTCACCATTCTGCCCGTGACGAGCGTGCCCGGAGGCAGATCGAAACATTCGCCGAGCGCCGCCCGAATTGCCGGCGCGGTCTGGACAACGACGTATTTTTCCGGGTCTTCGAGCGCCGCCCAGATTTCGTCTGCGCTGGTACGCTCCGTGATCGCACCCACCGGACAGACCGCCGCGCACTGACCGCACTGGACGCACGCGACACCCGCAAGCGGAAGCGTGAATGCGGGACCGATCAACGTGGCGTATCCGCGGCCCTGCGGTGCGAGAGCTCCCACGCCCTGGATTGCCGAGCAAACCGAGACGCATCGACGGCATTTGATGCACTTACCCGAGTCACGCACGAGCGCCGGAGTGGACGTATCGGTGTGAACCGGAGGCTTCGCGCCGCGATAGCGTGGTTCGCGCACGCCGATCTTGCGGGCAAGTGCGGTGAGCTCACAATCGTCCCCGCGTACGCAGTACTGACAGTCGCCCTCGTGCTCGGAGAGCAACAGGTCCATCACCGTTCTTCGTGCCTCCCGGACGCGGCGGCTGTTGGTGTTGACCACCATACCCTCCGCTGCCGGCGTGGAGCAGGCCGCCATAAGCGTTTTCCCGTTCGCGATCTCCACCACGCACATTCGGCAGGCGCCGAGCGGCTCTACCCCCTCGAGAAAACAGAGGGTGGGTATTTCCACCCCTGCGTCGCGTGCCGCCTCGAGAATCGTTCTCCCTTCTACAACCTGCAGACTCCTACCGTCGACCGTGATGTTAAGCATGGGTCATCTCCTTGCTGTGCTGGGCGGACGAATCGCCGGCAGGCGGACCGCTCTTGCCGTAGTCGCAGCGAAGGCAGCGGCTCGACTGGCGGATCGCGACGCTTTCGCACCATGACTGCTCGACCTCATCGAAATTGTATTTCCGGCGTTCCACCGGCATTGATCGGACCTTCTCCCGGGGATAGGGCACCGGATCCGCCGCTGGATCGTAGTCGGTGTCGACAACCTTCTGCTCGCGCCAGAACGCGTGTTCTTCGCCCGAGAGGTAGAGGTCGATTCCCACCGCGGCGCGCTCGCCTCCGGCGATCGCCATGACGACCGAAGACGGACCGTTTACCGCATCACCTCCGGCGAAAATCCAGGGGGTCGACGTGGTTCCGTAGTTCGGGTCCGCGAGAACGAACCGATGCGGCGAAAGCGAAAGCGGTTGTTCGGTGCGGAGCACCGATTGATCGAGCCGCTGGCCTATCGCAATAATCACCTGATCGGCCTTTATGACGTAGGAACCGTCTGAGGATTCCCTGGCACTCCGACGCCCGGTGCGGTCGAACTCGCCCAGGTGCATTTTGAGGCATGCAAGCCCCGCGACGTTTCCTTTGCCGTCGGCTACAACCTCCACCGGCTGGGTCAGATCGAGAAGCTTCACTCCTTCGAGCAGTGCCTCTTCGATCTCCTCGGCGTAGGCGGGCATCTGTTCCTGCGTCCGGCGATAGACGATAGTTACTTCCTCTGCACCGAGCCTGAGCGTCGTACGGGCTGCATCGATCGCCGCGTTCCCGCCGCCGACTATTACCACTCGTTTGCCGACGGGAACCGAACCGCGGATGTTGTACTGTCGCAGGAAGTTTGTTGCATGCACAACGCCGCGGGTATCCTCGCCTGGAATTCCCATGGCGACCGATTCCGGAGCACCTATGCCGAGGAAGACCGCTTCGTAGCCTTCGTCCCGGAGATCCTTGAGGCTGAAGTCTCTGCCCAGGCGCTTTTCGGTCTGGATATCCACGCCGAGACCTTCGATCATACGGATTTCGCGCGCCAGCGTTTCACGCGGCAGGCGGTAGGCCGGAATGGTCTGAACGAGCATTCCGCCGGGGCGTGCCTCGGCTTCGAAAATGCGAGGCTGATATCCCAGGCGCGCGAGGAAATATGCACACGAGAGCCCCGCGGGTCCGCCGCCGACAATCGCGATTTTTCGCGCCGCATTCGCCGCACTTGTCCGCACCTCCGGATGCTGAATGGTGACCTCCTGATCGACCATGAACCGTTTGATGCTGCGTATCGCGACCGACTCGTCAAGACTTGCCCGACGGCACCGATCTTCACAGGTGTGAAAGCAGACGCGCGCGCAAACCGCGGCGAATGGATTTCGCTCCCGATGCAGCATGAGCGCATCGGCGTAACGCTGATCACCGACCAGCGAGATGAAACCCGGGACGTCGACTCCGGCCGGGCAGGCACTCTGGCAGGGAGCCCGGACAAGCGCGGCGCACACACCGGCGTCGCAATGTTTCTGCTCGATGTGCTCGATGTACTCCTGCCGGAAATGGCGAATTGTCGACAGCACCGGGTTGGGTGCAGTCTGTCCCAGACCGCACAGCGCGGTGTCTTTGATCTGCGTCCCGAGCTCGATCAGGGCGTCGATGTCCGAGAGCTCTCCCTTGCCCGCGCAGATCCGTTCCAGAATCTCGAGCATGCGTTTCGTGCCCACTCTGCAGGGAACGCACTTGCCGCACGATTCTTCCTGAACGAATTCGAGAAAGAAGCGAGCCACGTCCACCATGCAACTTTCTTCGTCCATGACGATGAGGCCGCCGGAGCCCATGATCGCACCAAGCTCCTGCAGTGTGGCGTAGTCGAGGGCCACGTTCAGGTATTCGCGGGGGATGCAGCCACCCGATGGCCCGCCAATTTGCGCAGCCTTATAGTGCTTATTGTTCTTGATGCCTCCGCCCACGTCGTAGATGAGCTCGCCAAGTGGCGTACCGATCGGCACTTCCACGAGGCCGGTATTGTTGACCGCGCCGGCGAGCGCGAAGACCTTGGTTCCTTTGCTCTGCTCGGTGCCGACCGATGCATACCAGGCCGCGCCGTTCTGAATGATTGCGGGAACGTTGGCGTAGGTCTCGACGTTGTTCAGAAGGCTCGGTTTGCCCCACAGGCCCTTCTGCGCCGGAAATGGCGGGCGCGGTCGCGGCTCACCGCGTTTACCCTCTATCGAGTTCATCAAGGCGGTCTCTTCTCCGCAAACGAAGGCTCCCGACCCCATCCGAATCTCCAGATCGAACGAGAAGCCGCTTCCCAGGATGTTGGAGCCCAGCAGCCCGCGCTCGCGTGACTGCTCGATCGCTTTCGAAAGTCTCGCTACGGCAAGAGGGTATTCGGCCCGTACGTAGACAAAGCCCCTGTTTGCGCCGATAGCGCGTGCGGCTATGACCATCCCTTCGATGACGCTGTGCGGATCGCCCTCGAGAACGCTCCGGTCCATGAAGGCGCCGGGGTCACCCTCATCGGCATTGCAGAGTGCGAACTTCTCCTCTCCCGGCGACCTCGCCGTGAGCGACCACTTAAGCCAGGTTGGGAATCCTGCCCCACCGCGTCCGCGCAGACCCGAGGCCTTCATCTCGTTGATGATCTGTTCGGAACTCATCGAGGTGAGCACCTTCTCCAAAGCTGCATACCCGTCGCGGGCGATGTATTCCTCGATGTTCAGGGGGTCAATCAGACCGCAGTTGCGCAGGACGATCTTCCGCTGGCTGCGGAAGAAGTCGTTGTCTTCCACCTTCAATACCGGTTTGGTGTCGTGAACGTTCCGGTGTGCAAGACGCTCCACAGGATTGTTTCGCACCAGGTGCTCGTGGACTATCTCCGCCGCGTCGGTCGGCGCGACGCTCTCGTACAGGATGCCGTCCGGTTCGATCCGCATGACGGGTCCCTGCGCGCACGGACCGAGGCAGCCGGTCTCAACTACAGGTATGGCAAGCCCCTCTTCGCCCATATGCGCAATGAGAGCCTTTTTCACCTCGAGGCTCCCTGAGGCTATACAGCCGGCCCCGGCGCAAAGGAGGATCTTTCTGTCCGAAGACCCCTTTGCCGGTCGAACTTTCTTTGTCAGCTTCGCTCGCAGCTCACGAAGCTCGGCGGCCGAAGTGAGAAGTTCATGCGTCATGGCCGTCTCCTTTCTTTGCGTCTTCGAGGTAGGGCTCAATAACGTCACGGACTCGCGCCGGTTTGACCCGCTGATGGACGTCGTCATCGACGAGAACCACCGGTGCAAGGCCGCACGCCCCGAAACAGCGGCCTACCTGCAGGGAAAACTGCCGGTCCGGGGTAGTCTCACCGACGCCGATACCGAGAGTCTTCTGCATCGACTCGAGGACCTCTTTGCCTCCGCGGACGTAGCAGGCGGTGCCCAGGCAAACCCGAACTACATGTTTGCCGCGCGGGACTGTGGAGAAATAGGAATAGAAGGTCACGACACCGGTGACTTCGCTGTAGGGAAGATCCAGGCGTTCCGCAACGTACTTGATCACCTTTTCCGGAAGGTACCCGAAGAGATCCTGTGCGGTCTGGAGAACCGGGATGAGGGCTCCCGGCACGGAGTTCCAGCTGTCGAGGGTTTTTTTCAGCAGATCCCAGAGCTCGGGATTGTTCTCCGGACCGTCGGTCGGTCTCTCTGCCGGTTGTGGTGTGCCATTAACAACCTGTTTGGCTTCTGCGGGCATGAGCCCCTCCTTGGAGTAGTATCTATGCAATGCACCCGCAAAAATGCGCGTGCGGATATCTCCCGCAAAACGGCCGCTGAACGGACGCTGGAACGGACTCTTTTCCGTGCCTGGTTCGATGGACGCCTCAACGGCTGGTGAAACGGAGCGTTCGACAACTCCGGTGACCCGAAAACCGGAGAATTATGTAACTTTATATCGATATCTTATCATAGATAAATGAATCTGTCAAAAAATATCGGTTTCAACCTTATCGGAGTTCTAAGAGAAGGGGGCGCCTGACTCTTTCCGGCCCGGCATCACTTCTGACGGTAATCTGACCCAACATTCACGCAACACTAACAACCCGATGCTTCTATATAGGCACGCAAGATCTCAGGAGGAGAGCCAGATGAACAGATCCAATTTATTCGTGGTAAGCGCGCTCGTCGCAGGTCTGATTGTGCCGGCGCTGGTAATGGCCGGCGGGCAGAACGAGCAGCCGATGCCGTCACAGATGAGCGCGACCGACGCAGTCAAGCCCGCAGCGGCGACATCGAGCGCGGCCGGAACCGAGCTTTTGGGGGCCGGAGCATCCTTCCCCTATCCGATCTACTCCAAGATGTTTGACGAGTACAACAAAGCAACTGGTGTGAAGGTCAACTATCAGTCGATCGGATCTTCCGGCGGCGTCAAGAACATCAAGGACAAGGTTGTAGATTTCGGTGCCTCGGATGCATTCCTGAACGACGAGGCAATGAAGCAGTTCGACGCGCCGATCGTCCACATCCCGACCGTCCTCGGCTCGATCGTGGTAACCTACAATCTGCCCGGAAACCCGACGCTGAAGCTCACCGGCACGGTCATTGCCGACATCTTCATGGGAAAGATCACGAAATGGAATGAGCCCGCAATTGCCAGGATCAATTCGGGCGTCAGCCTTCCGGCAACCGACATCATCGTTGCGCATCGTTCGGATGGAAGCGGCACGACCAACAACTTCACGGCCTATCTCGCTCGCGTGAGCAGTGAGTGGAAGGACAAGATCGGCACTGCCAACTCCGTTAACTGGCCGGTGGGCCTCGGCGGAGCACAGAACACCGGCGTCGCCGGGATCGTCAAGTCGACCCCGGGTGCGGTCGGATACGTCGAGCTCGCCTACGCCATCCAGAACAGCCTGCCCTACGCAACGGTGCAGAACAGGGCGGGAAACTGGATAGTGCCTTCGTTGAGATCAACCTCCCTCGCCGGTGACACACAGCTTCCGGCCGACACGCGAATCGTCCTCGCAAACACCGATGCGACCAATGGTTATCCGATCTCCACCATGACCTGGCTCGTGGTCTACAAGGAACAGAACTACGGTGGTCGCAGCATGGCGCGCGCGGGAGAGCTGGTGAAGCTGCTCTGGTGGGTGACGCACGAGGGCCAGCAGTACGCCGAGAGCCTCGACTACGCCCCGCTTCCGGCGGCCGCGGTGAAAGATGTCGAAACGATTCTCAAGTCAATCACATTCGACGGGAAACCGATTCGCCAGTAATTAGCACACCCGACCAAAGAACAGGCAGGTGACTTCGCCGGGTTCCGGTCCCTCTGTGCGGGTCGCAACCCGGTTTCTCAGACCCTGCGTGTGGACAATTCAGAACCAATCGGAGAAAATGGGCGCATGAGAGCCGAGAAGATATTCCGTGGGACCTTGAGCGGAACTTCCTACATCGTGATGCTGCTTGTCGCGGGGCTGTTCGCCACGCTTGTGGTTGGCGCGTGGCCGGCGATCGCGCAGTTCAAGCTGGGCTTTCTTTTCAACACCGTATGGGATCCGGTAAAAGGCAATTTTGGCGCCGCGACCTTCATAGTCGGTACGCTCATAACCTCGTTCCTTGCTCTGGTCATCTCGGTTCCATTTTCGCTCGCCATTGCGCTCATGCTCGGAGAATACTACCGTTTCGGCCTGTTCTCCCGGATTGTGCGCATCTTTGTGGACCTTCTCGCTTCGGTGCCTTCGGTTGTGTATGGCCTGTGGGGAATTGCGGTGCTCGTGCCGGTTGTCCGGGGAATCGAATCGCACATCGGCGTCACCCCCTACGGCGTGGGGATGTTCACCGCCGCGACCATTCTGGCGATCATGATTCTTCCCTACAGCGCGTCGATCGCGATCGAGGTGATTAAGCTCGTGCCCGACGAACTGCGTTCGGCCGGATTCGCGGTCGGCGCGACACGACGGGAAATGATAATGAATGTGGTGTTTCCCTACGCAAGGTCAGGAATTTTCGCCGGCGTTCTTCTGTCTCTCGGCCGTGCCCTCGGGGAAACGATGGCAGTGACGCTGGTCATCGGAAATGTTATGCAGCTTCCCAAGACCATTTTCAGTCCCGGCAACACCCTCGCGAGTGTCATTGCGAGCCAGTTCACCGAGGCGAGCGGATCGCTCCATCTTGCCGCGATGATAGAACTGGCTCTGGTGCTGTTCGTTATTACAACAATCATCAATGCGATTTCCCACCAGATTATTATCCGCATAGGTGGCGAGGCTCCGGCATGAGCGTCACCGAAACCACCCTCCCCGCCGACACGATGTTCCGACCGCGAACGGCCGGCAGAAAGGCAGGGAATGCCTTTTTTCGCGGTCTCGTCCTCGTTCTGGGGCTGCTCGCCGTTGCGCCCTTTTTTGTTATTATGTATCACGTCGTCGTCAACGGCGCCGGTGCAATCAACTGGGCCTTTCTTACGCAGCTTCCCAGGCCGGTGGGCGAAACCGGCGGCGGTATGGTCAACTCGATAATCGGAACACTGCTGATCATCGCACTTTCGGTGCTTCTGTCGGTGCCCTTTGGAATTCTCGCCGGAGTCTATCTATCGGAGAATAAGCGGGGAAAGCTGAGCTCAGCGACCCGACTGCTGGTGAATGTCCTGCAGAGCGTACCCTCCATCGTCATCGGCATCGTGATGTACAGCTGGATCGTCGTTCCGATTAGATCGTTTACCGCGCTGGCAGGCGGAATCGCGCTGGCGGTGATGATGCTGCCGATAGTAATCAAGTCTTCCGAAGAGGTGCTCAACCTGGTCCCTTCCGGACTGAAAGAGGGCGCCCTCGCGCTCGGCGTTCCCTATCACACGACAGTTCTCCGGATGATCCTTCCCAGCAGCCTCGGTGGCATCTTGAGCGGCGTCATGCTTGCCGTCGCCCGCATCGCCGGGGAAACGGCACCGCTTCTTTTCACCGCGTTCGGAAACCCCTATCTCAACGTAAATGTGCTGAAACCCGTCGATGCCATTCCCCTCATGATTTATAACTACGCGAAGAGTCCCTACGAGTCGTGGCTGAAGATGGCCTGGGGCGCCTCTCTCGTCCTCATCGTCATCATCTTCCTCCTTAACATCGCTGTCCGTTCGCGCCGCGAACGCCTGTAGGCTTCGCTGCACACGAAACGAGTAGCAGTGGAACCCAATTTGTGTTATATTCCGGGTAATACGCACCTCAGAGGGTGAAACAGAGATGTCGAGCTTTGCATCCCGCTTGAAAGAGATACGAAAAGACAAGCAACTGCGGCAAAAGGACCTGGCCGATGCCCTGGGTCTCGCCCAGACAACGATCGCGAACTACGAACAGAGCACGCGGTTTCCCGACGAGCCGACACTTTCGCGCATCGCCGACTTTTTCGGCGTAACCCTCGACTTCTTGATGGGCCGAAGCGACCGGCGGTCTCCGACAACCGGCGGTGAGGTGTTGCCTCAAGAGCCGGTGAAACTCGGTCTGAGCGCGAAGAAGTACCTGGATTCGCTCCTCGAAGGAAACCAGGCGGTAGCGCGAAAGGTGATCCTGGATTCCCTCGGTAAGCGAGTGCCGATCCAGGAGATCTACAGCACTATCTTCGAGGCGGTGCTCCATGAGGTCGGCCGTCTGTGGGAGACCGGGAGGATCGATGTCTTCCAGGAGCATTTCATCTCGGCGATGACCGAAACCTACATGGCGATGCTTTCCGAGCGGTTTCCGAGCCCCACTCTTCCCCGGACGGCCATCGGAGTAGCGTGCGGCGGTGAGATGCATCAGATTGGCGTGCGGATGGTGCTCGACTTTCTCGGACTGGCCGGGTGGCACACGCGCTTCCTCGGCACGAATCTGCCGACGCAAAGTTTCATAAGCGCGCTCGCCGATTCGCCGGTCGACCTCGTTGCGATCTCGGTCACCATGGCGTATAACCGCAATCAGGCGGCAGATCTCATCCGCGCAATCCGGGAGGCTCCGGCGGCACGACAGACGAGGATATTGATCGGAGGAAGGGCGTTGAACCAGGAGCCCGAACAGTGGAGTCGACTGAAGGCCGACGGATACGCAAAAGACGCCTCCGAGGCGGTAAAAATCGCCTCGATACTGGTCGCGCGAAAAAACGGCGACCAATAGGCGCGAAAAACCAAAGATAGATCACGAAACGACGTATATCCGCCGATTCAGCGGGAAATACCTGGACTAAATACACGTAATGAGTTATATTACTCTTCAAGCGGCCAGGATACGGCGCTGCGCGGAGGGACAAACGGGGATGAATACACGAACGGTCGGAATCAGCGATATTGGTCTATATGTTCCCGAGCTGCGGATGGATCTGGAGGAGCTGATCCGGTACCGGGTAGAGACGCTGCCGCATCTCGAGCGCCACTACGATCGTGCGGTTCGCACAACAGGCCAGCGTTCAATCCGGTTTCCCCGGCCGTACGAGGATACTTCAACGATGGCCGCCGCCGCGGCGCTCCGGCTTATCCGCAACGGCCGCCTCAACAACCTGTCTAAACTGAGATACCTGGTGACCGGCACTGAGACTCCCATGGACTATTCAAAACCGGTTTCCGCCTATGTGCAGGGAATGCTCGGGAAAGCGGGGATTCAGATGCCGTCAGGTCTCGCGAGCTTTCAGGTACAGCACGCCTGCGCAGGCGGAACGCTCGGCCTGATGAGCGCTGCCGCCCTCCTTGCAGCCGCACCGCAGGACGGCGAAAGCGCGCTCGTGATCGCCGCCGACATAGCCCGCTACGAAGGCAAGTCGACCGCAGAGGTGACCCAGGGGGCGGGTGCCGTGGCGCTGCTGGTCGAAAAGGAACCGGCACTCGTCGAGCTCGACATTGCCAACATGGGCTACTCTTCGGAAGATGTAGACGATTTCTTTCGACCTCTCGGATCAGTCACGGCAAAGGTGAAGGGACAGTACTCGATGCAGTGCTACCGGAACAACCTCGAGAGGGCGCTCGCGGATTTCGCGGCGCGGCAGGGAACGATCTTGGCCGCGGTGCTTCAGCGCACCGATTACTTTGTTCTGCACGCGCCGTTTCGAAACATGCCCGCGATCGCCCTTGAAAAAATGATGGAAACGCACCTTGGCCTCTCAGCTTCCGAGGTGCGCCGCCAACTCCACGAACGGGGGATGTATGAGTCTCTCGAAGTGGTTGCCGACATAGGGAATACCTACACCGCCTCGCTGTACATTACGCTCGCATCCCTGTTGCAGAACCGGTTCCGATCCGAACGAAGCGCGATAGTCGGAAAATCCGTTCTCTTGTGCTCCTATGGTTCGGGAAACACCATGATCGTAATGAGCGGGAGGATTGCGGCGAAGGCGCCGGAAGTCATTTCGTCGTGGACATCCCCGCTGCTCGAGCGCGGCGGACGCAGCGATGTACGAGACTACGAGTTGTGGATGAACATACCCTACCTCGGCCTCGGCCAACGGGTCGTCGACGACCGCTTCGAAATCCCCGGGGGGTCCTTCTATCTGTCCCACCTTCGCGAAGATGGCTACCGGGAGTACGATTACGCCAAGGTACCGACAGTCTGGAGCATGGCGAGTGCCGTTTTTCCGAAATCCGGACAGAGAGAGCTCGCTGCGGATCGGCTGCTGGCCGTCTGAAAGAGAAAGGCCGCAGCGACCCGGCTTTCTGCGCAGGCACCTGAGGTCCGCCGAACCGCCGGCCCATTGGCGCGAGCCGAACCCTCCAAACCTCTCCCGTCATCCCCGGTTTTCTCCCGAACTTGACGTGTGATGCAGCGAATATTAGCTTTCTTCTGATACAGCACTGTCCGCGGGACTACGGTGGAGCGTTTCGATGCGCATTTCCGGCCGACCCCGAGTCATCCTTGCGAGGCATCCAGCGAAAAATGGCGACGAAAATCGGCGAAACCCCATACGTACCGGCGGTGAACTTCTTCTGCTTTGGTCTGAATCATCAGACAGCTCCGGTTGAGCTGCTGGAGAAACTCTCCCTCTCTTCTGAGACGTTCTCTCGCGGACTGAGAATGGTTCTCGGTGGCGGCTGCGCGGACTGTCTCTTCGAAGAGGTGATTCTGTCGACCTGCAACCGTTTCGAGATATACTGGGCGAAAACTGCTACGCGCGGGTGCCGCACCATTACTCAGCAGATTGCTGATCTGACCGAGGAGGTCAGGCGGCTCAGCGACACAGTGAACGCAGATGGGCACGAACCGACCGGAGAACCGTTCTACCTCTATTCGGACCAGGAGGTCTTCGAGCATCTGTTCCGCGTTACCTGCGGCCTCGATTCGGTCGTGCTCGGCGAATACGAGATCCAGGGACAAACCACTGCGGCGCTTGCCGCAGCGCAGTCGGCCGGCACTGCCGGGCCCTTTCTTACGGAGCTGTTCCAGTCAGCGCTTCGGGCGGGAAAGCGCGGCCGAGCCGAAACCAGTATCGGGAAGAACGCTTCCAGCATCAGTTCGGTCGCGGTTCAGCTTGCGTCGGAGGTCGTCGAAGACCTCGCCGGGTCGCGGGTTACCGTGTTAGGCGCGGGTGAGACCGGCGAGTTGACGTTGAAGGCGCTCGTCCATCGCGGAGTCACGAAGATCGCGGTGGTGAATCGGTCTGAAGATCGCGCGAAAGAGATTTCCGCACGCTGGGGCGGAAGAGCCTATCCGCTCGACGCACTTCCCGAGCTCCTGCCCGCAACCGACATACTGATCACGGCGGCGAATGCGCCTCAGCCTCTCGTCGCGAGCACCAATGTCGGCGAGGCAATGCGGGATCGCGGACGTTCCCATCCACTGGTGATCATCGACATCGCGGTGCCAAGAAACGTGGGGGAGGAGGTCGGAGGCATCGCAAACGTCCACCTTTTCAACCTGGACAAGATCAAAGCAGCGCACATGCGGAACGCGCATGACCGTCGCGCGCAGGTCCCGCACGTTGAAAGGATAATCACCGGGGAGATCGCCTCTTTTCGGGAAAGAGTGGGGGAGCTTCTGATGCGGCCGGTGCTCGCCGGGTTTTGGAAGCGCGCAGAGTCCATTCGTGAAGAGGTTATGGAGCGAGCACGGCGAGAGCTACCCGAGCTTCGACCCCACGAGTGGGAACGGCTCGACGGCCTGGCCCGCTCGCTGGTCAAACGGCTGCTCCAGACACCGGCCCGGCGTTTGCGCGACGAGGCAGGTCAGGAAGTCGCGCAGTCGCACGCCGAGACCATCGGGTACCTTTTCGATATCCTGCCGGATTCCGGGAGATACACACCCTGCCGCTACGCGGACATCGATCCTGCCGCCGGCGATACGGCCGAAAACGATCCGGCAGATCGAGAGGAGTCGTCGGGGGGACTGAGGGCGTGACCCTGGATCTCCGAGAAAAACCGGTGACGCTTCTCGTCGGAAGCAGAACTTCCCAGCTCGCTCGCAGCCAGACGGCGTACGTCACCTCACTGTTACGGGCAGCCTTTCCTTCAGTCCGTATCGACATCCGCCTCTACGCGACGCGCGGGGACCGCGAAATCGAAACTCCGCTTCCGCAGATCGGGGGAAAGGGTCTTTTCACCGAGAGGCTGGAACTGGCGCTTCGTGACGGGGAGATCGATTTTGCCGTGCACTCTTTGAAGGATCTCCCGGTCGAGGAGTCTGACGGACTCGTCATCGGGGCCATCTTCGGCCGAACCGATCCGGCCGATGTTCTTGTAACTCGCGACGGCGTTGCTCTTTCGGACCTTCGGGCCGGAGCGGTTGTAGGAACAAGCTCTCTTCGACGGCAGGCCCAACTGCTTGCCGCGCGTCCCGATATCCTGCCGCGCTCCATCCGTGGAAACGTCGAAACTCGAGTACGGAAAGTTCTGGACGGTGAGTACGATGGGGTCGTTCTCGCGGCCGCCGGCCTCGCACGGCTTGGCCTCGAGGAATTGCACGCAGAACCACTCGACTACGCGCTCATGCTGCCAGCGCCCGGTCAGGGTGCGCTCGCCGTTCAATGCCGCCGAAGCGACGAAAAGACGCTCGCCCTTCTTGCGCCGGTCGAAGACGCCGAGCTGCGCCGGTGCGTGAGCGCCGAACGCCGCTTTCTTGCGGCTCTCGGCGCCGGCTGTTCTTCCCCGGTGGCTGCCCTTGCAACGTCGGAGGAGCGTGCCGGGGAGGTGGCGGTACACCTGCGGGGACGGGTGCTCTCCCTCGATGGCTGCCGGTCGGTCGAAGTTGAAGGAACCGGCGCCGATCCGGATGAGCTTGGCCGTCGGCTTGCCGAAGATGCTTTGGCAGGCGGCGCGGCCGAATTGGTTAGTGCAGGAAATCCGGAACTCCCGCTTTCGGGACGGCGAATAGTCGTGACCCGTTCTGCGGAGCAGGCCGGCGGGCTCGTGGCGCTCCTCATCGCCCGGGGCGCCGTTCCTCTGGTTATTCCGGCCATCCGGACGGTACCTTCGCCGGACATGCAGCCAATCGACCGGGTGATACGTGAGATCGGGAAATACGATTGGCTGTTGTTCGCGAGCAGCACCGCGGTGCAAATCTTTCTCGACCGCACAGTCGATCTGTGGGGCGCCTGGCCCACCGCTCTCCCGCCGGCGGCGGCCGTCGGGACTGCGAGCGCGGCAGAACTCGAACGGCGCGGAATCAGCGCATCTTTCGTCCCGTCCGATTTCACCGGACAGACGCTCGGGCGCGAGCTTCCCTGCCGCAGCGAAGGCCGAGTACTGGCGGTTGCCGCACGCGGTGGGAACCGTGACGCAGAACGGGAGCTCGCTGCGCGAGGCATCGAAGTCGATCGGGTAGAGGTGTACAGCACTGAATCTTTGCCGATCGGTGAAGAAGCGAGGCGGGAGATGGCCGTCGGTGTCGACGCGATTCTTTTCGCAAGTGGATCTGCGGTACGCGCCCTTTCATCGGCGCTTGGCGCCGACCCTACTCTGCTTGACCAGATGGCCGGCGGGAAGGTCTGTGTCGGTTGTATTGGACCTTCGACTGCCGCCGCCGCGCGAGAGGCGGGCATTCCGGTGCATTTCGAGGCAGCCATCCACACGGCAGAGGGGCTTGTGGCAGCACTTACAGTGTACTATGGAGCACAATCGCATGGAGAATGAGACGGTCGTGAATTCGAGCCGGGCCGGGAGCGATTCGCCCGCGGCGACTCCGATCCGGGGCGGTGCTTCGCGCGATGGTGCGCGAGACGCGGCTCTCAGTGGACCAGTTGATATACCCGCTCTTCGTCACCGAAGGGACCGAACCGCGAAAGGCGGTGAGCTCCATGCCGGGGGTCTACCAGCTTTCGCTCGACGAATTGCCGCGCGAGGCAGCTCAAGTGCACGCGCTCGGTATTCCCGCCGTACTGCTCTTCGGGATTCCGGCACACAAAGACCTGGCAGGCAGCGCAAGCTACGCAGATGACGGAGTAATTCAACGCGCCATTCGGGAACTGAAGAGCAGTGTCCCCGGGCTGCTGGTCATCACCGACGTCTGTTTGTGCGAGTATACCGATCACGGCCACTGCGGAATTCTCAACGATCCGGGGAGTGCTGATTCCAATCCCAACTTGCCTGAAGGGTACCTCCTGAATGATCCAACTCTCGAGGCCATAGGTCGAATCGCGCTGTCGCACGCTCGTGCCGGCGCCGATGTGGTTGCGCCAAGCGGCATGATAGACGGCATGGTCCGTACAATCCGGCAACGGCTCGACGGTTCCGGCCACCAGACGGTCCCCG
The DNA here is from genome assembly GCA_963832675.1 of uncultured Spirochaetota bacterium. Lineage (GTDB taxonomy): Bacteria > Spirochaetota > Spirochaetia > DSM-27196 > DATKUC01 > DATKUC01. The sequence continues at coordinate 109,553 of CAWHUY010000034.1, read as the reverse complement.
TGATGTCCTATGCGGTGAAGTACGCATCCGCCTTCTATGGGCCGTTCCGGGAAGCCGCTGAAGGGACACCGAAATTCGGGGACCGACGGACACACCAGATGGATCCTGCAAACGCGCGGGAAGCGCTTCGCGAAGCTCGTCTCGACGTAGAAGAGGGCGCGGACTTTCTCATGGTGAAGCCGGCGCTGCCCTATCTCGACGTCGTGCAGCGATTGCGCGCCGCCTATCCGGAGCTTCCGCTCGTCGCCTACAATGTGAGCGGGGAGTACGCTATGCTCAAGGCCGCCGCGGCCAATGGCTGGATCGACGAACGACAGGCGGTACTGGAGCTGCTCACTTCGATCCGCCGGGCCGGCGCAGACCTCATAATCAGTTATCACGCGAAAGACGCCGCGCGATGGCTTACCGAAAAGAACTGAGGGAGATCCTGAATGGACAATGATGCATTGGCCTCTGCAATCGACGTACGGGAGAAGGGCCGGACTACGGTCAATGGAGTTCACGCAATCGACAGGCGGCTTTTCGTTCAGTTACTCGCCTTCGGGGGATGCCGGCGAACTGAGAAAATCGAGGCGGAATTGCGCGCCTCCGGGCTGCAGGCGGTGCTCTACGAGGATCTGAACGATCCGTTCGGGGTCGGGTTGGTCACCTACAGCGAGGAGCCGGATTACTTTCTGGACGAGGTTCGCGGCTACGTTGGCCGCTCATCGCTGCGCAAACTCGTCTTTAAGCAGGAGTACACCATGTTCGGCCGAACCTACGCCCGTGGGTACGAGTCGGATCTCCAGGAGGCGATCATCGATCGGCCCAAACGGAATCTGCAGGACGAGTCCCTTCCCTGGGCGGTGTGGTACCCGCTACGCAGAACCGGAGCGTTCGAGGAGCTTTCTTCCGAGGAGCAGCGCGCGATCCTGGGCGAGCACGGCAAGATCGGACACGCCTTCGGCAACGCGGGTGTTGGCCACGACGTGAGACTCGCCTGTCACGGCCTCAACAAGGAAGACAATGATTTTGTGATCGGCGTGCTTGGCCCGCAGCTGCATCCGCTCTCGGTCATCGTTCAGACGATGCGGAAGACCCGGCAGACCGCACACTATATCGCTCGACTCGGGCCCTTCTTCACCGGGCGGGTTGTCTGGCGGGCCGTTTCCGGATCGAGTCCATCCGAAAGTCAGGCGTCTGCAGTCGCCGCACCGGCGGCGGGTGAAGCTTCCGGGCAGGCAGACGCGCCGTGACGCCGCTTCTGATTCGCGCGATGCGCGGCGAGCCGGTCGAGCGAACGCCTGTCTGGCTCATGCGCCAGGCGGGGCGCTACATGGCCGAGTATCGGGCTCTGCGGGAACGGCACTCGATTCTCGAGATCATCGAGGAGCCGGATCTGGCAGCGGAGGTCACGCTTCAGCCCGTCAGGAGGTTCTCCCTCGATGCGGCGATCATCTTCGCCGATATCCTTCCGCCGCTTCGCGCCATGGGACTCGATCTCGAGTTTGCCGCCGGAGAGGGGCCGATAATCTCGAACCCGGTTCGGACGGTCCGGGACATCGATCTTCTTGCCGCACCGCCCGCCGCAGAATCGATGCCTTTCACGCTCGAAGCGATCCGCCGCGTCAAAGGTGAGCTTTCTTCGACGGGGACGCCTCTCATCGGGTTTGCCGGCGCGCCCTTTACGCTTGCGAGTTACGCGATTGAAGGCGGGACATCGCGCAACTTCGCCAGAACCAAGGCGCTGATGTACCGGGAGCCGGCGGCCTGGAGACGGCTGATGACGAAGCTGGTTACCGTCCAGACCGACTATCTGGCAGCGCAGGCCGAGGCGGGCGCCGACGCGTTGCAGCTTTTTGATTCGTGGGCAGGGATCGCGCTCGGACGGTCGGACTATGATCGATTCGTGCGGCCCTACAACACCAGACTCTTTGAGAGCCTGCGCCGCACGAAGGTGCCGGTGATCAATTTCAGCACAGGCACGTCGGCCTACATCGAGAATGTTGCGGCGTGCGGTGGAGATGTCATCGGCGTAGACTGGCGCCTGCCGCTGGGGGAGATTCGTTCCCGGCTCGGACCCGATCGTCCGGTCCAGGGAAATCTCGATCCGATTGCGCTTACCGCACCGTGGCGAGAGCTGCGGTACCAGATTCGCGAAGTCCTGTCACAAACGAAAAACCAGAACGGGCATATCTTCAATCTTGGCCACGGGATCCTTCCGGAGACGCCGGTGGAGAACGTCCAACGGCTTCTCGAGTTCGTACGGGAAGAGAGCTCGCGCGCGGCCGATCCGAACCGGAAACGGAGCAGCCCGTGAGCAGCAAACCTGTCGGTGTTCTTTTCATGGCCTATGGGAGTCCGAACGCGCCTCAGGAGATTCCCGGCTATCTCGCCGACATACGGAGCGGCAGACCGACGCCTTCGCGTGTCGTCGAGGAGATCGCCGACCACTACCGGAAGATCGGCCTGGAAGCCACAGGCTACGGCCCGGAATATGCAGGATCGTCCCCGCTCTTGACCATAACGAAGCGTCAGGTGGAGGGTACAGCACGACTTCTCGGAACGGAACTCTTTCGGTGCTACGTGGGTATGCGGCACTGGTCCCCCTGGATCGAGGATGCGGTGGGTCGTATGATCGACGACGGGATCACACGCGCTGTCGGGATCGTTCTTGCGCCGCACTACAGCCGCATGAGCGTCGAACGATACCGGGAACGTGTTCGCGATGCGCTGCAGATGTTTCACGCTTCGATCGATTTCCTCCACGTGGACAGCTACTACGAAGCGCCCGGCTTTATCGACGCGCTCGCGCGAAGCGTTGCCGCCGGCCTCGAGCGCTGGCCGGAGACCGAGAGGAACAGTGTCCATGTCGTCTTCTCGGCGCACAGTCTGCCCGAACGAATCCTGACGGAGGGTGATCCCTACCAGACGCAGCTCTGGCGCACCGCCGAGCTGGTCGCCCACGCGGCCGGGCTCCCGCGGGAGCGCTGGTCGTGGAGCTACCAGTCAGCCGGAAAGAGCCCCGAGCCCTGGCTTGGACCGCAACTCGAAGACTACGTGCCGGAGCTCGCACGGCGCGGTATCCGAAATGTCCTGAGCGTGCCGGTGGGGTTCATTTCCGATCACGTCGAAATTCTTTACGATATCGACATAGAAGCTCAACGGGCTGCTCGCGAGTCCGGGATTCGCCTCGAGCGGCCGCCTGCGGTCAACGACGACGGTGCCTTTCTTTCGAGCCTCGCAGACACCATCCGCGCTGCTGCAGCGCCCTGGATCGAGGGTGCGGAGGCGAGGTGAGACGAATCGTCATCATCGGAGCGGGCATCACCGGCCTCGCAGCGGCCTGGTATGCCGAGCGACGGAATCTTCCCTGCGACGTAGTACTTGTCGAGCGCGACCCCCGCACGGGCGGCAAGATCCGCACCGACCGATTGGCAGTAGCCTCCCCGCCGGTCCCGAATGCGAGCAGCGAGGACGGTGGATTCTTCCTCTTCGAGGCCGGAGCGGAGAGCATTCTCTCCCGAAAGCCGGCTGCAATCGAGCTGTGCCAGGAGCTTGGGATCGAGAACAGTCTGATCGGCACCACCTCCCGTCGGCACGGCTCTTTTGTATTCCACCGCGGGCGACTCTATCCCCTTCCGGCCGGTTTCACCGGTCTGGTTCCGGGCAACCCCCAGGCAGTACTCGACAGCGATCTTCTGTCGCCCGCCGGGAAAGCGCGATTCTGCGACGAACCGAATATCGCGCCCCTCGATACCGGGCGCGACGAATCGATCGCCGCATTTATGAAACGGCGGTATGGGGAAGAGGCGTTCGAGTTGCTCATCGACCCGCTCGCGGGGGGAATCTTCGCGGGCAACACGGCGCTGCTCAGCCTGGACGCGACATTTCCGAGCCTGCGGGAGCGGGAACGCATCGATGGATCGCTTGGTGCGGGGACCGCCGCGCCGACGCAACGCGGAGCCTCGCCAGCCGCGGCTGTTCACCCGCCGTTTGTGACCTTCCCGGACGGGATGTCGACGTTTGTCGAACAGATAAGCAAGCGGCTCGAACGAACCGAGATCCGGATGAACCTGGGCGCGCTCTCGGTCGAGCGTCGAAAGGGTTCGGCGGGAGTTCGTTACCGGGTCGAGACCGACGGTGAAACCGGCATTGACGCCGATACAGTCCTGCTCGCGACTCCCGCCTACGAATCAGGTCGCCTTCTTTCCGGGCTCTCCCCGACCGCCGGCGAGAATCTGGCGGGAATCCCCTACGCATCGACGGCGAACGTCTATCTCGCATTCCGATTCCCGGCGGCTGTCGAAATTCTCGACGGTTACGGTTACATTGTCCCTTCCGTCGACAACGGCCTATTCACGGCGTCTACCTGGACATCGAGCAAATGGCCCGGTCGTGCTCCCGCGGGGTATACCGTGGTACGGTTCTACGCCGGCCGATTCGGGAGCGTCGGGGCACTTGACCTCACCGACAGTGAGCTCGTCTCTCGCGCGTGCGACGAGCTTGAGCGCGCGACGGGTATTACCGCGACGCTCGATCTCTCCCGCGTCTACCGATGGGACCGCGCGATTCCGCAGTACAATATCGGCCACCTCGATCGGGTGAACCATCTGCGAGCCTGTGAGCAGGAGATGCCCGGCATCTATCTCGCAGGCGCCGCCTACGACGGGGTCGGAATTCCTGACTGCATCAACTCTGCCCGCGAGTCTGTCGGGAAAATTGCGCGTCATCTGCGCGCGTGAGCGCACACGAGGCAGGTTTCTCCCAGGAGTACTTATGTTGAAAACAGCTAACTCGGAAGCACTTTTCCGCACCGCGCGTGAGCTCTTACCGGGTGGTGTCGATTCCCCCGTTCGTGCCTTCAAGGCGGTCGGCGGGACGCCGCTCTTCATCGAGCGCGGGGAGGGTCCGCACGTAGTCGATGCCGACGGAAACCGTTTCATCGACTACGTACTTTCGTGGGGTCCGCTGATTCTCGGCCACGCACATCCTTCGGTGGTGGCCGCGATTACCGAGGCGGCCGCGCTGGGGACCAGCTTCGGGGCGCCGCACGTAAGCGAAATTCGGCTCGCTCAACTTATCCGGGAGTTCATGCCGGGAATGGAAAAGCTTCGATTTGTCAACTCCGGGACCGAAGCGGTGATGAGCGCAATTCGCCTTGCCCGGGCCCACGCGCGCCGGAACCGGATCGTAAAGTTCGAAGGCAACTATCACGGCCATTCCGATGCGCTGCTCGTGCGTGCCGGTTCGGGAATCGCGACTCTCGGTCTACCCGACTCTCCCGGAGTGCCGGCCGGGGCAGTCGCGGACACACTCGTGGCGCGGTACAACGATCTCGGGTCGGTCGAGCGGCTCTTTGCAAGATATCCCGATGAAATTGCTGCAGTTATCCTCGAGCCGGTTGCCGGGAATATGGGCGTCGTGCCCGCTGATCGGGAGTTCCTCCTCGGGCTGCGGAGATTGACCCGGCAGCGCGGGGCACTGCTCGTCTTTGATGAAGTAATGACCGGATTCCGCGTGCATCAGGGCGGAGCTCAGGGACTGCATGGAATTGAGCCGGACCTCACGACTCTCGGGAAGGTTATAGGCGGCGGGCTGCCGGTAGGTGCTTATGGCGGCCGCCGGGATATCATGGACCTGATGGCGCCGGAGGGACCGGTGTACCAGGCCGGGACGCTTTCAGGGAATCCCCTTGCAATGGCGGCCGGGATCGCAACCCTTGAGGTTCTCAAGGCCGAAGTGAGCTGGGAGATCGCCGCGCGCCGCTGCGAAGAGCTCGCACGAGGGATATCGGCCGCAGCCGCCGAATCCGGCGTGGCAGTCCGGGTTCCTCACATCGGGACCATGTTCAGCGTATTTTTCACGAATAGCGACGTTCGCGACTGGGAGGAGGTACAGGCATGCGATCCGGGAGTCTTTCGTCGCTACTTTCATGCGATGCTGGAAGGCGGAGTGTATCTCGCACCGTCGCCATTCGAGGCCGGGTTCCTCTCGGCGGCACACACTGAGGAGGAAATCCGGCAGACTGTGGAAGCAGCGCGGAACGCGTTCGCGGCCGAATCGAACGCGGTCAATCGAACGCATGCGGTTTAAATCATAGTTTTATTGTCAGGATTGACTCCGGCAGCCGCGAAGCGAGATCTTTGACACGGATGCAAAATCTTGTACAACGGAGGCTTCGATGTCACTCAAGATCACCTTTCTTGGACACGCTGGATTCCTCTTCGACGACGGTCGGAACCAGCTGGCCGTTGACCCGTTTCTTACCGGGAACCCTCTGGCAAAACACAAACCAGGCGACATCGCCTGTCAGTATGTTGCGCTCAGCCACGCCCATCAGGACCACTTCGGCGATACGCTGGAGATCGCGCGGAAAAATGACGCGACGGTAGTCGCCGCATTCGAGATCTGCAACTATGTCTCGGAAAAGGGGATTTCGAAGGTCCAGCCGGCGAACCCAGGGGGAAAGATCAAAACTCCCTTCGGCTGGATCGCGTTTACGCAAGCGTTCCACTCATCCTCGTACGACGGCCGCTACATGGGAATGGCGTGCGGGTTGGTGATCAACATCGACGGAACCACCATCTACCACTGCGGCGACACGGCGCTCTTTTCCGATATGAAACTCATCGGGGAGATGTACCGTCCGAACCTGGCCATGATCCCGTGCGGCGATCGGTTCACCATGGGTCCCGAGCAGGCAACCCGCGCCGCGGAGCTTATCAAGCCGAAAACGGCGGTACCGATCCACTATCGTACGTTCGACGCGTTGCTTCAGGACGCAAACGGCTTCAGACCGCAGGGGGTCGAGGTGAAGGAGCTGGATCCTGGTGAGACCTGGCAGTACGCGGGCTGAACCTCCGCCCGCGCGGCCGGCCTACATTCCTGAGTCGAGTTTTCGCTGGGAGACGCCGAAACGCTCAGTTCGTTCCACGTTGCCCAGCGGTTCGACGTGAACCAGAACGTCATAGACGTTGCCGAGTCGCTCCACTATCTTGCGTTCGGTGGACCGCGCGATTTCGTGCGCCTGCAACACGGTCAGCGCGCCGTCAACTTCAATATCGAGGTCGACGATGAACATGTTGCCGATCGTCCGAATTCGCGCCCGGTGCGGGTGCACCGCGCCGTCCACCTCGGACACTGCATCAAAAATACGCTGATAGGTCGCCCGGTCTTCGTGTCCTTCCATGAGCTCGGCATTGGTTTCCAGGAAGATGCCGAAGGCGACGCGCATGATCCAGATGCTCACCGCCACGGCCGTGATCGAGTCGAGTACGGGTAGTCGAAATATGAAGGTGAAGCCAAGCCCGAGAAGGACCGCGCACGACACGACGATGTCGTTGCGCATGTTCTTCGCATCGGCAATGAGCATGGGACTCTGCACCGCGTGTCCCACCCGGAACTTGAATAGCGCCAGGAATACTTTTCCAGCGATCGAGGCCACAGTCACGTAGATTGCGGCCATTCCCGGCAGCACAATTGTCTCACGACCGGCGAACCGCGCGATTGCCGAGAGAGCGAGCTGCGCTCCGGCGAAGAAAATGACGAACGAAAGACTCTTTGTCGCGATGGTCTCTGCGCGCGTGTGACCGTACGGATGTTCGATGTCCGGGGGCTTTGCAATGATTTTTCCGGTGACGAGCGTAATGATCGACGTGATGATATCGGTAGACGAATCGATACCGTCACTTATTACCGCCATACTGCCGGCGACGAAGCCGACGACGATTTTCAACACGGCGAGGAGCCCATTCCCGATAATACCGACCCATGAGGCGAGAACGATTGCGCCTGTGCGCTTTTCGGACGGTTCCTGAATCATACCACCCGTCGAGAAAATGAGCTCCCTCATCTTAGGAGATAGCCTTTTCGGCGTCAACTGGAGCTTGAGACGGAACCGAGGTGCAGTTACAATGGGCCGGTCGGGAGAAGCGAAATGAAAGAACACGCCATTTTGACTGCAATCGGCAAAGACCGGGTTGGAATAGTCGACGATCTGTCGGAGGTTATCCTCGAGCGGGGATGCAACATCGAAGAAAGTAAGATGGCGCTGCTCGGTGGGGAGTTTGTCTCCATTCTTCTGGTGTCCGGGGAGCAGACCGACATCGGACGGCTCGTCGACGAGCTGCCGAAACTCGGCGCGAGTGTCGGACTTTCAATCGAGCTCAAGAGTACCGAGCCGCCCCATCCGAATGCGGAGGGTCGGCCCTATATGCTTGAGTCGATTTCCCTCGATACTCCGGGGATCGTTCACGCGGTTACCACGATTCTGCGGAGGGAAGGCATCAATATCGAGGATCTCGAAACCGAAACGGCGGCTGCGCCCTGGACGGGTGCACCCATGTTCGTGATGAAAGCACGAATTGCCGTTCCCGCCGGTCTATCTGTTCGCAAGCTTCGTGCAGAGCTCGATGAGCTGTCAAGCGAACACGATCTGGATATCCGCCTGAACCCGATTTCCGTGGCATCAGCGGATTTCTAACCGCGTTCAGACAAATATGAAGTCCGCCTTGCGATCGGTCACCGACACTCTCTGGATTTTCACCTGAACGCGGTCTCCGAGCCGGTAGATCTTCTTAGTTTTCTGACCCACGAACCGGAAGTTGTGCTCATCGTAGGTGTAGAAGTCGCCTGGGAGATCGGCTACGCGCACAAGTCCCTCAATCAGGTACCGCGACAGCTCGACGAATATTCCAAACGACGTCACTCCTGAGATGATTCCCTCGTAGCTGTTTCCCACCCGTTTCGAAATGTACTCGAGCGACTTGAGCTTGGTGTACTCTCTCTCTGCCGAGGTAGCGATTTTTTCAGCCGCCGAGCATCGCTCACAGACAGCTTCGAGCCGGAGCCCGAGATCGCGCAAAAGCGGCTCGCCAAGCGTGTCGGGCAGCGTGATCTTCTTCGCCTCTTGGCCCCTTCTCCGGCCAGGATCAGATGCCGGCCGGGAGGACTTCTGGGATTTGCCGTCATGTGGTCCGCCACTTCCCGGAACTGCTGAATCATCCGGAGCAACGCCACCCTCGGGAAGTCCCATTTCGCGGGCGGCAGCAAGGTACCGGCGAAGAAGTCGGTGGGCCTCCAGATCGGCGTATCGACGAATAGGCGAGGTAAAGTGCGTGTAGCCCGAGAATGCGAGTCCGAAATGTCCGCTGTTCTTCGGTCGGTACTCCGCCTTGGTCATTGAATAGAACGCGATCCGTTCGATGAAATCACGAAATTCGAAATTCTGGATGACGCTCAAAATTCGGCGATAGTCTTCCGGAGCTCACAGTGTCCTCCACGTTGTAGGGCAGACCGAGCTCGTGAAGGGAGTGAACGAGCGTGGTTACGTCCTCGGCGGCAGGTTTTTCGTGTACCCGGTAGACGAAAGGAAGTTCGCGACCGACGGATGCGCCGAGCTCGAGGACGAACTGCGCGACGAGCCGGTTTGCGAGCAGCATGAATTCCGCCACAAGTCTCTGCGATTCGAGCTGTTCGAGCGGGCGAATGCTTCGCGGGACTCCGTCACGGTCGAGAACAATCGCCTTGCCGGGAATGTCGAAGTCGATGCTCCCTTCCCGCTCCCGGCGCAAGCGCAGAACACGGCTCAAAAGCTCGAGCTGATGCAGCATCTTCGCATGTTTATGGTTCCTTCCGTTGAGCACATCCTCCACCTCGCGATAGGTAAAGCGGTGATTGCTGTGAATAACCGATGGTGTAATTCGAAACTCGTGTACGGCGCCCATCGAGTCCAGCCGGGCAACGACGCTGAAGGTGAGCCGATCCTGCCCCGGTTTCAAGCTGCACAGATCGGAGGAAAGCCTCTCGGGCAGCATCGGCAGAGCCGACGAAACGAAATAGACGCTCGTCCCGCGGGCGTAGGCCGCGGAATCCAGGAGACTTCCCTCGGGAACGAAGTGGCTGACATCGGCAATGTGAATCCCCACCTCGAAAAGACCGTTGGGAAGCTGCGTGAGCGACAACGCATCGTCAAAATCCCGGGCCGACTCCGGATCAATTGTTACCACTTCTGCTGCGCGGAAATCGAGCCGTTTTGCGGCTTCCTTTTTTGTGTCCGGCAGGCGGATCGCCCGAACCTCCTTCTCGACCTCCCGTGGAAACTCGAGCGAGAGTCCCTTTGAAAGCGCAATAATCTTCAGATCCATCCCCGGATCATTCTCGCTGCCGATTACCTGGGTAATACGTCCGACCGGTTTCTCGTCCGGCCGGTCCCACCTTTCCAGCACCGCAACAACGATCTTTCCGGTCGCAAGTTTCTGTTCGAACTTTGCCGCTCTGATCTGATCTGCCGGGATGAAAAGTGAAGTCGGAACGCGGTTGTCCTCCGGATGGACTTTTCCCCCTTCGGGAGTCTTTCGGAAGACGCCAATTATGATTCGTCCGCTTCTTTCGACCACACGAACCACGCGGCCGGACGGGCGCTTGTCCCGGGAGGAACGAAAGAGCTCGACTTGAACCGTATCACCGTCCATGCCGGTGTTCAGGTGTTCAAGATCGATGAACACATCCTTGCCTTCGCCGATCCGGACAAACCCGAATCCTTTCGCCGTGAGCGAGAGTTTACCCAGATGCTTCTGCGCTGTCCTTGCCATGTTAACCCCACCCTCGCCGGCTGACGTCCTCCCCGAGTGGGGGGGGCACCGGAAGGCCTGATTTGCTCGAACAAGTATACCACCAATACTTGTTCGCAATCGGATCATCGCCTGGCCATCACCGCGCGCGCCCTGCCTGCAGGCGCGTTCGCCGGTCTACCGACATCAGCGGGTCAGTTCGGCGCTCCAGTCACGAGAGGCACAAACGATACGGCGCAGATTTCAGTGCGGACGATCGATTCGCCCTGCTTCCGGTACTGCGCCAGCATCTGATACGAACGGCGGCCCGTTGTTTGAGCCGTCGTCCGCTCTCCTTCCGGCCCAAGAAGAACTCCGTTGTCGGCCAGCTGCTCAAAGAGTTGCGGCGGAGTCTCGATAGCTGCCGCCCAGACGATGATGGCGTCGAACGGCGATTGGTCCCGCTTTCCATCCGTCCCGTCGCCCGAAAAGAAACTGACATTTTGGACTCCGAGATCCTCACACAGCCCGCGCGCGCGCCGGGAGAGCGGTTCGATCCGTTCGATGCTGATGACCGAGCGGGCGAGCGAGGAGAGAAGGGCTGCGGTATAGCCTGATCCGGTTCCGATTTCCAGCACATTTTCAGAACCGCGCAGCCGGGCGAGCTCGAGCATCAGTGCGACAATATAGGGTTGCGATATCGTCTGACCGTATCCGATCGGAAGGGCGGAATCCTGGTATGCCCGAGAACGATCCCGGGTCGGTACAAACCGATGGCGCGGTACCGCGAGAAGCGCCTCTATAAGGCGGGGATCGTGGATGCCGCGCGCGACGATCTGGGTATCGACCATGATTCGCCGCTGCTGCTTGGCCACCTGTGGGTCGGCAAAAGGATCCATGATCACAGTCTACACATAGCTTTGGATCGCATCGACAACTTTCTCGCCCAGATTGTCCAAATTACGGCGACTGATTAGTTGATTCTTAATGTAATTAACACTAATTTATCCAATAAATGCCAAGATTGAAAAATGACTGTGATGTACTTGTCGTGGATAACTCGCCGCTCATAATCGAATTCCTGACTGAGGTCGTGACTTCAGCGGGGTGTCGGTTGCGGACAGCAGTCAACGGACTGGAAGCTCTACAGAGAATACGGGAGCGCGTGCCCGATATTCTTTTCACCGACATCGTGATGCCCTACGTCGACGGCATACGACTGACGCGGATCCTTCGCGCCCGGGAGACGCATGCGTCTCTCTACATAATCGCCGTGTCCGCGATCGCGCGCGAGAGCTCCCAGAACCTCGCTGAACTTGGCTTCGACCTGTGCATAGCAAAAGGGCCGCTGCGGGAAATGAGACCACACGTACTTGCGGCGATTGAATCTGCGCGGAGTGAGAACCCGCCGCGCGCCCAGGACATCGTGCTCGGTCTCGAAACGGTTCACGAGCGACAGATCACTCGCGAGCTTCTGGCCGAGCTTCGCCAGGCGGAAGGACTGACCGATCACCTCGCCGACGGTGTAGTGATCACTTCGGTGGACGGAATCGTCATCAATCTCAACAGACCCGCGAAAGAGTTGCTTTCGGTCACCGAGGAGGGAACAGTCGGAATGCCTTTCGCAAACCTCGGGCTCGAAAAGGTCGCCAATGAGGAACAGGTTCCCGAGCAGTTTGTCGGACCCGATCGCGGCACTCTTTATGCGGCGGGCGATCGCGTGCTTTCCTGCGCCCAGGTAGCGTTACGCGATGCCGACCGCGACACCGTCGTCTGGGTTCTCCGTGATGTCACCGAGCTTTCCCGGTCGCGCAAACGACTTCAGGCTGCGCTCGACGAGAAAGAGCTTCTGCTTCGCGAGGTCCACCATCGGGTGAAGAACAACCTCACTACCATTACCAGTCTCATCAACCTGCAGACTGGCGACATCCCTGAGGGCGCAGGCCGCGTTGCGCTGGACCGCCTCAGCGCCCAGATTGCCTCCATCGGGCTGGTCCATGAGAAGATCTATCGAAGCCATAGCGTGGCAGCAGTGCCGTTTGGCGAATATGCACGCGATCTCCTCGAAAGCCTTGTGGAGCTGCACGATCGACGCGATTCCATAACCGTACGCGTGCAATCGGAACCGGTGACGTTCGATGTCCGCTCGTCGATTCCCCTCGGCCTTCTTCTCACCGAGCTTGCCATCAACTCGCTCAAGCACGGCTACTCGGCCCGGGAGAGCGGTACGATTGATGTAGAGTTGAACCGCGGGGCAGAGGGAGAATGGTTGCTCGACTACCGCGACGACGGCGCGGGATCCTCCGTTGTCCGGGACCCTGTTCAATCGAAACCGGGACCGAAACAGACGATGGGAATCCGCCTGATCGCTGGTCTGGCCCTTCAGCTACGCGGCGAGGTGTCCTATCCGGAGTCCGACTACCGCCACGTTCAGGTTGCGTTCGAAGATCCCGGGACTCTCCCGGATGAATGAATGAGACGACGGCCCTTCTGCCCACGTTGTGTCGCGAGAGGCCGAAAGGTAAAATAGAGAAAGATGGAATCGCTACGAGAGCTCTATCGCATCGGACCGGGACCGTCGAGCAGTCATTCGCTTGCTCCTCGGAGCGCTGCCCTGATGTTTCGAGAGCGGTGGCCGCGCGCGGCAAAATACCGGGTCACACTTTTTGGCAGCCTCGCTGCCACCGGGCGCGGCCATCTTACCGATGTCGCGATCATGTCGGCACTGTCCCCGGTCGACATCGTCTGGCGGCCCGAAGTTGAATTGCCCTACCATCCGAACGGCATGCGGTTCGAAGCGTTCGACGCGCAGGAGGCAGCTCTCGGCGAATGGGAAGCCTACAGCGTCGGCGGAGGAGCCGTGGTAGACGGTGACGAGCTGGCGGCAGGTCGCAGCGGAAGCTCGCCGCAGTTGTATGAATACGCAAACATGGGAGAGACTCTCTTCGCGTGCCAGGACCGGGGCTGCGGCTTCTTCGAGCTGGTGTTCGAACGAGAATCCGCAGACTTCGATCGCTATCTGGTCGAGGTGTGGCGGGCGATGCAGGCGGCGATTCGGCGCGGGCTGCAGGCGGATGGTGCACTTCCGGGACCTCTCGGTGTTTCCCGCAAAGCTTCCTCCTACTACCGAAAGGCGCAGATGAACGCAGGAACCCTTCGTCGCACCGGGCGGATCGCTTCCTACGCACTTGCAGTCTCGGAGGAGAATGCCTCGGCGGGCATCGTCGTTACCGCACCCACTTGCGGCTCGAGCGGCGTGGTGCCGGCGGTGCTTCGATTTGTCAAGGAGACGGCAAAGGTGAGCGACGAAAGCATAATTCGGGCTCTCGCCACGGCCGGAATTTTTGGAAATGTCGTCAAACAGAACGCGTCGATCTCGGGTGCCGCGGTAGGATGCCAGGGAGAGATCGGGACCGCCTGCGCAATGGCCGCCGCGGCGGCAGCCCAGCTATTCGGCGCTACGCCCGGACAGATAGAATACGCGGCCGAGATGGCCCTTGAACACCATCTGGGGCTCACCTGCGATCCGATCCTCGGGTTGGTCCAGATTCCCTGCATAGAACGGAACGCGATGGCAGCCGCCCGCGCCCTGACCTGCGCCGAGTACGCGCTTCTTTCGGACGGCCGGCACCACATATCATTCGACACGGTAGTCTCGGCGGTGAAGCGCACGGGGCACGATCTGCCGAGTCTCTACCGCGAAACCAGCATGGGTGGGCTCGCGGTCGCCTACCACGGCCGACAGCCGCGGAGAGCGACGACGGTCGAACAGGGAGGAGAATCGTGAATAAAGCGAACGGTCATCGGCGTTTCATCGCGGCTGAAGTGGTTCTTCTGTCGTTGCTGTTTTCGGCCTGTGCAACGGCCGCACCGCGATCCGAGACCAGAGACTACACCGATCCCTCGAACCTGGCGGCTCTCATCACCGGTGACTCGTCGCAGTACATTCTGCTCGATGTCCGGACGGCCGAAGAGTTCTCGGGGGGCCATATTCCAACCGCGCAGAATCTGCCCTATGACCAGATAATGGCCAATCGGCCAACCTGGGACCGGAACAAGCTCGTCATCACCTACTGCGCCAGCGGTCACCGCGCCGCAATTGCGCGAGACGCTCTCCTGACCCTTGGATTCACCGACGTCGTGAACTTCGGCGGCGTCGGCAGATGGGAAGGGGATCTGATAAAAGGCAAATAGGCAACAACTTTTGTAAGGTACTTTCCCCGCGGCCGTTCACTCCCGTACCTTATCCATATGGAGAGGAGCGACAGCCGATGGGAGACATGATGTCACCGCCCGATTCCGGAACAGATCTCAAGACGAAACCGCGGCAGGATGTCAAAGAACCCGAGATGTACAAGGTCCTCCTGTTAAACGACGATTTCACTCCCAAGGAGTTCGTCGTCGAGGTCCTTATGACGATCTTTCACCAGAGCCGCAGCACGGCCTGGAAGACGATGCTCACCGCGCACACGACGGGTCATTCGGTGGTGGGCGTCTATACGTTTGACATCGCGTGGACAAAGGTGAACGAGGCTCGAAAAAAGGCGAAGGAGGAGGGATATCCCCTTCAGCTGACCGTCGAAGGTGCCTGAGTGGCGCACCGGTATCCACACAGTCAGGCCCCACTTCTCCTCCGCGCGGGGGCCAGTTGCTCAGGTTCTATGCCGCGCGTAATGAAACTGATGCCTGCAGCCGACCGCATGTTCGATCCGTGGGAGGTCATGTCCGAAAGCGGCAATTCTTGCAGAGGGAGGTGCCCGTGGCGAATCTCAAAATGAAACCGGGGTCATCGGTGTTGGTGGTTTTTGGCGGCGCGGGAGATCTGACCTGGCGGAAAGTCGTGCCCGCGCTATACAACCTTCACCTTGATGACTGGCTTCCGGAGGAGTTTGCGATGATTGCCGTGGACATCAAGGAGATGTCCGACGCTAAATACCGGAAACGGCTCGAAGAGGGCATCGAGAAGTTCTCCCGCCGAGGGAAACCGGATCAAAGCAAATGGGACGAGCTCTCCCGCCGGATTCAGTACCGTCATGCGGACTTCAACTCCCCGAAGTCCTACGAGGGTCTCTGCGCGGATATCGAGGACCTCCAACGAAAATGGAACATCGAGGCGAATCAGATCTTCTACATGGCGATTCCCCCGCAGCTGCTCCCCGGTGTGGCAAAACAGCTGGGAACGCAGGGGCTGTGCAGCGATCCCGAAAGGTCCCGGATCGTGGCCGAAAAACCGTTCGGTCACGACATCGAAAGTGCGCGGGAGCTGAACAAGCTCCTTCGCAGCTACTTCAGGGAATCCCAGATCTACCGCATTGATCACTACCTCGGAAAAGAGACGGTTCAGAATATACTCGCGTTCCGGTTTGCCAACGCGCTGTTTGAGCCGCTGTGGAACCGGAACTACATCGACCACGTTCAGATCACCGTCGCCGAAGACGTCGGGGTCGAGCACCGCGGCGGCTACTACGACCGCGCAGGGGCGCTCCGCGACATGATTCAGAATCACCTCCTGCAATTGCTCTGCCTGATTGCAATGGAACCGCCGGTCTCCTTTGATGCCGATGAGCTGCGAAACAGGAAAGTCGACGTCCTTCATGCAATGCGCAAGTACCAGCGCGACGAGGCGGGCGATTACGCGGTCCGTGGACAATACGGTTCCGGGTGGGTCGCCGGGTCAAATCGGGTCGCATATCGGGAAGAACCCGGCGTCGACCCCAACTCGCCGACCGAAACATTCGCCGCGCTGAAGTTGTTCGTCGACAACTGGCGGTGGCAGGGTGTTCCTTTCTATCTTCGGACCGGAAAAAGCCTGCCGTCAAAAGCCTCGGTCATAACGATTCAGTTTGAAGCGGTTCCGCACCGCTCATTTCCGCCCAAGGCCATCGCGAGCTGGCAGCCCAACCGGCTGATTATCAGCATCCAGCCACAGGCCGGTATCCGGCTCCGTTTCCAGGGGAAACAACCCGGCCTGGAAATGCTTTTGAGTCCGGTGGACATGACCTTCAACTACAGCGACGCCTACACGATTGACCCGCCGGAAGCATACGAAACACTTCTTCTCGATGTCATGCTCGGGGATGTCAGCCTCTTCATGCGTGAGGATCAGGTCCACGCCGCCTGGGAGGTAATCACGCCGATTCTCGACGCGTGGGAGGGCACTCCTCCGGTCGACTTCCCCAACTACACAGCCGGATCGTGGGGCCCGGAGGATGCTGAGGCACTTATCGCTCGCGACGGCCGCAACTGGGTCATGCTTCCGCTCATCCGGGACAGAAATAAGTAAGATCGGGCGCGTTCTCGAACGGGACGGAGGCTCGCCTTGCCGCTGCTCGCCGATCGGACGCGTTCTGGTTATCTTGTGTCAAATGATTTTTCTTGTGCACTGGAGGCGTTCATGAACTGGTTCTGGCCCGTGCTCGGGCTCATCGTCATCTATCTTCTCGTTTCCTACTTTCGCAGGCGAGCCGGAAGCAACGGACTGGGAACTTACGAGAATCTTCGCGAGCTGATGGAGAGCGGCGGGCGGCCTTTCACGCTTGTCGACGTTCGCACTCCCGAGGAATACCGGTCCGGTCATATTCCAGGCGCGATCAACATTCCGCACGACCGCATTGGTGCCAAACCACCAAAAGCAGACCGAACCGCGCTGATAGTTCTTTACTGTCACACCGGTTCCCGGTCGGTTTTTGCCCGTGCTGCCCTCAAACAGAAGGGTTTTACCGAGGTTTCAAATTTCGGCCGGATCGGGAAATGGAAAGGGCCGGTCGTCGAGGGTGGCAAACCCGGTTCGCTCAACGGAAAAGGGTGACCCGGGACGCCGGCCGAACAAGATCCTTCCGAGCCCGGTGCTTTTTTCGTAGTTCCTGCGCTCGCGCGTAACAAATGTGACATACAATAGTTCACCGCCTGGTTACGTTGGGTTCATAGACCTAACGTAGAGGAGGAAGGTATGCGGAAAATGTTGCCGGTAGGGCCCATGATGATCGAGCACCGTCTTATCGAGAGGATGATCGACGAAATCGGGAAAGAAGCCGACCGACTCGACGCCGGGGTGACCCCGGATCCCGATTTCATCGATGAGGCGGTTGACTTCATCCGTTCCTACGCGGATGGGTGTCACCATGGCAAAGAGGAGGATATCCTGTTCCGCGAACTCGGCAAGAAGAATCTGTCGGCCGAAGACGAAATGATGATGCGGGAGCTTGTCCTGGATCACGCAAAAGGGCGGGCCCTTACCCGGAAGATGATGGAGGCGAATTCGCGCTACCGAAAGGGCGACACCGATTCAATTGCGGTTATCGTAGAGTGCATGAAACAACTTCGCGACTTCTATCCGGTCCACATCGAGAAGGAGGATCGCCATTTTTTCCAGCCCGCGATGCGCTATTTCAGCGAGGAAGAACGCGACGACATGCTCCAGGAAGGCTTCGACTACGATCGGCAGTTGATTCATCGCCGCTACGAGAGCATCGTAAAGAGCGCCGAAGCCCGTTTTCAGAAGTAGACGGCGGTCACGGCGGCGCGCCCACGCGCGCTGGCCCGTGAGCTGACCCACTCGGTTGATCTATTCCCGTCCCAAACCCGCAACGCGGACCAAAAACCTGCCGGAAGACAAATTTTCTTCCACCTTATTGACAAACGTCATGAATTATGTTAGAGTTCTGATAAACACGTACGAATTGAGTTTGATCGGCCGCCGCCGGTCGCGGCGGGCACCAGGAACTTGAGGGAGAGGAGGACGCATGGCAGAAACGATGTTTGACGCCCTCGGCATGATCGAAACGAGGGGATTCGCCGCGATGACCGAAGCGGCGGATGCAATGGTGAAGGCAGCCAGAGTTGATTTGATCGGGTTCGAGCAGATAGGGGGCGGATACGTCACTGCGATTGTGCGGGGAGACGTTGCCGCCTGTCGGGCAGCGGTTGACGCCGGCGCGCGCGCCGCCGAGAAAGTCGGTGAGATAGTCTCGACGCACGTCATTCCTCGGCCGCATGCCTCCGTAGACGGCGCTCTGCCGCTCGGCCGAAGCGATCGGAAGGAGTAACGAACATGGCAATTGATTTGCGAACCTACGTCGTTCTCGACTCCCTGCAACCGCAGATGGCCTCCTACCTGTCGACGATATCCCGGGGATATTTCCCGGTCGCGTTTCAGGCATGCTGCGTCATCGAGATTGCACCAGGGATCGAGATAAACCGGTTGATGGACATTGCGCTTAAGGCCACCAACGTGACGCCGGGACTCCAGGTGGTTGAACGCTCCTACGGAATGATGGAGGTGCACTCCGACAGCCAGGGCGACACGCGGATGGCGGGAGAGTCGGTTCTCAAGGCGCTTTCCAAGAATGAAGAAGACAGCCTGAAACCGCGGCTTCTGACCAGCCAGCTGATCAAGAACATGTCCGACCATCACTGTCAGCTCATCAACAAGACCCGCTACGGGAACATGCTGCTGCGGGGCGAGACGCTCTACGTGCTCGAGCTCGAGCCGGCCGGGTACGCCTACTTCGCTGCCAACGAGGCGGAAAAGACCGCCAAGATCAAGATCATCGACGTCCAGGGATTCGGTCGTTTCGGCCGTGTCTATATATCGGGTGAAGAAGCCGAAGTGCTCGAGGGACGGAAGATCGTCGAAGCGCGGCTGGAAGGTCTCCCGGGACGATCAATACCGGCCAGCCGGGATGACGCATAAAGAGGAGAAATAGGGAATGGCTGAACAGAACAACGATGCCCTGGGCATGATTGAAACACGCGGTTTTACCGCGATGGTCGAGGCGGCCGACGCGATGGTGAAAGCGGCCAAAGTTGATCTCGTTGGATTCGAAAAGATCGGCGGTGGATATGTGACCGCGATTGTTCGGGGCGACGTGGCGGCTTGCCGTGCGGCGGTTGACGCAGGAACCCGCGCAGCTGAGAAGGTCGGGGAAATTGTATCGACCCATGTAATTCCTCGTCCGCATGGAAACGTGGACGCGGCACTTCCGCTGGGAAGAAAACCGTCCGGTGCGAAAAAGTAACACAGGTTAGTGTAATGGTACTGGCACGCGTGAAAGGCACGGTTGTTTCCACCCAAAAAGCCGAACAGCTTGGCGGCCTCAAGCTCCTGCTCATAGAAAAGATCGATCCGGTCACGCTCAAAGGAAAAGGCGACTGGTCGGTGGCGATCGACAGTGTGGGCGCGAATGCGGGGGAAATCGTCTTCTACGTTACCGGCAGCTCGGCACGCATGACCGACACAACAAAGGGCAAGCCCTCGGATGCGACCATCATCGCGATAGTCGACGAAATCGAGAAAGACGGCGAGCTCGTGTACAACAAGAGTTCGAACGCAGGATGAGGGCATGAACTTCGCGCGGGTGTCCGGAACAGTTGTGGCAGAAAGGCGGGCGGAGAGCATTCCAAACGCCCGCTATCTCCTGGTTGAAGAGTGCGACCAAAAGGGGCAGGGCCGGGGTGAATACCTGGTGGCCTTCGACATCATCGGTGCAAACAGAGGCGAAATGGTGCTGCTGACCCAGGGGAGTTCCTGTCGATGGGTCCGAGAAGCTGAGGACCGGCCGATCGATACGCTGGTGATCGCGACAGTAGATACCATCGATCAATCGGGAACGATTATGTACGCAGCGGGAGAGAGGAAATGAACGGAGCATCCGACGACATCCGGGCCATCATACAGGAAGTGTTGTCAAGCTACGACCTCACGTCTCTGATCGACGTCGGAAGAACCGCACATGCAGCGCCGCCACGGGGCGCCCCGGCTCCGGGGATTTTTGGCACCATAGACCTGGCGGTCTCCGCCGCTGCGACAGCCCAGCGCGAGCTGGTGCAGCTTCCGCTCGACACCCGGCGCAGGATGATCGAGGCGATTCGAACCGGCGGTCATGGCCGAGAATGAATCGCTCTCGCAGGATGCAGTCAGGGAGACCGGGCTTGGAAACGTTGCCGACAAGATGGTGAAGAACCGCGTCGCGGCGTTGAAGACTCCCGGCGTGTGAAGACGTGGAGTCGGCGGTTGTCACCGATGAGCACGGGCTGACCCTGACCGAACGGGCGCCCTACGGGGTCATCGGCGCCATCACGCCGACGACCAATCCCATTTCGACTATCACCTCCAACTGCATCGGGATGATCGCCGCGGGAAACAGCGTTGTATTCAACGTACACCCGGCGGCAAAGGGAGTCTCCTGCCGGCTCGTGTCGCTCATCAACTCCGCGATTGCCGGTGCGGGCGGGCCCGCGAATCTCGTGTCCGCGATCGAATCGCCGACAATCGATTCGGCAAACGAGCTGATGAAGCATCGCGGCGTTGCAGTGCTCGTTGTGACCGGCGGCCCGGCGGTGGTAAAGGCGGCGATGAACAGCGGCAAGAAGGCGATCTGTGCCGGCCCGGGCAATCCGCCGCTGCGTGGTCGACGAGACGGCCGACCTTTCGAAAGCCGGGCGCGACATCGTGGCCGGCGCGGGATTCGATCACAACATCGTCTGCATCTGCGAGAAGGAAATTCTCGCGGTGGAGACGATTGCCGACCGCTTGAAAGAGGAGATGAAGAGGAACGGGGCGTACGAACTCTCGGCCGAGCAGACGGCGCGCCTTACCCCGATGATCATAGCCGAACCGGGAGGAGCCGACCGGGAGGGGGCACCGAACAAGGCGTTCGTTGGAAAGAGTCCCGCAGAGATTGCGCGTGCGATCAGCCTGGACGTGCCGGTCGGGACGCGCATTCTGCTCTGTGAGGTCGGACGCGAGCATCCTCTTGTCTGGACCGAACAGCTCATGCCGGTCATCCCCCTTGTTCGAATGAAAAACGTGGACGAGGCGATCGCCTTTTCCGTACAGGTTGAACACGGCTTTCGCCATACGGCGATGATGCACTCGCACAATGTCGAGAAGCTCTCGAAGATGGCAAAGGTGATGAACTGCTCTCTTTTTGTGAAGAACGGTCCCTGTTATGCCGGGCTCGGAGAGGGCGGCGCGGGCCACACCTCGTTCACCATCGCGAGTCCGACCGGCGAGGGGATAACGCGTGCGCGGACTTTCACCAGAGAACGGCGCTGTACGCTTGTCGATTCGTTCCGAATCATCTAGGGGGCGGGTATGAAGCTTGGCCGCGTTATTGGCAGGGTGGTGAGCGCGCACAAAGTCGAGAGCATGGACGGCCTCGCAATCCTGCTCGTGCAGCCGGTTGACGAGCAGGGTCACGATGTGGGTCCGGCGATCGCGGCCTTTGACACTGCTCGCGCCGGCGAAGGCGATCTCGTCTGCTTCGAAAGCGGCAAGGAGGCCGCGCAGGCCAATCCCAATGGCTGGTTCAATCCGCTCGACGCGGCGATTCTCGGAGTAGTCGACGCGGTAAACAGGGAGGAACCGAGATGACGCTGGCACGGGTCGTGGCAACGGTGGTTTCCACTGAAAAACACCCGCACTATGCCGGTCTGAAGATCATGGTGGTTCAGCCGCTTGATGCGGCCGGTCTGCCGAAGGGCAAGCAGTTGCTTGCGGTAGACGGTGTCCAGGCCGGAATCGGCGACCACGTGCTGGTCGTAGACGAGGGAGGCTCTGCCCGCCTCGTAATTGATGATGCGGAGGCGGTAACCGTGCGAACGGCAATTTGCGGAATTGTCGACCGTGTGGATGTCGAGTCGTGACCTCATGGAGAAGAGTGTGAACGAGACGGACAATGTCAAACACATCGCGCTGGGATCGGACCATTCGAGCTTCACGCAAAAAGAAGCGCTTCGGCGATGTCTGGAGACCGTCGGCTATCGCGTGCATGATGTCGGATGTTTCGGCCCGGAGAGGGTCGACTACCCCGACATCGCGGTGGCGGTATGCCGCAAAGTAGTGAGCGGCGCCTGTGAAAGAGGCATTGTGCTCGACGGCGCAGGCATCGGCTCGGCCATTGCATGCAACAAGATAAAGGGAATCCGGGCGGCCACCTGCTACGACCTGCGCACGGTAGTGAACAGCCGCGAACACAACAATGCAAATGTCCTGGCAATGGGCGGACCGTTGCACGGGGTGGACCAGCTCTGTGACATGGCAAAGACATGGCTGGAGACGCGGTTTGCCGGCGGCCGCCATATGGTTCGGGTAAACAAGATTATGGAAATAGAGAGAGGAGGCTTTCGAGACTCATGGAACAGAACCAGCTCATAGACAGAATCGTTTCAGAAGTCGTCGCCAGGATCAATCAGCAGACCGGGAAATCGACCGGCGGATCGGGTTTCCCGCAAAAGGGCCTGGAAGCAGGGGCGACCAGCGCCGGGACTCTCCCTTCTCTTTTGCCGTCGGACGTGGCGAAGTATATCGATCACACCATGCTGCGACCTGAGGCGGCGACCGCCGCATTCGACAAACTTTGTCAGGAGGCGCTGCAATACCGTTTTTTCGGGGTCTGCGTGAATTCGAGCAGAGTGGCGTATGTCGCGCGTAAGCTCCAGGGCAGCGGCGTCAAAGTCTGCTCGGTCGTCGGGTTTCCGCTTGGCGCCATGACCGCTCGAAGCAAGGCGTTCGAGACCCGTGAAGCGATAGCTGACGGAGCTCAGGAGATCGACATGGTGATCAACGTCGGGCTTCTCAAATCCGGCGACTACCGCGGAGTTGAAGAGGATATTCGTGCGGTGCGTCGTGCGACCCGATCGAATACCATCCTCAAAGTGATTATCGAAACGTCGCTTCTCACGCAGGACGACAAGGTGATGGCCTGCGAGCTTTCAAAAAAGGCGGGGGCCGACTTCGTGAAGACCTGCACCGGATTTGCCGGCGGCGGAGCCACGCCGGAGGATATCGCACTGATGCGACGGGTAGTCGGTAACGAGATGGGGGTCAAGGCGTCAGGCGGTGTTCGCACCTATGCGAACGCGGTAGCGGTAATCGCGGCTGGTGCCAATCGCATCGGCGCTGTTTCGAGCGTCGCAATCGTTACCGGCGGCGCGGGAAGCGGCAACTACTGAACGGTCAGACCGGAGCGTCCTATGGGTTTTGTCATCGACAACGGGCGGTTCCGCGCGGAGATCGCACAACTTGGCGCGGAATTGAAGAGCCTGGTAGATCTGTCAACCGGCCAGGAGTATATGTGGCAGGCTGATCCTTTCTGGTGGAAAGGATCAGCTCCGATCCTCTTTCCCATAGTGGGTGGCCTGAAGGGCGAAACCTACACCTACGAGGGTCGGGAATATCGTCTTCCACAGCACGGGTTTGCCCGCTCCCGTGAGTTTGGAGTAGTCGGGAGCGAGCAGGATGCCGTGGAGCTCGAGCTTGCCGCCGGTAACGAGACACTCGCGCAGTATCCATTCGACTTTGCGTTGCGGGTCGGATTCTTCCTCGAGCTTGGCGGTCTGACGGTACGTTATCGGGTGACGAACCGGGGCTCCGGTTCGATGTACTTCTCGATAGGGTCGCACCCGGCTTTCAACGTTCCATTTCGTGCCGCCCCACCCGGAACTGCCGGAGCGCTCGAGAACTACTATATCCTCTTTGAACGCGAGGAGAACCTCGAACGCTATTTCTTCAAGGACGGGACGATCGTCCCCGGCAAGACAGCCGAAATTCTTGACTCGAGTCGCACCCTGACGCTGTCCCGAAATCTGTTCGACTCGGGCCCGGTAATCTTCAAGAATCCTTCATCGCGCGAGTTCACCATCGCCAACAGCCGCAATCCCCGCGCAATCCGGGTAGCCACCGACGGGGTTCCGTTTGTCGCGATCTGGTCGAAACCCGGTGGTGCCCCATTCGTCTGCATCGAGCCCTGGCACGGACTACCCGATGCCGGTGACGCATCGGGTAACCTGATCGAAAAGGAGGGGATTATCTCCCTTCCGCCGCACGACTCCTTCTCTACCGGGTACCGGATCGAAATCCTCTGAATCTCCCATTTCCCGCGTCATCGCGCAACAAAGGGTTTGACAATTGTCATGTCATATGTTAGAATGACAAACGTCAGAACAAAAATCAGAGCTTTGGAGGCTGGTATGGCTGATTCATTGGCAGGAAAGGTGGCGGTGATTTCCGGCGTCGGCTCCGGATTCGCAAAAGCGACGGCAGAACTTTTTGCCGCGAAGGACAAGTGCGGGCTGGTAATATTCGATATCAACGAGAAGGCCCTGAACGACACCGTCGCGAACTGCAAAGCGTCCGGATCAAAAGTCATTTCGTTTGTCGGTGACGCGACGAAGCCGGAGACCTACGAGAGGGCGCTGAAGGAGTCGGTTTCGGCGTTCGGAAAGGTGGACTTTCTCCTCAACTACGCCGGCGGTGCGGTCAAGGTCGCTCCCATAGAAGAGATGGATGATGCGGTGAACAAGAAGATCCTTGACCTGAATCTGAATAGCACGATCTGGAGCTGCCGGACCTTCACGCCGCAATTCAAGAAACAGAAGTCCGGAAAGATCATCAATGTTTCGAGCGTCTGCGACCGTCGTTCCTGGCCGGGCTGGACCGTGTACTCGGCGGCGAAGGCGGGGGTGAACGCATTCACCAAATGTCTTTACACCGAACTTCGTCCGCACGGGATTTCGGTGTCGCTCCTGGTTCCCGGAGGGTCGAACACCGGTTTCCAGACGGCGGCCCAGGGTGTTCCAAAATTCGAATGGGACGAGAGTCTCGCCGTTCGACCTGAACACTTCGCCGACATGGCATACCAGATCTGCGCACTGACCAAAGGAGCCTGTGTATCCGAGTACAGCCTCTTCGGTTTGGCGCAGGACATAAGCGGGTTCTAGCATGAGAACAGTCGCGTACGAAAAACTGTCCGCCGATGCGTTTGCCCCTTTCGGATCCTACGCTGTCATGATCAACCCGACGACGGAACGCATCGGCGCGGAGCCGATTGAGTTCTTCAGAGACATGGTACAGTCGTCGCTCGGGACGAGTACAGCCGTGTCGTTCGGCGTCTGCCGAGTGGGGACCCGACCCTACGTGATCGACGTGTCCGAATATCACGACGGGTGCTGCGAGACCCTCATGCCGATAGACGGTGATGTCCTTATACACGTCGCACCGGCTGTCGCGGCTGCCCAGTTTCCCTTCGAGAGTGCCCGGGTATTCCATGTGCCGCAGGGGACTCTCGTCTGTCTGCGGCCAGGAGTCTGGCACCATGGTCCGTACACTCTTGCCAAGAGTCCGGTCAATTGTCTGGTCGCACTGCCGGAACGAACCTACATGATCGACTGCAAGACCTACGAGTTTCCTCGAGCTCAGCGAATCGCGATCACCGGTCCGGGGATCGAAAACCGGTAGAGGCGGGCGCCGGCGATGAACTCCGAAGAACGGATCATACAGACCCTGTGCCGGTCGGAAACCGACCGGATCCCGTCGTTCGAGTGGGTCATCGACCGTCACGTAATCGGGGCGATGCGACCCGGATCGTCCGAGGAGGGGTTCATCTATCAGGAGGATCTGGACGCTGTCTGCGTCGATCTCGACTATACGCGACAGGAGATCGAACCGGGACTCTTTCGCGACGAATGGGGCCGGATCACCCGGCATTCCGCGGAGTCGCACCCCTATCCGGTCCGCGGCCCAATAAGCTGTATGGACGACCTGCGCAGTTACGAATATCCGGATCCGGCAAATCCTGCCCGATATGCATCGCTGGAACGCTGTCTCGCCGGCAACTCCGGAAAGAAGGCGGTAATTCTCCACCTCAACGACGTCTTCTCGTTGCCGTCGCGGCTGATGAAGTTCGACGATTTCATGATCTGTATCGCTCTCGAGCCGGAACTCGCACGAGCACTGGTAGATCTCTCGGTGGAGGCGAACCTTGCGTTTGCCCGCGAGGCCCGTGAGCGAGGCGTGAAGATTGTCTACACGGGTGACGACTACGCGTACAACAGCGGTCCGATGGTATCCCCCGCGGCATTCAGGGAAATCTTCTTTCCAGGGCTCAAACGGGTGGTTGCCGGGTACAAAGAGCTGGGTCTGCTCGTGATCAAGCATACCGACGGAAACATCATGCCCATCATAGACATGATTGTGGATGCAGGATTCGACTGCCTCGACCCGATCGATCCGGTTGCCGGAATGGATCTGGAGACGGTGAAGGAACGATTCGGCAGTCGAATCGCGATCAAGGGTAACGTCGACTGCGCGAATCTGTTGACATTCGGATCGCCGGGGGAGGTGCGGAGGGCCGCCGAATACTGCATTTTCACCGGAGGACGAGGCGGCGGTTACATCTTTTCATCGAGCAACAGCATCCACTCGTCGGTGAAGCCGGAAAACTATCGGGCAATGCTCGATACCTGGATCGAACTGCGGGAACACCGAGCGGGTTGAGCAGGAGAATCGGAATGGACTGTCTTGCCGCAATCGACATTGGTTCCACCTCCACAAAGGCATTCCTTTTCGATCTTTCCGGCCGGGTAGTTTCGAGCGCATCGGCACCGATGATCGTCGAGCACACCGATGAAGCAAACCCATCCTGGGCTTTCTGGCACCCGGAACGAGTGTGGGAGAGCGTCTGTGCGGTGTTGAGGAAGGCGCTTTCTGCGACTCCCGTGTTGCCGGCGGCCGCGGGGGCCGCCGTTCTCGGCGTGGCGGTGACCGGCCTCGGCATGGACGGGCTTCCGGTCGACGGCGATGGACAATGGCTCTATCCCTTCATTTCCTGGCATTGCACGAGGACCGAACCGCAAAGCCGCCGATGGAGCGAACTGGTCGGCCGAAAGAGGGTGTTCGCGTTGTCTGGAAAGCAGGTTCAGCCGTTTGACACCGTCTATCGTCTGTTGTGGATGCAGGAGTTCCGGCCGGAGATTCTTCGCAGCGCGGATCGTTGGCTCCTGATCGAAGACTGGGTGAACTTCAAGCTCTGCGGCAGCCGCGCAACCGACTTCTCAATGGCCTCTACGACATCCCTTTTCGATCAGCACGAACGCGCCTGGTCGGAGGAGCTTGTCGCGGCGGCCGGCGTGAAGGCCCGGCTTCTCCCCGACGCGCTTCCGAGCGGTACACGAATTGGAACTGTCAGTCCGGGTGCCTCACGCGAGACCGCTCTTCGCGCCGGCACGCCGGTCTATCTGGGCGGCCACGACTACCTGTGCGCGGCGCTTGCCGCCGGAGCCTTTCAGCCGGGCGTGGTTCTGGACATCACAGGAACATGGGAGCTGGCCGTTCGCGCGACCGATCACCCGGTGCTTTCAAATGACGCCTTCAAAACGGGCCTCACCGTGGAGTCTCACGTTGCACGCAACATGTACTGCACCACCGGTTTCGCGGTTTCCGCGGACATGACCGAGTGGTATCGCCGGGAGTTCTGTTACGAGGAGCGTGAACGGGCGGCCATTTCCGGGTGCGCGGACTGGCAATGCATCATGGAGGGCCCCGAGGAGGCGCCCACAGGAGCCAACGGCGTGTTCTTTCTCCCGCATTTTTCGGGCGCCGGTTCCCCGGCGAACGACAGCAGATCACTTGGTGCGTTTGTGGGCCTTCACAACGGGGTGACTAAAGCCTGCCTGGCACGTGCGATGTTCGAAGGGCTCAACTACCAGTCGCGGCAGCTGATCGAAGCGGTAGCGTCGTCGGCGGGTGGTCCGGTTGAACGCATCGTGGTAACCGGCGGCGCGGCGAGGAACAGCTTCTGGATGCAGAACAAGGCCGACATCATCGGGCAGCCCATCGACGTGAGCGACACAGAGGAGGCAACCGCCCTTGGCGCAGCCATCCTGGCCGGGATCGGCGCGGGGGTCTACTCGAGCGAATCCGAAGCATACGAACGGACTCGCGCCGCTGTTCGTACTATTGAGCCTGATATGGAATCGGCGGAACAATACGAACGCTATTATCGAATCTTCGAATCGGTCTACCCGGCCCTTCGGGGAGTGAATGAAACGATATACAAAAACTTTCACCTGCGGGAGTAGTGTATGGATCTGAAATTGAAAGGGAAGAATGCGATAGTCACCGGCGGAGCCGGCGGATTCGGCGAGGCGATCGCCTATGCGTTGAGCGCCGAGGGAGCGAATCTGATAGTCTCGGATATCAACGTCGAGCGTGCCGAAACTGTCGCAGAAAAATGTCGGAGTCTCGGCGTAAAGGCGCACGCGGTGCGAACCGATCTGACGGCAGAGAAAGACTGCGTAGATTTGATCGACAAGGCCGAAGCGCTTCTGGGAAGTGCGGACATACTCATAAACAACGCGGGACTCTGGCCGACCAACCTCGTCGTTGATATCCCGTTGCCGGAGTGGAAGAGAACTTTCGACATCAACATGACCGCGGTATTCCTGACCTGCCAGAGATTCGTCCAGAAGGTGCTTGCCCGCGAGGGGAAGGGAAAGATCCTCAACATCACCTCGCAGGCGGCCTTCAACGGGTCGACCACCGGGCATGCGCACTACGCCGCCGCCAAGTCGGGTGTGGTCACCTTTACGCTCTCCCTCTCCCGGGAAGTCGCCCGCAAAGGAATAAACGTGAACGCGCTCGCGCTGGGAATGGTCGCAACTCCAATGAACAAGGAGGTGCTTGCATCGAACCGCGAGTACTACGAAAACCGTATTCAGATCGGACGGATTGCGCAGCCGGAAGAAATTGCAGGTTTCGCGGTGTTCCTGGTCTCGGGAGCAGCCGACTACTTCACCGGCAGCACATACGACGCGTCCGGCGGAATGATCGCCCGCTGAGGAGGAATTCAATGAGACTTACCGGTATCGGGGAACTGTTCATCCCCCACGAACACATTCGCACCGGGTTTGCGCCCCTTGCCGAACGTGGAGTCGAGGTTCACACGCTGGACTGGACGCTCGACGGGTTCCAGGAGCTGCAGAACGTCAACCTCCTGGTCGAAAAGAACGGAAGTGAAGCCTACGATCCGCCCGCCTACATCTACGAAGCGGCGCGCGAGGCCGATATTCTGATCACCGAGTTCTGTCCGGTTCCCCGGAAACTGATCGACGCTTGCGCCAACCTCAAGGTAATTGGTGTACTTCGCGCGGGAATTGAAAATATCAATGTCGATCACGCCACCGAGCGTGGGATCCTGGTCTACAATACACCGGGAAGAAACTCCGATGCAGTGGCCGACTTCACCGTGGGCGTTCTGATCAGCGAGTGCCGAAACATTGCGCGCGGACACCTCGGGCTGAAGAACGGCGATTGGATTCGCGTGTACCCGAACTCCGGAAACATCCCCGACCTGCCCGGGAAGACCGCCGGCATAATCGGTCTGGGGGAAATTGGCCAGAAGGTAGCGAAAAGACTCTCCGGCTTTGACATGACGATTCTTGGCTACGATCCGTTCGTGAAGGTGCCGCCGGCGGGAGTCGAGCTTGTGGACCTCGCACAGCTCATGTCGCGTGCGGACTTCGTTACCGTACACGCCCGTCTTACGAAGGAGACCGAGAACCTCGTGGACGGAAAACTCATTGCGCGGATGAAACCGACCGCATATCTTATCAATACCTCGCGTTCTGCGCTGGTGAATGAAAAGGCTCTGTACGAAGCATTGCGTGACAGGCGGATCGCCGGCGCAGCGCTTGACGTTTTTGACACCGAACCCCCGGGAAAAGAGTATCCTCTCGTGTCCCTGGAAAACGTGACGCTGACGCCACATATGGCGGGCGGCTCCAACGACGCATTTTTCAATTCCCCGAAAAGGCTTGCCGCTGAAATGGTGAAGCTCTGGGAGGGCGGTGATTCGCGATTCATCGTGAATAAACCGGTCTTTCACGAGGCGGTGAAGAGATTCATCGCATGAGAGGAGTGAGAGCGGGATGACTGGCCCCGTGATTCTGAGCATTGACAACGGGCTCACAGCCACCAAGGCAGTTCTCTTTACGCTCGACGGAGTCGAGGCGGCGACGGCGCTCGAGAAGACTCTGGTGGTTGATGCCGGGGATCGAAGCGAAATCGACATGACCCAACAGTGGAGACGCACCGCATCCGTGATTCGCCAGGTAGTCGAAACCGCCGGAATTGGAGCGGATGCAATAGCCGCCGTCGGCGTGAGCGGGCATGGAGCCGGACTCTACTCCATTGATGCAGCGGGAGATCCGGTCGGACGAGCGTTCTCGTCGATGGACCACCGCGCACAGTCGATCATCGACCGGTGGCAGGCCGAAGGAGTCTCCTGTTACGCAAGAACGAGGCACCATCCGTGGGCGGGGCAGCCGGTGCCGCAACTCGCGTGGCTCAAACGGCATGATCCTGAGACCTATACCCGGATTCGGTGGGTGCTTTCAGCCAAGAACTGGACAACCTACAGGCTCACCGGCGAACCCTCCGGGGAGGTCACCGATGCGAGCAATTGCGGTTTCATGAATCTCTTGAGCGGAACCTACGACAAGGTGATCCTGGAGACTTTCGGCATCGCGGACGCGTTCGAGAAGTTGCCGAATCTCCATCGAAGCTCTGAAACTGTGGGAACGGTGACGCTGCGTGCGGCAGATGAGACCGGGTTGAAAGTCGGGACACCGGTCACCGCCGGACTGTTTGACGTCATTGCCTGCGCTGCCGGAGGCGGAGTCTACGACGAAAGCCGCTACAGTATGATTGCCGGCACCTGGAACATAAATACGGCGTTCGAGCGCAGCCTTCTTCCCGCAGAATCGACGGTTAAGTGTTCTCTGGGAGCCGATGGGGCACATTTCGCTTTCGTCGAGTCGAGCGCCACGTCGGCATGCAATCTCGAATGGTTCGTGACTCAGGTGATGAGGCGCCACGACCCGACCTCCCCTACCTCGGAGATCTACCACAGAATGAACCATGAGATCGACGCACACACCGTGCAGTCGGCCGATCCGTTTTATCTGCCTTTTCTCTATCCGTCGCACCTCTCGCCTGACGTCGGGGGTTGTTTCGCCGGTATCCGCCCGGAGCATGACGCACGCCACCTGGCCCATGCGATCTACGAAGGGGTTGTCTTCGCCCACCGGCAGCACCTCGATATACTCCGGCGCAACGGCATGAGCAAGCAGAGTGCGGTGCTTTCAGGCGGCGCAACAAACAGCCCCGCATGGTGCAGGCTGTTCAGTGCCATCACCGGGCTTTCGATAGAGACGAGCCGCGCAACGCAGGTTGGAGCGTTGGGGGCGGCGGCGATTGCCGCAGTGGGCACCGGACTCCACAGCGGACTTCCCCAGGCGGCGGCGGCAATGGTCAGGCCGGGCGGCCGCTACGAACCGGCGGACCGTGAGAGCGCGATATACCAGGAGCG
The DNA here is from genome assembly GCA_963832675.1 of uncultured Spirochaetota bacterium. Lineage (GTDB taxonomy): Bacteria > Spirochaetota > Spirochaetia > DSM-27196 > DATKUC01 > DATKUC01. The sequence goes on along the minus strand of CAWHUY010000034.1, from coordinate 77,872 downwards.
CTATGGAAGGTACCTCGAATTGATCGAAGTGCTTGGGGGACAATCCGGGAGGCAGAAGCAAAGCGCCGCCGGAACGTAGGAGCGACAATCTGCGGCGCAGGAGAATCAATGTGCCGGAGTCCTATTGACAATTGTCATGGAATATGTCATACTGAGACAGACATGGAGGATAGCAGAATGAGCAAGGAATCAGGAAAACTCGCGGGAAAGACGTGCGTTGTGACGGGGGCTGCGCGCAGCATCGGGCTTTCGATCGCCGAGAAGTTTGCTGCGGAGGGCGCAAAAGTTGCGATGATCGACATCAATCCCGAAGTGATCACACAGGCAAAAAGGATCTGCGAAAGCGGAGCGGTGAGAGGGTACACGGTTGACATCACCGACCAGAAAGCGGTCTTGAGCTGCTTCGAGCAGATCCAGAAGGAGCTGGGGACGGTATACGCACTGGTGAATAACGCCGGGCTGGTGGACCAACGGCCCTTTGAGGAGACCACACCCGAGCTCATGGACAAGATGATGCGGGTAAACGTTCACGGCACGGTCTACTGCACGCAGGGTGTGATCGCGGCGATGAAAGAGCAAAAGAACGGGAAGATCATCAACTTCTCCTCAAAGTCGGGAAAGACCGGATCCGCGCTCATGGTGCCCTATTCGGCCGCGAAGGGCGCAATCATCGCTCTGACTCAGGCGCTCGCTTTCGAGTTTGCTCCCTTCAACATCAAGGTGAACTGCATCTGCCCCGGAATTACCGATGCAACCGGCGTATGGTCGGAGGTCAGCAAAGGGTACACCGAAAATCTCCACATGGCGCGGGAAGAGGTCATCAAAAAGTTTACCGCAAAGATTCCTCTCGCGCGGCTCACGAATATCGAGGACGTGGTCGACTTCGTCTTCTTTCTGACCGAAAGCGGTGAGTACTGCACCGGCCAGGCATTCAATATCACCGGTGGGCGGGAGATGCACTAATGAAAAGCGCAGTTGCAGTCGGAAAATCGGTCGTCTATTACGCACCGAAGGATGTTCGAATCGAAGAGATGGCGGAAGTCCCTGAAATCGGCGAGGGCGAGCTCCTGGTGCGAGTGGAGGCCTGTGCGATTTGCGGCACCGACATCAAGTCGTTCTTCAAGGGTAATCCGCGCATAAAGCCCCCTATGACGATGGGTCACGAGTTCTGCGGAACCATCGAGAGGGCGGACGCTGCAGTCAGCGGCTACCGCGTCGGGCAGCGGGTAACCATGGCGACGACAATTGGATGCGGCGAGTGCTTCTATTGCAAGCAGGGGAAATCCAATCTCTGCCGGGACGCCGAAGCTATCGGCTTTCACTATCCCGGTGCGATGGCTCCATATCTGCGGATACCGGCGAAGGCGGTAGCGCGGAAGCACCTGGTCGATGTGGGTGACATGGAGGCGAGCGTCGCGTCGTTGAGCGAACCACTCTCCTGCGCGCTGAACGGACTGGGGCGTCTCCCCATGGATCAGATCAAGAACGTGCTGGTTCTCGGTCTGGGACCGCTCGGGCTTCTTCACACTATCGCGGTGCGCGCGAAAGGCGCCGAACGGGTAGTTTGCGTAGAGTTTCCCGGTAAACGACTCGACCTTGCGAAGCGGATGGATTTCGTGACCGGCGTGACACCGGACAAGATCGACGAACAGTACAAGGATCTTTCCGGCGGCGAAGGATTCGACCTGGTGGTAGTCACCGCTCCCCATAATCCGACGCAGGCGAAAGCTCCGATGTACGCCCGCAAAGCCGGCTACGTATCGTTTTTTGCCAGCCTCCCCGTCGGCGACGAAATGCTCTCAGTCAACTCTCGGACCATTCATTACAACGAGCTCATCATCTTTGGCACCTCCGACTCAACGCCCGTGCACACACGCGAGGCGGTAAAGCTGTTGCAGAAGGACACAATGCTATTCTCGTCTCTCATCACGCACAGGTTGCCGATGAGTGAATTCCACGCGGCGATGGACGAGATCGCGGCCCAAAACGCGGTGAAGGTTGTGCTGTCGCCGTGACACGGAGCCAAGATGCGGCTCCCGAAATTCGGCGATGTGTTGTCCAAGCCAAACGCCGCGTGTAATATACACCGGAAGAAGATGAGCGCGCAGCGCAGGACCGGGTACTGAAAGTGCAGGATCCATTCCCGTCGCAAGAGGATTTTTTGGAATGAAGACCAAATTCGATACGTCGCTCCTGGTTAAAGTTGCGCAAATGTACTACAACGACGACCTCAAACAGAACGACATCGCAACGGCGCTGGGGATCTCACGCTCGCTCATCTCCATGATTCTTTCCGAAGCCCGCGAAGTCGGCATAGTCGAGATTACCGTCCGCGATCCGTTCCTGAACAACGAGAATCTCGCGAAGAAGATCCAGTCCCGTTTCGGTCTCCGGCAGTGCGTCGTAATTCCAACTTCGGTTCGCGACGACGAGGCACTGCGAAAGATCGTCGCCCAGCGCGCGGTAGAGGTGTTCAACAACATCATAAAAAGCAAGGATGTGGTCGGGCTGGCCTGGGGAAGAACGTGCTATCAGTTTGTTACCACCTACCGCGCCGGATCCGAGCTGCGCGATATCAGCGTCGTCCCTCTCATCGGCGGCAGCGAACAGATTGCTCCCTATTTCCAGGTCAACGAGATGGTCCGGCAGTTTGCGGTTCGCCTCGGCGGCGCACCGCACTTTGCTCACGTTCCCTCATTCGTCTCCGACGCAAACGAACGGGATCTCTTCCTGAACACCAGCGGGATGCAGGCTGTTCGCGATCGCTGGGCACGGATGGATGTTGCCCTGCTCGGAATCGGGTCGCGCGATGGGGCGCACGATACGGAAAGGCAGATCTATATCGGGGAACAGGAAATACACAGAGAGCTCGATAAACTCAAGGTCGTCGGTGACCTGTGCACGCGCTACTTCACCATCGACGGCGAGTTTATTCGTTCAAACTACTACGACCGCGTTGTGGGCGTGGACGTTGAAGATCTCCGGCACACCAAGAACGTAATCTGCGTCGGTGCCGGAGTGGAAAAGGTCGAAGCTATTCTCGGCGCGCTGCGCACGGGTATTCTGAACATTCTCATTACCGATGAGCACACGGCGAAAGCGGCGCTCTCGCTGGATGGGATGCCGGCGGCCTGAATTGTTCACACCGCGACAGTTGCCTCACGTTTCGTTATGATTTCGCATGCGCGACTCATCTCGTACCTACTCCGCACTCACCGTTACGGTACTCATCTGGGGACTATCGTTCATAGCAACCAAAGAGGCGCTAACGAGTCTCCATCCTTTCGCAATTGTCTTTTTTCGCTTCGCAGTTGCCTCGATCGTTTTCGGCGTGATATTGCTGCGGCAAGGATTTCCGCGACTGTCACCGCGCGAGCACGTAAAGCTCGCCGTGCTTTCGGTGTTTGAGCCGGGCCTCTACTTCTTCTGCGAGACTTTCGGGCTCCAGCTGACAACGGCATCGATCGCGTCGCTCATTATCGCTGCCGTCCCCCTGGTTGTAGTGGTCTTTGCCGGTTTCCTTTTGAAAGAGCAGGTTCGGGCGCGCAATCTGACCGCCGTAGCTCTGTCCATCGTCGGAATTGCGGTGCTCATCTTCGGCGACGCGCGCGCATTCGTTCCGGGCGCCGGATCGATAACCGGTGATCTTCTCATAGTCGGCGCGGTGATCACGGCCTCCCTCTACACCGTCCTCGCCCGCGATCTGGGACGAACGAGATCGGCAGTCGAGATCACCAGCCTGCAGATCTTCTACGGGGCGCTGATCTTCGCACCCTTCTTTTTCGCGACTCTCGGGCGCACCGACTGGCAGGCAATACGTCCCACCGCGGCATTCTCCGTGCTCTTTCTTGCCCTCTGCGCCACGGTTCTCGCCTATCTGTTTTTCAACTTCTCCCTTACCCGTCTATCTGCGACCCGTGCGTCCATCTTCATCAACGGAATTCCCGTCGTCACCACAGTTGCCGGGTGGCTTCTGCTCGGTGAACGCCTGACGCTGTTCCAGCTGGGCGGCGGCCTCGTGGTTCTGGTTGCTGTCTACATCAACTCAGCGGGTTGGAAGAGTGCTGTTGAAAAGGCGCAATAGGAGAACAGTCCGGTGCCCCAGGCCGGGCGACTGGAATCCTCTACAGATTCATTCGATACCGGGCGTATATGCAAAGTAGTCGAAATAGGCCGGCGCCAGCGTACCGCCGAGGTCCTGACAACAGATGCCTACAAACGCTCCGGCGAAGGACCTTGCATGCTCATCGGAAATTCTGGTGCGGTCAAGCGGTGATCCGATTGTCTTCCAGGACTCCCCGTCCGGCGAGAACCTGAACTGGATCAGCTGGTCATGGACGTCCGCGCCGAGGCGACAGCACGGGGATTTCAGCGGTTCGCGGAATTCCTTCAATTCCTCGATGACAAAACGGTCCGACGTCATGATACTCACAGCAGGTGAACGGAGGCTTTCCGAATAGTAGATCCGCAGATAATACCAGGTTTCCGTTCCCTGCATGATGACCAGCCCGGCCATCTGCTGGAAAGTCTTCGGATTGAACTCAACAAGGGTTTCCGCAGCGAACCGAAAATGCTCGACGCGGCGTGCCGCCAGGCTCTGTTCGTGAAGGGAGTGAAGGGACTGCCTTCCCGAAAGACGTAGCCATCCCTTCCGCTCGTGAAGGCTCATCCATGATTCGTCTGCCGGAACCCGAAGCGTCGAGTACCACGCGGGGAGCGTCGGACCATCGAAGTCGTCGCGCAACTCGCCGGCTTCCGGCGCAATCGCGTCGAGTCGCGGATTTCCGGATGAGACTCCCGGTTCCGTGATCCGCATCTTCGGGCGCCGTTCGGGGGAGTCGACCCTCAGCCACCCGTCGGCCGTCCAGTCGCATTTCTGAATAAACGTCTCCCGGCCGAGGACGCAGGCGCGTATCGATGGGAGTGGCCTCGCCCCGAGATGCACCATGTACCAGTCACCCTGCGGAGTATCTACTATTGCCGCGTGGCCCGGTTTCTGGATCTCGACGTCGGGATTGTAGAGATAGGGCTTCAGGAAATCATCGTTGTTTCTGCCGTAAAAAAGCCCGCGAAGCGAAGTGAGCACCGGATTTTCCGGGTCCGGCTCGTATGGGCCCCATATGGAGTTGGCGCGCGCAACAACCACAGAGTGACCGTATCCGGTTCCTCCCTCGGCGGTGACAAGGTAGTAGCGGCCCTCCCGTTTGTAGATGTTCGGACCTTCGAGGCAGCCGAGATCTGAGCCGCCGCGATATATCCGGTGGACCTCCCCTGAAAGTGTTTGCGTGTCGCGGCTGAACTCCTGGAGAACAATCGCTCCCGGGTGCTCATATCCGGCCCTGAAATCCCATTCGAGGTTCGCGATGTACATTTTTCCGTCATCGTCGATAAAGAGTGACGGGTCGAATCCGCTCGCATTGAGAAACAGCGGATCGGACCATGGCCCGGAAACATCGACCGAAGTGACCAGCAAGTTCCGCAGGTCAAAGAAACGGGAGTGCGTGTTCTTCACATCGGTGTAGACGAGGTAGAAAAGCTTTTCAGATTCGTTGTACCGAATGCAGGGCGCCCAGATGCCGCAGGAATCTGCGTCGCCGCGAAGATCTACCTGCGTCGTGCGGGTAAGCGCTCCGCCCAGCGGCGTCCAGTGCGCCAGATCACGCGAATGGTAGAGCGCGACCCCGGGAAACCAGGCGAATGTCGAGGTGGCGATGTAATAGTCCTGGCCCACGCGCACAATTGAAGGGTCTGCGTTGAAACCGCGAAGAATCGGATTCTCGATCACGCGTGCTCCTCGGGAGATATTCGACATTCTCTCGGCGGCCCGACTATTTGTCAACGTGCCGTTGACATCGAAACACAATAACGTGCACTTTTGCGTGAAATGGACAATCAAGCGTTCGATCTGCGGGAACTCTCCCTTCGGGACGTCCCTTTGTGCGCTGCGCTTTCTCGCGATGTCGGCTGGAGCCATGATGAAAGTATATGGAGCCGGATGATCGAACTGTGCGGTTCCGGCGCGTTCTGCCTCGCATCCGGCAGACGAATCGCAGCGACCGCCTTGGCGCTGACCTACGGGACCAGGCTCGCGTGGGTCGGCATGGTGCTTACCCACCCATCATTCCAGAAACGGGGTTTCGGACGGCTTCTCATGAGGCGGATTCTGGCTTTCTGCGAAGATGCGGCGGTAAAGACGGTGATGCTCGATGCGACTGAGGCAGGGCGAAGGCTGTACGAGTCGCTTGGATTCCGCGCGATATACCGATTGGAGACCTGGACGCGACGGAACGAGGCTTCAGAAGGTGAGAACGGTGCGGTCTCAACCGAACGGGCGCTGGAAGCGGCATCACCCTCCGGAAACCCCGTCGTGATCTCCGCGGGCACCGCGCATCCTGATTCTCCTTCGTTGCCCGAAATCCACATTGCCTCTCCGGGCGATTTCGAGCAGGTTATCGAGCTGGATTCGCAATTCCTGGGCACGAGGCGGCCCGGGGTTCTCGCGTCGATCGGCGGGAGATGCTGGGTCGCGGAGCGCCGAGCCGTTGTCGAGGGCTACCTTTTCAGCCGCCGCACTGTCAGCGACCACAGGATCGGCCCCTGGTACCACGCGGACGCAGGCACGGCAGCCGTGCTCCTGTCTCACGATCTGCGATCCATCGCCGGCCTCGCGGGCGAGGTGCGACTCGACATTCCGGCGCCGAATGAGAGCGCGCTTCGAATAGCCCGTGATCTCGGGTTTGTCACCAGCCGATTCGTCACCCGCATGGTGCGAGGCGGGCCACCGCCTGGTCGAATGGCCGAACAGTACAGCATCGCTGCGTTCGCAACCGGCTGATTGGCAGGTCGCCGAAGACGCATTATCCGGAAAGCGCTCCAGCGGCGGTTGTGAAAAGCTGTTCGAATGCGTTTTCAACCTCGGGTCGGATTCGCGAATCAAGCGGGAAGGGCTGCTCATGAGTATAGGAGTACGGGAAGTCGAACACCTGAACTGCCGAGCTCGGGGCGAGTCCCTCTTTGACGGACAACGCCGGGACCACCAGGTCGTGCGCAAGCGCGACCGCACGGATTCTACCCCGCACGGTCTGCAGGCAGGTTTCGCGAACGGTGCGAAACGTTTCTGTCGAGACAAGACTGCGAAATAGCAGCGCGAGTGACTCAAGCCGCGCGAAGATCCAGCGTACCGCCGGGTTGCGCTCGGCCTCGTCGCCAAGGTCGAGGCTGAAGTAGCGACGCATCTCGGCGCCAGCTTCGCTGTCCATGATGTAGCGGGACACCGGGCTCATTGCGTTCAGAGTCGCCCCTCCACAGAACAGGAACGCTCGCGATTCGGCAAACAGTTTTCCGGGATTGCCGAGTACGAGAAACTCGGAAAGAAAGGCACCGATCGAATAACCAAAAAAATCGATGGTTGTCGACCGGTCGACCAACGGATGTCTGCCGGCCCGAATCGTCCGAACGAGCGCGACGACATCCTCCAGAGTCTGATATCCGGACAGCAGGAACCGCTTCGGATCGGCCTGGAGCCGAGTGCTGAGAGCGGCGTTCGCGAATGATGCGCCCCGGATCGAAGGATAGAGCACGCGCCGTTCGCAGGCTATCCCGTTCATTTCGCGCGGACTGCTCCACGCGCCGGGTGCGCGGTTCATGTGAAACGCGATAGGAAACAGCGCAACGGATTTTCCCGTTTCCCGGTTGAGCGATCGCGCCCAGGGGAGGTATTTGTCCCAATTGCGTTCGTTCAGGCCGTGGAAGAGAAGAATGAGGCCCGTGTCCTTTTTCGCGCGGCTGTTGCGCAGAAGGTAGTAGTCAAACTCTTTGTTCTGTCGAATGTTTGCGTCAGTCGCGCACGCCAACGTCGACAATTCCGATGCGGCACCCCCGGGCGCCGGTTCTCTGATTCCAGCCGATGCGAGGACACCTGGCAAACCCGGACTTGACCTGAAGGGAAGACGGATGATCTCGGTGTCCGCACCGATGGAGACAGTCGTCAGTGCGCCTGATTCAAGTCGGCGGAAATCCTGTTTCAATGTTGAGTAGTCGGTGAAGTAACCCATAGTATTGCTCATACCGACCTCCGCTGACCGCCGAATGTTGCACCCGCGCTGCAAATCGGTTGTGAATCTCCCTTCGGATGACTATGATTGTTGCCGGGGGTGGGCATGAAACGGTTTGACAGTCGATATCGCGTGCGGTCTGCAATACCTCTCTTCCTGGTTGGGGTTGCGCTCTACATCGTTGGCGGCGTGCCTGGCTGTGCATCCCTCAAGGGTCTCGGAAACTTCGTCGAAAAACCGCGGGCCCAGGTCACAAAGGCTGAGGTCGAAAAACTGAATTTCGAAGGTGCGCAGATCGGCGTGGACGTGAAAATCACCAACCCGAACCCCGTCGGTGTCTCGCTTTCCGGGTTTTCGTACGCGCTCGAAGTGAACGGGGAGAGTTTTGTCACCGGCGATTTCACTCAGGGGTTCTCGATCGCAGCGAATGGCGATTCCACCGTCCATGTGCCGGTCGCATTCGTCTATCAGAAACTCATTTCTTCGATCGCGAGCCTTGCCGGTCGAAACGAAACGGCCTACCGAATCGACCTGAAGTTCGCTTTCGATGTACCCGTCCTGGGCAAGGTCGAAGTCCCGGTAAGCGCCGAAGGGAAGATTCCGGTCGTGCGCGTTCCCACGGTCCGTTTCACCGCACTCACGGTGAAGCAGCTCACGCTTTCCGGGTCGGTGGTCGCAATTCGGTTGGACCTTGGCAATCCCAACATTTTCGCGCTATCCCTTGGCGCGCTCGACTACGCCCTCAGCGTGAACGGTGACAGCTGGGTCTCCGCGCGGCTCGATCGCGCGGTCACCGTTGAACCGGGTTCCGGAACCGTCATTGAGATACCGGTTTCCCTCGACTTTGCCTCGGCCGGCCGATCACTTTTCAGCCTTCTCAGCAACGCCTCTCCGGTCGACTACCATTTTCAGGGCTCAATGACCGTTGGAACATCGCTTCCGCTGCTTGCGCGCGAGGCACTGCCGGTAGACCTCTCCGGCCGCGTCGCGATAACGCGGTAGGGGAAGTGCGCAGGATCGGCGGCCGATATTCGCCGAGCATCAACCCAACGAAGCCGGGGGATCCGGGATTGTCAGCCGTTTGTCTCGGAGGAGATATAGCCTTTCAGGCTGTCCGCAAGTTTCATCACCTGGATTCGGTTGTGGATGTTCAACTTCGAGTAGATGACGCTAACGTGGTTCTTCACGGTCTGTTCTGCGATGAAAAGGCGTCTCGAAATCGCGTTGTTGTCGTACCCCTCGCCAATCAATCGGAGCACTTCGATCTCCCGTTTGCTCAGGTATTTCAGAAAACTGGTCTCCGAAGAAGTTCGGGTCGATTCGTCGGAGGAGGAGTGTGCGGTGGTTTCTTTCGCGCGAAGAAATTTGTTGGCGACCTGCGGCGATATTATGATTGAACCGCTGTAGATGGCTCGCACCGCGACGATTAGTTCGTCGGGGGGGGGACGTCTTTGAGAATGTAGCCGACTGCGCCCTGATTCAACGCTTCGACAACGTAGGCGTCGTCGTCAAACGTGGTCAGCATCATGATACATGTTTTCCGCCCGCGGCGGGTTTGCCAAATTCATGTTGAACAGCGCTATTGCGGCCCTCTCTTCCACTCTCATCGCGCTCGTTCTCGGCTCGGCCGGAGGGTTCGCGCTTGCACGGGGAAAATTTCGCAGAAAGAAGGACATCTCGTTTTGGGTCATCAGTACGCGCATGGCACCCATTCCGGCAGTTATTCTTCCGCTGTACATCATGTTTGCCCGGCTGGGACCGCTCGGCAACTACGGCTCGCTCTTTTTCGCCTATACGACGTTCAATCTTCCATTTGCTCTGTGGATGATGATGGTGTTCTTCGATGATGTTCCTGTGGCCCTCGAAGAGGCTGCACTTATCGACGGCTGCAATAAATTCCAGGCTTTTCTACGGATTTCACTGCCCACGGCCAGGTCCGGCCTGGTCGCCACCGCCGTTCTATGCCTGATGTTTGCGTGGAACGACTTCCTGTTCGCGTCGGTATTCTCGAGCTCACATACGCAAACGATCCCTGTTGCCGCTTCGCTTCTCATTACGCAGCAGGGCATAGCGTGGGGACAGGCGATGGCGACCGGAACGGTCATCATCACCCCGATGCTGATCGCCGGATTGGCCGTACGGAAGTACCTGGTTCGCGGACTCTCTATGGGAGCCGTCAAATAGATAAGGAGATCTTGAGAGTGAAAGCGCTGGTGTTGGAGAAGAAGGGCGAGCTGAAGATTCGGGACGTGGAGCTTGAGGAATCGTTGGGGCCCAACGACGTACGGATCGCACTACGCAATGTGGGGATATGCGGGAGCGACATCCACTACTACACGCACGGGGGCATCGGGTCCTACATCGTGAGAGCGCCGATGATACTCGGGCACGAGGCATCCGGGGAGGTGGTGGAAGTCGGCAGCGGGGTCACAGAGCTGAAACGGGGGGATCGGGTGTGCATGGAACCGGGGATTCCGGAGCGCAACAGCCGGGCCTACAAGCTGGGGATCTACAACCTTGACCCTGCGGTGGTGTTCTGGGCGACGCCGCCGGTGCATGGGGTGACCCGGCCGACGGTGGTGCATCCGGCGGATTTCACCTACAAGCTGCCCGATAATGTGAGCTACGAAGAGGGGGCGCTGGTAGAACCGCTGGCGATTGGGGTGCAGGCGGCGAAGAAGGCGGAGGTGGAACCCGGAGACCTTGCGGTGGTGATAGGAGCGGGGACGATCGGGCTGGTGACGGCAGCCTCAGCGTTGGCGGCCGGATGCAGCCGGGTGGTGATAGCCGACGTGAAACAGCCGAAGCTGGAGATAGCCGGGCGGCTGGGAGCGGTGACCCCGGTAAATGTGGAGAAGGAAAATCTTGAAGCGGTGGTGCGTGCGCTGAGCGGGGGATGGGGAGCGGACATCGTGTTCGAGGCAAGCGGGAGCAAAGCGGTGGCGCCGCATGTATTTGACACGTTACGGCCCGGCGGCCGGGTGGTCTACATCGGAATGCCGGTAGAGCCGATCCAGCTGGACATAGTGGCGGCACAGGCGAAAGAGGCGACGGTGAGGACGATCTTCCGATACGCGAATGTCTATCCGCGGGCGGTGCAGATGCTGGGATCCGGACAGCTGGATCTCAAGCCGTTGATCACTGAAACCTACGAGTTTGCCGACAGCATCAAGGCCTACGAGTACGCGGTCAATCCGAAACCGACAAGCGTCAAAGTCCAGATACTGTTGAAGTAACCCGTTACCAACTTCAGGAAGGTTCCTGCGCTCAGGCGCCCGACCTGCCGCCGTTCTTCAGAATCTGGCGGACGGCAGACCGCATTCCGACGCGATGGATGTCGGCAAGGCAGGCGGAGACGCTCTTGCGCAATGCTTCGCTTACGGCAATCTCGGGCGGGAAGACTGATTTGAGCGCGAAAAACGGCGTGATATCTCCGTCCGATGACTGTGCGGCCGCTTTGCGAAGCGTCGACGCGATCGGGTCATCGATGAGGATCTCTTTGCCCAGCTCATCGGTTCCCTCCAGGAAGCGAACCCAGGCGGCGAGTGCGAATGAAGCGATCGGACAGGTGCGACGCTGCTCCAGTATCTCGCCCACCGGTTCAAGGATCATGTTCGGTATCTTCTTGGAACCGTCCTGGGCGAGGCGGAGAATCTGATCGGATATTGCCGGATTCGAGAAGCGTTCGATGAGCGAATCTTTGTACTGCTCAAGATCCATCCCCGGTACCGTCCCGACGGTCGGGGTAATCTCATCCATGTAGGCCCGGACGAACGCGCGAACATCGGGGTCGGCCATTGCGAGGTCCACCCGGCGGAATCCCATCATATAGCCCACATACCCGAGCGCGGAATGGCTGCCGTTCAGGAGCCGGATCTTCATTCGCTCGAACGGGACCACGTCCGAGACGAACGTCGCTCCCGCCACCGACCAGTCCGGCCTGCCCCTGGGAAAGCGGTCTTCGATGACCCATTGCCGGAATCGTTCGCAATAGACGGGCCACTCGTCGATTATCCCGAACTGCTCGCCGAGCTCCGCCCGCTGTACATCCGTGGTGATGGGTGTGATGCGGTCGACCATGCAATTGGGAAACTCCACATCGGTCTCGACAAATCGGCGAAGCTCAGGGTCGACGCGCTGCAGGAACTGGAGAAAGAGCTTGCGCAAGCGGTCACCATTCTGAGGCAGGTTGTCGCAGGAAAGGACCGTCGGCGGCTGCGCTCCCCGTTTTCGAATCTCCGTGAGCGCCGCGCGAAGGCAGCCGTAGATGGTCCTGATCTGTGGCCCGCCTGCAACATCGTTCTTGACGCCGGGATTATCGAAGTCGAGATCGACGTTCTCCGGTCGGTAGCAGTACCCGTTCTCCGTTATCGTCATCGAAATAATTCGCGTGGACTCATCCGACATGGCGCGGATGAGCGCCGTCGGGTCGTCGTTCCCGAGGATGTAGTCGACCATGGAACCGATGACTCTGACATCCTCGCCGGCAGTGTCGCGGGCGACGACCGTGTACAGATAGTCCTGCGGCGAGAGCGCCCCGTTCATCTTCAGGTCTCCGGCCGTGATGCCTGCACCTCGAATCCCCCAGCCAAGATCGCCCGCAGCAAGCACGTCATCGGTGTAGACAGCCTGATGAGCCCGGTGAAATCCTCCGACCCCGAAATGGATGATTGATGGTCGTACATTTCGTCGGTCATATCCGGGAATGCTGACCTCCGGCGCAAGCCGCGCCAGAGTGTCATTTCCCAGCTTGACTGCTTTGGTATTCCGTCTTTCAGTCACGAGTCTCTCCTTCCGATATTGCGGCAAAGCGGTTTCTGCCGCGCGCCGCTATCCCTTGACCGCACCAAGAGTGAGGCCCTTCACCAGCGCCTTCTGCGTCATCCAGCCGAGGATGATCGCGGGGAGAACCGCGATGGTCGATGAGGCCGAAAGTTGAGCCACGAACATACCCTGCTGCTCGCTGAACCGGGACATGTAGACCGGCAGCGTCGCAGTTGAGATTGCAGTGAGATTGAAGGCCAGAAAGAACTCGTTCCAGATAAAAACTGCCACAAGAAGTCCTGCAGAGATGATCCCGGTTCGCACCAGCGGAATGGCGATTCGGACCAGCTGATGAAAGGGCGAGCATCCGTCGATCTGCGCGGCCTCCATCACTTCGACCGGAACATCTTCAAAAAAGGAATGAAGCATCCATACGACAATCGGGATGTGAAACCCTACGTAGGCCAGCAGGAGGCCGATCGGTGTTTTCTGGAGATTGAAAGCCTGAAACCAGGTATACAGCGGAATAATTACCGCCACAGGTGGGAGCAGAATCGTGGTAATGAACCAGACGAAGATCTTCTCATTTGTGCCCTTCTTCTTGAATTTGCCGAAGATCAGCCCAAACGCCGCCGGAATTCCAAGCGCGAGACAGAAGAACGTTCCGAGGACTACCTGAAGAATCGAATTCTGGAGGAACCTCCACATACTCGGGTCGCTCAGCACCTTCTTGAAGGTCTCGAGCGTGGGCAGGAAAAAAAGCCGGGGGCTGACGGCTTGGAATTCGGTCTTGAAACCGGAGAGGAACATGTAGAGAATCGGTGAGAAATAGATAATCGCGATCAGATAGATCACCAGCGCCATTCCGGATGTCCGGAAAAACCGCCGCGTAGCCATTGTCCGCTGAACCTGTTGAATCGTCGGGGATTGAGCCATAGTTCACGCCTCCTTTTTCAGTATGCGGTGCGTCGCTTGTTGATGGACCGATACAGGATATTGACCGCAAGCAGCGTGACTGCGACCGTCATCACCGCGAGTGCCCCGGCCCTGCCGACGTCGGACGCGTTGAATACGGTCATGTAGACTTCGTAGGGAAGCGTATAGGAGCGGGTGCCCGGTCCACCTGCGGTAGTGACGAGAATCAGCGCGAACTCCTTCACGATGAAAATGAGGCCGAGCATCACGGCGATCCTAAGGTGGTTGGCAATCAGCGGGAGCTTCACCTGGAAAGTCGACTGCAGCCAGTTCGTCCCGTCGATGCGCATGCTGTCGGTAAGGTCGAGCGGGATTCCCTGCAATCCGGCGAGAATCACCAGCACGAAGAATGGCATCCACTGCCAGGAAAAAAGAAAAATGATCACGGGCAACGGGTAGTAACTGAGCAGATCGACCGACGTAATGCCCAGCGTCTTCGCGATGACTCCGTACCAGCCAAAGGTCGTATTGAAAATCGTCGTCTTCCAGATTACGCCGGTCACGGTAGACATGACGAAGAATGGTCCGAGTATCAGTGTTCGCGCCACATTCACGCCCGGAATCTTGTTGTCGAGCAGCACCGACAAAAGAAAGCCGAACACCGTGCAGAGGACGAGAGAGGATGCGGTGAGAATGATCGTCTGCCAGAGGGTGCTGTAGAACTCAGGCACTTGAGGGAAATTGGGAACGCTGAGTATGCGAATATAGTTCTGTAGACCGACAAACTTGATCGGGAGGTCGGGCCGCGCGAGATTCCACCGGAGCGTGGAATACACCAGCGTCATCACAAACGGCACTTGCGTCATTACTGCGACTACGATCATAGCCGGGAGGACGAACGACCAGCCGTGCGTGTTGCTCTTCATCTCCACCTCCTTACATCTTTGCAACTCAAAAGATAGAAAAGACAACGGCCTGCCACAACAACCATTTGGTAGATCGTAGCAGGCCAATTTTTTACATTCTACGGTGAGTCAGGCTATTTTTGGTAGCCCCCGTCCTTTGCAGCTTGATCGAAGACCTGCTGGGTATTCTTGAGCGCCTGATCAAGGCTGATCTTGTCCACAACATAGTCCGCGAGATTCTGAGTCATCTTGGTGCCGATGTCTGCGAACTCCGGAATCGCGATGTACTGCAAACCGTGGTAGGGCACCGGTTCCAGCGTCGGATGGTTGAAGTCGATGTTCTGCAGCGTCTCGAGCGTGATCTTCGCGTACGGTACCGCTGCATACGCCGGGAGCGTGTAGGTGGAAGACCGCGACGCCGGCGGTGTGCTCGCGCCGGAGGGATCCATCTCGAGGGTCATCTTCACATAGTCTTTCGACGTGGCCCAAAGGATGTAATCAAACGCGGCTTTCTTCTTTGCATCCGAGCTCTTGGGGTTGAGTCCCATCGCCCAGTTCCACAGCCATGCGGTGTTCTTTTGGAGCTTCTCGGTCGGTGCGAACGCGTATCCGACTTTTCCTCTCACCGGAGAATCGGCGGCTTCGAGCGGCGGTGCGATCGATGTTGCATCGTAGTAGATACCGCACTTGCCCGATTTCATGAGAGCGATACACTCGTTGTAGGTGTAGGACAGAATGTCTTTCTGGCCGGCATCGCGCAGTATCTTCTTGTACATTTCCCACGCGGCCCGCTGCTCCGGAGTGTCGACCGTGGCGTGCCAGTTCATGTCATAGAAACGGCCGCCGAACGCGTTGACCATGGTGACGAACGGCGCGCCGCTCATTCCCCATCCCGGTGCTCCGCGCATCGTCATTCCGACGATTCCGTTGGCCGGATCGTTGATCTTCTTCGCGAGATCGTAGATCTGGTCCCAGGTCGGATGCTGCGGCATGGTAAGACCTTTGGCGGCGAACAGTTCCTTGTTATACATGATGAAGGAGCTTTCGCCGTAGAACGGCATCGCGTAGGAGTCGCCATTCTGCGCAAGCGACTGAACCATGCCCTGGATCTGGTCGGGGCGATCATACCAGGCGAGCTTGTCGGGAGATAGAGCCTTGAAATAGGGCTCCATATCCGCAAGCCACCCGTTCTTTGCCCAGGTCTGCGCTTCGTAGGGTCCGATTACGAAGATGTCGTAGGTCGTGCCGCCGGTCGAAGCTTCCGTGGTCAGCTTCTGGCGGAGGTCGTTTTCCGGGAGAACTGCCAGATTGACCGTGACGCCTGCAGCCTTGTACTTTTCCGCGGTCAGCTTGGCCAGGGCCTGGGAGATCGGATTGTTCGGAAAGGCAACGTTCACCGTGACGGGTCCACTCGCGGATCCCGCTTCCGAGCTTCCTCCTGCAAACGCCTGGGTTCCAGCGACCAAAAGTAATACCAGACAAATCGCCGAGACCAACAGTCTTGAGACTCTCGTCATGCTACTCCTCCTTAGAGAATTCATCACCGGTTTCACCGAAACCGTGCGTCGGACGGGAACGCGAATCCAGTCTGAAGCGCACTCTCCCGACAGACGCTCCTAGGATTATCCTCCCATCTGCCGTATTTGTCAACTTTTTCCTTTACCAATTGGTAAAGGAATTGTTTGCAAATCGATGGCAACCGGTGTACAATGAACGGAATAGGGACACGAACACCGTTCTGGCTAACATTACGATTCGAGCGGCAGGGACCCGGATTGAAGTACGAAGAGATCTACCGAGAGCTACAACAGCAATTCGCACAGCGCAAGTGGAAACCGGGACAGAGATTCCCCACCGAGAGGGAGCTTGCGGACCTGTATCGGGTATCTCGACCGACAATCAGCCGTGTAGTGAACCGATTGCGTGACGCCGGTCAGGTTCGGCGGGTGGTAGGTTCCGGGACGTTTGTCATCGATTCCCCGGAAGAGGAAATGACCGCGCATCTGACCTTTGGACTGTTCGTTCCGGGACTTGGACGGGGCGAAATTTTCGAACCCATATGCGCGCGAATAGCGGAACGATCCCACGAGTTCAATTTCACGCTCATTTGGGGAAGCGTACCCACAAACGGTCCCGTGGATCACGAGCCGCACCTCATGGCAACTGCGAACCGCTTCATCGACCACGGGATGGACGGGGTATTCTTTCAACCGGTTGAGCTCGAATCGGCAGTTTCAACAAAGAACCGCAGGATAGTGGCGATGTTCGAAGAGGCGGGGATCCCGATCGTGCTGCTGGACAGCGACTACGTCAGCTATCCACACCGGAGCGCGCACGATCTGGTGGGAATCGACAACATTCGCGCGGCGCGTACGCTCACCGACCATGTGATCGAAAAAGGAGCTCGCCGCATCGACTTCGTCTGGCAGCCGCACACCGGCGAGTCTCGTTCTCTTCGCCTGGCCGGGTATCGGGATGCGCTGTTCAGTGCGGGAATTCCGCATCTGCGCGAATATGAGCACGAGGGTGACCCGCGTTCGCTCTCGTTTGCCCGTGATCTCATTGACAGCGGCGCGACGGATATCATCTGCGCGAACGACGAAACCGCAGCACTGCTCATGCTGAGCCTCGAAAGCCTCAGTGTCAGAGTACCGGCAGACGTCCGACTTGCGGGTTTTGACGACGTCAAATATGCACGGCTCGCCCGGGTACCGTTGACGACGATGAGTCAGCCCTACCACGCGCTCGGGGATCTGGCCGTGCAGACCATGATCGCACGGATTGCGCAACCTTTGCTTCCGACCCGCACCGTTACCGCAGAAGCGACGCTTTGCGCGCGGGAGTCGACAAATGTTCCGGCGGCATGAAAGCACTCAGCCGACGGGCATCGAGTCACTATGCAATCACTTTCGCGTCTCCGCCGTTCGTCAGTTCCTCGTCAAAACAGACGGCGACTTTCCCGCACTCTCCGCCGGCCATGAGGGTGTACGCTTCCGAGCATCGTTCAAGCGAGAACCGGTGTGTCACCAGCCGGTCCGGATGGAGGTCCCACTCCGACAGCTTTTCCACCAACTCTTCCATTCGCCATATGCTCGTGACCCAGGAGCCGTAGATAGTCTTTTGCCCGTGGATGAGATCGGGACTGGGGGCAAACCCGAAGGATCCGCCCTCGCCAACGAGGGCAACCTTGCCCCACTCGCGAGTCGACCGAACTGCAAGCTGCCGTGCGGCGTCGTTGCCCGAGCAATCGATGCTGCGCTCGACGCCGGTACCACCGGTCAGTTTCAGAATTGCCTCCACGGATGCGTTCGAGCCCACCAGCGCCGCGTCGACGAGATCAAGCCTCCGCGCGAGCTCCGCCCGCGATTCGGAAATATCGGTTCCGATGATTTTGCTGGCCCCGAGTGCCCGGGCAAGCATCGCGGTGGCAAGGCCCACCGGCCCCAGCCCGGTAATGAGTACGCGGTCGTTTCCGGAAATGCCGATTTTGGAAAGAGCTTCGTACACGGTGCCGAACCCGCATGCAACTTGAGCACCGTCGGTGTAGGAAAGGTTGTCAGGAAGAAACACCAGGTCCTTCTCTTCTGCCAGAAGGTACTCGGCCATTCCGCCGTCGCGCTGCCAGCCGTAGGCCGCGCGAAGAGGGCTCGAGCAGCTTATCATGTAGCCGCGGCGACAGTCGTTGCAGACGCCGCATCCGGAAATGTGATAGACGATGACCCGGTCTCCGGACTTGAAACGGCGCATACCGGGGCCGGTTGCGACAATTTGTCCGCACGGTTCGTGACCCGCAATGACGTTCTGGTATCCTTCCGGTCCCTTCCCCAGATGCTCGCGATAGATCGCACGAATGTCGCTGCCGCAGATCGTCGACGATTTCATCTTTATCAGGACCTCGCCGTGGCCGGGGTCCGGAACGCGGAACTCCTTCATCTCGACCGTGCTGTTTCCGGGCAGCCTCGCCCCCTTCATACTCTTTTCCATGGCGGTGCAGTCTCCCTTTTCGATATTGTGAAACGCGCTAAGTATGTCAGCAAGCATTGCGGTTCGCAATACCACATGCCGGAGCCAGCCTGGACAGGATTTCTGACGCTGCTTGACATGACCGCAGCAGTGCGGCCTATACTGCCCGCGAAAGATCCCCCGGAATCGAAACCGGTAGGCGACCGATTCGGGAGCCGATCGCCCATTCCCCGCATCGGTAGCTCCCGTCTCACATTACTCTTCCGAAAACAAAGGAGTCACGTATGGCAAAAACAGAAGGAAACAGGTCGATTCTCGAACGGTTCAGCCTCGCCGGCAGAGTCGCGCTCGTAACTGGTGCCGGACAGGGCATTGGCCGCGCATTTTCTCACGCCCTCGGAGAAGCAGGTGCGGCAGTTGCCGTTGTCGACATATCGATGAGTGCGGCGGAGGAGGTCGCAGCCGAGCTTGCGGGCAAACAGATCGACGCAATTGCGGTGGCAGCAGATGTGACCGATCCCGGCCAGATCGACAGGATGGTGGACACAGTTCGGAAGAAATGGAGCGCGCTCACGATTGGGGTGAACAACGCGGGAATCGGGCAATGGATGAACGCCGAGGAGGTGACCCCCGAAATCTGGCAGAAAATCATGCGTCTGAATCTCGACGGCGTCATGTACTGCGCTCAGGCGGAAGCCCGAGTCATGATGAAGGCCGGGTACGGCAAGATCATCAATACCGCGTCCATGTCCGGACACATCGTCAACATGCCGCAAAACCAGACGCCCTACAACGTTTCGAAGGCAGGCGTTCTGCACATGACGCGCAGCCTTGCCGGCGAATGGGCCAGGTACGGCATCCGGGTCAACTCGATAAGTCCGGGGTATACCCGCACGAAGCTCGTCGAGGACCTTCTGGGCACACCGGAAGGCAAAAAGATGAAGGATGCCTGGCTGCCGCTTATTCCGATGCACCGGATGGCGGAAGTCGATGATTTGCAGGGTGGCGTCGTCTATCTCGCGTGCGAAGCCTCCGATTACATGACCGGGGCCGACCTGGTCATCGACGGCGGCTACTGTGTCTGGTAGACTGAACAACACATTCGAGCCTGAAGCGACGCAGGCGGCCATACCGGGAGGCAGCAGGCCATGAAAGCGCTGGTGTTGGAGAAGAAGGGCGAGCTGAAGATTCGGGACGTGGAGCTTGAGGAATCGTTGGGGCCCAACGACGTACGGATCGCACTACGCAATGTGGGGATATGCGGGAGCGACATCCACTACTACACGCACGGGGGCATCGGGTCCTACATCGTGAGAGCGCCGATGATACTCGGGCACGAGGCATCCGGGGAGGTGGTGGAAGTCGGCAGCGGGGTCACAGAGCTGAAACGGGGGGATCGGGTGTGCATGGAACCGGGGATTCCGGAGCGCAACAGCCGGGCCTACAAGCTGGGGATCTACAACCTTGACCCTGCGGTGGTGTTCTGGGCGACGCCGCCGGTGCATGGGGTGACCCGGCCGACGGTGGTGCATCCGGCGGATTTCACCTACAAGCTGCCCGATAATGTGAGCTACGAAGAGGGGGCGCTGGTAGAACCGCTGGCGATTGGGGTGCAGGCGGCGAAGAAGGCGGAGGTGGAACCCGGAGACCTTGCGGTGGTGATAGGAGCGGGGACGATCGGGCTGGTGACGGCAGCCTCAGCGTTGGCGGCCGGATGCAGCCGGGTGGTGATAGCCGACGTGAAACAGCCGAAGCTGGAGATAGCCGGGCGGCTGGGAGCGGTGACCCCGGTAAATGTGGAGAAGGAAAATCTTGAAGCGGTGGTGCGTGCGCTGAGCGGGGGATGGGGAGCGGACATCGTGTTCGAGGCAAGCGGGAGCAAAGCGGTGGCGCCGCATGTATTTGACACGTTACGGCCCGGCGGCCGGGTGGTCTACATCGGAATGCCGGTAGAGCCGATCCAGCTGGACATAGTGGCGGCACAGGCGAAAGAGGCGACGGTGAGGACGATCTTCCGATACGCGAATGTCTATCCGCGGGCGGTGCAGATGCTGGGATCCGGACAGCTGGATCTCAAGCCGTTGATCACTGAAACCTACGAGTTTGCCGACAGCATCAAGGCCTACGAGTACGCGGTCAATCCGAAACCGACAAGCGTCAAAGTCCAGATACTGTTGAAGTAACAAATCGCCGGGCGGCTGCCGGTCCGCCGGAACGGCTGCCGCTAGTTGTCTCGATATCGCACCGCATAAAGGTCCTTCTCGAGCCTGCGGGCGATCTCCCGGGATGACTCTTTCGCGAGATTCGTGAATCCTGTGACCAGCTGTTCTTCGGTCAAATTCGACAGGGCTGCGGCTGCCAATACGTTTCCGATCGTCGGCCCGAGCCCGAACATCTGCGGGCTTGCATCACTCGTCTGGGTGAGTGTTCTTCGCCACACCAGATCGTGCGATCGGTTGTCGTAGATGCGCGTGGTGGTTTCGATCCGAAGCCTCACCGAGCCGCCGGGCGAGGAGGCGTGGATACCGTATTTGTTGATCTCCAGATCGAGCAGATAGTCGGCCCTCGGCACGTCGTCGACCATACGGGTCGACAGGGCTATCGATGAGCCGTAGAAGGTCTCTTTCAGTACTATCACCGGGACGTTTACCGTGACCAGAGCGCGGCGCAGCTTACCCTCGGCGTCTTCGGCCGAGGCAGCTTTGGCAAAGTTGGTCCCAATGTTCAGAACCGTCGCTACCGGATTCGACAGATCTGCGTGGACAAAATAGTGGACGTCGAGCTTCGGTTCCGGCGGAAGGCGCATATTGGCCGCCAGCGTTCGATCTCCGAACTGATATTTGTCCAGGTGATTCACCGACGTGCATGACAGAAGAGCCGCGCACGCGATGAATGCGCTTGCGACCCCCGCCACATGTCGATTGCGAAAGATTTTAACCACGCGTCCTCCCTCTCTCATACTGCTCCAACACCGGAGCGGAACGAAAACGTCACCGGAGTGTCCGTTGTTGTCGATGGTAGCACGGTCGAAGCTGCTGCGAAAACGGGGAAGAATAGGGTAGTATTCAGGATCGTGGCAAAGGATCTCTACATATTTGACGTGGGCGGCGTTATCTGCCATAACAATGACGTAGTTCCGGAAATTGCAGAGCACCTGGGAACCACACCCCGAGCGCTGGTCGAAGGTGCCGGATCGCTGCTCCGGGACCTCGGCGTCGGACGAATCGGTCCTGACCGTTTCTGGAAGCAATTGGGGAGGATTTACGGCAGAGAGGTTAGCGAGGATCTCTGGTACACCTTCTTCCACCCCACCATTGACGACTGCGTTGTCGACCTGATTTCCGAGCTCAGATCGCGCGGGAACGTCGTAGTCGCCGGGACCAACACGGTTGAAGGGCACTATCGGTATCACCTGGAGCACGGGGAATACGACGCGTTCGACCGAGTTTACGCTTCGCACCACATCGGGGCGGAAAAACCGGATCCGGCTTTTTATCGCGCCATCCTCGATGCCGAGCGCGTCGGTTCCGCCGACGCAGTCTTCATCGACGATCGTGCCGAGAACGTTGCCGGTGCGCAGCGAGTGGGCATGCGGGCAGCGCTGTTTACCTCTTGCGCCGAGCTTCGGCGCAGTCTGAGCACTCTATAGACTGCGTCCGGGAAGCGATACTGAAACCACGAGGAAGGGGACGCCATGAAGTCTTTGTGTGTTTTCTGCGGTTCGTCGATCGGAATCTCACAGACCTATGCTGCGGCAGCCTCGGAGCTTGCCTCGATGCTTGTGTCCCGCGGAATCCAGATTGTCTACGGCGGTGGCCGGACGGGAATCATGGGAGTGGTCGCCGAGAGAGTAATCCGTGACGGCGGCCGGGTTGTCGGGGTCATGCCGCGCCACCTGGTCGACAGAGAGATCGCTCATGACGGGCTGGCCGAGTTGCACGTTACCGAGAGTATGCAGGAGAGAAAGGCGAAGATGAGTGAGCTCTCCGATGGGTTTCTCTGCCTCCCCGGAGGTTTCGGAACGTTGGAGGAGGTGTCCGAGGTGCTGAGCTGGGCTCAGATCGGTCTTCACTCCAAGCCTTGCTGTTTCCTCAATACGGATCACTACTTCGACTCCCTTCTCTCGTTCTTCGATGAAATGGTGGATGCCGGTTTTCTCTCGCCACAGAGCCGAAGACTGGCGCTCACCGCAACCGAACCCGCGGAGCTTCTGGATCTCGTTGCGCAGGCAAACCCGCGTCGTGTGGACCGCTGGTCCGACTCATGACCTACGACGTGGTTGCCACCCTCGGTCCCGAGAGCGCCGGCGAAGAGATCTGGCCACGCCTTCTGGAAGCCGGTGCCACCGCCTTCAGGCTCAACACCTCTCATCTTTCTCTCGCTGATCTGGACCGCTGGATTTCTGCACTCGAGAGCTTTTTTTCCCGCGGAGGATTGCGTGTTCCGATCATTCTCGACCTCCAGGGAAGCAAGTGGCGCCTGGGTGAGTTCGAACCAATCGAACTCGCACCCGGGCAAAAGGTCGCCCTCGCTTTCGATCGGGTCTCCGGGCATTCCGGTTTCATCCCGGTCCCGCATGAAGATTTCTTCGCCGCGGCCGCCGGGTCGGGTGAAGTGTTGATGAATGACGCGCGCGTGCGGCTCGGGATCGACCGAGTGGACACTTTCTCGCTGAGCGCCACCGTGATCCAGGGCGGCCCGATTTCCGGTCGCAAAGGGGTAACGCTTCCCGGGTCGAAATTCCGCAAAGAACAGCTCAACGAAAAGGATCTTTCCATCCGTGACAGGACAGCGGACGTCCACGGGGTTCAGTATGCAATCTCCTACGTGCGGGATGGTCGCGAAATGGCGAGGTACCGCGAATTGCTGGGTCCGGACGCACTGCTCATTGCCAAAGTGGAGCGCGGCGAGGCGGTGGAAGACGCTGCAGCCATCGCGGCATTCTCCGATGCGATCTGGATTTGCCGCGGAGACCTCGGCGCCGAGTTGGGGCTCGAAACGATGGCGAGAGCGGTGTCGCAGTTTACGCACGAAAGAGCCAGGATTCCGGGCCCCGTGCTCATGGCCGGGCAGGTTCTCGAGCATATGAAAAACAATTCGCTTCCGACCCGTTCCGAAGTGTGCCACCTCTACGATCTCCTTGCGGCAGGCTACAACGGGATCGTGCTTTCCGACGAAACCGCAATCGGCCGTTTTCCCGCTGAGAGTTGTAGAGTCGCCGGTGCGTTTCGCACCTGAGAAGTTGACTCAATATGTCCAAAATAGCTGCGGAAACCGTTCCCTTTGTGCTGAAAATTAATACCAACCGTGCAGCAGGGATCGAGGACGCCGCAAAGCTGCATACCGCCGCGTGGCGTCACCTGCCGCTCACTTCACTATCGGGGGTAGATACATGAGGATACGCAGTATTCTCGTCCGAATGTCTGTCGTGTCGGCAGTTCTGCTTGTCGCCGCGTGTGGGCAGAAGCAGTCAAACACAACGGCACCGAAAGAACCGACACCGGCGAGCAGTCAGACGACCTCAGCGACCGGGACCATCGCTACAACCGGGACACCGTCATCGCAGTATCTGCAAACCCAGATAGTATACGTCACCGGTGACGTGACAGTCTTTGCAGCCACAAACGGAAAGCCGGCCGACAACGGCGTTGCGGCCGAAATCGGAATGGCTCTCAAGCCTGACGACCGCCTGAAGGTGGGAGACAAATCCTACTGTGAAGTTCAGTTCGGCGAGCTCGCCGTTACCCGTATTGAGGCGGATAGCGACGCGACAATCGGTTCGCTGTCGCCGGCCGGAGCTCCTCCCGGTGCGTCGGTGGCCCTTTCGGTGGGTACCGTGGTTTCTCGGGTTCGGAAAACCATCGAGGGCGAATCGTTTGAGGTTCGCACGCCCGCGGTGACCTGTGGTGTGCGGGGGACGCAATTTGCGGTTTCGTCCGGAAACTCGGGAGAGACTACGCTCGCAGTTAGTGAAGGAAGTGTAGCGGTTGCGCCGCCCGACCTTGAAGTCGAAAAGCTGAACGAACAGGCCCGCCAGGTCGGCGCCGACGCTGCCAGCGCGATGGAAAAGGTCACCGCTTCTCTGCCGACGGTCACGGCCGGTTACCAGATGGTAATCACAAGCAGTGAGGCGGAAGTGATGAATCGTCAGGTGCAAGCGGTTGTTGGGGATCTCCAGGCAGTCGCTGCTGCTCCGGAATCCGAGCGTAAGACGAAGCTCGATGCGCTTACCGAAAGCGCAAACACGGCGTCCCAGAAGATGACCGTTGCAGCGCCGGCTCCGGCCGCCCTGGATCCGGCGGCAAAAGCCCGGCTCAAACCCGCCGAGACTATGGAGATCAAGCCGGTTCCACCAGCGCAACCTTCCGCGCCCACGGTAGCCGAATCGACGAACCAGAAGCCGGCTACCGAAGCCGTCACCGCGCAGACCCCATCTGAGCCGGTGCAGAAGGCCCCGGCGCAAACGACGACTCGACCCGCATCCGCGGCGCCACAGCCGCAGATCGCAGCGGCACCCGCAGCTGCACAACCCGGGCAGCCCCCGGCCGCCACGCAGGCCCGGCAATCTCCGGCCGCACCGCCGGCGCCGCCAAAGGTGGCTGCAGCACCGGTCGGCGACATAACTTTGTCGATGACGCCGGCGGACGCAATCGTCATCGTTAACGGAAAACCGATAGCAGGAACGTCGCCGAAGTTTCCTGCCGGCAGCACGGTTACCATTACCGCCGACCGGCTGGGATTCCTGGGCACCTCAATTACCCGGGTGATCCGTGAGGGCAACAATCCGGTTTCGCTGCGGCTCGAGCCGAGGCCCATCGAGAGAGAAATCCAGGTGAGTCAGAACCTGATCGTCGCGGCCGCCGCGGCGGCGGACGGCACGGTCTATCTTTCCGATGGCCTGGGGACAATCCATGCCGTTCTTGTTGGTACCGGGAAGGTGCTCTGGAGCGCTCCAACGGCTGACAACCCAAATGCCGCATCGCCCCCGGTCGTCGGTGGCGGCTACGTCGCAATATCGGGGACACAGGAGTTCGCAGTTCTGAATGCCGAAAACGGGCAGGTGATCTACCGGCTCGCGCTGAACGGAGCGACCGCGCACCCGTTCGGCCAACGCGCCGTCTATGCGAGCGGACTCTACTACTATCCGGACACCAAAGGGGTGCGGGTGATCGATCCCGTGCGGGGCACCACTGTGAAGAACTTCGCGGTCCCCTACGGCGTGTCGATGACGCCTGCGATCTCGGGCGGTTTGCTCTTCGCGGTGAACCAGCGGGGCGAGCTGTATGAAATCAACACCGCGACTTCGGCGGTCGACAAAACTGTGGCGACGAACGCTCTCCAACCGGTGGGTGCGACAATGACTATCCACGGCAATCTCGGTGTTTTCGCTGGCCGCCGCGGAACGGTTGTTTGCGTGGATCTATCGCAGGGTTCGGTCCTCTGGCAGAAACCTGCTGCGTCGGGGTCGGGCAGCTCCCCGGTCTTCTCCGACATCCTTGCAGACGACACCAACGCATATGTCTACACCGGATCTCAGATCCTGGTGTTGTCCCTGCGCGACGGCTCCCTCGCCGGAGCGGCGCTCTCCGATGCCGCGACGCCGCCGGCGCTCGTCGACGGGATGCTCATCTACGGAACGAAGAACCATAGCCTTGCCGTGGTCAACACATCCACGGGTACCGTACTCTACCAGCTTCCGTTGAGTGGCGAAGCTTCCGGTCGACCGGTTGTCGTCCAGAGACGGATTGTTGTTCCAACGACGACCGGTGCGACTGTGGTTGTCAACGTGGATGGTCTTGCGGCGGCAGCGGGACTGGCGCGATGACGCGGCCCGACCGATTGCGGCTGCGGTTCCTGGTTTTTGCCGCCGCCGCGTTGATGCTCTCCGGCTGCGCCAGCCTTCCGCGTCCCTCCAATTCGGCAGACGCCCTTGTCGTCTCCGTTTCCACCGTGCCTCCGGAACCTGCGCGCAACCGCATACGGGCAGACCGCGTTCGGTTCGACGGCCCCACGCCGATCGAATGGTCGCTGACCGGCACCGGCTGGAAACTCGTCACACGCCGGGTCAAGCCTGGCACCTATCGTTTCGTATCGAGAACCATTCAGTACGCCGACGGAAAGACGCGGCTGCTGAATGAATACTCACCCTCCTCTTTTTCGGTTCCCGCTTCTTCGGTCGTCCTGCTGCCGCAGAAATTTGTTGGAGCGCCTGCCGAGAATGCCGGCAGCTCTGCCGGAGACCGCGCCGCCGATCGAGTGGGATATCGACCGGTTGAGCCGGCCGACCAAAGACGCGCGGGAGAAGCTCTCGCAAACGACATACAGATGGCCGAATGGGGAAGCCGGACAAAGTACGGGTTCGGACCCTATTCGCCTTTCGCCGACTACACAAATTCCCGCTTTAGCCTGAGAGTGATGAGCGATCCCGCAGGAAGCGAGCTCACGATCGACGGTGCGGACTGGGGTCAAACGCCGCTGAACGTGGATTTGACCGCAGGTCGGCACCTTGTCCGCCTGGACCATCAGGGCTACGAACCGCACACCGAGTTTGTGGAAGTCGCGGCCCGCAGCGGTGGCACGCGGAGTTTTTCTCTGCAGAAGATCGCCGGGGACGCCGAAGTACCGGGCCGGAAGGCAGATATTGTTCTGGGCAATTTTCGCAATCTGGGGGCGCAGCAGAACGACTACCTGTCCGACGTCTTTTTTCAGTCGGTTCAGCTTGCGCTCGAGCGGTCGGGACTGGCGGTCGCGACCGGTACTCCCGCGTCGGAGGGCCGGCAGCCGAACGGCCCCGATTTCACCGATGCCGAACAGATCGGAGCGCAGATGGTCGTCGCGGGCGACTACCGCGTGAGCGGTGAGAATATGCTCGTTCACGCCGTTCTCTACGACACGCGCACCCGGCTGGTGAAGACAAGCACGCTCTTCGACGAAAAGACCGGGTTGAGCGTGTTCGACGCCATCGACCGCATGAGTTCAGACTTTGTCTCCTCGGTCCAGAAGGCTCTGCCGGAGATCGGGAAGTCGGTAGTCAGAGAGCCGACTCTTACACCGGAGCAGGTGGCGTTCGGTGTACGGGTGAGCAAACTCGCGACAATACGTCGCCGGACCGAACGGCCCTATGTTCTCTCCGTCGGTCCGGCTTTTGGAGCGACGTTCGATCAGGTATCAGCCTCAGGCGACAGCAACAGTCGGACGGATGGCCCGGGGTTGGGACTGCTCGTCGCCCTCGACGCGCCCATATCGGGACCGCTTTCGCTTCATGTCGCCGCGGCTCCGGTCATTTTCCCGAGATTTCTCTACGGTCCGCAATGGGATTTCCCGCTCTATGTCGGGCCGGTGTACACATTCTCTAACTTTCGAAACGACATATACCTCGGTCTGGTCGAGAGTCTGCATTTCGCCCCGCGGTCAACCGTGGACGTGGGCTCATCTCCCGCGCAGTACGGTCCCTACTGGCTGACCGGTCTCTGTATAGAAACCGGGATGCGGTTCTACACGTCCAGGAAGCTTTCGGATATACCGAGGTTCTGGGGAATAGGATTGACGATTGGGCTCGTGGGAGTTCGTTTCGATTGGGACCTCGGGAATCCTTCAGTCTATCGTCCTGAGGTCAACCTCCATTTCGTCTGGGGAACACGACTATGAGCATGAGAGTTCGATCGCTGATAACCGTAGCCGCGGCCGCCGTTTTCTCAACAGCGTCGCTTTTTTCGCAGGATATCGCGCCGGCACTGATTCCCCAGCGACTTTTTTTTGAGAAGGTTCCCGCTGAGCTGGTGCGACAGGATCCCGCGCTGGACCAGCTGCCTGACTACATCTATACGGCCATAGCCGCCATCCAGCCGATTCTCCAGGTGGGGGATCCGGCGGAGGCGAACTCGATAGTAACCTTCTCGGCCCGCGGGTCTGCGCTGGAAGTCAGGCTGGAGAGGGACGGCAAAATCGAAGCGGTGGAGCAACTTCCTGATCCGGGACGCGAACGGGGAGTTCCCGGTTTCGTCGACCGAACGGCGCGGCGATTCGCGCCGCTCCTGCAATTTGTTGCGCCCAAAATCGTCCGAGTCGCCGGGCCCGAGGCCGTGGACACCGTGGCTGTGCAGAAGCTTACGGATGCCGTTCGCGAGGCCGATCGCTATGCGATACCGCACGAGCTCAGCCTCTGGGGAAGCGGCATCGTGTTCTTTTCGACGAGCTCCGGCCTCTCCGCGCGAAAGACCTTCACGGTGAACATTGTCCCGGCCACACTGGACTTTGCCTGGTACCTGACTCGCAATTTCGGGCTCGTAGGCTCGGTCTGGACCTACTACGGTGAAGACATGACCTTTGGCCGTCAGCAGAACAGCGACGGGCCGGGGTACGTACGAGGTCTGTTCCTGCTTCCCGGCGTGGGAGTCACCTATCGGACGCTCGGTCAGTTCTTCGGCTCCTTCAGCGCCACCGCCTACGCCGGGTACGCCAGAATCACCAATATTACACCGGAGGCCATAGGCAAGAGCGACAACAGCGGCTCCTTCACACCCTTTCTCGCCCCCGGAGAATCGCTCTCGATTTTTTACCCGCTTGTGACCCTAGCTGCCGGCGTGGGCTACAACTTTTCGCCGGCGTTTGCCCTGCAAACGCG
The DNA here is from genome assembly GCA_963832675.1 of uncultured Spirochaetota bacterium. GTDB lineage: Bacteria > Spirochaetota > Spirochaetia > DSM-27196 > DATKUC01 > DATKUC01. The sequence continues at coordinate 48,647 of CAWHUY010000034.1, read as the reverse complement.
GGTGGAGGTGGACTTTACTCCCGCGGCGTTCTACGGAAATGCCGGCGCCTACAGCAGTCTGGTCTATCCCACCGACGGGAGCGGGGCATTCTTTCGCCTCCTCGAGGTGGGGCTTACCTACCGGTTCTGACTCGGTCCACCCGTTCGTAATTGGCGGCGCGTTTCCGCCACCGGGGAAGAACAGTTCCTGCGTCCGAATTGCCCACGCACGCCGTGAGTCAGTACGTTATTACGCATGAAACAGCGAACACTTGGTTCAAGCGGTCTCCGGGTCTCGGCCATCGGGCTCGGTTGCATGGGGATGTCGGAATTCTACGGGAAGTCCGACGACGCAGCCTCCGTCTCGCTCATCCACCGGGCAATCGATCTCGGCGTCAACTTCTTTGACACCGCCGACATGTACGGAATTGGCCACAACGAGATTCTTCTCAGTCAGGCACTCCGCGGCGGGAAACGGGAAAAGGTTGTGGTTGCGACGAAGTTCGGAAACGTTCGCCGGCTCGACGGCGCATCACTCGGGATCAGCGGCAAGCCGGAGTACGTGAAATCTGCGTGCGAAATGAGCCTGAAACGGCTCAATGTCGACACCATCGATCTGTACTATCAGCACCGGGTAGATCCCGACACGCCCATCGAGGAGACGGTCGGCGCGATGGCGGAGCTGGTCAAGGCGGGAAAGGTGCGGTATCTTGGGCTTTCCGAAGCGAGCGTTTCCACGATCCGTCGCGCCGCGAAAGTGCACCCCATAGCGGCACTTCAAACCGAATACTCCCTGTGGACGCGGGACCCGGAAGGGGAAATCCTCAAAACCTGCAAGGAGCTCAATATCGCGTTCGTGGCATACAGCCCGCTCGGGCGCGGATTTCTGTCGGGGCTTATCCGGGATCCCAGGCAATTCGATGCCAAAGATTTCCGTCGATTCAATCCGCGAATGACAGAAGAGAACATTGCTCACAATCTGAAGCTGGTGGATAACCTGAAAAGTATCGCCGTGCGGAAAGGGGTGACGACAGCTCAGCTTTCGCTATCCTGGGTCCTTTCGCGAGGCGACAACATCATCCCAATCCCCGGGACGCGGCATGAGGAGTATCTTCTCGACAATATCGCGGCGACTGAAATCAACTTGAGCCCCGACGAAATTGCGACTCTTGACGGGCTTGTTCCGGCCGGAGCCGCAGCCGGGACACGCTACGACGCACAGGGTATGAAACGGGTGGGAATATAAAGCCCGGGAGGGAGGACATGGGACCCGCCTTCGGGTCGCTCCGGGACTATGTCGCCGGGTTCGACCAGGTTCTGGCAACACTTGACGACCGGGCGTCACCATGGGCGATCTCGGCGCGCGCCGCAGAGATAATCTCCCGCTTGCGCGATACTCCGCAATTTGGTCTCGATTCCGGCTTCACTCTGCGGGACGGAGTGGCGGTCCATGCAACAGCGCGGATCGAGCCGGGAGTGGTCATTCGCGGGCCCGCGATTCTCATGCCCGGCTCTCGGGTCGGGCCGAACGCCCTCCTTCGGGACGGTGTCTTTGTCGGGGAAAACGCAACGGTCGGATCCTCGTGCGAAGTCAAATCGAGCTACCTGTTTTCCGGCTCGGCGCTTGCACACCTGAACTACGTGGGGAACTCGATCATTGGAAACGACGTGAATATTGAAGCAGGCGCGGTCATTGCGAATCATTTCAATGAGCGGGCAGACCGAGAAATAGCAGTCGTAGTTCTTGGGGAAGTGATGAAAACAGGTGTCCTCAAGTTTGGCGCCCTTGTGGGCGACCGGAGCCGGATCGGGGCGAATGCCGTCACTACTCCGGGTACGATTCTCCCGCCGGATTCCGTCGTTCCGCGTCTCGCCCTGGTCGACCAGGTTGCGGCTCTCGCACGCGTGTGAGATAATTTCCCAAAAGGGGAACAAGATGAAACGAGCAATGCTCTTCGCCGCCGCCGGTATCGGCATATTTCTGGCGGTGGCATCATGCAAGTCGATGTCGCGTGCCGACCTTGACGCAGAGATGCAGGCATGGGTTGGCCAGACCAAACAGGCGCTGGTGGAAAAATGGGGTAAACCAGCGGAGGTCACATCCGATTTGCATGGCGGAGAAATAGTGAATTACTATCGCCTCGCAGGCGGATATGCGACCATCGATCCTCACGATCATACCGCGGGGACCCCGGGGCAGCGAAACGCGATAATGCAGACGCTCTACATCGATCCAAACGGCGTCATCTATCGCGCCTCCTGGCGGCAGTTGTAACTCCGGCGGGACTGGGGCTGTATGGAAGACTTCCGGATCTCCGGGGAAGACATCCTGCCGCTTCGGGTCCAGGCGGAAGTGCGCAACCGCTGGCTCACCGAACGGCTCGAGGCGGTGCTGCCCGGGCTCATGCGCCGCGAACAGATTGACATGTGGATCGTCGATACGCGGGAGTACGCCGAAGACCCGGTGGTTATGACTCTTCTCCCCAGCCCAATGATGTCTGCGGGGCGCCGGATGATTCTGATCTTTTCACTTCAGGCTGACGGAAAGATCGAGCGTATCGCGATTTCGAGATACGGTGCGGGAACACTCTACCGACCAGTCTGGGATACGTTCGCGGAGGACCAGGACTCGTGCCTTGCGCGGATCGTCGCAGAACGCGGTCCGGAGCGTATCGGGCTCAACTATTCGAGCACCTTTGCGCACGCCGACGGGCTCACCCACACCTTGTATCGAAAGCTCACGGCGGCACTTGGTCCCGGGCTCGCATCGCGATTCGTCTCTGCCGAACGCCTGAGCGTCGGCTGGCTCGAACAACGAACGGCCGCGGAAATAGGTGCGTACGGTGCGATTTCCGAAATTGGCCACCGGATCATCGCTGAGTCATTTTCACCATCGGTTGTCCACGCCGGAAGAACTACCGTGGAGGATTTGGAATGGTGGATTCGGCAGGCAATCCACGACCGTGGCCTCACGGCGTGGTTCCAGCCGACCGTCGACATCCAGGCCGCCGATTTGGCCTTCGCGGGTGTGACGTCTACCCGGGATGGTGCTCATCCAAACACGAGGAATGTAATACTTCCCGGGGACCTGATTCATTGCGACGTGGGATTTTACTACCTCGGCCTTGCGGTGGATCAACAGCAGAATGCCTACGTCCTGCGGCCCGGAGAATCCGCCGCGCCCGCCGGTCTGTCGGAATTGCTGCATGAAGCAAATCGCGTACAGGACATCATCGCAGAGCAGATGGTCGTCGGGCGAACCGGGAACGAAATCCTTCAGGCAGCGCTGGCCGAAGCGCGCGATGCCCGGCTGCCGGCGGCCGTCTACGCGCATCCGCTTGGATACCACGGTCACGCGGCCGGTCCCACGATTGGCCTGTGGGACAATCAGGAGCGGGTGCCGGGCGCCGGGGACTACGAACTCAATGACAACACATGCTATGCGATCGAGCTGAATGTAACCGCCCCGGTTCCTGAATGGCGGGATCGAGGCGGCGGCAACGTTCGGATGGCCGTTGAGGAAGACGCTGTAGTCACCGGCGGAAAGCTCGAGTGGCTATCCGGCAGGCAAGAATCTCTCATTTGTCTCGGTTGAACGGCCGATCAGGCCTGCCGTTTCCGGCAGGCGACCGATTGCTTCGATCACGGCGAATCGTTGTACTGAAATGCCCCGACGTCTACGGTCACGCCGCTCGCCGAAGCGTCAGTTTCCGTGAAGCTCAGGTATTTGCCCTTCTCGGTTCTGATCGTGACGGAAACAGCGATAGGCTGGTCCGGCATCACGGCGATCGGCTGTGAGGTCCATTGGAAAGATATTTCAGCGGGGCTGTTGCCAGGCTGCCGAACCTGAAGGTTCGCGAACCCCTGTTCCAGCACCTGATTTGACCCCGACGACCGGACAGTTATGACGGCCTGATTTCCGAGCTGATCATTCGCGTCTCGGACCTGTTTCCAGACGTGCGGATCGACGCGAACGGCGTTGGACTTCACCGAGACCACCATGCGGACAGGCAGCGGTTGCGCCACCGGAGGCTGCTCCGCAATCGGCGGTTGCTGCGGTTGGGGCCCCTGATGCCCGGGCTGCTGCTGTTGTCCGTGATCTCCCTCGGGCTGTCCGGCCGGAGGCTGATGAGAGGCCGGTGGTTTCTGATCGTGTCCGCCTTCCGGATTTTCCGCCGGTTTCTGTCGGGTCGGTGGAAGCTCGCGAGTCAACTTGACCGTGTAGCGCGTGGTTGTCCCGTTTTCGGCGACTATATCAATGGCGAGGGTACGCGGAGTTCCCGGCTGCAACTGGATTGTCTCGGCCTCGCGTCCGACGGGCCGCCCATCGATCGCCACCCGGGAGGTCGGGCTCTGCGCAATCGGAAAGAGAGTTACCCGATTCTGCGAAGTCGGGACGGTGACCTCGTAGGACTTGCGGTCGGGTGAGAACGCGGGTCGCAGGTCCGCCCCGGCAATAACAATTCCCGACAGGAGAGAATTTCCGTCTTTCGGTGCCGGTTGTGTGGACTGCCGTGCGGGTGCAGCCTCACGCGTGACGTTCACGCGATAGAGTCGCTGTGTGCCGTCCTGAGCGGTGACAACAAGCTCCAGGGAACGCGTCTGGCCCGGGTTCACCGGCACGTTGAACAGTTTTCCGTTGGGTCCCGTTCCGTTCTGGGACACTCCCGCCGCGCCGGTGGCGACCGATGCGTAGGGGCTGGCAGTCTGCACCATGATGTTTGCGGCCGGTGTGGAACCGGCGATGGCCACACTGTATGCCGCGGTTCGTGGGGAGAAGGGCGGCGAGAGCCGGCCGGGTGTCGCGAAGAGGTTTGAAAGTTCGGCGTTGCTGTCCGGCGGGCCTCTTCGCACATCCAACGTGTAGGTGAGGACCGAGCCGTCTTGAGCGGTAACGCGGACCCCCACCGGCATGCGATCGATTCCGGTGAAAGGTACCGCGGCTCCGTCGATCGAACCAAGATCGCCGTTGTAGGTTGGGCCCGCAAGTGCGACGGTTGCGACAGAGCTCTGTGCCGCAGCAACGAGAGAGAACTGTTTTGAGTTGAAGGGAACTTCGACGCTGTAGTAGAGACGGTTCGCGTCGAATGTTGGACTCAGGATCGATCCGGGGACCTCGAGGTCCTGGAGGGAGTTGTTTCGGTCCGGTGCCGCTCGGCTTATGTTCACCGAATATTGTGACGAGCTTCCGTCCTGCGCCGTAATGATCGCCACCAGCGTAAGATGATCGGTGTAGGAAAAGTCGATGCGTGCGCCGTTTGCCGAACGGGGATCGCCCTGAGCGGCAATATTGGCGAGACCGCTCCGTGCAGTCGCGGCCGCAAACGAAACCGACGAGTACCTGCTCTGAGGCACCACCGTAACCTGGAGCGCACGGGCCGCGTAGGGTACCTCCGCCGCGTAATTGACCCTGTTGGGAGAGAACGGGGGAGATATCACCGCATCCTTGATCGACAGTGAACCAAGGCTGGAGTTCCGGTCCGGCTCACCCCGGATAACCATTATTTCGTATTGGGCCTGCGTAGTCTGATCTTCCGCAAGCGTTGTCACGGTCACACTCAGTCGGTCAGTTCCGGAGAAGGGCAGAGCTACCGAGGCTCGTGCTCCGCGAACTTCACGACCGCCGATGGTCATACTCTGCAAATGACGGCTTAGCGCCGCGGCTTCAACGGTGATCTGTGTGCTGGCGAAAGGAACGGTCGTCGCGTAGGCGCCGGTTCCCGGATTGAACGCCGGTTGAAACGCCGAACCGTCGACCACGCGAAGCAACGAGAGTTGTGCATTTGTTTCGGCTTCACGAACGACGACGCGGTAGAGCCACGGTTCCTTGTCCTTGGACGTCTTGATCGAGTAGAGCACCGGTGATTGAAAGTTGTTCGCCGATTGACTGTTCTGTTGATCCACCGTGCTCCCGGACGAGATTACCTGTATGTTCGCTTCGGTGTTCAACGATATTGTTGCTACAAGGTTGCTCGCGTTGGTGCCCGGCGGGATAACCATTTCGACCGTCTTGGGATCCGAAGCTTCATTTATGAGGCCGGTTACCGCACGGGCGAGGCCGGGATTGTACTCCGGCAGAAACGCAAATGCGTCAACCGGACCATGTCCCCTGCCGAACAGCGTTCGACAACCGCTTAGCGCCGCAACCACGAGTATGACGGCTCCGGCAACGCGAAGATAGTTTTTCACAGCATCCTCCGAAATCATCATTGTATCGCACCGCAGCCAATCACGCATAGGCGATTGACGACGGTCGATCCGCCACCGCGTAATTATACCTCAGTTGCTCGGATGCCACGACCAATCCAGGTGTGAAATTTTCCGCCGCCGCTGCTTGACCTTTTCTCCTCAGCGCGAGATTCTGTGCCTACCTATGACAGACGGTTCTTTCTCCGCCTTGCCCGGTGTCGGTCGCCGCGTTCGCCTCCGGTGGTCCGCCGAGGGCGGCTATCGCCAGCTTCTCGCCATCGCGCTCCCGCTAGTTCTGTCGAACGGTGCATACGCAATACAGCAATTCGTCGACCGGATGTTTCTCGCGTGGTTCTCCCCGTCGGCGGTTGCGGCCACGACTCCCGCCGGAATATTGAACTTCATGATCATGAGCCTTTTCATCAACACCGCCGGTTACGTCGGGACCTTCGTCGCCCAGTATCACGGAGCCGGACGCGACGATCGGGTCGGGGCGTCCGTCTGGCAGGGCCTCTATCTGTCGCTTGCGGGGGCCGTGCTTCTCTTGCCTCTGGTTCCGGCCGCGCCCGCCATTTTCAGTCTCATAGGTCACGGGGGTCTCGTGGAAATCTACGAGGTTTCCTATTTCCGTGTCCTGACCGCAGGAGCACTGTTCGTCATTCTCAACGCCGCACTGACGTCATTCTATTCAGGTCTCGGCAAGACATGGCCCGTGCTGTGGATACTGCTGGCATCGACCGCAGTAAATATCACCCTCGACTATCTCCTGATCTTCGGACAGGCCGGCTTCCCGAGGCTCGGCGTTACCGGCGCAGCCGGTGCCACCGTTATAGCGAGTGCGGTTTCCACCGTCATCTTCGCGTTTTGCATCCTCGCGCGGCGTGACCGTCGGCACTTTGGACTTCATCACGCACGCCTCAACTTTCCACTCCTTGCACGAGTGGTCCGATACGGCCTGCCGAGCGGACTCCAGATCATGATTGACATGAGCGGCTTCACCGTATTCATTCTTCTGGTCGGCCGCCTCGGGACCGAAAGCCTCGCTGCGACGAATCTGGCCCTCAACATAAACATGCTCGCCTTCATGCCGGTGATCGGCCTCGGAATTGCCGTGTCAGTCCTCGTCGGGCAGCATATCGGGGATGGTCGGATCGACCGCGCCGAATACAGCACCTATTCCGGTGCGCACATTGCGCTCGGCTACATGTTCTGCATCAGCGCCGCGTACATCATCGTTCCGGATCTCTTTCTCGTGCCCTACATGCTCAATGCCGATCCGGATAAATTCCGCGGCATCGAACAGACGGCCCGGATGCTGCTTCGGTTCGTGGCTCTCTACTCCCTTTTTGACGCGCTGACGCTGACCTTCAGTTCCGCCATCAAAGGGGCGGGGGACACACGTTTTGTCGTGCTCGTGATTGCCGGGCTTTCGCTTTGCGTTCTTACGGTGCCGACTGCGGTGATGCTGCTGGTGCTCGGGTGGGGTATGTACGCGGCCTGGACCGCCGCGACCGTCTACATTTCGGTTCTCGGAATTGTCTTCTACCTCCGATTCCGGCACGGCGCTTGGAAGAGAATGACGGTGATAGAACCTGAGTTGTAGCCGCCGGGAAACCTGTTATCGAAAAATGTCGATGTTCGGGGAATCGAGCGATCTCGAAGCAACATAGGGCTTGTAGCCGAAGCTTCGCGACATCCGATAGACCGACGCGACGGTGCCCGGATCGCTTGCATAGTCGACGGTGAAGACCGGCTTTCCCGCCTCCTTCACCCTGTCGAGCAGATCACGGCTGAACGCAATCTCAGCGTCGCTGTTTTTGATGCCGTCTCCCTGCAACCCGTAGAATAGATCCTCTTTCTCGATGGCGTCGATCTCGGCAACGTATCGCGGTTCGGCGGTCAGCCCCTCGCCGTTCTGAGGGACAATGTGGAAACCGGGACGACGCGACTTTGCATAGGCCGAAATAGCGGTCACGATGTCGATCATCTCTTCGGCCGCTTCCGGCCGTGACGGGGCGAAGTGCTCGAACGCGTCCACAACATCGAGGAGAACGCCGTCGAAACCAGCCGCCGGTATCCGGTCCAGATATGCGTCCGGTGAGCCAAGGATGATTCGCTGCCAGCCTTTCTGCCAGAAGCGAACTTTATAGTTTCCCGCCCAATTGGGATTTTCCCGCTCCAGCCAGGAGGGGCGAATCAGTTTCCACCACGGATTCCAGTAATACCGGTACTCTTCCGCCTCGCCGATGCTCAGGTAGGCGACAACAATCCGCCGTCCGGCTTGCGTTTCATCTGTTCGACCTGGCGTGTCGAGAAGGCTTTCTGACCCGATCCATCTGCCGAGTAGTCGATGACCACCATATCAAACGGAGACGACGCGACCGTAGCGGCGTCGATATCCGCAAGCCAGAACGCCCACCGGTCAACCGCCGTCAGGTCAAGCGAGTAGAGCGAGGAACCGAATGCAGCGAGTCCAAGCCAGCTGAACAGGAGAAAGGTTTTGTTCGCTTCGTCTGTGCCCGGGCGGCGGCCGACTACTGTGCGGTCGCCGATATCCCTATCGGAATATAGACGAAGCCGTAGGGAGTGCTGCAGACAATAGTCCCACCAACGGTGAACTTGGCATTGTTGCCCTGAAGCGCGTTGAGCGCGAAGCTCAACGTTTTGCCCACGGAGTTCTCCATCGAAAGCGTAACCGTTCCCTCCCCGTTGGCCGGGATGGCGCTTTCTTGCCGCGTGTGCAGCAGGGTGTACCGCTGTCCATTCAGATCGAGGAAGGAATCGACCGAGTCCACGGTCATGTCGAAGTCGTTCGAATTGTGAACCGAGAGTCTCACCGAGAACCGTGTTCCGACGATCGATCCTTCAGTGCCCTGAAAACTGATCGTGGGGATCTTGGGGATCGGAATCTGCACGGTCCGTGAAAAACGCACCGGCGCAAATCCTGAAGCCGCGGCGGGAAAGACCACGCCGTGAAACTCAACGCGGAGGTTGCCTTCCGCGAGGAGCGCGACGTCCTGGGCAAGGATGTCCTTCATTGAAATCTGGAAGGGAAAGTTGACTGTTTCGGTTCCGTTGGAATTGGTTCGCTTCATCCCGGTGAATGTGTCGGAGAACAGCGGTTTGTCAAACAGGTTTGCGCCGTAGTCCACTTTTTCGAAATCGAGCGGCGCGTTCATGTTGTTGTTGATGAGAATCCTCGCGCGAAACTTCACGACATCCGGCGTGATTACGGTGGAGTTGAGCACGGTTACCCGAACCGTGGGGGGAACGGGTACCACAGGACCCTTGCTCGCGCAGCCAAGGACTCCAATCGATGCTACGGAAATAAATACCAACGCCGCGAGCTGTGTTCGCGGGCGAAACTTCGTGTTTGTCGTACGTAACACCACAAACCTCCTGACCGCTCGACCGAGCGACCCTGGGTGGGATGGAGATATTTTACATTCCGTCTGACTCGATGTCAACAATTTCCCGCCGCTCTGACGTCGGCGGCCGGAACTCGCGCTAAAGCGCTTTTGCCCGTAGACGTTCGAGCGCCCACTGCGTGTATTTTCGGACCCTGCGCTCCGGGTCGATTTGCAGCGCACGAAGAATATCCGCCCCATCTTCCGTCTCGAGTCTTTCCAGCGCTCGCACCACCTGAACGCGGACTTCCGGGTCCGGATCCCGCGCGGCCTGAACGATTCCGCGGAATGCCGCATTGGTTCCTACGAGCGAGAGCTTCGCAGCGGCATCTTTGCGTATCTCGGGGTCCCGGTGGGTCAGTCGCCGAATCGTAGCTTCGACGTAGCCCATCTCTTCGAGGATCTGAGCCACGTGCGGGCGAAGCGATCCGATCTCCTCACCGAGCAACCCCAGCATGGCGTCCTGGCCGGCGTCGCCCATGCGGTGGAACGCGAGAGTGAACTTTTCGCGCAGACCGGGATCGGCGTCCTTGAACTTCTCGATAAGGTAGCGAAGCTCACTCGACCCGGTTTTGCACGCGATCGCGTCGAGGGTGGCATCGGAAAGTTCCTCGTGCGCCGCGAGTGTCTCGGTCAAAAGATCTGTGGCTGAATCCCGTTCGGAAGCTCCGAGCCCGGCGAGCACTGCACGCTTCACCGACTCGACTTCGTTTTCGTCGTCCACGATTCGCCTGAGCTCGCTTACCAGGTCGTCGGATCCGGCTTTACCGATTGCCGTCGCCGCCGCAATCCGCACCTCCTCCACCGGGTCCCGCAGGCGGTCGACCGCCTGGCGGAGAGAACGCGTATCGCCAAAGAGAACGAGAGCGGATATCGCCGCAGAGCGGACGCTTGGGTCAGCGTCGTCCACCGCCGGGCGAATCAGTTTTAGAAAATCCTTTTTTTCGGTGGATGGCAGCGAGATGATCACCGCCGCTCGGATCGAGGCGTCGTGCCCTTCGACAAGACGAACGACCGCAGCGTCGAATTGCTTCCCGTGCACCGCAGAAAGATTGGCTGCGAGCTCCTGTGCGGGGTCCGGCGCGAGCAGATAGAAATGTTCGAGGACGAAATCGAGCAGGTAGGGCCGGTTCATTGCAGCAAGAGCGCGAAGAGCGTCAACCCGGACCTTTCTGGGGATCACGCCCCGGATGTCCTGAACGATATCGATAAGGCGGGGCACCACGAGACGATCGGGGAGACGCACCAGGAGCTCGACGAGTCCCTCCCGCGCGGCGAAATCGATGTCGGCAAGCAGGGTCAGCGCGATTTCGGCGAATAGCTCCTCCCCGCGGGCAGGCACATGCTGCAGCATTTCAGTGACCTGCTCATATTCGGTCTTGCGCGCGAGAATCTCCTGGAAAAGCAGGCGCAGGGAATTGTCATCACCCCGAAGCTCGATACACCGCAGCGCGTCCGAGCGCAGTTCCTGGAGGTGTTCCGAACCCGGGAGTCCGTGCAGCGCACGCTCGGCAACGTGTTGGATCAGGCCGCGCGGGCCATGGGTGGAAAGCAGCTTGAGTGCCATGACCACCGTACCGGCATGGCTGCTGTTGCGTGCGTCGGCGAGAAACTCGGTCACATCTACTTCGACCGCGTTGCGAAGAAGCTGAAGATGACGGTCGAATGCCGGTCTGTCACTCAGATCTGCCGTGCCAAGCATTCGGGCCAGAACCCCTTCTCGCAGAAGATAGCGGGCTGCTGCGGCGCGCAGCTCGAGCTTGTCCTGGCCAAGCGCTCCGAGCGCGAGGTCGCGATCCGTTTCCGAGCCCGGAGAAAGAAGATCGAGCACATGGAGCGCTTCGAAACTGGCAAGCGATCCGGGATCCGGATGGTATCGTTCGGAGAACTCGCTCTGGATGCGGTCTCTCGCTGCCTTGCGCACCGCAAAGACCGTGTCGTGCAGTACAAGATCGTAGAGCGCTTCAAAGAGGCGATCCGGTTCGGTCGTCTTGAAGGTCGGAACCGTGAGCCGGCGGATCTGGAAGGCGCCGTCGTGGAACATGTCCCACAGCGCATTCCGGGAGAGGTCGCTGTCGTCGTTGAGAATGATGTTTACCGCGAAGTGCCGGACGCGCCAGTCCGGATCGCCGGTCATTTCCCGAATTCTGTCGATGGAATCCTGCAGAAGCGAGCGAGCGCGCTTTCCGTCGAAAAGTTCTCCACCTCCCGCACGAGCCATCTCCCGCAGCGAGAAGAATGCATCTTTGCCTTCGAACCACTTGAGGAAACGATCACCCTGACGCGGGTGTCCAAGCGCGAGCAGGAAGCAGGGCCATAGATCTTCACCGCCTCCGAAGGCGAGAACGCGCCGAAAGTCGCCGGAACGGGGGCGTCGCGAAAGCCGTTGCACCCAGAGATGTGTGACGCCGATATGATGCGGGATCGCGGCGAGCTCCTCCTGTCTGTTCGCGGCACGTTCGATCATGCGCGACCTTCGCAGAAGTACTTTGTCCGGGTATTTCTCGCGAAATGCGGAAAGCTGCTCTTTTCCCGCGCCCGCGGTCGAAAGCAGCCGCGCGGTAAAACGTCGCCGGAAAACCAGCCAGAGTACAAGAGCGGCGATTATCCCAACCAGGAGAATCCCTGCAATTGCATAGCCCCACCACGATAGGTTGGAAATTCCGGCGAATAATGCTGCCATGCGAGCCTCCTCTATTACCTATCACCCCGGGAACACTCCCGGGTGCTATCGAGCACGCGAGAGCACGCTGAATATATGAATTGGCTGTACCTTTCCCTTGACCTTCACCGGTTCCTGCTCTTTGAGTTTGAACCGGTCGCCGATAAGATCCCGGGTGTCTTCCGTTATGATAACCTCTCCGCCTTTCGCCACACCTTCGAGGCGGGCGGCCACATTCACCGTGTCCCCGATGATCGAATAGTTCATCCGTTGTATGCTTCCAAGGTTTCCCGCAACGAGGGCTCCGGTGTGCAGGCCAATACCGACCTCAAGCTTCGAAGCTTCCCCTTTGAAAAACGTTCGCTTGTCGCTCTTGATAAGTTCCTGAATTTCCAGCGCCGCGCTTACCGCTTCGATGGCGTCCATCGCTTCGGTCTGCATCGGCACTCCCCAGGCAGCCATGATCGCGTCGCCGATGAACTTGTCGATAAATCCCTTGTGCCTGATGATGATCTCGACCGCCTCGCTAAAATAGGCGTTCAGGACCCCAATGATGTATTCCGGTGTTTTGGTTTCCGAGAACGAGGTGTAACCCCGGATATCGCCGAAGAACACGGTTGCGGTCTTCTTGTCACCGCCAGGTTTGACCATTTCGGGGTGCTTCATCAGACTTTCCACGACATCGGTCGAAACGTAACGGACGAACATGTCCTTGATGGCTCGCCGCTCTTCGACAATCACCTCGAATTGGCCCTTCAGTGCGCGTTCGGCCGTCTGGTCGGTAAAAAGAAGCGTCAAACCCTCCAGCTTTCCGCGCCGTGAACGCAACGGTGACACGTTGAGAGAAAAGTCGATTGTCCGTTCCTTTGTCTGATAAATGCCTTCTATCCCGAGGATCTCCTGATTTTCCGCCAATGACTTGCGGATAGTCTTCAGAACACCCTTGTCGATCGATTTCCCGAAGACGGTCTCTATCGGCTGTCCGACAGTCTCATCCTGAAGCGCAAATCTTTCCCGGGTTGTCTCGTTGAAGTAGCGAATAATCCCGGTTTCGTCGGTCGTGATGAGAAGATTGGTCATCGAGGAGAAGATGTTCTCCTGGTAACGCTCGAGCAGGGCGATCTCGTTCAACCTCCGACGCAGCTCGTCATTCAGCCGGGCGTTGTGAAACATGTTGCCCGCCATCTTTCCGAACGAGTCGAGGAACGAGAACCGGTCACGATTGAAATAGAGGCTCTGCCGAGAATTGAGCACGAGGACACCGAGCTGATCGCGCGGCGTTGTGAGCGGAAGGGCGATACCGCTCTGCATTCCCGGTATGAGAAGAACGTCGGAAAAAAAGGCGTCGTCCGCCGAGCTGACCACGAGCGTTTCACCGCACTCCCGCAGAAATGAGACGAACTCTCCGGTTCCGGGAACCGACTCCGCCATACCGGTTGCTCCGCGGCGGTAGAAAAGTGTCAGCCCGCTTGCCGGGTTCTCCGGGTCCTGATAGAGATAAAGTGCGGCGAGGTCAGATCGCGTGATATCCAGAGCCTGTTCGACGAGTACCGAAACAAGTCCGTTCAGCCGTCGCTCACGCGCAAGTCGCGCACTTGCTCGAACCAGCTCATCCAGAGCGCCAGAGGACCGAACAGCCATAATCCCCCCACCCGGTTTCAGGTTTTGGTAAAGTATAGTGGTACGGTCGGCCAAAGTACAGACTCCCCCGAACGATTACCATCGAGCGGCATATTTCCAAACCGAATTTCGCATTCAACTGCAACCTTTTTCCCGTCTCAGCCGTCGTATCGTTGTCAGGGCGGCGACCGTCCGATCTCCGGTTGACGGCGTGCACTTTTCGCGAGATTTATGTTATTTTGGGCAGGTCGCCCGCCAATGAAAAACAGCGAACGATCAAATTCAGGCGACAGGGAGTGAGGGACTGAATGCATATTGGACACGAGCTTGCCCTCGGGATGTACAAGAACATGTTCTTGGCCCGCAAGGGCGAAGACCGGCTCATGGAGTTGTATCGGGAGAGTCTGGTTCGGGGAACGGTAACCTCAGGAGAGGGCAACGAGGCCGCGATAGTCGGGGTGACAACGGCACTGAATCCGGAAACGGATGTATGCAATTTCATGCAGCGGGACTTCGCGGGCTACCTGGTCTGGGGAATATCGCTATTTCATCTATTCAACCACTATCTGGCGAATGAACAGAGCTCGACCGGTGGCAAAGACGGCAACGTACACCACGGAGTGCCCTCTCGCGGACTGCTGCCGATGGTCAGTCACCTCGGCGTAATGCTGCCGAACGTTACCGGCGCTGTTTTCGCCCGACGGAGCAAAGGAATTCCCGCCGTCGGTGTCGCGATTATCGGAGACGGCGGCACCAGCACCGGCGATTTCCACGAAGCGCTGAATATCGCTTCGGTACTGAAGATTCCGGTTCTTTTCCTTATAGAGAACAACCAGTGGGCCTATTCCACCCCCACCAAACATCAGTTTGCCTGTGATGATCTTTCGAGCCGTGCCGCGGGCTATGGTATCAAAGGGAACAAGATCAAGGCGACTAACGCTGTAGAAGTTTACGAAACGGCGAAGCAGATCATCGACGAGATGCGCGAAAATCCGCGACCATACCTTCTTGAGACGGTGACCTACCGGCTTGTCGGGCACGCCGCCTACGACACCGCCGACTACGTACCGCAAGAGGATCTTGACCGGTGGCGCGTCGAAGATCCGGTTCAGGTCATGCGGAACTATTTGGTTACGACAAAGGCGGCGACCGCGCCCGAGCTCGATCGCACCGAGAAAGAGTGGATCGAGTTTGTCTCTTCAGAGGCGAACCGCGCGATCAAGCTGCCGAAGGTCGATCCGAAGAAGACCGCCTGGTCACCCTACAAAGAGATCGGGGCCGAGCTACGGAAACTACCTTCGCGTGACCTCACCGAGGTCACGCCGGTTCAAGCCGTAAACGCCGCCCTTGATCTCGCACTCGAGAACGACCCTTCGGTGATACTGCTCGGAGAGGACATCGGCGACTACGGCGGGCCATTCAAGGCCACAAAGGGCCTGCACGCCAAGTACGGCCGGGAGCGCGTGCTCGACATGCCGCTGGCCGAATCGGGCTTCACCGGTTTCTCGGTCGGCGCCTCGGCGATGGGGCTCAGACCGGTCATCGAGATGCAGTTTTCCGATTTCTCGACGGACGCGACAACCCAGATCGGCGTAAATGCCGGCACCTACTTCTTTCGGACCGGAGAGTCGCTACCCTTTACCGTGCGTATGCCGACAGGCGGCGGTTTGAACTACGGCCCCTTTCATTCGGCAGATCTGGAGGGACTCTTCGGCAGCTTTCCGGGACTGAAGATAGTCTACCCGTCGTTCCACGAAGATTTCTTTCATCTGCTGCTCGCGTCGATTTACGACGAGAACCCGGTCCTGTTCTTCGAAAGCAAATTCCTCTACCGGCGCCTGAAGGGAGACATCCATTTCGACGGGCGCGTGGAGAAGCTCGGCAAGGCGAAAGTGCACAAGCAGGGGCGGAACCTCACCGTCCTCTCCTACGGTGCGATGATGCACGAGTGTCTGAGTGCGGTGAAACAGGTAGAGGAGGAGCAGGGTGTTACAATCGAAGTGGTGGATCCGCGTACGCTCAAACCCTTTGACTGGGAGACGCTCTCCGAGTCGGTAAAGAAGACGCACCGGCTGCTCGTGGTGCACGAATCGTGGAGAACAGGAGGTCTCGGGGCGACGATCGTGTCGGGAATCATCGAGCGCAACTTCTTCGATCTCGACGCGCCTCCGCTTCTGGTCACCGCTCCGGACACGCCGGTCCCGTTCGCTCCCGAGTTGGAGGACTACTACCGGCCCAGCGTCGAAACTATACATGAAAAGATTGTGGAACTTCTGAAATACTGAGAAACCGCGCAGCGGCAGCAAACCGGTCGCTCCGGCGGCGCGTGCGAACCGGCGTGTCTGTCCACCGGTTCAGACAACCAGTGAAGGGGACGAGGATGCTGACAGAGAAGAATGGATTCGTGGCGTCGATTCCGATGCCTTTTACCGGCGAGTCGATTGTCGACGGAATACTGGTGACCTGGCTTGTGAAGGTGGGCGACACCGTTACCAAGGGCCAGCACATCGCCGACATCGAAACGGAGAAGTCGACGTGGGACTTTGAAGCGCCGTGCAACGGAGAGGTGGTCGAATTGAAATGCGCCGAAGGAGACGTTGTCGACGTTGGTGCGCCGCTCCTCGAGGTACGTACCGGCGATGCAGATGTGCGACATCTCGAGAAGGGAGCCGCTGCACCCATTGCGACTCGGGCCGGGAGAATATCGGGCGGCGTCGGGAAGGGTGCATCCCCCGGACCAGTTTCCGCGCCGGAAGACGCTGCGGCCGCGGACGCCGGCAAGACCGAGATCGGGCAGGCACTCTTCCGTCGACTGAGCCCGCGATTGAAGAAGATGGTCACCGACAACAATATCCGCGAAGCTGAGCTCCCCGGTATACCCGCAACCGGACCGGGAGGACAGCTCACCGCAACCGATATTGGAAAATATCTCGATGAGCTCGAGGCCCGCAAGGAGGCCGCGAGTTCCGGCTTGCGTAGCTGCTACCTGCGGGGGATCGGGACGCACGTGCCGGCGAAGGTTGTTGAGAACAGTGCTTTCCTGACCGAGTTCAGCGACATCAACGAGAATTACATCGAGAAGGTAACGGGAATCCGGCAGCGACGATGGGCAGAGAAGGAAACAACCTCCGATCTGGCGGTCCTCGCCTCCGGTTCGGCGCTCGAGGCCGCAGGGATCGATCGGAGCGAGCTCGACCTGATCATCGTGGCGACGACAACTCCCGACATGCCGCTACCCGCCACAGCCTGCGCCGTGCAGAAGAAGCTGGGATGCACCCGTATCCCGGCCTTCGATATCGCTGCCGCATGCAGCGGCTGGCTCTACGCGCTCTCGATCGGGCGGCAGTTTGTGCAGTCCGGCGTATACCGCAACGTGCTTGTCGTGGCCGCCGAGGTGATGAGCAAGTTCACCGACAAGACCGACCGTGCGACCGCCTTTCTGTTCGGAGACGGTGCGGGCGCCGCGGTGCTCTCGAGTGAGCCGGGTTCGGGACGGTCACACGAGATTTCTCACATTATCATGGAGGCCGATTCCAGCGGCTATGACATTATTGACCGCAAGGCCGGAGGATCGCAGATGCCTCCCGGGAGCAATCACGCGGCGGGTGACGAGTACTGGTTCATGGACGGAGGCCGAATGTTTCGCGGTGCCATTACCGCTTTCAGCGATATCATCGAATCGGTGGCGCTCGATTCCGGAGTGGCCCTCGATGACTTCGCCTGGGTCGTGCCTCACCAGGCCAATCAGCGAATTCTCAAGTCGGTCGCGCATAAGCTCCAGCTCCCAATGGAGCGGTTCTTTTTCAATATCGAGAAATACGGAAATACGTCGGCCGCATCCATCCCGCTATGTCTCAAGGAGATGGAACTGAGCGGGAAGTTGAAGCCGGGCGACAAGATCCTCCTTTGCGCGGTCGGCGCCGGCCTTACTATTGCCGGTGGTGTTCTTACCTGGTAGCCGGAAAAAGGGGCAAACGCGTTGGAATCATTCGTTCTCGCAGGGATTCCCGGCCGACTGGCCTGGCGGAACACTCCTCTCAGATGGGAGCCGACCGATTCCAACGGGTTTGCCATCGAGGCGGGTGCTCGGACGGATCTGTTTCTCGACCCGGCGAAGGGTGTCGATGCCGGAGGCGGGGTCGAGAATGCTCCGGCGGCCCTTTTCACGCCTGACGATGCTCAGTTTCTGTTGAGCGCCACGGTGAGTGTCCGTTTTTCGGCCACCTTCGATGCCGGGGTGCTGGTGGTCTGGATCGGTTCCGACCGATGGGCAAAGCTCTGTTTCGAGTACTCTCCTGCCGGAGATCCGATGGTCGTTTCGGTAGTCACGCGCGGTGCCTCGGACGACTGCAACTCGGTCACCATTGACGGAACGGAAGTTCGGCTCCGCATTGCGCGGCTCGGTAAGGCATTTGCATTTCACTACTCCCTCGACGGTCGGCGATGGCGGTTGGTACGGCACTTCACCCTTGGGGAGGTGGCGAGCCGTCTCAGTCGGGTTCATGGCACAGTCACCAACCGGGAACGGCTGTATTTCGACGTTTCGCGATATTCGATACGTGCCGGAACTGATTCGGGACATACGCAGCGGCGAGTAGTCGCGGCAAACCGCACCAACAATCACCAGAACACGGGAGGATGCCATGAGCACAGTGTCGGGAGAGTTTCGCCTGGACGGTAAGATCGCCATGGTTACTGCATCGGGAAAGGGTATCGGCCGCGCCTGCGCCATCGCGCTCGCCCGGGCCGGTGCCGATATCGTTCTCGGCCTGCGAACCCGGGAGAGCGCGGCCGATCTGGCTGAACAGATCGAGGCGCTGGGAAGGCGCGTGCTTCGTCTGCAGATGGATGTCTCGAAAATGGACCAGATAGCCGCCGCGGTCGATGCGGCCGTAGCGCATTTCGGACGTATCGATATCCTGGTGAACAATGCGGGCATCGGCGAACCGGCTCCGGCGGAAGAAGTGCGGGAAGAGGACTTCGATGCGACGATTGCGGTAAACCTGAAGGGCACCTTCTTCACTGCGCAGGCGGTGGGAAAAGTAATGATCCGGCAGCACGGCGGCCGCATCATCAATATCGGGTCCCAGGCGGGATCTGTCGCGCTTCCCACTGAATCTGTCTACTGCATGACGAAGGCGGCGGTGTCGCACCTGACCAAATGCCTCGCCCTCGAATGGGCACCGCACAATATCACGGTGAACGCCGTAGCGCCCACTTTCATCGAGACAGACGGAACGAAGAAGTGGCTCGACGACAAGGACTTTCGTGACTCCGTGGTACGGCGGATTCCGGTTGGCAGGGTCGGACGCGTCGAAGAGGTAGCACTTCCGGTGGTATTCCTGGCCTCTGACGCCTCCTCGCTTGTTACCGGAGCAACGCTGTTGATCGACGGTGGCTGGACGCTGCCATAGAGATGCGCAAGCGCTATCGTGTGGCCGTAGCGAGGGAGTCACCGGCAGGCGATCCTGCCGTCCTCTCTGCGGGCCCGACAACAATCGCCCGCGCCCGGACAAGCGAAACAGCGCCACAGCTGCCGGTCGCCGGATCATGGATTCTTCTGGGGCTTCTGCACGCCCTGACTTTTCTGTGCCGCCTGGAAAACCTGGGACTCCCGCCTTCTCACCTGAAAGTTGAATCCGGTGGTAATGCTGATTGATGCAGGCCGGTCCGTGTTCTGTATGACGTAGCTGATGTCCACGGGAACGTACGCTCCGTGGAGTGAAAGCGTCCAGCCGAGAGCAACCACGACGCTGATTCCCTGAAAATGAAGGATTGGACCAATTCCGAACTCAAAGCCCGAGTAGTCCCGGTATCCGATAAGTAGTGCACCTTCCGGCAGCGCGACCCCTTGATCGAGCCCGGCAACCAAAAGGACTTCCTGGAAAGCAAAATGACTCCGTGTCTGTCCGAGAAGAATCCGCTGCTCGACGGTGACTCCGAATAGCGTCATAACGGGGAAATAATTGCCGGAGTAGAGCTCGTTCACCGAAGAGGTGAACTTTTCTTGCGTCTGCCACACCCACGCGCAGCCAATCCGGGGGCCAAAAACCAGCGAAAAGGCCTCCGGGCCTTCGATCTCGTCGGCAACTGCGGACAACGTCAGCACGAGTCCCAGAGTCACGGCGATCAACTTCTTGTTACCCATATGAACCTCCTCTCGCGTCTTTTCCGACCGCGAGCTTCACTCTCCACCGATGCAAAATCCATGCCGGAATCCGATCTTTCGGTATTTCACCCTCCTGAAAGGAATTAGTTGTACTTCTGCGGCGGGACTGGTGCACGCGGACGTGCAACCTATATTGCTTCCGGCAACACCCGTTGCACCTGTGCCGGAAGAGCGGGTTGCCGCCGAAGCGCCGTAAATCATTCCGCGTAAAAGGAAAAGTGCTGCTGCCGCTTCTTGGCATTCCCCTTGCTCTATTGAGGTGAGTGCAATCAAAGCATCTTCAAACAGGTGAACACTACTGAGAGGGAGAAGATCATGAAAAAACAGGTTCCACGACCGGAACGAGCGACTTGCGGATCGGCGACGGATCTTCTCCAGGCACGGGTGCCTGGTTCGCGAAGATTAGGTGCGTTGGTTGGGGCCGTGCTCACGGTATTGATGCTTCTGACAGTCCCAGTGCCGGACGGGTTCGCGTTCGATCCGGGGAAGCTGAACAAAATCAGTTTCGAAAACGGCACCGGAACGAAAATCGATTTGATCTTCGTGACCCCCGCGGACAGTAAGTTCTGGGGTCCGGACCTCATTGGCGCCGACTACTATTTGAATGTCGGCGAGACCATAAGCTACTACGTGTACTATCCCGACCCATCGTTCGGTTTCGATATGAAGGGAACTGACGACAATCGGAACAGTTGCGACATTCGCGACTTTGAGGTGATCGACGGCAAAGAGGTCCGTGTCACGCTGAAGTCGGAGAGTTTCGTCACCCCGGCGCCGGACACCACCCTCGCGACGGTGCATATCGAAAACAGGACCGGACACGAGATCCTCTACCTGTTTGTTTCTCCACCTGACTCGAAGGCGTGGGGAGTCGATCTGCTGGACGAGGAGACGACCGTGGCCGATGGGCGATCGCACAGCTTCGTGCTCTCAGTCGGCCGTGAGAGGCTCGTCTACAACCTGATGGGCGTGGATGAGAACAACGACGAGTATCGATTCGACATTGCCATCGATGCCAATGCAAAAAAAACGTACACATGGGCGATCGAACCGCGTGACCTCACTCCCGCAAAATAGCTCGAGCGGAGAGTCCTTCCGGGAGGTACCATGAAAACGTTCCGTCTTCTGCTGTTCTTCTCCATCCCGTCCGGCACTCTCTCCGGGCAGAATTCCAGTGCGCCGGCCGCCACGCCATCGCCGGTAATATCATTCCTGATCACGCTGAACGTTTCAGATCTATTCGACGCGGACGGCAACCCGCGGCCACAACAGAGCAGGATCGCAGTTGTTGCCGCTCCCGGACATCTCTTCGCTGCAATTGCGCTCGTTTCGACCGAAGTGGCGGCTCACGGCAACTCCAACCGTAGCAGTAGTCTTGTCTACCGCAACGGCAAAGTCCGGCGGCCGCCGCCCGACGAGGCGCAGTCGGTGGCAAATCTAAAGACGGCGGTGGCGAGGCTTGCAGCACGGGAGGCGGAGCAATGAAAACAGTAGTTCGAATTTTTGCGGCAACCATTTTTCTGACAACCCTGGCGGCCTGCCAGGGATCGTACCTGCTCGGGGGCATCAAATTGCTTGCCACCGAGGGGTGGACTTACACAGGAACGTGGGTGAATCCGTGGCTCAATGGGTACGACGGTGGACCTCCGGGCAAGATTGTCGTGACGGCTGATTCGATCGCGTTCTATGACCATGACTATGACTCGAATCCTCTGAATACCGGATCCTGCATTCTGGCGGCAGAATGGGCCGACATCGGCGCCCGCTGCTTCAAATGCGTGGTCACGGTCGACTCTGATACCGCGTTCTTTCTCATGCGCGTCAGCCGGAAGAACGAGAAACTGGAAACGGATTTTGGTCTGGTCTCGTACCCGGTTTCCATAGACCCGGCACACAACAATTACAGCATATTCAGTCGTCGGTGAGCTCCTCGTCGGCCTGTCTGTCTTGCGACAGCCATGGTCCTAAACGACAAGACCGGTAGCAATCATTGGTGGGGGCGGCAATCGTGCTTTCGTGGGTATCGTTGAATCTCGATTCACTCTCGGTCATACGGTTGGCGGCCCTGCTTTTGTCCCTTGTTATCTGCCTCTACCTCTTCCACGTCTCCCGGGGGTCGGTCGCCACCCTGTTCCTGGCCGGTGTCTTCCTGGGCGCGTTCCTGTTCAACACCGCTTCGTTCTTCGAGCTCGCCGGGCCATACTACTGGCAGCCGCGAACCCTCAGGACGGTCCTGGTGAGCCTGTTCAACGACGTCGGCCCGTCGCTCGCCATGGTATGTCTGCTTCTTTTCGCCTATCACTTCCCGCGATTCCGGGGCGCTGAGCGGCGAGAGTTCAGAATCGTTTTCGCGATCTCCATTGCTCTGAATGCCGGTGTCCTTGGCCTCAACGTCTACAATCATTTTATCCTCCAGTGGCGCTTCAGCGATCTGCGGCTCTGGGACATATACTGGCTGGTATTCTACTGCGGCCTCGCGGCACAATTCCTGGGAGCGACCGCGCTCCTGTTCCGAAAAACAGCCAGGCTCTCCGGCCGTGGTTCGGCCTCGTTCGCGAAAAGAATCCTGCACCCGCGCGGCCGTGATGCCGAGGCGGCGCGGGCCCTCGGCGCGATCCTGCTGCTGCCGCTGCTTGCGGTCGTTGTCTCCCTCGCGACGACCTACAACCTCCTGCCCTTTGCACTCGCCACCTACCTTGCCTGGCTCGGGTTGCTCCTGTTCTACCTCGGGTTCGTCGTTACCTACCTCAATCACAGCGCCGATCCGCTGACCCTGCAGGTGAAGCTGCTGGGTGTCACCCTCGTTCTGATCCTGAGCACCATGGGGCTTGTCGCACTTTTCGTCGGCGAGACCTCGGCGAGAGATTATCCTTCTCCATCGCTTCCGGCGAATGGCTCGACGATTCGTTTCACTCCCAACAGCCTGCACAGCTACGACGTCCGCCGCACGGCGGACTCCTTCGACCCGGATCTGGGGCAGGTGGTGAACATCGCCTACGGGCGTACCCGTCCCGCGAAGCTGGACTTTGATTTCCCGTTCTTCTCCGGCAGCTACCGCTCGGTCCGCGTTCTGAACGGTCCCATGATCTTTCTCGGGGAACAGGTGCTTGAGAACGGCTGGGGCGGGTTCAACCCGCAACCGGCCATTGCACCGCTCATCATGAACCTGGATCCGTCGAGGGGAGGAGGCGTTCACATTAAGTCCATGCCGAACTCGATGACCATCACCTGGTTCCGCCTCCCCGAGCTGGGGGCCGAGAATGAAAACACCATCCAGCTCGTCCTTCGAGATGACGGTGCCATCGACATGACCTTCGAAGAACTCGCTCCTTTCTATGCTCCGTCGATCGAGCAACAGTACAACTACGCTGCCGCGAGCACGACCGGAGGGGATCCTGCCCCGGGCGGCCGGCCTGCTCCCTTCCCACCCCGGCTGACCGGGATCCATCCCGGCGGCACGTCCGCCCCGCTGGAACCGATAAGCTTCACAAGCGGTCTCCCGTGGTCCGGCGACCGCCCGGCGGTGATCTTCGAGTCGTATGAGGCGGGCCTGGCAAACTACCTGAACGGTCGGATCTCTGTGCTGGCGGCGCTGACTGTCGTCGCGAGCCTGCTCGTGCTTGTTCTGATCCCGCTGCTTCTCCGATCGAGCCTCTTCATTCCCCTGAGAGTTCTGTCCCGCGGTATGCGCCGAGTCGAGACGGGCGACCTTGACGCGTCGGTACGGGTGCAGTCTCGCGACGAAATCGGATCGCTGGCGAGGTCGTTCAACCGAATGGTCGGAGGCCTGAAAGAGCGTTTCGAGCTTACCAAGTACGTTTCCGCCGGGACCATCGATGCGTTGAAAACCAGCCAGCAACCACAGCGGGGTGTCAAGACTCTTCTCTTCACGGACGTCCGCGGATTCACCTCCTACACCGAGCGGCACAAGCCGGAAAAGGTCGTGGAAGTGCTCAATCGACTGCTGGAGCGGCAATCGGAGATCATCCAGCGCCACGGAGGCGACATCGACAAGTTCGTCGGCGACGAAATAGTGGCGGTGTTCTCCGGAGATGCTGCCGCGCGAAGTGCATGCGCGGCAGCCCTGGACATCGCCGAGTTGTGCGCGCGCGACGCCGAGCTGTTCGAGCGGCTCGAGGTGGGGGCGGGCATCGCCACCGGGCTGGTCATCCAGGGAATGATCGGATCGATGCGGCGCGCTGATTTCACCGTAATCGGAGACGCGGTGAACCTCGCAAGCCGGCTGTGCGGGATTGCAGAGGGGATGCAGACGGTGGTGAGCGAGGCAACCAAGAATGCAGCGGTACCTTCGTTCCAGTTCCGCGGACCCCACTCCATCAGCATCAAGGGCAAAAGCGAGTCGCAGCGGATCTGGATCTTGATCGGATCGGCTGCCGGAAGTGCGACCTGAGCGGCCGAGATCCATAGTTTGGCATCGATAGGAGATTGTGACAAAGAGGGCGGCCTCGAACCCCTGCAACGCCGGTTTCCGGGCGCAACCGGAGTTGCAGGGGGGGGCCGACCGACGACGCGGCGTCGCGGGGTTAATTCATTGTATCGTAGACAAATGGTATATGGTCGTTTCCGGCATGGATCTTGCATCTCTGGTCCGTGCGGCTCAACGGATTGCGCGCCGGGGAGGTACTATGAAAAGATTCCTGTTTCTTGCGCTTTTCACATTAATGACCGGCATCGTTTCCTCCGAGAGCACCCTCACGCCGGCCTCAGCAACGCCGGCGGTCCTTTCTCTCTCCCTCACACCGGAGTTCATGGGCGACCTTGGAATTGATCTGTTCGGCCCGGGCCTCGGCATGACGATTGCCTGCAACTACCGCCTTCCCGCGTTGCCACTGTACGCCGGGATGGAGTTCGGGTACTCGTGGCTAGGTCTCAAGGGCGACGGGGGCTATCCATCAGGCGCACTTTCGATGTTGCAGGCCGGGATCGTTGCGGGTTTTCAATTGGACATTTTGCCCACGCTAGGTCTACGCTGCTTCGGATCCGCCGGGTACTCCTACAACATTGTCCAGCCGATAGTGTCCGGCGACCCGTTTTATTCCTTTTTCCGTCTGAACTATGGGACCGCCCGAGGCGGCACGCCGTACGCGGGAGTGGGCGCGGAACTGTCATGGGCCTTCATTCCCGGCCTTGGCCTGGCCGCCGGCGTCAGGTATCGCAATTTTCTCGACTTGTATTCCGGCGTAGCCATCTCCGCCGGCGTATCGTGCAATTTCATTGTCGGCGGGGCAAAGTCGGTGAAGCCCTCTACGCTGCAGGCTCTTCCCCTGAAAACTTCACCACATCCGCAGCCGCGGGACCAATCCGAAGACCCGATCGTCGAAGAGCTTTACCGGTTCGTCGCGCCGAAAGAGGCGACACTGCGATTGTTCTCAAACACGATCGCCTCCGCGATGAAGCCGAATGCGAGTCGAGACATCGACAAAAACCTCCAGTACGCCATCGGCTTTCACGAAGCGGTTCGCCTCCTGGGTATTGCCTTTTCCTCCCATTCGAGTGACTCCTCTACTCTCGCGTCGCGGAACGACACGGCCACGGTGAAGTTGCCGCTGCAGACTGTCCAGGACCGGTCGGGTGATCGCAGCGACCTGTCGGTTCTGTACTGCTCTCTCCTCGAGTCGGTGCGGGTGGACACCGCCTTCATTACCACGCCCGGGCATCTGTTCATCGCTTTCGCGCTTTCCTCACGCGAAGAGGCAGACCGAAAAACGTTGCAGTACGTCGATGAGTTCATCTTCCGTCGCGGCAAGGTGTGGGTCCCAATCGAGGTCACCGAGTGCAATGCCTCCTTCCTCACCGCATGGCAGGCAGGGGCAAAGGCGTGGCGGACGGCGAGGAAACAGGCGCACCTCTACCCGTTGTCCGACGCCGAAGCTGCTTCGCCTCCGGGTTCGGCAGTAAGCGGTATCCTGCCTCCAATGCCGGATCCGGCACAGTTCGTGGAAAGTTTCCAGCGGGAAGTGGCGCGGGTCCTGGCCCGGGAGGAAGGGAAATGACGGCGGTAATTCGAATTGTCGGGGCAGTTTTTATGGCAACTTGCCTGACGGGTTGGCTGGGATTCCTCAGGATGAGGTTAGTGGGTCTCGATAAGACTCGGACGGCCAAGACCATCACGGTCACGATGCCCTCCGGCACCAATCTGACTGCGCTGGCGGCAGCTTTCACGGTCACGGGTTCGAGTGTCAAAGTCGGTTCTACCGTGCAGGCGAGCGGAACAACCGCAAACGGCTCCCGGGTCACGGTCATGAAATTCAAATAACTCCCAAGCGGCGAGTCCGGGCGGACCGGATGTTTCGGTTCGCCGCACCCGCAGACGGGGAAATCCGCGGTTCTCAAAAGCTGAGTACGTGAGCCCCGGACTTCAGGTATTCAGCAAGGAGGCTCGCCGAAGGTCCCCACACAATCAGCGTAACAACGTTCCACCAGCCCCTTTTCTTGCTGTTGAAGCTGTACATGAAAACCATTTTCAGCGCGACCTCGCGGTCGCCGCCTGTCCAGACCACAACCAGTTTCTCGCCGTTGCCCATCTTGCGACTCCTTGGAACGGCTCTGCAGTAAAGTGAATTTGCATGTTAGCACTACAATCGGATTGCGAAAACTGCACCGTTGGACAATGCGATCTACGGTTACGCCGCCCGGGCACTCCCTCCACGGGCCCCAATTTCATTGCAGTGGTGCCGCTTCCGGTGGCCGGATGCTGCCGCAGCGGCGCGACGGAGCGCGAGTCGCCGGGTTGACACTCTCCGTTCGCTCGTGTAGGTTGGTTTTAAAATCAACTAACCTCAGCGGTCGTCTCGGCAAAGGGCGCCGCGGGAGCAGTAATGAAATACGGCCGGTTTGACGATGTGCGGCGGGAATATGTCATTGACACGCCGCTTACTCCCTTTCCGTGGATCAACTACCTCGGAACCTCGGAGTTCTTTTCGATCATTTCCAATACCGCCGGCGGTTACGCGTTCTACCGCGACGCCGCTCTTCGCCGGCTTACCCGGTTTCGTTACAACAGCGTTCCGCCGGAAGAGGGCGGGCGGTTCTTCTACTTAAACGACGGCGTCAACATCTGGAATCCGGGCTTTGCTCCGGCAAACACCGCCCTTGACTGGTACCAGTGCAGGCATGGACTCGGTTATACCTCGATCGGCGGTGAAAAGGCAGGAATACGCGCGGAGGTCCTCTTTCTCGTTCCCATCCTGGCGAACGCGGAGGTTCACCTGGTGACGATCGAAAACCGGACGAAGGAGCGGCGGCATATCGACCTATTCTCCTGCGTCGAGTTCGCTTTCTGGAATGCACAGGACGACGCGGCGAACTTCCAGCGAAATCTCAATATCGGTGAGGTGGAAATCGATGGCTCGACAATCTACCACAAGACTGAATACCGTGAACGCCGAAATCACTACTCCTTCTATTCGGTCAACTGTCCGGTTGACGGATTCGACTCGGATCGCGAAGGCTTCCTCGGGTTGCGTGGGGGATTCGCGAAACCCGCCGCGGTGAGCGAGGCGCGTGCGCGAAACAGCGTTGCCGACGGCTGGTCGCCGATCGGATCCCACCAGATCAGGATGGACCTCGCGCCCGGCGACACACGGCAGTTCGTGTTCATCCTTGGCTACGTCGAAAACCCGCAAAGTGAAAAATGGGAAGCCCCCGGGGTGATCAACAAAGAGCCTGCACGTGCGCTTAGAGGCCGACTGGACACCCCCGAGAAGGTCATGGGCGAAGCGGCACGGCTTCGCGGCTTCTGGGACGAACTCTTGTCTCACCTTTCGGTGGAGACCGGTGACGAAAAGCTCGACCGGATGGTGAATATCTGGAACCAGTATCAGTGCATGGCAACCTACAATATCGGGCGAAGCGCTTCCTACTTCGAATCCGGAATCGGACGGGGGCTCGGATTCCGCGATACGAATCAGGATCTGCTCGGTTTCGTGCACCTCATCCCGGAACGCGCGCGCGAGCGCATTCTCGACGTTGCGGCAACGCAGTTTGAAGACGGCGGCTGTTACCATCAATATCAGCCGTTGACCAAGCGCGGCAACAATGCGATAGGTGGTGACTTCAACGACGATCCGTTGTGGCTGATCGCCGCGGTCGCCTCCTATCTCAAGGAGAGCGGGGACTGGAAGATCCTCGGCGAAAAAGTCCCGTTTGACAATGACCCGGAAACGTGGGCAACCCTCTTCGAGCATCTGAACCGGTCGTTCGATCATGTCACCAACAACCTCGGACCCCACGGGTTGCCGCTGATTGGACGAGCCGACTGGAATGACTGTCTCAACCTCAACTGCTTCTCAACCGAACCCGACGAATCGTTCCAGACCACCGCGAATCGTGGGGGAGGTACAGCCGAGTCAGTTCTAATCGCCGGCATGTTCGTCTACATCGGCCGGGAGTACGTAGAGATTGCGCGGCGGATCGGCGAAGAGGTGCGTGCGGCTCATGCCGAAACACAACTTGCGGTTATGGAACGAACGGTTGTCGAGCACGGTTGGGACGGCGACTGGTACCTGCGTGCCTACGACGGAAACGGCGCGAAGGTGGGATCGCAGGAGTGCACCGAGGGCCAGATTTTCATCGAATCGCAGGGGTTCTGTGCGATGGCACGAATAGGTGCCGCGGAGGGATACCCGGAGCGGGCGCTCGAGTCGGTTCGCGAACGGCTCGACACGAAATACGGCATTATGCTGCTCCAACCCGCCTACACCAGCTACCGCCTGGAGCTCGGTGAGATAACGAGCTACCCCCCGGGATACAAGGAGAATGCCGGTATCTTCTGTCACAATAATCCCTGGATCATGATAGGGGAGGCGATTGCCGGCCGGGGGGATAATGCGTTCGACTACTATCGTAAGATCTCTCCGGCCTATCTTGAAGAGATCAGCGAGCTGCACCGTGTGGAACCCTATGTATACGCACAGATGATCGCGGGACGCGATGCGCGACGTCACGGTGAGGCGAAGAACTCATGGCTTACCGGAACCGCCGCATGGAACTTTGTGGCAATAACTCAGCACATTCTCGGTATAAGGCCCGGCTATGACGGGCTTGTCGTCGACCCGAGCATTCCCGGCCGTTGGAGCTCCTACCGGATGAAACGCAGCTATCGTGGCGCGCAGTACGCAATTACCGTGAGAAACCCGGATGGACGTATGCACGGTCTGCGCAGACTTGTCGTGGACGGCAAGGAGACGGCGGGGAATGTGATACCGTTGGCTCCGGAGGGCGCGACTGTTGCGGTCGAGGCCTGGCTATAGTTCGGGCTGCCGGTCGCAAAGGTGGTGCTTTTTGACGCGGAAATGTCGATAATTGAAAAGAGATGGAGCTGGAAAAGTTCGACAGGCTGGATATCCTTCTCGTTTGCGGTCTTCCGGGTTCAGGAAAGTCCCATTTTTCCCGAACCTATTTCAACAAAAAAGGTCGCAAACGGATCAATCGGAAAGAGCTCCGCCGCCTGATCTACGAAATGACAAGCTTTGGCGACCCCTGGAGTGAAGAGGACTTCAACGACTACGACGAGCTCCTGGTGAAGCACGTCGAACGCAAGATGGTGGAACATTTCCTGCAGGAACGGCTTCCGCTTCTCATCGACAATACTTCGGTCTCCGTCGAGTCGCGCCAGTACTACCTGAACATCGCGCATCAGACCCGCAAGACGATTGGGGCGATTTTTCTCAACGTTCCCATAAAAAAATGTCTTGCACGAAACCGTACCCGTGAGGATCAGATTTCGGAAGGCATCGTAGTCAATCTCTATGCCGGGCTGGAGCTTCCGACCAAAACGGAGGGTTTCAACGAGGTGCTGATTCTCCCCGACTACTGAGTCGAAGCGTGCCGGGAGTCCCGGTCGACCAAATGCTTTACATGGCAAACCAGAAGGAAGTTACGCCTGCCAGTACGATGGACTCCGTCCCACAGTCTCCGAGAATCAGGTTCCGGCGTGCATTCATCGGTGTCGGGGGTGACACCGCCGGGTTGCAGAGATTTGTCGGGTTCGGCGGTGCAATCACCTCGTTCGTAGTTGCCGGGGTCAACTTCGGACAGTATCACTGGTACCGTGGACTCACTGTTCTGCAAAGCCTGAGGGACTACAACGTCTGGTCGATCATTATCTTCGCGATCCTGTTCGCCGTCACCGGATTCTGGCAATCCAAGATTGGCGCGGCAATCCATGTTCTGGTCTTTTTCATCACAGCGTTCCTTGCCGCCGAGACCGCGCTGCCCGGCGATGTAACCTCTGCAATTTATCTTATCCTCGGGCTGCTCTTGCTGTTCGAATACCGGCTCGGACCCCCCGCAACCGTGATCGGTATCGGCGTCGGGGTGATCTCCTTTCCGATTGGTCTGACAATCGGATACAGCCACTCCACAAGCGAGGTCGGTGCAAGCACGGGCCAGGCGCTCGTTCTTATCCTCTACCTCGTAGTCTGTTTTGGCGCGATTTTCTGGCGACGAATTTTGCTGCAGCGCGACGAGGCGGCGCTTCTCGAGGAGCGTGTCGACGAACGTACGCGTGAGCTCAAAACCGCCCTCGATGAGCGATCGGTGATGTTGCAGGAGCTCCATCATCGCGTGAGAAACAACCTCCAGATGGTTGCAACGCTCCTGCAGATGGAGGCGAAAAGCATTGCTGATCCGGTTCTCAAGAACTCCACCGAAACCTCGGTTCGAAGAATCCACGCAATGGCTCTGGTTCACGAGACGCTCTACCAGTCCCGGCCGCTTCACGCGATTCGCCTAGACACCTACGTGGAGAAGCTCGCTCGCCATATCCAACTTGCGTCGACCGACCGGGTAGAAATCGAAGTGGATGGTGAGCCCGGTCAGTTCGCCGCGCCAGATTTCGCTGTTCCGTTCGGGCTCATCATAAATGAGCTGGTGAGCAACGCCTGCACGCACGGCTTCCCCGCCGGGCGCACCGGAAGCATCACCATTCGACTGCGCGAATCGGAGGGACTCGAGCTCTCGATCGTCGACAACGGCGTGGGGCTGCCGGCCGGATTCGATCCGGCTTCCGCCACCGGGGTAGGACTGAGAATCGTCCGCGCTCTTGTCCGCCAGCTTTCCGGAAAAATGACCGTGGAGTCAAACGGCGCTCGTCAGGGAACACTCTGGGAATTGAAGTTTCTCGCCCGCGATGGCAGGCATGGTGTCATCCGCGGAGAAAGCGCCCAAACTCCGGAACCGTCGTGAAATAGGCGACGCAGCTGCGTTCCATGTAGTGACGAATCTTTGGTATGCTGTGACCCCATCCCGCGCCGGCTACGGCTATACCGCTTGCCTGCCCCATTAGGACGCCGGGTTTGAGGTCATCGAGGATTATCGCCTCCTCGGGGGCGCATCCGAACGTCGACAGCGATTCCAGTGCGGGCCAGGGATGTGGCTTTCTCCTGGTTTCGTCGTGGTTCCATCCGAAGATCAGATCCGGCACGAACGGAGAGCCGTCCGAGCCCGAGAGATAGTCCCGTTCGATCAGATCCTTTTCCGAATGTGACACGACTGCAATCTTTCCCCCCTGTCCGCGGAACCAGCGAAGGAGATCCAGCACGCCGGGGTAGAAGTGCGGAATCCGGGCTGACGTGTAGGCCCGCCAGATCGCGAACTCCTCCTCCAGCTCCTCGCGGGAAAGGCCAAGCTCGTCGACGAGAAAGCCCATAACCCCGGGATCGAAGTTCTTTTCGAACCACTGGTCGAGGGTCACCGGCGGAAGTCCCGGCCGGAGCTTCTGCATCATTTCGATGTGTGCCGGATAGTGAATTTCGGCACTGCTGTCAACCGCAGTGTCGTCGTGATCGATGATGAGGCATCGGTAACGCAGCTCACTCATGTGTCCATGATGAGGATCACCCGGCAGGGAGTCAAGCATTCTCGCGCAATACCTCCGCGAGGGTTTCGATCCCCCGCTGTAGGGTCGCCTCGTTGCTCATCGTGAAGTTGAGCCGCATCGTCGCATGACCCGCAGATTCGTCGGTGTAGAAGTACCGACCCGGAACGAACGCGACTTTTCGTTTTATCGCTTCATGATAGAGTCGCTCGGTATCGGCCCCTGCCGGTCCCTGTGCCCAGATGAACATGCCGCCTTCCGGGCGAGTCCATGAATATGAGGTCGGGAAGAATTGGTCCATGGCCGCAATCATAGCCTCCTGCCGAGGCCGATAGAGATCGACGATGCGTGGCAGCTGGCGGTCCAGGTACCCTGCGGACAGGTACTCCGCGGCGAGCGCCTGATTGAAGGTACTGGTATGAAGGTCGACGCCCTGCTTGCCGAGGACCAGCCACCGGTCGATAGGCGCCGGAGCGAGAAAGAAGCCGATGCGAAGGCCCGGGGCGAAGGTCTTGGAAAGCGTGCTCGCATAGATAACATTCTCCGGTGCGAGAGAGCGGATTGTCGGCTCGGGCTTTCCCCGATAGCGGAGGGCGCTGTAGGGGTCGTCTTCGACGAGCAACGTTCCGTGTGTGACGGCGATCTGCGCGATACGTCGCCTTCGTTCGAGCGGGATCGTTCTTCCGGTGGGGTTCTGGAATGTCGGTACGAGGTAGACAAACTTCACCGGGTAGCGGTCGAGCACCTCTTCGAGCGATTCGGGCACGAGTCCGTCGTCGTCAGTTTCAACGCAAACATATTTCGGTTCATAGGGATTGAACGCCTGGATCGCGCCAAGATAGGTGGGTGCCTCGACCGCGACGATGTCCCCCGGACCAACAAGAATTTTGCCCAGGCCGTCGAGCACGCCCTGAGATCCGCTGGTAACGTGGATCTCCCCTGGTGTCGCCGTCACGCCCCGTTTCGCGAGCAGATCGACCAGGGCCTCCCGCAGCGGGAGGTACCCCTCGGTCAGGTCGTACTGGAACGCCCCGGCACCAAAACGGCGAAGTACGCGGGAGGTGAGTTCTTCCATGATCTCGAGAGGGAAACTTTCCGGCGCAGGTATTCCGCCGGCAAGCGAGATCATGCCCGGAGTCGAGACTACTTGAGAATTTCCCGAATGGCGCTCGCTCCCATCCGAGATGTGCGCGGTGCGAGCAGGCTTTCGAATGACAAGATGTCCTCCTGAACATCCTGCATGGTCGCAGAATTCGGCCCGCAGGTCGAGTAGCGCGCGACGGTTCATCGGCGCCGCTTGCGTGTATCCAATCCGTCCGCTACTATTCACGCCGATGACCCATGATGAGGACTACCAGCTAACGAGAACGCCGATCCGGCGCATTCTCTACCCGTTCGAGCGATTTCTCCGCATCGAGGCATCCGGCGGCCTGCTCCTGATTGTTTCCACGGCAGTCGCGCTGATCTGGGCCAACCTGCCTGGCGGAGCTTCCTCGTACGAGCATTTCTGGCACACCGCGGCCGGATTCAGCGCCGGTCCCCTCTCCCTCTCCTTACCGCTCTCTCACTGGATCAACGACTCGTTGATGGGCGTATTCTTTTTTGTGGTTGGACTGGAGATCAAGCGAGAGATTCTGGTTGGGGAGCTGAGCTCTGCGAAGCGCGCCGCGCTTCCGATAGCGGCCGCAGCGGGCGGGATGGCGGTGCCGGCCCTCATCTATTTCATATTCAATCCCACCGGTCCCGCCGCCGAGGGCTGGGGCATTCCGATGGCGACCGACATTGCGTTCGCTGTCGGGGTGATGGCGCTTCTGGGCAAGAGGGTCCCGATGTCCCTTAAAGTGTTTGTCACCGCACTGGCAATTGTCGACGACCTTGGGGCGGTCGTGGTGATCGCGGTTTTCTACACCAGCGCAATCAACTACGTTGCCCTGCTGCTCGCCGCTCTGTTTCTACTCGCGATGCTCGCGCTCAATCTTCTCGGCGTTCGAGCGCCGGGCGTCTATCTTGTGGTCGGAATCGCCATGTGGCTTGCACTCTTGAACTCGGGGATGCACGCATCACTCGCCGGAATCCTTGCGTCTCTCGCGATACCGGCAAAACGACACATCAACGGAACCGATTTCCTGCGTCACGCTCATCACTACCTGAAGCGCTTCGAATCGGTTGGTCTCTCCGGAGACGCCATAATCCCGAACGAGGTGCAGCAGAACGCCCTTTCAGGGATGGAGTCCGCGCTCGAGGCCGCGGAATCACCCATGGCACGGCTCGAGCACGTGTTGCATCCGTGGGTTCGATTCGGTGTGATGCCGCTTTTCGCGCTGGCCAACGCGGGAATAACCCTGGCCCACGTCGACCGGTTGGGAGTCGAAGGGTCGATCTTCGGACTGCTCGGACAATCGGTGTCGATCGGTGTAATGGTGGGGCTTTTCATAGGAAAGCCGATCGGCATTGTGGCTGCGTCCTGGATTACTGTTCGAACCGGTCTTGGCTCACTTCCGCGGGGTGTGAGGTGGTCCGACATTATCGGCGCCGGCACGCTCGCCGGAATCGGGTTCACGATGTCTCTCTTCATTGCCGATCTCGCATTCGAAGACCCTGCATATCTGATCGAGGCAAAGCTCGGGTTCCTGGCCGCATCGGTGGCGGCGGGACTCGCCGGCTCCGTGCTGCTCCTTTACGCCGGGCGCCATCGACGCAGCGGAGTCGCGCCGCATGCCGCGATCGAAGCGGCCGACTAGGAAGGAGGATCAACCGTGCACACGATAGTGATCGATACGGACCCCGGTCACGACGATGCAATTGCAATATTTCTCGCTCTCGCCTATCCGGAGTGCTGTAGGGTCCGCGGCATAACCACAGTTGCCGGCAACCAGACGCTCGCAAAGGTAACGGCAAATGCCCGGAAACTGTTGAGCTTTGTTGGACGGCCGCTTCCGGTTGCAGCCGGCGCAGCCGCGCCGCTCGAACGGCCGCTCACGACGGCCGGCGCCGTGCATGGTGAGAGCGGACTGGGCGGGGTGGAACTTCCGCCTGCAACCTTCGAACTGAGTCCCATGAGCGCCGGAGAGTTTCTTCTCGAAACGTTCTCGGCATCCGCTGCTCCGATGACCCTGGTTTCCCTCGGCCCTGAAACCAACATTGCTACACTCATTCGGGCACATCCGGAGGTTCGCGACAAGATTGGGCTGATCTCGCTTATGGGAGGAGGCATAGCTCACGGCAACCGGACAATGGCTGCAGAGTTCAACATCTACGCCGACCCCGAGGCCGCTCGAATCGTTTTCCGTTCGGGGGTTCCGATCGTTATGAGCGGTCTCGATGTCACCGAAAAGGCATTTATCGAGCAGTCGGAGATAGATGCCCTCGGGCGCGGCGGAAAGGTCTCGCGACTCGTCGCGGACTTGATCGGTTTCTACGCAGCCGTCTATCGCACCTGGGGCGTAACGACGCCCGCTCTGCACGATCCGTGTGCCGTCGCCTACCTGATTCAGCCGGATCTCTTTCGATTCGAGGAAATGTTCGTCGATGTGGAAACGGCCGGAGAGATTACGCGCGGCATGACCGTAGCAGATCGCCGACCGGGCCGTGCACAGGCGCCGAACCTCCGCGTTCTCATCGACGTCGACCGAAACGGATTTATCGAGCTTCTGCGGGAGGGGTTATCGCGACTGGATCGCGAGCTTGGCAGCTCATAGTCGGCGAGCGGCTGCTCGACTCTGCCATCGCGAGTCTCGCCGCACGGTCATGATTGGCTGAGGCGCTCGATGCGCCGCGTCACCGCGGCGACCGCAGGTAGGAGAGCTCGGGCGGGAGGGCGAGGTTGTTACCGAAATCGTCTTCACCGTAGTTCTGGTCTGCGAGCAGCGCAATGTCCATGAGCACGCGCCGGTCTCCTTCGAAGATTACCGTGGCGTCGAGCTCGAGATCGATTTTGCCGGCGTCGAGCAGCTTCTTCAGACAGTCGACCACGCATGCCTCCGGCGGAAGATCCGCAGAGATGTTGACGTCGGTAAGCGAAAGCGCGCGGTCGTAGAGAAAGAGTTTTTGCTGCTCGAACAGGCGCCGCGCGACTGCGCGAACGAGCTCCTCGTTCGATCTTCCTTCGGCCAGAGGCTCCTCAGCAAGCAGCTTCATCGCATCGGCAACAACCCGTCGTCGCTTCTGCGCGTTCAATTTCTCGTTCGCACGAAACAGGTCGATCGGAACCGCGGCGTCGTACACCTCGTCGTCGAGTTTCATCAGCACATCGGCCCCATAGTGCCGGACTATCCGTGCGATGAGCGTGGTGGGCCGGACGTGAAACCCGCGATACCGCGGAATAGGCACTTCGACCGATCCGGGTACCGAGTAACGGCGCAACATCAGCCGGCATCGTTCGCGGGTCTGGTCGGTGTAGATGTCGGCAAATCGGATCGAATAGTCGACGAGCACACGAAGCATCTCCGTGGAATCGACGGCCGGAGCCGGGAAGTCGGGACTCGAGGCATTTTGAGGTGTCGAACCGCGGGCCGAAAGATGGCGCTCGTAAAAGTGAGACAGGCTGGTGGCCGTTTCCAGCAGATGGTACACCACCGTTATGTGACCGCGCAGTGCCTGGAGTTCGGGGTCGACCGACTCCAGATTCGTGTCGGCCACGTTAGTGTCGTAACGTGCCTGGAGACCATGGAAGGTATCTTCGAGTCTGCGCACGTCCTGCTCGTTGATGGGCTCCGGAACCAGTTGCTCAAAACCGATCTTTCCATCGTGTTTGACTCGCAGGAACCTGCCCTCTTCGGCAGCATGAAGGAACGCGGTGGAGAGGTAGACTACCGTCTCTTCGACTGAATGCAGCCCCTCCCGGTCACAATCGTCGGACAGCGACCCGACCGGAAGTATCTCCGCATATCGATGGGCGGCAGGAGCGGGAAGGAGGAGCGGCACTTCCAGGAGAGTCGTCTGTTCAAGAAGGCGAAGGGCGAAGCCGTAGACCGTCTTGCAGGCAAAATCGATAGCTTCCGAGGTTGCCTCACCGAAATCCGGCACAACCTTTGCCAGACGGTACTTCGGCAGAAACAGACGGATATGCAACAGGGTATAGGCCACCCCGGAAAACACCTTGAGTCCTGCGACACACGCGCGGAGCCTCCGCCAGGCTTGGTTGCGGCGTGCGCCGTAGGAGTCGAGGAGCTCCTCGGTCCGGGACGCCTGAGCGTAGATGTCACCGACCAGCGGCCGCGTCCAGGCGGAGGCCCGGAGAGAAGAGTCCCGATAGTCGGAATCTTTCGTGATCAATTGAGCGAGCGAAAGCAGCGCCGCGGCTCGGTCGGCGACGAGCGCCGGGAAGTCGTCCCGGCCAAATGCAGATTCATCCATTGAGCTTCACGCTACGCCTCGCGCTCACCGATGTCAAGCGCTTGCGGAAACGCAGCCGAATCGGAAATCGCTACTTGCACCGTCCCCAACCGATCGCTAACTTTGTCTCATGAAAACCGACAAAACCGCATATGTTCCCGGTCGATGCAACATCGGTCCTGCCGAGACGCAGCAGCGAATACGGGCCGGATGGATTGGGCTGGGCCTCACGTTCCTGGTGTGGGCCCTTTTCATTTTTTTCCATGTGTCTGCACCCTGGCGACTTTCCCTCTTTCTGCCGGCTTCGCTTGCCGCAACCGGGTTTATCCAGGCAGCGTTCCATTTCTGCGCGAATTTCGGCATGCGCGGCGTTTTCAATTTTGGCAAGCAGATAGGAAGAGTTGAGACGGTGACGCAGGCGCAATTCCGCCGAAGGGACCGTATCAAAGCCCAGCAGATCATATTTCTCTCGGCGCTGCTCGGTGTTGCGGCGGCTCTCCTCGGGTACTACGTGGGTCCCTACTGAGGCCGCGTCGGTAGCGAGCCGATTTCCGATTCGTCGTGATATACTGGAGGTATCACGGGGAGATTTCTCTATGCAGAGAGTGCGGGCTACGGTCACAGCTATCCTGTTCGGCTTCCTGCTGACGGTTGGCTCCAGCGTCGCCGCGGAGGATGTCCTGGTCGATTACGTCAACGGAGAGCTCGCGCTTCGATCGGGCTCCGGATGGATCGACCTCACACCCGGTACTACCGTAACGAGCAGCTCGATTGTCCGGCTCGGCGAGTTTTCCGTAGCAGAATTATCCGCCTCCGACACCAAAATACTCCTGAGTCAGCAGGGCCCGGTCGACTTGTCCACCGTACTGGCCCTGGTGAGAAAGAGCCCTGCGCGCAACGTCTTTTCAAAAGTCGGCAATACTATAAGCGAGCTGGTCGTCGGGTCCGAACGGGGACCGACGACGATCGGCGGGATACGCTCCGAGCGCGCCGGCGGGACGGTTTCGGGCGTCCGATCGTTCGACAAGTCGGCGGCGGGTCTGGATCCGCTTGATCTTCTCCAGGCTTCGGATACCCCGGGTTTCGATCTTCTTGCCCAGCGTCGGTACAGGGAAGCGGCCGACCAGTTTCTCACCGCTGCCAAAAACGCAGAGGGACCCGAGACGGCAAGGCTGACCTATTTTGCGGCGTACGCCGTGGCGGCCGACGGAAATGAAGCCGACGCGCTTCGGCTGATGCTGCAGATATCGGACGACGAATCGATTATCGGCGACGCGGGCTACGTTCTCCTCAAAGGGTCCCTTCTCATGGAATCGTTGAGATTTCTCGACGCGATTCACCTGTTCGCCCGGTACAACGCGGCGCTCGGCGGGGAGCCATCTGCGCCGGAAGTCCAGGTACTCACCGAGCTCTCCCGAAAGGCACTTGGGAAATAGTCTCCAGGGCGACTTGCCGACCCCAACCGATCCGATACTATATTCTCACACGGCGCACTGCGAGAACCTGCAGGCGACAGAACACAATCAAGGAGCAGGCAGCAATGGAATATCGGCTTCTCGGCAAGTCAGGATTCAAGGTCCCGGTACTGAGCTTTGGGTCCGGCACCTTTGGCGGCAAGGGGGACTTTTTTCGAGCGTGGGGCGGCAGCGACGTCACCGAAGCAAAGCGGCTGGTGAATATCTGTCTCGATGCCGGGGTATCGATGTTTGACTCCGCGGACATCTATTCGGACGGTCTGGCGGAAGAGGTTCTGGGAAAGGCAATTGCCGGTCGACGCGACCAGGTTATCATATCGACCAAGGGTACATTTCGCAAAGGATCGGGACCGAACGATGCCGGTTCCTCGCGTTATCATCTGATCCAAAGCGTGGAGGGAAGCCTTCGTCGGCTCGGCACCGACTACATCGACCTCTATCAGCTTCACGGTTTCGACGCCATGACTCCGATTGAGGAGACGCTCGGTGCTCTCGACAACCTGGTGCAGCAGGGTAAGATCCGCTATATCGGTTGTTCCAACTTTTCCGGCTGGCACATCATGAAATCGCTGGCAGTTTCCGACCGGTACGGGCTCGCGCGGTACGTGGCCAATCAGACCTACTACTCGCTCATCGGACGCGATTATGAATGGGAACTCATGCCGCTTGCCGCGGACCAGGGAATAGGCGCGGTCGTGTGGAGCCCCCTCGGATGGGGAAGACTTACCGGGAAGATACGGCGCGGCGCGGCGCGGCCGCAGGTGAGCCGGCTCCCCGGGACCATGAATGCCGCACCGCCTGTACCCGACGAGCACATCTATGACGTAGTGGATGCGATCGACGGAATTGCGAAAGAGAGCGGAAAGACGGTGCCCCAGATCGCGATCAACTGGCTCCTGCAGCGGCCCACCGTCTCGACCGTTCTTGTCGGGGCGCGGAACGAAGAGCAGCTGCGGCAGAATCTGGGAGCGATCGGCTGGAATCTCTCCGCCGAACAGGTTGCGAAACTCGACGCTGCAAGCGCCGTCACCCCGGCCTATCCCTACTGGCACCAGAGAGGGTTTTCGGAACGCAACCCGTTTCCGACGCCGGTTTGAAATCATGTGAGGTCTGATTTTGGACGGAAGAGAACGAAAAAACATCCATCCCGGTCTTCGAGTATCGATTGTCCTGAAGCGGGATCAGCCAACCGGAAAGCTCACCGACGGGGTGGTCGAGGCGATCCTGACCGGCTCCGCTTACCATCCGCACGGAATAAAAGTTCGCCTCGAGTCAGGCGATGTGGGGCGGGTGAAAGAAATCCGGGAGTAGGGCCGAATTACGATCTCGGTTTCGGCAATTCCCCGACGAGATCTGTCCGCCCGAAGCGGTTCACGGCTTCAGCGCAAGAAACAGAAGTGGGAGAATGACGATCAGAGCCAGGGTGCTTACGATCCAGGCCGAGTTCGCAAGGTCGAGATCAAATCCGTAGAGCGCCGGCGGAACCAGCGCGTTGAAGGCCACCGGCATTACGGAGACAATCACCAGAACATTGAAGGCCACTCCGTTGGACACTCCCGGCAGCCCGAAAGCGACTCCCAGCGGAATCATCACCGCGGGGACGATGATGAACTTAACGAGAAGAATGAGCGGGATCTCCTTGCGGTACGCGCCGATCCTGCGCAACCGGAGAGTCACGCCGATCGA
Source organism: uncultured Spirochaetota bacterium (assembly GCA_963832675.1). Taxonomy (GTDB): domain Bacteria; phylum Spirochaetota; class Spirochaetia; order DSM-27196; family DATKUC01; genus DATKUC01. The sequence continues at coordinate 8,287 of CAWHUY010000034.1, read as the reverse complement.
CAGGCCAAGGATTGCGGCAAGCGTCGGAACCAGCAGATCCGCCGCCTGATCGAGCACCAAAGGACGCGGCAGTCGAAGCAGGTTCAACACGAGACCTGTCGCAATAGCGATCATCGGAACGATGAGGTAGGGCTGCTCGCGAAACGGCGAAGGCGCGGAGGGGTCGCCTTCGGTCCGCGGCCCGCGGCTGATTCGACGGGAGACCGGAAAGCCGACAATGTAGTACGACGCCGAAACGAGCATGTTGAAAAGCTGCACCAAAGCGTATCCTGATGTACCGTAGAAGACAAACGCGATGAGCCCGCCGAAGGTGAGGATGTTGGTGAACATTCCGCAGGTGAACACCGAGGCGGCTCGGTCCGGCGGGACGCGAAAGAGGCGGCTCAGTCCGATCGACGCGCCACCACCGATGACCAGGGAAACGATACCGAGAACCGGCAGCAGGAAGATCGCGCCATTGTCGAGAGGAAGCTTCCAGAAGGAATCGATAACCGGGATTGGATTGAGAATGAAGATCGAGAGTATCTTCAGTCTGCGCGAAAGGGTTGCCGCCGCCCTTTCGCGGAGTCGATCACCGGAGAAAACCGCACGCCGAACCAGATATCCAAGCACCACGCTGCCGATGCTCACGCCGAGAATGAATATGATTTTTGTCACGCTGGCAGCAATGTAGCTCTTTCACCGACCAGACTTCAAGGGCGGCGGCGTGAAGAAATCCGAAACATGCCGTATTATGAGATGATGGAGAACGGGGAACAATGAACGGTGAGCTGCCTCAGGCTCCGCGGATAGAGCCATTTCGCATCAAGCAGCGGGACCGGCAATCCATCGAGCTGAAGTTTCGCTACATGCTCGATCGGGAACGACGGGGAAAGCGCCAGACCTACGATGTCAGCGTCTATTTCTTTCTCCCGTATTCATTCAACATCAATTCGGGATCCTACGATCGCAACAGCTTCTACGACGATCTGAAGCTCTATCTTCGTTTCAACACACCGGCACTTCAGATTGGCGAATTACTCGATAAGACATCGCGAGCTTCTCCCCTCAGACGAATTGAAAGCATGATCCGAATCGCCCGCCGGGAGGGCCGACCGATCGATTCGGACGAATGCATCTACGAAGGGAAACTTCTCGGTTGCATCTACAAGTCGGTTCTTCGCGACCGGTTTGCCAATATCGCGACAGAGACCGACCCGAAAACTGTCAGAGGTACGCTGAGCTCGCTCGGGGAGATACGCGAGGTGGCGCGACGTTTCCATCGCGCAACGTCAACCGTTAGGCGGAGGCTCAAGGATGTCGAACCGCAAGTGACGCAACACATGCTCATGATCGACGAGCACCTGTCTCTCCTCATCGAGAAGTATGCCGCGACACTCTATGAAACGCTTCGGCGATCGCATCCGCTGGCTCCTCACATCTCCCGGCTCATTGCAAAAGAGATCAGGTACCGGGAAAAGGCCGGCTATCCGACGGTAGTCAGGGGCAAGGCTCCGAAAGAAAAGCTCGAAGAGCGCATTTACCGCGAGAAGATGCTCAAGCGGTATGTTTCCGAGGTCCTGTTTTTTGACGTGCGTCGACGAAATACCGCAAAAGGGATGGAACAAATTCTGTATGCCGCTGCGGCCGGGATTGCAATGGTATTTGCCACTTCGATCGCCTTTCTCGGCCAGTCCACCTTCGGGAGCCTTACCACCGCGCTATTCCTGCTCCTCGTCGTCAGTTACATGCTGAAGGATCGCCTGAAGGACTTCTTTCGTGACCTGCTTCGCAAGTCGGTAAGTCGCCGCATCTTCGACCGCAAGGCGACGCTGTACGACGCGCGTCGCCACAGCAAACTTGCCGTTGTGCGGGAACGCACCTACTTTCTCGACAAGTCGCGGGTTGATCCGGCCGTTATCGATCTGCGGAATCAGGGAACATTCGAACAGGCACTGGCTCGAACCACCGGAGAGAGTCTATTCGCCTACCACAAGCGAATTCAGCTCCAGACGAAAACCATGCGCGGAATTCACCGCCGCATCGGCGGGGTCGCCGACATTTCGATCATCGATCTGGGCGGATTTCTCCGCCATCTCGCAGCTCAAGGAGGGCTGGTTCCGGTTCCCTCCGACCGGGGGGTGATGGAACTCTACCCGGTAAAACGCATCTATCATCTCAACTTGATTGTGCAGATGCGAAGCGAGGTCGGCACCGTCCTCCGCCGCTACAGGCTCATCGTAAACGCAAGCGGGATCGAGAGAGTCGAGCCCGTCGACCTGCGGCAAGCTCTTCAAGCTCCCGGCTGACCCGCCTTCGCGCGAAAAATCAGCTGTCCCGGTCCAGCAATGTGTCAAGAAACTCGTGGTTGACGCGGAGAGCCTGAAAGACCGCGCGAGTGTCTTTGAGCGATACCGATATCGTTTCGAGCGACGTCAGGCCATCGGTGAGCGCAGTCGTCTCTTCGCGAACTGAATCGGCAATCTGGGAGAGCATTCCCGTGGCTGAGCGGAACGATTCCGCATTTTCGGCAAAACCGGCCTTGATATGTTTGAATGAGTTGCCGAGCGATTCGATCACCGCAAGAAATGAGCTCATCTGCTCGGAAAGAAAATCCACCATGGAGCTGAATTGACCGACCGTCGCTTCAATCTGCGTTGTGAACTGACCTGTCTGGGCTGCCAGCTTACGCACCTCCTGCGCAATAACGTGAAACCCGGCGCCTGCCTTACCGGCTCTCGCCGCCTCAATGGCGGCATTTATCGCCAGGATGTTCGTTATTTCCGCGACATTGCGGATTGAATCGGTTACCGATTCAATCTGCTTGGAGTTGTCTTTCAATGTCTCGTACGATTTGAGTATCGTCGACGCATGCTCGGCAGCGTTGGCAATGTTCTTCGCCTGCGCCGAGATACCGCTGCCGGTCGCATCGTTTTCCGTGAGGATCTCTTTCATTACGAGATCGATGCGTGCGGAGTTATCCGCGGTGGACTGGGATGTTGCACGGATTTCCTCGAATGCCGCAACGATGCTGCTCAGCGATTCTTCGATGTTTCCCATCCCGGAGTCGACGATGTCGAGCGAATGTTTCGTCACGGTGTTCATGACAACACTCTTGTTGTAGCCCACCGCGAAGCGCGCCATGGCACGCGCCAGGTTTTCGAACACCTGATCGACAGACTGCGAATTCATGATCAGCTCCCGTAGATCTCATCGAGGAGATCGATTCCGCAACGGAGGTCGCGAAGCCAGTTGAGAAAAGCGTTGACCGAGTCACCCTCATATATCGCACCGTGCTGGGGACAGATCATTTTTGGCGCCAGCGCCTGTATCAGGCCCACCCACTTTCGTGCGGCCGAGTTCGAACACATATATCGTCGGTGAAAGGCATCGATGAACGGAAGGTGGGCGGAGAAATCTTCAACAACGACGGTCTCCATGCCTTCCGGAAAGACACTGGTTCCGATGTCGCTCGAAAAAAGGATCGACGATCGATCGTCGAACGCGCAGAAAGAGCCGATCGAATGCAGAAAGTGCGACGGCACGAAACGAAGCTGCGATCCGCTCGGTAGCTTGAGCTTTGATCCTGCATCCTCGATTCCGACGATCCGGGAATTGTCGACGATGCCGAAGTGCGGAAGAAATCTCAACCAGAGATTCGAAACATACACCTTCGCGCGGGTAACGCCGAGCCAAAGCGTAATTCCGGAAGAGACGTCCGGATCCTGGTGGGAGAAGAAAATATGGTCGATCTTGTCCAGCGAGATGTACCGGCTCGACATTGCGACCACCCTGGAGAAAAGGTGTACACCACCCGGGTCCAGAAGGGTACCGCTGCCGCGATCTATGATGAGAAACTGATTCGTCTGGACCACACCCTTACGGTAGATCGGATCGGCCCCGAGCCAGATGAATTTGTGGTCGTCGTCTTCGTAGAGTATTCTTCCATTGGTGTCTGATTTGGGGATCATGTCGGCCTCGCTCCTCGATGCGTATGCAGGACGAAATTCTTTATTTTCAGTATTTTGGATATTATCATCGAAGAGGCGGAGGGTGTCAAGAAACCGGTGCTCAGGGTAGCCCGGGGATCATTTCGACCGTAGCCTTCCGCAGTCTTTCCCGGGCCTTGCCGTCGTAAGCCTGGGTGAGCGCGCGGTCCTCGCGTTGCATGTAGAAGTACTTCCCGGTAAGGCCTTCGACCTTTTCCGACAGCATGAGACGCAATGTTGCCGCGGCTCCCTCTTCAATACTGTTGGCGGGAGGAAATCGACCGTTGACCATTTTCGTCGGCATGTAGGTCGCAGGATGAAGTGCGTTCACGGTAACGCCGCTTTTCGAGAGCTCCTGCGCGAGATCGATGGTAAACATGATTTGCGCCAGCTTTGACCGACGGTACGAGACCCCGCCGTCGTAGGATCGTTCAAGCATGAGATTATCAAAATCCAGGGGCGACTGCCCTGCCGAGGCGACGTTGACGATTCTCGCCGGAGCCGCGTTCTTGAGAAGCGGCAACAGAACCCGCGTGAGCAGCACGTGCGAAAGGTAGTTTACCTGGAAGGCGAGCTCAATCCCGTCATGGCTCACGTGTCGTTCGTCAATGTAGACGCCGGCGTTGTTCACAAGCACGTCAAGTCGATCGTGGTCCTGCGCCACCCGGTCAGCCATTGCACGCACATCCGAGAGGCGCGAGAAGTCGGCTCGGTAGAACTGCAGGCTCGCGGTCGGCGTTCGCCGTCTGATCTCGTCGATAACAGCCTGCCCCCGTTCGTCGCTTCGACCGTGGAGAAGCAGCGTGGCGCCTTGCCTTGCGAGCTCGATTGCGAGGGTGCGCCCGAGACCGTCCGTCGCACCCGTTAACATAACTACCTGTTCTCGCACCGGTTTCACCTGGCGTCTCCTTTTTTCGGAGTGAAGTTACCGAAAATCCGCGGCGAACGGCAATCCGGGGCGCGCCGTGCCCGAACCCTGATCACTCCGAATGCCGGCGGCGGCTTCCGCTGAAACCTGTAAGCGACTTGAATTTCCGGGCCCGATCGCGCGAAACGATGAGCTTTTCATAATTTGCCGATTCAATCTCGAATTTTCCGTTTCCGGCGGGAGACACCGTCTCGATTCGGTTGAGATTTACAATCGCGCCGCGATGAATCCGATAGAAGACCGACGGGTCCAGACTCTGTTCGAGATCCTGCAGTGTTTTGTCGGCCAGATACCGTTCTGCTCCGGCGTGGAGAAAGACCAGCCCGTCCTCTGCGCGGAAGAAATCCACCGCTTCCACTTCGATAACGAAAAACTCGTCGTTCTTCCGTACCGTTATCCGCTGCAATCGAGTTTCGGATTCCCGGTAACGTTCGAGAACGGCGAGGATCTGAGCACGGCGGTCGACGTTGTCGCGCAGAGCACGGGTGGCCTTTTCAATCGCGCGCAGAAGACGGTCGCTCGAATAGGGTTTCAACAGATAGTCGACCGCGTTGACCTCGAACGCCCGAATGGCGTAACGGTCCCACGCGGTCACGAACACGATTTCCGGAGTGTAGGTCATCCGCTCGAGCACCTGGAAGCCGTTGAGTATCGGCATCTGAATATCGAGAAACACCAGGTCCGGGTGAGCTCTATTGATGAATTCCAGGGCGATTTCACCGTTTTCCGCCTCTCCGACAAGCTCTATTTCCGGGATCTTCTGCAGCAGCGACCGCATGCGCAGGCGCGCCGGTTTCTCGTCGTCGACGACGAGCGTCCTAATCGCCATGACGCCCCGCCGGAATTCGAATGCTTACCACCACCCCCTTCGGGGAGTTGCGCCGAAGCTCAATCGTGCTTCCGTAGAGCGTCCGCAGCCGGTTGTTCACGTTCTTGAGTCCAATGCCCCGTCCGTTGAAGAAGTTGTTGGTGTCGCTTGTCTCCCCTTTGTCGGCGATCTGAAAAAGGATGTCGTCCTCCTCCCACCTTGCCCGGATGGAGAGATCCACCCGGCCTGCGAGGTCCTTCCCGTGTCGAAGAGCGTTTTCGACAATGGGCTGGAGAAGCATCGGGGGGATAGGTTCGGTCTCAACCGACTCTTCGACATCGAATTCTACGTGCAGACTGTCCTCGAATCTGGTCTGCTCGATTTGCAGGAACTGGCGCACATGTTTCAGCTCTTCGGAAATTGAAACCGTATCCCGTTCGGTGGTCGCCATTGCGTAGCGGAAAAGGTCGGCCAGCTTCTCCGTTGTGCGCACGGCGAGTTCCGGGTCGGTCTCGATGAGTTGAATGATGGTGTTGAGGGTATTGAAAAAGAAGTGCGGATTGATCTGTGCCCGTAGCGCCTTGAGCTCGGCAAGGACCGCCTGCGCTTTGAGCCTTTCCTTCTCCCGGCGCATGCGCACCTTCCACGACTCGTTGGAAATGAAGAGCATGATCTTGTCTTTCTGTCCAGTCATGGGCTCCAGAAACCTGGCCGAAATCCGAACCGGAACTTTCGCTCCCCGGGAAGAAAACATGAGCGCCTGCCGGTTCTCCTTCCACTCGCCGGCAACGAGCTTTTTGTGAATCCGGGGATAGTCTTTGATGTACTCCTGGATTCCTCCGGATTCGTCGATGCGTTGGACGGAATCGACGTCGAGCAGGCGCAGCAGACGGTTGTTGGACTCGACGACAATGCCGTCGGTGTCGACTACCAGGATGGCCTGATCGATCGCGTCGAACACACGGCTCAAGGTGGTGATCTTCTCATGGATTTCCCGCGACATGATGTTGAAGGTTTTGCCCAGCATGTCTTTGCTCGAGCTCATTTCCACCTCGGCTCCGTAGTTGCCGTCACGGATCCACGAACTGACCTGGGCGAGGCGACGCAGGTATCCGGATACCTCGTTGAGCGCGTTCCCGACAACGCCGCGTTCGGGGATGTCAAAGCTCGAACTCTCTATATCACCTTCGGCCAGACGGCGAGCGATCTGCGAAAGGTAGGTGTAGTGCTCGATCAATGTTGCCACGGAGTTGCCAAGAAGTTCCAGTTCGTCCTTGTGTTCGCGCCGTGATCGGTCGATGCTGTGGCCGATGAAAGCGGTGAGCTTGAGACTCAATTCGGTGATCGGACGCGAAATGGACCGCGTGAAGAAGAACGAAAACGCGAAGTAGAGAACGAGAAACAGGGCAAAGAAGGAGATGGACAGGGCCAGTTGCACCCGGACCACGCGGTTGTACACGTCCGTGGTTCCGGAGACGATGACGTCGAACTGTCGGGTCATCGTATCGCTGAAAATCGGGAAAAACTCTACAGCATCGAGCACCTGGCGGACCGCGTAGGCATCGGCGCGTTGCGACTCGTTGCCGGTATAAAAAAGCGTGACCCACAGATGGTTGAGTCGCTGAAGACCGGGTTCGCGCGTGACCTGCTGAACAACGCGTTGGAAGTCGCTGCTGTCGATTCCCGCAATGACCTGGGAGATGTTGTCCTGCGCGAGGGTCCAAATCCTGTAAAGCGAATCGATATTGGTGCGCAGCTTACCGGAATAGTAGAAGCGGAGACCTCCGTTGTTGTGAAGCGCGGTCAGATCGGTCTGGAAATCGTCGAGTCGTTTGAGAAAAAGCGAGAAGCTTCGTCCATCGTCCCAGTTATTGACGATGTTGTTCATCGACATGAGCATATCGCCCCACGAGCTTTTCACACGATAGAGGCGCGTGAGATCTCCGTCGGTCTGTGTGCGAACTACACCGATCGCGACGTAGGAGCCCAGGAACACGAGGAATACGCCTACCAGCGCGAGATGACTCAGGAATATTCGTTGCCGGATCTTCATAGGCTGGCCATGTACGACTCAGTACCGCGGCGGGGCGGCGATGATCTGATCCATTTGTCGCGCAGCCTTTGCGAGCGCGCCGGAAACGTCGTCACCAAGGATTGCCGAGACTATCGCATTTCCCACCACATCCCGGCATTCGCCGACGGCGACTACCGGAGGGTTCCACTCCGGCGACGCCAGCTTGTAGCTCGTTAGTGAGGCCTCGGTCCACTCCGGGGTCGAGTCACCGCGAGTGAATACCGGACTGTCCCACGCAGAGTTGCGTGCCGACGGGATTCCGGTGAGCAGTGCTTTGAGCTCGAGCTCCTTGCTCGTTGCCCACTGGATAAAGAGCCAGGCCGGCGCCTTGCGCGCCGAACCAGAATAGATCCCGAGACTCCACGCTGAAACGTGTGGTATGGACCCTGCCGGACCGGCTGGAATGACTGCGTAACCGACGTGACCGGCAACCGCTGAAGATTCCGGGTTCTCGTACTCGGCTTTGAAAACGCTCGCGTCATAGGTCATCGCGGCCTTTCCCTGCATGA
>CAWHUY010000033.1:0-84040 GCA_963832675.1 uncultured Spirochaetota bacterium | reverse complement strand
TCGCGTACGGCGACCGGGACGTCCTGAAAGAACTCAATTTCGCGATCCGAAATGGAGACCGGGTAGCCCTCACCGGTGCGAACGGCAGCGGCAAGACCACCCTCATGCGAATCATTTCCGGTTTGACGCTCCCGACCGCGGCACCGTAAACAGCAGTGGTGACTGCAGAGTCTCCTATCTGCCGCAATCCGGGATAACCCACAGCGGGCGCACCCTTGTCGCAGAGGCGGAGCTGGCCTACGCATGGGTGAAACAGCTCACGACAGAGATGAACGAAATCGGGACACGCCTGGAATCCGCGAGCGGCGAATCGGTTGAAACGCGGCGCCTTGTAGAGCAGTTGCACCGGCTTCAGGAAGCGGTCGACGGAAGCGGGTACTACTCTCGCGAGGCTACGATTCAGGAGGTGATTCACGGCCTCGGTTCCGCCGCGGGACCTGGAACGACGGACGGACGAGTTCTCCGGTGGCTGGCAGATGCGCATAGCTTTGGCGAAAGTCCTGCTCGAGCATCCTGATATCCTCCTTCTCGACGAACCGACCAACTATCTCGACATCGAGGCGCGAACCTGGCTCGAGCGGTTCCTCTACTCGTTTGCGGGCGGTGTGCTGTTGGTCTCGCATGACCGCTATTTCCTCGACGCAACTATGAACGAGGTAACCGAGCTCTTCCTTGGAAAGATCACTAACTACAAAGGCAACTATTCTGCCTACGAGAAGAAACGAAAAGAGGAACTCGAGAGCATTCTCGCCGCATACGAACAGCAACAGGAAGAAATAGCCAAACTCGAGGACTTCGTTCGCCGATTTCGCTACAACGCGAGCAAAGCGGCGCTTGCTCAGAGCCGCTTGAAACAGCTCGAGAAGATAGTTCCCATTGAAATCCCGGAATCGATGAAGCCAATCCACTTCAGGTTTCCCGCGCCGCCTCATTCCGGGCGTCAGGTGATCACCTCCCGTGGGCTGTCGAAGAGTTACCCCTCATCGACGGGTGTGCGCAAAGTTCTGGAGAACATCGACCTGGACATCGAGCGCGGCGAAAAGCTCGTGCTCGTCGGACCGAACGGGGCCGGAAAATCCACGCTGATGAGAATTCTCGCCGGGAACGACGACAGTTACGAAGGTGAAATCAGCTACGGATCGGGAGTTGTGTCGGCATACTTCGCCGAGGACATGTCGGACGGGCTCGACGGCGCCACCACCGTCATTGAAGAGCTTGAAAGCAGCGCGCCAGCTGCGCTGTTCCCGGCCTTGCGCGGCATGCTCGGAGCGTTCCTGTTCCGCGGAGACGACATCTACAAACGGATTGGAGTGCTGAGCGGCGGGGAGCGAAGCCGGATCAGCGCTTCTCAAAATGCTGCTCAGACCGACAAACCTTCTCGTCCTCGATGAACCGACCAATCACCTTGATATGCAGTCGAAAGATGTCCTGCTCGACGCGCTGCTTCAATTCACCGGAACCGTCATATTCGTCTCACACGACCGTTACTTCATTGACCGCCTTGCGAACCGGGTTGTGGAGCTTTCCCCGGACGAGGCGGAGTACGCCCCGTCGCGCATGAGAGTCTATCCGGGCAACTATGAGTACTACCTCTATCGCTGCGCGCAGCTACACCCGGAAGTGGCAGCAAACGAACGAGATGCGAAAGCTGCCCCGACGTCTGTGCAGACCAGTGAGGCGAGCACGACAAAAAAGGGTTTCGAAGATGAGAAACGTCGGAAAAGCCAGCTCCGAAAATTGCGGCGGGAGGAAGAAGAGATCATGGTGTCGCTCGAAGCTCTGGAGGCCGAGGAGACAGCCATGCAGCATGAGCTTTCGCGGCCGGATGTCTACGTCGACGGTGAACAGGTGCGCCGGATATCCAGTCTGATGGCGGCGACAAAGAGTCGGCACGCGTCGTTGACCAGCCGTTGGGAAGAATTGTCGCACCAGATCGAACAGGCGGAAGAGGATCTCGCGCGTTCGTAGCTTCGAAAAGTGGGCACACGACCCGCTCTCGGTTTGATCGATGCAGCCGTTTCTGCTACCATGCTCTTAATGAAACGGCTCGCTTCCTGGAACGTCAATGGAATCCGCGCGGCTGCACAGAAGGGCCTCGGTGCCTGGATCCAGTCCAACGCATACGACGTGGTCTGCCTGCAGGAAACAAAAGCTCACCCCGACCAGCTAACCGAGGAGCTGCTCGCGCCTCCGGGCTATCGGGCCTACTGGGCTTCGGCAACCAAGCGGGGCTACAGCGGTGTTGCGGTCTACAGCAGGGAGACGCCGCTTTCGGTCGATCCTCTCGGCGTGCCGGAGTTTGACGACGAAGGGCGGACGCTGATCCTGGAGTACCCGGAGTTCGTACTAATAAATGCGTACTTCCCGAACAGCCGGGACGGCGGAGCTCGTCTCGACTACAAGCTCGGTTTTTGCGAAAGTGTCCGTTCGCTCTGCGACAAGCGCGTAGCTGCGGGTGAACACGTAGTGGTTTGCGGTGATTTCAACATCGCTCACAAGCCGATAGATCTCGAAAACCCTCGTGCCAACGAAGGAAATCCGGGGTATCTTCCAGAAGAGAGGGCCTGGATGGACCGGTGGGCCGAAGCCGGATATGTGGATGCGTTCAGGCTTTTCTGCGCTGACGAGGGCAACTACACCTGGTGGTCCTACAGGTTTGGCGCACGGGCAAAGAACATCGGCTGGAGAATCGACTATCACTGGGTAGACAGCGGGTTTAAACCCCGCGTAAGAAATGCCGAAATTCATCCGCAGGTTGCCGGATCGGACCACTGTCCGGTCAGCCTGGGGGTGGATGTGTAGCGATCGACGACGTTGCCGGAGGAGCAATCGCCCATGGGTGACACCCAAAAACAGGAGACGCCGCGCTATCTTGGAGGCCACTTCCTCATCTCAGAGGTGGAGCTCATGGACCCCAACTTCTTCCGCACGGTCGTCCTTCTGGTGAGTCATGACGAAGAGGGTGCGTTCGGGCTGGTCGTAAACCGGAAATCGGAAATTACGCTCGAGGACCTTATGGAAGGGGTCTCGGATACGGCCGCCGGCGACCTGCCAATCTTCGTGGGCGGCCCCGTGCAACAGGAGTACCTTTTCGTCATTCATTCCGGCCTGCCGGCAAGCGTGAGCTCCGGACACGAGAATGAAGCCGCCGCAGGGGTCATTTTTGAGCCGGCCACCGAGCCACTCATCACCTACCTTACCGAAGAATGGAGCGAGCTTCCGGTCGAAGACCGTCCGCGCCTTCATCTTTACGCCGGGTACTCCGGTTGGGGTGGCGGCCAGCTCGAACGCGAGCTTCGGGAAGAGGCGTGGGTGGTACTCAAGGCAAGTGGAGATATCGTATTCCACCCGCATCCGGAACTCGGATGGAAAGATGCGCTGAGCCGCAAGGGGCCGTTCTACAAGATAGTCGCCGAAACAGGGTTCAAGCCCTCGATGAACTGAACATTTCCGTCCCGTTCGATGGATTGCGGCGCGACTTTCGCACCAGCTTGACTTTCACCCCGGAGCGGCATAATCTTGCCCTATATGCGAATACGCTACAACGCCCCCGTCACGCTCACATTTGCATTTTTCGCCGCTCTGGTCTTGGGGATTGACCAGCTGACGGGCGGAGCGCTCACCAGAAACTATTTTTCAATCGGGCCGCATCTGGACTGGGGAAACTTTCTGCAGTGGCCACGACTGGTGCTTTTTGTGGTCGGTCATGCGAACTGGAATCATCTCATCAGCAACTTCGCGTTCATCCTGTTGCTCGGCCCCATCCTCGAGGAGAAGTACGGTTCGGGCCGCCTTCTGTTCATGATGTTTGTCACGGCTTTGGCCACCGGCCTCCTGAATGTTCTGCTGCTTCCTACGGGGCTTCTTGGAGCCAGCGGAATAGTTTTCATGATGATAATTCTCGTGTCGTTCACCAATATCGAGCGCGGGGACATTCCGCTGACCTTTATTTTTGTCATAGTTCTTTACCTTGCGCGCGAGGTGGTGAATTCACTTCACCAGGACAACATCTCCCAGTTCGCGCATATTCTCGGCGGCATTTTCGGAAGCGTATTCGGCTTCATCCGCCCCCCCGCCAAGACTCCTGCAACACCGCCCAGCTTGTAGCTGTAGTCACATCATTTCCCGCGGAACTTTGCCCGCCGGTCTGCCGTGCGCGGCGCAGTCTGCAACGAGTGGCGCCGGGCGCTGTCGGCCACCGTCGGACCGAAGAAACTGGAGAGGCTGAAAGAAAATGATCCAAAAATTGAAAGCGCTGGAAGCTCGGTATTCGGAGCTCGAAACTGCGGTACTCGACCCAAACCTTCCGCGCGACGCTCGCAGGTACAGGGAGACCATGCAGGAGCACGCGAGGCTCTCCGAGCTCATGCAGGAGTATCGAAACTACACGAAGATATGTAACGATCTGGAAGCGTCCCGCTCCCTCATGGAAGACGAATCCGATCACGAGCTGCGTGAGATGGCTCGGGAAGAGACACACCGCCTGGAGGAGCAAAAGGAGCGTTCGGAAGAACAGCTCAAATTGCTTCTGGTTCCGCGTGATCCGATGGACAGTAAGGACATCATCGTAGAAATCCGGGCTGGAACCGGCGGCGAGGAGGCGGGCCTGTTCGCCGCAGACCTCTATCGCATGTACTCCCGCTATGCCGAGACTCGCCACTGGAAACAGGAAGTCATCACCTCCAACGAAACCGAGCTGGGCGGGTTCAAGGAAATCATATTTTCACTTTCGGGAAAAGACGTGTACGGCACGATGAGGTTCGAGTCCGGAGGGCATCGCGTTCAGCGCGTCCCCGAGACCGAATCCGGAGGGCGAATCCACACCTCCGCCGTTACGGTGGCGGTTCTCCCGGAGGCCGAAGACACAGACATACAAATAAACCCGGAAGAACTTCGCATCGACGTCTATCGTTCCGGTGGGCCCGGCGGGCAAAGCGTGAACACCACCGATTCCGCTGTCCGCATCACCCATTTACCGACCGGTATGGTGGTGATATGTCAGGACGAAAAATCCCAGCACAAGAACAAGGCAAAGGCGCTTCGTGTGCTCAAGGCTCGACTTTTCGAGATGGAAGAACAGCGGAAAGCGCAGGAGCGCGCGAACGCAAGGCGCAACCAGATAGGCTCAGGCGACCGGTCGGAAAGAATTCGCACCTACAACTTTCCGCAGAACCGAGTCACCGACCATCGAATCAACCTGACGCTCTACAAACTCGATTCGGTCATCCAGGGCAATATGGGCGAGCTCCTCGACGCACTCAAGGTCACTGCGCGGGAACAGATAATGAAAACAGAGGATTCCGGCGTTTCATGACCATTCGCGAAGCGCTGAACGACGCGGCGGCTACACTTCGCAATGCTTCGGTCGAGACGCCCTATCTCGACGCGGTTCTCCTTCTTTGTCACACGCTTGCCGTTTCAAAAGAGCGTCTCTTCACGGACCTGCGCGAAATTATGCCGGACGCCGCACTTCATTCGTTCCGCGTGCTCCTCGATCGCCGTATTGCTGGCGTACCGGTTTCCTACATTCGGGGAATGAAGGAGTTCTACGGCCGGGAATTCCTCGTCGACAGCCGTGTTCTTGTTCCCCGCCCGGATACGGAAGTTCTGGTGGAGACCGCTCTGGATCTCGTGGACTCCAACCCGAACATCAGCCGGATTCACGACGTCTGCACCGGAAGCGGCTGCATTGCAATTACGCTCAAGGCCGAGCGTCCGGATCTGGAAGTTTCCGCGTCCGACCTGAGCCCCGCAGCGCTCGATGTCGCTGTGGAGAATGCCGAACGGATTCTTCGCAGCGCAGATATCCGGAGCGATCACCCTGTGGAGTTTTTTCCCAGCGACCTGCTCTCGGGAATCGCCGGTGAGTTTGACCTGATTACCGCAAACCCGCCCTATCTCACCAGCGATGAATACGCCAGCATGCGGATGAGCGGATGGCCCGAACCCGCAGTGGCCCTCGATGGTGGGCGAGACGGCCTCGATCTGGTGCGCCGGCTGGCTATTGAGGCCATAGAATGTTTAGTCCGAAATGGCTATCTTTGTGTCGAGACCGCAGATCCGCAGGTATCCTCTGCACGTACAATCATGGTAAACGCCGGATTTGCCGATGTGGTAACTCATACGGACCTTGCCGGAAGGGGGCGGGTGACCGTAGGGCGGAAACCGGTTTAACGGTATGGTAAAGAACATCGAGGAATTCTCAGCAAAACTTTCCGACTACACTGCTCTTGAGCGGGAACAGATCATCGCGGCGTGCGATCACGCGCAGAAGCTGCACAGCGAACAGCTCCGCGACAGCGGAGAACCCTACTTCATACATCCGCTTCAGGTCGCTGAAATCCTCGTGGATATTCGCATGGATGCCCGGACGGTCATGGCCGCGCTGCTCCATGATGTCCTCGAAGACACGCTGATAACCCGGCAGGATCTGCGGCGTGATTACGGCCGCGAGGTCGAGTCGCTCGTGAACGGCGTCACCAAAATCAATATCGTGAAGGCGAAGAACAAGAACGTTCAGGAAGCGGAAACCATCCGCAAGATGCTCTTTGCCATGGTAAAAGACATCCGGGTGATACTCATAAAGCTCGCCGACAAGCTCCACAATATGCGCACGCTCCAATTCAAAACCGAGCCGCGCAGGAAGGCGATAGCGCAGGAGTGTCTGGATATCTACGCACCACTCGCTGAACGACTCGGCATTTCCGGATTGAAAGATGAGCTCGAAGACCTTTCGCTCAAACACCTGAACCGGGAAGCGTATGAGCAGATAAAGGCATTTGTCGCGCAGAAACGCGGTGAACGCGCGGAGTATCTCGATCGGGTCGAGAAGGCGATTTATGAAGCGGCGGCTGCGGAAAAGATCGAAGTAGACGTCGACACGAGGGCCAAACACTTCTATTCGATCTATCAGAAGATGAAACGCCGCAGCAAGTCCATCGACGAGATTTACGACCTGCTCGGAATTCGGGTCGTGTGCAACAACCAGACCGAGTGTTACACGGTTCTGGGCCTTGTCCACCAGCTATGGATGCCGATCGAGGGCAGATTCAAAGACTATATCGCGATGCCGAAAGCGAACAAATATCAGAGCCTGCATACGACGGTAATGTGTTATGGCGGAAAGCTCATCGAAATCCAGATTCGCACCTACGACATGCATCACGTTGCTGAATATGGAATCGCCGCACACTGGCTCTACAAGCAGCAGCTGAGCCCGGACGGCGAGAAACCGGAAGACCTGGCGATCATAAGCCGCGTCAAGAGCCTGAATGGTTTCAGAATCAATTCCAACGAGTTCCTCGATGAAATTAAGAGGGAGTTACTCAAGGACTCCATCTACCTCTTCACGCCCAAGGGGGACGCGGTCGAGCTGACAAAAGGTTCCACCCCCATCGATTTTGCCTACCACATCCATACCGAAATCGGCAACCACTGCATGGGCGCCAAGGCGGACGGGGTAATCGTCCCGCTCAAAGAAGAGCTCAAGAACACCCAGGTGATCGAAATCATGACCTCGCCTCAGGCGCATCCACACGTCAACTGGCTCCGCTTCGTTCGCACTACCCGCGCGCGAAGCAAGATCCGCGGTTGGCTCAATCGCCACGATGAGACGCTCATCATCGATCGAAATATCGTCGCCCGCAAGAAGGCGGATCATCCGCACCATGATCTAAAACCGACTCACAAGTTGCCGGTGACCGAGACTGCCGAGAGCCGCGTGGACCCCCACCAGATCATGGACACAAGCAAGGTCGGGATCCGGATCGGTACCGAACGAAACATGATGATCAGGTTCGCGCAGTGCTGCAGTCCGTCTACCGGCGATGATATTATCGGATACGTATCGCGAGGGCGTGGAATCATCGTGCACCGGCTCGGCTGCAGCAACTTGAATTATATTGCCGATTTCAAAGAACGGATGATTGAGGTGGAGTGGGAGACTGTCTCCCCGAAAGCGACAAGGCGGTTTCGGGTCACCGCCCGCCGAACGCTCGATCTTTTTTCCGAGATCGAAGGCGCGGTCCGAAAATTCAAGGGACACCTTATTGAAGGCAAGATCGAAGAGACTGATGCCGAACACATCGAGGCAGTGTTTACCATGGAGCTGGAGAAACGCGAAGATTTCAAGCGCGTTATGAAAAGCATCCGTGCAGTTCCCGTCGTGCTCAATATAGTCGAGTTTGGCCACCAGAGCTCTGAGCCGCTCAATCTTGGTATCTGACCGCCGTTGTCGAAGCCTCTCCAGTTGTTTACCTTATCGGCTTAGGAGGAGAGGCAATGGCTCAAGTCACTCACAAAGGCAACACAGTTCACACAGGTGGCGAACTTCCGGCTGTAGGCAGCAAGGCGCCCGACTTCAAACTGACCCGAGGCGATCTCACCGACGTATCGCTCGCTGATTTTCCAGGAAAGAAGAAGATTCTGAACATAGTACCCAGTCTGGATACGCGCGTCTGCGCGGTGTCTGCGAAGAGATTCAATCAGGAAGTTGCGACGATGGAAAATGTCGTCTGTCTCACTGTCAGCAACGATCTGCCCTATGCGCAGCGACGCTTCTGCGATACGGAAGGAATCAATAACGTCATCACGCTTTCCCAGATGCGAGACCGCGATTTCGGCCGGAAGTACGGCGTTGAACTGGTCGACGGTGTTATGGCCGGACTCCTGAGTCGGGCGGTGGTAGTTCTCGACGAGACCAACAGGGTTGTCTACACGCAACAGGTCCCCGACATAGGCCAGGAGCCGGATTACGCGGGAGCTCTTCAGGCGATCAGGTGATGCCCGCGGCCTATTGCCGCGAGGTCGTGCCGGAACAGAATTCGGCAGGAACCTTTCGATTCAATCTCGCGCGAACGGTGCGCGACGGAGTCTGGTTTCTTCTTCAGCTCGTTTCGGGTAGGGTTATCTTCGTATGAATCTGAACGTTGTGCTGGTGAATCCCGAGATTCCGCAGAACACCGGCAACGTGGCGAGGACCTGCGCCGCACTCGGTGCGACGCTTCACCTCGTAGAACCGCTTGGTTTTTCACTCGAAGACCGATATCTCAAACGCGCTGGCGTCGACTATTGGCCGCTGGTATCTGTCTGTCTGCATCCGTCCGTCGAAAGAGTCCTCGAACTCTCTGATCGGTCCGCCCGTTTTTTCGCGACAGCCCGCGGCTCGGTAGTCTACAACGAGCTTCAGTATCCTGACCCGTGCTGGCTCTTTTTCGGGCCTGAGTCAACCGGGCTGCCGGATTCCCTTCTGTGCCAGAATCGGAGTAATGTAGTACGACTGCCGATGCGAGAGGGTACGCGGTCGCTTAATCTCTCGAATGCGGTCGCGGTGCTTGCCTACGAAGTCTTCCGTGGCCACGGGTTTCCGGGACTGCAGAGGGCCGCTTCCGGGATGGACCTGGCGGCAGATAACGAGGTGAACGACGAATGAAGAGGATCGGGATTGTCGGGTTCGGGACAATGGGAGAGGCAATTGTGCGCGGACTGCGGGCAAAAGACCCGCTCGTCACCGCGGCAATTGTGGATAAGTCTGCGGAACGTCGGCGACGCGCGCGGGCGATGGATTCGGTAACCGATATTACAGACTCTCCTGAACAGCTTCGGGACTTTTCGGACCTGATAGTGCTTTCTGTCAGACCGCAGGATCTCGATTCGGTGGTCGAGAGTATCGGTCACGTTCTTGCTGGCAATCGCATAGTTTCTATCCTTGCCGGAACCACGATCAATACGCTTCTTACGCACCTCCCGGGTTGCAGCTTCATACGTTTCATGCCCAACCTGGCAGCATCCCTCGGAAGGGCGGCTGTCGGCCTGGCGGCCGCCCCGGAGACCGACCCCCAGTTTCTCGCCGATGCACGTACCGTGGCCCAGGCAATAGGCACGCCCTTCGAGCTACCGGAGCCCCTCCTTTCCGCTTTTACCGGACTGTCCGGTTCGGGAATCGCCTTCCTCTTTCAATTCGTCCACGCGATGGCGCTCGGCGGGACGCGGGCGGGAATTCCCTACGAAAAGTCGCTCGAAATCACCCTCAAGATGGTCGAGGGTGCGTCGGCTCTGCTCGCCTCCGGACCGTCGGAAACGACGGAATCGCGGCCGCACCCCCAGGAGCTCCTGAGCAAGGTGATCTCTCCGGCAGGTACCACGATTGACGGAATACGGGCCCTCGAGCGTGGAGGATTTACCGCAAGCGTAATGGATGCGGTGGTTGCGGCGGCCAGGCGCGCCAATCGCCTGGAGAAATAGCCGAGAATCAGTTCGTATTGCGCTCGGAGGCGGTCTCAAGGTAGGCGCGCAGAGCGTCGCGATCGGCATCCGTGAGGTCTTCGAACTCCACGCCGAACACCGTGCCGTCTTCGTCAACCCGGGTGTGTACGACCGTGCCTTGAGTCTTGATAATGTGCGCTTGCGGCAGCCGGGCGGTCGAGTCTTGCGGCAGCTTTGGTGCGGAGAGTTCGAGCAGAAAATAGACGGTCGATAGCGGTTCGATCGGGTAGGATGTCCTGCAGAGCATTCCGCCCTCGCCCAGGTTGAGTCCTTCCGCATGGAAGAAGGTTTCGCGAGGAAATGCGATATCTATGATCTGGCGCACTTCGAATCGCTCGTATCTGCGCTTTTCACTCTTTCTGTCCGTGTCGCCGTCCATAAGCTCTCCTTTCGACCGTCACAAGACCCGTTCGGTCAAATAGCGCACTTCCCCCTCCTTTGTCAGAGGGATGACTGTGTCGCGATAGAACTCGAGTACCACGTCTTCATCTATGAGCTTCCGAACAGCCCGGTTCACGTGAGCCTGAATGTAGTGCACCTTCTCACCGACCCTCTTTATGATGTTGGCTTCGACGTCCGGCCGTGTGAGCAACCTCATGAGCTCGTCACGGTCTCCCGCCTGAATGAGCAGTCGATAGGCGGAAGTATTCGAGCGATACTTCACTTCGGCAACGTACATCGCACCGAAATGGATGCGGCGCGCTATCGCCTGAAGGGCGTAAACGTCATGTTCGACGCTCGACCCGAACTGTTCGTCGATTCCGGGCGCGCAGAACTCACGGACGAAGGGAAGATAGGCCGCAAGAATTGCCGGGCAGAGGTTCACGGCGTCGAAGTGCGGCAGCTGGAGAATCGTCGGAGGAAGCGCGACCTCACGCCGGGGCACGGGGAGGTCAATTGAAAAGGGCCGCTCTTCAGGAACCTGAAATCGACCGAACTCCGCATCCATTCGCTCCTGGCTGCGCAGGCGAAGGTCAAAGAGGCTCATCCGATCTTCGCCGAGAAATCCGCTCTCGCCCGCGCTCGTAGGCGGGAGGGTTGTGGGCAAATTGTGCGCGGTCGATCAAGCGGTGGATGATCGTCTCTTCGAGCCCCTCCAACTGCGCTGCGACATGATCGAGCCGAATCATCGTCATAGGTCACACCCCGCCACCGTATGTTTTGCGCGCTCCGTCCTGGAGTGTGCACCAGCCGACTACAACGCCGCGTGCCCGGCTTTCACGAACTTGATCCAATTGACGAAGGCGGTCAGGAACTCGGCGATCCGCGGCAGATAACTCTCGTCCTTCAGATCGCCGTTCTCTTCAAACTTGTCTCGGGCGCGCGGCACCATCAACTCCGGCCGGTTCATCGGCAGCATATTGGTAAACACTGCGACCTGACGGAGGTGGTACTGCGCACGTCCCGCGCCCAGGCCCCCGCCGGCACCCATCATTGCGATCGGTTTGCCGACCAGAGGCGACGTCTCGATAGGCCGGGATGCCCAGTCTATTGCGTTCTTGAACACTCCCGCTATCGAGTAGTTGTACTCGGGGACCGCGAACAGCAACCCGTCGGCCGTCGCAATACGTTCCTTGAACTCGCGAATTACACCCGGATCTCGATCGACGCGAAGATCCTCATTGAAAAGTGGAATACGCGAGATGTCGTAAATATCTATGTTCAGGTCGTCGGGTTTTACTTTCACGGCTGCTCGGAGCAGGCCTTTATTGAAGGAGCCCTTTCGCAGACTTCCCGCTATTCCAAGAACCTGGAACTCACCATTGCTCATCGTGAACTCTCCTGCCGCATATCTGGTGGGTTTTGTATTCGCCCCTAAACGTCTCGAACAGCCCCCCTGTCGGCGGAGGTAACATGCTGCGCGTAGAGTCGCAATGCGGCTGAAACAGTTCGCTCCCGTGGCCCCGGAGTGTATGCCTCACTACCACGAGCCTCTTCTTCCTGTCGGCGCCGCGTCACCGTCGCGTCGTCCAGGCGCAGATTGAGAGCTCGTTTGGCAATGTCAATATCTATAGTATCCCCGTCCCTGACCAGCGCAATGCCTCCGCCCGCGGCGGCCTCCGGGGAGACATGTCCGATCGAGAGTCCGCTGGTGCCGCCCGAGAAACGCCCGTCAGTGATAAGCGCGCAGCTCTTTCCCAGGTGCATGCTCTTGATGTAACTGGTTGGATAGAGCATCTCCTGCATCCCCGGCCCCCCCCGCGGTCCCTCATACCGGATAACCACTACGTCGCCGGCCTTTACCCGGCCCTCCAGTATTCCGTCGCACGCCGCGTCCTGGCTGTTGAATACGCGTGCAGGACCGGAAAACTTCAGGATCGAGGAATCGACCCCGGCGGTTTTTATAATCGATCCGGTCTCGGCGATATTCCCGTAAAGCACGGCGAGCCCTCCGTCGGGATAGTAGCAGTGGGCAAAATCTCTGATGCACCCGTTCTCGCGGTCGGTATCGAGCTCACGGTACCGCGACGCCTGAGAACCCATCTGTCGACTGGGAACACCCGCCGGCGCGCTTTCGAATACGACGCGTGCGTCCGCTTGCAGATCGGCGCCGGTGATGTCGTAGCGGTCTATCGCCTCTCCGAGCGTAAGCCCGTCGACGCGATACGCGCTCCGGTCGATAAGTTTCGCGCGGTCGAGCTCCGCCATGATCGATAAAATTCCGCCGGCCCGATTTACGTCTTCAACGTGGTAGTGCGAGCTGGGCGCAACCTTGCAAAGGCAGGGAATTTTTCGGGACAACTCGTCGATGTCCTTCATCGTGAAGTCCACTTCCGCTTCGTGCGCTATCGCCAGGAGGTGAAGTACCGTATTCGTCGAGCCTCCCATCGCAATATCCAGGGCCATGGCATTCATGAATGCAGCCCGCGAGGCAATGGAGCGCGGAAGAACGGAGAGGTCCTCTTTCGCGTAATAGCGGTTTGCCATATCGACGATGAGGCGTCCGGCGTCCTCGAAAAGTTTGAGCCGATTGACGTGGGTAGCTACGACGGTGCCGTTTCCGACTGGAGCCATGCCAAGCGCCTCGTTGAGACAGTTCATCGAATTTGCGGTAAACATCCCGGAGCAGGAACCGCAGGTCGGACATGCGGCTGCCTCAACCTGCGCAATCTCGTCGTCGGACACCGACGCGTCGGCCGACAGGACCATTGCGTCGATCAGATCGAGACTCCTGTCGCCGATCTTCCCGGCTTCCATGGGCCCGCCAGAGACGAAAACGGTAGGGATATTCAGTCTCATCGCTGCCATCAGCATGCCCGGAGTGATCTTGTCACAGTTGGAGATGCAGATGAGCGCGTCCGCCTGATGGGCGTTCACCATGTATTCCACGCTGTCGGCTATAAGGTCGCGGGACGGAAGGGAGTAGAGCATTCCGTCGTGGCCCATCGCAATACCGTCGTCGACCGCGATGGTGTTGAACTCCGCGGCGTAGCAGCCCAGCTCTTCAACGATCTTTTTCACCTGCTGGCCTATGTCGTGCAGGTGAGTATGACCCGGAACGAATTGGGTGAATGAATTGGCGATCGCGATAATCGGTTTTCCAATCTGGTCGCTCTTCATTCCTGCGGCACGCCACAGGCTTCTTGCACCCGCCATACGACGACCCATCGTCGTTGTCGCACTTCTCAAACGAAACGCCATATTCGCCTCCGTAGGCTACTTTACTGATAAAGAATTTGCAGGTCAACCGACGCGCGATGGCAGCGAGGACTTGGACCGGGAGCTGCGCCCGAAAGAAGCAGTATCAGAACAACGGCAATGCGACGGAAACTATATCCGCTGCATCTCTTCCATTTGTATGATGAGATCAAACACATCCTGAGGTTGGTTGCAGCTCAGAATCTTGCTCAGAAAATTGGGGCTTCCGACAAGTCGCGCGCTCTTCTTTAGAATCGCCAGATGCTTGTCCGATTCATACCGGTCGTCGATTAGCAGCATGACGAGGTGAACGGGCTTTCCGTCCGGTGCTCCATAATCTATTCCCTGTTTCGAGACTCCAAACGCTCCGACCGTCTGCTTGAACAGCCAGAGCGATGCGTGGGGCAGCGCGATGTTCGGCGCCACAAGGGTACTCATCACGCTCTCGCGCTGCCACAGTGCGTCCATTACCCGGTTGGCGTCGGCGATTGCCCCGCTCTCTTCGAGAAAATGTACGAGCTCGTGGAACAGCTCGGTCTTTGTCTTGCTTGCGAGGTCAACCTTGATTCGGTCCACGGTGAATATTTCGGAAAGCAACATCGATCCGGCTCCTCCTGGTGACCAGTTATTTTATCAGACCACCCATCAATATGACAGTAACTAGTCCAAGTATTGCGTAGAACTCCGGGAATGCGGCGAGCACGAGTGTGTTTCCAAAGACATTGTGACCCGACCCGATCGACGTGATACCCGACGCGCAAACTTCCCCCATCTTGATGCCGGAGAAGAGATTGACCGCTCCGAGCCCCACTCCTGCGCCAAAAACGAGCGCGGCCTGGTAGACCGTCATCTGCGGAGACATGTATCCGGCATAAATGATATACCCGACGAAACCGTACAATCCCTGCGTCGAAGGCAATGCTGAAAGTACGAGGTTCACGCCAAAAGTCTCGGGACGCTTCCGGATGGCTCCGATTACCGCATTTCCGGCAGTGACGATCCCGATTGCCGAGCCGATACCCGACAACCCAAACATTAGTCCCAATCCAAGTGCCGCCCAGGTGATGTTACCGCCCATTGCAGCTGCAATCGCTCCCATGAGTTTCCTCCAAGTCAAATAGATCTGTGGCTTCCGCTATGCCACACGGATCAACGTTTCAAGATTTCAGTTCAAACGGGCGGTATTCAACGCCGCCGCCTTTGAATCCAACGGAGTTATAGAACTCCACAAAAGTCAGCCTCAGCGAATGAACGAATGCGGACAATAATCCAATTGCAAGATTGACTCCCGACCCAACAAGAAGCACCAGAATCATCGGAAAGATACCCCACCAGGCGTCGCCTCTCACCATCACTGCGAGATTGACTACGGTCTCCCCGAGCAGGGCTCCGGACAGGCCCAGCGCAAATAGGCGAAGGTAGGACAGAATGTAGCCGGGAACGGTGGTCGCCAGCTCGTACAGCTCCCACAACCCGTGAAGCGGCCGAAGAAAGATCTTCTTCTCCAGACTGTTGAAAAGGAGCAGCAGCAACAATCCAACGCCGATCATGCCGTACCCGATCTGCTGCGCGGCAGGAATTGCTGCTACGGCCGCGCCGAACGGGATCGGCCCAACGGTGAACGACGCACCAAGCGTGTGCAGCGCTGCAAGAACAATTCCCAGCAGCATCAGGATTATGCCCGCGGGTTTGAGGGCGGCCGTCGGCCCATGCGCTCGCACCTGGTTGACCGCCCGAAGAATGTATCCAAACGTTATCTGGATGATCCCGAGAGTGATTGCGAGCATCATGGCGCTGTTTACGCTGCCGAAAAGCACGACGCGAGAAAGGGCCGAATGCGGCCCCGCAATGCTGGTTATCTTGATGCCGAAGAGGTCATTCAGCAGCAGACCGAAGACGATCACTGAGGTCGCCAGGATCAGCCCGAGATACAGAAGCGGTCGCACCGACTTGCGCTTGATCACTGCGAACGCCACAAGCGCGGCGACGAGAAGAAGAACGCCATATCCCAGATCGGCCACGCAGAGGCCGAAAAATATCGTGTAGAACGGCGCGAAAAAAGGTGTAGGATCAAGCTCTCGATAGTTGGGAATGCTGAATATGCGCAGAATCGGCTCGAAGAGCCGCGTGTACGCGCCGTTGTGAAGCTTAACCGGCACCTTATCTTCGGGTAGAGGATCTTCAAGTAGGTAGGCGGCTTCCTCGCTCTGGAGGAACTCTTCGAGCCGGTTGCGCTGACCGGAGGGAATCCACCCGGTGAGAAAATAGAGGTGCCCCTCACCGGCGTCATGGACGCTCCCAACGACAATTTTGAACGATAGCTCATTCTGCAGCTCTGCAATCCGCGCCGACAGTGCGTCTCTGAAAGGAAGCAACGCGTCTATTTCCGAACGTGCCTCGTCGATGCCTTCGTCGACTTTCGCTAATCGTCCTCGAACCAGAGAAGCATTTCGTTCCGGAAGCCGCTCTTCGGGCACCGAGATCGCTTTCGCTTCCCGGTCCGCGGGCCCAACCACCGCGAAATAAGCCGTTCCCTTGTCTTCGAACAATGAAACGAAGGAGCGTTCCCCGTCGCTCTTCATCTCCTCGGCAATACCCGCGGCGGTCGCGAGGGTTGCGGAGTGGACCGACATGTGAAGCCCGAACTTGTCGAGCCCTTCGATCAATTCCGGATCGAAATTTCCCCATCGATCGGCGGTTGATAGCTCACGAACCAGCTGGGCCCGTTCGGTCTCGTACCCTTCGATTCGCACGCGAAGCAGATCGATCTTCCTGATGAGATCGTCAATCTTTCCCTGATAGGGAGCGCTCGCCGGCGCTACCTCCAGCTCTTCGGCACGCAACCGCAGGTAGCTTTGATGCTGCCCGACACGTGCGATCCGCGACGCAAGGCGGGTAGTCTCTGCGTTCTCCTCCAACTGCCGCTGCTCGATGTGGACGATGCCGAATTCTTGCAGCTTGGATACGAATTTCTCACGCACGGCCGGCCGAAACAGCAGCGTGAGCTTGACCATCGGCTCAACCATTTGAGAACTCCTCTGCAAGCTCCTGTTGCTCTGCCCGCTGCTTGGTAATCTTCTGAACGGCAGTGTCCAGGTTCGCCACGTCTTCCAGGTATCGCTTGATCCGCCGGATGGCCTCTCCGTAAGCAGGTATCTGCACCTTTTCATAGAGGTTGACTTTCTGCGTAGTCTTCCGGCGCGCAGACTGGATGACTTCGATGCCCTTGGAGACAACCTCCATCCGCGTGAGCATGGTTGTCAAGTCTCGCAGAATGATGACACCGGTCGAAACCCACAACGGCTGATGGAAACGGGAGAAATCTCGCAGGTTGAAGTCGATCCGTTCCACATCGGGCACCTCGACACCGGCGATCCGGCTCCTGTTTATCGCTATCTCTTTGAGCTCGTATATCTTTGACGGGAACTCCGCCCAGAGCCGTATATCACCGCGCAGCTGCGAAAGTTTCTTGTTGTACTCCGCCTCGAGCCGAACGTACTCGTCTTTCTGCTTTTTCTCCGTGACACGTAGAGCGGCCTCTTTGCTCTTGAGAATTGGAAGAGCAGACTCGCGGACCTTGAGCTGGCGCTGTAATCCCTGCATGGAGACTTTGTTGAACTGATATTTCAACACCATCGATCACGCCTCACTGCCCTTCCAGTATTTCTCGAGAATCGACTCTTTGATGCCGATTTCGGATCGGTGGAAGTATTTGCCGAGAAGATCCCAGGCGGTGTCGAGCATCTTCTCGATTTGCAGATTCACATCGATGGCGAGCAGTTCGCGTGAATAGTCGTAGGCAAACTTGATCGCGCGGGCGTCGTAGTCGGTGAGCTCGAAACCATTGTCGCGTTTGGTGCGAGCATTTGCCGCATCCGAGTAGAGGCGAACCGCGGCGTTCATGACCTGGGGATGATCCTCTCGGGTCTTCTTTCCGATGACAAGTTGCTTCAGACGGGAGAGTGACCTGAAGGGGTCGACAATGACTTTGTTGATGTCACTGTCCTTGCGCAGAAAAAGCTGGCCTTCGGTGATGTAACCCGTATTGTCGGGGACTGCATGGGTAATGTCTCCCCCGGAGAGCGTTGTGACCGCGATGATGGTGATTGCGCCGCCTCCAGGAAACTGGGCCGCCTTCTCGTATATTTTGGCGAGATCGGAATAGAGCGATCCCGGCATCGAGTCCTTCGATGGAATTCGATCCATCTTGTTGGCGACGATTGCCAGCGCGTCAGCGAAGAGCGACATATCCGTCAGCAGGACAAGCACGTTCTGATTGTGGTCAACCGCAAAATATTCGGCTGCGGTCAGGGCCATGTCGGGAATAAGCAGCCGCTCCACGGCGGAGTCATCGGTGGTGTTAACGTAGCTGATGATCTTGTCGATCGAGCCGGCGTTGTCGAAAAGCTCGCGGTAGTAGAGATAGTCGTCGTTGGACATGCCCATGCCGCCGAGAATGATCTTGTCGGCCTGAGCGCGAAGCGCAACGTCCGCCATAACCTGGTTATAGGGCTGATCAGGATCGGCAAAGAACGGAATTTTCTGCCCCGTTACTATCGTGTTGTTCAGGTCTATTCCCGCGATTCCGGTGGCGATCAGCTCCGACGGCTGGCGTCTCCGGACGGGGTTCAGAGACGGCCCGCCAATTTCGCGTTCCTCACCTTCAATCGGCGGACCTCCGTCGAGAGGGTCCCCGTATGCATTGAAGAATCGGCCCGCCATCTGCGGGGAGAGGCGAATCATGGGCGGTTTTCCGGTAAACACGACTTCCGCATCAGTCCCGATCCCCTCGGTGCCTTCGAAAACTTGAAGGGTTACCTCGTCCCCATCTATCTTGAGAACCTGCGCGTGACGACCCGCAACGTAGGCGAGCTCTTCATTCGACACATCGGTGGCATGCAGCGAACAGGTAGCCTTGGTGATCCTGGAAATCTTTGTGTACACCCGTTGAAAGGCCTGAGTTTGTTTCATTTCGCACTCTCCTCCACCATGGCCCGTTCGCGGATGATCGCCGAAAGCTCATCCTGGTGACGTTTGAAGTCTTCGCTCTGAAACTCGCTGTAGTTCATCTGTTTGCAGGAGTTGATGACCCGCTTGAAATAGGTCCCAACCTGTTCGAAGCTGTCAAATCCGTATTCCCGCGAGCAGATGCCGAGCACCAGATCAAGCATGTACTTCTGTCGTGAAAACGGCGTCACCGAATCTATTGGATCAAATGCGTCCTGCTGCATGAGCACGAAGTCGATGGTTTCCGATTTCCAGAAAGTGGTGTGATAGTCGATCGGGACGCCGTCGTCGCCGAGGATGTTGATCTGGTCGTCCGCCTCTTTGCCCCGTTGCGTCCAGTTCTTCGCCTCGAGTACTTTTTCGACCCAGTCGGGGTCCAACCGTTCGGCGAGATCCTTTTCGATTTCCGGATACTCGAGGTACTTCGAGTAGCTGTCGATCGGATCGACGGCCGGATACCTCTTCGAGTCGGCGCGGGGCTGAGATAACGCGTAGAAACAGCGTGCCGCCTTTTTCGTCGATTCGGTGACCGGTTCTTTGAGATTTCCGCCCGCCGGTGAGACTGTTCCGATAAAGGTGACCGAGCCGGTTTTCCCGTTGTTGAGCCGAACGATGCCGGCCCGGGAATAGAAGGAGGCGACGATGGCAGAAAGGTCCATTGGAAACGCATCCGGTCCCGGAAGCTCTTCGAGCCGGTTCGACATCTCGCGCAGCGCCTGTGCCCACCGCGAAGTTGAATCTGCAAGCATGAGAACCCGCAGCCCCATGAGGCGGTAGTACTCCGCAATCGTCATCGATGTATAGACGGACGCCTCACGGGCAGCTACGGGCATGTTTGACGTGTTGCAAATGATGGTAGTCCGTTCCATCAGCTTCCGACCGGTTCGCGGATCGATCAGTTCAGGAAACTCGGTAAAGAGCTCGACGACCTCGTTCGCGCGCTCACCACAGGCGGCCATGATGATGACATCCGCTTCGGCGTTCTTCGAAACCGCATGCTGGAGAACTGTCTTACCGCAGCCGAACGGCCCGGGTATGAACCCGGTTCCGCCTTCCGCGATCGGATTGAAAGTATCAATGATGCGGACCCCGGTCTCGAGAACGCGGAAAGGTCTCGGCTTTTCCTTATACGCGGTGATGGCTCGTTTGACCGGCCATCGCTGCATCATGGTGACCTCGACCGTTTCGTTCGTGCCGTTTTTCAGCACTGCGATTACGTCGGCCACACGCCGACTTCCGGGCGGCTCGATCGAATCGACCGTCCAGACACCCTCCATGTCAAACGGAACCATGATCTTGTGGCTGAGCCAGCTCTCTTTGACCTCTCCCAGCCAGTCTGCGGCGCGGACCATGTCTCCGACTTGACAATAGGGAATAAAATCATAGGTCTGATCCCGGTCCAGGGGTTCAACGTACTCGCCACGCTTGAGAAACAGGCCCTGCTTCTTCTCGAGGTCACCCTGCAGACCGTCGTAGATCCGGGACAGAATACCCGGTCCAAGCTCGACTTCAAGGAGGCGTCCGGTGAACTCGACCTCCGCGCCGGTTTTCAGGCCTCGCGTAGTCTCGAACACCTGGGCGAAAGCACGGTCACCGTTAATCCGGATCACTTCGCTCATGAGTCTATCGCCTGCGGTCGAGACATAGCAGATTTCGTTCTGAGAAACCGGCCCATCGACACGTATCGTCAGGAGATTACTGTTGATCCCTACTACTCGTCCTGCCGTCATTTTCCTTATCTCCGATATGTGAGAACTCGAGGGAGAACCGAACGCTTCGGCGCACCGCATTGAGGAGCTCGCCGAACAGTTCATCACCCTTTTCTTCGCTCAGTGTCTGCCAACGTGCAACCGACTGATACTTGATGACGTAACTAAGAATGAAATCAATGGAGAAGAACTCCGATCCGACTCGCTCATCCAACCAGTTCCAGCGGATGCGGGACATCGTCTGCTCATGTGCGGTGAGGTCGGTGGTCTTGAACACGCGGACCAGCTCCTCCACGAAGGGGAACTCGGCGCCGAGTCCGAAGTCGGGGGGATTTGCCGCCATGATCGCATCATAGACATCGCCGCGTGGAATGAGCCGTTCCCGGTAGGGAAATCCCTGGCTTTCACGGCTCAGCGCAATCGTCAAGTTTCTCAGATCGAGCTCTCTCTTGTAGTAGTCACGCACGAACTTCGAATCGATCGTCGCGATCATGTCGAAGAACAGGATGGAAAGCTCGTCTATCAGGGGGATATCCGGATATGCACGTGTGTTGCTGCGCAGCAGCTCGAAAAACTCGTTCAGAAAAGGCAGCACATCACCGCCGGTCTGCGCGGCTTCCATAAGCGTGTCACGGTCGTAGCATGAGGGCGTGACGAAGCTGTCTTCGGACTCGTGGTATGATACGGCGTTTCGCATGTCGTGCATGAGGAACAGCTGTCGAAGGGCCACGCGGTCGGCCGGAAGCAGATTTGGCTCCAGATACTCGATCAGCTCCTCAAGCGTGCCCTGCGGCGCGTCCTGGCCCCATCTCACGTCTTCGAGACTGGCGGCCAGGAAATAGTAGCCGTGAGTCACCTACCGAGCCCTGCCTGCTGATCGTCCGACGCGCCGTTCGGATCCGTTTCGGTCGGAAACAGAACATCCCGCGTCCTCTGTCGCAGAAAACTCTGGAAGAAGGACGTAAAATCCTCCTCCTGAAAGGAGATCCGGTAACTGCCGTCTTTGGGACGAATTTGGAAGCCGGTCTTCAGGTCGTCGCTGAACTTCACGTTCAGCCCGCGATCGAGCAGCTCTTTCGCTTTGGCGGCGAACCTGTTCGCGACTTCCTCCTGGCGTTCCATGGGAAGGATCACGCTGATATCGACGTTTGTGTCACCGACGTTCCACTTGCCGACGATTTCCTGGATGAGCCGCTGCACAAACTCCTTGTCGGAGAGACTCTCGCTGACGCTCGCCGGAAGGGTGTTCTCTACGAGGCACTCGGAAATACGGCTCTTCAGCTGCGAGAGAGCCTGTTCACCAGCGAGTTTCAGCTCGGAAGCCAGACGCGCCCTCGCACGCCCTGCCTCCCCGTTTGCGGTATCGACTATCTCCGATGCCTTCCGTCGGGCCTCGGCCAATATCCGGTCTGATTCCTGGCGTGCTTTGCCGAGGAGCTCGTCCTCCTGCGCTTTCGCGCGCGCGACGCCTTCCTCGTAGATTTTCGTTGTCAGCTCTTCCAGTTTCATGCCTTTACTTGCCCTCCGCGGTCCCGCGTTTATGCCGACGTGCGGATTCCGACCGCAGGACGTAGACTTCTGCCTAGGAAATACAAAAACTCCCGTACAAAACTGTTGATTAGAGTGTTTTCAGTAGTCGAATCAGCAGTCACAGAACACGCCGCACCCGGGCTAACCTCGGAAGTCTTCCGGTCCACCAGCGGCTGCCGCTGTGCAATTCGCTTTGAGCTGATGAAATGGGGATTCCGCTCGAATTGACCCACAATTCAGTAAAATTGATCGAGCGGTTTCCCCGAAATGGTTTCCACGTTTCTGTACGATTGCATCAGCAAACATAAGCGTTCAGCAAAATGTGGCGTCTGCCTCTGTTTTCTGAACTTTAACTTACCCCCGCGATGCAAGCCGGGGAATAGACTAAAAGGGTTATTATTCACAATTTTTATCGATCGAAAATTTGAAGAGCGGTTCGGCAATCCTGCCTGATGGAATGAAATGCGTGCGCCTGCTTGCCACGGACTGCGACCGCAGATAGTATACCCACATGCTCGATCTCAAGTACATTCGCGACAACCTCGATGCGGTAAAAGCTAACATCGCGAATCGGTTCGTCCAGGCGGACGCCGATCTCGTCGTGCGTCTCTACGACGAGCGCAACGGACTCCTTCAGGAGATCGAATCGCTGCGGATGAGACGGAATGAGAACGCCGGGAAGATGAAGGGCAAGCTGTCGCAGGAAGAGCGTGCCCCGCTGATTGAAGAGGGGAAAAACATCAAAGAGCAGCTCCCCGATCGCGAAGAGCGGCTAAAAACGATCGAAGGGCAACTGTCAGAAGAGGCCCAGAAGATCCCGAACATGGCCCATCCACAGGCACCTGTCGGCAAGGAAGAGAAGGACAATCTGGAGGTGCACCGATGGGGTACTGTTCCGACCTTTGCGTTTCCGGCGAAAGACCACGTGGAACTTGGCCAGAGTCTCGACTTGATCGATTTCGATACGGCGGCGCGCGTCTCAGGAACCAAGTTCTACTATCTGCGAAACGAAGCGGTTCTCCTGGACCTGGCACTGGCCAGATACGCTCTGGATGTTGTCACGGCGAGGGGTTTCACGCCGACCATCACTCCGGATATCGCGCGTGAAGAGACTGTGACCGGCATCGGTTTTCAGCCGCGTGGAGAGGAAAGCAACATCTACACTCTCGAGGGTACGGGAACCTGCCTGATCGGTACCGCTGAAATTACGCTCGGCGGATACTATGCGGACCAGATCCTGGATGCGGAACAGCTTCCCGTGCGCCTCGCTGGACTCTCTCACTGTTTCCGAAGAGAAGCAGGAGCCGCCGGACAGTTTTCGAAGGGTTTGTATCGGGTTCATCAGTTCACAAAAGTAGAGATGTTTGTCTACTGCCGTCCGGAGCAATCCGACGAGATACACGAAGAGCTGCTCGCGATTGAAGAAGAAATATTCCGGGGCCTGAAGATCCCGTACCGGGTAGTGGACACCTGCACCGGAGACCTTGGCGGTCCCGCCTATCGCAAGTTCGACATCGAGGCCTGGATGCCGGGGCGTGGAACAGGCGGTGACTGGGGCGAAGTAACGAGCACATCGAACTGCACAGACTATCAGGCTCGCAGACTCGGCGTCCGCTTCCGCGACGAGGGACGATCCCGTTTCGTCCACATGCTGAACGGGACCGCCTGTGCAACCAGTCGTGCCATGATTGCGGTAATAGAAAACTTCCAGCAGGCCGACGGGTCGGTGAAGATTCCCGACGTTCTCGTGCGATACACCGGATTCGACCGAATACCGGCACGAAACGGACAATAGCGGGAGTCGGCGGAGAACGGCGTGACGGGCAGTACGTTCATAATTGCCGAAATCGGGACTTCGCACGGCGGCGACCCGGTCAAAGCCGACGAGTTGATCGCGGCGGCTGCCGGGTCCGGCGCCGATTGCGCGAAATTCCAGGCCGTCTACGCCGATGAGATCATCCACCCGGCAACCGGTGAAGTGTCGCTTCCCGGCGGCTCCGTTCGGCTATATGATCGATTCAAGAAACTTGAGCGTCCAGTCGAGTTCTATGCCGACCTTAAGGAACGGACCGAAAAGTATGGAATCCGGTTCCTCTGCACCCCGTTCGGACTGCGCAGTGCCCGCATGCTGCGCTCATTGGGGGTCGCCGCCCTGAAAATCGCGAGCCCCGAGCTCAACCATGTCCCACTGCTCCGTGAAGTCGCCCAATACGGCCTTTCCATCTATCTTTCCGCCGGCGTATCTCTGCTCGCCGACATCGAAGAGGCCATAGCCGAGCTCGGAAGCGTGCCGATAACCCTGCTCCACTGCGTCACCTCCTATCCCGCTCCTCCCGAGGAGTACAATCTCCGGGTCTTGCCCGGATTGAATAGGCTCTTCGGCGTACCGGTCGGGGTTTCCGATCACACGCTCGACCCGGTTCTCGTGCCGGTGCTCGCGTTGAGCCAAGGCGCATCCGTGATCGAAAAACACATCACTCTTTCACGCGAATCCAACGGACTCGATGATCCGGTTGCGCTCGAACCGGCAGACTTCTCCCGAATGACGGT
Organism: uncultured Spirochaetota bacterium; assembly: GCA_963832675.1. Lineage (GTDB taxonomy): Bacteria > Spirochaetota > Spirochaetia > DSM-27196 > DATKUC01 > DATKUC01. Next base: position 59,342 of record CAWHUY010000033.1, on the reverse strand, counting down.
CGCGGTGCGCTCTGCGGAAACCAGCATGGCGGCTGCCGGCCCGGAAAAAGTGGTGTCGGAGATTGAAGAAGTGTTCGGTGCCGCTGCCGTCTCGGCCGTGCTCGGCACCGGTATCAAGTCGCTCGCTGCCTCCGAACTGACGAACTACGGCAGAACGAATCGCTCCCTTCACGCGGTGACCGAGCTTGGAGCCGGAAAATGTCTCGAGTTTGCGGACGTAGCCGTGCTGAGGACAGAAAGGGTACTCACTCCCGGCCTTCACCCGCGGCACCTGCCGGAAATTCTCGGAAAACGGCTCACACGTGATGTCGGTGCGGGCGAGGGCATTGGATGGGCGGATCTGCTTGTCGAATGCCGGGATGTCGACGGGAAAAAACCGACATGATATAGTGAGTTGACGGTCTAAGATTACCGTTAGCGTCAGCAAAAGATGTTACAACGAGCTCCGGCGCCGATCTACAACCACCTCCGGGAAAACATTTCACAAGAAGAGGCCCGCTGATGAAGAAGAACCAGAGTGCAGATATTTCGGTGGATCTGTTCCTTCAACATTTCCGCCATATGGTCACCGCCCGGGAAATGGACCTTCTTGAACAGGAGTACACACGGCAGGGAGAGGCCTTTTTCCACGTTTCGGGTGCCGGGCATGAGGCGACCGCCGTGCTCAACACCTTTCTCATCCCGGACGACTGGCTCCACGTCCATTACCGGGACAAAGCGCTGATGCTGGCCCGGGGTATCAGCCCGGAAATGTTCTTCCAGAGCTTGTTCAACAAAGATGGGTCCCATTCGCGGGGACGGCAAATGAACGCTCACATGAGCGCGTCCGAGTTGAACATCTTGAGTCTCGTCGGACCGGTAGGAAACAGTCCGCTACAGGCTGCAGGGGTCGCAACAGTCATCAAGAACAAAGCGACAAATCCTATTGTCCTTTGCGCCCTTGGCGACGGGATGACACAACAGGGTGAATCGCTTGAGGGCCTTGCGCATGCCGCACGCGACCTGTTGCCCGTGCTTTTCCTCGTAGAAGACAACGAGTTCGCAATCTCGACGAAAACCGGGGGCAGAACCTTTTACTCGCTTCCCGACGGCCTGGCCGAGAGCGTTTTCGGCATACCGATAGTCTACATGGACGGCCGCGATCCGGTTGGGTGCCACGAGCAGTTTGCCGGAATTGTCCCGCAAATGCGGAACGATCGCAGGCCGATCGTGGTCGTTTTTCAGGTCGACCGGCTGCAGAATCACACGAACGCCGACGATCAACGCACCTACCGCACACCCGAGGAAATAGCTGCGCTCTGGATGATCGGCGATCCAGTCGCAAATCTCGAAAAGAGACTCATAGACGAAAAGGTAGAAGCGTCCACGCTGAGATCGATCGTCGCGGATATCCGGCAGGAGCTCAAAGCAACCGCGCGCCGAGTCCAGCATGGTCCGGAACCGAGTCCGGTATTCACCGCCCTCCGACCGCTCGAGGCACGGCTTTCGGACCCCTCCGCGGAGTACCGCGGGCGTGAATACACCGGGTCGGAGCACCGAGGTTCGGACCACAGCGGGACGAACGGTCATCAGAAAGGAGTGGGCGCTGCCGCAGAGCCGGCCCGGGCCGACGCGACCGCGATCAACGGGCAGGATCGACTCACGATGATCGACGCGATCCGGGAGGTCCTTCGCGCCCGGATGGCAGTGGACGAGAGGGTCATTCTATTCGGAGAGGATATCGAGGATCCGAAAGGAGACGTCTTTGGCGTGACCCGCGGCCTCACCCAGGCATTTCCCGGTCGCGTGGTGAACTCGCCGCTGGCCGAGGCGTCCATTGTCGGCGTCTCTGTCGGACAGGCGCTCGCCGGCAAACGGCCGGTTGCATTCCTGCAATTCGCCGATTTTATTCCAATCGCCTACAATCAGATCTTCGCCGAACTCGGCAGCATGTACTGGCGAACTGACGGCGGGTGGCAGGCCCCGGTTATCGTAATGATCACCTGCGGCGGGTATAAACCCGGCCTCGGTCCGTTTCACGCCTCCAGCATGGAAGCCATCGCCACGCACACTCCCGGGGTGGACGTCGTGATGCCTTCCACGGCTGGTGATGCAGCTGGGCTTCTCAACGCCGCGTTCGAATCGGGCAGGCCGACCCTTTTCTTTTACCCGAAGAATTGCCTGAACGATCGCGACAACGCAACCTCGGCCGACGTTCACCGCCAGCTCGTGCCTTTGGGCCGGGCGCGCTTCGTGAGCAGGGGCAACGACCTCACCCTTGTCGGTTGGGGAAACACGGTTTCACACTGCCGTCAGGCGGCATCTGCCCTCGCGCGCTGCGGTGCATCCTGTGATGTGATCGACCTGCGCAGTCTCATGCCCTGGGACCAGGACGCGGTACTGGAATCGGCGGAACGCACCGGACGGCTGATCGTAGTGCACGAAGACAACCATACGAACGGCTTCGGGGCCGAAGTCGTGGCCACAGTCGCAGAACGTGCGTCCCGGAAGATCGAAAGCCGCCGGGTGACACGCGCCGACACCTACGTGCCCTGCAATTTCGGCAATCAGCTCGACGTGCTCCCTTCGTTCCGACGCGTACTCGAAACTGCCGTCGAACTGTTGGGGGGAACGATCTCCTGGAGAAAGGCGCTCAACGGCGAAAAGAACATCTATTTTGTGGAAGCAATCGGATCGAGCCCGTCCGACGAATCGGTTACGGTTGTCGAGTGGAAAATCAAACCGGGCGATCTTATCGAGGATGGCGCACAGATCGCCACGCTGGAGGCGGACAAGGCCGCCGTCGATCTCTCCTCGCCCGTCGCCGGCACCGTAATCAACCTTCTCGTCGACGAGGGGGACATGGTAAAAGTCGGGACGCCGATCGTGAAGGTCAGGACCGGGTCGGAGGACGACGAGGATGCCCACGAGCATATCAAACCGATAACGCGGGAAGAGGCCGGTCAGCCGATCATCGACGGTCTCGACCGCCGCGGCCGAAGCAGTCGCCGGAGGGAAGCACATGAAGCCACGCAGAGCCGGGCGGTGATTGTCAGCATCGCCGGTATCGCCAGTGCGCGTGGGAAAAGAACTGTGTCGAACGAGGAGATTGCGCGCCTTTCGCCGGACTGGGAAGCAGCGGACATACTGAAGCGCACGGGAATCGCCTCCCGGCCGTGGCTCGCCGAGGGCGAATCTGCACTCAGTATCGCGGTTGAGGCCGCACGCAAACTGCTTGCCGAAAAAAACTTTACGATCCACGACATTGATCTTCTCATCTGTTCAACCGAGACGCCCATGCAGAACACTCCCTCAATGGCGACGCTCATTCAGCACTGGCTCGCACAGGGCGATGAGAAGGTTCTTTGTGCCGCCTACGACGTCAACGCCGCCTGCTCCGGTTTTATTTATTCGCTGCAGATCGCGCACGACTACCTGCAGAGCGCTCCTGGACATCGGGTCCTCGTTGTAACGACGGAAGCCCTCACGCCTCGACTCGATCTTACCGATTTTGGTACCGCGCCGATATTCGGCGACGCGTCGACGGCAACTCTTGTTGCCGCAGGAGAGGCTCCGATTCCCGGAGGTTTGCGGGTATATCGGCCTGTCATCGCCGCCCACGGTGAAGACGGCTCGATTCTTCGCGTTCCATCTGATCCGGCGAACAAGATCTACATGGACGGCCCGAAAGTCTTCCTGGAGGCGATCAAGGACATGATGCTGATGCTCGATCGGGCCTGCGAATCGGCCGGATTCGCAACCTCAGATCTCGACCTCATCGTTCCTCATCAGGCAAATCAGCGAATTATCAACGCGATCCGGCAGCGGATGAAGGTCCCGCGCGAGAAGATGTACAGCAACATCGAAAAGAACGGCAATACCTCGTCGAGCACGATCCCGCTCTGCCTCGAGGAGATTCTCTCGGCTCCCGACACAGCCAGACTTCTGGGAATTGCGGCGTTCGGCGGTGGGTTCACCTTCGGCGGGGGAGTTCTGGAGCGGACTCGATAGAAGGCGAGCCAGCACAAAAGGGAGTTACGATGGACGCAACCGACGGGAAGACTCGATGCCCATGGTCCACCTCGGATCCGCTCTACATCCGCTATCACGATGAAGAGTGGGGAGTCCCGGTCCACAATGAGGCAAAGCACTTCGAGTTCCTCATCCTTGAAGGCGCTCAGGCCGGACTTTCCTGGTTCACGATTCTGCGCAAGCGCGAAGCGTATCGGAAGGCCTATCGCGGGTTCGATGCGGGGAAGGTCGCCCGATTCGACGAAGTTGACGTGGAGAGACTGCTTGGTGACGACGGCATCGTCCGGAACCGACTTAAGATCCGCGGGTCCATAGAAAACGCGAAGCGATTTCTGGAAGTACAGCGGGAGTTCGGCACCTTCGATGCCTACATCTGGAACCTCGCAGGCGGGAAGACCGTGGTCAACCGACGGAAATCGCTGAACGAGGTCCCGGCCACCACCCCGCTATCTGACGCGATAAGCAGGGACCTCAAACTCCGCGGATTCAAGTTCGTGGGCTCCACGATCATCTACGCCCATCTCCAGGCTATTGGTATCGTGAACGACCATCTGGTTAGCTGTTTCCGGCATCGGGAATTGACAAAGGAGCAAAAAAATTGGCCCGCCGACATTGATCGTCTGACGGGCCGGTAGGTCCCCCCTTGTGGGTTGGGGTAATCCGAATTCTAATATACCCTGCCCCACTTTGCAAGCTTTTTGTCACCAAAAGTTGGAACATCGTGCGCAAGTTCTGTCGATACTAAATCCAAGAGAGACGAACTATGAGACACGCGGACTACGGACGGCCAATCGCGGTAATAACAGGCGCAACAAGCGGGATCGGGGCGGAGTTTGCACGTCGTTTTGCTGCCAAGGGTTATGATCTGGTGGTAACCGGACGGCGGAAAGACAAGATCTCACAGCTGGTCAGGGAGCTCGAAGAGAGGTACGGGACTCAGGTCGAAACGATTCTTTGCGAATTGTCGAATCCCGATCATCTCGACAGGCTGGTTCGGCGACTTTCAGAAAAAGATGACGTGGCAATCCTGGTCAACAACGCCGGTTTCGGGATTCAGTGTAAGTTCGCGGAGACGGACGTGGATGGATTCCTTGCAATGGTACGCGTACACGTCGAGACTACCGTGCGGCTCGTTCATGCCGTTCTTCCGGCGATGCGAAAACGGCAGCGGGGAGCCATTATCAATGTCTCGTCTCTGATGTCGGCACTTCCGGCGCCAGGAAGCGCGGTCTACAGCGGAACGAAGGCATTTCTTACGCTTTTCAGTGAAAGCCTTCACATGGAGCTCCGTCGCGACAACATCCATATTCAGGCACTCCTGCCCGGTTTCACCCGGACCGACTTTCATGAACAGATGTTGAGTCGCGAGGTCGATCCTTCGCCATCCCGTTTCCATTCACATGGCCTGGTGCGCTTTCTCGCGCCGGAAAAAGTAGTCCAGGATTCACTTCGCGCCTTGAGCCGGGGCAAGGTAATCTGCGTTCCCGGTTTCTTTTACCGCACTCTCTGGGTTGTCTCTCGATTTGTGCCGCGTCGATTCGTCTACGCGCTCGCCGCCGGTTGGGCCCGATAACGAGGTTCAGCTCTCTTTTTCGCGGTTACCGCGTGGCTTTTTCCCCTTCTCCGGCTTCCCGCTCTCTTCGTCAACGATGTCGACCCGGATAGTAGTGCCACTTTCATCCTCGGCGTGTACCTCGGTATCCTGCGACGAGGAGGGGTCTCGGGTCTGACGATCCTTTTCAGCTGAACGACGCGCGTGTTCGAAGAACTCACCGACCTGTTTCAGCCCTTCGGTGATCCCTTTCTCGGCGGATCGGAGAAAATCATTCACGACGTCCGGACGACCGCCGCTGCCGGCACCTTCGGCTTTGCTGCGATTTTCGCCGTTTGACTGTTTGGAAAACTCACTGTATCGCTCACGAATCTGTTCGGCGGTTCGTTCGACGTTGTCCCGGATCTGCTGAAATGCGTCCTCGAATCCATCGGAAAAACTCTTGCGTCCACTCGCCACGTCGTTGAAGTTGCGCACCCCGCGGTAGACTTCGGAGACGGGGTCGCCCCCGCCGCTCGTGCCGCGAAGCTGCTCCCGATAGAGCGCCGAGAGGCCCGGAATATCCCGAAATATCCATGCCAGTATGCTCCGAAGGTAGATGACCCGGTCCGGCTGCTCACGCTTGTTTATCCGCCCGAGCTCCTCGATTACCGCGCCCACAAGCGTTCCCGCATACTCTGAATAGGCCGGTTCGGCGGGGCGAACCATCCTGATATACTGATAGGCCGCTATGTAGTTTCGCTCACGCATGAGGCGTTCAAAATGTGTCTTTGTCCCAATCCTGATTCATCTTAGTCTCCCTTCGCCTGGACGCTTCCCAGGCCGGACACCTGCTATGTTCTCGGATGCGACCGGACCGTAGTAATCAACCTTTGCCCACCCCGTCCAGTCGCCCCGACAACGTTCCTCCGTTCATCGTGAGGACAATCCGGCTGGCTCCTGCCGCGACGACAGTGGCATTTGTGGTCTTACTTTCGCGGAAATTCACATTCGCCGCGCCGGCGCAATTGACCGTGAAATTCTCGATTCTGTTCCCGCTTCCGGTTAGCGTGCCCGCCCCCGCGATGGAAATCCACAGCGCCGGCTCGACGAAACCGTCGATATTCGCGTTCACCCCGCCTCTGAACTCGATGCGGTTCAGGGCCGGCGCTGTAACCTTCGCCGTGAGCTTTCCCTGCATCAGGTTCGCCTCGTGCAGGAGGCGAATCGTAACGCTTCCGTCCTGTGAATCTACACGGACGTCGTTGATCACACTGGACGGAGCCTCCACGTGAACCGAAGCCGTCTCCCCCCGAGTCAGACTCACCTCCCAGCCACCCTCCACAACCAGAGTCTTCAGACTCGCAACCGGAAAGTCCTGCGCAAGGAGAGCTGAACTTCCCGTGGTGCCGGTCGTTTCCGTGACCTTGTTGACCGCGGCCTCGACCGCCGGTCGAATCTTCTCAACGAAAAGGTATCGACCCGCAACGATCATTATGCCGGCAACAACGACGATACCCGCGACGCTCGCGATCAGCACACGCTTCTGCGTATCCATTCTTTTCTCCGGAGGGCAAACCAGATATCCTAAGTATATTGCGCCCGATAGCCAGGATCAACTGCGAGTGCGGAGGCGCAGGCTACGGCTACCGTTCCAATTGTTCGAGCCGAGTTCCTGCGCCGTTTGGGCAGTCCGCGGAACCTCGGGCAGGTTCGCGATAGGTAATCACGCAATGCCAGAAGTATCGGGAATCCGTACGGCGACCATCCTCGAAGCAGTCGACGGTGCGGGTTTACCGCTTATTCGTGACATCCTGGACAACGAGTACCGCTACGCGCCCGGGACGGAGCTCACAGCCGCGGCTGCGGCGGCGGACCTTGGCAAAACGAACGCTGAAATAGCGGCGACGGTCGGTGACGACACCGTAGACAATCGACGCCCGGGTGTGAGGGTCGCCATATTCGACGTCCACTTCGACCCGGATCGCGCCGATGCAGTTCCCGAAGACGGCGTCAGGCTGACGCAGATCGCGAAGCTTCGGAAGTCAGTCCCCGACCGAACGATCCGCATGGTCGGTTATACCGTCGATGTCGGCAATCCGATTGGCCAGAGAGCGCTGTCGGCGGCCCGTGCCAAGGCTATTGTGGCCCTTCTCGTCCAGGCGGGCATTCCCGCCGTCCGGTTCACCTAAGAAGGTATCGGGGCGAAGAATCCGATCGCAAGCGAAGGCGCGGAGTTCAGACGGGTGATGAATCGGCGGGTTGAAATCACAATCTTTCAGGACTGACCGGAGTTGACCCCGTAGGCCAATCCTGCCATAGTATTCCTTGCCGCAGCGAAAGGTGGTTTTCCCAGCATGTCGATTATACAAGAAATAAGGTCCGACCGCCCGAGTATCAGCCTGATCGTTTCACTTACCTATGCGGGACTGGCGATGGTCGTGTTTACCTACCTTGCGCCGCCACTTTTGACTCCCGCGATGGCGGCAGCTATCCCGCTGGTGGGAACCTTGCCCGGAGACCTGCCCGGATACGTGGCAAGATTCCTCGCATCTCTCCTCCTGCTCGGGGCCGGTCCGATTGCGATTTCCCGCCTTTTCGGATGGAATCGAAGCTATCTTGGCGTCGCGAGCCCCCGGGGTTCCTGAAGACACCGCTTTTTTTTGTTCTGCTCGCGGCGTTTCTCCTCCTGGGGTTCACCAGCGCCTACTCAAAAGGACTGGCATCCTTCTATCCCTACTCGCATACCCTTCTGGCCCGGAGCATCTCGGTTTCGGGCTGGTACTTTGTCCTGCATATCGTGCTCTACTTTGTGTTCTACTACGTTCCCTGGGAGTTGTTTTTCCGTGGCTTCCTCATTTTACCTTTCCTGCTCGCGTACGAGCGAAGCACGGCAGCCAGGCCAACAGGGGCTGATTCCGGTATCTCACGCTCCGGGTTCATGCTGGTGATCGCCAGTTTCCAGATCATTCCCTCCGCCCTTCTGCACTTCGGACACCCGTTCAGCGAAATGGCGACGGCCGTGCTCTTTGGACTGCTGGCTGCGTGGCTGGTCTGTCAAACCCGTTCCATCCTGCCCGGCCTTTTCCTCCATGCGGCGATCGGAATCGCTCTCGATACCGGGATTCTCTTCCGCAAGATTGGGATCTTTCCGGCTCTGCCGTGGCTCTCTTGATCAGGGGGATGGGATGAGCGAGCGCACATTCAACCGAGTCCTGGTAACCGGCGCATCGGGTTTCATCGGCGGACATCTCGCCGCGGAGCTCGCGCGCAGAGGCTACCTCGTGCGAGCGCTCTACCGCCGGGAGAAGATACCCGAAGAGCTCGCGCAGCTGGGCAATCAGGGAGTCGAGGCGCTTCGGCTCGACCTGGCCCCTGGGGCCGAAAGTTCGGCAGATGGGCTGCGAAAGGCACTCGATGGGATTGACGCAATATTCCACGTAGCCGCTCTTGCCGGCGACTGGGGTCCGCTTGATCGCTACACGCGGCAAAACTTCGACGCGACCGTAGCGCTCCTGGAGGCAGCCCGCCTCGCCGGATGCAGAAAATTCGTGTTCACCAGTTCGATAGCCGTACATGGTTTCGGCCCGCACAATCAGAGCGCAGAAGACGGGCCCTTTTATCCGCTGATCGTTCCATATCAGATAACAAAAAAACAGGCGGAAGATTTCGTCATAGCGCAGAACGGCGCCGAGATCGCAACGACCGCCATACGGCCGGGAAACGTACTCGGTCCACGCGACACGTCAACCAGTTTCCTCCTTTTCGACGCAATGGAACACGGATTGCGCGGAAACATCGGCGGCGGCAAGACCCTCACCTGCCCGGTCTTCGTCGGGGATCTCTCGGATGCGCACATTCGCGCACTCGAGAACCCGGCCGCGGACGGGCTGGTATTCAACGTGACAAGCGGCGAAAAGGTGACCTGGGCAGAATACCTGGCGTACGCGGGTGAATTGCTCGGTCTTCCGCCATCGAAACTGAACCTTCCTCTCTGGCTGGCGCGTTCCATCGCAGGCGTTCTGGAGGCGGTCTACCGGCTGTTCTCAATCGAGACCGCTCCCACGCTTACGCGCTACCGCGTGAATCACGTCGCGTACAACTACTCGTTTTCGATCGAGCGCGCCCGCAGGGTGCTCGGATTTGAACCAACCGTCGGTTGGCGAAAAGCACTTGAACTGACCGCAGAAGACTATCTTCGCCGCAAACGCGGTCGATAGTCGGGACCTGGCAAGCGGCAATAAACCGGAAAGTGGGTATGATCGGCCAGATAGACAAAGAAAAGGGCCCCTCGTTCGCGAACATCTTCAAGTACATCGTTATCGTCATCCTCATCGGGCTTGCGGTGAACCTTTTCATCGCCTTCCTTATGGATCGCAAGGCAGTCGTGGTCGCGCTTCAGCGTATCCGGATCGTCTACCTCGCAATTCCGTTCGGCTGTTATCTGATGGTGAATATCGTCGATTCGTTTCGAACAGTTCTCGTCGCCAGGCAGTTCGGAGCACGCGTGTCCCTCGGACAAGCTTTTTTCAACAGCGTAATCGGCGTGCTTTTCAACAACCTCACGCCGATGGGGGCCGGCGGACAGCCGTTTCAGATCTACCACCTCCAGCAGCAGGGACTCAACACACGTATCGCAACCAACATAATCCTTTCGCGGTTCGTCGAGAATGCCATGGTGCTGATGTTCATACTGGTGCTCGCGACGCCTGTGATCATCGATATCTCACAGTCGTTTGCGATCGGTGGGGTTGTAATGCTCGTCGGCCTGGCGGTCACCTTCGTATTCGCATTCTTCTTTCTGGCCGCATTGGTGAAACCCAATCTGATCGGCCGTTTCGCGCTCTTCATCCGAAAGAGCTCCCTGGGACGCTGGATATCCCGCATCTCCCGCAAGCCCAACTGGGCCGAAGATCTGGTAACGTGGTCGGTAGAGCTGCGTGAAGAGGTACATTTCCTCTGGACGGAGAAGCTCTCGGTCATGTCGTTCGACACCTTTCTCGGGATCGTAAATCTGCTGTTTCAGGTAACCAGTCTGTACTATGTCATCGTCGTCGTAACAGGATTCAGGCCGAGCTACGTAGACGTCCTTTTGACCTACGTGGTGATCTGGCAGGTAGTGTTCTACATACCAACCCCGGGAGCAAGCGGTAGCGTGGAGGGCGCTTTTGCCATGGTGTACAGCATGCTGACGCACAATCCCGAACTCACCCTGATCGCAATTGTCGTTTGGAGATTCGCAACCTATTACCTTCACATCTTTTTTGGTTCCGTGGTGTTGCTTGTCTACCTGCGTCGCAGGAACCGCCGCTACGAGGCCGCCGCGGCGGACCAGCCGTCGCATTCGAGGTGAAAAACCGACACGGTGTCGGGCGGCCAGGTGGTGCAGAGGCTTCCGGAGTATCCGGCGACAAGCGGTATGTCACGAATATGGAGAGTTGGAAGCTCCCTGTGACGAAAAATCAGCTGGCCTGCGTCCCCGCGAACATCGATCACGCCGATCCACTCCGCAAGACTCCCGCCGAAACTCTTCACTGCCGCCTCCTTGCGCGTCCAGAAGCGACAGAATAGTTCTCCCTGAATTTCGGGCGGGGAGGTCAGAACAACAGTCGTCTCGTCCGGCAGAAAGAAATGATCCATGAGCGCATTGACAGCATTGGGAAGTCTCACCTTCTCTACATCGACGCCGAGTTCCCCGACCCGCGCCACGGCGAAAACGGCATAGTCGTGTGAATGCGAATAGTTGAACGACAGGTTCGCCAGATCGCGGGCCTCCCCACCCGGCTCGATCACCCGACCCGTCGGCTTTCCATTGCGATTTCGCACGAACGCCAACCGGCGCGGATCACACGCGGCATACCAGCCGAGCATCTGGCGAAACGCCGCGCGAAAGAGCGAGAATCGTTCCGCTTCGCGAGTCGACACGAATTCCCGTGCGCGGCGCCGCTCGGATTCATCAAGGTGATCGAGAAGCTCCAGCTGCCGCTCCCTGAGCGTGGCTTGATCGAGAATCCACAGATGTACATTCCGGTCACCGAGGGAGTTCACCGGGGCGGGTACGCGAAGGCTTTTCATCAGTTCCACTATCGGCGATCCTCGGATCGTTGTAAAGCCGGTGCAAACAATCCTCGGCATGACGACCGGAACATTCGGTCGGTGGCCGAGATGCGAACGGCTTGACAACGGCGGCGTAAGACTGTTTCATGGAGGCTGCGGGCCAGACCAACAATTCCTAACAACAAAGGATAGACAGTGACGGGACACACAACAGAGTACCGGCGTCCGACGGGTGACCGGCGTGTAGTCATCACCGGGTTGGGAACCATCAATCCCACGGGGAACAGCGTGGCGGAGTTTTGGACCAACCTGGAAGCAGGCAAAAGCGGCGTTCGTCGGTCAAAAAACGTCGACCTCGGTGATTTCAGCGTGCAGATTTCCGCAGAGGTAGATCTGCCCGAAAATGTCGCAGAGTACTTCAGCTCAAAAAAGATGTTTCGGAGACTCGACCGGTTTGTGATCCTGGCCACAGTGGCCGGGATGCAGGCGGTCAAGGACAGCGGGCTCGAAATCGACAAGGCTCCCTTCCGATACGGCACCATAATCGGAAGCGGCGCGGGCGGGCTCGGTGCGCACACCGACAATATTTCCCGCATGCTTCAGAATGGCCTGTCAAACGGTTCGCCGTTCTATATCATCAACGCAATCCCGAACACCGGCAGCGCCTATCTCTCACAGGAAGCCGGCCTCATGGGCCCTTCATTTTCCGTGAATTCCGCGTGCGCCACAGGCAACCATGCAATCGGTGTCGCCGCGATGATGATTCGCAGCGGGATGGCCGACGCGATGTTCGCCGGCGGGAGCGAAGCGGTCGCCACCCCGATCGGCATTGGCGCTTTTGGAAACATCCTTGCACTTTCTACGCGGAACGATTCACCTGAGACCGCAAGCCGTCCATTCGATCGGGATCGCAACGGTTTTGTGCTGGGAGAGGGAGCATCAGTAATCTGTCTGGAGGATCTGGAACACGCGGTCAAACGCGGCGCGCGCATCTACGCCGAGCTGACCGGATTCAGTTTCACCGGTGACGCGTACGACCTGGTCGCTCCGCACCCCGAGGCGGCCGGCGCGGTTGAATGCATACAGTCGGCACTGGCTGACGCGCGCGTAAGCCACGACGCGCTTGATCTCATCAACTGTCACGGCACGTCTACTCAGATGGGAGATCGGATCGAGAGCATCGCAATAAACAGGGCGCTTGGCGTGTACGCGCAGACGGTCCTTGCGCACAGCACAAAGTCCATGATAGGCCACCTGCTCGGCGGCGCAAGCTCGACGGAGGCGCTGGCCGCAATTCTCGCAATCGACGGCGGAATCGTGCATGCCTCGCTCAATGTCTTTAATCAGGATCCGGATGTTCGACTGAACGTGGTCAAAGAGACGATGAAGACGGACAGGATTCGCCATGTTCTGTCCAATGCATTCGGCTTCGGGGGCCACAACGCGGCAATCGTGCTCTCAAGATTCGAGAAATAGTACCTCACCCGCACTGACGCTCGCGACTTTGCCGTCGACCAGGCACTGCCCGATCATGGTAGCGAAATAGCTATCGACATGAAGAACCTGAGCGATCAGCACGGCGCTGCTCCCCGGGGGGATCGGCTCACCGTAGTAGGCCCCGAGAACACGCGTCGCGCGTACCGAAAGTTTAGCGGGTAAAGAAGGCGGAGCCGAGCTTGCCCGGGAGCGAAAGAAGTGCAGGCATAGTCCAAGCTGCCCAACGGCCTCTATCTGGAATGTCCCGGGAAAGATCGGATAGTCGGGGAAATGTCCGGAAAACACCGGATCTGCGGGATCCATGAACCTTTCGCCGGCGATTCGAAGATCACCGAGGTCTATTCCGGTCACGCGGTCGACGAAAAGAAGCGGCGGCCGGTGCGGAATGAGGTTCCGCACGACTTCGGGACCGTAGTCTACCTGGGCCGAAAGCAATTCGCGCGCGAAAAGCGGCTTCTTGCGGAAGCGCCGCAGAAGCTCCTCTACCGCCCCTGTTGCCGGGCCGCTCACTGCGAACGAAGCCCTTTGACCACCACATCCTCGATGATATTCAGCGTTCTGTCCATCTCTTCCTGAGTGAGTTGCGATGAAACCGACATGCGAAACCGACGCGCGTGTGCGGGCACCGCAGGAAAATCGACCGGCTGAAGGAAGAGTCCTCGCTTCTGCATCTGCTCGGCGAAGCCCATAAGCTTCTCACCCGAAGGTCCGATGATGATCGGGATGACCTGACTTTCGGTCCCGCCGAGATCGAGCTTCATCTCCAGAAGATGCTTCTTGAGGTAGGCGGTATTCTTCCAGAGCTTGTCGCGCAGACTCGAATCGCGGGTGGCTACCTCGAGCGCCTTGATCAATCCAGCCACAACCGGCGGAGAAGGAGCACAGGAGAAGTTCCAGGGCGAGGAGTATCCTTTCAGATAGCGAACCGTATCCGCGTTCGAGCAGATGAATCCACCGACGCCTCCGAAAGACTTGCTGAGCGTTCCAAACGAGATACCGATCTCTTTTTCCAGGTCGAAGTGCTCGGCGACCCCGCGGCCGTTCTTCCCGAACATGAGGGTGGAATGCGCTTCGTCGATGTAGATGGGAACGTCGTACTGCTTGCAGACCTTCACTATGTTTGGCAGGTCCACCAGATCGCCGTCCATCGAATATACGCCCTCGACGACGACGAGAACTCGTTTTTCCTTGCTCTTCTCCAGCATCTGCTCGAGGCTCTCGACGTTGTTGTGATCAAAGAACATCGTTTTCGTCTGCGCGAGCGTACCGCCGTCGACGAGGCTTTTATGGCACTTCTCGTCCAGGATCAACACGTCGCCCTTGCGCATCAGACCCTGAATAGCTCCCACGTTTCCGCCGAAACCGGAGGAATAGAGAATACAGTCTTCCTTCTGTTTGAACTCGGCAAGCATTCGTGCAAATTTTACGTGAAGGTCAAAAGTGCCGGAAAGAAGCGGCGCCCCGGAGGCGCCCAGGCCGTATTTTTCGAGCCCCTCTTTGGCCGCCTGGAGCACCTCAGGATGAGTGGAAAGCCCAAGGTAGTTGTAAGAGGTCAGGTTGATGATATCGCGTTTCTTGTGGTCGAGATTGCTGAGAATCTCGGTGGATACCCGCGGCGCGGCGAGAAGCTGCTGTTCGAAGAAGCTGAAACCGTGCTGGACCTTGGGGTCGTTGATCCACGCAGTAAAGTCCGTAGGCGGTTTGAGGACATTCTTGTTGTCGTTAAAAAAGAAGTCGGCGAGACTGTAGTTGAGAATATCGTGCATGTCTATTCCTGTTTGTCGACATACTCCATGAACTTGTCGGCCAGTTGTTCGATGGTAGCTATGTCCGCAAGCTCTGCACGCGGAATCTTTATGTTGAGCTCGCGCATCGAGGTCGAGACGACCTCTATCATGTCGAGGCTGTTGGCTCCGTAGTCTTTCATCGACTTCTTGGGGTCGATCGTTTCCTCTTCAAGATCATCCAGATTGTCGACAATATTCTTCTTTATCACCTCAATTACTTTTTCCTTCGTCATTCAACACTCCTCCCTGTCATGATGTTACGTGAAAACGGGCCGCTCGCCGCGGCGGTGCGGAAATGCGTCAATCGCCGGCAGATTTGCGAGACGAAAGATATCGCATCATCGTATTATCCTGAAACGGCAATCCGTAGTCAACCGAGATGATCTGGCCATTGACTGCATCGAGCAGCCCGCTGCACATTGCCAGAATGGCCCTTCCGCAAGTCTCAGGGTCCAGAATCATCCGTTCGTCCGCGCCGCTCGCGCGGATGTATTCAAAGTACTCCTCGCCGAAAATTGCATCGAATGAGTCGGTCTTCACCGTCCCGAAGCGCATCACGTTGACTCGCGTTCCCTCGGCAAACAGGTGAATCGACAGATACCGGGAAAAGAACTCCAGCAGAGCCTTCGAGGCGGCCACAAAATCGTAGCCCTGGTAGAAGTGGTCCGGGCCGTCCGAGGAGATTCCGAGGATTTTCTCCGGGTACGAACCGAATCGCGCGTGGATCTTCTGCGTGTAGGCAACAAGGGGCCACGTCGAGTATTCCAGCGTCTTGAACAGAGACCGCTTCTTGTATTCGTCAAGAGAGCGAACGGTTGCCGCGAAACCAACATTACTGATAAAGAAGTCCACCCGGGTTTCGACCGCAGCGATCACTTCCATGACCCGGTCGGTGTCCTCGTCGACCGAAACATCGGCCTGCACAAGCAACGGCCGCGGGGCGCCCTCACGTTCAAAAAGGGCGAACAGTTCAGTTTCGTCCGCACTGCCCCATTTGTAGGTGAGGTAGGTCCGCACACCCGCCTTTCCGAGCTCGAGAGCCGCGGCGAGTCCGATACCGCGGGTGCCACCGGTAATCAACGCAGACTTGCCGCCAAGATCAATTTTTACCATAGCCTATTCCTCCGATCCCAAATCTCAATGCGCGTAGAGGTCCAGGACGGTTTTCTTTGTTTCCGGATATCCAAAGCTGATGCGGTGCATCATGTCCTCCTGCAAACGGGCGTCGACCAGAAGTTTGCGTTTGCGCGCAGAAAGGGCGTATTTGAGCAAGCGCGACCGATTTCGGGTTCTTTTCGCCTATTTGAATGGCGACATCGTAGGCGCGAGCCGCAACTTCGGTGCGCGGAAGGATGTAGTTGATATTCGTGCCCTTGCCTTCGAGCTCGCGGCCTTTAAAGCGCTTACCGGTAAACATCATTTCGTTTGCGATGAACGGCCCGACCAGTTCAGGCAGCAGCGTAGTGATGCCCATCCCCGGAGTGAAACCCATCGACATGAAGACCGCCCCGTAGCGGCTTTCCCGCGCGGCGAGAACGATGTCGCAGCAAACTGCTACAGCGAGCCCCCCGCCGACCGCGTGCCCTTCCATAGCGGCCATGAGTGGAAACGGAGCGTTCACGAGCCGTTCGCTGATCGCAAGGTCCTTCACTACGGCCTTCCCGTCACACAGGTCGAGCAGCGACTGCTTGTCCGCGCCGCCGCAAAATACATCCGGCAGACCTTCGACGATGCAGACGCGGGCCTGGCCGCTCTTTTCAATTTCCGATATAGCTTCCACGAACTCGTCGACGAATTCGCCCGAGAAGGTGTTGCGTCCCTCCTCATCGTGCATGAGAATACGGGCAATTCCCTTCTCGTCGATCGACCAGCCGACAAGGTGTCGCTCGGCGCGATTTTGATCCATCTGTTATTTCTCCTCGCGAATGAGTGGCTGTTTTCGTGCCGAATCTGCGTCGTCTTTTTCCGCCGGTTCGGCAGGGTCATGCGGGGTTCCGGCGAGCGGAACGACAGGCTTGTAGGCGGCGAACCAGGTCGGAAGATCCCCGGACTCGAAGGCGGCAATGTCCGCCTGCGTCGCCGGGCTGCTTACCAGCGATTCGAGAAGCGCAATGGCCCTCTCGACTGCTTCGGTTCGAGACAGTTCTGCCCACTCGGCGGTAGCCCGTTTCCCCGCTTCGAGTGCGGCGGGGCTCGATCCCAGCAGTCCCTTCACCAGCGCTCGCACCTCTTTTTCCAGCGTATCCGACGAGCAAACCTCGTCCACCAGCCCCACGGCTGCCGCTTCGGCAGGCCGAAAGCCGCCGCGCCGTGAGAACCAGGTAGCGCGCCTTCTGTGGACTCATGCGCCAGCGAAGCAGATAGGGGAGCACATTCGCGGGAACCAGGCCGAACCGCACCTCGCTCAACTCAAGGGAGGCGCGTTCGGTCGCGAGGACGATATCGCAGGCGGCCACGAGACCAACTCCCCCGGCACGTACGGGCGCGTCGAGCACGCAGATCGTCGGAGACCGGCCGCCGGAAAGCGCTCGCAACACACGAGAATATCCGGCGATCGCCTCGTGCGCGACGGCGGCGCCGGCACGGCCCGTGATGCGGTCATCCGCCGACGGCAGGTTCGTCGTCGGCTGGAGCGAGGACAGATCCATTCCGTCCGAGAAGGGATCGCCGGTGGCGCGAAGGATTACTACCCGAACCGACCGATTCGACTCTGCGTCCGCGAGCGCTCTCTCCAGCTCCGCTACGGCGGACGGACCCAGCCGATTTCGGTTCTGCGGAGAATCGAGGGTCACCATTGCGACCGGCCCGTCAACGTGAAATCGTACCGCAGTCTGCATGCGGCCCCTGTCAACTCAGCTCATAGGTGCGGTAAAAGTCCTTCACCTCGCGAAGAACGAGGTAACCCTTCCCTTTGTAGTGTTTGTCGTACCAGCCGTCGAGAATCCCGAAATCGGGACGGATGTTGGGCTCCTCGATTCGCCCCTCCCGCTCGGTCTCCAACTGCTCGTATTCAGCGACGCTCACCTCCCGTCGCTCATCGAGATGCGAGTCGATCTTCATCGAGCGCACAACCTCCCGCGCTCCTGGACAAACCTTTCCGGAATAGAACTCCCCAATCGCTCCCGAGCCGTATGCAAAAAACCCGATCCTGTCGCCGTCCTCGACCGGTGCGTCGCCGGAAAGAAGACTGCAGATTCCGACGAAATTGGACGCACCGTACGTGCTTCCGACGCGCGCGGCATACCGGAGCACCGGCGAGACCCTTCGGTCGAAACTTTCGACGATTTCCGCCTTTGCGCGCCGACCACCGAGATTCGTGAGCGTGCGGTGCGCCTGAAATGCCATTCCGGAAACGGCGTATGGTATACGTTGTATTTGAAGTAGGTTTCAAAGTCGACCGGCTCACCAGCTTTGTTCAGGTAGTCGCGATAGGCGCCTTCTATGGCGTCCATGTAGGTGTAGAGACTGACCTCGTTATTTCCCATTTCGTGCCGCGCACTGGGGCGAAAAGTGTCATACGCGTCGATCGTCCACGTGCCCTTCTTTGACGGCTCGAACTCGACCACCCTCGGATTGTCGCTGATGATCGCGGCCGCGCTGACGCCTCCAAGGACAAACTCCTCTTTCAGGTTCAGGTGCATCCGGCTGAAATCGGAGGAAATGACGAGCGCCTTTTCGCCCGCGGCTCAATCCGGACAGAACCCAGTTGACTGCGGTGTCGAGCGCCGCGACGCCGCTATAACAGGCATGCTTGGTCTCGATAGTTGCGCACGTTGTGGCTGAGCTTCAATGCCGCGTGAATGTTGGTACTTATCGGCTTGCCGAAATCAAGAGAACTCTCGGTACCCGACCACGAGCAGCCCGATCTGGTCCCGTTCTGCGTCCGAAATCAATGGCAACGCGGCATTCGCCCCCAGCGTGATCGTATCTTCCCATGGGGGATTGACAGACCGGTATCTATCATGAAATCGGATACGACGCGGTCCGGATCGTGGCCCCGCGCCTCTGCGAGCTTTCGCTGATCCAGATAGAGGGACGATCCGTACAGGTTGATTTTCTCGATGCCTACGCCTTTCATGGTGGCTCCTTTTCTCCCGAGATATA
The DNA here is from genome assembly GCA_963832675.1 of uncultured Spirochaetota bacterium. Taxonomy (GTDB): domain Bacteria; phylum Spirochaetota; class Spirochaetia; order DSM-27196; family DATKUC01; genus DATKUC01. The sequence goes on along the minus strand of CAWHUY010000033.1, from coordinate 40,355 downwards.
TGTCCCCCGGCATGTCATCGACGAGTGAACGCGTCTTCTGACCTGCTAGGGAGCGTATGTGAGTCCTCCGGAAACACGGATGTTTTCACCGTTGATGAAACCTGCCTCCGGAGTAGTGAGATAGTATACCATGCCGGCGATTTCCTCAGCCGTGCCCGGCTCTTCGCATCGGACAATATTGCATCCACACTTTTTCGAGCTCTTTTGCAAAATGCTGGTCAGTCATGTCCGTTGGAACGTATCCGACGGTGACCACATTCGAGGTTATTCCCTTGCGTGCGTACTCGCGGGCGACGGTGTTGGAAAGCCCGATCAGCCCCGCTTTCGCCGCTGCGTAGTTGGCCTGACCGGTCGAACCTCCGGCCGAAAGTGAAGAGATATTGATGATGCGACCATATTTGTTGGAAAGAAAGTGCATGACGAGAGCTCGTATCAGGTGAAAGGGACCGGTCAGATTCGCAGTAAGCACGTGATTCCAGGCCTCGTCGCTCATGAATGCCACGGGTCCGTCACGAACGATCGCCGCGTTGTTGACCAGAACATGGATGTTCTCAAACTCGGTGATCACCTGCTCGACCACCGGTTCCAGGGTGGGGAGATCACACAGGTCGAGCTTGTACGGCGCCACCTTCGCATCGGGGCGGAGCGCATGGGCGAGGCGAACGGTTTCCGTCGCCGAGTCCTCTTTCGCTGCATAGGTAAAAGCGCAGCCGAAGCCCTCTTGGACGAACTTCAACACCAACGCGCGGCCGATTCCGCGGATCCGCCGGTAATCAGAACATTCATGCGCGCGCCTCATAACGGCCGATGAGCGTGCAGCAGTTGATCCCGCCAAATCCGAAGGAGTTCTTCAACATGTAGCGAATCTGATGATCGACCGCCACATTCGCACAGATGTCCAGGTCGATTTCCGGATCCGGCCTGGCGAATATTGATGGTAGGATGAAGTCTGCCATGTTTCATCTGCAGCAGGCCGCCGATTGTCTCCACGATGGGACTCGCCCAGCAGGTGTGGCCCAGCATCGACTTCGGCGCATTGATCTTCATGTCGTACGCATGCTTTCCAAATGCCCCTTTGATGGCGCGAATCTCCTGCAGATCCCCCGACGGCGTACCCGTTGCGTGGCAGTTGGCATAGTCCACCTCTTCAGGCGCCACTCCCGCGTCCGAAGCAGCGAAATCATGAGCCGGGTCTGCTTTTCGGCCCCCGGCAACGGAAGGTGGTTCGCGTTTGCGCTTGCCTTGACGCCAAGCACTTCACCGTAGATCGTCGCTCCCCGTTCGAGCGCCGACTCGAGCGACTCGAGGATCAGCGTCCCTGCGCCGTGGGAATAGACAAATCCGCAGCGATCGATGTCGAACGGGCGCGAAGCCTCCTCCGGCCTGTTCTGGTACTCGGGTTTCACCACCACCGCGTTGATGACTACCGACGCCTGAATGTCGGGCGGCGAAACGTCGAAAAGCGCACCGGTCACGACCGCACGGTCGACCTCGCCGAGGAGGATGTCGCGGTAGCCCTCCCGAATCGCGAGATTTCCCGAAGCGCACGCGCCGCCAATCGTAAATGTTGGCCCCTGCGCGCCCAGAACCTCCGCGACGGTAGCGGGTACGTTGGGATCGATCGCCTCTACCCCCGCGAGGGCGTCGACCAGATCCGGATCGTTGCGTAAACGCAAGACTGTTGCGGTAGATGTAGTTCGAATTGAGATTGTGCCCGGCGACGATAACACTGGTCCGCGAGGGATCGCCGGTAAGCCCGAGGAGTCCGGGCGTCACGATAGGCCATGAGCGCGGTCAGCACCGCGGTCTTGTTCGAGAAGGTGGCACTGCGAAATAATTTACGTGTGCGCTTGTACCAGTCCGGCCCCATCTCCGACTCAAATGATGCAAGGGAGGCCGACGAGTCGTAATCGCCCAGGTCCCCGCCAACCTTGCACTCAACACCGGTCATATCGAGCGATTCCCACCGTTTTATCCCGGACTTGCCGGCAATAAGGTTCTGGTAGTATTGCTCGAGCGAATCACCCAGCGGGTTTATCGTTCCCATCCCGGTGATAACAACGCGTTTTTCCATACGCAACAGAATACCGGGCTCGCGGGGATTCCGCAAGAAGCCTCTTCAACTTCCACAGATGTAACCTGAGCGTCTCCGACATGCGGTTCCGGCGGCCCCGGAAGCATATCAAGCTTCGGCGGCGGCCCGTATGTCTTCGAGTTTGCCAGCCGGTTTACAGCGGAAACCGCGGTGAAATGATTTCCAGAGCCCGGAGAGGACACTTCCCGGTCCAACTTCCAATACCCGGTCGAAGCCATCGTCGAGAATCGCCTGCTCTTCGTCGACCCACTGAACCGTCGAAACGACCTGCCGGATGCAGAGCTCCCGAGCCTCACGCCCGCTCGTGACTCGACTTCCGGATACGTTCGCGTAGACCGGTTTCGAAGGATCGGCAAATTTCACCTCCGAAAGTGCCTCGGCGAGCTGCTCGCGCGCGGCGTCGATGAGCGGCGTGTGGAACGGTCCCGAAACCTTCAGCGTGATGATCTTCATCGCGCCGGCCTCGCCGAATGCCTTCTCCGCATCCGCGAGCGCATCGTGGGTGCCGGCCACAACAACCTGATTCGGCGACGACCGGTTTGCGAGAAATGCCCTGCCCGATAACCCCTCAAGGACAGCCCCCACCCGTTCTGCGTCCAGCCCGATGACCGCCAGCATGCCGGGCCTTCCCTCCGGGGTATCCAGCGCCCTGCTCGCCTGTTCCATGGCGTCACCCCGGACACGCACGATTCGAAGCACATCGTCAAGCGCAAGGACGCCTGCGTCGTAGAGCGCGGAGTATTCTCCAAGGCTGAAACCGGCTGCGCCTTCGGAGCGAACGCCGGCTTCGGCAAGCACGAGTCTCGCCGCGAGATTTACCACGGTGATTGAAATTTGTGTTCGGTCGGTGACCGCAAGCTCTTCGTCGGTTCCTTCGAACAACAACCTTCTCATGTCGAGAGCGGTAACATCGGAGGCTTGAGAAACCAGCTCACGCACCGCCGCGCTCGCTTCGTACAGGTCACGACCCATCCCTGCGTACTGAGCACCCTGACCAGGGTATAGAAAACATACTTTCATTTATCAGCCCCTGTCTGCGACTCTACAGTGTCTTGCCGTAGATTCGGTGGGTTTTGTAGTGACGCACGCCCCAGGTTTCGAGAAAGTTTCGCAATGCGAGATTGTCTTCGAGGATCCATGAGAAATCGGCCTTCGAAACTCCGCGCTTGATCCCGTTTTCGTACACCTCGTGGACCAGCAACGCATCGATTCCCATGTTCTGGTAGTGCTTCCGCACGCCAAATGCCGCGATCCGGACGGTGTCGAGTTTGTTTTTTCCCATGAGAAGTTTGAAAATGCCGGTGGGAAGCAGGCGACCATTCATCTTGATCATGATCTTGTTGACGTCGGGAATCGGGAGGATGAATCCGACGGGACTTCCGTCGATATAGGCCATAAACACCAGATCCGGGAATACGATCAGTTTCATGTCCTCCCCGAGGTGTTCAAACTCCTCTTTCGTCCATGGGACAAATCCCCAGTTGTCCTGCCATGCATCGTTGTAGATCCCCCGCATTTCCTCGACCACGCGACTGAACTCCTTCATGTCGACCCGACGAATCTCCACCTTGCTCCGTTTTCGGGCCAGGTCGGCAACTCGCCGCAATTTGTCGGAGAGCGGGAACCCTTCGTCGAGAAAATATGACCAGAGATCCTTCTCCTTCGTGTATCCGGCCGCCTCGAGAAGCGGCGGATAATAGTCTGGCGTGTATCCCATCTGCACCACGGGCGGGTTGTCGAAGTCATCTACCAGGAGTCCAAGAATGTGGTTGGTCGAGGGATTCATGGGCCCGATGGCCCGCACCATCCCCTTTGCTTTCAGCCAGCCTTCGACCTCCCGGGAAAGCGATTTTGCGATTTCCGGATCATTTTCCGATTCAAAAAAGCCCATGAAGCCGGTATTGGTGTTCCAGTACTTGACGAACTCATGGTCTACGATCCCGGACATGCGCCCCACAACCTCTCCGTCACGGTATGCAAGGAAATGCTGCGATTCGGCGTGATCCCAGTAGGGGTTCTTCTTCGGGTTAAACAGATTTTTTTCGTCCATGAGCAGCGGCGGGACCCAGTTTTCGTATCGCTTCTTTCCCCGGTAGATGCGCCACGGAAACATGATGAACTTCTGCATGTCGGATGCTGAGACGGGGCGAACGCTGATTTGTGAGGCCATGACACTCTCCTTGCCACTTCGGAACGAGATTTCTGCTACCGCGGTAGCCATATACAATAGGCAATTATAGCGAATAGTTCGGCGCTCGAATACCTTTGACGGCAAAGCTTGTTGAAGCCTCCCGTGCGTGGTATATACAGATCAGGTAAGGTATTTACATGATCAATCTCCGCTCGTTTCGACCACTTTCGACGGCTCTCGCAGCCGGTGTAATTACGGTGAGTCTTTTGCTTTTGTCATGCGGACAACAATCCTCCGGGAAACCGACTGCCAGGACGCCGGGTAGCGTGCCGTCTGTCGCATTCGTCACCCATCTCAGCGGAGAAGTGAAGTTCGAATCCGGCGGAACCTGGAAGGACGCGGCTCTCGGCCAGTTTCTGGGTCCCGGTGACCGGATCAAAACCGGTGATGATTCGACCGCTGAGGTGCAGATTTCCAACCATGCGAACCTCCTTTTGAACAGTAACTCCACAATCGGGATAGAGATTCTCGAGGTCTCTCCCTATACCGTACAGCTCGATTCCGGAGCATTGATAGCGAATGTTGCAAAATTGGCCGGCGGCGAGCGGTTTCGTGTCCGCAGCGGCAACTCCATCATTGCGGTGAAGGGAACCCGTTTCCTGGTGAGCCAGGGTGAAGACACGCGGATTGCCGTATCGGAAGGGACTGTGGCGCTGCTGCCGACGGGCGTAGATCCGGAGGATCTGCTGAAACTGACCGAGGATCCTCACCTTCGATCCGCGCTCGAAAATGTTGGACAGAAGGCGCTTCTGATCGAAGCGGGCCACGAAGTCGCCCTGGCCGCCTCGGTCGGCGAGACGGAAAAAAGGGTAATGAACGACATTGCGGTACGCCTCGCCAAAGATAGCGCGGACAAGACCACGCAGGACAAAGCCGGAGTAGCCGCGACCGGCCGGGAGCTGCTTTCCAACCTGCTCGTCTATGTCGGGCAGAAGGTCACGCAGGAGCTCCCGCAGGCGCAGAACATTTCCGAAAAGGCGCGATCCGATCTGACCGCCGCTGGACCCATGAAAATGCTGCCGGTTCCCGCCGAACAGAAAGCGGGGCATTTTTCGAGCGCCGGACTCGCCTCAGTAACAATAAAAACTGATCCCGAAGATGCGGAAATCTTCCTGGGGGACCGCAGCATCGGCAAACGCATCTTTTCCGGACTCTTCCGGAAGGACGAGACGGTCACGTTTGTCGTTAAGAAACCGGGGTATCAGGACCAGCGCCTGCAGATTGTCTTCTCGCAAAACCTGAATCAGACCGTCACGGTGACCCTGGAGAAAGAAAAGCCCGCCTACGACCCTCAGACCTTCCTCCAGGCGGTATCGTCGGGGAATACCGGGGTGGTGGATCGATATATTTCGACCGGCGGCAACCCGAACGTGCGCAATGCTGCCGGGTTGCCGGCAATTGCCATTGCACTGGGTGCGGATCGAGCCAGTCCGAATCGACTCGAGCTCTCCGCGATGCCGAAAGTTCTTGAGCGGCTTCTCACCGGCGGAGCCGACCCCAACGCTGCTTTCACCTTCGGCGGCCAGCAATTGACTCCGCTCTATCTCGTACTTGCCTCCGGTCTATCCAGCAATCGAACGCAGGCCGACCTGCTTGAAACACTCCTCAAAGCGGGAGCCGATCCCAACATCTACGTTCAAAACGGGAATATCCAGGTCAACGCGGTTTCCATGACCATTATCGTCGGAATCGAGCGAAAACAGGTCAATCTGGATCTGCTCGATCTGCTTCTCAAGTTTGGGGCCAACGTGAACGCGGTAATGGTCTACCAGGGGCGCATCATGACGCCACTCGTGGCTTCGGTTGTCGTCGGCGGCGAGCAGAATTACGTGAGTGTCCCGTTGATCGAGCTGCTGATAGAAAAAGGGGCGGACATCAACGGCCGGGTAAATATTGACGGGGAAATCGGGACGCCGCTCCACTTCGCCGAGAAATACGGATTCAAGCAGGTGGCGACGCTGCTCAAACAGCACGGGGCCGTCAGATAATAGCTGCCGAACTCCTGCTCGCCGGATCCGGAGCTCGCCCCTTCCGACGTCTGCCGGAAAGAAGGTAGATCCGGGAGAATATGTAGGCCAGATTGTCGCGCTTGATCTCAATTCGAAAAAAGTCGGTGGAGCCAAGCTGGCGAGCTCGATCCCGTTCGTAGCTCAGATACTTCCGGCTCGTACGCCGGTCGAACCAGTGAACGAGCGCAATTTCCCCGTCCTTGATTTCGAGGCAGGTCATCCCGCGCTTGCCGATAACACAGCCGGAATTGAACATGCAGGGCGTCACCAGGTTTGCCCCGTAGAGGCTGCTCGTGGAGGCCACTCGACGGTCTCGGCGCGAGAGACCCTCCAGTTCTTCCTGGTAGCCGGCCACAATCGATTCGATATCGCCTCTGCTATCCTCGTCGGCCGTCGGGTAGGCACGGCACAGCTGCTCAACACGGAATTTGATTGAATCAACCTTCGACATCGACTCGAAAAGTGGCCGGTGAGTGTGGCCGATGATCGACATGATCCTCAGGTCGCTCGCAAAACGGTAGACCCGTCGCTCAGTCTTGAACTGTTTCAGGCTGTCTTGTGACACCGAGAAGTTGCGTATGCGCAGCGGGTTCGCGAGATAGCGCAGACTGAGCCGAATCCACCGATTCGGGCGACGGTACGCCCACTTTGTCTGGTGCCCGTGAAAAATGAATATGTCGTTGTCTTCATACCGAAATCGAAGCGCCTCGACGATCCCGAGGGGGGCGCTACCGGGAAGCAGCTCGAGGTCATGGTTCCCTATGAGCCGAAAGAGAGCGGTTTTTTTCTCAAAATTGTCGAAAAGCGCGTAGGTCTGTTTCCAGCGCCCTCTCACCGATTCCTTGCTGAACCGTTGGAGCTCTTCTACATCCCCGTTGAGAATGAGTCCGAACTCATTGTGGAGGTAGTAGTCGCGGAGCGCCGATTCGAACAGGAGATGATTGTGCTGGAAATCGTCGAGCCTGCCACCGTTGCCCATGTGGAGATCACTGAAAATAACAAACCGGTCGGAAGTTCGAAGCGGCAGGACCGCCGTGGCGTCGAAAAGCCTCTTGAGGTTTTCGCTACTGTAATCATCGCGATTCATACTAAGTCCAAATATATGACTTTTCGCTGTTAAATCTTTGTTAGCGTGGTGCCGGTCGCATGTTTTCAGTGTAAGTGATCACGTTCGCCCTACCGATATCTCTAGGTAGGTGATCGTAGGAGCACCACTGTGCCGAAGGAGGATGCCGTGATCAATGTCTGCACGGAGTGCAGGGAACGCCTACCGAAAAAAATGAACTTTCCACCCAACTATGACGGTGGGAGTACGGTTGTCACGGCTGAGCGGCAGGTGCTCATACTGAAACACTGCGAGATATGTGGTAAACTATTGGTAATTACGACGAAGATAGAGGAATTGGCCCGGTAGTTTCTGTGTCTGATAACAAACCGCTTCCAACAGATCCCCCCGACTACGTGACGATGGACGAGAAGGAGCGAGAGGAGTTCCTTTCCGATATCGGCACATTCTCGCCGGCCGAACGAGAGGTCTTTCACCGACTCTGCAACGCCTGGGAACCGGAAATACCCTACCGCCGCGTCTCAGGAGGGACCGCGAGCGATCAGAACAGTCTCGATCGACTCATCGAAAAACTTCGCACCCGCGGCTACGGACTCATCCGTACCAGCGTCGAAGGTCGAAAATCGCAGAAAACCGCAGTCGTCCTCACTTCGCGGTGGGACATTCGATACTGCGTCACTCTTCTCGACGAAGAGATCCTCCGAATCCTCGACGGCGCCTCTCAGGAATTTCTAACAGAACCGCAGCTGCAAACCAACGGCGTTACACTTCCGGAGGATTTTGTCCGGCCCGGTGATTTTGACGCGCTCGCGCGGGCCTACTCCGAAGATTTTCGAACCACGCCTCCAATCCTCCGCTTGAGCGGATTGAACGGGATTACTCATCTCACCACCGCGCGATTCGCGCGTCGCTTTGTGTCCGCCGCAATCGAACGCGTCAGGGCCCAGTGCGTAAACGCGCCGCTGCTCGAACTGCTCGCGCGCATTCGTGACAAAAGCCTCACCGAAACCCGCAACGTTGTGGGGTCGAAAGATCCGGCGCGCTGGCTCGAGTTGACGAAGTTATTGCTCGACAATCAAGAGACAATCGTGGCAAAGAGAAATGTCGTGGTCGACGAGGGCCTCTTTCAGGCCGCTTTTCTGGTCCACGGCTTCCTGGTGAGCGAAATAGCGGATACAAAAAAGCGAAAAAAGGCCGCAGACGAGAAGAAAGCCGATTTTGCTGCAATCGTGCAATCAGTGCTGGAGCACGAATCACCGTTGCTGAGCACCGATGAACTCGCCGGCATCGTCCAGCGGGTGAGGATCAAGTACGGAACCGAGTTCGATGCTTTTTCCCGGGAGTTCTATGACGCCGCGCTGGCGCCGATCGGAAAGCGGACTCTACCGTTGCTACTCCGCGTCGTCGACCGCTACATACACCGGGATCGAGTCTTCGCACAGTTTCGCGCTCGGCTCGCCAATGCGGCAATTGACCTCGGCGAAGAATACGTGTCACGGATGAGCTTTCAGCTGCGCCGTCCATTATCGACGACCGACGAAGCGTTCCTCTCCCGCGACAACTTCGAGAACGACATTGAGAGCCGTCTCGCGGTGATGGATCCCTACCTGGGGCATTTAATCCAAAGACCGGGGCTTTTTGCCGAAGCGCTGATCCAGGGACTGAAGCGGGAGAAAATTTCGGTAACTATCGATGAAATCCGCGAAGCCCTGGCAAAATTCCTCAATGTGAAGGAGGGAGAATTTCTTCCTCTTTCCCATCTCTTTGACCTCAACATGGTGTCGATCTATGAGATCGCCTTCCAACGGCTTCCGGTCCTTCGCCAGCTTTTCTACCGAATATCGGGAAGGTATGAAACCTACAAAAGCAAGTATGCGGGAAGAACGATGCAGGGTCTGACCCGCGAGCACTACCGATTCAGGGATACCGACGCACCGCTGTCGGAACCGGGCGGCGCTGGAGCGAATCGCCGGCTATCTCAGACACCGGGTACAATATCCGGCCTCCCATCCCGCCACGCACATCGTCCCGCGTCCGCTCCGGGGGCAAGACGGAGCGGGATCAATCCTCATCGCAAGAAACATGCAGATGAGGGAAAGCCGGTCACTCGCCGGGTCTACAGCGAAACCGAACGAGACGAAGCCTGGATCGAGTTCAGTAAATCACTGAAAAAATAGCGCGAAAGATTCCGGCCCGCAGCAGGTCCCCTTCGTACCCGGTTTAGAGCGCCCTCCGATCTGCAATGTGCGTGATCGCCCTCGGAATGAAAGAGCGCTGCCGAGCCCGACGCTGCCTTCCCGACCCGCCCGGCGCGACGACCGTTACGCCTGCGAGTGATCGGTCCGTTTCGGTAAACCCGACGTGGCCGGTGTTGCAACTTTCCGAATCGTTTTCTATATTTGCGCGGTGAACAGCGTAGATCTCCAACTGCTCGTCATCGGCGGCGGTGTTCACGGCACCTTTCTCAGCCACGCGCTCATTCGCCTGGCGGGAATCGACCGCTCCAGAGTCCGTGTGCTGGATCCATTCCCCGAGCCGCTCCACTATTGGCGACGATATACCCGAGCCTGCGGAATGCGGTTCCTTCGCTCCCCGTCGAGCCACAACATGGACCTGGACTTCCGGGCGCTGCGAAGGTGGGCGAGACTTCAGCGCGGCAAGATTCAAGCCGAGTACATCGAACCCTACGCCCGCCCGTCTCTCGATCTGTTTGACAAACATGCGGAATCGGTGATCAGTGAAAACCGGCTGGAAACGCTGCGCGTGAAAGGGCGAGCTATCGCTGTCGAAATGGCATCAAGTGGCTTCGTGGTCACCTTCGAACATGATACCACTACCGAACAGATCAGCGCGCGGAACCTCTTGATTGCAGTTGGGAAGAGCGAGCAATTGAATGTTCCCGGCTGGGCGGAAGAGCTCGCAAAGCGGGGGGCTCCAATTTCCCACGTATTCGATGGGCAGGCAACCGATGCAGCATCACCGAATCGACAGGGAGAGATAGTAGTCATCGGGGGCGGGATTACCTCGGCCCAATTAGCTCTTGCCCTTCACCGTAGAACCAACCGACAGATCGTTCTCATCTCCCGTCACGGACCGAAGATCAGGATGTTCGACAGTAACCCCTGTTTCATCGGACCCAAATGCCTTCCCGCCTTTCGTGGCGTACCGAATTACGACGGCAGAAGGGATGTGATTAGCGAGCAGCGATACCCAGGTTCAATGCCTCCATACGTTGCGATAGAGCTCTCCGCGGCCGTAGAGACCGGCGCAATCCGTCGCATCGAAGGAGAGATAACCGGCACGGAGCTTAGTGATGGCTGCGTCAGAATGGCAATCCGGCGCGACTGCCAACGTCCCGTTGAAACTACCGTTGAGTCGGATCGCGTCTATCTGGCAACCGGGTTCCGTGAACAGCGACCCGGTGGGTTTCTGATTGATGATCTGATCTCGAAGTTCGATTTGCCGACCGCACGATGCGGCTTCCCAATAGTCGATCGGAACCTGCGGTGGGGTCCCGGTCTATATGTTGCGGGCCCTTTGGCGGAACTTGAGCTCGGTCCGGCCAGTCTCAACATCATAGGAGCTCACAACGCAGCAAAACTTCTCGCGCCCGCTCTTCGAGATCCGTGAGCGGGCGTACCTGCTACACGGCTTCGAGGTCGGCGCTCCGGGACTGGTACTCGAGGATTCCGCAACGGACGAGCACGAAGAGCATTGGATATATCACGTTGAAGAAATAGGTCCGTTGCATAACCCATTTACGCTTATGCTCGAACGACTGCACGATTTTCGCACGTTGGACGGTAACCTGGTGGTCGTACGAGATGAAATCAAATGATTCTGTCTCGGTCGCAAGCTCCTGCTTCACGTAGTCCTGATAGCGACCAAGTATTTCGAACAGGTCGAATAGCGAATAGTCGGCGGCAATTCGAGCCTCCATCGGCCCCGGCTCATTTGGAAATTCCGCCGCTATTTCGGCATACCGCTTCGGCTGCAGCAACTTGAGTATTTCGCCCTTCCGGATGAAAATGTCCGCGGATGAAAAGGCCGATTCCACTGCGTCGAGAACATATCGATTGCCGCGATAGTACTGGAGAAGCTCAATTATGATGTCGGCACCGTGGGCGCCCTTGTCCAGCAGGTCCGAAATTTGATCTCGAATATTTTCCGGAAGCGCGGGGTTAACCTGAACGCTGTAGGTGCGAAACTGTGCGTTCTTCTTATCCTTGAGCAGAACGTTGCTGAACTTGAACAGTTCGTCCTCGGTGATACTGCGATAGTACCCACCGAGCGCCATTGCCTCGCGCTTGAATCGTTCATAGTAGGACTGGATGATTCCGTTTTGGTCCAGAATATTAAAAAAATGCTCTGAAATCCTCAACCCGCCGATCGGCGCTGTCGATTCCATGCGCTTTGCATCGATGACGGGGAGTCCAATAACGTCCCACTGTTTCGCACCCCCGGGCCCGAAGTTTCCTACCGTCACTGTCCCGACGTTCGCACCGATGCGAATGCGGATCTGAAAGAGTGCATTCAGCGAACTCGACAACTCCATGCTCGTCCTGAGCGTACTGATAATATCGAAGGCACTTTGCAGATCCTCCCGGTTTTCTCTTGTGGCGGTCTCCACCAGGAATTTGTCATTTGCCTGGTTGAACAAAAGACAGACACGCTGCATCTCCACACAGGTGTAGAACAGCTCCCGCGATATGTAGCGTAGTGCCTCCTCATCGGAGAGGTCCCGGACATTCGGATCGATGATCCCTCCGAAATGGAACATGAGGCTGTCGCCTTCGATCTTGTTCAGGTACCCGCCGTGTCGTTTCAGCACAACGTTGAATGCGGTGTACAAACCGTTCAAGAGTACCTGGTTCTCTTTGGGACTGAGGAACTTGGACAGATATGTATAGTCGGCGATGTCTATGAACCCGATGCCCATCGGTGTTTCGAGAGACGACCTCGGGATCCCGCCCGAGTCGAGAATGGCATCCACAAGTTGCTTCGGGAGATAGTAGTCCTCGATCTCTTTCCGCAGCGCGTTTTCTCTGAGTTCCTTGCCCGATTCCTCTGCTCCCACGAAAGTCACCTCGCTGTCTCGACATATTAATCCTCGCGCATCGCTACAGATTTGTAAAGAGGTTCCGATACGACCGCGCACACGTTGCCGCCGCTCCGTGGTTTCGTTATCTTCATCTCTGGAATGCTGGCAATGGCAACAAAAGAGAAACGCCCCTCGACGTTACAACAACTCATCAACAGCGCCGATCGCCCGGTTCTCGTAGATTTCTATGCGGACTGGTGCGCGCCCTGCAACCTGATCGCACCGCTGGTGAAGAAAATTGCCAGAGAATTGTCTGACCGACTGCTTGTTGTGAAAGTAAACACGGATCGAAAATCGGAGATCGCAGCGCACTATCAGGTGGCGTCGATCCCGACACTTTTACTTTTTCGCAAAGGACAACCTGTGCTTCGGCTGCAGGGTGCACTTCCGTATGAGCGAATTCTCAGTGAAATTGAACGAAACCTGCCATGCCGAAGACCATCTGCAAACGGTCGCACCGCAGTGTGAAGGCGGCCTTACCGAGTTTCAGAAAGATGATTCTTTGCAGTAATGGAGGCTCTCAGAGGAAAGGAGGTAAGAAAACCTCTGAGAGCACGTGACAGGGTTCTCCAAAGACAGCCGGCCGCGGCGCCTTGAGGGAATCCTCCGTCCGGCGCCGGGGACTTCAATACTAAAGAACACCGAAACGGCCGAAAAGTAACAATCGTCATCGGTTTTGAAAACCTACGTGTTCGGTGTTACAATCTACACGATGGACCAGTTGTTCCAGCGGATTCCACTTTTCCCTCTCGGAATCGTACTCATGCCCGGCACACCTTTGCCGCTGCACATCTTCGAAGAACGCTACAGGAAAATGATTCGTCGATGCCGCGAAACCGGAGAGGAATTTGGCGTTCTCTCCGCCACGGATCAGGTGATGCGGACCACCGGATGTACGGCGCAGATTACCAGCATTCTCAGTGAACATGAAGACGGACGAGTTGACATCATGACCCAGGGGAAGCGGCGTTTTTTCGTATCGGATCTCCACGAAGAGTTGCCCTACCTCGAGGGCACAGTCCACTACTTTGCCGATGAGTCGACAAAGAAGGCCACGCCCTCGTCGGAGGAGTTGTCGCGCGCAATCCAGCTGTTCCAGCGCATTTCGCGACTGGCGGAGGTCTCTCTTGACGCCAGCTTCCTCTCCAGACTTTCCGCCGAGGAGCTTTCCTTCGTGCTCGCGGGAACCTGCACGACCGATTTGGAGGAGCGTCAGTCCCTGCTGGAAATTCGGTCCACCCGTGAACGGCTCATACACTGCATCATTTCACTCGAGCAAACGGCAAATCGAATGGAGTTGCAGCGGAAGGTTTCGCTGGCGATCGGCACGAGCATCGAGCTGGAAGAGTTCCGCAACTAGTACAGAGGTGCGGCCATTCACGCCTCCTGCGATTGCGGAATGCACTCGAAACCTACAAAGCCGAAAGGCGTCGCACCTCTTTTACCAACTCAATTGCGGCTCGGACGCCGGCCGTGGCGTATTCAGCCATCTGCTCCTCCACCATGCCGACGGGAAATCCGGGCCCGATAATTTCTTTGACAACCGGTTTGCCGTATTCAACCGAAAGTCGATCGAGGTGGGCAAGTACATTGTTTGCCAGTGTTTCATCCCACGAGGTTATTTCGTCGTCGGGAGCGGCTCCGGTGGACATGTAGGGAATGGGGAGTACCACGCCAAGACAAATCACCGCGTCGATGTAGTCCTTTTGCAGAATAATCTTTGCGGGCAACGGCATGTCATAGCAGCCCGGAACCGGAGATACGATGGACGCGAGGACGGACTGTTTCTCGATTTCGGTCAGTGCGGCATCGAGCATCTTGCGATAATCATCGTAGTAGGTTGAATATATGATTCCTATCCGGATGTGGTTCATCGTTGCGTCCTCCTTGGGCACGATTGTCAGCAGTATAACCGGCGGCGGTAAAAAGGACAAACGGCAGGGAGCGAGTTATACTCGAAGCCATGCGGATTGCGGTCAGGCAGATCAAGTTTCCGGAAGGCGACTCGCAGGAGATACCCCACTCACTCCATTTCAACGAGCTTGTAGATATCAACGGTTACCCGATACCACTGCCTCTTTCTACAACGAAGATCATCGCATACCGGGTATATCGGATCTCATCGGTCTCAACCCGAAACGAGGAGATAACCGAGTACGCTCTGGAAATCGTCCGTCCAGCCGAGCTTCACGAATTGCTCGAGTGACGGCATTGCGGCCGAACGGTTATCTCACTGCGAGCCGCCTCGTGGCGGGGTTGCTTCTCCGGACAACGTATATTGGGCCCTCGCAATGATGGGTATTCCCCGCTATGGGCGTCAGTGCGGCTCCAGACCAGCAGCTTCTCTTTCATCGCCGGCGCTTCGACTTGATTTACCGGTTTTGTTGGCGTACTCTTACCCCGTGATCATACGGCCTGCACACTTCGGCGACGAGGAGGCCCTCGCACGCGCCTATGTGGATACGTGGAAGGTTGCCTATCGCGGCCTGCTGCGCCAGACATTCCTCGACGCGCTTACGTATGAAGATGTCACCGTTCAATGGGTGCGGACGCTCGAACAGTCGGACACCATCAGCTTTCTCGCGCAGGATGAGTTTCAGCGGATCGTCGGCTTCATAACCGCCGGAAAGGAGGGAAGCGGCACAACCGGATTCTCTTCGGAGGTTTACACTCTCTACGTGCTGCCATCGCAACAACGGCGCGGAACCGGAAGTCGCCTCCTGCGCGCGGCATCCGACGCGCTTGCGAGCGCAGGTCATCATTCCCTCATTATCTGGGTCCTCAAAGGAAACCCCGCGGGTGCTTTCTACCGCAGGATGGGCGGCTCGCAAGTTGCTGAGAAAACCACTCAACTTGCGAGCGACCTCTACGGGGAAATTGCCTTTGGATGGTTGGATATATCGACTGTCGGTCAGGATCCGTCCTCGGTGAGTCACGCGAGATCATAATAACCATTATTACTGATTTCTTCGTTAATTGCATTATATCCACCGAGCTGATACACTTTGATCATGCGCATACCGCTTGATGCAGTTCCGCCCGGAATTCAACTTATCAGCGCCGAAAAGAACGTCGTTGCCGAAACGAACAGCGTCTACCGCTGCAAAGGTAAACGCAACAACCACGACATGGCGTTCTACATGAAAGTTGGGAAACCGGGCCATCCCACCATGGAGAATGAGGCTCAGGTGCTTCAAGAATTGGTGGGTCACGCGCTGCCGGTACCGCGAATTCTGTGGTACGAGCGCGGGCGGCGCGAGTATATGGCGCTGGAGGAGATGCAAGGAACAATTCTTTCCGATTTGATCAACCCGAGCCATCCTCTATACGACCCGGACCATATCGAGCGTCTTCTGTTCGCCTACGGCGAGGCGTTGGCCACCATTCACTCGCTGCCAATTGAGTGGCGACCGTTCCGACGCACCGAGCTCTACGGGTTTGTCGGTGATGAAGAACAGGTGGAGGACCCCCGATACCGCGAAATCGTTCTCTGGCTCGAAGGGAATCCGGTTGGACGCGGCCCCGACGTGTTCGTTCACGGTGATTTGAACACGGCGAATGTGCTTTTCCACCATGCGCAGCTTTCGGGAATTATTGACTGGGAATTCTCCGGCGCGGGCTGGCGCGAATACGACCTCGCGTGGATCCTCCGGCAACGCAAGAACTATCTAAACACCCGGCGCGAACGCGACAGCCTCCTCGACGGCTATGAGAGCGGGGCATCTTTCGACCCCGACGCGCTTCGCTGGTGTGAAGTCCAGAACTACCTCCACATTGCGAACTGGGCCGGAAATCGGTTTCCCGCATATAGAACGTTCGCACTCGAGAAGGCTCGGCAGATGATGTTTGCCGGCTACAATTGAGTCCCTTCCGCGGCGACCTCGTGGATCCACCGAGAAGAGAGAACGCGGCGGACGCCGAAGATCGCCTTTCCGATCTCCTCGGTTCCGGTGAGAAGATAGACAATCGGTGCGGAGAGGTGCCAAACCAAACCGCCAAGAAGCACGAAAGAGACGCCGAGAGTCCACATCATTCCAATCTCCAGAAACAGGCTGTATCTGGTGTCGCCGCCGGCTCGCAGGATCCCCACGATGATGTGGAGATTTGCTACCTTCACCGGAATAAGCAGAGCAAAGATTCTGAGGATCGCGGTCGAGATCCACCTGCTGCGCTCACCGACATTGAAGAGCAGAGGGACCGCCCCGGAGACCGCAAACATCACGCCCCCCATGAGAAGGCCCGCAACCGGCATCAGAACCAGAAGCCGATCTGCCATTTGTTGAGCCCGTTGTCGGTCGCCATGCCCGATGGCGTTGCCAACAACCACAGCGGCCGCATTCCCTGTGCCGAAAAAGAGCACGAATGCCAGGCGAATCGCCGTATCGGATATGTTGTACGCCGCGATTACTTCGGTTCCCATGTGCGCGTAGACAAACGTGTACATGGTCATCCCGAGAGACCAGCCCACCTCGTTGAGCACGACCGGAGCAGTCGTGCTGGCGAAGCGGCGTACGAACGCCCCGGTGGCGCTGAGAAGCTCCCGAGGTCGAGCCGCCGCAGCCTCGTTTGTCTTGTATGCGATCGTGAGGACGATCAGCATTTCTACTCCACGCGCAATGACCGTCGCAATTGCCGCACCGGAGACGCCGAGCGCCGGCAGCCCGAAGTGCCCGAAAATCAGCACATAGTTGAGAAAGGTGTTGAGCGCAAGCGAAATCATCGTCGCCAACAGAGGCAAGCGCACGTTTCCGGTGCTCCGCAGAACGTTCCCAAAGATCACGCTCACCGCCGTCATTACATAACTCAGACCGACAATCGAAAGGTATTGCGCACCTAGCCTCACGACGTCGGGGTCTTCGGAGTAGAGCCTGATGACGAATCGTGATGCGCCGAGAGCGGGCACGGTAAAAAAAACCGCACCCATGAGGCCGGCAGACAGTCCAATTCCAAGCGACGCTCTGATGCCGCGAACGTCACGGCGCCCCCAGAATTGCGCCGTGAAGACCGACGTGCCACTCCCAATGCCAAAAAGGAAGAGCATGAGCAGGAAATAGACCTGGTTTGCGACTGCGACCGCTCCAATCTGCACCGCGCCAAGCTGACCGATCATGACCGTATCGACCATGTTCAGAGAGGTTACGAGCAGATTCTGTACCGATATCGGAACTGCTATCCGGAAAAGATCCCGATAGAGTGTTATGTCATTTGTCAGCCAGTGCCAGGCAATCCGCGCAGCTTTGCCGACGCCGCTCGTGGTCACGATGTTCTCCCCGTCTACTGTGCCTAAGATTGCGCAAAGGAAAGCGCCTGAGATAACGTGACGCGAGATGATGCACCCGGCTCGCGGCATTGTCGTTATCCCGCCGGCGAAGCCTGCCGGATGCTTGCGCCGAAAAAAAGTACCGTTCAAACGCGAACGACGCCCGTCACACAAATCTGAAAAAGGGAGTTTAGCGGAATTCGCAATTCGTTGGTAGCTCCGACATGCAACCCCACTTTACACGGCCCCTCCGCCTCGATACCATTCCTGGACAAGGAGACTGCTATGCCCCTGTATGAATACCGCTGCTCGCGGTGCGGCGAAACTAGTGAGATTCTCGTTGGAGTGACCGCGGAAGAGAGCAGTCCGGTCTGCAGCTCATGTGGCAGCTCGCGGCTGCAACGCAAACTGTCGCTGGTGAACTTCTCGGTGGCTGGAAGTGTCCGACATAGTGCATCAAGCGAATCGGATTGCGCCTGCGGGAATGGCCCCGACGAATGCTGCGGCGGAGCGGAACACTCCTGCGGCGCAGGCTGCGCATGTCACGGAAATTGAACGTGGCCCGCCGTGCCGGTACGCCGACGCCTCGGCGCCGTGAGGCGGACGAAGTCAGGCCGTCAGCCAGGGAAGGTGTTGTCTTTCTAAGTGGCTGCATCCGTTCACATATCTGACGCATGCGCGCAGTCCAGCTCACCAGGATCGGGTTTCCACTTGAAGACCGGGAGATTTCCATCCCCGACCCAACGGCAAACGAAATCCTCGTCGCCGTCAAGGCGGCAGGTATCTGCCACTCGGATGCTCACTATCGGGCAGGTACCTCACCGGTTGCCTTTACGCCAATCACGCCGGGTCACGAAGTGGCCGGCATCGTATCGCGAGTTGGAGCGAATGTTCGGAATGTAGCCCCGGATGATCGTGTAGCTCTCCATTATCTCCTTACCTGCGGCGAGTGTGAATATTGCGGGCGTGGGCTCGAACAGTTCTGCCTATCCGGTCGAATGATCGGAAAACATGCCAACGGCGGTTATGCTGAATATATCGTGGTCCCCGCGAAGAACGCCATAACGATCCCCGACAACGTCACCGACAAGGCTGCGGCGATCATGATGTGTTCATCGGCCACGGCTTTTCATGCTTTGAGACAGACAAATCTGTCGGCCGGTGAATCCATTGCGGTGTTCGGCGCCGGAGGGCTTGGTATGTCCGCGGTGCAGCTTTCGCGAATCGCAGGCGCGTCCGATATCTTTGCGATTGATATCGACGATGCGAAGCTTCGGAAGGCGGAAAGCTATGGGGCTACACCGGTAAACGCAACCGAGATAGAGCCGGTAGCCTACCTCCGCGACCTGACCGGGGGCCGGGGTGTGGACATTGCAGTTGAGTTTGCGGGACTTCCGCTCACTCAAGAGCAGGCAGTATCAGTTCTTGCGGTTCACGGCCGTGCGGCTCTCGCGGGTATCACCAGTAAGCCTTTTAGCCTTTCAAGTTACTCGGAGCTGCTCAATCGGGAAGCGCAGGTTATCGGGGTATCCGACCATCTGCGGAGCGAGCTTGTCACGCTCATGCAATTCTGCTCCCGCGGATTGCTTGATCTTGACAGCGTCATCGAGGAAACCGTCCCCTTGACCGCGGCGGCGATTAACCGCACGCTTGACGGGCTTGCAGAATTTCCGCGGCTTCACCCGGACTGTTGCGCTTCCTTGAAGCGCGCATAGAAAGCGTCCGCGCTCAGTTGGTTCGAATCACTCGAAAGCCGACCGTCGATATAGTAACGCACGTATGGAATCTCGAAATTCTTGAAAGTCCTCTCCTTGAACTCGCGAAAATCGTCGAAAAAGGCCGTTCTGTTGTATTCGAGCTCGTAGACATCTATGTCCGGGTTTTCCGGGTTTGCCTGGTCGACCTGCCGGTCGAGCCACCCCTTCATCCAGGTCCAGTCGGGACACCAGCTCTGCGTCAGAACAATTGCGACATAGCGGCGTGAATTCGTTACTTCTTCGCCGAACTCTCCGTGGGACATTGCATATCGACAATGGTTCTCGCTCAGACTCTGCCGCCGCAGCATGGTTACCTCCCGATTGAGAAATCAAGTTGACCGGAGTTGTTTGTCGATGTGTCGGTTCTCACCTGTGGAGATTGCAGCCTCATCCGGCCTCGACACGCGTCAAGACAAGAATAAGCCGTGGCCACGGAAAAATCCAGTCACTTATTTCGGAATTGAAGGGAAGCAAAGGGGGAAACCGATCGGAGCGAGCGAAGGGAGTCGAACCCTCGTCACGAGCTTGGGAAGCTCGGGTAATGCCGTTATACGACGCTCGCTCCGATCCGTCTTCTATCGTCGGAGGCGTAAAATGCCGACGACGCAGCTCTTTCCAGCGGGAACCCCGACATGCCGGTTGCTGCGTTTTGAAAGGCGATTATAGCCGGACGGCGGCGCCGATGTCAACATAACATTGGTCGGCGACCTGTACACGCCCCGCTTCACTGCTGCGGCCGCACCACGACCCGGAGAATCTCCGACTTGTAGCTGTACAGTATCAGGGTGGTGTTTTCGTCCTGCAGATAGGGTACTCCCACCGGGCCGCCTGGACTCATTGTCGTCAGCAGAACCTTCCGCTGCCCATCGGCCGCGACCGCCTCGAGTGACAATTCGACCGGCACCGCATAATTGGGGAGTGTCCGTTCAAGAATCCCGAACACCTTGCCTTTGGGCACCGAGTTGGGTCGCGTCATCGTGACGGTTACTCGAGTACCGACGGGAACGTCGGTTCCGGCGGCCGGGTCCTGAGCTATCACGGTTCCCGATGGCTGGTCGGCCTGCGCTTCGACCACCTTAAATGTAAAGGGTATGTTCTGTGCGGTAAGCTCGTCGAGGACCGATTGCCATCCGGTTCCGGTAAAAGTGGGAAGCGCGATGCGCTTCACGTCCGGGCCACGACTCACGATAAGCTTTAGGCTCGTAGGCTGAGAAAGCGATGTGTCGGCTTTGGGATCCTGGTGAAGTATGGTTCCGGGATCTGAAGAATCGAACACGTAGGAAATATCTCCGATCTGGAGAAGCGGCTGTGTTGCGGTGGAAAACAGTGTCTGCAAATGCAGTCGGACCTCACTTAGCTGTTGTCCGACAAAATTCTCGACCTTGTCGACAACTGCCCCGCTCGATACGGTCAACAGCACGTCGCGGCCGGCGCGTACCAATGTGCCGGGGGAGGGGTCCTGGCTTATCACCTTTCCCTTCAACTGAGGGTCGGCGTAATTGCGCAGCTGGACGCGGGCGTTCAGTTGTTTGTCCTGCAGCTGAATGATCGCTTCGGGAAGCTCCACACTGCGTATATCGGGCACCATCGTCACTTCTGCTCCCTGAAGTGAAAGAAAAAAAGTGGTAAGCCCGGCGACCAGCGAAAGAAGCGCGATACCGACGAGTCCGTAAACAAGGAGCTTGAAAAAACGGTCTTCGGGCGCGTCGGACTGGCTGGGGATGGCGTTGCGCAGCCGCTCAAGGAAGGAATTCATCAGTGGCTATCCTCCGAAAAATGAACCTGGAAGATCACGGACTCCATTGACGAAGGACTTCCAGTCGAGAGGCTTTCGATTTTGAAGCTGAAGCTTCTGAACGGACAAAATACCGTTCCCTGTTTGTACCAAAATTCCCGCCGTTTTGTCTACTCCTACGATCTTGCCGGGCGAAACCCGCTCCAGCGGCGGACTACCGCCATCTCCGTCAGGGTAGGTAGCGATAGCAGCAGCGAGGATATTCAACCTCTGATCACGAAAGCCGGTAAAGGCAAGTGGCCATGGATCGAATGCCCTGACCATTCGCTGGATGTAAACTGCGTCGCGGGTCCAGTCTATCCGTCCCGCCTCCTTACCGATGATGTGCGTATAGCTTGCGTATTGATGTTCCTGCGCCAGGCGTTCCGCGGTCCCTGATTCGATGGCGTCGACAACCGAGAGAACGGCCCGGGCGCCAACTGTTGCGCAGAGCTCGGTCAGCGAATCCGTCGTTTCGTTGCCCGAAAGCGGTATCCGCGTCTGCAGGAAAATGTCACCCGCGTCCATCTCTTCTGCGAGCGCCTGAACCGTCACGCCGGTGATATCGTCACCGGCGAGGATGGCTGCCGGAATTGGTGCAGGCCCTCGATAGCGGGGAAGAAGTGAAGGATGCATGTTGATTCCGCCCGCCGGGAACAGCGCAAGAAAACGGGGACCAAATATCTTTCCGTACGCGACACACGCGAGTATCTCCGGATCGAGTATACTCACCTTCTTTCTCGCCTCGCCGTCAAGCCGTTCCGGTTGAAGTATCGGTATTTCGAGCGCTGCCGCGACTTGTGCGACGGCGCGAGTCTCGACCAACCGGCCACGCCCAGCTGGTCGATTCGGAGCCGTCAAGACACCGACGACGGTGTGATGTTCTGCGAGAAGCCGAAGCGCTGGAACCGCGATTTCTGGTGTTCCGGCAAACAATGCTCTCATCAGACACGGGCCATTCGATCATACTCGCGAAGCAGTTTTTCCTTTTTCCGTTCTGACAGATGATCAATGAAAAGCACGCCGTTGAGATGGTCGTATTCATGAAGAATTACTCGGGCGAGCGTTCCTTCGGCGTCCAGATTGAAAGGCCGCCCTCGCTCGTTCCAGGCCTGAATTCGCACCGCACTCGGCCGTCTCACGTCTGCGTAGACTCTTGGAATGCTGAGGCAACCCTCTTCGTAATCCGACTCTTCTACCGACGTCTCGATGATCGTCGGGTTGATGAACACTCGAGGCTTGTCACGATTCACGTGCACAACGAAGATCCGCCTGGTGACCCCGACCTGCACGCCGGCAAGGCCGATACCGTTGCCTGTGTGCATCGTTTCGATCATTTGTTCGGCAAGGCTTTCTATCTCGCCGTCGATCTCCGGTATCGATTCCGAACTGCGTCGGAGCATTTCGTCGGGTAGTGTGTATATCGAAAGCATATTCGTCCCCTGCATACTGACCCTATAGTATGAAAAACGCCTCCAATCGTCAACGCTGGTTGTTTTCCGGGCGTCAGAGAAGACTTACGGGGTCTATGTCGAACTCCAGATGCACATTTCGGGGACCGTGAAATCGAGCGACGGTATCGCGAAGCGCCGCGTGGCCGGCGTCGAAGCGATATATTTTACAGACAATCTGGAACCGATGGTTCAGGGCGATCTTTCCGATGGGACATTCGGCCGGCCCGAGGAGCTCGCCGACGCCCTCGAGTCGAGCAGCTGCGCTATGTGCGAACTCTTCCGCGGTCCGGCTGACCTGTTCTTTGTCCCTGCCGCGAAAAACAACGCGGAAAAGTCGGGAGAACGGGGGGAACCTCAAACCCCGCCGAACAGCGAGCTCGCTCGAGTAGAACTGGTCGAGCTGGTTTCCAGCCGCCAGGCGTATCGCTTCATTGTCCGGGTGCATCGTTTGAATAATGACCTGCCCGTCGGGCGTGAATCGTCCCGCGCGGCCCGAGACCTGTACAATGAGATCGAAAGTGCGCTCTGCAGCGCGGAAATCCGGCAGGTGAAGGCCGGTATCTGCGAGAACTATCCCCACGAGCTTGACGCCGGGGAAATTCAGACCCTTCGCGACCATCTGGGTTCCCAGAAGAATGTCGATCTTTCCATCGCGGAAGTCGGCAATTGTTCGCTCGAGACTTCCCTTCTTCTTCGCGGAATCGGTGTCGACCCTTTCGACGCGATAGCCGGGAAACGACGCGGCGACCTCCTCCTCGATCCGTTGTGTGCCGAATCCTGAGTAGCCGATATCGAGTGAGCCGCAATCGGGGCACGAATCGACAGGGCTGCTGCGATATCCGCAGTAGTGGCAGACCATGAGATTACGATTCTTGTGATAGGTCATCCCGACCGAACAGTGACGGCAGGTCATCTCATAACCGCAGGAGCGGCAGTGAAAGAAGTAGGCGAATCCGCGTCTGTTGAGAAAGAGAATCGTCTGTCGTCCTTCGTCGTGTGTTGCCCGGATGGCATCGGCAAGAAGCGGCGAAATTGCTCCCTCCTGGCGCCTGAGGCTGACTATCTGCACGTGGGGCATAGTTCCGCCGGCGAGCCTCCGGCTCAGTGTAATCGGCGTCAGGCGCTTCTCGCGCATCAGATGAAAAGCCTCCACCGACGGCGTCGCGCTTCCCATCACCAACCGAGCCCGGCTTTCGGCGCACCGTTTCATGGCGATCTGGCGCGCGTGGTAGCGCGGCGCCGCGCCCGATTTGTATGACCCCTCGTGCTCTTCGTCGATGATGATCAGTCCAAGCCGACTGACCGGCGCAAACACTGCACTCCGCGCTCCGATTACGAATCGTGCCTCTCCGGATTGGATCCGACGCCACTCGGTGAGTCTCTGACTTGCCGTAAGCCCGGAATGGAGTACGGCTGCCGTTTCGTAAAATCGTCTGCGGATAGTTTCGGTGACCTGGTGGGTCAGCGATATCTCCGGTACCAGATAGATGATGCTTCGGCCTTCGGCGAGCGTTTTCGACGCCGCCTGGAGAAAGACCTCAGTCTTCCCAGAGCCCGTAATGCCGTAAAGATAAAAGGTGCCTGATTCGGCGGAGGCAATGGTGTGGACCGCCTGTTCCTGTTCGTCCGAGAGCGAGAACGGACGAGGTGAGAAGGAGGTTTCGTCGCCGCCGAGGGCCGGCAGCTCGACCTCCCGGCGTCCGCCCGGAATCATGGCGGCCAGACACTCGCCGGGCGACGCGAGATAGAGCTCGGACATCCAGTATGCAAGTTTGAGGTATTCGGCATCGAAGAGCGGCTCACGATCGATGACGCGGCTCACGCTCTTGATTCCTCGAACTCCGGCAGGCGGGGTAGGAATCCGCTCAACGACGAAACCGGCAAGTGTCTTGCGGCCCATCGGCACGATGACCCGGGAGCCGACCTCGCACCGCATATCCTCGGGAACGCTGTAGGTGAACGGACCCGGCACCGGCAGGTTGAAAACGACCTGCGCATAGGCCAGCGGAGTTGTCACAGGATCGTCGCCATCCAGCACACGCAGCCCCTATTTCGGAAAGATGCTGCGAAGGAGTTTCATGTCTTCCCATACCGGCCGGCGATATTCCGGATTTCGCAACACACCGCTTGGGTGATAGGTGGGGACCAGGGGCCGCCCTGCAAACTGGTAAACCCTTCCGCGCAGCGAAGAGATACTGTCGAACCGGCCGATGAGAATCTGCGATGCGATACGGCCCACCGTCAGTATGGTTTTCGGCCTGACCAGTTCGATCTGCTCCAGAAGATAGGGAAAACAGGCGTCGGATTCCTCCGGCTGCGGATCACGATTATTCGGGGGCCGACATTTTACCACGTTCGCAATGTAGGCATTCTTGTGGCGGGACAGATCGATCGCGGCCAACCACTTGTCCAGGTACTGCCCGGCCCGGCCGACGAACGGAAGACCGCTCGCATCCTCGTCGGCGCCGGGCCCCTCCCCGATCACCATCACCACCGGATCGATGACCCCGGTTCCCGGAACTGCATTCTTCCGCGTCTGATGCAGTTTGCATCGCGTGCATGCGGAAACCCGGGCGCCGAGCTCAGCCAGGCGCCGTTTCCTCTCCGTCGGATCGAGAGATTGGGCGGACTCTTTCGAATCGGCAACCTGGCGCTCTCCGACGCCTTCGCCGCTGGCGGATTCTATCCCCGAGTCCGATATGGCAGCGTCCAGAACCGGCCCGGGGCGCACCGGTGAAGCGTGAAGTTTTCGATATCCGCCATTGAAATAGTCGTCGGCGTCATTCAGAAGGTCCCAGAGTCTGTTTTCAGCTGGCGCGTCCATCATATTCCACCCGGTATAGAAAGAGCCCTTGTGGCGGCGCCGTCGTGCCGACACGGGACCGGTCACGTGCCTGGATGAGCCGCGCAACCTCCTGTTCTTCCGCACCTCGCGCGCTGAGCTCGAGAAGCGTCCCGACAATTGATCTTACCATTCGCCAGAGAAACCCGTTCGCGGTAATGGTGAAAACAGTATGAACACTGGCAACATGGAAAGACGCCGCGTACACTGTTCGAACGCGGGACAGCCCGGCGTCCATGGGGCCCGAAAAGGTCGTAAAATCGTGTTCCCCGGTGAGCTGGGATGCGAGTCTGTTCAGTCGCGCGACGTCGGGTTGATCGAGAACCCGGTACGAATAGAGACGTTCGTGCGGCAGTCCCACCGGCGCGGTGAGAAGGTAGTAGCGGTAGGTTCGCCGGAGCGCGTCAAAACGGGCATGAAATCCCGGCTCGGCTTCCTCGCTTTCGATGACGCGCACATCCTGCGGAAGCAACGAGTTCAGCGCGAGGCAGACCCTCCGAGCAGGAATAGAGTCAATATCGGTGACAAAATTCGCTACCTGACCAACCGCGTGAACTCCCGAATCGGTCCTCCCGGCCGCCTGCAGCACAACGGGGTGCCGGTGCATGCTTTCTAAAGCGTCGAGCATGACTCCCTGTACCGTACGGCCGACCGTTTGGGATTGCCACCCCAGAAAATTCGTACCGTCGTAGGCGAGAGTCAGCCGTATGTTACGCCTGCCCATCGCCCTCGGCGCTCTTCGGACTGGTCGAGGCATCCCCCATCTCATCCGATATCCGGGCGTACAGATCACGCGCCATGTCAAGTATGATGGACGGCTTGCTTTTCGATGCGCGTCCCATACCGAAAAGGCGTGACACCGTGCGTTTTGCGCGGGCAAGAGCCTGCTTGCGTTTTGCCTCATCCTCGCGAGGGCCGTGCTCATACTCGAGCCAACCGGTGATGTAGAGAACACCGTCATACCCGTAGTTCTTGTCGAGATCGGGGCCAAGATGAGATGCGTTGGGAATACTCTCCGTTCCGTTCTGTTCCTTCTCAACGGACTGGGAATAGAAGAATCTGGCCTTGCGGTAGAACATCTTCGCAAGGTAGTCCCAGTTCTCCCCGGGAGTATGGCGATCCAGATCGTCGCACAGCCACGCGGAGCGCAGTGCACAGAGTCCCTGCTTGAAGGTAGGAGCAGACTCGCGGGAGAAGAAGTCGTAGCAGACCATCGCGAAGTAGTGGCTGGCGAGCCCCTCTTTGAGTCCCCTCGGTCCGTTGAAGTCGATGGCAGGCGCGATCGACTGGAAGCTGGTCACACGCCGCTCGGTGTTCTTGTCCACGGCAGCCTTCCGTTCTTCGGGAAGAGCCGAGAAATCCTGAGGCAACGCGGCATAGAAGCAGGACGGGCACACGCTGATTGGATAGAGCAGCGGGTTTACCTCACCGAACTTCTTCGACGCCTCGTAGTGACGTCGCAGGTCGTCCGAAAGCTTTCCAGCTATGAGTCGTCCCCGGCCGGTACGGAGCTCCTCCCGGGAAAACGCAGTATCGCAAATAGGACACCGCGTTTGAGTCTTGGCGAAAAACGTGAGTCGGGCGGAATCGGACATCAGCTACCCTCGATCACAACCATTGCTATGGCGTAGTCTTCTTCATGCGTAAGGCTCACGAATACGCTTGTTCCACCGCTCTTTTCGAGCGCAGTAACGGCTTTGCCGTGAAGTACGATTTCCGGCTTCCCGAGAGGATCGTTCCTCACCTCCACATCGCGCAATTCAAATCCCCGCAGTCCGACGCCAAGAGCCTTTGCGAACGCTTCTTTGGCGGCGAAGCGGGTGGCAATCGACAGTACCGCCCCCTCTCCCCTGCTCACCACGGTCCGGACTTCGCCGGGATGAAGGTAGCGCGCAAGAAGCCCCGGTCGGTCTACCCAATCTCGAAGCCGATCGGTGTGAACAACGTCTATGCCGATACCGCGGATCACTGCACCTCACCTCCCGACCGAGCCACCTCGACGGTGATGCGTGCCGGATCGTATCGGAGCACGAGAATTCCTGTCGGAAGGTCCGGACGCACCGGCAGCGTGTAAGTTCCCGGTCGGCGTATCCCGGTGGCGTCCACCGTCAACCGCACCTGGTCCGGCTTGATCGCCTCGAGGTCCACCTGTTTGCCCTGAACACGGAGCGTCCCTGTAGGCAATTCACCGGTGATCGTGAGCCCCGGTTCAAGATTAACGACAACCACGTTGACCTGGTCGAAGGTTTGCAGAACCACTGATTCCTGGATGATCCCGCGGAACTCAACAACATTTCCACCCGGCAGGCGAAGCAGCGGATCGCTCAGATCGAGTCGAACCTGAACCGTGAAATCCTCGACGCGGCCGGTCAGATCGATATCTTCGGTATGAACCGACTGTATCTTCTCGAGGTGGCTCCGCGGCCCGACCACTTCCACAGTGGACGGTTTGAGCGAGTACTTCGCGAGCTGATACCCCGGTGGAGGAAAGCCTTTCAGACTGGGCACTACTTCGATGCTTTTTGACATTCGCCGTTCGAGTGTGACGGTAACATCCAGCGGCTCAACGGTGATTTCGAGTGGATCGATGTTGAGGGCCGTGCCCTTCTTGCGAATCTGAATCGGCTCCTTGAATACGCCCTCTCCGTCGTGCGGCGAAAAATTCGCGTAAGCCTCAATGTCTTCTTCGAGGACTCGGAAGATCGCATCCGACTCTCCGCGAAGAGTGACTCTGACTTTGCTTGGAAAGGCGGCGGCGGGGACGTATCCATTCGGCAGGACAAGCTGGAGCGGCACGCTGAAATAGCGCACTTCAAGCCGCGAAAGCTGATTGAAGAAAAACAGCAGAACGGCGGCCGCAACGGCAAGGATCTTTACCGGCCAATTCTGCATGAGTCGTTGCAGCAGACTGCTATTCTTCAAAAGCTTCAACCTCCTCTTCCTCGACCACCTCCGGTTCCTGAAGATGGAGAAGCTCCCGCAGCCGCTTTTTTACGTCGTCAATCGAAAGATCGTAGTGTAAATTCGCATCGTACGCGAGCGACAACGCGCCCGTTTCTTCGGACACGACGAGCACAACCGCGTCGCTCTCCTCGACGAGCCCGAGCGCTGCGCGGTGGCGCGTTCCAAAACTGCGGCGAATGTCGAGCTGTTCCGAAAGCGGCAGGAAGCACCCCGCCGCCACGACTTTTGGTCCGCTTATGACGATGGCTCCATCGTGCAGCGGCGTATCGTGACCGAAGATCGTGATAATGAGCGCCGAAGAAAGGTCGGCGCTGAGGCGCGTACCGGTTTCGATGATGTTCTTCTGCCCGACCGTTCGCGTAAAGACTATCAGCGCACCGCGTCGCCGGTAGGCGAGTACCTCAGCGGCGCTTATCACCGTATCAAGCTGGAACGGCCGCGCCGAACGGCTGAGTGAGAAGATCGACCCCTGTCCTATCCGAGTGAAGATCTTCCGAAGCTCCGGTTGAAAAATGATCGCGAGACCGATCACGAGACTGGGCGCGAGCAGATTCACCAGCCAGAGGACGGTTCGGAGGTCGAAAAAAAAGGCGACGGCGTAGATCAGGACCATGAAGAAGGCGCCCTTCACCAGCTGCACCGCGCGCGTCTGCACAAGGATCTGATATCCCTTGTAAATGAGGAACGCCAGCAGAAGGACATCTAGTGCGGGGAGTATGAACTCGCGGATAAACCAGACGTTATTCAGCCAGTTCACCTGTCTTCTCCATACTCACGGAATTGACCGCGTGCACTATCCGAACTATCTGCGCAGTCTCGCCGACGTCGTGAACGCGCAGAATATCTGCGCCGGCGGCGGCCGTGAGCGCGGCAACCGCCAGACTCCCGGACAGACGCTCTTCGACAGGAATCGGTTGCCCATCTTGCCGCAAGACCTGGCCGATAAATCCTTTTCGGGAGGCGCCGACTACAATTGGAAGGCCCAGCGCTCCGAAGCGGGCGATTTCCCGCACGATCAGAAGATTGTCCTCCACCCGTTTGCCGAATCCGATCCCGGGATCAATCAGAATTCGTTCCTCACTGATCCCGCAGTCGATGGCGGCCGCTACCCGTTGCCTCAACTCATCAACTATCTCTGCAATCGTGTCGGTGTAGAACGGCGCCAGCTGCATCGATAGTGGCGTACCTCGCATGTGCATAAGAACCACCGGCGTTTTCCGTTCGGCCGCCAGAATCCCGAGCGCCGGGTCATCGCGTAGCGCCGACACGTCATTGATGATGTCTGCGCCTTCGTCCAGAGCTGCGCGGGCGACCTCAGCCTTTCGCGTGTCGATCGACAACGGAATCGAAAAACGCCTTCTGATCGACCGAATTGCCGGAATGATCCGCGCCAACTCCTCTTCGGCGGTGACGTATCCGCTTCCGGGCCGCGTGGATTCACCACCGACGTCGATCAGGTCGGCGCCGTCCTCGACCATTCTTTCGGCAACGCGCAACGCTTCGTCTTCCGCGCCGGCACGGCTGGCCGAAAAAAAAGAGTCTGGCGTTACGTTGAGTATCCCCATTACCAGCGTCCGCTCTCCCAGGGTAAGTTTCCGTCCGCCTGACAGGGGTAGGTTTCTTCTGGTCATCCTGTGATTCGTCGGTTGAACAGTAACATGGAAAATATGAAAAATCTACCGCGGCGGGAGAGACGGCGCTACGGCTGACAGAGGGTGAGAACGAAAAAAACCGACGCCTGCACATATACGCTCTGGCGTCGGATTCCTTAAGGCGACTCGAAAGAACTGCTGGACCGGGCTACCGGTTCTTTTTCTTGTGACGATTCTTTCTGAGTTTCTTTTTCCGTTTGTGTGTGGCTATTTTCTTTCGTTTTCGCTTACGTCCGCAAGGCACAGCAGGAACTCCTCTTTCCAAGTGTGGTGAATATTGGCAAACCAGTGTGGATTCCGTTGTTGGTCTGACGTCGAGCGTACAATATATCGAGTACCTACAGGTTCGTCAAGTCCGCATTGGCGGTGCGTCGGTTATGATAGCATGCGTCGCCCAGAAGGGTACCGCCTGCCTCAGATCAGCCGCAGTAGCGGCAGGATCGTGTATTTCCCGCGGCGCGGACTTTCCCGGATAGAATGTCTCGAGCGAAAATGTGTTCGAATCGATCCATCTGCCCCAGAAACAGAGCCAACGTGTCTTCTTTCTCGGAGAGACCACCAGGTGCGACGGGATCGACCTTTCCGGCCGGGTGGCCCAGAAGGAGGCCCGGTCCCTCAATCGCACGCGTTTCAATCCGCCGTAGCCGACCGGGCGACTGAGTCGCACCGCGGTACGAACCACGCCGCTTCGTGGGGCGTTCGCGATGGCCCGCCGAACGATTTCGTCAACCTCGCCGCGTCCAAGTATCATCTCATTCTGCGTGGGCGACAAAATGTGATTCGTCGGCGGCCACGATACGAATTTCGGCGTCGCTCGCAGCCGGGCTACCGGGCGGCAGGTCTGCCGGAACAGGCGAGTCTGCCGTTCGTTGACGATCATTCGCCGGGGGCGAACCGCTTTGCCGCCCTTCCCATCGCTGCCATAGAAGCTCAGCGGTCGACTTCAATCTGTCGCCCAACGCGCGCTCCCCCGCGGTCGTGACGTCGTCCTCGTTTTCGAGAACCGCGTAGGGAACCCGCACGTTTCCCACCTGCAGGTAGGCCGGATCGGCCCGCGAGAGCTCTGCCCAGTCGCTTCCCCGGTAGAGCCGATCGAGCTTTTCATCCGGAAGTGCATGTTCGAGTATACTGTGCGGTTTGTCGGGATTGAAGCGTCGACGGTTTTTCCGAAGCGATTCCTCATACGAAACATTGATGTAAAGCACCGCGGCGCGAGAAAGAAATTTCTCACTGAGATGGGAAAACGCCTCGCGAAGACCGCCGTGCTCGGTGCCTCGCGCAAACTCCACGATCGCAGTCGTCTCCTCGTCAGCATCATCCTTGCGCAGTTTCCAGTATTCGAGCTCGAGCCGCTCGATCAGAAGGTGCCACAGGAAATGATCCGTGAAATAACCATCTGCGTCCGTGTGCATGCGCGGGCGGCCGTGGCGCGCGAGAATGTCATCCTCTTCGAACCAAGCCCAAATCATCGGAAAATCGTCGAGCTCTCGAAACGATCCGACGTGACAGTCTCGACTGCGTTCTTCGGCGGGAAGGTTGCGCAGGAATCTGATGACTTCGCTCTTTCCCGCCGCCGGACGACCAATAAGCAGAAGAAGTGGAAAGGTGTTTGTCATATGAACCTCGAAATCGGATTATCCCTCATGTAACGGTTTGAAGCAACCTGCGATGCCGGCCCAAAACGCCGTGCAGGCTTCCGGACCCTTGCTGCGTGTTCGTGCGGCCGCGCCGCAGACGAGAAAGAGCTCGCCCTGACCGGCGTTGCTGGCGTCGCGTCTCTGCAATTCGAAATCGTGGTCGTGACGTGCGTCGGCCATGTCGATCCGACCATCGACAGGCTCACGGGAGAAATAGTACAGGAACTCAGAGGTATCCCCGTGCATTCCACTGGAACGAAACGGCCTGTGGCAGGCGAAGACTCGTAAGCCGGCGGTACTGGCCCGAACGGTCGCCGATGGAACGACTGTCGCAGGAAGAATCAGTCCGGTGAACTCGCCACGTTTCGCGGTCGCGGCTGGTCCGCGGATTGCGACAGTGCCCGGTATCTGCACACTGTCCGCCAACGCTGTATCACGCATCCCAGCACAACCGCCTACTTGATTCCGGAATGTACAAAGCTCTCGATAAAACTCTTCTGGAAAATGAGAAACACAACAAAAAGTGGTCCGGCCACGATAAGTGTTGCCGCGGTAAGGTACTGCCACTGAGCTCCGATTTCGCCGAGCTGCGTAAATCGTACCAGTCCGGCCGTCAGTGTTCGAGCCTGATCGCTCGAGGTGATAATGAGAGGCCAGAGAAAATCGTTCCAGTGAAAGCTGACCGAAGATATGCCGAATGCCGTAAGGGCGGCGAGGGACGGCGGGAGATAGATGTGCGTCAAAAGCTGCCACCAGGAACATCCGTCGATGATGCCTGCATCGACGAGAGATTTCGGAATACCGAGAAATGCCTGTCTGATAAGGAAGGTTCCGAATGCGGAGCCGAAGAATGGAATGGCTATCGCGAGACGCGTGTTGTAGATCCCGAGAAACCGGATGGTTGCGAAGTTGGGCACAAGCAGTGCCGCGGTCGGGATCATCATCTGGACCAGAATGATCTGAAACAACAGCCGGTCGCCCCGAAAGCGATAGTTGGCGAACGCGAAGGCGGCCATGGTGGAAGTGACGATTTGCACTGCGAGCGTCATCACAACCACGACCACGGTATTTACGAAATAGCGCCCAAATGGCGCCAACGAGCCCACTTTGGCGAAGTTCGCCAGGGTCAGCCGATGCGAAAACCAGATGTTGCCACTGCCGAGAGGATACTCGAACGGCCTCAGTGACGCGCAGATCGCCCAGATCATCGGAGCCGCCCACACCAGAGCGATCGCTCCGATAAATACCGAAAGAATGGCGCGCCCTGCGGCTAAACGATGGGGAAACCGCCCTGCCGGCCGGGGCCGCATGCCGATTGATCTTCCCCCAACCGAACCAACGGATGCTTCAGACATCTGCGTTCCCCTTCCGTTCGGAGATCAGAAAGTTGGACACCGTGAACATGAGCAGCAGCGCGATAAGCACGATCGTCAGCGCAGAGGCAACTCCGACGTTGAGATTTTCGAATCTGATCTGCCACAGATAGTAGAGAAGGACATTGCTGGCGTTGCTCGGCCCACCGCTGGTCAGCACGAACACGTGGTCGACCGTCTGAAAAGCGCCGATGAAGGCGATCGTGGTTACAAAAAGGGAGGTGCGCCGAAGCAAGGGGAGAGTGATTTTGCGTGTCGTCGCGACTGGACCGGCTCCGTCGAGTCGGGCCGCTTCGAAGACCTCACGCGGGAGGCTTTGCAGGCCGGCCAGATAGAAGATCATGTAGTAGCCGGCGTTCTTCCATACGGCAACAAAGATTATCGCGAGGAGGGCGAGATCGGGATTGCCGGTCCAGTTTTGCGGTCCGCGATACCCGAGGAATGAGAGCGCAGAATTGAACAGACCATAGTCCGGAGTCAAGAGAAAGAGCCAGATCGTTGCCACGCTTACCATCGGCAGGACGGTGGGGTGAAACAGAGCGAGCCGGGCGAGTCCAATGCCGCGCATCCGTCGATTGATGAGCAGGGCGAACAGAAAGCCGAGCGCTATGCTTACCGGAACCGAGCCAAGAACGTAGAACGCCGTGTTCCCCAGAACCCGATAGAAGGTTGGGTCCTGAAACAAGCTTGCATAGTTACCGAAGCCGGCGAAGGTCGGGTCACGGTACTTCGCGATATTCAGCCGCTGAAGAAAGAAACTTCCGAAAAGAGAGGATATCGTCGGCCAGATCGTAAACATTGCAACAAATACCAGCGTGGGAAGCACGAGCAGATAGGGCAGCATCGCGAACCCGGGCCTCTGTCGTCCCGGGTTCGTACCCGCGGGTCCTTTGGCGTCGGTAACGCCGGGTCCGTTGGCGTCGGTAACGCCGGGTCCGTTGGCGTCGGTAACGCCGGGCCCGGCTCGACGACTGGCGGTCTTACTTGAACTCTTTGAGCGCCGCATCAGCTTCCGTTTGAGCTTTCTGCATAGCCTCTTCCGGAGAGAGTTTTCCGTTGAACGCCTGCTGCAGGTAGTCCTGGAAAATGTTCCGTACCTTTGCAAGATCCTGTAGGGAAAGCTCTTTTCCCGCATATTGCAGCGCGTCACGTGTTTCGGCCGCCTGCGGAACCTTGGCGATGTAGTCTTTCATCGCCTGCGTCTCGTATGCGCTCTTTCGAGCTGCGATGTATCCGGTCTTTATGCTGAAGTCGGCAACACGATCCGGCTCGGTGAGAAACTGCATAAACTTGAACGCCGCATCCTTCTGATCCTGTGGCGCGTTCTTAAGAATGTAGAGATTTCCACCTCCAGGAACGCTTGCGTAGGTATTCGGCTTTTCGCCGGGAACCGCCATCACGCCAACGTCGAATTTCGCCTGCTTGAGAATCCCCGCAAGGCTACCGGTGGAGTGAACAATCATGGCAGCGCGGCCACTCGCGAGATCTCCCGGAGACGCGCCCCAGGTGTCCTGAGCCCCGGAAGGGGTCGCCTTGTACTTCTGGGAAAGTGAATTGTAGAATTTAATCGCGGCGATGCACTCGGGAGTGTTGAAGTAGACTTCTGTGTCGATTGATCCGACGATGTTCTTGCCGGCGCCGATCGCCAGCGGCTGGAACAGCCAGTAGGGAAGGCCGACTGTGGACCAGAGGATTCCCCAGCGGGTTACGTCGTTGCCGTTTCGCACGGTGAGCTTCTGGGCATCTTCGGCAAGAGCTCGCCCAGCTGTTGGGAGCCGAAAGCCCGTTCTGTTTGAACAGATCCTTGTTGTAGTACATCACGACCGCGCTTCGCTGGAACGGGATACTCCAGATCTTGTTGTTGTACCGGGAGTTTTCCATGAACGACGAATAGAAGTCAGTCAGGTAGCTGTCCTTGTTCTTCATCTTTGCGAGATAGGGATCGAGTGGCTCCACATACCCGGCGTTGATGAGATCGTACAGATCTGTCGCCAGCATCACCGCGAGTGCCGGCGGCTTTCCACCGCCCTGAATCGTGGTCTGAATGGCGGTTTTCACATCATTATATCCACCGGAAAAGACCGGTTTCACCGTAATGTTCGGATTCGCCTTTTCAAACTCCGACACGTATCCGTTCAGTATTTGCGCGATAGGCGCATCTACTGCAACCGGGTAGAAAACCTGGATCGAAACCGGCCCGCTGCTTGCGGTTTTCTGCGCCCCGCAGCTCACTATGAGCGTAGTGGCGGCAACCAGAAATGCAAAGGACAGTGCGAGCGAGACTAATTTCCTCATATTTTTACTCCTTCCAACAAAATATGGCTTCATTTATGGACGCACAGCGTCAAAATCCCGTGAGCGACGCCTGCTCCCGTTCCGCGCTGATTCAATTCTCCCAGAATCGACCTATCGAATCGGCGATCGTCTGGGAACCGTCGGGATCGAACCACTGAACCTCCGGGAGCTGCCGGAAAAATGTAGTTTGCCTTTTCGCATAGTGCCGGCTGTTCTTCTTGATCTCTTCCTTTATCGTTTGTGCGGTGGAATCGTCAAGCGACGCCACCCAGTCGGCGAATCTGCCACTGTCGGTCGGCTCGTTTTCGGATGAAGCTTCGCGATACCGTTCGAAGAACTCCCGGTATCCGATCCCACGGAACCCAGGATCATGCGGCAGATATCCGATTCGCACAAGATTTTCAACTTCACGGCAGAGCCCGGTTTGAAACATCAGATTCACTCGCGCGTCTATACGGGTATACAACTCCTCGCGAGGACGGCTGAGTCCGAGAATGAGCACCTGTAAATCGGCTCGAGGAGCGGCGGGTACGGTAAACCGTGAGAGGGGCATTCCCGAGGTGTAATAGACCTCCAGCGCCCGTGTATATCCGGTAGCGATCATGGGAGGATATCCGCCGCGCCGTATCAGGATCGACCTCGGTCAGATCTCGATACAGACCGTCGAGCCCGGTAGACCGCCTCCCGCTCAAGAATCGTAGCACGGACGTCGCGGTTTCCGCTCGGCGTTCCCGGCAGTCCGAAGAGGAGTGTTCGGAAGTAGAAGGCGGTTCCTCCGGATACTATCGGGATCTTCCCGGACCCCGCGATATCGTCGATCAGGAGCTCGGCGAGCGTTACAAAATCTGCGGCATGGAATTGTTCATTTGGATTTCGTATGTCGATGAGATGATGGGGCAGTCGACTGCGCAACTCCAAAGATGGTTTTGCGCTGCCGATGTCCATGTAACGGTAGACCTGCATTGAGTCGGCGCTGATGATCTCGGCTGTGGCGTCGGTCTTCCCGGTAAAAAGCTCCAGGATCAGATCTGTCTTTCCGACGCCCGTCGGACCGAAAAGGAAAACCAGTCTGCGGACCGCTTCCTTCATGGCCAAAGTCTACTCTTCGATTCGGTACTCGACCTTCCTCGTGAGGATCTGTCGGATCGATGTGGAGACAACCTTTCCCTGATTGACATCAAGCTCTTCATCGCCGGTGATTGTTATCTGATAGGCCCGCCGGATTACGGCGCAGGTGAGTTCATACATGTTGCTTTCATAGCTTTCGAGAAGGTCCAAAGGAATCGTCATCCAGGGTCTCCTATCGTAGTGGAACGATCAGTATAACTAAAGAGCCGACGAAAGTAAAGCTCCGTGCTGCGGTGAGCCCGAGAACAACTGTCCGCGGGGTGTGCTGGATCGGGTCTCAAAAGGATGATGGGACAAGCGGGACCGCTGCGATGCCGTTCAGTCGGGGTCTGCGAGGAGCGACCGGAGTCGTTCGAGATCGACAATCCGGATCCGCCGGCTTTCACGGGCTATGATACCGTCCGTCTCGAGCTCGTGGATGACCCTGCCGAGTGAAGGGCGTGCCACCCCGAAGAGCTCGGCCAGACTTTTTTGAGTCGTCGGAAGCGAGACCAGATCAGTTTTCAACGCAGACGCCCGTTCCACGAGATAGCCGGCGATTTTTTGACGAAGCGTAGAAAACTGCGTAAGCCGGAGCTTTTCTGCAAGAAACGCAACGCGTCCTCCTACATCGGAGAGAAGGGCGGCCATTATATCCTGTGATTCGCGGGCAAGCGATACGATTGAGTCGCGCGGAAATGCACAGAT
Source organism: uncultured Spirochaetota bacterium (assembly GCA_963832675.1). GTDB lineage: Bacteria > Spirochaetota > Spirochaetia > DSM-27196 > DATKUC01 > DATKUC01. Next base: position 3,070 of record CAWHUY010000033.1, on the reverse strand, counting down.
GCGAACGTCGGTCAGTGCTATCAATGTTGACCGGGAATCGCGGTTCCGGCGCGAAAAGGAAGGCGGACGCGAGCGTTTCCGGAGCCGCAATTGTCTCCACGCGCAACACGTGGCCGTCGTAGTCCTGGAACTCTCCCGCTACCTGCCCGCGGAGCATCACCAGAAGCTCATCGCAGACGTCGCCGCGCGAGCGGATCAGCGTTTCGCAGGCGAAATGGTATACACGATGCGCTGTTCGCTCCAGCATCCGGGCAAGCCTTTCGCCGGGTATCGGGCGAAAAAGCCTGCACCGGGAGAGCGCGGTGAGGTCCGACGGAGTCATAACGTTTGCACCGTTCGGCGATTTTCGAGAAAAGTGCCGGGTTTGTAACAGATGTTCCTGATCACGATACCAGCCACTCCTGCCATATCTGCAGCGATCTGTCACCATCGTAGCTGTGATCGGGCACAAGAGACAAGGATCAGACAGACAACACTCCTCGGCCTTTTGGCCTGCATGCCCGATGGGGGAGAACTAATGAGCGATGGGACGATCCGCACGACCGGTAATTACTGTCGGTTTGGGTGCAATTTCGATGCGGTTTTCCCGGGCGAAGGCGGCGCGGCGAAGGGGAGATCACTCAAGAGTCTCCTCCGGAGCAAGGGCCATCCGGTGAACCTGAGGAAATCCTTTCCGAAGGGGCTCAATCTTCTGAAAGCGTTCGCTTCCGAAGAGCGCCTCACTCGGCCGCTTCTCCGAAATGGAAGGGCGAACTCGATCTGTTCGGGTGCGACATCGCGCTCGAGCTGTTTTCATCTCGGTTCGAGAAATCGAAAGGCGAAGAGGGTCCTGAGTCGGTTGCCGTTCTGAGCAGCAGGCGGTTCCCGATGGAAGAGATGGCGCTGCCGGGAGCTCTTTTCAAGTTCGGTGTGGGTTTCGTTCATGCCGACGGCAACACGCTACAGTGTACGGCTACTGCAGCGGTTGCATGCAAGCAGGCCTTTGGATTTGATGCGCGGGAGGCAGACCGCCGAGCCTCACGTGCGCATAGAGCGCGGCTGAGAGAACCCGGGACACCTGCTTTTCTCAGTTTGCGACCGTCTCCAAATCCCGCTTATTTCTTGACGTTAGGGTAGCAGGAGCCTACTTTATACGCATACAAAAGCCGGCTCCGGGGGAGACCGGCAAAAAGAGGTTGAGATGAAAAGAGTTACCGTGCTCGCTCTGGCGGGGATACTGTTACTGTCTGCAGCAGGATCTGTATTCGCATCCGGCACAACTGAGAAAACGGCGCCGTCTGCTCAGAAGGGGCCAATTGTCGTGGCGTCGAAGATCGACACAGAAGGCGCTCTGCTCGGGAGCATGATCGTTCAACTTCTCGAGGCAAACGGTTTCTCGGTGAAAGATCGCACGCAATTCGGTACTACCGACGTGATCCGAAAAGCGATCATCAACGGCGAGATCGATATCTACCCCGAATATACCGGAAACGGCGGATTCTTTTTTCCTGACAGTCCTCCGGAAGCGTGGAAGAACGCGGAGGCCGGTTACCAGGAAGTCAAGAAACTCGATATGCAGAAAAACAATCTCGTCTGGCTTCAGCCTGCCCCTGCGAACAACACCTGGGCGATCGCCGCTCGGCAGGATTTTGCGACCCAGAACAACCTGGCCTCCCTCGAAGATCTTGGGAAGTACATGTCGTCGGGAGGCAAGGCGAAGCTCGCCGCATCTGAAGAGTTCGTAAGCCGGCCGGATGCACTTCCCGCGTTCGAGAAAGCCTACGGCTTTCATTTTACCGCGGACGAATTGGTTACTCTGTCCGGGGGAAATACGGCGACGACCGAAAAGGCAGCCGCTCAGGGTACGAACGGCGTCAACCTCGCAATGGCATACGGAACCGATGGGCAGCTCGCCGCTTTGGGACTCGTGGTCCTGACCGACACGAAGGGTGTTCAGCCGGTCTACAATCCTGCGCCGCTCGTGCGCAACCAGATTATCACCAAATATCCTGAAATCCAAACGATACTCGCCCCGGTTTTCAAGAGCCTGTCGCTGGAATCGCTTCAGAAACTCAATTCCGCGATTGCGGTGGATGGAAAGAATCCAAAGGATGTTGCCAAACAGTATCTGACCGAAAAGGGCTTTATCAAGTAAGTCCTGCAATATATCCTTTTCCGACGACGACGCTATCTCACTCCATCAAAGAGGTTGGCGCTTGAACGAACAGACGATTCGCGTGCCCTACAAGGTGTCCCTGCTGGGGCTCGTCGTCGGCACGACCGCCCTCGCCCTGCCCTATCTCTTCGCGAGCGCCAACCGTATAGTCGCCGGGAGGGGGTATCCTCTGTGGAGCCTTGCCTTTCCCGCCTACACGGCATTGCTGATAGCCGGGACGCTCATGGGTGCGATTTCCGTTGCCCTTGCGATTCGGGGAAAACCATCGACCGCAGCACTCTTTTCGCTGCTTGCCGGCTCCGTGTTGTTCTTCGGGGGCTGGTTGCTGCTCGGCGCAGCGGGAACGTCGCTCATTCCCGATACGGCCGGCCCGGGACGCGTAAGTCCAGCGGCCGGGTTCTGGATGATCCTCTTGGCCTCTTACGTCTACCTGAACGACGGTATGCGCCGGATCAAGACGCCTCCGGCTCCAAAAACAGCCCGGACGATGGAAGGGGCCGGGGCCGCGGCTCTGCCGGCGGATCTATCCGGAAGGTCGAGTCGGGAGCGGAGTGCCCGCGTGCGCCGGCTTATTTCCGGGTCGATCGCGATCGCGCTTTTCGCCTTCATTTCGGTGCTATTTGCCACCGGATATCTTTCCAGCCTCGGTGTGCTGAAGGAATTCCGCAATCAGCGTACACGTTTCGTGGATGAGTTGGTCGCGCATCTGACGCTGACCGGTTCGGCGGTGCTCGCCGCGGTCATTATCGGCGTGCCGCTCGGGATCGTAGCGTGGAAACGCAGCTCTTTTGAGCGGCCGGTGTTCCTGGCAGTCAACGGAATTCAGACAATTCCAAGCCTCGCGTTGTTCGGTATCATGATCGCGCCGCTTGCCTGGCTATCGAGGGAGTTTCCGGTTCTTCGGCAGCTGGGCAT
>CAWHUY010000032.1:0-55146 GCA_963832675.1 uncultured Spirochaetota bacterium | reverse complement strand
CCGCGGACAGAACAAAACCGCCGGATCGTCCCCTGATCGAGCGGCACCGGAGACGATCGACCGGCTTCGGGTATGCAACATTCACCAATCGGCGTAACATTGGAGATGTACAAGCAGCTCCGGGAGGCACGGTAAACTATGAGCGAAGCGAAGAACGAGCTGCCGCCGGATTTTCTCTCCACCTACCGGTTCGGCAAAGCGGATTCCACTGTTTTCATTCCTCTGACCAGCGGGTACCTCAGGCTCCGTTACGGTCTGTACGACACGCCGGAAACGTTGAGCCTGGTCTCCTTCGTGCTCGACGCCAACGACACCGCGCTCGCCGTCGGTCCGCAACTCGAGTTCCGGCTTCCCGAAACCGTCGGCATCGAGGAGGCGACCTTTGTCGGGGAAAACGCCGTGTCGGGCCTCCAGTGGGCGGCGGGGCGGGTGATCTGGGGGCACGCCTACGACGACGATTCGGCGCCGGAAGAGGGCGAAACAATCGGGTTCGATGAGTGGGTGGATCGATGCATTCTCCAGATGGTCAATCCGGGCGAGGTGGAGTAGAGCTTCCGTCCGTGCACGCGCGATAGTACCGGTAGAACAGCTGCTTGCCCGGAAGCGGCGATCCGCGCCGCCCGGCGCAGGTCAGGGAACGGTGAGACCGCGGCAGTTCCGGCCCAGGATCGGCGAAGACAACGAGCCTCACGCCATGCAGGCGACGGTGCACGAAGTTCTGTGTGCCCTGGGCCGCTCTTGTCTTCAACTTGAAATCGCGTTCAGGTATCGATCAATGGAAGCCTCTACACTCTTTTTCCCGCCGCTCTGTACCACCTTTCCGAACCACGCGCCGTAGATCCGGTCGAAAGCGAAGGGGCGAACCGCCTCGCCAATCCGCGCAACTGCGGCACGGTTGAGCGGTATCAGGTTCGGGTAGCTGCGCATGAAGCTTACATATCGGCGATCGCTCACCACATTGATGATGTCGCCGCTCAGAAGTGCCCCGCGACCCTGCGATCCGGCGGGCCAGTGAAGCACCGTGCCGCCTTCGAAATGTCCGCCGCACCGAATGAGCGTTATCCCTCCGGGGATCGCCTGTGCCTCGCCTTCCCAGAACCGGATCGCCGGATCCGGACGCATCACCCACTTCCGGTCGTCGGCGTGAAGATAGATCGGTACGCCGTCAAACGCCCGGCTCCACTCCACCATTGACGAGTAGTAGTGCGGGTGCGATATCGCTATGGCGTCTATTCCTCCAAGAGCCCTGATGCCCGCGACGGCAGCATCGTCGATGAGCGGGACGCAGTCCCACAGGATGTTGCCCTCTTTCTGGCGGACGAGGAGCCCCCGCTGTCCGATGGCGAAGGACGGCTCACAGCCGACTCCGGTGAGGTTGTCCTCTTCGGGCCTAAGGACGACGTGATGTTTCTGTCGAAGCGCGTCCAGCGTGGTCCACTCCTGACCTGAATAGCCGACATACTGGCGTTCGTCGTCGCAAATCGCACATCGCGCCGGCGGCTGATCGCTTTCGGCGAATTGCGCGCCGCACGTCTTGCAGATGTAATTCCGCATCTATCCTCCCTGCGTCAAACCGAGGCCACAAATATACTCAGCAGCCGGCCGACCTGCCAAACCGCGCGCCGCGGATACGGGCGGGTTACTCACCCCGGTCACCCGATATACTCGGTGACCTGCGGCGGAAGCTCTTTGTTCATTATCCGAGAGTAGACAGTGAGCTTTCCGAAAAGGATCAGGAGTGCTTGAAGATAGACTCAAGCTGCATCTCTACCGGCATAGCATATCCGTTCCCGCGGTCCGGGCATCGGTAGGAAAAGTCGGTGCGGAATGATTTCACCGGCTGCAGGTGCTCGATTTCGCCCATTTCGCGGCACAGCGCGCCGAGGCTCATCGCGCTTCCGCCGGGCGAACAGGCGATCTCATTGTCGCGAACCAAATCAAGCAGTCCCGCGCGCATGAGTTGCGAGCCGTCGATCCACTGCCATTTTGCTGACATATTCGTTGACGTCGATCAATGCGAATGATAGCCTTCAAAAGCACTCAATTCGAACTCTCTTCCGATACGGGTCACCGTGGTGGTTGTAGATGAAGCTCATGCGGAAATCCGAATGGACTACACGACTCGGGCACTGGTTTCAAGGAACCAGCGGCGATTTTTTCGAATCGCCGAGATCTCAGCGCGAACGGGTCTTCATGCATGCTGTCTACTTCTTCTCTCCGATTACGATTATTTCCGGTGTGGTGAGCTTGGTCCTGGGCCAGTGGTACCTCATGGGGGCGAGATTCGCGATTTTTGTGCTGATTGCGATCGTCTACCTGCTGAATCGTTCCGGCCGCCCGCGCATTGCGACCAATGCGATCTTCTGGGGAGGTATACTGATATTCGGCGTTGCCTCTTCTCTGGTGCCCGCGAGTTCCATCGCGGTGAAAACCATGGGAGAGATCTTCGTCGCGTCGACCGCCACCGGCGCCCTCATTCTCGTGGGGCTCTATGCCGAGAGGCGATATCAGATTAACGTCATGTTTCTCGTCTCCCTGTTCGTCAGCGTCTTCTCCTACATCCGGGCTGGCGCCATTACGGTCCAATCAATAGAGCTTTCGATCTCCGTCTTCGTGATTCTCACTCTCTGTTACATCGTCGCCCGATTCGAGATGCACCTTTCGATTGTCGCGGAGAATCAGCTCAAGGCGCGGCGTATGCTCAATCACCAGTTGGAAGAAATTCACGTTGCCGAGAGTCTGGCCCTCGCGAAGCTCCTGCAACAGTTCGAAGAGGCTAACCACGATATTCGCACTCCGCTGACGGTCGTCGTGAATACGATGAACGCCCTTCGAAGCGGCGAGCTCACCGACGAACAGAGGGAGCACCTGGATATGCTGAGAAAGTCGTTTTCGATGGTTCTTTCGATCACGGAGAACCGTCTCTCGGGTGACTACGCCGGCAAGAAAACTGAAGCGCCCGTACAATGGGTTCAGTTGTCCAGGGTGCTCGAACAGGTCGGTGCGCAGTACCGGGAAATCGCGGCAGCCAACGATACGGCAATTGATACATACGTCGGCTCCGACTTTCCCGCGATGGGTGTGCCGCTGACGGATCTGACACGGATCATGAACAACCTCCTGCACAATGCCATCAAATACGCCGCGCATGGGCGGGTCGAGGTGTTTGCCTTCCTGAAAAGCGCGACGGAGGAGGAAGGAGAGTCGATGCTCCACATCATGGTGAAGGACTCGGGAAGAGGAATGACCCCTGAACGGCTCATCGAAGTCCGCAACGGGACCAATGGTCCGGACGAAGCCGTAGCCTCCTCCCGGGGCATCGGCTTGCGCAGCTGCAGAGATCTGCTCAAGGGCATCGGTGGCTGGATGCAGATCGAGAGCAGCGAGGGTGTCGGCACCTCGGTCGAAATCGCGATCCCGGTGCTCAGTACGCGCTGAAGGCCCGCTCCCGACATTCGACGTAACCTTTTTCGAATCGCGGCACAACGGGTACCTGGATATTCGCCATCGCGCCAAAGGAGCTGCGTGGCTCCTGGAAAGAGGTGATTACTGCCTGACGCGCAGCCAGACCCTCATTTCCTGGTTCGGCGCACGATTCCCCCACTGATAGTAGGGTATTGCCCGTATCTTGCAGCGCGTCGGCGGCTTGCCGGCTCGATAGTCGAAGTAGAGGGCATCGCCGCTGCCCTCTGATTCGTCACGGTAACCGTCGAGCAAGATCGCCACGGAGCCCTCCATCAGATTGTCGTCCCTCTCCTCGGTGATCGAACCGGTCGGGTCGACTATCAACTGGTGCAGATCGGTCCCGTTGTCGAGCTCTTCGACGCAATACACCGGAGGTCCGCGTTGAATTGCCACCTTTCCGGTGTTTTCCCGCACCCTGTCGGCGGCGCGCCTGATCGAGAGCAACGACACGGTGGAAAAGATTTCCGCTGACTGCGGCTTCTGCTCGCGACGAAACTTCATCAGGCAGTTCAAACGGCGCAAGGGCGTCACCCCGTCCGAGCTGTGACTGCGGCACCGCACGATGCACATAACCAACGTGTGAGAGGTCGCCTCGCGGCGACGCTGCCGGCGCGCGCGGCTTCGATGATGTGAAAGTCCGATTCAGAAATATCCACCGCGCCAGGAAAAGTCTGCGACGTTCGATCTACGCGCCGTCGGATTTCACGGCGCGGTTCATGGTGATGACAACATTCCCGCGTTTGTGACCGCCCTCGACATACCGGTGCGCCTCGACGATCTGCTCCAGCGGGTAGCTTCGATCGATCACCGACCGCAGTTTTTGCTTTTCGACAAGCTCTTTCAGTGTGGCCAGATCGTCGATCTGGAGCTTGATCGATCTCATCACCGAAAGATAGCGTCCCCCGGGCTTTAACGCACGCCTGCCGCGTGATGCGGAGAGCTTTCCGACCGCATCGAAAACCAGGTCGTAGATCCGCCCGGCAGAGGTGAAGTCTTCCTTCGTGTAGTCGATGACCGAGACGGTTCCGAGGGATTTCACCATCTCCACGTTCGGTGTGCTGCACACACCGGTGACCTCTGCGCCGCGCAGTCTCGCTATCTGCACAAGGAAAGTTCCCACGCTTCCCGAAGCGCCGTAGACAAGCACGCGGTCTCCCGCCTTGACCTTTCCCTTCCGGAGGAATCCGAGCGCGGTAAGCCCGCCGAGCGGAAGCGCTGCCGCCTCTTCGCTGGTCACATTGGCCGGCATCAACGCGACGAGCCCCTTGATCGCCGAGCTCGTCCTTTCCGGTAGACATCGGTACTCGGCATTTGCGCGGGCGTCGAACCCGGCAAACGCGAACACCCTGTCTCCGGTCTTGAAAAGTCGCACATCCTTGCCGACCGCCTCGACCTCTCCGGCAAGCTCGAGTCCGGGGGTGTTGACTCTGACCGGTCGGAAAAGCCCGTTGAAAAGCCGGGCAAGAAAGGGATCAGCCTTGCGCATTCTCCAGTCTCCCGCCGCTGCCGTGGCCGCGTCTACCTTCACCAGTATTTCGTTGTCTTTCGGAACCGGTTTCTCGACATCTTTGACCGTGAGGACCTCCGGGGGACCGTATTTCGTGTAGACAGCTGCCTTCATGCATCACCTCCAGCCGCAAAAGCGAGAGCCGACGGCGTTTTGCAGCCGACAATAGCCGGGGCCCTGTGGACAAGCCCGTCGTCTTCGAGGGCGGCGACCATGAAAAGCGCAAAGTCCACGCGCCGGGTCATGTTGCTCTTGAGGATGGGATCTCCCACGTGGCCGCTCCACACCGGCAAACCCTGGCTTTCACCCTCCTCGAGGTCGCTGCCACGCACCACGGTCCACAACGCTGTGCTGGCAAAAATCCTCCGGCACGCCTCCACCTGATCTTCAATGTCCACAAGCCGCAGCGTTTTTGCGATCCATCCGCCGACACGAACGAGAGCTTTCAGCGAAAACGGATAGACGTCCTTCCCATCGAGGCTGATGTGCCATCCGCAGGAGAAGATGAGACGGGCATTCGGCTCCGCCAGGTCGAGCACCGCCTGCGCTGTTCCGGACGAGTAATGGCCGACGCCCCACGGAACGAGAACGGTGAGCACCCCGTCGCACCCGGCGATCGCGTGTTTTATGACATCGCGATCATTCGTCGCACCGGGAACGACGGTTATTCGCCCGTTGAACGCCTCAAGTTTTTCCACGCTGTTTTCCCGGCACACGCCGACTACCTCGTGCCCTCGGTCCAACGCGTGCTTGATCATGTACTGCCCGAGCTTCCCGGATGCCCCTATGATGCATACCCTTTTCAAGGCTATCCCCTCGCTTCATCAAGCGACGACGCCACTGCCGGTTCTTTGCCGCCTTTGACCAGCAACCAGATGGTGAAGCCGAGCTCCCCGAGCACCGACGGCACCGCCACAATCAACAGGAACACCGTTGCGTAGCTCTGGTAGTTCTCCAGAACCGCATGGGCGATGGTATCCAGGATGTAAGCCGCGCCGGCGACGGTGAGGACGATCCCGAGAATCCGGGAGATGTTTCGCGATCGGAAAATCAACCTTCCCACGAGGATCAGGTGGACACCGAACGCGACAAGGCCGATGAGCCATACGTAGTTGAACGCGCTCAGAAACAGCATGATCTGGGCGTTCAGTTGGCCCGGGGTGAACGCACGCAGGTACTCCGCCCCGCTCAGGAGCCCGAGAACCAGAAAGAAGAAGACCAACGCAACTCCGAGGAAAACCGTGTAGATCAGCCTGAAAAAGGCGGCGAGGAGCGAAAGATCCCGGCTGACCGGCCTGAAGAGGATGTAGAGCGCCCACGCGATCGCCACGTCCACGATGAACACAACGGCGAAACTCACCAGTCCGCTGCGGAACATCCCCGTCGAACCCGCAATCCTGGCCGCCGTTGCCGCCGCGTCTCCCGGCACTACGAGCCCCGAAACGACAAAAAAATTTGCAAAGATCGCAAGCACAAAGATCACCAGATAACCGATTCCGGCGATTTTCGCCGCCTGCCGTGAAGACACTTCACCGACACTGTTTTTCATCAATCCCTCCATATTTTTCCCGTCCGCGTGTTTCGATGCCTGTCATGGTTCACATACAGGCCTTCCAGCGTCGCATTCGACTGAAACCGGTGGAAAGAAATGTAACGACTGCAATGAGTTGCGCGAAGAAGAGGCCGGCAGATGAACAGACAGCACGACGAGCAGAGGCAGGCACAGCAGCCACGTATCCAGCCATACGCCCCGTTAAGTCACGGAGTACGATGCTGTGTTTGTGTTTGCAGTAGCGCCTCCTATGTGATCTGGTTTAGCCGAAGCTGCAAGCCCAATTACCAAGAAAGGCAGTAAGCTTTGGGGAAGGTAAGAAATGGCGGCGAAGGTGTCAAGGCGGAGAGGAGAATTTGTTGCTCTCGAGGCTATCGCGCCGCCCCGTCGAGCAGGGAAACCGTTGGGATAGATGTGAACACCCAGTCGAGCTACAATAAAATGAACGCGGGGAGGTCAATAAATGGTAGTCAATTCCGTGATGTGCGTTCCAATCGGCGTGATACACAGCGATCACGCCGAAGCGGGCAGGACACCGATCCAGCCCGTTTATGCGAAGGGATGCAAGGGACGAATCGAAGTATTCCCCGAATATGCCGACGGACTACGCGACATCGAAGGGTTTTCCCACCTCTATCTTATCTATCACTTTCACCGGGCGGAACCTGCGAGACTGATCGTCAAGCCATTCCTTCAGGATGTTGAGCACGGCCTGTTTGCGACGCGGGCGCCCTGTCGGCCCAACGCCATCGGGCTGAGCGTAGTCAGGCTCGAACGCCGTGACGGGAACCTGCTCTATGTCGACGGGGTCGATATCCTCGACGGGACCCCGCTTCTCGACATCAAGCCCTACACGGCGAAGTTCGATCGATTCGATACCGACCGAAACGGGTGGCAGGACGATGTTGACGAGGGAACGGCACGACGCAGGGGCCGTCGGGACTACCACGGGGGAGGCGGTCATGAACAATGAGATTCGTATCACCATGCTCGTGAACGACCGGGCAGGTGACGGGCTTCTCGCCGAGCACGGCCTCTCTCTCTGGATCGAGCTTGTCACCCCGCGCGGCCTACGGCACATCCTCTTCGACACCGGCGCGGGTGGTGCTCTTACCGCCAACGCGCGAACGCTCGGCATCGACCTCGCGACGACCGACATCCTCGTTCTCAGCCACGGCCACTATGATCACACCGGCGGAATAGCCCAACTTCGCGCGCACGCGCAAGACGCGCGCGTCTACTGCCATCCCGGCGTCATGCTCGCGCGTTACTCTGTTGAAAACGGCTCGGCGCGGCCCGTCTGCATACCAGACGCGTCGGCTGCGGCGATGAAATCTCTCGCGCCGCTACAACTTCACTGGGTCGAGGAGCCGCTTATCCTTTTCGAAGAAGAAGCGGACGGGATGGAAGTCGGCCTTACCGGTCCGGTCCCGCGTGAAACTGCGTACGAGGACACGGGCGGTCCCTTTTTCCTCGATCCTGCGGGGACGAACGCCGACCCCATCGACGACGATCTCGCGCTCTGGATCCGCAGAGACAACGAAGTGATCGTCTGCGTCGGCTGTTCTCACGCCGGCATCGTGAACACGCTGACCTACGTTCGGCGCATCGTCGGGCAGCAGACGCTCGTCGGCGTTATCGGCGGCTTCCACCTTCTGAACGCTTCGAAGGAGCGCCTGCAACGCACGGTCGATGCTCTCTCGGAGTTATCGCCGGCGAGACTGCTTCCCTGCCACTGCACGGGTGACGCGGCTGTGTCTGCGCTGCGGGACGCGATGGGAGACCGGGTCTCGTACGGGTCGTCGGGCACGGTGTTCCGGTTCTGATCGATGCCGGAAGCTGTCTCTATGAGACAATCTGCCCGGCGAACCAGGTGGTGAACTCGTCCAGTCCTATCTTTGTCGTGATGAGCCGTTCGGGGGAGAAATCATCCATGGCGCGGCCCGAGTTTATCGCCTCGAAGAATTCAATAAGGTTTCCGACGATTTCCTCGGGCATATTCCGTGCGAGCATGTGCGAGCGAGCGCTCTCGGACCCAACGTTCGTCCACATCAGATCTTTCCTGCCCGATTTGTCCGCGATCATGAGGCTGACTTCGCGGAAGGTGGCGAGCTGCGGGTGGCCGACGTAGGCGACTCGGTGCTTCGGCATCGTGTCTGTAGTGAGAAGTTGCGCCGCTGTGGCGCCGATGTCCGCAGTATCGGCAAACAGTAGGCGAACATCCGGATCCACCGGATACCCCCCGAAGAACCCGCTCTCTTTTATGCCGGCGATATTACCCACGAAGTTCTGCCAGAAATACCCTGGCCGAATTACCGCAAGCTCGCCGGTGAAACCTTCAACGTTCTTCTCCGCTCGGCAAAGCCCTCGCAGAACTCCGCTCCGCTCCTCCAGATGAGCGCCGAAACTGCTGAGCATGACGACCCTCATGAGGCCCAACTCGTTGGCGGCCTCCGCGAACAGGGTCGAGTACGCGCTCCTGAACTCGTAGAGTGATCCGTTGTGCATCCCGGTCGGCAGCATGAAGTACGCCGCATCAGCGCCTTGAAGAGAATCGCGCAGCTGCGCGCGGTCGGTCCACACGACCTCACTCACTTCATGGACCGGGAGCCCTTTCGCCTTCGCCGAATCCCGGGATACCGCGCGAATTCGAATGTCCCCGTTTTTGGACAGGCTCTTGCAGACCTCTCTCCCCGTGTTTCCCGTGGCGCCGAATACCGTGACCAGCATGGCAGTTTCTCCCCTGTTCGTGAGATTTATTCTGACTGAAAAGATACAGTAAGATTTCCGGCGGGAACACCCGCGGCGGCGGTGACAACAGCGATTGGATATGGCGAAAGAAGAAGCGGCGATTCGCTCGCGCCCGTCGAAAGCGTGGGCAACAGAGACATCGCGGAGGCCGCTCGTGCGCACCGGATAGGGGTGGAAGAGAGCGGGATTCAAACCACCGCCGCTCTCGCCCGATGAGTCACTTCATGAGCTTCTTGAGAAACGCAAGCCCTTCCCGAGCGAGGCCGTCGGTCGATGGGGCGAGCGGCCGCCAGACCGCTGCCGCCCGGGCGATCTCCTTGACCTCAGTCGAAAACGATTCGATTACGAGTGGGCCGCCATAGTTGATCTTTTTCAGCGCGGCCGCAAGATCCTGCCACGGCAGGTGCCCGGTGCCCGGAGTTCCCCGGTCGTTTTCGTTCGCGTGAACGTGCACGAAATCCTTGCCGGCGGCTTCGATCGCCCGGCCCAGACTCTTTTCCTCGATGTTTGCATGAAAGGTGTCCATCATCACCTTGACGCGCGGGCTGTCGATCATGTGCATCAGTTCGATCGCCTGGTCTGTGAGGTTGATGAAGCTCGTTTCGAATCTGTTGAGCGGCTCGATGGCGAGGGTCACCCCTCTGTCTTCGGCGACGCGGGCAACCTCTTTGAGGTTCTTCGCACAGCGGTCGAGGTCGCGCCTGCGCTGATCCGGCGTCGCCTGCCATTGCCGGCCAACCGCCGCGTATAACGGTCCGACGAGATTGATCGCGTTCAGACGCGCGGCAGCCTCGACGCAATGCTTGAGATAGGCCACGCCGTTCCTCTGAATATCGGGATCTTCGTGGGACGGGTCACGCGTTGCGCCCATGATCGCACAGAGCGAACAATCGACCCCGGCACGCGCGTAGGCATCCGCGGTCTTAGCGTAATCGATATCGTCCTCGTGCTCGATAGGAATTTCGACCACGTCGTAGCCGAGCGATCTTCCTTTTTCGATTAGTGCGAGATCTCTCGTCGTGAACGGGGAGACCCATAGAAACGTGTTGATGCCGAACTTGACCATAGCGTTCCCTCCACCGGAAATACAGATGTCAGTCGCGCGAACGTGTCGCTGAAGCGTACGCGATCATGAGCAGTAGCAGGATCGCGCCTTCGATGGCGGTCTGCCCGCCGCCGGAAACCTGGAAAAGGGTCAGAACGCTTGCGATCAGCGTGAGCAGAAGGGCGCCGGCGATCGTCCCCACATAACTTCCAGAACCGCCAAGGATGGAGGTGCCGCCCATGACGACGGCCGCGATGGACATGAGCGAATATGAATCCCCCATCCCGAGATAACTGTTACCGGTGAAACCGATCAGCAGCATACCGGTGAATCCGCTGAAAACTGCGGACAACACATAAACCGCGATCGTCAACCTCCTGGCGTTGTATCCGGCGTACACCGTAGCCCGCGGGCTTGAACCGAGGAATTGAAGCTTCTTCCCGAAACTCGTCCAACCCATCATGAATACGACGATTAGTGCAACCACAATCCAGCTCTGAAGTATCCCGTTGATCCCGAGAACCCCGGGTTTCACTACCCAGTTCTGGAAGCCCGGATCTCGTACTTCGTGGGGTGCTCCGTTGGTCACGAGGAGTGCGACTCCCCTCGAAATCGTGAGAGTGGCCAGTGTCATGATGAGCGGCGGTATTCGAATGATGCCGATCCCGATGCCGTTCAGCACGCCGAAGGCCACACCGCCGAGAAGACCGACGATCACCGCTGCGGGAAACGGAAAATGCGCCGCGTAGGAAGTCTGCGTCGCCATGACCGCGGAGAGCGTGACGATCGAGCCGACCGACAGATCGATTCCGCCTGAGACGATAACCAGAGTCTGACCGGCAGCAACGATACCGAGAAGACCTGCGAACTGCACGATGTACAAGAAGTGATCGACCGTGCCGTAGCCGTGGACCGCGATGCTCACGACCAGCCAGCACGCGATGAAGAGTGCGTACGGGACGAGAAACCGAAGTAGATTTCGTCTAAGGATTGCAGCGGTTGCGTTCACCTTTCACCTTTCCCGGTTGGCAACAACGCCGATCGTCACCGCGGCGAGCAGAATGAGTCCCTCCGCGATGTCCTGGTAATGGCTCGATATACCGAGGAAGAACAGGATGTTCACGAGGACTCCCAGTATCGCCGCGCCTGCCACGGCCCCTTTCATGGTACCGACTCCGCCCATGAAACTCGCGCCGCCGAGCACCGTTCCGGCTATCGAGCTTAAGGTGTAGGGGCCGCCGATCGTCGCGTCGCCTGTCATGGTCTTTCCGGCTACGACGATCCCCGCGAGGGCCGCGAGAAGCGCGCTGCCCACAAATGCCGCGATCTTTGCGCCGGGAACCGAAATGCCAGAAGCGTACGCGCTGAACGGATTTCCCCCGGTTGCGTAGATGGCATTGCCTATTTTTGATTTCTTTACATATTTCCAGACAAGGAGAATGAAGAGTAGAATAAGCGTGGAGTTTGGAACGAGCAGCGGCTGCTCGTTCACAAGCCTGTCGACGATTTCATTCACGGTGCCGCCCGGCTGTGGCATGATCACGAGCGCGAGTCCGCCTATCATCATTGACGTAGCGAGAGAGACAACGATGCCGGGAATCCTTACGTAGGCGACGACAAGACCTGCGAACAACCCGAACAATCCCGCAACAACAAGAGCGAGGACAATCGACAGCAGATTCAGCGTTGCCATGGTGCTCGCGACAACGACGGTTGTCAGTGAGACCATTGCGCCGATCGACATGTCGATTTCCCGCACGACAACCACGAGTGTCTGGGCCATCACGGCGAGGGCGAGCGTTACTATTTGAAGCGAAAGATTGTTGAGCCCCCGGAGGCTGAGAATATGCGGGTTGAGCACGATGTTGATGCACAGCACGATCGCCGCTGGTATGAACGCGATGGGAAGTCTCGAAATGAAATTGCGGACATTGTCAGTTGTTTTCATGTGCGCTCGCCATGCCGTGCCCGAAAGATGCGGAGAGGATATTGTGTTCACTGATATCACCGAACCGGAGAATCGTTGCGATCCCCTGCTCGAAGAGCACAAGCACCGTATCACAGAGGCCTACGAGTTCTATCATTTCGTTCGTCGCGACGATGATCCCCACTCCTTCTGCGGCAAGCTTTCGAAGCAATCCGTATATTTCCGATTTTGTGCCGACATCGATGCCGCGCGTCGGTTCGATAAGCAGGAATACCTTGAACTGCTTCGCGAGCCATCTGCCGACCGCGACTTTCTGCTGGTTTCCGCCGCTCAATCTGCGGACCGTCTCCTTGGCCGACGGTGCCTTTATGTCCATCCGTTCTATCAATGACCTGACGAGTGACCTGATGCGTGAGGTCGAGAGCACTCCGAAGCGGCTGCATTCGTTGAAGGAACAGGCAACCATGTTCTCCTCGACCGTCCTGTCAATGAAGAGTCCCTCCGACTTGCGGTCTTCCGGCACGAGTGCAATACCCGCATTGAGAGCGTCTCCGGGTTTCCGCAGGCTGATCTCATGTCCGTCCAGGGTCACCCGCCCGCCTGTAACCGCACGCAAGCCGAAAAGGCTCTCCAGAAGCTCGACCTGCCCGTGCCCCTGCAGGCCCCCGATGCCGAGAATCTCTCCCGCGTGAAGCTCGAAATTGACGTCGTGGAGCCCCGAGCGTGTCTGCAGCCCTTTCACATCGAGGAGCACGCTCGCCGATTCCACACTCCGGTTCTTTGCGGGAAATCCCTGGCTCATCTCCCTACCGGTCATCTTGGTGATAATAAGCTGCTCGTCGATGTCGGCGGTTTCGTGCTCGAAAACGACCTGTCCGTCTTTCATGATGGTACAATACTCGCAAAATTGAAAAATCTCTTTCATCCTGTGAGACACGAACACTATCCCGCAATTCTTGCCCAGAAGCTTCCCTACAATGCCGTGGAGTACCTCGACCTCCCTGTCGTCCAGGGTGGAGGTGGCCTCGTCGAGAATAAGCAACTTGGGGTCGAACGACAGGGCTTTGAGTATTTCAACCAGCTGTTTCTCGGAAAGTGACAATTTCCCGACGGGCGTTGCCGGATCGAATGTGAGTCCCATCGAGCCGATCAGGTCGGCAGACCTCGCGTTCATCGCCTTGCGATCGATGGTACCCGTGGGTCGGTACGGTTCGTGACCGAGCCAGATGTTCTGGGCAACGGTCATGGTGTCCACAAGCGTGAGCTCCTGTTGCACTGCGACGATGCCAAGCGACTGCGCCTCGCGCGGCGAATGAATGGCAATCGGCTGACCTTCCCAGCGAAGCTGGCCGTTGTTGGGACGAACCAGCCCGGTGATCATCTTGATCACGGTGCTCTTTCCCGCACCGTTTTCCCCGACCAGGGCGTGAACCCTCGCATTCTGTATCGAGATATTTATATTCTGGGCAGCCACGGTTGAACCGTAAGTCTTGTTGAGATCGATTATCTGTAGCAATACATTCTTCATGTTGCAGCTGCCTGTTCGGAAAGAAGAAAGAGCTGTCCGCGTATGTGAAGCGGACAGCTCAACTTTGCGCCGTAACTACTACTTGTTCATTGCCTGAGTGATGATTTCATCTACTTTATCGGCAGGAAGCCAGTTGATCGGCCAGTAGTCATCCGGCATGTCCTGAACTACGGCGTTGGCGACGGTCGCGTCGGTTGTGATGACGAGCGGAATGCTGATCTTCTTCGGCACAGGCTGACCCATAGCCGCCCTCTTGGCCACTTCCAATGCAATTTGGACATCGAAATTGGGTTGGACCGGCGATATGGAGTGGAAGCCTGCGGGCAGATTCTTGAGCCACAGTTTGAGAAAGCCGTTGTACGCTTCGCCCACCATCGGCACGAGCGGGCGGTTTGCCTTCTGGAATTCGATCATTGCCGCCGCAGTCATCGCCCCGCCCTGCGACCATACACCGTCGATCTGCGGATAGGCCGCGAGCCAGCTTGCTACCACCGGCTGCGCCTTCGCCTGATCCCAGTCGGCGTTGGCCATGGCGAGTATCTTGATTTCCGGGTGCTTATCGAAGATCTCTTTCGCACCACCCCAGCGACCGTTGTTGTCCGCGTTGCCCGCGACTCCGTTCAGAACGACGATCTTCCCGCCCTTCGGCCCAAGCTGATCGACAAGCCACTGTCCGGTGACCCGGCCCCATTCCAGCTGGTCGACGTAAATTTGGCAGGTGAGATTTTGCGACGTGACATAGTGATCCGCAGTCACGACGGGGATCCCGGCCTTGACGGCGGATTCCAATACGCGGTTTTCTGCGGTATCCGATGCCGCCATGACCACAATTGCGTCGACATGCTTGTCGATCATGTCGTTGATCTGCGCGATCTGTTTCTCCACATTTGCATCGGCATTGGCAACTATGAGGCTGGAGATATCCTTGTCCTGGGCTGCTGCTTTTTCAATTGTGCTGAAGCACTGATTATTCCAGGAATTTCCGGTAAAGAAACCGGCAAAGCCGATCACAAACCCGGTTTTCTTTGGAGCGGACGCAGTTGCGGATTCCGACTTTCCGGACCCAAACGCCATCGCGACGACGCACGCCATCGTCAGGGAAATTAACGCAAGCTTCTTCATACGAGATTCCTCCTCGGATCTTCCTCGGATCCCGAATCACACGAATTTCGGTAGATCGCAGTAAGCTGACTTCGACCTCCTCGATACACATTTAACATCATCCTTGCCGTTTTTTATTGGCTCGATACTTTTTGTTTTTGTACGATTGCGTCAAATAGAGAAGAATGATACATGTCGCTGAGTAACGCTAGTAGCCTTCGCGGTACTGGCGGGGCGTCATTCCGATGTGTTTTTTAAAGTGTCTCGAGAACGAACTCTGATCGTAGAAACCGCAATCCACGGCAATAGCCGATAGTGAAAGATCGGTGAGGCGGAGCGCATCGCAGGCCTTGAGGACGCGAAGTTTCATCAGCATGTCCCTGGGGGTTGTGTTCAATTTTGACTTGAACATTCGTTGGAGCTTTCGCGCGGACATGCCCGAAATTTTCGAAAGCTGGCTGGGATGGATGGTTTCCAGATAGTTTTCATTGAGATAATTGATGATCGTTGCCAGCTTCTTGTCTTCGAAGATCCTGGGATGACTTCGATCGAACTTCTGGATAACCCCCATCACGCCGACCGATCGGCCATCCCGGGAAAGAAGGGGAAGTTTTGTCGTATAGAACCAGTCGGGAATGCCTTTGTCGTCCAGAAACAGCTCGACCTGGCGAATGAGCGGCTTTCGCGTTCGCGCCACTTCCTCATCGTCCCAGCGGTACTTCTGCGCGAGACTCCGGGGAAGAAAATCAAAATCGGTGCGGCCGACCATGTCCTCCGGTTTTTCAAATCCATAGTGGCGAAGGAGTTGCTGATTTGCGAACAGGATTCTGCCGTCGAGATCCTTTGCGAAGAAGAATACCGAATCGACGTAGTCGAAGAGTCCGTCGAAACTCGACCGCGGATCCAGGCGGGAGAGGAGACCTTCCTGAAGCCGGTAGACATCCGAATCTCTGTCGACTTCCATGCCGCCAGTGTCGCATATCTACAATTCCCCGGTCAATTCAAACAAGACGGCGCACGGCGACCGGACATAAACTGACGGCACGGGAGGCGGACATGAAATCGAAGAACAAAATCAACATCGCAATCGTCGGGCTCGAGTTCGGAGCGGAGTTCATTCCCATCTACCTAGCGCACCCCAACGCGAACATGTACGCCATATGCCAGCGAACCAGAGCCCACCTCGACAAGGTCGGCGAGGCTTTCCGCGTGGATGCCCGCTATACCAGTTATGACGAGCTGCTGAAAGACCCGGCAATCGACGCCGTCCACATCAACACTCCGCCCTACCTTCACGCCGAGCATGTCGTCGCCGGTCTCGAAGCCGGAAAGCATGTCGCCTGCACGATTCCCATGGCCCTTTCGGTAGACGACTGCAGGAAGATCGTCGAAGCGACCCGGCGAACCGGCAAGAAATACATGATGATGGAGACGGTCGTCTACAGCCGCGAGTTCCTGTTCGTCAAGGAGCTCTATGACAAAGGCGAACTGGGACGCATTCAATTCTACCGCTCCTCCCATCAGCAGGAAATGCGAGGCTGGCCCGCCTACTGGGAAGGATTTCCTCCCATGTACAATGCGACTCACGCCGTCTCTCCAACGCTTTCCGTCCGGAAAGATCAGGCTGAGTGGGTGGAGTGCGTAGGATCGGGCCGTATCGATACCGAAATGGTCGCCAACTACGGTTCACCCTTTGCAATTGAAAGCGCGCATATACAATTCAAGGATACCGATGTCTGCGCCGAGGTGACCCGATCGCTATTCAACACCGCGCGGCAGTACCGCGAAAGCTTCGACGTATTCGGCTCGAAGAAAAGCTTTGAATGGACGCAAATCGAGGGAGAACGCCACATCATCCACACCGGCGAGACACCCGAACGGGTCGAGATACCCGACTACGCACAGTTGCTACCGGAGGAAATCCGCCGGTTCACGCGTGGCGGCGTATATGACGCCGGCGACCACGCGCACAGATCGTTCGTACAGGGCGGCGGCCACGGGGGCTCACATCCGCACCTCGCCCATGAGTTCCTCTCCGCCATCGTTGAGGACCGAGAACCCTACCCGAACGCCCGTCAGGCGGCAAACATCACCTGTGCCGGTATCCTCTCCCACGCCTCCGCCATGTCCGGAGGCGCGAAGATCTATCTTCCGGATTTCACGATCTGGAAGTGAAAGAGGTGAATACGACGCGGGACGAGAAAAACCCGTAATCATCGCCTGATTCGAAATGCCGCCTTTTACGCTTTCAGCACGTCCGTTGTGACGGTTTGTCGCAAGAGCGAAAGATTTTCAATTGCAGGATCAGGTGCCGGCTCCTGCTCCTCGGCGCCCTCAACCAATATTTGCACAAAACAGATTGACTCTCGCCTGTATTTGATGTCAAATTGAAATCAATACAATATGGTAAGCGATGCAGCACCCGGATGGTCCGGCGGCTGCATCGGTCCAGCGTGCTCCGCGAGCTCTCAAGCGTTCACGCTGCAAATCGGCAGAGGAGGAAATCATGTCAACGGAATCAAAACACTCGACCAATGGAACATCGGGCGGTGGGACGTCAAACCGCGAATGGTGGCCGAATCAGCTTAGACTGGAAATCCTGCACCAGCAGTCGTCGAAATCGGACCCGATGGGCAAGGAATTCAACTATGCCAGGGAGTTCAAAAGTCTCGACCTGAAAGCGGTGAAGAAAGACCTCGCTGAGCTCATGATCAAATCCCAGGATTGGTGGCCGGCCGATTTCGGTCACTACGGACCGCTCTTTATCCGCATGGCATGGCACAGCGCCGGAACCTACCGCACCGGCGACGGGCGCGGCGGGGCCGGATCGGGCAGCCAGCGCTTCGCCCCCCTCAACAGCTGGCCCGACAATGTGAATCTCGACAAGGCGCGGCGGCTGCTCTGGCCGGTCAAACAGAAGTACGGACGGAAGATCTCCTGGGCCGATCTGATGATTCTGGCCGGCAACGTGGCCCTGGAATCGATGGGCTTCAAGACCTTTGGGTTCGGCGGAGGGCGCGAGGATGTCTGGGAACCGGAGCTCGACGTCTACTGGGGCTCCGAAAGCGCGTGGCTCGGGGACAAGCGATACTCCGGAGAACGTGACCTCGAGAATCCGCTTGCCGCGGTGCAGATGGGCCTGATCTACGTCAACCCGGAGGGCCCCAACGGAAACCCGGATCCGGTCGCCGCAGCGCGCGATGTCCGCGAAACATTTGCCCGCATGGCCATGAACGACGAAGAGACGGTTGCGCTCATCGCGGGCGGACACTCCTTCGGAAAGACCCACGGCGCCGGACCTGCGACCCACGTGGGCCGCGAACCTGAGGCGGCGCCAATCGAAGAGCAGGGCCTCGGCTGGAAGAGCAGCTACGGCACCGGCAAGGGCGGCGACGCGATCGGGAGCGGCCTCGAGGTAACCTGGACCACGACACCGACGAAGTGGGGCATGGGTTTCTTCAACAACCTGTTCGGGTACGAGTGGGAGCTGACCAAGAGCCCGGCCGGTGCGCACCAGTGGCGGCCGAAGCAGGGCGCAGGTGCCGACACCGTCCCGGACGCACACGACAAATCCAGGCGTCACGCGCCGTCGATGCTCACGACAGACCTGTCGCTCCGATTCGACCCGGCCTACGAAAAGATCTGCCGCCGCTTCATGGAGCATCCGAACCAGTTCGCGGACGCGTTCGCCCGGGCATGGTTCAAGCTGACGCATCGCGACATGGGCCCGCGGTCGCGCTATCTCGGACCCGAGGTGCCTGCCGAAGAGCTTATCTGGCAGGATCCCATTCCGGCAGCCGACCACAAGCTGATCGATGCCCAGGACATCGCCTCGCTGAAGGCGAAGATCCTCGCTTCAGGACTTTCGATCTCGCAGCTCGTCTCTACCGCCTGGGCCTCGGCTTCTACCTTTCGCGGCAGCGATAAGCGCGGCGGGGCAAATGGCGCACGCATCCGTCTCGCCCCTCAGAAGGACTGGGAGGTCAACCAGCCGACCGAGCTTTCGAAAGTCCTCCAGAAACTCGAGGCCGTTCGGAAGGAGTTCAACGGTGCTGCCTCCGACGGGAAGAAGGTCTCGCTCGCCGACCTGATCGTGCTGGCCGGCTGCGCCGCGGTGGAAAAGGCCGCGAAGAGCGCCGGGCATGAGGCGAAGGTTCCCTTTGTGCCGGGACGCATGGACGCCACGCCGGAGCAGACCGATGCCGCAGCATTCGCCGTTCTCGAGCCTGCTGCAGACGGTTTTCGAAACTACCAGAAGAAGGGAGTGAACGCGCGGGCCGAGGAGCTCCTCGTGGATCGCGCGCAGCTTCTTACACTGACCGCCCCGGAGATGACCGTACTTGTCGGAGGCATGCGCGCGCTCAATGCCAACTTTGGGCAATCGAAGGCGGGTGTCTTTACGAATCGGCCCGAAACGCTTACCACCGACTTCTTCGTGAACCTGCTCGACATGCGCACCGAGTGGAAGGCGGTGTCGGACCGGAATGATCTCTTCGAAGGGCACGATCGCAAGACCGGAGAGCTCAAGTGGACCGCCACGCGGGCAGATCTGGTCTTTGGATCGAACTCGCAGCTACGGGCGCTCGCCGAAGTCTACGCCTGCGCCGACTCGGGGGAGAAGTTCGTCCACGACTTCGTCGCCGCATGGAGCAAGGTGATGAATCTCGACCGGTTCGACCTTGCGTGATCCGAAGCCGGCCGCGTGGTGCGCGCGGCCGACATTCTGTTCTATCGGAAGTCATGGAACCGCATCGACCCTGAGAGGCTGAACGAGCGGGCGGTCGCGTTGACGCGCACAGGCGACGCGGGTATGATTCGATACTCCCTGGACAGCTGACCGAGGAACAGGTGCGACCATGAACAAGACTGGCCAGCGACTCAAATCGACAGATCCAATCGAAGTTCTCAGCGAGCTCGGCATCAAGACGTCGGCTCAGCGGGTGGCGATACTCCGCTACCTGATCGATAACGATTCCCATCCGTCGGCGGACATGATCTACCAGGAACTCGCGCCCTCGACGCCGGGTCTTTCGAAGACAACCGTATACAACTCGCTGAAGCTCTTTGCCGAAAAGGGATTAGTGAGCGAGCTCACCATCGACGGGCGAGAACAGCGATACGATCTCGCGGATCCCAGTCACGGCCACTTCCGGTGCACGAGCTGCGGCAGAGTCTTCGACATACCGATCCATGCCGAAACACGCTTCCGGAAATTCGTTCCCGACGGGTATCACGCGGAATCCTACCACCTTTATGTCACCGGCACCTGCCCGGACTGCACCCGAAAGAACGCTCCCTGAGCTACCAGCTTCGCCGGATCACGCTGCAAAGAGGCGGCGCTGGTGAAGGCTCCCTTCGCGTGGCTGAAACGCTTACTCTCGACGAGGGGGGCGTTAATGGCTGCGCAATTGAGCGAGACGAAGGGCTGGCTCTTCTCGGGGCTTGCGTCGTGAACACACCTCCTGTCGAGAAGGCTTTCCCCCGTTCAGGTTCGCCGCGGAATCGTACCGATCTTTGCCACCAGCACTCCGAAGCCGCACACCAGCAGAACCGCGTAGGTTCCCAGCAACTCCGGGAGTAACCGGACCCCCATGAATTCGAAAATCGTCGATGTGGCGGCGATTCCCAGAATCGCGCCTACGCTTCCGGAGCCCACGATGTACATAACGTAGTGTTTGCGGGCGTACCGCCTACTGTAAAGATTCACTATCAGAGGCCAGATCGGTCCGCAGGAAGCTCCCAGGAGAAATATCGCCATTGACCGCAGAGGCAGTATGGACTGTCCTGCGAACAGGATTGCGCAACTCGCCACTATACCTGCAACCTGAAACGCGAGTTGCAGACGAAGAGACCCTCCGCGAATGAAGATGTACAGGAGGCGAGTCGCCGCCAGTCCCGACCAGAAAAGTGTCAGGTGAAACGACGCGAGAGAAGGCATCATCTGGAAGGTTTGCTGAAGGTAGGCCGGAATCCAGCTCCCCGCCGAAATCTCTATCATGACATACAGAATCATGACAACGATAAACCAGCTCAGGGTCCCGATAGTCGGCGCTTCCCCGGATTTTCCGTCGTTCCTTTGGCTTTCCGGTATCGCAACAATGGGCCAGGAATCTTCGCGTCTCGGCGTCCTGTATATCCAGAGGTAGACAATCAACGCGACGACAAGCGTCATCGCCCCAACCGCAACACCGATGAACAGATCGGAAACCTGCGCGGACTGCAGCATTCCGATAAGCAGAGGTGCGAGCATCGCCCCGAGGCAGTAGAAGAGCTGAGATACGTAAACGTATCGTCCGGGTGAGTTCCCCTCGTGCTGAGTCAGGATGGTGGTGGCATTGGACTCCACCAGTCCTCCCAGGGCGCCGACGGCAACCATGAAAAGCATCAACATGGGAAACCCCGGGATCATGCCGATGAACGGGAGAATCAATCCTGTTGCTGCCAACGCGGTAACAACTATCGGCTCGAGTCTGAAACTCCTTCGGCCGGAAAGAAATCCGCTGAGGAAGGCAAAAAGGGCGAACGACACGTATTGAAGAAGAAATACGACTCCGAAGGTCCCGGGAGTTACCGAGTAACGGGCGGACAGCCCTATCAGAAGAGCGGGAAGCGTGTTGGCGGAGACACCGAACCCCGCGAGACTGAGGACGACCCCCGCGACCAGCATCCCCGTTGGCGCCCGTGAGCCGGATGTTGTTCCTGGCGAGGCGGAACTCACAGAAGCAGACTTCTTACCGAGTCCCGTATGATCAGCTCGGGATTGAGAATGACTTGACTGGGCTCATTCAGATTCTTTTCGATCTGATCGAGGAGGAGATTTACGGAAATCAACCCGGTCTGCTCCTTGGGCTGGTGGACAGTGGTAAGCGACGGATTGAGATACTTCGTGCACAGAATGTTATCGTATCCGACTACGCTGTATTTTCCGGGAATGTTGAATCCATGCCGTAATGCAGATTCGTAGACTCCGATCGCAATTACGTCGCTCAGGGCGAGAACGGCCGTGAAGTCATCGGGCCCGATGTTGTCTTCCCCGGAAAAGACCGCGTCCAGTTGATGGCAGGTCTTCTCGATCGAGATGTAGTTGTTTTTGATCATCTCTCCGCGGGCGGGAATGTTGTGTGCGCCAAGAGTTTCGAGGTATCCCTTCCTGAAGTACTGCGAGGAAGAAAGTTTGGCCGGCCCGTTCAGAAGCAATATGTTTCTGTGTCCCGCCCGGATCAGATACTCGGTACCGATTTTTCCGGCTTCTTCATGGTCGACGTAGACACAATTGATATTGGGGTTGGATGGATGATTGTCGATGAAGACCGTCTTGACATGTTCGTCCATCAGCAGCTTCATGTTTCTGGAGTCCTCGCTCACCGACGAAATAATGATTCCTTCAACTCCCTGGGAAATCATGGTGGAGATGTTTTTCATTTCCAGCTCTTCGTCGTGGCTGGAATCGGCGAGGAGCATGGTATAGCCCCGTCGATTTAGAACGTCCCCGACAGCTTTGTATATTTCCGAATAGAAGGGACTCTGAAGATCGTTGAGGATCATCCCGATGAACTTGGTCTTTCGGTTCCGGAGCCCTTTAGCAAGGATATTCGGACGGTAATTGTATTGCTTCGCGATTTCCTTGATTCTTGCCCGGGTCTGCTCATTGATGACCGGATCGTCGTGCAGAGCTTTTGCAACGGTGGAGAATGACATGTTCGCCTTTTCGGCGATGAACTTGATCGTGATGCTCGTTGTTTTCATTCGGTCCTTGGGGCTGGAAGCCTCTCGTTTGATCTTAAATTATCCATTACAACGTTGTCAATCGACGCTTCGTGCTGACGCGCGGTACGCATGCTCGTACCGAAAAGAAAATCCTTGACAACGTGCGAACACGGTATATCATGAAAGGATATTACAACGTTGTAATCTACTGTCGTTGCCCGCGGTACGGGAAGAATACCCGAGAAGACGGAGGCGCGATGCCTGACCGGACTTGACGGCGGGGAGACGTACAATTCGCGTTTACAACGTTGTAACGGAGGAGATCGGTGTCTTACTACAAACTGGAAGAGACGAAGGACAGGCTGGAGAAGGTGCGCAAGATACTTCGCCAGAAACATCTCGATGCCGCATTGATCTATTACGACGAATTGAACGTGGCCAACGGCTGGTACCTGACCGGGTGGTGTCCACAGTTCGAGAAGGGGTGCGTGCTTCTGCCGGTGGACGGGGAGCCGTTGCTGTTGGGCGGTCCGGAGAGCGAGCCGTTTGCCCGGATGAGCAGCGCGATTACCGACACGCGAAACTTCACCCCGTTCATGGTTCCGGATGAGGAATACCCGAACGCGACAATAAGCACCTTCGAAACGCTCTCCGCGGAACTTACGCGCAAGGGGCTTCCGATGAAGACGGTGGGCATCGTGGGAACCGCAGCGCTCCCGCACAACGTGTTCACGCAGTTCGAAGCCGGATTCTCATCGAGCAAACTCGTTGACATTACCGATGCCTACGAAAGCCTGCGGGCGAACAAATCGGCGTGGGAGATCGAGAACATCCGCTCCTCTTTCGGACTCACCTACACAGCCTACGAGGCGATGAAGAAGAAGATTGCTCCCGGGGTGATCGAATATGAAGTGGCCGCAGAGGGCGAGTATGTCTGCCGCAGGGCGGGTGCGAACAGCTTCGGCTTCTCCTGTATTGTGGGAAGCGGGGAGCGTGCGAAGGCGGTTGTTCCTACGGCGCTGAATAAAGAGATGAAGGCGGGCGAACTTGTCATGATCGGTATTGCGCCGCGGACCAACGGGTATGCCGGAGTGATGGGCGACACGCTGCCGGTGAGCGGGACATACACGGCACGGCAGAAAGACTGCGTAAATTACCTTCGCGAAGCCTTTCGCTTGACACGGGACATGCTGAAGCCCGGGGTCAAGGGGCGGGATCTGGATGTACCGGCCCGCAAATCTTTCATCAAGAATGATCTGATCAAGTATCTGGTCTGTCCGTTCGCCCATACCATCGGGCTGATGGAGGCCGAAGGGCCGTTCTTCGGTCCCAACAGTGACGATGTACTTGTGCCGGGGATGACGGTGTGCGTGGACGTGAGTTTTTTTGGACACCCGGAGTTTCACGGCGCGAGGATTGAAACCGGGTACCTGATCACGGAAACCGGATATGAACCGCTGTGTCCCGAGATGGACGCGCTGTTTTCCAAAGATCTCGTCTAAGGAGACATTGGATGAAGCTGGGAAAACGTGTCTGGGTATTCGCCGACGGAGATCTTCCGCCGCATCCTGCCGGAGTGGAAGAGCCGAAGGCGCACGAAGCGCTGATGGTCGTGAACAACAACGACTCGGCAGCTACTCTGCGGATAACGCTCCTGTTCGAAAACACCGAGCCGAAAACGGACCTCTCGCTGACGGTTCCCGCGAGGCGCGTCAACTGTTTCAGAATGGATCAGCCGGTATGGGGCGGGGATTATGTGATTCCGTTCGGACAGTATGCGGTTGTCGTAGAGAGTGATCTACCGGTGGTTGCGGTGTTTGGAAGGCTCGACCGGCGCAAGGATGTGGCCTATTACCCGGTCGCGCCCTATTCACAGTAACGTGGTGACAGGGGAACCGGAGAGGCTCCGGGTCCCAGCAAATTGTCGGCTAGGGCGTGTGACCATACCCTACGGGAGAAATGTCGAAGGAGGACGTGTGATATGAAGAAGCTACTGGTTTCGGTACTAGTCTTGACGATGATCGCCGGCACAGCGTTTGCCGCGGGATCGAAGGAGTCTGCCCGGACTTCGAAGAAGATCATTCTTTCCAACGCGTACTACACCGCTCCCTACTGCGCGGCTTTCAACCCTTCTGCAATAGCGAAGGCAAAGGAACTCGGCTATGAACTCCAGATTCTCGACGGCGAAGGTAACCAGCAGAAACAGCTCGAACAGGCTCGGCTCGCCATCTCGGAGGCTGCCGGTTTTATCTACTTTCCCGCCGATGTCGCCGGTTCTGTGCCCGTGGTCGAAGCGCTGAACAAAGCGGGTTTGCCCTATGTCGTGGTGAACAACTACACGCTCGACGCGATGAAAGCGAACAACGTTCCCTGTTATGTCGGAACGAACGTGAAACAGCACGGACATAACATGGCCACCCTGATCAAGCAACTTCTGCCAAGCGGGAAAGGAAACCTCGTTGCCATCGAAGGAACTGCCGGGCACGCGCAGACCATAGCCTTCAATGAGGCGTTCAAGGAAGATTTTGCGAATACCCAGATCGTGTTCCTCGACAAACAGCCGGCCGATTTTGATGCGGACAAGGCGTTGAACAAGATGAACGATTTCCTTACGAAGTACGGTGACAAGATCGACGTGATCGTTTCGCACGACGGTGGGATGCTTGCAGGTGTTATCGCGTCACTTCGCGCCGCGGGCAAGCTTGGAAAGATACCCATTGTGTGCGCCGGTTCAAACAAGATCATTTATGACGCGATCAAAGCAGGATATGTCTACGGAACTTCGACTCAGGATCCGGGCGTAGAGGGTGCGCTCGCCGCATCCACGCTGATCGACATCATCAATGGAAAGAAGCCGCCGCAGTGGGTTGAACTTCCCATCAAACCCGCCACGAAAGAGACAATCGACAATTTCAACTGGTTCTGAAGCGGGCGAAAGAAATCGTAACGGATCGAACTGCAGGAAGGGGACTCGACGTCTCCTTCCTGCTGAAATTCCGCAGCCTGGAGAGATGCGCCCGTGAGTCAGTACATACTCGAGATGCAAGGTATCACCAAAAGCTTCCCCGGGGTAAGGGCACTGGACGATGTCTCGTTCAACGTGGGCCGCGGCGAGGTGCATGCGCTGGTTGGGGAAAACGGTGCGGGAAAATCCACGCTGATGAAGGTTCTCAACGGCGTGATCCAGGCAAACTCGGGAACCATTCTGATCGACGGGAGACCGGTGGTCTTCAGGGGAACCAAGGACGCGCAGGCGAGCGGGATCAGTCTCATTCACCAGGAGTTCAACCTGGTCAACACGCTCAGCGTCGCCGAAAACATCTATCTCGGATTTCTGCGAACCGGCAGAGCGGGTCTCATAGCCTGGAAGACCGTTCGCAGGGAATCCGAAGATCTTATCAAGCGTCTCGGTTTTGATTTCAGTGTGAAAGAGAAGGTCCAGAACCTCAGCGTCGCCGAGAAACAACTGGTCGAGATTGCGAAGGCGCTGTCGGTGAATGCGCGTATCATCGCAATGGATGAACCGACTTCGGCCCTTACAAAGAAAGAGATCGAGAGGTTGTTCGAGATCATCAGAAGCCTCAAGAGCGATGGCATCACGGTGATCTACATCTCGCACAAACTTGAAGAGGTCTTTGCGATCTGCGACACGGTCACGGTGCTTCGCGACGGCCACATCATCGATACCCGGCCGGTTCTCGAGACCAACCATCCGGAGGTCATTTCAAAAATGGTCGGCCGTCCGGTGGAGATGAGCTACCCCGGGCGTTCTGTGGCGGTACAGCCGGAGGTAGTACTCGAAGTGGTGAAGGTCGCGTGTGCAGGCTTCGTGAAAGATATCTCCTTCACTCTGCACAAGGGGGAGATCCTCGGGATAGCTGGGCTTGTTGGATCGGGCCGAACTGAGCTTGTCGAGGCGATATTCGGAGCCCGGACGATGTACGCGGGGGAAATCTTCATTCACGGCCAAAAGGTCCGGATACGCAGCACCGCCGACGGCAAAAACTGCTCCATGGGCCTTGTCACCGAGGACAGAAAAGAAACCGGCCTCGCGCTCCACTACACCCTGACCGACAACGTCATCATTACCAACTTGAAAAAAGTGTCCAAAAGACTGTTCGTCAGCAAGAGCCTCTGTCAATCTCAGGTTGAACGGTACGTCCAGGAACTGGGAATCAGGACGCCCTCCACCAGACAGACCGTAATGAACCTTTCGGGGGGCAATCAGCAGAAGGTGGTTCTGGCCAAATGGCTTTTTTCCGACGTCGAGATACTGATCATGGATGAACCGACGCGCGGAATCGACGTGGGAGCCAAGTACGAGATCTATCTTCTCATGAACAAGCTGGTGGAACAGGGCAAGGCGATCATCATGATCTCCTCCGAACTTCCCGAAGTGCTTGGCATGAGCGATCGCGTGATCGTCATAAACGAAGGCACCAAGAGAGGCGAATTGCACGGTGATGCGATGACCCCCGAGGCTGTCATGAGTCTGGCCATCAATTGAGATACCGAAGGACACCCGGATGATTGCAGAACAAGGCGTTCGATATCTTGCCGCCAACCTGAAGCGGGTTCTCAGAAGCCAGGGCGTTCTGATCGGTCTGGTACTGATCATTATCATCGCGTCGATAGTGGAACCAACCTTTTTGACCGCCAGCAACATGCTCAACATCCTGCGCCAGGCGTCGGCCATTGGCATAGTCTGTCTGGGAGTCACGTTCGTCATGATGACCGGAGGCATGGATCTGTCGGTGGGCGCCATTGTCTCCCTGTGTTCACTCGTCGCGGTGAGCATAATGAACAGTTATGGCAAGGCGGCGAACTCGCATGGCATAGCGCTTCTCGCCATTCTGGTCGTCATGGTTCTCGGGTTCGTGATCGGCCTGGTAAATGGCTCGATCATCGCCATACTCAACGGCCGATTGGGCGAGACGTTTATCATCACCTACGGTATGCAGATCGTCGTCGCCTCTCTGGCGCTGCTTTATACCGGCGGGCAATTCATCCCGGGTACCTTCGGTATGGGACTCTACCAGTGGGTGAGCATGGGCTCTACCCCGATCATCTGTTTTCTGGCGCTCGCGGCCATCATGCACGTAGTACTGGTCTACACCCGGTTTGGCAAGCGGATCAGTTTTATCGGAGCCAATATCGAATGTGCGCGCATGTCCGGAATCAGGGTAAGTCAGCTGCGGGTGATCACCTACGGGATTTGCGGCATGTGCGCGGGTTTTGCGTCTATCATCGTGACCTCCCGGGTATACTCTGCATCGCCGCTGCAGGGCGCCGGGTACGAACTTGATGCAATAGCCGCGGTGATGGTCGGTGGTACCAGCCAGTCAGGTGGAACCGGCGGAATCATAAACACCATTTTAGGGGTGCTGGTAATCAGCGTTCTCGGGAATGCGCTCAACGTAATCGGGGTCGATGCGAACGCGCAGCTTCTGGTCCGCGGGGCCATCATCGTGATCGCAGTAGGACTGGACATGTGGAACAAGCTGGTCAAGGAACGGGAGTCGACCAAATGAAAAGAGCTGTCGCGAGGGAGACCCATCCTGTCGAGCTGATTCTCAACCAATCGGTCCTGGTTCTTCTGGCCGGATTCGTCCTGGCAATGGCGATCATAAAACCGTCATTTCTCGCCTGGTGGAACATTCAGAACATCCTGATCGATGTCTCCACCTACGGCGTGGTTGCCACCGGGATGACCATACTGATTATCAGTGCCGAATTCGATCTGAGCGTCTCATCGCAATACATGTGGGCGCAGATTTTTTTTGTCACGCTGCTCAACACGACGAATAATCCATTCTTGTCGGTAGTCCTGACACTCTGCTCGGGGCTGATCCTGGGCACGATAAACGGACTTATCGTAACACGCTTTCGCATCAACTCCTTTATCACGACCCTGGGAACCATGACGATGATCCGCGGATTGTGCCTTGTTTTCACCGGCGGGAAAATGGTAAGCACCGAAAACGCCTTTATCGCGTCAGTCGGGAAGGCGGAGTTCTTAGGCTTGTCCTCACTCTTTTACATCTATCTGGTGGTTGTAGTGATCGTCTCCGTCATGCTTGTTTACACCAACTTCGGTCGAAGACTTTACGCTACCGGTGGGAACACAGAGGTGGCCCGTCTCGCGGGAATCAACACACGATTCCAGAAGACTGCTGCCTTCTCAATTACGGGAATACTCTGCGGTATCGCGGGTATCATGCTCGTCGCTCAATTGCGAGCCGGATCTACGCAATACGGAACGGATTTGGCGCTCACCTGCGTCGCTGCCACGGTAATCGGTGGGACCCGTTTGTCCGGGGGAGCGGGAAACGCCGTACGGACCGTCCTCGGTATGCTGGTCATTGTTGTGTTGTACAAGGCCCTGATCTACCTCGGGCTGCAGGCCTATTTCCAGGCACTAACCAAAGGGCTCTTATTAATCGCCGTGGTGATGTTCGACTCCTTCATGACGCGGCGTCGCGCTTCGATGAGGTAGAGCAGACCGATGAGAATCGTTGTCGGGTCCTTCCAGCAGGAATCAAACACCTTGACCTCCCGGATGAGCTCCCTGGCCGATTTCTCCATCTATCGCGGCAGCGAGATGTTTGCGCACATTTCGGTGATGGACTATTTTTCCTCCGCCGGGGCCGAGCTGATCCCGACCCTGTATGCCCATGCCCTTCCGGGCGGAAGGCTCAACGAGGCGGATTTTCGCAGCATCAGTCTCGAGCTCGTTTCATCCATCCCGGAACACGACTTCGACGGCATCTGGCTCTACCTCCACGGGGCCATGGAGGTGGAGAATGTGGGCAGCGGGGAGCTCGCGCTGCTGCGGATGATCCGCAAAAAGGTGGGCTCCTCGGTTCCAATCTCGCTCGCTCTGGATTTTCACGCCAACAACACGGAAGAACTGATGCAGCTCGTCAACGTCGTCGCCGGATACCGGACGGTGCCGCACCGGGATATGGCGGAAACCGAAATCCGCGCCGCGAAACTCCTGGTCCGTTGCATCGTCGATCGCCTGTTGCCACGGCCCCAGATGACGCGGGCAGACGTTGTTGTACCCGGGGATTGCGTGCTTACCGATGAGTTACCGTTGCGGGCCATCATGGCGGAAGCCGCCCGGCTGGAGGAGCTGGACGGGATGATGGTGTGCAACGTATTCAACGGGCAGCCGTGGGTTGATGCACCGAACATGGGTCCGTCGATGGTGTGCATTCACGAGGGGGACGATACCGCTGCCAAATCCGCGGCCGACCGTCTGGCAGGAATGTTCTTCGATTCCCGCTACGATTTCAAGTTTTCGATCGAAGCCTGCGAACCAGGGGAAGCGCTGGAACGAGCATACCAGGAACAGAGTCGGCCGGTCTTTGTCTCCGACAGCGGCGACAACACAACCGCCGGTTCGGCCGGAGACAACGCGTATCTCCTGAAGCTGCTCCAGGAACGATCGATGAACCAGGTGCTTGTCGGAGGGCTCACCGATAAACCGGCGGTTCTGAAATGCCACACGGTATCACCGGGGGCCATCCTGGATCTCGAGGTTGGTGGCAGCATAGAACCAAAAAGCACCCGGACGCGCATTGTCGGCCGACTTCTGTTCAGAGGCGATATCGAGGGGTGGTACGGGGAAAACGCCGGACCCTGCGCGGTTCTTGCGTGCGGAGGTGTCGATATAGTGCTCACCGCGGAACGCTGCGCACTCGTCAGACCGAGAGTATTCGAACGGCTCGGTCTGAAGCTCGACGCCTATCGGTTCATCATCGTCAAACTGGGGTACCTCTTTCCCGAGCTTGCAGAGGTGGCGCAACGGACTATTTTGGCTTTCACTACCGGCGGCAGCACTGAACGGTTGAAGGACATGGGGATGAGACACATCCGACGTCCCATGTTTCCTCTCGATGATCTCCCGGATCGATAGCATCATGCGCCAGCGAGTTCTCGGCAGGACAGGAATCGGTATAGGCGAAATTGCCCTCGGCGGCCTGTACACCTCGAGCTACGGCGGCGGTATCGGGGAGACAACGCGCATCCTCGACCTCGCCATTGAATCGGGAATTACTCTCGTCGATACCGCCCCCGCGTACGGTGACAGCGAACTCACCCTCGGCAAAGCGTTTCGCGCTCTTGGCCGAACCGCGGATACCCTGCGTGTCTCCACAAAACTCGGCGGGCGACCGAAACCGTTCAATCCCCGCGACGCAAAGGGACTACTCGCGTCCGTCGACGAGAGCCGGCGTCTTCTTGGACGGGAGGTCCTCGACATCCTTTCCATCCACGAGCCGGACCGGCCGCAAATATACGACTGGTGGGCCGATGAGCGAGGCTGTACCGGACCGGTGATGGACGTTCTGCAGAAACTGAAATCAGACGGGATCGTCCGTGCCATCGGCCTCGGCGGCTCCACCGTCACCGAACTTGCCCATCTCGTATCAACAGGCCTTTTTGACACCGTTCTGACCGCATTCAACTACAACGCGCTCTACCGGGAGGCCGCCGAAGAGCTGCTTCCGGCCGCCATCCAACAGGGAATGGGGATACTGGTCGGTTCGGTTTTTGGCCAGGGCGGGCTCGGTCGCAGATTCGACCAGATCGTGAAAGAACGTCCGACGTGGCTGTCTCGCCCTCGCCGCCGGCAACTGCTCTCTCTCTATTCATTCCTCGACGAGACCGGTCTCACGCTTCCCGAACTGTCGGTGCGCTTCGTACTCAGCAACGACGCCATTTCCTGCGCGCTCGTCGGCGCCCGATCTACAGAGCAGCTCGCACAGACTCTGCAGGCGGGACTGAAGGGCTCGCTTCCGTCAGAAGTCATTGCGCGCCTGGACGAAATTGCCGCCATGGTTCCGTTTCGCCCCTTCGAGGAACCGCTGATCCTGCCCTTTGGCAAGGAATACCGTGGACCCGGAATGCCGAACATGGGGTCCGCGATACCTGTCGGAAAGGTGTAACCAACGTCTGGACCGTTCCTACCGCACGATCATCGTAAGCTACCGCGACGAGCGCCCACGAGATCTTCGCGAGGTCCGGATTGATAAATGAGATGACCGATGGACCCGAGGAAGACCGTGGAATCAGCAGTGGAATCCACGTTTCGCGTTTCCTGCTGCGAGAGTCGATCGCCTGGATTGATCAACCGTCCTTTGAAAGATGCGTACCAGAAAATAGCGACCGGAAAGCAGGCCGGCAACGGCAATTACGATGGCGTAGAAAATTGTGGCAACACGATTTCCATATTCGCTGATGACCGAGGTGGGAAACGGCACGAACGCGACGGTCATCAGGAAGAACAGGTTGATTACCAACAACCTGTTATCGTACCGGTGATGTAGCGGAATTTCCTGTGATGCCCGATCCAGAAGCCGCCGATCACAAGGAAACTGATAGCCGTAGCCAAGATATTTCGGCCATATGTCGATCAGCCCATGCAGGAGGCTCGACTCGTCCGCCGGCAGGTCCGGGAATCGGCAACCTGATCTCGAGGGCGAGCAGCGTTATTGCGATTGCGAACACGGCGTCACTGAAGAAGACGAGCCGGTCGAGGCCAGTCTCCCAGGGCGATTTATTCCTGGTATGCAATTTCATCACCTGGATCCTTTCGCGACAATTTGCGCGCCCCCTGGCTGAGTGTGATTGCCACCGCGGCCGCCACCTCAACGGCCACGAAAATCCAGAATAGCGTCGATGTGCCCGTAAGTACGTTCGAGAAAGCGATAGCTGCGTTTGTCGCGGCGTGAAGGATTCCACACAGCAGCACGCTTCCGCGGGTGTTGTTGAAGACCCAGGTGGTGATGATGCTCATAGCGACCGTCAGGATGAGGAAACCGGGAAAGGAAAAGGTCTGGAACGACCCCGGTATGAACCAGAGAGGCAGGTGCCAGACCCCCCAGAGTACGCCGAGTATGAGGCTCGCAGTCAGGGCGTTGTACCGAGCCTGGAGTCGCGGCAACGCGAAACCTCGCCACGCAGCTTCCTCGGTCATCGACAAAGAAGAAGATGTAGAACAGCAGAAACCCGGGAATACCTCGCAGCGGAAGGGTGGTCCCGACAGTTACCGCTACCCCCGAGCAGTGGCGAATAGTCCGAGCGCGAGCGCCGCGAGGAGAGCCGTGACCAGGAGGGCGATAGGATAGAAAAGCGGGTTGACGCGCCAGCGGACCAGCCGCAGGAGCAGGTCTTTGACTGCGCGCCATCCTCCGCTCAGGGCCGCAGTGCCGTAGGCAGCGATTGTCAGCCCGACCCAGAACGCGAGTGGCTGTGGAATACGGAACGAGATTATACCGCGTGCCTGAGCTATGGACGTACCCCAGACCGACCATGACAGAAGAAACGCCAGGAGAAAGAAGGTCACAAGAGGAAATCTCCGAACTGCGTTCATTTCCGTTGCCTCCACCCGCTAAACTACATCACGGGCCGCTTTTTCTCCAGAGTGTCGCGTCGGTGCGGATAGGTGAAAGCATTCCTACGCGCGGGGATCGGGTGATTAGCTTTCTTGCGGGCTTGCGCGGTGCGCGCGCTTTTCCTATGATTTGCCATCATCCGACAGGCTGCGGAGAATGAGATGTCACTTACGTCGAAAGAACGCATGCTCCTTGCTCTCGATCGGCAGGTTCCCGACCGGTTGCCGGTTACCACGCATCACCTGATGCCCTACTTTCACGAGGAAATACCTGGACGGCATCGGTCCCGATCAGTTTTTTGAACTGTTCGGCATGGATGCAATCAGGTGGCCGGTACCGGTCAAGGCCGACGCTTCGAAGGGTGAGTTCCTGGATCCCGATCAGGGACCACCCCAGTTCCTTCAGGTATCGCGAGTGTTTTCGAAAGAGTGGCGAATCACTGTCGAAGAGCTTCCCGGCCAGACCTACAAGACTGCCCGCCACACCATTGTCACCCCAAAGGGCACACTCTCGGCCGTAATGCAGGCAAACGACTACACCGAGTGGGTTGCCGAACATCTCATCAAAGAAAAGCACGATATTGAGATCGTGGCCGCCTATCAGACGACGCCGTTGTGCGACGCGGAGGCGGTCGCGAAAGTCGCCGTGGAGATGGGTCAGCGTGGGATTGTCCGGGGCTTCGTGATCCCCTTCGATATCTACGGCCAGCCGGGATGCTGGCAGGATTTTTGCTGCATCCGCGGGACCCAGCAGGCCATAATGGATACCTATGATGATCCGCGCTGGGTACACGAGTTTCTCGATGTGCTTCAGAAGAGAAAGCTCTCCTATGTTGAATCGCTCCGGGGATCGAGCTATGACCTTATGGAATTGGGGGGCGGAGACGCATCCACTACCGTCATTTCTCCGCAGATTTTTGACCGAGTTCGTCGCCCCGTATGATGCGCCCCTCATCGAAGCCGCCCACGAGGCCGGGGTGAGAGTTGTCTATCACACCTGCGGCGGAATGATGCCGATCCTGGAATCCATCGCCGCGATGAAACCGGATGCAATGGAAACGTTCACGCCTCCTGCCATGCACGGCGACACCGATCTGGCGGAGGCCAAACGCCGCATCGGAGACCGGGTGTGCATGATCGGCGGCTTCGATCAGGTTCACGACCTGACCGATTGCTCACCGGAGCAGACCCGTTCCCGCGTTCGAAGCTGTTTCGAAGCGGCAGGCGCCGGCGGCGGTTACATTCTGGCACCGTCCGATCACTTTTTCGACGCCGACGTTTCTCTTATCACGGCGTTTGCAGAAGAAGCAAGTTCGTGCACGTACGACTCTGAATAGCAGGTGTGGAGGGACAATCATGGAATCACTCACGGCGCGCACTACCTTCGGTACCTGGGGTACGCTGCTTCTGCCTATCGACGAGAAGGACCGGATCGAGTGGAACGCGCTCGGCGAGGAGATCGACCTTCTGATCGCTGCCGGACTTTCAGGAATATACTCCAACGGAACTGCCGGGGAGTTTCACAACCAGCGGGAGGAGGAGTTCGACCGGGTCTGCTCAATCCTTGCCGACCGATGCAATCGGGCGTCGATGCCGTTCCAGATCGGGGCGAGCGCGCCAAATCCTACGATTTCGTTAGAGCGACTCAAGCGGGCGCGGAAGTTTGCTCCCGGAGCGTTTCAGATCATTCTGCCTGACTGGTTTCCGGTGAACGACCGCGAAATGGTATCGTTCCTCGCGCGAATGGCGGAGGAGGCCGCGCCGATTCCGCTCGTCCTGTACAATCCGCCCCACGCGAAACGCCGCCTTGACGCTGCCGGGTTCGAAGCCATTCTGGACGAGATCCCGGCACTGATCGGCATCAAGGTCGCAGACGGTGACGAAGGATGGTACCAGTCGATGAGACCGGTCATGGAAAAGTGCAGCGTCTTTGTTCCCGGACATCATCTTGCGACGGGCGTAGCGGCCGGCGCGCGTGGGTCATATTCCAACGTTGCCTGTCTCAACCCTGCGGCCGCACAACGCTGGTATCGTCAGATGCTTGACGACCCCGGCGCGGCGGCGGAGCTCGAGAGCAGGATTTGTACGTTCATGGCGGAGTCGATCGCGCCATTTATCACCGAAAAGGGCTACAGCAATGGAGCCGCGGACAAGCTGCTTGCGGCGGTCGGGGGATGGGGCCCGGTGGGCACCCGCCTTCGATGGCCCTACGAATCGATACCGGCGGAGGTGGTGCCTGGAATCCGCACCAGAGGACGCGAGATCATCCCGGAGTTTTTTGAATGACCTTGACGCGCTCGACGAAGACCCTCCGGGAGGCTGGGTATTGAACTCACGAGAACGGGTTCTCTGTTCATTAGGCCACAACGAGCCGGATCGCGCGC
The DNA here is from genome assembly GCA_963832675.1 of uncultured Spirochaetota bacterium. Lineage (GTDB taxonomy): Bacteria > Spirochaetota > Spirochaetia > DSM-27196 > DATKUC01 > DATKUC01. The sequence continues at coordinate 19,780 of CAWHUY010000032.1, read as the reverse complement.
CCTTCATGTACCGGGATATTCCCGAAGTGCGGCGGAGGTTGCTCCGGGATCTGACGTTGCAGGACGAGGAAGAGCTTTTCCGTGTGCTCGGAATCGATTTCCGTTGGATAGAGCCGAAATACACGGGGCCTTCGTCCGGTGAGCCGGCGGGCGGCAGGACCAGGAACATCTTTGGCGTAGAGTACATCCACCGCGAGGGCGCCGCCGGAGGATACTGGGAGCCGGAGGTGTTTCCTCTGCGTGAAGTCGAAGATCCTGCCGCGTTGGAAAAACATCCATGGCCCCGGGTAGAATGGTTCGACTTCTCCGTGATGGAACAGCAGTTTCGCAGATACGAAGGTTATGCGCTCATGACTGCGCCAACTGTCTATTGCTCTCCCGGAATACTCACCGTTATTCAGGACCTGTTCGGGATGGAAAAAACCATGGTGGACATGTACGCCAACCCGGAGCTGTGGCGTCGATGCGCCGAAAAGATCATGGATTTCACCATCGCTTTCCTAAAAAAGTTTTTCTCCGCGGCGAAGGGACGGATAGATTTCTTCCGAATCGGCGAGGACTACGGCACCCAGCGCGGTCTGCTGTTCGGCCCTGCGCAGTACCGGGAGTTTCTCGAGCCGCACAACAGACGCCTGGCCTCGCTGGCAAAGACCAACGGCGCCTTCTACTATCACCACTCCTGCGGAGCTGTGCGACAGCTCATCCCCGACCTCATCGATGTGGGTGTGGACGTGCTCGACCCGGTGCAGGTCCAGGCTGCGGGGATGGATCTCGTGGGATTGAAACGCGACTTTGGCGGAACGTTGTGTTTCTCGGGGGGGAATCGATGAACAGGGTGTTCTTCCTAACGGTACCCCCCAACAGGTAAGAGAGGCGGTTTGGAAGACCCTTGACGTGATGTCGCCCGGAGGCGGGTACTTCCTTGGACCCACCCACAATTTCCAGGAGGACATCCCCACGGCGAACATCGTCGCAATGTACGAATCGGCAAAGGAGTATTTCCAATGACCTCGCGAGAACGGATGCGTATGACCCTTGACCATCGAGTGCCGGACCGCGTGCCCTGTCACATGAATGCAACAACCTGGATCAAGAATGAGCTGACGACCGCATGCGGTGTCAGCAATGACCGGGAACTCCTTGACTGTCTGCACGTCGACACCTGGGACATGCGAGGAATCGATATCCGCAACGGGACTATGCCGCGCTATGCGGGACCGGAACATCCGGTTCTGGATGCGAACTGGCGTGGAAATATCCTCCACGTCTGGGGGTTGAAAGAGAAGGTGGTCGAAACCCCGTTCGGCAACCTCTATGAGCAGGAGGACTATCCGCTGCGCGGAGCTTCGAGCCTCGAAGAACTCAAGAGTTATCCGTGGCCTGACCCGGATTGGTTTGACTACAGCGATCTGAAAAACCGACTGACACCATGGGCCGACCGCTCCATCATTGCCTCAGGCGGATCCGTCTGGCAGCATCCCTCCTACGTACGAGGGCTTGATGTCCTCATGATCGATATGGCTGTCGACCCCGAGCTCGCCGTCTACGTCTTCGATCGCTTCACGGAGTTCTATCTTGCCTTCTTCGACAGAATATCTGCGAGCGGCCGGAGAGCTCATCGACTGTTGCGCGCTGGCCGACGATCTGGGCACGCAGACCGGACTGATGATCAGCCCCGACATGTTCGACGAGTTTATCTCGCCGCGTATCCGAAGGTTTGCAGATCTGGTGCACTCCTACGGGAGCAAACTGATTTTTCACTGTGACGGGAATATCCGGTCGATAATTCCCCGGCTCATTGACGCCGGAGTCGACGTCCTTGATCCTCTTCAGCCGGAAGCGGAAGGAATGGATCTCGCCGGGATAAAAAAGGATTTCGGCAGCGACCTGGTGCTTCGGGGCGGGATCAGTACGCAGCATACCCTGACTCAAGGTTCGGAAAAGGAGGTTGCCGAGGAGGTCAAACGAGTGATTGAAGTTCTCGGGAACGACGGGGGTTACATCTGCTCTCCCGGCCACCCGGTGCTTCAGGCAGATATACCGGTGAGGAACATCCTCGCGATGTACAGGGCAATTCAGGAGTACGGCGCCTACTGACGTCCGCACATCAGGGCCCCCGTATCGAGATAATTCTTGACAACGACGCTACGCATGGTAAAATCTGTAATATATCTGAAGATATTTTACGGAGGTAGCAGCGTGAAAAGAATCATGATTCTGTCCTTTCTGACACTCCTCGTTGTGGGAACTCTCTCCTTTGCGGGTGGGTCCAGCGAGAAGCCCGCGGGAACGTCGACCTCGGGGACAACAGCCTCAGCAGGTGCCGCTCCCGCCGGAGGTGCGGTCAATTCGAATCCGCTTTCGGACGTCAGGGTTCGTCAGGCCATCGCATACGCCATCGACATGAACTCCATCATCAAGAACCTGATGGGCGGAAAAGCAATTGCCGCCAACAGCCTTACACCGAACGGCGCATGGAAGACCGACGGCCTCAACGACTACGCCTACAATCCGGACAAGGCGCGCCAGCTTCTGAAAGAGGCCAAATGGGATCCGAACCGGGTCCTCGATGTGGTGTACTACTACGGCGACCAGATGACCGCCGACCTGATGGCCGCCGTGCAGGCCTATCTTTCGGATGTGGGCGTCAAGATGACCTTCCGCAAGCTCGAAGGCGATCTGGGCGCGCAGTTGTGGACGCCCCCGGTCGATCCGGTGAAGGGCCCCTCGACCATCAAATGGGACCTGGCCTATGCCGCAATTGCGGCTCTCTCCATGCACGAGTACTACGACCGACTTCTGCCCGGTCCTACCGACTCCTCGATTCCTGCGAATCCTGAGCTGGACAACCTGATCAACGCAACGCACGCCATGGATCTCGACCAGCAGAAGAAGGCATTTTTCGCGCTCCAGAAGTACGAGAACGCCAACCTGCCCGTGATACCTCTTTACTATCAGCAGGTATTCGTGGTGCAGAACAAGCAGCTGGACCGAGCCGGCGCGGCCTACGGAAACGAACAGTACAACTACGACTGGAACATCGTGAACTGGGATATTCCCGCTGATTCTTCCGGCAAGAAGGTTCTGAAAACCAACGGCGGGCCTATCAGTTTCTTCGAAACTCCCGCTTTGAATCCCGGAAACTACATGAGTACCCGGGTTCTCTATGATCACCTGGTGGTGGCCGATGCCAGTCTCAGCCAGTTCAAGCCTCAGCTTGCCTCCGCCTTCAACGTAAGTGCGGATGGAAAGACCATCTCCTTCACTTTGCGGGACGGTATCAAATGGCAGGACGGGAACCCCATCACGCCGCAGGATGTGAAGTGGAGCTACGAATACTACGCCAAAGTCCCGACCGTAAATGCGCTGCTGCTCACCATGCTGAAGGATCTGGAAGGGTGGGATAGTTACAAGAGCGGTCAGTCCACCCAGATAAGCGGAATCAGTATTGACGGAAAGACCATCACCTTCAAGTTCGCCACTGCGGACCCGGACTCGCTTCTGCTCTTCTCCCAGTTTCCCCCGCTTCCGCAGAAGTACTTCGTGAACGTCGACCCGTTGAAGTTCCAGCAGGCGGGAATTTTTCAGCACCCGATTGGCTCGGGTCCCTACATGGTCAAGACCGTCTCGATGGGCAACTATGCAACCTTCGTCCCGTTCAAGGGATATTTCGGTGGAACGGCGAAGATCGACGAAATCCAGATGTACCCGAGTACCGACAACGACACCAACCTGGTCAAGAATGCGTCGGCCCATCAGGTCGATTACGCCTACACCAAGAGCGTCGACGACGTCACCGCGCTGCAGAAACTGGATTGGCTGAAGATTACACCCGAAGACATTCGATACACCCGGATGTTCTGGGTCAATCAGTTCCCGAAACAGTAGCCCGGGCTTCAGACCCGGCAACGAGCTTTTAGTTGGGCTTCCAGCGGTTCCGTCCACCAGGGCGGGCCGCTCGAAGCTCCTATCCCCTAGAAAAGAGAGAACGAAACAGAATATGGTGGCCTATTCGATCAGGCGTCTGCTGACTCTCCTTCTCATGACGCTTGTGATGACCTTTCTTGTCTATCTCGGTCTCTACCTGACGCCGGGAGACCCCCTTACCTACTACATAGGCCCCGAAGCTTTGGCCCGGATGGATCCGGCGAGGCTGCTCGATCTGCGAAAGGCGTTGGGTCTGACCGATCCGTTCATCGTGCGGTACCTGAAATGGCTGGGCGGGGTGGCCACCGGCAATTTCGGCTACAGCCTGACAAGCGGTGTTTCCATCGGAACCATACTGGCGGCCAGGCTGCCTGCAACACTTCAGCTCTCCTTCGCGGCGCTGTTGATTTCGACGGTCATCGGGACCGCCTTTGGTCTTGCGAGTGCCCTTCGCAAGGGACAGCTCACCGACAACGTGCTCACCGTTGCCGGGATGATCGGCGTTTCGGTGCCTCAATTCTTTTTCGGACTGGTGACACTCCTTTTCTTCGCGATCAGACTTCAGTGGTTTCCGATCGGCGGCCGGCTCAGACCGGGACACCTAGCGCTGATGGATCAGCTGAGGCATCTGATTCTTCCCGCGCTCGTGCTCGGGATCGCGATGACGGCCGGCGTCATGCGCTACGCGCGGGCGAGCATGCTCGACACCATTGGCAAGGATTACGTAAAGACCGCGCGCAGCAAGGGCCTGCCGGAGTGGCGGGTCAACCTGATTCACGGCTTTCGGGTCGCCCTTGCCCCGGTGATCGTGTTGATCGGATTCAGGCTTCCCATGCTCATAGGCGGCGCGGTGGTGATCGAGGCAGTTTTCCAGTGGCCGGGCGTCGGAAGCCAGTTCATAGAGGCGGTGCGAGGGCACGACTACCCCCTTGTAATGATGATTGCGCTGGTCAGTGTCGTAGTGGTGCTGGCGTCGAGCTATCTCGTGGATCTGCTGACCGCAGTACTGGATCCGCGGATAAAACTGAGTTAGAGAAAGATCGATGATGAGGCTTTTGTTCCGAGGCAAGCAAGATCGATTGATGCGCACGATGGACCGGATCCGGACGGCGGAGGAAGCCGGCACTATCAAGACGCACAGCGGCGGCAGGGTCCTTCGAAGCATGCTTCACAATCCGCTGTCGATCTTCGGATTGATCACCTTCTTCGTGATCGTTGTCACTGCAATTGCTGCGCCACTCATTACCCGTTACGGGCCGATGCAGATCAACCTCAGCGGAGTTTTGAAACCACCCTCGTTCCAGCATCTGTTCGGCACGGACAAACTCGGTCGCGATATCTTCTCTCGTGTTCTGTACGGCGGTCGGATCTCGATCCTCATCGGACTGGGAAGCGCACTGGGTGCCGCGGTGATCGGGGTCGCCCTCGGTGCCTACGGAGGCTACAAGGGTGGCTGGATCGACACGATCTTCCTGCACCTTTCGGAAATGTTCATGTCCTTTCCGCAGATCATTCTGGTTCTGCTTCTGGTGACGATCGTGGGACAGAGCACCAGCAATCTGATAATCATCTTCATCACCACAGGTGGGGGAGCACCTACCGGATGACCCGCGCACGGATGCTGTCGGTGAGAGAGGAAGAGTACGCGGTAGCGCTGAAATCATTCGGTCTGAATGATTTTCTGATCTGCTACAAGCATCTGCTTCCCAATGCGCTGGGTCCGATCATGGTGAACATCACGCTGAGCACCGCGATGTTCATTCTGCAGGAAGCGGCATTGAGCTTTCTCGGACTCGGGGTTCCGCTGCAATTCGCCTCCTGGGGAAACATTCTCAATGTCGCGAACGATCTTACCGTGCTGCAGAACTACTGGTGGATCTGGCTGCCGGTCGGCATCGTCATCTCGCTGTTCGTCTTGAGCGTCAATTTCATCGGTGACGGACTGCACGATTCGAGCGATCCCTCACAGCAAGGTTGATGATGGGTACCATGGAAAACGACACGCTTGTTACAGTACGAAACCTGAAAATCTTCATCTATACCGACAATCGGTGCAACAAGGCAGTCAACGATGTGTCCCTCAGCATTCGGAAGGGGAAGACGCTCTGTGTCGTGGGTGAATCAGGCTGCGGGAAGAGCATCACGGCCTCCTCGATCATGCGCCTGCTTCCCGATCTCGGCAGAATCGAAGAGGGCGAGATCATCTATCACGGGGAGAAGAAAGAGATCCGGATAGACCAGCTCGAACCCAAAGGCAGGGTGATGAGATCCCTTCGCGGATCACAATTGTCGATGGTCTTTCAGGATCCGATGACCGCGCTCAATCCCGTGTTTACGATCGGGTTCCAGATAATGGAATCGCTCCTCTACCACATGACTCTGACGCGGTCGGAAATGAGGGAACGAACTCTCGCTCTTCTGAAGGACATGGGCATGCCGATACCCGAACAGCGAATGCACGATATCCTCATCAGCTGTCCGGGGGCATGCGTCAGCGCGCCATGATTGCGATGGCGATGGCCTGCGATCCGAAAGTCCTGATCGCCGACGAGCCGACGACCGCGCTGGATGTGACAATTCAGGCGCAGGTCTTCGATCTGATGAAGGAGCTGCAGCGGAAACACAACACTGCGATCATGCTTATCACTCATGACATGGGAGTGGTAGCGGAGATGGCCGACGATGTGGTCGTCATGTACATGGGCAACATTGTGGAGAAAGGGACTGTCGACGAGGTGTTTCAAACCCCGCGCCATCCCTATACGGTCAACCTGCTGCGCTCAATTCCCGTGCTCGGCCGCGGCCGAAATCAGAAACTCAGCCCGATCCGCGGAAGCACGCCCGACCCCTACGACCGTCCCAAAAGGATGCCAGTTCGCTCCGCGGTGCGACTATGCCACAGCCGTCTGTCAGGAAAGGATGCCGCCTGAAGAGCTCATCGACGCGACGCACCAGGTCCGCTGCTGGAATCACAGCAAGGTGAGCTCGAATGGGCGATAATCGGGTGCTCCTCTCCCTTCGCGGGGTCAAAACCTATTTTCCGGTGCGCAAGGGCGTTTTCAAACGGACGGTTGCGCACGTGAAAGCCGTGGATGGCGTCGATCTCGATGTATACGAGGGTGAGACCCTCGGGCTGGTCGGGGAGTCCGGATGCGGGAAGTCGACGCTCGGCAGATCCATTCTCCAGCTCACCGAAACTAGCGCAGGAGAAATCTGGTACGACTCCGGTGAGGGCAGGAAGAATCTGTGCACAATCTCTCGTCGCGAAATGAACTGGACCCGGCGAAAAATGCAGATTGTGTTTCAGGATCCGCACTCATCACTCAACCCCGCCTTCACTGTTTTCGGGTCTCTGCAGGACCCTTTACGAAAGTTCGGTATAAAGTCCCGCGCCGAACGACGGAAGATCGTCGGCGATCTGCTGGAATCCGTGAACATGCGCCGGGAGTACATGGATCGATACCCGCATGAGCTTTCCGGCGGACAGCGACAGCGAATCGGCATTGCGCGTGCTCTCTGCGTGGACCCTGCGCTTGTCGTGTGCGATGAGGCGGTAAGCGCGCTCGATGTGTCGATCAGGGCGCAGGTCCTGAACCTTCTGCTCGAGCTTAAGAAACAACGCAGCCTGACCTACCTGTTTATCAGCCATGACCTGAGCGTGGTGGAGTACGTGAGCGACCGCATCGCGGTCATGTACCTGGGCAAGATCGTCGAGCTCGCCGATTCGGATGCGCTCTACGCCGAAGCCAGACATCCCTACACCCAGGCGCTCCTGTCTGCTATTCCTGTAGTGGACCCGGAGCGGAAAACCAGGCGGATCGTGCTCGAAGGGGATGTACCCAGCCCGGTCAATCCGCCGTCAGGATGCCCTTTCCACCCGCGATGCCGCTATCGGATGGACCGTTGCACGACCGAAGTGCCGCTTCTCAAGAAATACGTCAAGAATGGACGGAACCATTTTGTTTCCTGTCATCTTGTCGAAGAATAGTCGATCGCTCGAATAGATCTACAGAAGGAGAACAGAACAATCGTGGCTAAGTATGAGTTGAAAGAGATTAAAGGTGTCATTCCCGCCCTGGTTACCTGTTTTGACGAGGCGGGGGAATATGACGAGAAACGCCAGCGCGCGGTGGTCCGTTTTCTGCTTGGCAGGAAGGTGGCCGGACTCTACCTGACTGGCAGCACCGGGGAGTCGTTCATGATGACGCCCGACGAGCGAATGCGCGTGGTCGAGACGGTTGTCGACGAGGTCAAAGGATCAGTGCCGCTGATCGCTCATGTGGGAGCTATCAGCACGAAGATTTCCAGAGACCTCGCCAAACACGCACAGGCTGCCGGCGTGGACGCGGTCTCCTCGGTTCCTCCCTTCTACTGGAAGTTTACCGAAGACGAGGTCTTCGACTACTATCGCGAGCTTACCGATTCGGTCGACGTACCGATGGTGATCTACAACATCGCGCTTGCGGGACTGGTCAGCTTCGAACTCATCAAGAAGATTGCGCAGATAGCGGGGGTCAAGGGCATCAAGTACACCGCGGCGACTCATGACGGAATCATGCGGATCAAAGAGCAGATCGGAAAGGACTTCGTCGTCTACTCAGGCGCCGATGAGATGGCCATGTCAGGCCTGATGTTTGGAGCCGACGGGGTGATCGGTTCATTCTACAACCTGATTCCCGAGCTGTTCATCGGCGTCTACAACGCAGTCAAAGCCGGAGACCTGAAGACAGCGCAGGAGCGGCAGACGCAGGCGAACGCGGTAATCGACTATTCGCACAATTACAGCTATGTGTCGATGATCAAGCGTTCGATGAAGTGGGCCGGTGCAGACGGTGGGTTCTGCCGCAAGCCGTTTGCCCCTGTTCCTCCAGAGGACGACGATGTGATGAAAGCCGCCCTGCGGGAGATCCGCGACCGATACCGGATCAAAAACGTGGCGCTTTTCGACGCGCTATAGGCGCGGGACCACACAGAAGGATGCAGAGATGGAGAATCGTACAGTCGCTCGAGTGCCAGGCACGTCAGGACGGGAAACACGGAAACCCTCTCTGACAACGCAGGTCTATGAAGCGCTTCTCCACAAGCTGATCAACAACGAACTGCCACCGGGGCATGTGCTCAATCGAAAAACTGTCGCCAACGAGCTCGGGGTGAGCGTTGCCCCGGTGCTCGAGGCGTTTCTTCAGCTGTCGATGGAAGGTTTTGTCGAGATACTCCCGCGAAAGGGAACCATCGTGAAGCCGATCAGACAGGAAGACATCTACGACCAGCTCATCATGCGGGAAGCGTTGGAGTGCCAGGCTGCGCGTCTGTATTGCGGCGAGCCGGTACGGGCAAGGTACGCCGAACTCCAGAGTCTCGCGGAAAAGCTCGACGAAGCGATTGTTCGCGACAGCGAGCACTGGGAATACGAAATGCAGTTTCACGGACTTCTCGTTTCGCTGTCGAAGAGCAAAGTGCTCACCAACGAATACTACCGGGTGGTAAGACTCGGGACGTTTTACAATATGCACCGGGTGGCTATCGACATGCGCCGGGCCGGCGAGATTGTCGACAACCAGAGCCATGTCGAGCTTCTGCCGAAGCTCTTAAACGACGATCCGGATCAGGTCGAAAAGATCATTCGCGACCACGTCCACAGCGGCAAGCGTCGGCTCTTCAACCACACGCGCCCCTCATAACGACGGCCGAAAGAAGCCTGGCGCGCTACTTCGCCATCTCGGTGAGCAGCAGGTGGCAGTTCAGCTGCTGCCGCGGCAGGTGAAACAGGCCCTTCCACATGTTGCCCTTCAGATCGAGCGCCACCGTGCCGTCACGGTGCAGGTATCCAAACCACTCACCGTGCTCCGAATCCGGGAAGTGACCGATAGCGTATGCCAGCACTTTTTCGAACCATTCCAGGTATCGCTTTTCACCCGTAAGGTGATGAGCGAGGAGCGTCGCGTAGATAGTCTCTGTCTGCGGCCACCAGAGTTTCATGTCCCACTCCAGCTGTTCGGGCTGCTGTCCGTCGATGTCGATGAAGGAAAATATCCCGCCGTCTCGCTTGTCCCATCCGAGCTCGAGCGACCATTCGAGAATAGGCAGCGCACGTTCGATAAGATGCCGGTTTCCGCGCCGGCGCCCCTCCTCCATCAGGAACCAGGCCGTCTCGATTGCATGGCCAGGGTTGATGCAGCGTCCCTCGGGCAGGTCGAGGAGCAGTTCGCCGTCCGGGCCGACGGTTTCGAAAAGTGCGGCCCGTTCCGGGTGCACGAAATAGCGAAAGAGCTCTTCGATTGCAGAGTCGATCATCGAATCGTATTTCGGATCGGGATCTGCCTGCCGCAGGACCTGTAGGGTGTTCACCTGGATCATCGCCATCGAATGGCCTCGAGTCCGGCGGGTGGCGGGATTGACTTTCGGTGAAAGCCTCGCCTGCGCGATGTGCTCTCGCACCAGCTCCAGAGTGCTTCGCGCCAACCTCAGCGCTTCGGCATCGCCTGCGGCGCGCGCATATTCGGCGAGGCCAATTATTGCGAATGTCTCGGCGAAAAGGTACCGGCGCCTGCGAAGAGGCCGGCCGTCTCGGGTCACCGAGTAGAAAACCCTTCCATCGTCGTCAAAGCCGAACTTGCGAAGAAAATCCACCGCGTGCCGCGAAAGCGTCAAGCCACTCTTCGCGAGGTTCGAGCTCGTTGTAGAGCCTCGCAAAGAGCCACGCCGCCCGTCCGTGGGTCCACATCGGTTTGTCGGTCGAAAGTGTCCGACCCTGCCGATCCAGAAAAAAAGTAAACCCGCCCATTTCCGTGTCGACCGCATGATTCACCCAGAATGCCAGCGTGTCGTTGACCAGCCTGTCGCGGAAATAGGCGCGAAGCTCGTCGATTCTCTTTGTATTCATTGCCTCTATATTAACTGATTCTATGCACGTGATGGAGACCTCACGTGGGCGCTGGGTCGTCCCCCGGAGCGGTGCTTCCGAAGCTCTCGGCAAGATCGCGCAGCACAGGATCATCGCCCGGTTTGAGGAAGACGTTCAGGTTGTCCATGGCGCGGGTCATGCCGACGTAGACCAGGTTGCGTGCGAGGCGCTCGGTGCCTTCGGCGTCGAACTGGTCGCGCCGGTGAAGGTAGGGGATATAGAGGAGAACGACCGGGAAGTCGAGCCCTTTCGAAGAATGGAATGTACAGAGGCGGATGCGGTCACGGTCGGCGAAGGTGAAGTCGGAGGCGGTGACAACCGACGATGGCAGGCCGAGGGAGGCAAGTGCTTCGGAGGCGCGGTCGAGCTCGATGTTCCGCGGCACGAGAACCGCGATGTTCTCCGGCTCGTAACCGAGCTCGCGCACGAAGATATCCGCCTTGCGGCACAGGAGCGTGAGAAGCTCCTCTTCGGTGTCGGCGAGGTAGAGCTCGGGGATCGGGCCTTCGCGGAATGCAAATGGCTCGATGCCGGTGTCCCAGGTTCCGGCCGGCGCCCGGCGGCGGAACGCTTCGGCCACGCGGTGAATCTGACAGGTGTTACGGAAGTTGGTCTTGAGAATCTTGGTGGTGCCGGTGATGCTGATCCCGGCCCGCTGGAAGGGCATCTGGTTGGTGTAGAGGCTCTGATCGGTGTCGCCCGCCATAATTATCGAGCGCCGCGTGACCGCGCGGATCAGTCTGAGATCGACCGCCGTCAGATCCTGCACTTCGTCGAGGAAGAGGTAGGCAATATCCTTGAGCGCATCGGATCCGGCAGGTCCGGCTGCGGCGATGAACCGAGAATCTTTATGCGCGAATAGTTGCGGGAAAAGAGCTTTCGCCCATCCATCCACGCAGCCACCCGATCGCGAATCGCCCAGATCGTCTCCCTGTCCTGCCGGGCGAGCCGGTGCGGCATGCCCCGCCGCACGACAAGATCGTCCACATATTCCTTTCTGTCCAGGTCGTTCGCAAACAGGTAGTTTTCGATCTCACTCGCAAGCTCCTCGGCCGAAAGAAGCGACGGCATGATGAGCCCGGCAACAGGCGGAGCCTCGCGACCGTCGACGAGTCGCCGTCAGCCGGCGCCTGATTCGCCGGTCTCTCCTGACAGGGCCTGCACGAAGGCGTTTACCGCTTCGTAGTCGAACCCGTAATCGGGATCGACCCGTTTGAGCAGGCGGAATACCAGGCTGTCCACCGTGCGAATGAGCTTGACCGGGAGGTTCATCCCCACGAGATCCGAAAGATACTGGTTGTATTTCGCCAGCGTTTTGGTGTAGGTGACAAACGCTACGTGCTCGCCTGACTCGAACCCCAGCTCCTGCTGCCGGATGGCACGCCGCAGCGCTTCGACCAACACCATCGACTTGCCGGTACCCGCCCCGCCTTTCACCAGAAAGTCCTTCTTCAGGCTTATCGCCCCGACTGCGTCTTCCTGCTCGGGGGTGAGCTGGGAGATCGAGCGCTCGTAGTCCATGCGCGTACGGGTGTAGATGGAAAAGCGCGCAAGATAGCGAAGATATCTGCGAAGGTCATCGAACCCGGCAAGCTTCTGCTTCGAGTCGGTTGCGCTCCTGAATGAGCGCCGCACGCTCACGGCGAAGCTCGTCGACCCGCTCGTCCTTCTGCTCGGCGCGGCGCTTTTCCCGGTCGAGATCCAGGTCGAAACCGGCCGATCTGCAGACGCAGATCGCTCAGCTCCTCCTGCGCGGCATCGTAGGCCGCCTTCTGCATGAGAAGCTCTCGATTGCGGGTCTGAAGCAGCACGAGCTCCGACTGAAGCCGGCTCAGGACCGCTCGTTGCGAGAGAACCGAAGTGCGCTCGTTCCACACCGAGAGACTTTCGGCAAGGATCCGCACCTCCGGATTATCGCCCAGGCCCACGAGCACGCAGAATGAGACAAAAAGGTGGGTTGCGCAGGAGGCCTCCTCTGCATCGAGAAGCTCGAAAGCGTGTCGCACCTGGTTGGTGAAGAAGTGCTGATGGCCGAGGCGCGAAAGGCAGGAGAGACCCTGGATCACCGTATCTCCGCGGTCTGCGAGAAGCTCTTCGTGAAGCCGCCAGGTAAGCTCCCCGAACTTCGGCTCGTCCCCGTAACGCTTGACGCTTCGCAGGTACCATTCGACAAACGAATGCAGGGCGAGGACGTAGAACCCCTCGTCCGACCCGACAAGCCGCGACAGGCGTGCAAGCTTCTCGTTCATACAGCTCCAGTATCGACGAAATCGCCGCCCGGTGCCAGTGCGGGATCGGCGCGCCCGCGGATCAGGACTGCTTCCCCGAATCGCACGCAAAAAAAACGCCCTGCGACTGTTCGCAATGTGATACGCTGTGATGAACTCAATCTTTCAGGAAGGTGACCCATGGCAATCGATTCCTTCACCTGCGTTCAAATCGGCGTGATTCATAGCGAGCACGCCGAAGCGCGAAAGACGCCGATCCAGCCTGTCTATGCGAAAGGCTGCAAGGGACGAATCGAATTATTCCCCGAATATGCCGAGGGCCTGCGCGACCTCGAGGGGTTTTCGCACCTCTACCTCATCTACCAGTTTCACCGGGCGGAACCCGTAAAACTGATCGTCAAGCCGTTCCTGCAGGACGTGGAGCATGGCGTATTTGCGACGCGGTCACCTCGCCGACCCAACGCCATAGGGCTCAGCGTGGTGCGGCTCGAACGCCGCGACGGGAACGTGCTCCACGTCGACGGAGTAGACATCCTCGATGGGACTCCGCTCCTGGACATCAAACCCTACACGGCGAAGTTCGATCGGTTCGATACCGAACGAAACGGATGGCAGGACGAAGTGGATGGCGAGACGGCGCAACGAAAGGGCCGCCGGGAGTACGAAGGAGGGAGCGACCATGAACGATGATATCCGCATCACCATAGTGATGAACGACCGCGCCGGCGAGGGCCTCGTTGTCGAGCACGGTTTCTCGCTCTGGATCGAGGTTGCCGGACGCCATATCCTGTTCGACACCGGAGAGAGCAGTGCGTTTGCCTCGAACGCCGACAGGCTCGGCATCGATCTGTCGATGACCGACATCCTCGTCCTCAGCCATGGCCACTATGACCACACAGGCGGAGTCGCTCACCTTCTCGAGCTCGCGGGGAATGCGCACATCTACTGCCATCCGGGGGTCATGTCGGTGCGGTATTCGATCGAAGACGGATCGGCAAGGCAGGTCCAGATACCGGAGGAGTCGGCCGCAGCGATGAAATCGGTTGCGCCCGCACAATTACACTGGGTCGAGCAGCCGCTTACCCTCTTCGAGGAAAAAGAGCACGACCTTGCGGTCGGCCTCACCGGACCGGTTCCTCGTGAAACGGCCTACGAGGACACCGGCGGCCCGTTCTACCTCGATCCGGCGGGCTCCCGCGCTGATCTCATCTCCGACGACCTTGCACTCTGGATCCGTAAGGGCGATGAAGTGATCGTCTGCGTCGGCTGTTCACACGCCGGCATCGTGAACACGCTGACCCATGTTCGGCGCATAACTGCAACGCAGACACTATCTGGAGTTGTCGGCGGTTTTCATCTGGTGAACGCCTCGGCCGAACGGTTGCAACGCACCGTCGCCGCGCTCTCGCAGTTCTTACCCGATCGTATGGTTCCCTGCCATTGCACGGGTGATGCGGCCGCCGCGTCGCTTGCCGAAGCGATGGGAAACCGGGTGACCTACGGAAAATCGGGAATGGTGCTCCGGTTCTGATCGATACCCGCCGCCCTACCTATCCGGCAATCTGCCCGGCAAACCAGGTGGTGAACTCGGCTTTTCCAGTCTTCGTTGCAATCAGCTGCTCGGGAGCATAGTCATCCATGGCGCGGCCCGAGTTGATCGCTTCAAAGAACTCGATGAGGTTGTTGACGATTTCCTCGGGCATCTTCCGGCCGAGCATGTGCGAGCGAGCAGCCTCATATCCGACGTTTGTCCACTCGAGCTCCTTCCTGCCCGATTTGTCCGCGATCATCCGGCTCACCTCGCGGAATGTGGCAAGTTCCGGGTGGCCGACGTGGCTGACCCGGTGATCCGGCATCGCGGTTGCGGTCAGAAGCTGCGCCGCCACCTTCCCAATGTCCGCAGTATCGGCAAGAAGCAGACGAACATCCGGATCCACCGGATATCCGCCGAAAAAACCGTTCTCCTCTGATGGCCGTCGATATTGCCCAGAAAGTTCTGCCAGAAATACCCGGGGCGGATGATCGCCAGCTCGCCTTTGAAATCCTCGAGATTCCTTTCCGCCCGATAGAGCCCTTTGAGAACTCCGCTTCGCTCTGATAGATGGGCACCGAAGCTGCTCAGGTGAACTATCCTCTTCAGGCCCAACTCATTGGCGACCTCGATAAATGCGCGGGAGTATGCGTTTCTGAACTCGTAAAGCGATCCGTTGTGCAATCCGGTGGGGAGCATGAAGTAGGCCGCGTCGACACCCACGATAGCGGAACGCAGCTGCGAGAGGTTGGTCCATTCGACCTGGCTCACCTCATGAACCGGAAGTCCTTTCTCCCTGGACGACTCCCTCGTTATCGCGCGGATGCGAACATCTTTCATCCCGGAAAGACTCTTGCACACCTCTTTCCCGGTGTTTCCCGTCGCGCCGAGATACGCTGACCAGCATCGCTTGTTACCCCCCGCGCAGGCAGTATTTAATCCCGATAGAAAAAGTACAGTAAAATAACTGGCGCGGAAAATCGCGTGTGCGTGATCGTCTGACGGCCTCGCCGCGATCCGGGAGAAGCGCGAGATTCAGAAAGAAGAGGCTGGCTGGTCGAGGAACGGGTTACCGCGGCCCCGCTATGGAGGCGACTGTGTCGTTGTACCCGGTGTCGTCACCGGTGCGGATGTGTAACTGACCAGTACCGGTGGCGAGATCGGTTTGCTTTGGACGTTGGCGATCTTGTCGATAGCCCAAAACCTTCCTTCATTTTTCAGGTAGACTGTATCGACCATATTGAAACCTTGCACCCAGAGCGGCTTGGGACCACCCTCCGAAGAGTGAGCAGAGCTGGCGGTCTGCGCGGGCTGCCATTTCTCGTACGAGACGGTATAAACGCCTTGTGCCTCTTTCGCGATTTTCAAGTTCGCAACACCAAAGATAAATACCGCATGTTTGAACTTCGGTTTGCCCTGATCAAGCCATTGCTGAGCCGAGATATTCGCACCCATTCCTCCGTAACCCTTCTGCACTCGGGAGATGACGAAGAGGTTTGTAACTTCATTGATTTGAGACTTTCCCGCCCCGTCGATGACGCAATCCTGCATCGCCTGATTGTCGAGCTTCGACATGCTCGAATAGAACAAACTCACAACCTGCTCGGGAGCCATTCCGACCGTAATTCGCGGCTTGAGGGCACCCTTCAGCATCGTCCCCCCTACAGCGCCGACGAGAATCACGACGGCTCCGACGATCGCCAACTTCCTCCAATTGCGCCGGAGAAAGACACGGCGATTAAAGCGTCCATCCGAACTTCGCTTTGCCCGCCGCTTCTCCCTTTGAACGCTTTCTCGCTCCTCGGCGCTGATTTCCTGGAAGAGTCCTTCGCCGCTGCAGGCCTCCAAAGAGCTCTGCCAGTCGGAGATATCAAAACCTTCGGATGGGTCGAGTGCGCGCACGATTGTCTGCGACACTTCAGCGCGCAGTTCCGGATTGTGCAATCGGGGCGGCAGAACTCTTTGTCTACGCATTCGTTCGTGCAATTCTTCGGAGGTATCTCCGACAAAGGGAAAGCTCCCCGTGACAATCCGATAGAGCATGACGCCGACAGAAAAACAGATATCACGTTCGTTTTTCAGATCCGGGTGATGAAACCGGTCGAACGATTCGAGGCGTTCCGCCTCTGTCTGAGCGTCGTGGATACTGTCGATGATCAGTTGGGGCAGAAAGAGGAATCCACCGTCGCGATCGACCAGCAGAGCATCGGGCAAAAGGCTCGATGAACCGATGTCACGCTGCTTCAACGTGGCGACCGCGAGGACGAAAGAAGCGAGGCGAACGACTGCGGGTTCAGGATCGGCAATAAGGATGTCAGAAAGAGAATCCACTTCGTGGTAGGGGCCATAGGCGTAGATTTGGCCCTCGTGTTCGATCCGTCCACCGACCTCCCAGGGTTCAACCAGGCTGCCAACGACTCGCCACCCGCGCTCTTTGCGGGAATCCTCCGTTCGCCCTGCCATGCTTCGCGGATACGCTGGAACTCGAATCGCGAGATAATCCTTTCCATCGATGGTGAGCCGATAAATCTGATTTCCAATGATTTTCGTTGATACTGCCATTTTCGAATACGCGTCCTCTACCCATCACGAGTAGCATCCTCAATTTTTTTGAACGACCGCATCCTCGGCGACAGGCCAGGCCGCCTGCAACGCGGCAACAAGGCCGCTCGAAGGGTCGGCCGAAAACACGTACGTTTTCTCCCCGTCTTGTCCGCCCGCGACGACCGAACAGCGCGGGGGCGTGTTGCGGCGTAGCCACGCGGAGAGACCCCGAACGCCTGAAGGTACTCGCACGGAGATGACGTCGCCGCGAGCGATAACAAACTCAGATCGATCCTGGAGCTCGGGGGACATTCCCGCGCCCATCCACGGCCTCACCTTGTCGCTCACGTATTTGAACCGAAATGATTTGTCGGTCAGTATGAGAAGACCCTCATGCCCGGTCGTACTCTCGGGATCGCGAAACCACCTGCCCTCGCTGCGCACGTCGACCTTCTCACCTGTCTCCTTCTCGAAAGTACTCCAAAATTCTGCCATCTCGTCAGTCATTGCTATGTCTCCTTCGAATCGAACCTACGTACGATCGGGGGAAATAGCAAGCGATGCTACCCGTTCGTTCACAATGTGTGGCACCGAACAGACCGTGTCGGATAGGTTGACTATCTTTTTCTGAGCGGCTCACGCCGCCGGAGGAAAGGTATGTTAGACACCGCTAAAACGTTGAAGGGCTACAAACTGCACAGCCTCGATGGCGAAATAGGGAAGGTCAAAGAGTTCTACTTCGACGACAAGCACTGGACTATCCGATATCTGGTCGCCGACTCAGGAACCTGGCTGACCGGTCGACAGGTGTTGATCTCGCCCTATTCCATGACCGCCGTGAACAAGCAGAAGCAGTACATCGTTATCGATTTGACCAAAAAACAGATTGAGGAGAGCCCTTCCCTTGACACCGACAAACCCGTCTCGCAGCAGTTCGAGCAGGCCTATTTCGGGTACTACGGATATCCGATGTATTGGGGCGGCTCATACACGTGGGGGTTTTATCCCCACATTGAGCGTGACCATGAAAAATGGAGACAATTCAATCAAGGTGCGCAAGAGTGGGACCCGAATTTACGAAGCACCCGCGATGTGACCGGCCATTACATCCAGGCGTCAGACGGTGAGATCGGCCACGTCGAGGACTTTGTCATCGATGACGAGACGTGGGCGATTCGTTATCTCATCGTCGACACGCGGAATTGGTTGCCGGGGGAGAAAGTGTTGGTTTCCCCGCACTGGATCGAGCGGGTCAGTTGGAGCGAATCGAAGGTGTATGTCAATCTTACCCGAGAGACCATTAAGGAGTCTCCAAAATACGTGGAGGGGTCGCTGCTGACTCGGGACTACGAGAACGCACTGCATCGACATTATCACCGTGAAGGATACTGGGTGGATGAAAGGGCTGCCAGAAAGCATCCCGTGTGATCAACCGGAAGCAAATGGGACTCAGTAGAATCACCAAGAGATGAAGAACAGCACTCCATCACCGGTGCAGCTGTACCTGATCCGACACGGGGAAACCGAATGGGCGCTTTCGGGCCGGCACACCGGACTTACCGACATTTCATTGACCGCCAACGGCGAGGAGGAGGCGCGGAGACTCGGCAGACGCCTCCGACAGATCGCGTTTGCACATGTGCTGACCAGCCCGCTCAAGCGGGCGCGGCAAACATGCGCGCTTGTTGGGCTGGACAACGTCCCGGTGATCGAACCGGACCTCGCGGAATGGGAATACGGCGACTACGAGGGAATGCGGTCCGTGGACATCCGCAAGGATCGGCCGGATTGGAGTATCTTTCGGGACGGTTGCCCCCACGGTGAAATGCCCGCAGCAATCGGAGATCGGGCCGACAGGCTCATCGCTCGACTTCGCAGGTTGGAAGCAAAGGTCGCGCTTTTTTCGCATGGCCAGTTCGGCGGAGTCCTGGCCGCGCGATGGATCGGTTTGCCGCTGGTCGAAGCCCGCCACTTCCCGCTCGACACCGCGTCGCTGAGCATTTTCGCCTGCAATCCCCACCACCCGGATGTCTCGGTCATCGCGCTTTGGAACGCTTCCGATCACCAATAGAAGCGGAGCTGGAAACTCTTCAACGGGAATCATTCTGTTAGTTTGTGAATGAGGAGAATCCCGCCAAAGGGTTGGTAATTGACAAGACAGCGCCAAATTGGCCAGCCAGCATTGCTGCCACAGGCTTCGCGCTGGCAGCGTACCCTGTGGGAATCGAGCGCGGATTACCTGTCGCGTGACGATGCAGTGAAGCGTACTCTTACAACGCTGCGTTTCTTCTGGAACAGTCCGCACGGTCCTGAACCAGATGCTACCGGCTATCAGGGGTTCTATTACCATTTCCTCGACATGCATACCGGGCGGCGCGCCCGGCAATGCGAGCTATCAACAATAGACACTGCACTTCTTCTTGCCGGTGTATTAACTGCGGGAAGTTATTATGACGCGAATACCAACGATGAGAGTGAAATTCGCGCGCTCGCCGATGTGCTCTACCGCCTCGCGAATTGGCACTTGGCGATAGCTGCGCGTCTACCAGGCTTTCGAGCAAATGGGCCAGGTTCACATCAGCTACGCCGCGTACCGCTTGGCATGACAGGGACGACCAGGGCCATTACGGCCGCTCAATCGGATTT
>CAWHUY010000031.1:0-72256 GCA_963832675.1 uncultured Spirochaetota bacterium | reverse complement strand
GGGTGTATCCCTTCAATCGGCGAGAGTCAACCAAGTTTGGTAACAAATAGCAAACGGCATGCCAAGAATGCAATTATCAGTTAAATCATTACTGAGAAAATATATGGCCTCGAAAGGTTGCGATTTCTTTGGGAGTCGGCCCAACGGTATCGTAGTTTTCCGGAAAAAAAACCACATTTCTGTAGGTGCGGCATCTGCGATGTGATCTCCGGGCCTCTATTCACCAGATCGGCGCTTGGCCGGTTTGACTCTGGTCCGGCGATCGACTACTATCGTCCGATATGGAACTTTTCGCCCTCGAAAGACACCGGGATTGGATTGCGAAAGACGTGCTCGAGCGTTTTCTGCGATACGTGAAGATTCACACGACATCCGACAAGCACGCCGCCGCCGGTCCCAGTACAGCCGGTCAGTGGGACCTCGCGCGTCTCCTGGTTGACGAGCTTTCGGCGACCGGAATTCGCGACGTCACGCTCAATGATCAATGCTATGTCGTGGCGAGACTCCCGTCAAATCTTTCGCCTGGCCACGAGGCTCCCATCTTTGGGTTCATGGCCCACATGGACACCGCTCCCGATCTTACGGGCAAAGACGTGAAGCCGAAAGTTGTGGAGAATTACGACGGGGGACCGATTTCGTTGAACGCGGAGCACGTACTCGATCCAAAAACCTATCCCGCGCTACTCGAATATCGAGGAAAGACCATCGTCACGACCGATGGTACCACACTCCTCGGCGCGGACGACAAGGCAGGGGTGGCCGAGATCATGACGGCTGCGAGCTTTCTCCATGCGCACCCGGAGATCCCGCACGGACAAATTGAATTGTACTTCACTCCCGACGAGGAGATTGGTCGTGGAATGGATCGATTCCCGACCGGCATCGCCAACAGTGAGTTCTGTTACACTCTCGACGGCGATGAAGAGGGGTCGATCGAAGCGGAGTGCTTCACCGCCTACAAGGTTGAAGCGGAATTCCACGGGATGGTTATTCATCTCGGCGACGCACGCGGAAAACTCGCGAACGCCGTAACGATGGCCGCTACCTTCGTATCGATGCTTCCGCGCGCAGAAAGCCCCGAGGCCACCGATGGGCGTTACGGCTACTACTGCCCGCTGGAAATCCACGGAGATCTCGATCATGCTGTGGTCGAGGTCTATCTTCGCGATTTCGACCTTTCGGAAGTCCAGCGCCGAATCGCCTTTCTCGAATCCCTCGCGAAGACTGTCGAGGCCGCGTTCCCGCGAAGCCGCGTCGAAGTACGCGCCGAAAAACAGTATCTGAACATGCGGGAGGCGCTGAACAAACGTCCGGAGGTTATCGAATATCTCAAGGAAGCGATTCGCCGAACTGGAATTGAACCCAGGGAGAAGATTATCCGCGGGGGCACCGACGGCGCACGCTTCACGGAGATGGGGATTCCGACCCCAAACGTTTTCGCCGGGGGCCACAATTTCCACAGCAGGTTCGAGTGGGTTCCGCTCCCGGCGATGGTTCGCGCCTGCGAAACGGTGATCAATCTTTCGCAGCTCTGGTCCCAGCCGCAGTCCTAGCTGCGGTCGGGACCTCCTCGGCCGAATAGACCCGCGGAACGCGCTTGCTGATTCCGCAGGTAACCTCGTAGGGAATCGTCCCGATTATTCGAGAAAGCTCCTCCGCGTCGGGACCGGCCGGGTCGTGTCCGAATAGCACTACACGGTCATAGAGTTGCGCCGCCGGGACAGCTCCGAGATCGATCATGCACTGGTCCATACAGATGCGCCCGACGACCGGGACAGACTGGCCGTTCACCAGCATCCGCGCGCGATTCGAGAGCAGGCGGCTGTAGCCGTCCGCGTAACCGACGGGGACCGTTCCGATATAGGTCGGCCTGTTTGTCCGGTGGGTCAGCCCGTAGGAGATTCCGGTTCCGGCGGGCACCTTCTTCACGAAAACTATCCTGGATTCCAGCTCCATCACCGGCTTCACCGGCAGAGTCCGTTCCTGCTCTCCGGAGGGGTAGTATCCATATACCAGGAATTCCCGGCCGCACCATATCGAAGTATGCCTCCGGAGACGCAAGCGCCGCTCCCGAATTGGCCGCGCTCAGGATTCCCGGATCGATGCCCCTCCGCCTCGTTTTTGCGGCAGCCTCCTCGAAGATGCGAACCTGCGCGAGCGTGAAGGTTCTGTCGACGATGTCGGAGACCGGAAAGTGGGTAGACATACCTTCCAGGTGCAGCCACGGCGACTCCTGGACAGCGGCCGCGAGGTCGGGGGCCTCCTCCGGGCGGCATCCTATCCGTCCCATCCCGGTGTCGATTTTGATGTGCACGGGAACCCTGCGGCCACGTTTTTTCGCTTCGGCGGCAAGCCGTTCGACCAGTTCGCGGTCGCCCACGAGCGGACTGAGCCCGTATTCGACTATTGCGGAGAGCTCCTCGGGTATCGGCAGGCTGTAGACAAGGACCGGGACCGAGACCGCGGCATCCCGCAGGATCACCGCCTCTTCGATAGTCGCGACGGCCAGGAATTCGACTCCCTCCTCAACCGCCGCGCGTCCGATTTCCACGATTCCGTGTCCGTAGGCGTCTGCTTTCACGGCAACGCAGAGACGTGGCGGGCGGTCCGGACGCATAATGCGAACGTGGTCGCGGATAAGGCCGATGTTGTGCCGAAGGTGGGAAAGGTGGACGATCGCACGGGTCGCTCTCATTGTGGACACATCGTAACTCAAATCTTGATACGGGGCAATCTTGTGGTATTATATTGAGTATAGTATTAAGGGGTAGTATGCGCAAAACCCTTGCGGGTGCCACTACAGCCATATTTGTCCTCATTCTGGCCGCCTGCGGAAATCCGTCGCTTCTCGTGCCCGAAATTCCAGGACCAGAACCCCGTCAAGATCGATACGATTCAGAGCGGCTCTGTGGTGAGTGGAAATGCGGATATCCCGGTACGGCTCGTTTACAGCTCGAGTTACAGTCGAAGCAACGGCGGGCCGGACAACATGCAGATCAAGCTTCAGACTCCCGATGGAACCGACGTCCGGACATTCGCGATCGGGCAATCGGCGCTTTCGAGCCAGGACAGCTTTACGCTGAATTTTCCCGATCTTCCGGCCGGCTTTTACACGCTCGTATTGACTCTATATGAACAGGGAAAGGTGCTTCAGGAACAGAAGGTCGAATTCTTTCGAGTCCAGGGCAACTTTCGTTTCACCGGAATATCGAGCTTTCCGTCTTCGTTCTATCCGGGGTCAGCGGGGCTTCTCCAGGCACACGTGGATGTTCCGGCCGGCACCGATCCCTATCTGCGCTGGACGATGAATGAGAAGACGATCGCGGCGGGACTGCTAAGCAGCGGCACCGATCAGGTGCTGGTGCGCGCACCCGATGTGGAAGGCGCCTACAACGTTACCGTGGAGATGTTCCCCGCCGCTCCCGTCGGCAAAGACGGATTCCCTTTCACCTCATCAATCAAACAGAGCACCGAGCTCTTTGTGAGCAAGACGCAGAATGTCGGAGAACATGAGCTCGGACCCGAGGCATCCTACTACAGCCTGTTTCACTTCCGCGGTGACTATCGCGATGAGGGAGAGCGGATTCGGCTCCCCGGGGTGAACTCGTCACCTGCCCAGGCAATTGGAGTTCCGGATCTTCGAATCAGCGGTTCAATTTTCGGGTACCACCTGGATGGATCGAGCGGTTTCGGGGTAAATGAGGTGCTCCTGCCCTTCGCCGGCAGCAGATTGAGCCCCTTCTCGGTTACGATCCGGGCGATGGCCGATATCGCCGAGACGAATCGAACGCTTTTCAGCACAGCCTCCGCCGACGGGAGCTTCAGCTTCACGCTGCGGACCGATGGCACCGGTTTTGTCGTGGCCGATATCTTCGCAAACGGGACAAAGGCCACCGCAGACTCGGGGCAGATTGTTTTCACTCCCGGAGAGGCTGTCCTCTTCAACGTTTCGGTCGCTCCGGGCCAGACATCCACGCAACTGCTCTGGTTCAAAGACGGAGCACCGCTCGGCGCTTCGTCGGTTCCCGTTGGGTTCGGCACCTATCCTTCAGCGCCGTCGCCGTGGAAGATATTGACGGGAAGCTCGACCATCGGCGTCGCGTCAAACGGCTCGAGCGACCACGGATCGGAAACCGGATTCGTCGGGATCCTGGACGAGTTCGGGATCTACTTTCGCGACGCGAGTTTGCGCCCTTCCACCGACAATCGCATTTTCCGCAGCGCAATGAGCGCCACCTTCGGTGAGGCGCTGGACTATGCAGAAGGGTTCGAGGGCCTGTTCCTCCCCGATGGCGTAACCACGCAGGGACGGGTGACAGCCGGTTCGGGCGAGCTGGTTCTGTCGCCGGGTTCGAGTGTGATTTTCCCCCGTTTTCTGTTTCAACACGAAGACCTCATTGTTGAGTTGACGTTGGACAAAGCGACAACCGATGAGAATGGCCGCATCTCGTTCACCGCGGTCTCGTTGGAATCGACTTCCGGATCGCCGAAAGACGCGCCCGCGCAGTTTATTGCAGTCGACACGGCCGGACTGGTTCGAATTCCCGCGGCGCAGCTCGAAGCGGTGTACCGTGAGAAGACCTCGCAGGCCCTGACGCGGCTTGAGCAAGACGCGTCCGGCAACTATGTCGTTCACCTCGCGTCGCCGGTAGTTTCCCCATTCACGATCCGTTTCGCGCACACCGACAACGGTCTCGCGGTCCAAATCGAAGGGGACGAGTATTCACTGCGTTCAGGTACGTCCGGTTTTGGAGGAATCCGCATGTCTCTCAGCCAGGATGCGGGCCGCAAGCTCTCGTTCAAAGTCCGGAGCGTTCTCGCGCGCAAAGAGGGCGCCGATCTGTCGAGCACGCTGAACGCCCTGATGCCGAAAGACTCCGCAACGCGGCAGTAGTCGTAGCCTGACTCCCATCCGCAACCGGATGCCTACCGCAATCTGTGGCCATGTGAGTTCGCGCCGCCTTGATTCAGCACGAAAAATGTGCAGAATTCATCACGCATGTTTCGAAGCGAACTCGATCGCACGGCAGGGCTCCAATATGCTTCGACGAAGTAGTTGCGACAAAAATGCGAGGAGGCGGACACAGATGACGGTCCGGAGTCGATTCTGCATCACAGGCCTCGTTTCGGTGCTGCTGTTCTCTGTCGGCGCATCAGTTCTGTTTGCGCAAGAGTACTCGAAAAAGCAGGAGCTTGCTGTCTTCCGTCTCGGCTACTATAGCTGGGAGATTCCCACAGCGGCTCTTGGAGCCATAGACGACAGCATTCGCGGCGTTTTCGTCAACCTTGGGCGTTTCACGGTGATTGGCTACGCGAAGAGTCTCGAATCGCGCGATGTCAACGACTTCATTGACGCGCTACGGAAGTACAAAGAGGCGAATACCGATCTTCCCAAAGAGGTCCAACTCGGCCGTGAGGCCTTCACGCAGGCTGATTTTACCCAGTTGACATCGAGTTTCATCGTCGTAATTCCGTCGGTGTCGTTCTACAATCTATCCCTTTCGAACGAAGGAGAGTTCACCGCAAACCTCGAAACTTCTTTCAGTTTTGTAAACGTTAAGGACCTTACTACCATCGGTCAGTTCACCGTCGACACCAGCGGATCGAGCGTCTATGCGCGGGAGGCGGTAAAGAGCGCCATCGATGGAATTCCGTTGCAGCTCTCCTACAAAGTTCGCAGTATGCAGGTATTCCAGATCAAGACCGGGATTCTCGAGTTGACCGGCGGCGACGCGATTATAGAGTTCGGCAGGAACATGGGTGTAAAGCCTGGCGACGAGTTCTCAGTTGTCACGCCAACTATCATCGCCGGCCATCAAGTGGATGAACCCTCGGGCGTGCTCGTGGTGAAGGATGTCCGCGAGACCTTCTCGATTGCCCATCCGCTCTATACCGATCGGCCCATATACGTCGGCGATCAGCTCAAGGAGATCCCCCGGTTCGGAATGGAACTGAATTTTTACACCGATCTCATTCTTGCGCAGAGCAACTACAGCGGTGCGCCGCCGATCGGGTACTATCCGCTTTTCGGTATCCGAGCAACGCTTTCGCGCGGAGTCTACCGCGCACGGCCCACCTTTGAGATTGAGTTTCCGTTGCACCAGGCGCTGAGCGGCGGAGTTCCGGCCAATCTCTACCTCGGGGTAGAAACATTCAATCTGTATTTGGGCCGGTTTCAACTCGCTCCGGTGGTACTTGCAGGGTTGGGCGGCAACTATTATCAGAATGATTTCTATCTATCGCATGTCGGGGGAAAGGCGCAGGTAAACCTGAGTCTTCTTGTTTCGCGTGATTTGAAGTTGTCGATCGAGGCGGGATATATTGCCATGGTGGGACTCAGGGATAACCCGCAGTCCTGGGATGCGAGCTACTGGGGTCCTTTCGGGGGCCTTGGCTTCACCGCGAAGTTCTAGCGCATCTCCCGACTCCGGCTTGGTTTTTTCGCCTTTTGTGATACTAGAAGAATATTCGCAAGGGAGATTTCATGATCCGCATCGACGCGTCTACGCGAACTTACCGCCCGACACCGCTACTTGCGGCGTTATCGTTATTGGCGGCAGTCTCACTTCTCGTCTCCTGCGCAACAACGGGCAGTTCCGCCGCTCCTTCGTCTCCAGCCCCGTCCACAGCCTCTCAGGATGTCTTCAACGGCACCGGAAAGAACCCCTCCTTCGGCGAGGCGATAAACGCCGCGAAAATCGACGCAATTCGCAAGGCCGTCATCCAGCTTATTGGGCAGCAGGCCGAGGAGGCCAACCGGGACCGAATAAGCCGGGCGCTGTATGAGACGCGCAACCCGAACGCCTTCGTATTTCTGGATTCGATGCAGACGCTGAGGAAAGAGAACCTGGGCAGCATCGATAAACCGGATTTCATCTACGAAATCCGAATCCGGGTGAACAGCAAGGCCGTCATGAGCGTGCTCGATAGTGAAGGAATCGGCCGTACTCCCGCGCCGTCACAAGCAGCGGGAACGCAGCGTGCCGAAGGCGTGAGCGGCGCGGACACCGCCGGTGTCCCGGTCACCTCCCCGCCGGGAGCGTCGCAGCCGGGCCAGGCGCCGCCGGCCGGCGCAACCGGGAATGCCGCCGGTCTCGGGCTTCAGCAGGGCGACCTCACGCAGGCAACGGATGAGCAGAAACGATTCATCCGGCGTTATGTGGACTCCATGACATACATGGTGTACGCAGATGAGAGTTCGAAGACCGACCCGTTTCTCATGAAGCTCGCTGTAAGTCAGGCCGACAGCTTTCTGGCTTCGAAGGGAATGACAGCGATAGATGCTGCTCAGATCGAGAGCCTGAAGAAGGACCAGAAACTGGTCTACGAGCAGGAGACCGGACAGAATGTGGGCATCATTCAGTGGATAGCACAAAAGCTCGACGCCGATGTCTACGTCGAGATCGACGCCGAAACTTCGGCGGAGCTTCAGGGGGGCAACTACTACGGAGCGGCAAACATTACCCTGAAGATGTATGAGACATCCACCGGTCAGCTGCTCGGATCGATTCCGTTCCGCAGCCAGCGGACTATGAGCACGCTGAGCGAGAAAGACGCTCTGGCGAATGCGGTGCAGTCTGCAGTCTGGCAGGCCATGCCGGTAGTCGTGGAACAGTCGCGCGAGCTTCTTGCGCGGGCGTTCGCGCGCGGCGTTCGATTCGATCTGACCGTTCAGGACACCCCGGACGCCCGGATAATGAGCGCGTTTCGCCGGAACCTTCGCAACCGGGTGAGCGACCTGCAGACGGTTTCGCAAAGCACCGATGCGACTACATTCGTAGTCTACTTCTACGGACGCACCGACGAGCTGGCAGACTTGATATTCACCGTGGCGGAATCGACGCCTGGGCTCGAACGGTTCAATCAGGTGATGACCCGCGGCAAAAGCCTGGTGTTCAACACGGGAATTTAGAGAAGACCATTAGGAGGAGGATGATTGTGAGAAGAAGTATTGTTTACATGGCGTCGCTTGTTATGGTGCTTGGCCTTCTGGCCGGCTGTTCGAGCGGGCCGAAGGCAGCAAAGGATACGAAGCCTCAGCCGGTAACGACGCAAGGCGCTGCGGTTGAAGCTCCCAGCTTCAAGATCATCGAGAATCAGAACAGCGCGCTCGGCGGGGAGATTCCCTTCTGGGTTACGCAGGACACCGGTGCCCTTGAGCAGGACGCACGGTTCAAGGACAGCTACGTCTTCAAGATCGAACAGAACGGCGCAAGCCTTACCGGAGTGAAGACACTTGCCAACAATCTCGACGCCCCGTCGGAGATCGGCAGACTTATCAATACCCGCGTGCAGCAAAAGTTTGCGGGTGCACAGGTTGGGGACGACCAGGCGGTGTCGACCTATTTCGAGAATGTCGTAAAGACGCTTGCGAATGCGACAATTTCCGGTTTCCGCAAATATGGCGAGTTCTGGGTTCTCAAGCAGTACTACGACAACGGAAGCCCCGGGAAGAAGGAATACACCTACTACGTGCTCTACACCATTCAACGAAACAAGGTCGATCAGCTGGTTCAGGATGCGGTGGCTGAGACCAAGCCGCAGTCCGACGCGCAGACAACCGCGAAGGAGCGGGTGAAACAGATTTTTGACAACGGACTTTGACCCCTTTTTGCCAACTGCAGCCGCGCAGCGGCTGCAGACTGTTGCCGCGCAGCGGCGGCGCTTCCGCTTACGCCGGGATAAGAGCATAGCTTCTTCGATCAGGAATGCAGAAACATGAATACGCCTTTTGCGAATGTCACTCGGAAACATTGCCGATATCGACGCGCGGTCACAGCGCTCCTCTTTGCGATTGCCGCGCTGCTGCTTGCCGGATGCGCAACGGCGCAGGGCAAGGGTTCTTCGGCCGGCGAGTCGGCCAGTGCGCCGAACGGCGTGCCGGCGTGGGTGCTCAACCCTCCTGTCGGTGACAGCCGGTACGAGTACTTTGTCGGGCTGGCTTCCGATAGCGGAGGGGACGTAGCGAAGGCCGACGAGCAGGCAACACACTCCCTTATTGCGGAAATTGTCCGATTTCTCGGCGTCAGAATCACGGCGACCACTACCGCCGAAGCGCGGACGACGCTCGAGAGTTTTCAGTCAACTGTCGTCGAGCAGGTGAAACAGACGGGAAGCGCCCAGGTCACGGGATTTCAGGTGGCGGACCGCTATGTCCAGCGGCAGGGCGACAAGGTCACGGTCTACATTCTTGGCAAATACGATCGGTCTGCCCTGCTGCAGGAGCAGAAGAGATTGAGCGCGCTTTTCCAGGAGCAGATCGCCGCGGTGTCCGGACCCGAAAGCCGGGGCGACCAGCTTCTTGCGGTCGGGGAAGAGTACGCCGCGATTCAGAGGTACATCGAAGCAGCTGTGGCCGCCTCATCGTCGGAAATCGACAACGCAGACGTGAAGTTCGAGAGAAACATCACCAAAGCGCGGACGGCTGTGTCGGATATCCGGATCACGAAACTGAACGACAATCTGTCCGCGACGGTCAATGAACCGTTCTCGGAAGATTTCCTCGCCAAGGTGGAGACTACCGTCGCCGGCGTCGTGAAACCGGTCGCCCACGCGGTGCTTACCGTCAGTTACCGGGATCTTTCCCGAAGCAACGGCAGGGTCGGCATAGCGACCGCGACCGTCACCACGAACAGCGACGGAGTTGCACGTTTTACCCACCCGGTGCCGGCCCTGGTGGGAAACGACACGCTGACCATGCGCCTGGACCTCGCCGCATCGGTCGCGCCGCTTGATTCTGCGCCACGGCGCTACCAGCCGCTTATCGGGAGTCTCCGCGACGCGATCGGCGCGAAACGGGTCAGTTTCAGCTACACCGTGGTTTCGCGGGCCCGCGACATTCCGATATCCGTCGTCGTTCTGGACACCGACATTGCCGGCAACTCGACGGGGGAAAACGGAACAGCATCGGGCATTCAGTCCGCGCTTTCGCAGGAGGGGTTCACCATCCCGTCCATAGGCATTGATCCTCGGAAGTTGAGCGGACGCAATGACGCGGAGATCATTTCTGCGCTTCGAGCCGCCGGGCAACAGGGACGAGTCGCATACGGGATTGTCGCAATTCAAGAGTTCCAGGAGGGTGACGGCTACATCGTGAAGGTGGGAGGTACCGTCAAGGTCGCCGATCTCGCCTCGGGCCGCATTCTCTATTCCCGCACACTGTCCACCCTGAGCCGTGGCGACAATGCCGCCTCCGCGATTTCAGCCGCATTCCAGACCCTCGGAACGAATTTCGGCCAGGATATTGCGCGGTCGCTTCCGTAGGTAGTCTATCCGCGCACGGCCTGATACGCGGCAAGAATGGGTGCTGGATCGTTGGAGATGATTCCGTCGGTGCCTCGGCGGACGAGAGAAATCGCGGTTTCCACATCGTCGACAGTCCATGACACTACCGGAAGCCGCGGAGCGCCGATGCGTCGGCGTAGAAGCCGCGCGGTAACGCTTCTGTCCCTCGGCTTCATCACATCGCAGGCGCAGATGTAACGTCCTCCGCCTCGCCGCAGCCACAAGGGGAGCTCGGGGTCGTCGCAGTAGATAATCGCCGTTGGTATGCGCGGATTCAATCGTTTGAATCGGCGGATCGCGAAGGGATCAAAAGAGGAAACCATGCAGCGCGCCTCGAGCCCGAATCGACCGATGAGGTCCGAGAGAGCCAGTTCGACGCGCCCCAGTTCGCGCTCGTAGTGCTTTATTTCGATGTCGTAGTAGAATCGGGCGCCGAACTCTTCGAACAGGTCCGAAAGAAGCGGGACCGGTTCTCGTGCGATGTCTGCGCTGTTTTTCACGGCGAAAGGCACCGGCTGCGTCGAGCTCGCGTATCCGCGAAAGAGGCGCGCTCTCGATTTCGACGCGTTCTCCGGCGACCCGGTAGAGGTCGGTGTCGTGTGCAACCACAAGCTCACCCGTCGCGCAGCGGTGGATGTCGAGCTCGACTCCGGGGATCCCGGCCCGGGAAGCTTCGCGAAAAGCCGATAGAGTGTTTTCCGGGGCACGAGCCGAGTAGCCGCGGTGCGCAAACAGGAGCGGTCGCGGCTCCTCGGGAAACAGGGGAAGATGCGGCATGACGGCTCCTTATGGTTCCCTCTCCTCGTCCAGTCCGCGTTTGAGGTTCTCCAGATCCTGCTCTGCCTCGAACGACCGGAATTTCTGAGCGGTAAGATCTTTTTCCCCGACGACCTGTTCAAGCTGGGCGAGCAGAAGGTCGGTGTCGAGCGCGCCCTCGGGCTGCCGCCGAATCATCTCCAACTGCCGCTTCATTTCCTGAATGTCGGACTCGAGGCTCCGTTCTTCGGCGGCCAGTCGATCGTCGTCCGCGCTGGTTTCACGGCACTTCGCGAGCGCCTGCTCTTTCAAGTCCTCGCGTCCCTTCCCGGCTGCCAGCGCCGAACGGTCGGACCAGAGCTTGAGCTCCTGCTTGAGCTGCTCACGCTGCTTTTGCACCCGCTTCAGGCTTACAATATACTGGAGCACGTACTCCTTGGCGGCACTGGGATCGAGCCCCGCAAGATTTGTGTTTTCGTCCATCTCTGCTCCCTGCACCAAGCATAGCTGTTTCGCCTCAGTTTGTGAACTCGACGTTGGCCGCACAAGACGTCTGGTCGCTTGAAATCGGCGTGTAGATACGGTATGTTCGCGACGTATGCCGACTTCCGTGGATTCCGTTTCAAACGACCGCATCGCGGCTCTGGCCACGCCCTACGCTCAGGCGGCGTTGGCGGTTATACGGCTTTCGGGCGAGCGATGTGTCGACAAGCTTTCGTCGCTTTTTTCGCGGCCGGATGAGCTCACATCGGCTGCCGGCAACACGGTTCATCACGGTTTCATTGTGGAGAACAGCGACAGGCTGGATGAGGTGATGGTGGCCGTCTACCGCGCACCGCACAGCTACACCGGGCAGGAAAGCGCTGAGATTTTCTGCCATGGCAGTCTTCCGGGTATCGAGCGGATGCTCGGCGTCCTGTTTCGTAATGGTTTTCGGCAGGCCGATCCGGGAGAGTTCACCATGCGGGCTTTTCTGAACGGAAAGCTCGACCTGACGCGTGCGGAGGCGGTGCAGGAACTGGTAAGCGCCCGCACGGAAACAGCGCAGGCACTCGCGCTCGAAAGACTCGGCGGCGCGGTGACCGATTGGATCGACCGGGTCAAGAGTCGCCTGCTCCAGGTGCTGGCATCGGTCGAGGTGCGACTCGACTATCCGGACGACGAGATCGAAATCCTGCCGCTGCCAGCTAGATGTCATCGCCGACTGCCTTGAACAACTGCAACGACTCTCTTCGACCTATGCGGCCGGACGCCTCTATCAGGAAGGTGCAAAGGTTGCAGTCGTGGGAAAAACCAACGCGGGCAAATCCTCCCTGTTCAACCTCCTGCTGCGGGAGGACAGGTCGATAGTCTCCGAAGTCCACGGAACCACGAGGGACTATATCGAGGGCGGAATAGTCCTCAAGGGGGTACCGGTCCGGCTCTACGATACCGCAGGTTTACGTTCCGGTATCGGCGAGGTCGAAAATGAAGGAATCCGACGGAGCAGGCTGCTGATCGAGAACGCCGCCTGCGTTCTCTACCTGGTAGACGCGTCGTGCGGTCTCAGCGTCGAAGACCATGAAAACCTCTCGCTGCTTTCGAGTCGAAGCGGCGTGTTGCGGATCTGGAACAAAATCGACCTGTTGCGCGGCACCGGCTCGGCGGTAGTCGCGGACGCCATCCCGGAGGGGTGGATTCCCGTGAGTGCAGCGACAGGGGCAGGCATCGATCTGCTTCACGCGCGGCTTTATGCTGCGATCGCCGGGAACATCAGCGGGGGAGAAGGGGCGCCGGTGATCGATTCCCTTCGGCAGAAGCAGCTCATCGACAGTGCAGCCGAGTCACTCGTTCGGGTGAGGGAGAGCGCTGAAATCGCGATGCCTCTCGACATCATTGCGCTCGATCTCCAGGAGGCGCTGCACGCGCTTGGGGAAATCACCGGAGAGGTTACATCGGCAGACATTCTTGACGCGATCTTTTCCGGCTTCTGTGTCGGGAAATAGCCGGAGCCCGACTTGAGGCATGACGGGATTGCAGACCAGGGATGGGCAGGATGGAAAACAAACGAAAATTCAGACGAGCCTCGTTTCTCGGAGAGGCCTTCTGCGGCCACCGGCCGCGGTGACCTGTCCGGCGAAGAGTTGAAGTTTCTCGGAAAAGAGTAGTCCGGGGAGAGCGCCAATCCCGATTGAAATCATCACCTTAGACTGCTACCATGGTTCGCATGGACTTTGACGCCATTGTAATCGGCGGTGGACACGCCGGGATTGAAGCGGCGCTCGCGCTGGCTCGCCTCGACCTGTCCACGCTCATGATAACTCAGAACCTCGATTGTATCGGGAAGATGTCCTGCAATCCGGCAGTCGGCGGGCTCGCGAAGGGCAACATGGTGCGCGAAATAGACGCGCTCGGCGGCGAAATGGGCAGGCTCATCGACGCAACCATGATTCAGTTCCGCGTGCTCAACAGGAGCAAAGGGCCTGCGGTACAGGCCCCGCGGGCACAGGCGGACAAGCTGGCATACCAGGTACTCGCGAAGAAGACTCTCGAGAAGCAGCCGGGCCTGCATCTGTTTATGGACACGGTCACCGACCTGATCCTCGATTCCACCGAACGCTGCGTGCAGGGTGTGGTTACCGAGCGCGGCCGGCGTTTCACCGCACGGAAAGTCGTGCTTACGACCGGAACCTTCCTGAACGGCAAGCTGTTTATCGGCGAGTTCACCATGTCCGGAGGCAGGCTCGGCGAGCCGGCGGCGCACGGGCTTGATCTCTGCCTTCTGCGGTTGGGATTCACGCTGGGCCGGATGAAGACCGGAACTCCGGCCCGCGTAGCACGATCGACTCTCGATTTCGATCGTATGGAAGCTCAATTCGGCGACGACGACATTGTCCCGTTCAGCTTTTCCCACGAGGTTGTCCATCGGCCGAAGCTTCCCTGTTATATCACCCACACCAACGAGCAGACCCATCGGGTTCTGCGCGAAAACATGCACCGATCACCACTCTACTCGGGAAAAATCGTCGGGTCCGGTCCCCGATACTGTCCGTCGATCGAAGACAAGGTCGTGAAGTTTCCCGATCGGATTCGTCACCAGATCTTCGTAGAACCCGAGGGGCTCGAAACCGACGAGATGTACCTGAACGGCATCTCCTCTTCAATGCCCGAAGAGGTGCAGGCCGAATTCATCCATACGATTCCTGGTCTGGAGCACGCCGAGATAATGCGTCCCGGCTACGCAGTAGAGTATGACTATCTCGATCCGTCGCAGCTCTTTCCGAGTCTCGAGTCCAAACGGGTTGCCGGTCTCTATGTGGCGGGGCAGACGAACGGCTCTTCCGGATACGAAGAGGCAGCCGCGCAGGGGCTCATGGCCGGGATCAACGCGGCGCTTTCGCTCAAGGGAAAGGAGCCGTTGATTCTCAGCCGGGCAGAGGCCTACGTGGGCGTTCTCGTGGACGATCTCGTGACATTGGGGACGACGGAGCCCTACAGGATGTTCACTTCGCGCGCAGAACACCGCATCTCGCTGCGCCACGATTCGAGCGACATGCGGCTGTTCGAAAAGGGCCACCTGGTCGGGCTTCACTCCGAGGATCGGCTGAATCGGTTTCTCGAAAAGAGACGAAATATCGCCGAGATAAAAGAGCTTCTCAACAAACGGCGATTTCTCGAGCAGGATGCGGCCCGTGTCGAAAGTCGCGGCGGGACCTCGACCTCTTTCGGCAGGTTTGTCGGGCGGAGCTTCTATCAGATTCTGAAAAACCCCGAGGTAAGCCTCGAGACTCTCGCAGAGATCGAACCATCACTGAAAGCCGGGCGTCCGGTCGATTGGCTGCGGCAGGTCGAGCTGGACGTCAAATACGAGGGTTACGTGGTTCGGCAGGAACAGCTCGTGAACCGTTTTCAGAAGCTGGAAGCGCTTCGAATTCCTGCTGATTTCGACTACGACCTCGTCGCCGGCATCTCCAACGAATCGCGCGAGAAACTGAAGCGGATTCGTCCGATGTCGGTCGGGCAGGCCTCACGAAT
Source organism: uncultured Spirochaetota bacterium (assembly GCA_963832675.1). Taxonomy (GTDB): domain Bacteria; phylum Spirochaetota; class Spirochaetia; order DSM-27196; family DATKUC01; genus DATKUC01. The sequence goes on along the minus strand of CAWHUY010000031.1, from coordinate 57,202 downwards.
CGCCGGCGTTCGAAACTCGGATCTGGCGGTTCTCATTGTGTTGCTCGGTCGGGGAGTGCTGACGGGCCGGGATACAGAGGTCGAGGCTGCCGGGGCGAAGGCCGGCGACGATGTACCGTGATCAGGACCAGGATGGCAACGACCTGCTCGCGGCTGGGCTGGCCGCACTCGGACTTGCCAAGGGTGGCTCGCAGCGAGAGATGCTCGATCTCTACCTGTCGGAAGTGGAGCTCTGGAACCGGCGAGTCGATCTCGTACGGGTGAAGGATTCTCAGGAGCTGGTGCTGCGCCATGCGCTCGATTGCCTTGCGGCCGCGCCGGTTCTCGCGGCGCTTTCGACCCGAGCGTGGGTGGATGTGGGAAGCGGTGCCGGACTTCCGGGGATTCCGCTGGCAATCTACCTTCCCGATCGCCGGTTTACTCTGGCGGAGCGTTCGGGCAAGAGAGCTGCGTTTCTGCGCGGCGTCGTCGCGGTCCTCCGGCTGAGCGACCGCGTTGACGTGCTCGAAGAAGACGTCGGTCGCATCAAGCATGACTTCCCCGGAGTTGTGTTCCGCGCTTTTCGGCCCTTCACTCCGGAAGTGGTCAAGATGCTTTCGCGTATAATCGCAGGAGAAGGGATGCTCGTCGCCTACAAGGGCACCCGAAGTGCGATAGATGCGGAGATCGGGACGTTGAGCCTGGATTTCGAATCATGCACCGTAGAGCGGCTGGCAGTTCCATTTCTGGCGGAAGAACGCCATCTGGTCCTGGCACGACGCCGGGCCCGACCGGCAGTCGGCCAGTAGTCACGCGCGGGGGGGGAGTAGCGCTTTCCGTTCGCGCCCATCCACCCGCAGTGCGTCCTCCATCATGCCCGGTGGCACCGGCCGGGTCAGGCGGAACGATTGAGTACCTTCAACAGTTCGTCTTTCTCAATGAGGTCGATGAGTCGAGCTTCCACGAACTTCTTCGCCTCTTCGGTATAGGAACCCGCGGAAAGACAGAGTCCCCGGCCGGCTTTCACCTCTTTGAGCCGCGAGTGAAAGTCTCGCAGAAGCAGCTCGCCCACCGCCCCGGTAGTGCGAAAGAATCGAAAAAGGATGATGTCCTGCCACCGTACCGTTTCCACTTCGGTGAGAATGTCCGCGTAATCGTTCTTGGTGACAAGAATGTCGGAGATCTTCACCTTTGACTGAGGGAAGTAACTCGACACCACTTTGCGACAGAGCGTCACGAAATCGGAAATCGGTGAAAGAAGATAGGTCTGCAGGTTCTGATTGCCCGCGAGCTCGCGGACGCGCTGGATTTGCGCTGCGACATCCTTGTAGCCGGGGTTTACCTCGTAAATCGAGATCAGAAGCGGCAGCGCACGATTGACGTCCTGCGTTCTCCCGTAGGCGGCCGCCAGTCGATAGTTGAGCTCCAAGGAGATCTCCGGTTTGATATCTTTGTGGCGCAGTCCGATTTCGAAGTCCAACTGTGCCTGATCGTATTGCCTCGCGTTCATGTGAAGCGTACCGGCGAGGAGGCAGGCCTGGGGCCCGAAAGTCGGATCCGGGCGAAGGTGAGAAAACAGGCGAGCCGACTGTTCGGTCTGACCAAGCTCGTAATAGCACTGAGCCATGATGAACAGCGTTTCCTTGTCGTCGGGCCGCTGATCGATCACTTTGCGCATGGCTGCAATGGCATCCTTGTACTTGCGGGTGCGGTACATTGCGTGGCCGAGATACTTGAGCGTGTCCAGGTGATCAGGCTGGAGCTCGCGGGCAGCCGCGAGCAGCGCGACGGCCTTTTCGTAGGCACGGCGCCGGTACTCGAGATATCCAAGGTTGTAGTTGAGCTCGAAAACGTCGGATCGCTGAGTTCTCGCGAGTACAAGCCCCTTGTAGGCCTCTTCGGGATTGTCCACCTTCATGGCTGAAAGACCATATCGCAGCGTGATCTTGAACTCGTCGAGCTCCGGATTGGTCGCACAGAGATTCATCAGAAGTGCATATGTCTTCAGTGATTTGTCCCAGGCCTCTTCGTTGTAATAAAGGTCCGCGAGGATGGACAACGCCTCGGGGTCTTTTGGGTTCTGCGAGAGACGGCGATTCGCCTCTCTGACCACCACTTCCCGGTCGCGCGCGCCCAGTGAAGTCGTGTTTCGGTCCCGGTCGGAGCGACGAAATATGAAGAGAAAGATCGTGAAACCTGTCAGGACAATGATGAGGAAGATCAGGACCGCTACGATCGTGAAGGATCCGGGCATGGAGCCATTATCTTGACGCCCGCATGCAGTGTCAAGGAAAGTCGTTTTCGATGGCCGCTCCTGCGGTCTGAACGTTCCGTCGTCTTCGAGGCGCAGCGTTGACAAATCCGGGCGAAACCCATAGGCTTGGAAATCGGCAGCCGGAGGCCGAAGAATTCGTGGACAGGGCAACCATCGGCATTAAGATAGCAAACGGAGACTTCTTTCCGGTACTCGACACCACGCTCATCGGTAAGAAAAAAGCGGCTGGTGCTTTCCCCGGCTAACGAGGGCCAGCCCGGCGTCAGGGTGGATCTTTTTCGCGCCGAAAACGAGAAGGGCGAAAACATCCAGTACATCGGCGCGCTCCACATTGACAGCATAGGCGCGCCGACGGATCAGTTCGCCTGAGATTTCGCTCATCATGGGCATTGATCCAGCCGGGAATCTGAATGCCACTATCTCCGATTCGACTAAGCGGTGAGTACCAGAGTCTCTCGGTCAGCCTGTTGCGGTTCCCTCCTTCGGACGGTGCGACGCCGGAGCAGCAGTTCGGCATGGAGCTTGATGAGGGTTTCGGCTGGGGCGACGGTACCGACGACGTGGACTCCGCGGGATTTGGCGATCAGTTCTCGTCATCGCAGGACGCCGCCGGTTATGACAGCGAGGCGGCGGACGACCGGGAGGATATCGGCGACAGGTCGGGTCGATCGGTGAACCCTGTTCTCATCATTATCTATCTGGTGCTCAGTCTCCTGATTCTTGGTCTTGCAGGCTACCTGATTTTCCGGACTATGCAATCGACGGCGCAACCGGACCTTATGGCGTCCGGGCTTATTCTTCCGGTCGTCCCGCGTGTGTCCGTGATCTCTGCATTGCATTCCGTTCTCTGACCGTGCGTCGTTCCGGCAACGCCGTATGCATCGCGAGCCTGTGATCCTGGGAGAGGAGCCGGCAATTCTTATTCGAAGGCAAATCGTGACTTCTACTGTCCGTGTATTGGTTGTCGTTCTGGCCCTGCTCAGCGTCGGTTGCGCTGCCGACCGCCATGTCTGGGGGTTTGATCGCGACCAGTTCGTTTCCAACCTGTATCACGGCGAGTACGAGTTTCTGCGAAGCGTAGACTACAGCCACATCGATTCGCGGGAAATCCTGAGACTGGGCAACGGCGCACCCTACTACATGGGATTGATCTATAAGCGTCTGGGTATGGAGCAGGAGGCTCAGTCGATGTTGCGGCTGGCAATCGACCGCAGTAAAGACCCTTGGCGCCGCGCGGCCGGCATTTCGCTTGTCGGCAATTTCATAGACAACCAGCAGTACCAGAAGGCGGCAGATCTCGGAGGCGAGCTGGCCCGCGCCTACAGCGATTCGCAGGATTTCGCGGTGCTCCAGACAAAGGCGCTCTACTGGCTCGAGAAAGACCGGGAGATGCTGGGAAAGCTGGACGCGCTCACGAAAGACGGAGGGCCGAGACCTCTCCGGGATCCGGCGGTTCAGCAGATCGTAGACGAGGGAGACCTCGATCTATGGCGAGCCGCCGCGTCTGTTCGACTCGGGGCCCCGGATTGGAAGCAGGCCGCGCTCGACCTCTTCGAGCGGTATCCCGCTTCGGATGTCCACGCGCGGCTCTACATCTTTCTGCAATACCGCAAACAGCTCGACGGACCGTTCAGTGCTGCGGAGCTATTGCTGATCGAAGGCAAGTATGCTCAGAGTCAGAAGAAGTACCGCGACGCCCTGCTCTCCTATGAGAAGCTGATGGACCTGACAGAAGCGTCTGCCGGGAGCGCGAGTACGCCGGACCTGTTTCCTCTCCTGTCCCCGCAGACGATCGAGGATATCGGCCGAACTTACAGTCTCCTCGGTCAGTTCACTCGCGGAGCGGAACGGCTGGAAAGGCTCGCGCCGAAGCTCTCCGGCGACCCTCGCAGCGTCGCGCTCGACAACTCCGGGCGCCTCTACCGTCGGGCCAATAGATACAACGATGCGGTTCGTCTATTGCGGGCCGCCTATGCGCAGGCGGTCGGAAGCAGCTCGACCTGGTATGGTGGCGAACGACGGGACCGGATTCTCTGGTACCTCCTTGAAAGCCGGCTTCACCAGGATAGCGCCGCGGCGCCGGTGGAGCTCGCGCGCAATCTTCCGGTGATGTTCGACCGCTCCTACTTCTCCGACATCGAAGAGAATCTTCTCTCTACCCTGGTGGATTCCCACGATTGGCGTACCATCGCCCGCGTATATGAAGTGCTGATGGAGGCCGGAGCCTCAGGGTCTGCCGCGGGTTATGGCGTCGTACTTGCGGAAGCAATCGACAAGGGGCTCTATTCCCCGCCCGCACAGATTTCGGTGGGTGGCGATGTCAAGGACTCCACACCGTCCTCCGATCCGAACTCGGTGAAATTCGACGTCGTTTCACTCCTGACGCAGGCATCCGGGCAGACCGCCGATCTCTACTACCGGTTCCTGGCCGCCTCCGCACTCGACAGGCTCGGATACGGGGCGTCGGACCAGCAGGTCCTGCAGATGGCGGGCGCACCGGAGGTGAGTCCCGATGCGGCCGTCCAGGGATCAACGAAGGGCGCCGCCCCGGGAGGGCGGAGCGGGTCCTCAGCAGGCATCCGTCCGGCCTCCGTCGAGGAAAAGCCTGTCTCCGATCCCGATCGGTTCGTGCAGGGGTTCTTCGAATACGGCCTGCTCGACGAAGCATATGCCCAGGTACGAAATCTGTGGCGGAGCCTGACCCAAGGAACACTGGAGTTTGCGGCGAGTGGGTTCGCCGACCGGGAGAGGGTAACAGACTCTTTGCGGACGATGGATCTTGCGCGAAGCAAGTCGGATTTTATCCTCGATCGGCGGGAGGCTCGTCTGCTCTATCCGCAGGCCTATTCACTCGACATGGAGCGCGTGATAGCGAAAGAGCGGCTTGCTCGTTACCTCTTCTACGCGGTCGTGCGGGAAGAGAGCTACTTCGAATCCGGTGTGGCTTCGCATGCAGGGGCGGTGGGGCTTTCGCAGCTCATGCCGGAGACCGCGGCGGATGTCGCACGCAGGATGAGATTGCATGAACCCAATCTCGTCGACCCGGCGACGAATCTGAGTATCGGCGGCTGGTATCTGCGAGACCTCATCGAGCGGTTCCAGCAGCCGGTGCTCGCCCTGGCCGCCTACAACGGCGGGCTCGGCCGCGTGCGCCAATGGCAGAGAATCAAAGATGTCCCGTCACTGCTTCTGTTTCACGAGTCGATCCCGCTTCCGGAGACTCGTCGCTACATTCAGAAGATTCTGGTGTCGGCGGTCTACTACGCCTACCTGTATGACTCGACTTCCCTTACAACGGTGGTGAGCCTGTTCTTTCCCGATTTCATGTCGAATACCCAAAAGAATCAGGATCGGTAGTTCGATATCCGCGGAGCGGAGCCAGGTCGGAGGGACAGTAACCGAGCGAACCGATGGGCGGTCCTCAAGAGAGCCTCCACCCGCTCCGATAATGAACTGTGAGCGGACCATCTCCACTATCGCAGAATCGTAGTATGTCGCTTCTTCTCGGGGGAACACTCATCCTGCTGGGCTTGATGCTCCTCCTGTCCTGCTTTGTCGCGCTTGTCGGCGCCCCGGAAGGCGATTTTCTGCTGCTTCTCGCGGCAGTTCCGGGTCAGTTCTTTTTCGGCGCATTTCAAATAGCAGGGTTATTCGTACCGGGATACGTCATAGCATCCGGCACTCTCCTCGTAAGCCGTAACTTCAAACGCACTCCGTTTCTGGTGCTCAATCTGAGTATCCTCCCGTTTTTCACCCTCGGTCTCCTCTTGCAGCTCGCTACCGGTCGCCGGGACCTGTCGGGGTCGGACGGCGCGCTGGCATCCGCCGTGAGCCACGCCTTCACACCGACCGGGGGCGTTGTTCTCTGTCTCGTTCTTTTGCTCGTTGAAGGTCTGCTTATCGCAGGGGCAGCCGGCTTCCGGCTTGCAGGCCGACGCGGGGTTGACCGCAAGTCATTTGCGGACGCGGAACCGGAAGATCTTCGGACGGCGCACCCGGTCGCTCTGCTTGCTGCGCCCTCGGCATCAGGGGGTCAGGAAGAATTCGCACGATCTGAGGCTGACTTTCCCGGTGGAGATCGGGTCTACGAAGGGACGGACAAGGACGAAGCTTCCTTCCGTCCCCTCTCCGAAGTTCCTGACGAGCGTCCATCTGTAAACCCAGGTACCGCACCGGCGACCGGCGACGGCCTGTTCAGCTTTCCCGCACCCCTCCCCGAAGAGGAGACCGAGCTCGCAGACGCGTCTGGCTCGCCGGAGGAGGTGTTTTTCTTTCACGACGGCACGATCCGGGAGGGCGAGGCTGTCGGACCGGAGGAGAGCGACTCTGAGGTCGGCGAACTGGATGAAATATTGCCGGAAGAGAAGAATCCTGGCCCGGACGCGGTATCGGTCGCGCGCGGAAAGAGCGTACGCCGGACCGGGAAGACCGCGCACGCCCGTGGAAAGGGCGCACGGGATTATCAGGTTCCTGTTGCAGGAATTCTCAGCGAATACGAAGACGGGCAGTACTGGGAGATCGACGCGGGAACCCAGAAGGCCGCCGAAATTCTCCGGTTCACGCTCGAGGAGTTCCAGATTCAGGCGGAGGTCACCGGAATCCGAAAGGGACCGGTCATTACGATGTTCGAGATTCTTCCCGCCCCCGGCGTGAAGCTCGCGAAGATCGTGAACCTCGCCGATAACATAGCCCTGCGCCTTGCCGCGCAGAGTGTTCGCATCGTCGCTCCGATTCCGGGCAAGCACGCGGTGGGAATCGAGATCCCGAACAAGCATCGCGCGATTGTCTCTTTTGCCGAACTGGTGAGTAATGACGCCTTCTGGAATGCTAAAATCGAAATCCCTGTTGCGCTCGGAAAGGATATTCCCGGCGAGGCACAGATAGTTGATCTGGCCAAGATGCCGCATCTTCTCATAGCAGGTGCCACCGGGTCGGGAAAATCGGTATGCGTCAACTCGCTCATCTGTTCCATCCTCTACCGGAAACGACCGGACGAGGTGAAGATGATTCTCATCGATCCGAAGATTGTCGAGTTGAAGTTCTACAACGACATTCCGCACCTGCTCACCCCGGTAATCACCGATTCGAAACGCGCATTCCAGGCGCTGCAGTACGCGATCTATGAGATGGAGAGGCGCTACTCTCTGCTCGATTCACTCGGCGTACGCGATATCCGGTCCTACAACAACAAGATCCGGCAGCGAAACCTTGCTACCGAGCACGTTCCCTACATCGTAATCGTAGTCGATGAGTTTGCCGATCTTATGGCCACAACGGGGAAGGAGCTCGAATCGACGGTTGCGCGCCTTGCGGCGATGTCTCGCGCGGTAGGCATTCATCTCGTGCTCGCCACGCAGCGGCCGTCGACCGACGTAATTACCGGTCTTATCAAGGCGAACATTCCCTCGCGCATTGCCTTCATGGTGGCCAGCAAGATCGATTCGCGAATCATCATCGATACCGGGGGAGCGGAGAAGCTGCTCGGCGGCGGCGACATGCTTTTCGCCTCGGCATGGGACCCGTTTCCCTTCCGGATGCAGGGTGCGTTCGTCTCCGAGGAGGAGGTCGAGCGCATCGTCGCCCACGTGAAGACTCTCGGCGAACCCGACTACATCGACGACGAGATCTTCATCGAAGAGGACGACGAGACCTATCTTCAGGAGAACCTCGAGGATCCGCTCATGGAGCAGGCAATCGATATCGTCGTCTCCGCCGGCAAGGCATCTGCCTCATACCTCCAGCGTCGCCTGAAGGTAGGCTATAACCGCGCAGCACGGCTCGTCGAAGAGCTGGAACGCATCGGTGTTGTTGGACCGCAGAACGGCAGCAAGGCGAGAGAAATCATCCACATTCCCGATCGGGTGGGCTAGGCGCCGCAAACACGGGCGTTACGCGGCCGGCCGGAAGCGCCCGGCGAATCCCGTCAAGACTGAGGTCCTCCGATTCGATCGCACTGTGCCGGGCACCGATGTGATCGGGAAAGTGCGCATCCGAAGAGGCCACCACCGGAACACCCCGCGCCATCGGCTCCGACCCGGGTCTCGTAATCTCGACCGCGTCGTAGTTTCCCGGCGGGAGAAAACCGAGCTGCGAGCTTACGCTGTATACGGCGCGGTCGATGTGCGCGGGTATGAACAGGCCTTCGCGTCGCTGTGTCTCTCGGCCAACTTCCTCAAGACTCAGATCAATCGCGCCAATCAGATGTTTCTCGACGTTTCCGAGAATGACATCGTCCTTGTCGACATAGACCTGATCGCCGAATCGCGCGGCGTCGTAGGGCCCGGACATAAGGCGGGCGTATAGGAACTGCCCCATCTCGAGCGCCGCTTCAACAAATTCGAATAGGCACAAAAGGTGGACCTCTTCCCGAGACGTGACTTCCATCCCATACAACCCGAGAATTCCTTCCTTGTGACAGGCGATTTCAAAGGCGGGGCAGTTGAGGGCGCTGTTGTGATCGCAAAGCGCGACCGCGGCGAGGCCGCGCAGACGTGCCTCCCGCGCGATCCTGCCCGGTGACATTTCCAGGTCGCCGCATGGGCTGAGGCAGGAATGAATATGCAGGTCCGCGAGGAACCGCCCGGAGGTTATGTTTGCCGGCTTTGTTGGTTTTTCCGTCATACCGCGTCCCGTTCCCACTATTCGTTGACCCACAGCCGGGATATGTTTCACCCGGTAATTGTCGATCAGCTAATGTCGGGTCGGCGTTGATGTCGATCCCAGGGAGTCGAACAGAACCCCGGAAGTCTCGAACTGATTTGCTTTGGTCGTAAAGAGTGCAATCCGTTCATCCCGCGCCGCCTGGACCATGTCGGCCGGAATCGGACGGTTATTGCAGATCACGATCGCGCCGATCTCGGTGAGCGTCGCGACCGCTATGGTGTTCTTGTGCGCCTGGATGGTGATCAGCACCGAGCTCGCGCGCGCATTTGCCATGACATCGCTCAGCAGATCCGAGGTGTATCCGGACGTGATCTCGCGGTCGTCGTACTGGTCCTGGATGCAGGATGCATCGAGAATCACTTCAAGCTCACCAATTCGCATGACTAGTCTCCCGTGTTTCCGTTGGCAGGCGGTTCGCCGGCGTCGGTGCGCAACTGCACGACGCTTCTGACGGTAGTTCCTGTTCCGATCCTGGATTCTATTGAGAACTCGTCCGAGACCCGCTTTACGTTCGGCAGGCCCATTCCCGCACCGAAGCCGAGCGAACGAATCCATTCGGTCGCCGTCGAGTATCCCTCCTCCATTGCCGCATCCACGTCTTCAATCCCCGGTCCCATGTCCACCGCGAGTATCTCGGCCGAGTCGGCGTCGGAGGTAAAGGTGATTCGGCCCCCGAGGGAATGAACAACCTGATTCATTTCCAGCTCGTAGGCGGCCACCGCGACACGCCGAACTATCGGGGCTGCGATTCCCTGTTCTTTGAGCATCCGTTTGATCTCGGAAGAGGCGCGTCCCGCGTTTTCAAAATCAAAACGTCGGGTCGAGTACTCCCGGCGCGTCCTCCCGGCGGCGGTTTCGGGACGAGGGAGCACCTCGCGCTCGAGACGCTCCATTTCGTTATTGATCTCCAGCAGCAGCGCGACGATAATGTCGCGGCTTGTGACGATCCCGACGAGCTCTTTATTCTTGCTGAGCACGGGAAAGCGACCGAAGCGGTATTTTTCCATATAGGAGATACCGAACGACAGCGGCATATCGTCCTCAAGCACGATGAGGTTCCGCGTCATCCACTTGCCCGCCGAGTCATCGATGTATCCGCCGTCGAGTGCCCGGATTATGTCGTCCATGCTGAGCAGGCCGACGAGCCGGGGGCCATCTGCAACCGGAACCCCGGTAATCGCGTTCTCTTTCATCAGTTTCTGGACGTGCCGAAGGGTGTCGTCACGTCCTGCCACGACAAGCCGGGTCGTCATGACATTGCGGATTTTCAGCCGGTAGATCAGCTCCAGAATGTAGGCGGGAGACTCTTCGGTGTTTATGGGAAGGGGAATCATGAGACCATTCCCTGTTCCTTCAGGTTCACCAGGTAGAAAAGACTCTCCAGCTCGAGACTGATGTTCACATTCTGGACAGTGCAGCGATGCGGGCACTCTTCGTAACGACAGCGGCCCGTGCACTTGAGCTCGACTGTGGTGAAGTTGAGAAATCCGCGAATGCCGGCCTTGACCGTTGTCTCGAAAACCGGAAGCGCAGCGGACTCCGGAACGGCAAGTATGGCGATATGGATTGCCTCGCGCGATATGAAGTCGGCGAAATCTTCCATCGGAAGAATCGGGACTCGCCCCTCCCGGTTCTGCTTTTCCGGATTCGCATCGAAAGCGGCAACGATGTCTATGCCGTCCTTCACGAACTCCTTGTACTCGAGCAGCGCGCTGCCGATCCGACCGCAGCCGACCAGCACCACCCGCTGATTGTCCTTCTTGCCAAGGATTCGACGCAGCTCTTCGATGAGCACGTCGATGTTGTAGCCGCCACGCTTGTTTCCGGTGATCCCGAGCAACGAAAAATCCTTGCGAACGATTGCCGGAGTGACCGCAACCGCGTCACCGAGATTGTTGGAAAACACGTTAACGATGCCAACCGTCTTGAGCTTCTGCAAAACCCGCAGATAACGCGCCAATCGAATGATTGTAGCGTGGCTCGTGGTTTGCGTGCTATTTGTTGCACTTTTTGTCACATTACTCACGCTAATAAGGTATTATAATCTCAAATAAAATGCAATATACCCTATTGTGCAAGTATTAACTCCGATCTATACTCAATTAAACAATAAGCAGGTCATTATTCTCCCGCGCGTTTGGACGAGCGGAGGAACCAGGTTGCAGATGCCGGCTCGAGAATGGTCGGACACTCGAAACCGGTCAAGGATCTCGATCTGACAGTGCGGGGAGGAAGTATGCCGTTGGAAACTCAAGGATCCGGTGGTCTTACCGGAAGGCCTGATGCAGTACGTCACGGAGTGGCGGGACAAGCCCGGAAACCTTATCATGATTCTCCACCGGACGCAGGAGGAGTACGGCTATATTCCGCGTCAAGTTGCGATCCGGCTTGCGCAGCTGCTCGATGTGCCGCTTGCCCGGATTTACGGCGTCATTACCTTCTACCATTTTTTCAAGTTGACACAGCCCGGCCGAAACAAGGTCCAGGTCTGCATGGGCACCGCCTGCTACCTCAAGGGCAACGAAGATGTGCTCGAAGAGATGGAAAGCCTTCTCGGAATCGGGGTCAATACGGTAACGGAAGACGGTGAGTTTTCGATAGAGGCGGTGCGTTGTGTCGGATGTTGCGGTCTCGCGCCGGTCATCACGGTCAATGGCGAAGTATATGGAAAAGTTACGAAGACGCGTCTGCCGGAGATTCTCGCGAAACACCGCGAGAAAAGGTAGCGGCAGAAGCAGAGGCGCGTCTGGATTGCGATTCGCGCCGCGGGGAAACCGTGCACTACACCCTCTGCGACTACATCCTCGACATCGTACAGAACGCAATCGAGGCCGGGTCGTCCGATACGGAACTGACCATCCATGAAACCCCCTCGTCGCTGTTGGTGACGGTGGCCGATACCGGAAGAGGGATGGATGCAGGCGAGCTGGAAAAAGCGAAGGATCCGTTCTACACCGACGGAAAAAAGCATCCGGGAAGGCGAGTTGGTCTTGGGCTTCCCTTTCTCATCCAGGCTTCTGTCGCAGACGGGCGGAGAGTGGCAAATGGAATCGCGTACGCGATTCGCGCCCGGGACGACCGTCTGTTTCCGGTTCAACCTGGACCACGTTGACACGCCGCCGCTCGGCGATCTTGTTGGAACGCTTGTCCAGGCGATGTACCTTCGACGATGAATATGAGCTTCATTGTCCGACGGTAGCCGCTGGATTCGCAGGAGAACGAATGTTCCTACGTCCTGCGACGGAGCGAGCTGCGCGATGCGCTCGGAGAACTTTTCAGTGTGGCGAGCATTGGCTTGCTCCGCGATTTCATCGCCTCGCAAGAGGCGAGTGAGCTTTTCTGTTAGGGGAGGAACGCAATGGGCAAGATGACGCTGGATGATCTGAAGAAACTGCGCGCCGAGAAGAAGCACCAGATGGATATGCGAGATCCGGAGAACAAGACAATCCTGATTGTCGTCGGAATGGGCACAAGCGGGATCGCCGCCGGCGCCAAAGATACGCTCAATGCGTTTTTGGTTGAGCTGGAAGACCAGGGGCTCGCCAACGTGTCGGTCCGTCAGGCCGGAAGTCTCGGTCTCGATTTTGCCGAGCCGACCGTCGAAGTCACCATGCCGGGCATGCCTACGGTCATCTACGGGAACGTGGACGCGGCAGTGGCCCGGGATATTGTGCACAAGCACATCATCGGGAAGGTTCTGCTCGAGAATCATATTTTCGACCGTCCCGCGGCGGACATCGTCGATACCCACTAACGGCCGCGATACTTTCGGAGGGAATCATGCCGTACAAGAACTACGTCCTGGTCTGCGGCGGGACAGGCTGCGTTTCGAACAAGGCGGACGCTATCTATCACAACCTGGTCCGCGAAGTCGCATCCCGCAACCTCACTGATGACGTTCAGGTAGTCAAGACCGGATGCTTCGGATTCTGCGAGAAGGGCCCCATTGTGAAGATCCTTCCTGAAGAGGCTTTCTACGTCGCAGTGAAGCCCGAGGATGCCGCGGAGCTGATTTCCGAGCACATTGTAAAGGGTCGCGTCGTCGAACGTTTGCGCTACAAAGAGTCGGAAAGCAAACAGCACGCGAAGGTCGAGGACATCTCCTTCTATCAAAAACAGTTCAGAATCGTGTTGCGAAATTGCGGCGTAATCAACCCGGAAGACATCAGCGAATACATCGCACGGGACGGATACGCGGCGCTCGAAAAGGTGCTTTTCGAGATGAAACCGCAGGACGTTATCGATGAATTGAAGGTCTCCGGCCTGCGCGGCCGCGGTGGCGCAGGTTTTCCGACCTGGATGAAGTGGACCTTCTCCATTCAGGTAAACGATGAGCCGAAGTATGTTGTCTGCAACGCCGACGAAGGGGACCCGGGCGCCTACATGGACCGAAGCGTTCTCGAGGGCGACCCGCACAGCGTAATCGAAGGCATGATGATCTGCGGACACACAGTGGGCGCCCACCAGGGAATTCTCTATGTCCGCGCCGAATACCCGCTCGCCATACATCGGCTGGAGGTGGCAATCAAGCAGGCGAAAGAGGTCGGACTTCTCGGCAAAGACATACTCGGCAGTGGTTTCGATTTCGACCTCGAGATCAGACTCGGTGCCGGCGCCTTCGTGTGCGGTGAAGAGACTGCACTCCTTGCCTCTGTGCAGGGAGAGCGGGGTATGCCGAAACCGCGGCCTCCGTTCCCGGCAGTGAAGGGCCTCTGGAACAAACCCACCGTCATAAACAACGTGGAGACCTGGGCAAATATCCCGGTCATTCTGACGCGGGGCGGTAAGTGGTTTGCGAAGATCGGAACCGATAAGAGCAAAGGGACCAAAGTGTTCGCCCTGACGGGGAAAATCAGCAATTCCGGGCTCGTGGAAGTGCCGATGGGGACACCGCTCCGGGACATTGTCTACAGCATCGGCGGCGGCGTCCCGAACGGAAAGAAGTTCAAAGCCGTACAGACAGGCGGTCCCTCCGGTGGGGTCATTCCGGCAGAATTCCTCGATACGCCGATCGACTACGAACACCTGCAGCAACTCGGGTCGATCATGGGTTCCGGCAGCATGATCGTGATGGATGAAGACGACTGTATGGTCGATATCGCGAAATTCTATTTTGGTTTCACGATAGACGAATCATGCGGAAAGTGCGCGCCCTGCAGAATCGGAGGGCGAAAAGTTCACAACATATTGAGCCGGATCACCCAGGGGAAAGGTCTTCAGGAAGACATAGACACGATGAAGCGGATTGGGCAGGGCATGCAGAGGGCAAGTCTGTGCGGCCTCGGACAAACCGCACCGAATCCGGTCTTCTCCACGATCAGGTATTTTGAAGATGAATACGTCGCCCACATCGAGCACGGAAAGTGTCCGGCCGGAAAGTGCAAAGACCTTGTTGTCTACGAGATTCTCGAAGACAAGTGCATCGGGTGCGGATTGTGCGCAAGGCGCTGCCCGGTTAATGCAATCACCGGCGAGAAACGGAAGCCGCATGTGATCGATCTCGCTACCTGCATCAAGTGCGGCGAGTGCTACACGGTATGCAAGTTCGACGCGGTAGCTCGCGGATAAGCTTTCAATTGTACGAGGAGTAAGCCGTGAACATGGTAAACGTGAAGATAAACGGGATTCCCCACCAGGTTGCAGAGGGGACGACAATGCTCGATGCCGCCCGAAAGGTCCAGGTGAAAATACCTACGCTCTGTTATCACCCGGATCTGCCCGCCTGGGCAGCCTGCGGGCTCTGTGTCGTGAAGGTGAAAGGAAGCCCGAAGATGATGCGCGCCTGCGCCACCCCGGTAACCGAAGGGCTGGAAATCATTACCCACGATCCGGAGATCGTCGAAATCCGTCGCACGGTGCTGGAGCTTATCCTGTCTACCCACCCGAACGACTGCCTGCAGTGCCCGCGCAACGGCAACTGCGAGCTGCAGAAGCTCGCGGCGGACTTCGGGATCCGGGAAGTCCCGTTCGAAAAGAACCTGCGCGATCTTCCGATCGACGACTCGACACCCGCCATCGTCCTGAATCCGGAAAAATGCATTCTCTGCGGACGCTGCGTGAAAGTGTGCCAGGGCATGCAGAACGTCTGGGCGCTCGAGTTCATTGGCCGCGGTGACGGGGTTCGAATCGCCGGCGCAGGCGACGTCAAGTTGAACGAAACGCCGTGCATCAAATGCGGTCAGTGTTCCGCTCACTGTCCGGTTGGGGCCATCTACGAGCATGATGAAACCGGCAAGGTGTGGCGCGCTCTGCGTGACGAGGCGAAGCACTGCGTCGTGCAGGTCGCTCCGGCTACCCGTGTCGCGATCGGCGAAGCGTTCGGCCTCGAACCGGGAACGATCACGACAGGGAAACTCTACGCGGCGCTACGGCGGCTGGGTTTCGACGCGATTTTCGACACGAACTTTGCGGCCGATCTCACCATCATGGAAGAGGCGAGCGAGCTCGTCCATCGTCTCGTGGAGGGAAAGGGCGAAATTCCGCTCATCACCAGCTGCTGTCCTGCGTGGGTGGATTACATGGAGAAATACTACTCCGACATGATCCCGAACTTCTCGACGGCAAAGAGCCCGCAAATGATGATGGCCGCCATGATCAAGAGTTACTACGCCGCGAAGATAGGTACCGACAGAAAGGACATCTTCTCGGTTTCGATCATGCCCTGCACCGCGAAAAAGTACGAGCTGACTCGCGACGAGCACATGTTCTCAACCGGGGGCCAGGATATGGACGTGTGCCTCACCACCCGGGAGCTGGCGCGCATGATCAAGCAGGCGGGGATCGATTACCTCGATCTGCCTGATGAAGAAGCCGACAATCCGCTCGGAATCTACACTGGCGCGGGCACCATATTCGGCGCCACCGGCGGCGTGATGGAGGCGGCATTGCGGACCGCGTATAACCTGATTACCGGAGAGAACTTGAAGGAAATCGAGTTCAAATCGATACGCGGCCTTGACGGCGTCAAAGAGGCGGTCGTGAATATCAAGGGAACCGAGGTGAGAGTGGCAGTGGCGCACCAGATGGGCAATATTGCCACGGTGCTCGACCGGATCCGCAGGGCGCGTGATGAGGGCAAAGAGCCTCCCTACCATTTTGTGGAGGTGATGGCGTGCCGCGGCGGCTGCATAGGGGGCGGCGGTCAGCCCTACGGTTCTACCGATGAAATCCGAAAGAAGCGAATCGCGGGAATCTACGCCGACGACAAGATGAGCGCTATTCGAATGAGCCACGAAAATCCCGCCGTTATCGCGCTCTACAAAGAGTTCCTGGATGCACCCCTCTCGGAGAAGAGCCACAAGTACCTGCACACGCACTATAAGCCGCGTCCGGTATACGCAAAATAACCATTCCGTGCAGGCCTGACAGCGGGGATCCTTTCGGATTCCCGCCGCCAAACTGGCCGGCTGAAATTGCCGCAGCATACCTTCCCGGGCATCCACCGGACGATTGCATCTTGTTGGAGGAGGTCGTATGCGGTATAGTGAATCCGATCAGCGGTCCTGCCAGGAGTTCACACGCTTTGGACGATTTGGAAAATACCTCCGAGTCCGATACCGGGACAAAAGACATCAAACGAAGACTTCACGTGTACTCGACGAAGATAGAAGGGCTTCGTGAAACCGTCCGCCGAATGCGCCGTCAGGTGACCTACCTCGAGGAAAAGCAGCAGGAACTAGTCGATCTGGTGAATCACGATCCCTACACCGGGCTTCCCATCCGGCGAGTCTTCGACGCGCGGCTGGACGAACGTTTTCGTATGTTGAACGATGCACCCAGTACGCACCGGCTCATGGCTCTCGGCGTGATTCGGCTCGACAAGCGATACACGCGTATCAAGAACAGCCGTGACCGCAACAAGATCCTCCTTTTCCGGACCACCTCCCGAATAAAGGACATTATCGGCGACAATGTATTCCAGTCCGACCGCCTCGATGAGTTTCACATCATGCTCATCAACATGCCCAACCTTGAGGCTGTGGAACTGATCTGCGAACGAATCGGCGAGGAAGTTTCGCGTCCCCAGGAGGAACCCGCAGACGACATCGTTTTCGGCTGCCATCTTGGCGCGGCGGTCTACCCTGACCACGGAGTCACCCGTGACGAGCTCCTGGGAAACGCAGATATCGCACTCAATCATTGCGAGCTCAAGAACCGTTCCTACGTCATATACCATGAAGACATGGGGCGTATGCACCGCGAGCGCGAAATGATAGAGGCGGAGCTCGGAACCGCGGTGGAGACCAGCTTCGAGCAATTTCATATTCATTACCAGCCCTTCGTCGACAGCGGTGGACGAGTTATCGGTGCCGAGGCTCTCATGCGCTGGCAGCATCCGACGCTGGGAAATGTCCCGCCGCTGGACTTCATCCCGATCGCAGAGCAGACGGGTGACATTCGTATTCTCGGGCACTGGATCCTCTACAACGCGTGTCGCGAGCTCAAGAGCTGGCATCGCGCAGGTTATCCCGACATCTACATCTCGGTAAACCTTTCTCCGCATCAGTTCAAACAGCGTGATCTTGTAGATCGGATAGCCGGGATACTTCAGGCGCTCGATCTCCAGAGCCGACATCTGAAACTCGAGCTTACCGAAAGCATGATCATGGAAGACCCGGATGATGCGATTGCGAAGATGGTCGAGCTCAAAAACCTTGGCGTCCGGCTTTCTATCGACGATTTTGGCACCGGTTACTCCTCGCTGAACTACTTGCGAAAGCTCCCGATCGACACCGTCAAGATCGACAAGTCGTTTATAGACGACGTCCATCTCAGCCTGCCGAACCAGGAGATTGTGAAGGGCATCATATCTCTGGTTCACACCATTCGTATCGATTGTCTTGCCGAGGGGGTTGAGAGCAAGGAGCAGGTCGATCTGCTCTTTCGTGAAGGCTGCGACGCGATCCAGGGGTACTACTTCTCTCGCCCGGTCGACAGCCTCACCATGCGGGGCTATTTGGCTGCCGGCGGTGTGTTGCCGATGTCGGCTGAAAAGGCGGCGAGCGCAGCGGTAATCCCGCTTGAGATAGAATCCATGGACCCGGTCATGGAGGACGAGGGCGACGAAAGTCCCGAACCGGCGGCTGTCGTTGAAATTACCGGCGATTCCAGCGCCCGGGAATGAGAAAGACCTTTCCGTCGTTTGCGGCAGCGGTCCTCGGCACGCTGTTACTTTCCAGTTCCGCCTATGCGCAGGCAGAGCGCTCCGGGGCACCCCCTTCCGGACCCGAGCTTCTCGGGATGCAGCTTGACCAGGCTGTCGAGTCCTTCGGCCCTCCGCAGCACGTCTACTCGGTTCGCGGCGATCGGACGTGGCAGGATGACGTGGTGTTTTTTTATTCAACCCATCTTTACCTGTACTGGTTCGATGACCGCGTGTGGCAGGTGCGTTTTGACGAGCACTTCGAAGGAACGTTTCTCGGTCTGGCAATGGGCGCAAGCCGCGCCGACACGACAGGCGTGCTCGGCAAGTCCATCGCCGCAGAAAGTGACTGGGAGATCTTTCAGCTGCCCGACCGAGGGTTTCCGGTTCGCGCGCGACTGTTCTTTACCGCGGGAAAACTTTCCGATGCCTACATATATCGGAGCGATTTCTGATGATCTGTCTGAGTCTCGCTGCCCAGGACATCCGTGGTGCGCTCGACGACGCGCTCGCGAACTCTGATCACGTAGACGCCTACGAGCTCCATGCCGACTGCCTTGAGTCCGGCGAGTTTGCCCTCGCAGGACGGCTGCCGCATCTTCTTGCGGCGGAGGGGATTTCTCATCCGGTGATCCTCACGGTCCGGCGAAGCTCCGAAGGGGGAAGATATGGAGGCACGGAGACCGAGCGCGCGCAACTGATCGCCGGCGCGCTGATAGAAGCGGCGCAGAGCGGTCGCCCTTTCTACGCGGTCGATCTCGAGGCGGATTTCGACCCGCCAGCCATTCGGGAGGCCGCGGCAGGCTGCCGGATCATTCGCTCGCTGCACGATTTTTCCGGCACGCCGCCCGATCTGGGTGCGCGGTTGCGCGCCATGGTCCGCGGTTCTGCGGAGATCCCGAAGGCGGCGGTGATGGTAAAAAGCACGAGCGAGCTCCTGCGTCTTTGTCGGACAGCGGAATCGCTCGGCACGAATCATCACATAGTGCTCGGAATGGGCGAGTGGGGTTTTCCCTCGCGGATTCTCGCGGGGCGGCTCGGATCGATGTTGACATTCTGTTCGGTCGAAGGCCGTTCCGTGGCTCCCGGGCACATCGACCCCGTCACCCTCGACACCCTGTACGGTTATCGCTCGATTACGCGCGAAACTGCGATCTTCGGCGTAATCGGAAACCCGGTGATGCATTCACGGTCGCCGCACTACCACAACAGCCGTTTTCGCGCGGAGAAGCTCGACGCGGTCTATCTGCCGGTTCAAGTCGACCGGGTCGAAGACTTTTTCTCGCTTGCCGAGTTGCTGCAGATTCGTGGGGTCTCGGTGACGATCCCTCATAAGGGCGCGGTCACACCGTTTCTGGCAGGAAGCGATCAGGCAGTCCGCGAGATCGGCGCCTGCAACACGCTGCTTCGCAGCGATGGCGGCTGGCAGGGGGTGAACACCGATGTTTCGGGATTTATCCGGCCGCTGCTCGCTGCGCTGCGGCGGGAAGATCTCGACGGCGTTCGCGCGGGGGTGATTGGCGCCGGCGGCGCAGCACGCGGCGTGGTGTACGCTCTGCTCGCTGCCGGCGCGTCGGTCTGCGTTTTGAACCGGACACCGGAGAGAGCGGCACAGCTCGCAGGCGAGCTTGCGCCTCTGCGTCGCGAGGGGCGCACATTGACTGCGTGGTGCACTCGATCGGGAAGGCGCGAAGCTGCTCGCCGCACACCGACAGGTGATTGTGCAGACGACCAGCGTGGGGATGCAGCCGGAAGTGGGAGCAGACCCCTTCACGGATTACCGATTTCAGGGTGATGAGACCGTGTGCGATATCATCTACACACCCGAACGCACCGCCTTTCTCTCTCGAGCGGAACGGGCCGGCTGCCGGATACTCACGGGGCGGGCGATGTTCGAAGAACAGGCGACAGAGCAGTACCGGGAGTTCCGGCGGCTCGCAATCGGCGGCCGGTGAGGCGTCGGCTCCAAACGGCTTTTCACTTCCTGCGGCGCCGGAGACGGGTCATCCAAAAAGCGTCCCCTTCAGCTTTCTCACCAGCACCATCTTGCTGACGGGGATTCGCACCTCACTCTCGTCGGGAATGGCATTGCCGACCAGGATCAGTTGAGTGCCCGCCTTCTGCAGCTCGGCCGGACGCATGATCGTTCGCACCGGAGCGCCGTGCGGCGTACGCCGCACGATCTCGAGCAGTTCGGCCGGTCCTTCGCTTTTCTGGTCCTGCAGAACCTGTTCGATCAGCCGGATTTTCCCGGTGTAGTCGAGCCCTTTGGCCTCGAGTCTTTCGCCGCGGGTTATGTGGCGGCTTATCTGGCTTGGGTGCACAATCAGTTTTCGTTTGATCCGTTCGGCGATTTCGTCCCGTTTGTCCTGCGGGGTGTCAAGTGCATCGAGCGCCTCGGTGAGATCTCGTTCGATATCCGCCGCATCCGGCAGGACGAGAGAACCGTTCTCTTCGACAGGCTCCGACGAGGGAAAGAGTTCGAGATTTCGCGGCGACCGGCGCTTTCCCGGACCGTTGTACGGAGCGAGAAAACGCGCGGGAATTAGTCCGCCGATCGGATCGGCCGCAGCGTGAGGCAGCATCTCCAGCCCCTCTTCGCGCAGGATCTCTGCCCACGCGGATCTTTCGCGTGAATCAAGCAGATAGACCCCGGGTGCGAGTCTTTTGCGGATAAAGGGCTGCATTCGCTGCGAGTGTTCGACGAGAAACCGTCGTTTTTCGTCGGCAACGAGGACGACCCCTTCGTACAAGGCAATGCTCGAGTATTCGGCCGACCAGGTTTCAAGCGAAAATGCCACATTTTGCGGTAGCGGTTTAGCCGACAAAGCCTGAAAAGTGAGCGCGATTTCCGCGGCTTCATAGCCGGCAGAGAGCGCCCGACCGAATGATGCTTTCGTGATCGCGTACTGCGGAAACCGGTCGAAACGACGCACCTCTGCCGACGTCGCAACCAAAAGAGCGGAAGCAAGGGGCAGCCACGGTTTTATGGTGACCGAAAAGGTGGGTTGCACGATGAGGGCCGGCTCCCCGGGTGAGCCCGACTCGGCAAAAGCCGCGGACAGGTGGGGATTGATCGCGAGATCACCGTTTTCCGTCTCGCATAACAGGCCGAGACGTCTGAGTCCTACGACGAGATTCTTGATGTCCGGCGGCTCCTGCCGTGTCGTTCGCAGATAGAGTGCAATGCAGACCTGCTCCATGACCCGCGGCGGATAGGCGTTGTCCGCAGGCAGGCTCTCTTCGAAGGTTCGCAGGAAGTTGAGCTGCTCTTCGATGCGATCTCTTCCGCCGAAAAGCGCCGCGGTCCAGTAGATCTCGTGTCGTTCACGGGAGGAGAGTGCCCCCAGGGCATCAATCGCGGGGCGTGCTGGAACAAGCCTGCTTTCGCTCCGGGTAACCATGCCGAGCGTTTCGAGGGTTTTCATTGCGAGATCGAGCCTGCGGAACGGTCCCTGCCGCTGCTGCATCAGGTCGCCAAAAACCGTCTTGAGATCTTCCTCGTTTCTCTTGCGCAGTGAGCCATCGGCCTTGAAAAGATCCGCAGGAGTGAAAAGGTAGGAAAGCAAAGCGAGAACCAACGCATCGCCGAGCCACGGAAGCTCGCCGATTACGGCGCCGGTCTCCGGCGACCCGACGGGAAGACCGGGAAAAACCTGGTCACGGCGAAGAAAACGTGACTGAAGCATGGGCTGAAGCAGCGGATTCAGGCTGATGGTATTCTGTTCAGGGTCGCGAGAAATAAGCAGCCGGTCTGCCAGATTGAGCAGTCGGTGGTGAAGATCGACGTAGCTCATTTCGGTTCCCAGGTAGGCGAACAGCATGTCATAGGACGGCTCTTCCAAAAGATCTACCGCCACCAGGACCTGCGCATCTTCCGCGTCGATGAGTGCAAGGATTCGTCGCTGATTTTCGGGGTTGACGAGGAACGATTCCAGCTTTCCGATCAGTTCATGTTTGTTGAAGGGCGTTTTCACCTCTCCGAGATAGTTGCGAATTATGTCGAAGAATGCCCGGTCATTGACAGTGAGGAGTATAGACCTCCAGCGAGCAAGGGTTGTCATTTGTTATGAATTCCAGAGTTCAATATGATATTTGTACCCCTGCTCGGTGAGAAACTTCTGACGGTTTGCGCCGAAAGTCTCTTCGGTTGTGTAGCGCGAGATTATCGAGTAGAAATAGGAGTTCTTCTTTTTCGGACGCAGGATTCGTCCCAGTCGCTGGGCCTCTTCCTGACGTGAGCCGAAGGTGCCGGATATCTGTATTGCGACTGAGGCGTCGGGCAGGTCGATCGCAAAGTTGGCTACCTTCGACACGACGATCACGCGAATCAGACCTTTCTTGAACTCGCCGTAGATCCGTTCGCGTTCCGGATTCGGTGTTTTCCCGGTGATGATCGGCGCATCGAGCTCCCTGGCGATATCGTAGAGCTGGTCGAGGTATTGCCCGATCACCAGGATTGCATCCTCGGGATGGTTTTCGATGATCTGGCGGGCGATATCGAGCTTGACCGGGTTTTCGCTCGCAATCCGGAACTTCTGCCGCTTTCCGCCACCGCGTAGGGAATCTTCAGCTCTTCAGGGAGATCAACCCGGATTTCGTAGCAGTTCGCCTCGGCAATCCATCCTTTGGCCTCGAGTTCTTTCCACGGGACGTCGTACCGTTTCGGTCCTACCAACGAAAAAACGTCATCTTCGCGGCCATCCTCCCGGACGAGTGTGGCGGTGAGCCCGAGTCGACGGACCGCCTGCAGCTCCGCGGTAGCGCGAAAGATCGGGGCCGGCAGAAGGTGCACCTCGTCGTAGATAATCAGACCCCAATTGCGCTCGCGGAAAAGCCGAAAGTGGGGGTATTCCCCATCTTTCTTGGACCGCCAGACCAGAATCTGGTAGGTTCCCACAGTAATCGGCCGGATAGACTTGTTGTCGCCGGTGTACTCTCCGATGGCTTCCGGGGACAGACTCGTCTTGTCGAGCAGTTCGTCGCGCCACTGGTGGACGGCGGCCACGTTGGTCGTCAGAATGAGCACGTTGGTCTTGAGCAACTCCATCACCGTCATGCCGACGATAGTCTTGCCTGCGCCGCACGGCAGCACGACGGTGCCGAAACCGGTCCCCGGTCTGCTGTTTCCAAGAAAGGCGCTGGCCGCCTCACGCTGATAGTCGCGCACCGAAAAGGAAACTCCCGAAAGGCTGAGATCGCGGAATCCGAACTCGAGCCGCTCTCCGTCGGCAAGCGGCGCCTCGTCCTGAACCGGGTAACCTATGCGGATGAGCTCCTGCTTGATAGTTCCACGGTCGAAGAGCCGCACCACGAATCCATCTACGTGAGGGAGAAGGTATTTCGAAAGCTTCCTGTTCGCCTCGAGTTCCGCGCGCAGCGAGTCATCTTCCACGGTGAGGAGCAGCGTGGAATCGTTCCCGTCAAACGCCGTGAGCTTGACCTTGCCGTATCGTGCGATCGCGTCCCGGATGTAGAAGCTCACGTTCTCGGGGATCGGGTAACGACTGAACGTCTCGAGAGTCTCGATAACCGCTTCCGCCGTAAGTCCGGTCGAAGCCGCGTTCCACAGGGAGAGCGGCGTGATGCGGTAGGTGTGCATGTGTTCCGGCGACTTTTCCAGCTCGGAGAACGGCGCAATTTCCGCCCGCGCGGATTCGTAGCCCGCATCGTGCACGTCGAGAAGAACGGTGCTGTCGCCCTGAACAATGAGAGGCTTTCGAGTGTCTACGACCATAGAACTTCTAAGTTAGTACAGTTGAGCCCCTCTTTCAAGCGCGCCGGTTTCCGACTATACTCTGGGAATGCCGACTGCCGTCAAGACTTTCGTGATCGACACCAATGTGCTGATCCATCGGCCCGACGCCATATTGAGCTTTCGTGACAATGAAGTAGTAATTCCGCTCTGGGTGCTCGAGGAGCTCGATCATCTGAAGACCTACAGCGACGAGAGGGGACGCAACGCACGCCAGGCGATCCGGTTTCTCGACGAGGCGGGAAAGCACGGGAACCTCAGCGAGGGCGTGAAAATCGAGAATGGCTCGATCCTCCGAGTGGGGCTTTCCCATTCACGCGACGTTCCCTCCGACATTCTCGAGGACAAGGCCGACAACAAGATCATTCTCACCGCCTACGATCTGCAGCAGAAGGGGCAGACCGTTTTTTTTGTCTCCAAGGACATCAACGCGCGGGTCAAAGCGACGGCCCTCGGGATCAAGTCGGTGGACTACGAAAAGCAGAAAGTGAACATCGAGAAACTCTATTCGGGATTCACCGAGCTGGATATCACCCTGGACAACTTGAACGTGCTTCAGGACGCCGGACGGCTGCCGTGGCATGAGAGCTACCCGCCGAATCATTTCGTCGTTCTCCACGAACGGACGCACGATGAAACCTGTGCTGACCCGGTACAACAATGCGGCGTCGGAACTGGAGATTGTCGACTACAAAATGCCGGCCGATCGCGGGGGTACGTGCGTTCAACCATCAGCAACGGATAGCGCTTGACCTCCTTCTCGATCAGCGGGTACATCTGGTCACGCTTCTCGGTATCGCCGGCACCGGGAAAACCCTGCTCGCCATCGCCGCGGGGCTCAAGCAGGTTCTCGAAGACAAAAGTTACAGTCGGGTTCTGGTGAGCAGACCGGTCGTGCCGCTCGGGAAAGATATCGGCTATCTCCCGGGCGCGAAGAACGAAAAACTGTCCCACTGGATGCAGCCGCTTTTCGACAACCTGGAGTACATCCTCTCCGTCTACAAACGGCCGAACATGAAGAACGCCGAACAGCTGATAAACAACCGGATCATTGAGCTCGAGGCGCTGTCCTACATCAGAGGCCGCAGCCTTCCCGGTCAGTACATAATAATCGACGAGGCACAGAATCTCTCCCCGCATGAAATCAAAACCATCGTGAGCCGCGCGGGAGAGGGCTCCAAGGTGGTTCTCACCGGCGATCCCTATCAGATCGACAGCCCCTATCTGGATGCCAACTCCAACGGTCTCTCCTACCTTGTCGAAGTATTCAAGGGACAGGAGATCTACGGCCACGTGACCCTGCTCAAATCCGAACGCAGCCGACTTGCCGAACTAGCCGCCGAACTCCTGTGAACCGGGTGGAACCTGCGAACGACTAAAAAGAGAAATGACACCACCCAGGCAGGAGGCAACGGCATGAAACAGGCCGCAATCTTGATGATTCTTCTCTCGAGCGCGCTCGTCCCGCTATTCGCTCAGAACAATGCAGGCGCCGGCGGAGCCGCCGGTTCCGGGTTCGCGGGCGTCGATCGCGCGACGCTTCAGACCGTCTACGCACAGCTGGCCACCCCTGAAGGACGGATGCGGGTTCTTTCGACGATGACCGGTATTCCGGAGCAGAAACTGAAGAAGGCCGAAGAGTTGCGTCAGGCGGCCGCCCAGGAACAGCGCACCGACCAGGCGGAGATAGATATCCGCAAGGCGCAGCTTACCCGTCTCCTGCTCGATACGCACCCGAACATGGCTGACGTGCAGAAAATCCTTAGAGAAGGCCTCGACTGGGAGTACAAGATCCGGTTGGGAGAGATTCGGCGCGATCTGACCATCCGCGATCTTCTCGGCGATCAGGACTGGAGTCGATTCCGCATGGCGACGAGACTGGTCGATCGCATAGACAGAGTTCGTCTGCAGCAGCTCTCAGGCGGCGGAGCAGCCGGTGACCGCGGAGCCCAACAGCTTACGCCACAGGATCGCGAGCTTCTCCTCCGACTTCGAGCACTCGAGCAGAGGATGAACCGACAGGGGCAGTGATTGGCGGCGAAAACCGATGAGGATCTTGTCCGTGCTTTCTGTGAGACACGGGACGAGAACGCCTACACCCAGCTCATGAACCGATACATGACCAAAATGCGCAGATTGCTGTTTACCGTTCTTCCCGGATCTCCCGAGGACCGCGAAGATGCCGAACAGGAAATCCTCGCGACGCTGTTCATTGATCTTCCCCGTTTCCGATTCGGATCGGCCTTCGGCACCTACTTCTACCGGTACGTCAGAAACAAAGCGGTCGACCTTGTCCGCAAGAACCAGCGCGAACACCGAAGAGTCCGCGCGTTTCGGATGCAGGCGAGAAGCGGTGTTGTCGCGGAATCCTCGCCCGAGGAGTCTCTGATGCGCCGGGAGTCTGCGCAGGAAGTGCTCGATGCCGTACTTGCGCTGCCCGACCCGGAGCGGACTCTGCTTTTTCTCAAGGATTCGGAGGATCTGTCGGTGAAACAGATAGCCGCCGTTATGTCGATTCCCGAAGGAACAGTGAAATCACGATTGCACCGTGCGCGTGAGCGGGTCGCAGCCGCGTTGTCTTCCGCGCGAACTCCGCTACGATCAATGGAGGCAGATCATGCTACCTGACAGACGGTACCGGCTGATTGTGGAGCGGCTCCATGAGCTCGCCGACGCAGGAGAGACACCCGATGAAGCCACCTCCGCCGCCATGGCCGCCGATCCGCGTTTAGCCGGTCTCTGGAGCAGTTTCACACGAATCCGGGGCGAGCTCGGCGGCGCCATCGATGTTGCCGCCGTTGGGCGGGCCGATCCAGTTCCGGCAGCGATCGCACGCGTCCACGTGATGGCAGCTTCCGGTCGCACACCGGGCCGACGCCGCGCGACGGCGACACCGCGCTGGCTTGTTCTGGCCACCGCAGCGGGAATCACGCTTGCAGCCGGCGGGCTCCTGTTTCGTGAGCAGCAGACCGCCGCAAACACCCGGGAGGAGGTCCGGCGTGAGGTGGCGATTCTCGTGGACCGGATCTATGCAGCGGACGGACCCGGACTTGGCTTGGTGGGCGTCCCGGCCCGATCGGAGATGGAATCTGTCCCGGTCGATTCTCCCGGCAGCTACGTCGACGGAATTATGAGCGCAGTTGCCGGGGCGCTCTCCGCCGAACAACCGCCCGACAGCCAGGTCGTGCAATAGCATGCGATGATGCGGAAACCCTGACAAAGGCCGCTCGACGGTCGAAAGGTAAAAAAATTCCACGCTTGCATTCTGCCGGATCCGTGCGTATAGTAGGTGCATGGATGAGGTGCTGTTTTGCAGCGGATGTCACCGCGTTCTCTCCCCCGAGTACCGGTACTGCCCCTACTGCGGCCGTGGACAGGGTGAACAGCACGCGAAGGAAAGAGACAGCTCATTTCGGAACGCACTTTTTGGCGCCGACTCGACACCGGAAGAATCGCCGGACGGGGCTGCTCCCGAAACTGGGAGCCCGGAGGAGCTGTTTCTCCGACGCCAGGCCGAGAGGCAGGAACGGGCACAAAGGAGCTCCTCCTTCGAAGAGATCGTCGATGAATCCCTCGACCGCGTTCAGGAGACGGTTCGCGAGTACACGATCCGACGGCTCGAAGAATTTCTCGCCAAACTCGGCGAACTTGAGACGGAACTCGATACCATCGTTGCCGCCCCCGACAAACTTCTTCGCGCCGAGGCTTCTCCGGAAGCAGTTGCGACCGGCACCGGTTATCCAGCCGGACCGTCCACGCCCTCGGCTCCCGCCGACAAATAGCACCAAATCGGGCCAGATCAACCATCCTCCAGCCACCGGATCCATCCTCGCGGGCTAAAATATCCTCCCGGATTGCCGACATTCTAAGAGAAACAGTGTGTGGGGTAGCAGTTTGAAGCAGTTTCTATCTCTCGTGCTCACACTCGGCATCTCGAGCGTATCGGCGTTCGGGGAAGTGACATTCTCGGGTCTCGACCTCGCATCGCCTCAGACCGGCTCCAACGAGCTCCTGTTCAGCGCAGGCGTCGATGTGCCCGATTACGGGAGTTACAGCACGCTCTTTTCCGCCGACGTGAAAAGCGGAAAGCTCACGCAGCTCACCTACTTTCCCGAGCAGGTCATGGTGCTGTCGAGCAGCGGCAAACTGCAGATCCAGAACCGATTCGGTGTTTTTCGATCGCGAGCGGATATCTCGTCAAGCTCGACGCCCAGTTTCGATCCCGTCGGGGATTTTCCGGCCTTCGTGAACGGAAAATCGGTCCAGACCGGAAAGATAAGTCCACTCGACTCTTCTCCCGACGGCCGGTTTCTGCTCTATCTCGAGCCCACATCACCTGCGTACGCTAATCTTGTTATCGACGATGTCGAACAGGCCCGCAAGACGACCGTTGCCGAACATGTGCAATTCTCTCTGCAGGGGCCAGGGGTGGCCTGGTCACCCCGTTCAGACTACTTCATCTACAGCAGAGACCGGAAGCTCTATTACTTCTCGATAACGCAGCTTCTCGGCGACCGGGTGCTTTCCGAAGATCTTCGCATCATCGGCAGCGGGACTGCCGCAAACGTCCGGTGGGGCGACAACGGCGACATATACTATCTGACCGGTTCTCTGGTCTACCGCATCGCGAGCGCCGAGTTCTTTACGCGCTCCCTGTACCAGAGTTTCCTCAGGATCGGCCATATTGTCGGCAAGATTCCCTTCGGGTTCGACCCCAACTTCGACCAGTTCTGGATCTCACCGTCCGGAGACAAGATTCTGCTGGACAAGGGAGGTCGGAATCTCTTTCTCTATATTCTCCAAACCGATGACTATCTGAGCACCGGCGACTCCGTATCGTTGCCCTATCTGTTTCTCCCGAGGAACACCAGCGTTCAGCAGGTTGCCTGGACGCCGGATGATCGAATTACCGTACTGACTCGCAGTATCGAGAACGGCAAGACCAATAGCGCAATCTACCGACTCGACCTTTCGGCGGCGGCCGGAAGCTACGCGTTTGTAAGGACCGAAGACAAGGGCGTTACCGGGATTGCTCTCGATCCGGGCGAGGAGGAGCAGATAGCGCTTCTCACCGACGCCGGGCTGATCCTCAAAAACTACGCGAGTTGGGCAACGACAAAGATACTTTCACATCCGGAACCGCTCCACGTATTGTGGACCGAGCGCGGAGATCTCCTGGTCACCGGCCGATTCTACAGTGAGATTATCGATATCTCGTCGGCTGCGTCCGTGGGTTCGAACCGCGGCGGACACAGCAGAGTCATAGCCCTTTCACAGTCAGAGGACTACGGTTTTGAGCAGGCTCCCGGGACAACCGTTTCGGGCAACAGAGTCGAGCTCCGCACCAGGGGTATCGTGCGCACTTGTGATATTTCGACCGGGACGTGGCAATCGAGCGCGTCGTTCAACGTCGCAGCACCCAACCAGGCAAATGACTCCTATCGGGTCTATCTCGAGCCACAGACTTCCGGAAGCTACCGCAACATCGTCATGGTTCGCAATATCCTGGGGGTCGGAACGACGCCGCTGTTCCCTGCACCGGAGCGTTCCTACGAGTCCTTTCCGGTCAAGGACGAGCCGGCAGACATGGTCAATTTCAACCATGGAAGCAGGATTCGGCGTCGCGAAGTCGCGCTTGTGTTCAACGCCATAAACAGTGTCGAAGGCCTTACTCAGGTGCTCAATGTACTGAAAGAGTACAACGTCCGTGCTACATTTTTTGTCAATGGCGACTTCATTCGCCAGCATCCGGGTGCAGTAAAGGAAATCGCCGAATCGGGTCAGGAGGTCGGCTCGCTCTTTTTCACCTACTTCAACATGACCGATTCGCGGTTTCAAATGACCGGTGACTTCGTAAAGCAGGGACTCGCGCGCAATGAGGACGACTACTTTCAGGCTACGGGAAAAGAGCTTTCACTGCTCTGGCATGCACCCTACTACTTCGTAAGTCCAAACATGATAACCGCTGCGCAGCAGATGAATTACTCCTACGTCGGGCGCGACACTGACACCCTTGATTGGGTACCAAAATATGACGATAATGGACTTTCTGGCCTTTATCATCCCGCTGCAGATATTGTGGACAGAGTGATATCGGAAAAACGACCCGGAAGTATCATTTCGTTGACCATCGGAACCCCGCAGGATAATTTTGCCGCCGCGGGCATTACCGTTGGGGCAAGAGATGATTACCTTTTTGAGAAGCTGGATGTGCTCCTTAATGCGCTGATAGAGCGTGGTTACACGGCCGTCACCGTTTCGACGTTGCAGGATCATGCGAAATAGGCAGTTAGTGGGTAGTTTTCGGTTGAATCCCCGCACGGGATGCCGATAATATGAGGAACCGAGACAGGGAGGGAGTGATGGCCTGGAATTCGAACCCGCTGCACGCTTACCGCGAGACGCGCGTCATGACTGCCAGTCAGGGACGCCTCGTGGTAATGTTGTACGACGAAGCGATCAAACAGATCGACGTTGCCAGCTCCTGCCTGGATCAGAACTCGAAACAGCTCGACATCGTCCACAACGCCATTGTGCGGGCACAGGAAGTGGTCACCGAGCTCATGGTGTCGCTGGATTTCGAACAGGGTGGTGATATCGCCCGAAATCTGTTCAATCTCTATATCTATTTCCACAACCAGCTCATGGAAGCCAACGTAAGCAAAGACATCAAGCCCCTTCGCGAGGTGAGAGATTTCCTGGCAACGCTGCGCGACGCGTGGGTGGCAATCGCAAAAAAGTTTCCGGGGCAGAATCTCCGCTCGGCCAATGGAATCAATATCGCCGGATGACGTCCTGGCACACGGGAGGGGTGTATGGTCGCAATGGAAACCTCCAGACGAAAGAAGAACTCGGCCAAATCGCGAAACGCGGCTGCGCTGTCCACTGAAACACGAACCGTCGCCGGTTCGGTCTTTGCGGAAATCGAGGAACAGGAGGTCGCCGAACGCGTCGAACTTCTGACCCGCTTTCGCCGACTTCTCATCAAACAGCGTGAGAGATTTCGTTCCTACCTGGATGCTCTCGAAGAGGAGGGGGATGCGATCCGACACGGCGATGTCGAGCATTTCGAGCGCCATGTCCAGCTCGAACAGGCCATCGTCAAGGACATCATCTCCTTTCGACGCGCCTCTGATCCTTTGGAGGATCTATACCACCGGGCGACCGGACGGAACGCCGGGGAGGAAGGAGACATCCCGGAGCTGAAGGCACACCTGGATCATCTGCAGGATCAAATACTCAAGCGCAATGAAGAGAACCGAGAGCAGCTTCGTTCCCGCCTCGAAGAGCTGCGTCAGCAGGTCGCACGGATCCGAAATCCCTACAAAAACGCCGGCGCGAGCGCATCCGAAGTAAGAGCCGGGATGGTTGACATCACCACCTGATGCTATAATGCCGCATGGACAAGGCTCTCTATCTCCTTGACGGCTACGGGTTGATCTACCGGTCCTACTTCGCTTTCATTCGAAAACCGCTCCGAAATCCCGAGGGCCGCAACAGCTCGGCAATTTTCGGCTTCTTTCGATCGCTTATCGCGATTCTCAACGAACGAAAACCCAGCCACCTCGTGGTCGCTCTCGACTCTCGAACGCCGACGCACCGCCACCAGCGCTACCTCGAATACAAAGCAACTCGGGAGAAGAGTCCCGACGAGCTAAGAGAGCAGATACCCATCATTGAAGAGATCCTCGCGGCGCTCGGAGTGCCTGCCGTGCGAGTGGATGGGTACGAAGCTGACGACATCATCGCCACATACGCGGAACAGTGCCGCAAAGAGGACCGACCCTGTTTCGTGATATCAAGCGACAAGGATCTGTTGCAGCTGGTGGATGGGCCGGTGCGTGTCTTGAAACCAGGTGACCGCTCCTTCCGGGAGCTGGACCGGGACGCCGTCTACGAGGAGTGGGGCGTCTACCCTGAACAGATCCGGGACTATCTTTCGCTTGTGGGTGACAGCTCGGACAATGTCCCAGGGGTGCGCGGCGTCGGCGAAAAGACTGCGGCGTCGCTGCTTTCGCAATTCAATACGCTCGAGGGTCTTTATGCGAGCCTCGATGCAGTCTCTTCAAAAAGCTGGCGGGAAAAACTCGAAGCAGGGCGCGAGAGCGCATTTCTGAGCCACGATCTCATCGGGCTCGAGACCGACGTCCCGGTCGGACTTTCGATCGACGCACTCGCGCTACCGCGGCTCGACGGCAAGGCAGCGGCCCCCTACTTTCTCAAGGAAGGGATCAAATCGCTCGCGGACGAGCTGGCAGCGAGTGGGGCGGGCGAGCCTGACCTACCCGGACAGAGCGGCGTATCGGGTTCAGGGTCCTCCCGCACCTCCGCGACAGCCGATACCGAGAATCGGCGCGGAAACTACCAAACCGTTCGGACTCTCGGCGAGCTGGATGAATGGGTCGCCCGCGTCAGGAAGGCCGGATGGTTCGCCTTCGATTCGGAGACCAGCGGCGTCGATGCGATGGTTGCCGAACCGGTTGGCTTCTCCTTGAGCGTAAAGGAGGGCGAAGGCTGCTACATTCCGTTTCTCGGGCCCGACGGCGCGCTGTTTCCCGCGGAGGACCTTCGTGAGCGGATCCGTCCGCTCCTGGAGGACCCCGAGCTCCATCTCGTCGGCCAGAATATCAAGTACGACTACAAGATTCTGAAACGCTGGGGAATCACGATGGCCAACATCTCCTTCGATACGATGATTGCCGGTTGGCTATTGGACACTACTGCGAACACCTACAACATGGACCGCCTTGCCGAGGACTACCTCAACTACCGGACAATCCACTACCGCGAGGTGATCTCCGAAGCCGTTGCGGAGAAGGGCGGCGACCCGGCCGCGCTCAAGACTGGCCGCGGCGGCAAACTCTCCGGCGGACCCACGTTCGATCGAGTCCCGCTCGACAGGGCGACCGAGTACGCTGCAGAAGATGCCGATATCACCTTCCGGCTCTACCGCCACTTTGAGCCGCTTCTTCGTGAGCACGGCCTCTGGAAGCTCTTCACGGAGATCGAGATGCCACTCGTGCGCATCCTTGCCGACATGGAAATGGAGGGCGTCGGACTCGACGTCAAGCGGCTTGCCAGCTACAGCACCGAGCTTGCCGACGAGCTCGAAGGGATCCAGAAGAAGATCTACGAACTGTGCGGAAAAGAGTTCAACATCGCGTCGACCAAACAGCTCCAGGAAGTGCTCTTCACCGACCGCAAGCTCAAACCAGGCAAGAAGACCAAGACCGGCTACTCCACGGACAACGACGTGCTGGTAGAACTCGCCCGCGAGGATCCGGTTCCCGAACTTGTGCTTCGCTACCGGATGCTCGCCAAACTGAAGTCCACCTATGTTGATGCGCTGCCCGCAATGGTAAACGCGGCTACCGGGCGGGTCCATTCCCATTTTGTTCAGACGGGTACCGCCACCGGACGGATATCGAGCAAGGACCCGAATCTGCAGAACATACCGATCCGGGACGAAGAGGGGCGGCGAATCCGTGAAGCGTTCGTGCCCGCACGAGGACGCCGGTATGTGAGCGCCGATTACTCTCAAATCGAGCTGGTCGTTCTTGCTCATCTTTCAGGAGACCCCGGCCTCGCCGCAGCATTCAAGAGCGGCCAGGACGTTCACCGTCAGACCGGTGCGCTGATCTTCGGGCTCGAACCAGAGCAGGTAACCGATGCGCAACGGAGAATGGCGAAGACCATTAACTTTGGCGTCATGTACGGCATGTCGGCCTTCCGTCTGAGTCGCGAGCTGGGCATTTCTCGCGCCGATGCAGACCGATTCATGGAAGCGTATTTCACGACGTACAGCAGGATCAAAGCGTTCATAGACGAAATTGTGGAGGGCGCCGAGCAGACCGGTGCGGTACGGACTCTGATGGGACGGGAACGGCGTATTCCGACAATCACGAGCGGAAATCGCACCGAAAAGATGGGTGCCGAACGGATTGCAGTCAACACGCCCATCCAGGGGACCGCAGCCGACATTGTCAAACTCGCGATGATCCACATCGATGAGCGTCTTCGCCGGGAAAATAGGGAGTCAAAACTGATCCTTCAGGTTCACGACGAGCTGATTCTGGAGTGTCCGGCCGCGGAAGTATCTGAGATCGAGAAGCTCCTCGAGGAGGAGATGAGCTCGGTAATCAAGTTGAACGTGCCGCTCAAGGTGCATGTCGAGTCCGGCGTGAGCTGGGGTGAGCTCCACTAGCGATGGTGGTTGGCGTAACCGGCCGGTACTGTGCGGGAAAAAACTCCGTTGCGGCCCTGTTCGAATCGCACGGATTCCGACACATCGACGCCGACACACTCGGGCACGAAGCGCTCGAACGGCAGCGTGCCCGAGTCGAAGACCGATTCGGGAGCGGTGTCGTAATCGCGGGCCGGGTGGATCGCCGCGCGTTGGCGGCCATTGTATTCACCGATGCTGCAGCCCGATCGGATCTGGAGGCAATCGTGCACCCGGAGGTGGTCGCGATGGTGAGGCGCGCGGTTGCCGAAGACCCCGCAGGCGACTACGTGATCAATGCTCCGCTCCTGTACAAGGCCGGTCTTCATCGGCTTTGCCGGGTCGTTGTATGGGTAAGAGCGCCGGCAACGGTTCGCCTGTACCGTGGAGTTCGTCGCGACCATTCTTCCATTCGGTCGATCATGAGACGCATCCGCAGTCAGGGCGAGCTGAAACTCGCTCAACATTCCGTAGGAGATGTCGATATTATCAAAGTAAACAACGTCTGCGGACGGAAACGGCTCACTCGCAGGGTCGAGGGTATCGTACAGCTGCTTCGAGGTGAGGGCCGCGCGCGTTGACAAGTAGTACGAATATGGAACAGCACAAGATACTGTTGATTATCGTTTCGGTGTGTCTCTTCTTCGCTGCCGTGATCGGAGTGGGGCTCTGGCTCTTCTACCCACGTGACGGCGCGGCATCGGCCGGCAGAGGGGGGGGCGTCGCGGGCACTCAGACGGTCGCAAAAGAGGGGAAAACGGGTTTTGATCCGATCGAGTATCTGCGCCAGAGTGAACAGTCGCCTACTCTCGAGAAACCTGCTCAGAAGAAAGAAAACGGCGATGTCATCATCGTCTACGGAAGCGGACAGAAGTCCGGGGAAACCGGTGCGCCCGGTCAGCCTCAATCCACAGGAACCACCTCGACGGGCAGCGCGGGGAATATCGGTGTATCGCCGTCTAACGCGTCCGGAGCTGCTACTCCAGGGACGACTACCGGCGCCTCCGGGAGCGCAGCATCGAAGAGTGCCGTCGCTTCTCGCCCTTCGGTGCGGGTTGTTCCGGGTATAGCCCCGGTGACCCCCGCAACGGCACGGTCACAGTCGGTCAGCGAGGTTCGCTCCGCCAGTCAGCGGACTGCGGCCATGCAGAAAGAAGCGGCGAAAACAGCATCCCGGGAATACTGGATTCAACTTCTTGCCTCGACTCACCGGGACACAGTTGAAATAGCTCTCGGGACGCTCAAGCAGTACAGTCTGAGCGGCCACATCACCACAGTAAGCGTCGGAGACAGAGACTACTACAGGCTGCGGGTCGGCCCCTACACCAGTAAGCAAGAGGCGGAGAAGTTCCAGACCTGGATTCGAGACATCCGGGATTTCAAGGGCGCCTACGTTTCCGAAGTTCTCAATAACTCAGAAATTCTATATTTGATAATCCCGAAATTCCCCCCGGCCGCCTCTCATAATGAGGTCGGCCGGACGGTTGTATATCGTACTACCCGCAGGCACGCTCGAAGTCAACCAGACGTTGCCTCCGATTGTGGCTCCTCGGCCGATGACCGTCTGGCCTCCCAGAATCGTAGCGCCGGAGTAGATCGTCACGTCGTCCTCGATCGTTGGATGGCGTTTCTTGAACGCCTCGTCCTTACGGACGCTGAGGGCTCCGAGGGTAACTCCCTGATAGATCTTGACGCGATTCCCGATGACGGTGGTCTCGCCAATGACCACCCCGGTTGCGTGGTCGATAAAGAATGAGTCCCCGATGGTGGCGCCCGGGTGAATGTCAATTCCCGTTTTGCCGTGTATGTACTCACTCATCATACGCGGGATCAACGGTATCTTCCGTATCCAGAGCTCGTGCGCGATGCGGTGCACAATGATAGCTTCGACACCCGGGTAGGAGAGGATTACCTCTTCATGCGACTGGGCTGCCGGATCTCCGTCGAACGCCGCTTCTACGTCCCGTTTCACGCGTTCCCGAATGCCCGGGATCATACCGAGAAGCAGTGAGGCGAGCTCTTCGGCCGTGTCCCGGCATGTGGACATCCGACGAAAATCGTTCGGTTCGTCTGGATTCACCGACCCCTCTTTGCGGAGTTTGAAACAGAGGCTCTTCTGTATCTCCGTGGAAAG
The DNA here is from genome assembly GCA_963832675.1 of uncultured Spirochaetota bacterium. GTDB lineage: Bacteria > Spirochaetota > Spirochaetia > DSM-27196 > DATKUC01 > DATKUC01. The sequence goes on along the minus strand of CAWHUY010000031.1, from coordinate 21,032 downwards.
GTTGCTTGCCAGGCGCGCAATACGCTCTGCGATGGCGAATTTCACATCTTCCGGATAGAGCATGTCGTCCTCACGGTAACCGGGAAAGATCACCGATTCCAGATCGGTAACGATTCGGACGATGCTCTGCCGGGACGGAAGATTCGGGCCGCCGATATGGTTGATGCCGCCTATGCGCTCGTAGGAATCGAGAATCTCTTCGACAACTATGCCGAGTGAATTGAACATGATCGTCTCCCCAAGGATAATACTTCGCAGCGGAACTACCGCCAATTCAGATTCGCAGCCATGCCGGCAGTTTTCAGCGGCGACGGACGATAGTGAGTCCGTCGCCGATCGGCACCAGGCACTGGTCGACGCGCTCATCTCGATGAATTTTCGCATTCATCGCGCGGATCGCGACAGTGTCGGCGTCGGTTGCTTCAGGATCCGCGACGCGGCCCGCCCATAGCATATTGTCGAGCATAATGAGTCCCCCGCGGCGAACCAGTTTCAGGCAAGCCTCGTAGTAGGCGTCGTATCCCTCTTTGTCTGCGTCGATAAAGGCGAGATCGTATCTATCTGCTCTCCCCGTCGCCAGAAGCTCGCCCAGTGTTTTCTCCGCATCACCGAGAAGGAGCTCTATTTTCGATTCGACACCCGCAGCGCGCCAGTATCCGCGTGCGACGTCTGTGAACTCCTCACTTCGGTCACAACAGGTTATGTGGCCGTCGGCCGGCAGCGCCAGAGCCATCACCGTCGAGCTGTATCCCGTGAACGTGCCGATTTCCAGGATGCTCGTCGCCTCTATCGACGCAGCTACAAGCGCCATTAGCTGTCCCTGCAACGGAGGAATCTGCATATCGTATTCAGCCATCCGCTGGGTCTGTTTTCGTGCGTCGGCCAGCACCGGGTGCTCGCGAAGACTGTTGTCGAGAACATACCGATGAAGCTTTTCCGTCACCTGCGTCTTGATCAGTCTCATCCGGCCCCCTTCTTGTGCAAGAAAGATACTACTCGAATCCGAGGATGGCCAGATCAGGGCAGCTACAGCGACGTGAGTGACCGGATGGGAATGCCCTGCGATTCGGGATGGGAAATATCGTAAAGCCACGAACGATCGAAAATATTGAACGGATCGACAACAGCCGAACGATTCACGGTCAGGCTGTAGAAACCCGTTCCGTGGGCCCTCTGTCTCGCTTTGATCTTCCTGATATGACGATCGAGGATCTTCGGAACGCGAAAGTCTGAAATCAGCAGAACGTCGGCGTTGCGGAATTCGTCGGCGTCGAGCACTTCCAGCGTTCGGTCTATTGCCGGCCGAAGATCGGTGCCACCGTAGAACGATCGGCGAAGAAACTCCACAAAATCACCCAGTGAGTGAGTTGGATCGGTAACCTCGACGGTTTCGATGCGATCGGAAAAAGCAATGACGTAGGCACGCCGACCTTCCCGCACTGCGATGCGGACAATAGCGAACGCCATTGCCTTGGCAACCCGTTCAGGTACGCCCGCCATCGAGCCGCTTGTGTCTACGCAGAGCAGAAGCGGGCCACGGTCGTCGCGTCGAATTTTCTGCACTCGATTGGTGCGGAACTCTGCCCGGTAGTAGGTATTTTCTGTGGTGTAGGCGAGACAGAGAAGTTCCGATTCCGCGAACTTTTTGTAGAAGAGCGGCTCGGTTAACGGGCTGCTCAGAAGAGCAAGCTCCGAGGCTAAAAGGCTTCCGACGTCATTTCCAAAACGTATTCCGGTGACCTGAGATCGGCCGGCCGTTCCGGAATAGGGGGCAAGGTGCAGCACCACCTCTTCTTCCACCTCGGGTGCCCGTTCGTCGTGGCCCCGGCCACGACCGAGAATTTCGGCAAGTCGTTGAATCGTCCTCTCCTCAGACAGCAGATCGGCATAGTGCGAAATCGTTCCGACATCAACCTCCTGCCATCTTCCCTCTGCAAGATCCCAGAAGCGCTCCTCCGTGCCAAACAAATTCCTCACCGCTTCCATGTATCGGTGCATCAAGGGAACCTGTCTGTTCAGTTCGGCAATGTAGGGAAGGAGCGCCCCATGGAGAAAAGAGAGTTCCCGGCGAAGCTCCTGGTCGCGGACTATTCCCCTCCACTGCTCAACGAGAAGATCCCGAGCCGCCTGCTTCTCCATTGCCGCTATACCCGGACCCGGTAGAGGGGACTCCGCCGCCAATAGCCCGCGATAGACTTTCCGGAGCGCGACCATTTCCGGGTATCGGGAGGTATAATCCAGGATTTCGTCGGCCTGCAGATCCTGTTCGCCGCCCGACAGCGCATAGGCTTCGATGAGCGCCTTTTCATCTGACGTATCGGTACCGGTTTCGGCGAGTGCCCACTGGTTGGCGCACCAGTGCAGAGCATCATGAGCGACCCGTTCCGAAAGTGCCGAGTTTCCGTCCGTGAGGCCGGTGAACTTCGCCCGCGTCATAATCCTCCCGACAAGAAAGCGGATCGCCGCTTCCCGATCGCCGTCCTCGATCGACCCGGCGACCGGCTCTGCGGAGGTCCGAAACGTCGGATCGACGAGAAACTCGAAGAGCCTGCTCTCCAGTTGTTCGCGGAGTTCGTGCGGGAGTACCACGTCATCATGGATATAACTGCAGAAGTGCATGCGCGTGTTACCCGAGGGATTCGTAGTACTTTCGGTTCTTCTCGATCTCGATCGTCAGCCGCGCGACATCTTTCGCAGCGACGTTCAAGCTGGTAAAAGCGACCTCGGCGAGCCCGCGGGGAACAAACAGGTTTGCTTCCGCCTCTTCACGCTCCGCCTCCTTGAGACGGGTAATTCGACCCAGCAGCTCCCGGCACTCGGAGACCAGCGCATCGGAGGTGTGATTCCACTTTTCAACTGATTCCGGTGGTGGAGTTCTTGAAAGCGTAATCGTGCTCTTTTGGCGTTCGGTTTCGATAACATACCGTTTTCCATCGACAAGCAACGACGGTCCTCCGGAACCAGCGCTTCGTGAGACATTTCGTCCTTCCGTTCGCACATAGGTGCCGTCGTCCGTGAAAAAGAAAAGTTCAATATTCACTCCTTCAGTCGCCGGCAGGCCGTCGAAGTCACCTTTCCAGATCCGCACCTGGTGGTCCGGCGAGAAGTCTTTCAGCCGTATGTACTCACCCTCGACCAGAGTCGGGCGTTCCTCATCCTGTTCGGTGACCTGCAGGGTCGTCTGTTCGACATCGCGTTTGAGCTGGGTGAGCCCCTCGACAATCTCCGTTGCGTCGAGCACCGAGGAGTACCCGTGCGAACGTACGGCACCGTGGACAATCTCCTCTATCGTCGCCTTCTCACTCAACTGATCCCAAATGCAATGCGCAATAATAAAACAATCCATCGCGTCGGTTTGATCCCGCCCGTTCAAAAAAGCCGAAGTCCGGAGAAGGCGGAAGACTTTCTTCCATCGTCGATCGGAAACAAAGAGCTTCCGTTGTTCCGGTGCAGCTCTTCGCTCGTTTTCTTCGCTCAACCGCCGGCGAATTGCAGCAGTGATGCGAAGCGTGTCGTCACCTATCCGCACCCGGTCAATTGCCTTCTGCCATTCAGAATACTCAGTGTCCGTGATTTTCAGTTCATCTGGCACACGGTCTTCGAATACGTCTCGAGTGTCCTGAACCATGGCTTGGAATCGGTCCTCGCTCTGAATCCCGGTGAGACGCAGCCTGACAAGGAAGCGGTCCCAGAACGCTTCGAGCCCCTCTCCTGGGACCGGAAGCTCGTTCGCTGCGGCGATGAAGGCCTTAACTGAGAGGCGAAGCTCCCGCCGTCCGTTTCGATAGAGCCGTTCGTTCAGCGCCGTCAGCAGCGCATTCTGGATCGGCGGACTCGCCTTCCAGATCTCATCGAGAAAAACAATATCCGCTGTCGGCAGATACCCGTCGACAATTCGTTCGTAGGTGTCTTCGTTCTTGAGCTTGCTTATGGAAATCGGACCAAAAATCTCTTCCGGCGTGCTGAAACGGCCCATCAGGTACTCAAACGCACGCGCGTCGCGGAACGCGTCCTTGACCTTTCGCGCGATAAGGCTTTTAGCGACTCCAGGAGGTCCAAGGAAGAATATGCTTTCCCGGGCAATGCAAACAAGAAGCGCAAGGCCGATCGCCTCCTCGCGCTCGTATACACCGTCGTTGATTGTGTCAATAATGGCTCGCACCCGATCTCGTGTACGCATGGCGTTGGTCACTGACGGGTATTCTCAGATGATATGGGGAAGCATGTCAATAAAGCGACAGTATCAACAAGCGTGTTGATTGAAGCAGGGGGAGCTTTTGCGCGGTAAGAAGTTACGAGTTGGTCAGCTTCTTTTGGCCAGCTTTCACTTTTACACTCGGAGGTCTTCCTGTGCCGATACCCCGCTTCTGTCCCAATCCGGCTTGCCCGAACCATTTCCGGCCGTCGCGGCTGTGGTCGGTTCACTTCGGCTCTTATCACACCCGTGCGCACGGAATCGTACCCCGGTACCGCTGCCGCAGCTGCTCGCGTACCTGTAGTGACCAGACTGAGTCGGTGCATTACTACGCCAAACGTCGAGTGCCATTGAAGGCGATCTGGCTCTCGCTGCTGGGGGGTGCATCCCTGCGCGAGATCGCCCGTCGATACGCGCTCAGCTGCCCGGTGGTCCAGAACGCACTGCTGCGACTGGGTCGCCAGGCGATGGCCGCTCAGCTGCAGCTGCTCGAACAGCTTCATCCCCGAACTACCTTGGTCTACGACGGACTTCGCAGCTTCGTCAGCTCCCAGGACTATCCCTGCGACATCACCACCGTCGTAGAGCCTGAGGGAGAGACGATACTGAGCATGACCCACACGGTGATGCGTCGGACAGGCACGATGAGCTGCCGGCAGCGTCAACGGGTCGGCCGAAAGCAGCAGGTGTGGAGGCCCGAAAAAGGGACCATGAAAAAGGATATCTCCCTGCTGATCCGAGAGTTATGGGACTATCTGCGCCCCAGTTGCGAAGCTCCTGCCGAGATACGCACCGACGAACATCCTCTGTATCGCGCGCTGCTCACCCGAGATCCGCTATGCGCTCATTTTCGCGCCGCCGGTCTGCTCGTCCATCGCCGTACCCCGGGAACCGCGGTCCGAACTTTCGAGAATCCACTTTTTGCAGTCAATTACGTAGAACGGCTGCTGCGCCACCGGCTGAAGGAACATGCGCGGGAGACTATCGCCTTCGGTCGAAATGCGACGATGCAGATGCATCGAGCCTGGATCTTTGCCTGTGACCACAACTGCCGCAGGGAGTATCGGGTGAAGCAGCCACAGCTTGGGGTGCACGCCGGGCAGGCGGCGGTGAGGCCACAAGTGGTACGGCAGGTAGGCCGACAGTTCTTTGTTCGGCGAATCCGGGTTCCGCCGATCGTAGTCCCTGAGAGCATCCAACGGGTATGGACCGCACAGGTTATGACCCCGCCGATGAGATGGAGGGTAGGGCAGCGTGCAAGCTCGGTCAAGGTTCCCTCCTACGCCCTGTGCGATCTGGCGCTATCGTATCAACACGCTGCGTGATACTTCACGGGGACACCTTTCCACGATATGGTCAGGTATGAAACACCCCGAAGAATTCGCTGATTTCTCCTGGACCGAAGATGATAGAACGAGGCTTCTCTCCACCGCCATATTCACCGTTTCACGGGCCAGTCGGCGCAGTCCGAGCGGCAAGCGCGGAGAGTTCCTGCTTGTGGACGCTGCTGACTGGGTGACCGTGATCCCGGTGGCTCAAGGGGAGGGCGGAGAGCGGCGGTTTGTCATGGTGCGGCAGTACCGTCACGGCTGTGGATGCATGACGCTGGAATTTCCCGGTGGTCTGGTTAACGAAGGGGAGGACCCGGCGGACGCGGCAGCGCGCGAGCTGCTGGAAGAGACCGGATGGGGTTCCGGGCAACTCGTTTTGATTGGCGAAACGAATCCGAATCCGTCATTTATGACGAATCGATGTCACTTTTTTCTTGCCGACCACGTGGTCCAGGTGGGAGCGCCCACTCCGGACCCGCTCGAAGAGCTCGATGTCATATTTGTGCGCGAGCGAGACCTTTTGAACGATCCAGAGGCCTTCGACCTGTTCGCGCAGCATGCGATCATGTTGGCGGCACTGATGACCTACCGCAGTCATTGGGCGTTGAATATGGAGTGATCGGCTCCGATCGGAGGGCACGAAGTGCGCCTAACCTGAACAAAAAAAGGCGCGGTTTTCCCGCGCAAAGAGGCGCCGACCGGATTCGAACCGGTGCATAAAGGTTTTGCAGACCTCTCCCTTACCTCTTGGGTACGGCGCCAAAAGTGTTTGATTCGTGGTGCCTACTCTACCAGAATGGCCCGAGCATGTCCAGCGCGGTTCCGACGCGGCCTCGGCGGGGACTTGTCCAAATTGGAACAGGATGCATAAGATGTCAGTATAGTCTTTTTAGTCTATGTACCAGGGGCGACGATTCGGAGTAATATGGTGCCTCACTGAACATTTAGTCCGACCTACGCATCGGGCCGATCGGAGTAAAGGAAATGAATGATGCAGCACTGGTCAATGATCTGACCGAGATCCTGAGTCAAGCGTTGAACCAGGAGCAGCTTGATGCCTTTGGCCGACTTCTTTGCAAGGGCTTTGATGCCCATTCGGCGCTCAAGCTGGACCGTCACGTTACGGTGCCGAAGCGCAGAGCCGCGGCGGCTCTCATCGAGATATGCAAGGTAGAATCGCAAGACCGACGAGCTTCTGCAGTTGGTTTTCGAGACCGATGGGCGTCAGCTTGGAAGGAAAAACAGTCACATTTTCTGATCTCGACCTCTTCGTCAACCGGCTTGCCCGCTCGGGAATCGTATATGACCATATGCGGAGAAAGATCAAGCGCGTCGACAAGGATCTGTCGGAAATGCGCAACTGGGGAACGCTTCGCGACGGCCGCATCTACGAGATTACCGTCGCGAGCATCGACGTCGTCGACAGCTCGCTCCTGGTTAGGAAATTTGGAATGCGTACGGTCGAAACGATTTACAAACGGCTGTGGGACCTGCTGCGGTTCGAGCTCTCGAGATACGATGGAAGAATTTGGAGCTGGTCGGGCGATGGGGGAATCATCGCGTTCGCGCTGAAGGACAGCCACGCACGAGCCGTGAAATGGGCACTCTCGGTGCAACGGTTGCTGCCGGTTTTCAACGCTGACGGCGAGAACCCTACCGATGAGTCGATCCGTACGCGCATCGGTATCAGCTCCGGCAGGATGAAGTTTGTATCCGATACCGGCAGTATCGTCGCAGATGCGATCAACTACGCGGCGCATCTGGAAAAACACCGCACAGAAGCGGAGTCGGTTTCGATCAGCGAGGCAGTCTACTCGGCTCTCTCACCGAAACTGGCGAGACATTTCCTCCGCGGGGGGCGAGTTCGAAGGCTCACATTTCTTCACTCTGCAGGACCGACGGTTCCGCGGTCGATAGTGCGTCGGCGGAAACCGCGGCAAGTTCCTGCGGCGCTTTCCTGCCGACGGTCGATAGCCGGGACGCAAAGGTTACCGCTCAATAGTCAGCGCGTCGCCTTTACCATTGCGCGAACTCGTTCCACCTTCTCGTCGATGAACGCTATTCCCTCACGCCAGAATCGCCGGTTTCTCGATGTTGAATCCGGCTGCCTTCGTCACATCTTTCGCCGACGCTCGCCCGGTAAGTTGGAGCAGTTTCTCATATCGGACCGGGAATCCTTTGGGCTCCTGCTGATACAGGCGGTAGAGGCCAAGACCGAAGAGCTGTCCAAACGCGTAGGGAAAATTGTAGTAGGCCAGGCCGGGACTGTAGTAGTGCCCTTTCACCGCCCACATGTAGGGATGCATCAATTTTCCGTCCAGTGCATCGCCGTATGTCGCCTTCTGAGCTTCGACCATGAGATTGCAGTATTCGTCGGGGGCGAGTTCCCGCTCGGCCCGTATCTGCATGATGCGATTCTCGAATTTGTATCGTGAAAGAATGTCAACTATCACCTGCGTGGCGTTCTGAAGAAATGTTTCGAGGATCGTGATCTTCTCATCGCCTGTCGCCGCTGCAAGAGCGCTGTTGTAGACGATGGTTTCCGAAAAAATCGATGCGGTTTCGGCGAGCGTCATCGGATAGGAACGGTGGATCGCGGTCGTTTCCTTGAGCACTTCGTGGTGATACGCGTGGCCGAGCTCGTGCGACAGGGTCGACACCGCGCCGAAACTGTTGTCAAAATTGGCCATGATTCGGCTTGCCCGGGCGAGCGGGAACGACTGACAGTATGCTCCCCCGACTTTTCCTCGTCGCGGCTCGGCGTCGATCCAGCGCCGGTCGAACGCTTCCTTCGCAAACTGACCGAGTTCCGGTGAGAACTCGGTGAATCGGTCGATAATGAACCGGCGCGCATCTGGGTATGACCATCTACGGCTGCGCTTTCCAACAGGCGCGAAAATATCGAAAAATGCGAGGCGGCGAACTCCGATCAATTTTGCTTTTGCATTGAGGTATCTCCGAAACACCGGAAGGGATTCCTCCATCACCGACGTCATGGACTCGAGGATCTTGCGGTTGATTCTGGCCTGGAAGATGGAACGATCGAGAGTCGACTCGAACCGGCGTCGGCGATTGAGGATTGCCGAGAAGCCTTTGACGCCGTTCAGAGAATAGGCGAGGGGAACTTCCACCTGCTTCCATGCCTGAAGCTCCAACTCGTACGCCTTCCTTCTGATTGCACGGTCTGAATCGTTGGCAAGTCCGCGAAGCTCTATCACCGATTTCTTCTCGCCGCTCCTGTCGTCCCACGTAACCGACATGGTCGAGGATATTGACTCCTGCAGTCTGCCCCAGGCGTCGCCGCCGGGTCGCAAAAGGTCCGCGGCGAGATCTTCCTCGGCTGCGGACATCTGTCGGTCACAGAGAAACAGTTCGAGTTCGACAAAGTAGCGGTATTCGGCGGCATTCGGGTTCTTTTCCAGAATCCCCGGGAGCTCCTTCCGAATCGCGCTCAATCCGGATCGAAATTGCACGTGAGCGCGCCGCAGAGGAAGTACGGCCTCTTCGAGGCTGTTCAGCTCCCGCAGAGCGGCCTTGTCCTGCGTGTTCACTGAATACTGCAGATATGCGTAGGCCTGAAGGTTCTCAGTGAGGTCCGCCGTGGAGTTGTAGAGTTTGATGCAGCCAAGAAACCACTCTTCCGCATCTGCGGCAGCGGCCGTTGAGTCAGAGGCAAGCGCGAGAAATCGGCGGATTTCCCGCGAGAGCTTCTTCCGGTCGGCCGCGTATTCCGAGCTGTCGAAGGCGGGGTATATCGAAGTCAGATCCCATCTCGGCGCGCCCTTCGTTGCTGGCCGCGCCTTAGTAGGTCCAGCGGGCATTGGGTTCCTCGTAGGAGATGATTTCAGCGTCGGAAAAGAACAGCCCGATTTCTCGTTTTGCGCTTTCCGGTGAATCCGACGCATGGATGATGTTCATCCCGGTAACCAGCGCGTAATCTCCGCGAATCGTTCCCGGGAGCGCCTGCTCCGCCCGGGTAGCGCCGCACAGCGCCCGGATCATTGAGATCGCGCTTTCGCCGGCGATTACCATCGCGACCACGGGGCCGGAGACGATGTAGCTGGTCAATTCACCGAAAAAGGGTTTATCGCGGTGCTCCGCGTAGTGGGTCTCCGCGAGATTCCGGTCGATCTGCATCAGCTTCAGGCCCGCAATCTGTAGCCCTTTTCTTTCGATTCGAGCAATGATTTCTCCGGTGAGTTTGCGCTGAAGCACTCCCGGTTTCAACATTGCGAAAGTTTTCTCGTATGCCATTGACTACTCCTCTCGATGATTAGTGCCGATTCTCGCCGATTTCCCCTGCTCTGGCAAGCACATTCTATGAAAGGCGCGCGCAGATCCTGTCCATCAGCTGGTCATTGTCCGCGATGATGTCCATTGCTGTTGAAGTAAGCCGTTCGATGTTTTCTGTTCCGGCGTCGTCCATAGACTCACTTGCTCCGTCGGAAAGCGGGCCGTCAAGCCGGTAGAACTCGACATCCGGAATACGCGATAGCTGGTGCACTACAGCGACACTCTGACCTTCGCTCGACAGGCTGAAGAGCGGAACTCCGTTTCTTGGGGATACCCATTCGAGGTACCCCCAATCCTTGATCTTCTCATAGGTGATTCTTCGTTCAGCCTGCCCGGTTCCGAGCGAAACAATGACGTATTTCCGCGCATGGGGAAAAATCTTTCGCGCTTCGATGTAGGCCGCGAGGCCTGGATTGTTCGCGAACACCGCCCCGTCGATCAGGCAGTACCGCTTTCCGTCCGGAGGAGTTGGTTCAATATAGGCGGGAGCGAAGTAGGTGGGAGCCGCCGAGGTAGCCCGTGCGGCATCCCGCATGAAGAAATTTAGATCATGTCTCCCGCGCCTCACCGGACGTTTCTTGAACATGAGCGGGTCGCGACGCTCGACATCGTAACTGGTGATGATGAGGTTCGTGAGCGCATCCTGCATAGTTGCGTCGCCGAACAGTCTTTCCAGAAGAGATTCGAGTGAGTCGGCGCTGTACTTTTCGCCGAAGGCCTGCAGGATGGATCTGATATTCGGAAAACTGCCGCGGGGAAAGATCTCCAGGCCGCGGGCCGAGAAGAGTGCCGTAACATTGCTGATATCGAGAGCCGCCCTATTCCGGACAAACCGATCTCCGTCGGGATGGATCGCAGGGAGCGCAAGCCCCAAGACTATTATCCCGCCTGCGGAGGTTCCTGCCATAAGATCGAAGATCCTGTGGAACGGTCGCATGTCGCCGCGGATCCTGAGCCGCCGTTGAAGCTCTTCGAGCACAAGGGAGGGAATGATGCCTCGGACGCCGCCGCCGTCGATCGAAAGTACACGCACGGTTCGGCCGATCAGAGATGCCATCAGGGAGCTACGCTTTGGTGGAAGCTTTAAGGTTGAGAAGGGCCTCGTTCGTTTCCCGGAAACGGCGTACTACGATCGGCAGGATCTGGAGGGCTACTTCGGGATGCGCTTCCATGAATGATCGAAATGCCCAGGAGGCAAGCACGAGACAGGTAGTGTCCTCTTCGGCGACTACACTTGCAGTCCTGGGTGCGCCGTCGAGAACCGCCATCTCGCCGACAACCTCCCCGGGGCCGTGCGTTGCCAGCTCAATCTGGTCGCCGGATTCCAAACGCTTCACGATTTTCACCTTGCCGCGGATAATGATGAAGAGCCCAACGCCGGGATTGCCCTGACGAACGATCTCTTCTCCTTTGGCGAAATTGCGTTCGGTGCATGATTTGGCCAGCGCCCGAACGTGATGCGTACTCAGGTCGTTGAACAGGGGGACGGACTGCAGAATTGTGTGCTGTTCCATGTGAGAAATGCTCCGCGTTACTCTCGAAATTGGCGGTTACATCCAAGATGTAACACGGTACCGGCTCCGCTGTCAACGCGCGATCTATCTTGCGACGCGCAGGCGTTCAGTCTCGGCCTGTATCTCGCCGTAACAGCGCAGGGCGAGGAAGTTCCCGATAAGCTTCGGTCTCTCCAGCTCCGCCTTCTCATGCTCGAGAAACCCGTAGGCCGCCTCCAGAAAGTCGATTCGCAGTTCATCCGCTCCGAGCCGGCTCTTGAGATAATAGTAGAGCATGAGGTCGCGGTTGTGCAGCAGCGGGTTCAGTTCGACCGTGAACGATCCCTCACCAAGGAAGAACCGCGCGTCGTCGAGCTCGCCGCGGGAGTAGTGAATCTCCGCCAGCGCCATGAGCAGCGAGAATGTCGGGTAGTAGGCCGAATGCCGGAGCCCGATGGTGATTCCTTGCTGTGCGATTCCCGTCGCTTTGTCCGTGTCGCCGAGGATCAACAGCGCAACTGCAAGCGAACGAAGCGCGTCGATCAGGTCAAAATCGTTGTGTATCTGGTATGCGTAGAACTCGGCCTGCTGAATGTTTGAAGCGACCTCTGATTCCTCCTGGGTGTACCGGCAGGATACCGCGAGCTGAGCATGAAACTGCGAAATATTCGAATAGTGCTGGCTGCGGGTCGACAGGAGCGTGCGGATGGCCGCTTTGGTTCGTTCGAAGTCGCAGAGGTGCCAATTGGCGAGTGCTGCGAGCGCGTGGACCGAGAGCCAGTGATCGTCTACTTCGTCTCCGAGCCGTTGTATAGCAAACTCGAGAATATCGGCCGCCCGACGGTACTCGCCGGTAAGAAGGAATCTCTCGGCGCGCGCTTCGATAGTGTTCATGTACTGGGCGTTCTTCTCATCCGAGAGCAGCTCGATAAGTCGTGAGGATTCGTCGAGATTGTTGCGAAGGAGCTCGGTCAGGCTCATGATTTTTATCACATTTGCCTGGGATGCCAGTCGAAAGCCCGATGTCTCCGATCGGTCGTAGTAGGAAAGCGCCTTCTTGCCGCAGAAGTAGGCCTTCTGAAACGAGTATGACTTCATATTATAGGCCGTGAGCAGATGATAGGCGCTCGCCATATAGTTTATGTTCTTCTTTTCAACCGCAATCCGGAGAATCTCCTTGAGGATCTGATCGGCATCCTCGGTGTTGCCGTTGTTGAAAAGAATCGCCGATTTGCTGAATAGATATTGAATTCGTGTATCGTAATCATCCTCGCCGCATTTCCCGAGCAGAATATCGATATACCGTAAATAGTCCATGTTTACCGACCGGTCGTGCGCATTGATCAGGACGTTCTTGGCCTCCTGGTATTCCTCGGCTCGCGTGAGGTGATAGATGAGGCGAACCGTGTGCGGGTTTCCAGCTTCGCGCATCCTGTTCGCGACCAAACGATGGAGGATCCGTTTATTGAAATTGAGCAAAGAATTGTACAGTGCCTTCTTGAACAGATCATGCTTGAACGCGTACTCGCCGCGGTTCTGCAGGGGGCGCCCCTCCTGCATGATGATACCTTCGGCGACGAGGAAGGCGATCGCGTTGTCCACGATTTCCGGATCTCCGTCGGTGTTCTCTTGAATGTAGATCGCATCGTCGCGGGTGAAGGACTGCACAAAGACGGAGAGTTTTTTCAATATGTCCCGAACTCCGGCCTGGTAGCTGTCGATTGAAGCGAGAAAGATCGTTTGAATTGTGGCGGGCAAAGAGGAGACGTCCCGATTCTCCCGCGCGTAGCGAACGTACTCTCGAATGAAAAGAGGATTGCCCGCTGAGTTCGCAAGTATCGTCTGGAGGGTGACCTCATCGTGTGCTCCCGGCCAGAGCGAATGGACGAACTCGGCCGCTTGCTCCCTGGCGAGAGGCGGCACCTGCATCGACACCAGACCTTTGAACAGGCCGGCCATCGTCGGTCCGACGGTGCGGTCCGCGAGCACGAAGAACGGGCGCCGGCCGGCATTCTTGAGAAAGAACTGAAAGAAATCCCGGCTTTGACCGTCGACATATCCGGCGTTGTCGATGAATAGCAGTGAAGGGTAGGGACTCGATTGGTGACGATCCAGGATGCTTTCTGCAATTGCGTAGAGGTGAACAAAGACCGGGGCCTCAGCAGATTTGGGTCGGTTCCCGGTGAGCAAAGCGGCAAACTCCTCCGCGCTTGCCTGCGGTACCTCGAGTTTCGCGGCAATTCTTGCTACGATGCGCTGCTCCTCGTCGGAAGCGTTGAGTCCAAGGTAATTTGCAATAAGATCGGTTATCGCAGCGAAAGGAAGGTTACGGTAACGTTGTGCGCGGGCATAAAGAATCGCCGAATCAAATTGCGGAAGTCTCTGAGCGCGATCTATGAATCTCGTCAGGAGGGCGGTCTTGCCTACCCCTGCTTCACCGGTCACAAAGAATCCCGCTACGTCCGCCGGATCATGCCGCAGATAGGCACGCATGAGTTCGGACAGCAGCTCCTCTCGTCCGATGTAAACCGTGGAATCCGTGAGAGGGTGCGTGTTGCGTCCTGTCACTGAAAAGGCGACTACCGGTTCTTCGCTTCCGCGAATTTCGAGCTTCGTCGGGCTGGAGAAAAGAAAATCGTCCGCGCATTTGTCTCTGGTCGCCGAGGAGACGTAGATCGAGTCCGGCGCCGCCTCCTCCTCGAGCCTCGATGCTACGTTCATCGCATGGCCCGTTACAACGTCAAACCGGCCCCGTTTGCCGGTGGCAATCAGTCCGGTATGGATTCCTGTGCGAAAACTCAATCTCATATTCGGTGACTTGAAACTTCGATTCAGGTGGCGGATTTCGTCGAGAAAATCGAGCGCGGCGTTGACCGCTCTCGCCGGATCATCTTCGTGAATAGTGGCGGCGCCGAATACCGCGACAAGCGCGTCGCCGATGTACTTCTCCACGACACCGTCGTGACGCCGGATTATTGCTTCAAAGGTAGAGAAGAGAGCGTTCATCAGCCCGTCCATCTCCTCGGGGTCCATCGTTTCCGAGAGGGCGGTGAAGTCCTTCATGTCGGCGAACAGAATTGTCGCGGTTCGGCGCTCGCCGGTTCTGAAGTCGGCTTCCTGCTGTTGAGTGCTCATGATCTGAGCATTGTAAATCGAACGGGCATCGCGTCTCAACCTATGTTCTTTACGACGGGTAACTTACGTGCTACCATCAGTGAACGATGAACACGCCACAGGCGGTGCATGACAAATTGATTCCTCTTCTGCAGGAAATGATCCGAAACCGTTGCATAAACGACGGTTCACTCGAATCAGGTGGTGAGACCCGGTCGGCCCAGACCCTGAAATCATTTTTCGCCGACTACGGCCTGGATGCCGAGCTGCTCGGACCCCTTCCGTCGCGGCAGAGCCTGTTTCTTCGGATACCGGGAACAGACCCGATGGCGCCGTCGCTCATGTTCATGGGGCACACAGATGTGGTACCGGCGAATGCCGACGATTGGCTGGTAGATCCGTTCAGCGGTGAGCTGAAGGATGGGTATGTCTGGGGCCGCGGGGCGCTGGATATGCTCAACATGACCGCCGCTATGGCAGTTGCGGTCGCCGAACGCTCGGCAGAGCAGGGACCGCTGCCGGGGGATCTGCTCTACCTCGCGGTCGCCGACGAGGAGTCGTCGGGGCGGCACGGAGCGCGATGGCTCGTGGAGAACCATTGGGCGCGCGTGAAAGCGGACTACATGGTGTCGGAGCTGGGCGGTTTCAACGTGAAAACCGACGACGGCCCGGCAGTTACCCTTACCCTGGGAGAAAAGGGCATCTGCTGGGTACGCATCAGCGTCCGTGGCGAGCCGGGTCACGGTTCAACGCCCTATATGTCGTCAAACGCAGTTGTGAAAATCGCCGAGGCGATAAGCCGAATCGCTTCGCACAAGCCCGGTATCGTGTTCACTCCGCTCTTCTCGGCGATGGCGAGAGGGCTCGTCCGCGGCGGCCTTCGAAGATTTCTCGCTTCGCGGAAATGGGGGCTCGACGCTGTTCTCCGATCACTCTACACCGAGCTGCCGGGTGAGGCGAAGTTCCTCCACACGGCAAGCCGCATGACCATCAATCCCGGGGTGGTTCGGGGCGGCAGCAAAATCAACGTCGTCGCCGACAGCGCCGAGGCCCATCTCGACATTCGCATCATGCCCGGTGAGACTGTCGAGAAAGTCCAGGAAGAGCTGCGTGTCGCGCTTGGGAGTCTGGCGGATGATGTACTGATCGAGTTCAGTGAGTTTTTTCCATCGAACACCACCGAACTCGGTACTGCGCTCGAAAAGGCTACCGAGAAGATCGTGGCAGACCTTTCCCCCGGCACCTCGGTGGTTCCTATGTTCGTCGGCGGCGTCACCGACGGCAGATATTGGCGTCAGCGTGGTTCCCGCGTTATCGGTTTTACCCTCTACGACCGGGAGATGACACTGTCGCGCTTTGCCGGCATGATCCACGGCATCAACGAGCGCGTATCAGTCGAAAGCCTGCAACGCTCGCTCGAGTATTTCTATCGACTGCCGGAAGAATTCCATCGCCTGAACCCGGCTACCTGATCTCACAGCGGAAAGCTACCGGCTCGCCTTGCGCATCGCGGTGAGCTCGCCTCTCACCTGATTGAGGACGTCATTGTACTGGGATTGAAGGTTTCCCAGATTCTGCTTCAGAACGGCGGCGAATTCCGGGTCGGCCGCTGGATCGAGTCGTACCCGCTGTCCGGTTTGCCGGGTGAGTTCCTCTTCTTTCCGTCGGATTCGTGGCTCGAACTGTTTGCGAATCGCTTCGATGAGCTGCTGTTTGTTGCTCAGATACTGTTGGTAGAACTGTTCAAGCTGGGTGAAGATCTGGGCGAGCTTGCGGTCCTTCGTGATCGCCTCGAATCCGCGTTTGAGAAGCTTCAACCGTTCGATATCCGCCGTCTCATTCGGCAGCCCAATGTTGGCAAGGAGCGCATCGACGAACCCGTCTTCGGTCCACGCGGTGTTCTTTACCGACGCATCCTGTAGTGCTTTCCGGACGTCCAGTTCGGGGTTCTCGGCGAGCTGCGCATAAACACGTCTGCCTCGCTGTTTTTCCTCATATTCGTCAAGCTTTGCCTTGTCACCTTGAACGTCCTGCGTGCGTTCGAGGGCAAGCTCGAGGGCACTTTTGATTCTGGCCATAGTTTTTCCTTTGATCTGGACCGGGCTACACAAATTTACCTCTCTTTCGACGGCAAAATCAAGCGTCGCGCGGCGCGCAACCCCTACTTGCCCGAAGATTGCACACGTGCCGAAATTACCAGACTCTCGGTGACGATAAGATCTACGCGCACATCGTGCGGTTCCGCCGGAATCAAGGAAAGAAGTTGCAGATCGAAACAGATCCCGGCCGCGGTGACACGCGAGAAGGAGGCGGAGAGAAAGCGATCATAGTATCCTTTCCCGCGTCCGAGCCGCCGGCCCTGCCGGTCGAAAGCAAGCCCCGGCACTATCACGAGGATCGGTTTCCCGGATTCGACGAGTTTCGCCGTATCCACCACCGGTGAGCTCTGCGTCGGCTCCTCCATTCCGAAAGGGTGACGCGAGAGAAACGTCGATTCCCCATCATACCGGTGGAACTGAAGTTGCGAACCGGTAATTCGGGGAAGCGCGACAAGCTTGCCTTCAGCGAGCGCGATCTGCAGAAGCGGCGTCGTGTCCACCTCGCCGCGCATGCTCCGGTAGGCGAGTACCAGCCCTGAGATTCGCCACGCGGTGGTCTCGGTCAGGCGCTGCGCGATTCGACGACTCGCCACGGCCTGCGTTTCCGGATCCATTGCCGCTATGGCCGCAAGCACCTTGCGGCGCAGATCGGTCTTCTGCCTCATTGCCGATCACTCCGTTTCGTGGTCGAGTTCGAAAAGGATGCTCTCCACCCCGGGACCGCTGTAGATATTGTACTCTTTGAGCTCATAGGGGAAGACCGTTCGGGCGGCGAGCAGCCCGGCGTGTTCGACGGATTCGCCGGTTTTGCGCTGCGATTTGGTCAACTCGGCCCATCGGATCACCTTGTGGCGGTTCGGGACGTGGACCAGGCAATACTTCTCTTTGAGAAGCAGTTTCGCGCGATCGAGCATGACAGGATTCTATCGCAAAACGCCGCGCAGTTCACCGGGCCGATCAGCCCGCGGCCGGACGCACGCCGTTTCACGGTCCGGCGATTCGGCGGCGGGCAAAATGGGCCGCACCGAGAGGACCCGCATCTGCGCCGAGGGTTGAGAGGCGCAACTCACACTGTTTCCGGCACGCGGGGAGCGAATAGGCCGACAGCCGTTCGCCCACCGGACCAAGAAGCGGAACGCCTGCCTGGACCACTCCGCCGCCGAGCAGCAATCGGTCCGGTGCAAAAAGGTTCAGCACGATTCCGGCCGTTCGCGCCAGCATGTCGCAGCCGACCTCGTGTGCGGCAACGGCTTCGGGTTGTCCCGCCCGCAAGGCCAGCGCGAACTCCGACATCGACAGGTTCGCGGGCACGGCGGGGCTCGAACCGGGTCTCTCGAGCTCGCGCCGGTAGAGCTTGAGAAAACCCGATGCCGAGGCGTAGACTTCCGAACATCCCCTGCTGCCGCACCTGCAGAGCTCACCGTGGGGTTCCACTATCACGTGCCCGATCTCGCTTCCGATCCCGTTATGCCCGCGAAAGGGTTTGCCTCCGATGAGTATGCCGCCGCCGATACCGGTGCCAAGCCATATCCCGGCAAGCACCTCCGACCCGGCGCCGGCTCCCAGCTCGTACTCGCCGAGCACCGCCAGACCGACATCGTTGCCGCCCCATACCGGCACGCGAAACTTCTCCTCGAGCACTGCCTTGAGCGAGAAGGCCTCCCAATCGGGAAGATTGACGGCCGCGCCTCGAATGGTGAGCTCATCGTCGACCAGGCCGGGCGTACCCACGCCAATTGCGGCAGGTCGAGTCGCTCCGGCCGACTCAATTGCGGCCAGGGCGCCGCGTTCTATCGCGGCGATCACCCCACCGCTCCCGCCATCGGTTGGCGTGGGGACGGAGACGAGCTCGCCGTGGGATCCATCTTCACGGAGCACGATCGCTTTGATGCTGCTTCCCCCGATATCGATTCCGATTGTCGTTTCGCCGTTCACGCGCTTTTCTCCGTGACTGCGGCCCGCTCGAAAACGCGGTCCCACTCGGCCCCAGCCGTTGCTCCCGCAGGAAGGGGTACCGAAAAGAGGCGCTCGATAAACATCCATGCTGCTCCCGCGGCAACCTCCCTGTCGCCGTGCCGCGAACTGCGAAACTCCCAGGTCGCCGTTTCATTCGTTGCATAGGAGTCGCCAAGTTCGCCGGACAGAACGCTTTCGACCACCGACATGTGGCGACGGAACTCACCGCCGAGGACAATAGTCGAGGGATCGACCACCGAAATAACCGGTATCAGGTTCGCCATCACTTCGGTCACCACACTACGGAGAACCGCCGAATCGGTCTGCAACCGCGGAAGTGCATCGGGGTCGAGACCGAGCTGACCGGGATAGCTGCTTTTCCACTGCATGCTGCGGAACTCACCGGCTGCGTGATGCGCCCCGGTATGAACGCGGCCGTTGATGGCCAACCCTATTCCCACCCCCATTCCGCTGGGTTTCAACATCCGGCGTTCAGCCTCATCCTCCGGTTGAAAACGACCAAGGACAAAGAGAAAGCTCTCGTGGTCCCCCATGAGCTCGCCGTAGGCGCAGCATCGGGCATCGTTTTCCACAATTGCCGGCAGGCCGGTACGCTCCGTGACCCGTGACAGCAGATCATACTCATCGAGTCCGAGCGCCCGCGAACGTATCACCCGACCGGTTACCGGTTCGACAACACCGGGAACGGCAATCCCGAGTCCGAGAAGTGCGGGCGCTCGGGCTGACTTTCGTGATCGGGCCTGTGCGGCCGCCTCCGCGGATCGCAAGAGACGCGAAACTGCCGCGAGAACCGCGCGCGAAGGATTGTTCGCGTAGCCGGAGAGCGGATCGTCGCCGCTCCAGAGGAGTTCACCCGAAAGGTTCATCGCAACCGCACGGCAGTCACCAGGCGCGAGGTCGATCCCGAGCGTGTACCCCCAATCCGGGTCAATCGCGAGCAGCGTTGGCCTGCGTCCGCCGCGACTTGTCGCATCGCCCTCGGAATCGACTCGAATACAACCCTCGTCGAGAAGGCGCGAGGTGATGTGCGTAATCGTAGACCGATCCAGGCCGAGCCTGCGGGCGATCACGGTTCGGCTAATCGGCTGCTCCTGGCGGATGATGTTCATCACCAGGGCCAGATTCGCCACTCGCTGAAACTGCTTGCTTCCTCCCGGATAGCCCGCGATGGGACCCGACACCTCTATGCCTCTTCTTCGTCGTCGGCCAGGGGCCGTCCGATCGCTGCCATGGAGGGTCTTCCGGCCATCGGGTTGTGCTCGGACTCGGTAAGTCTCTTCAGGGCGAGTGATTCTTCGTAAAACTCGGCGAGATTCATGGACTTGAGAAACACAAATCCGCGCGTTGCGCGCATCAGCGCGCTCGGATGCTCATAGAAGAACTCTCGGCCGAGGCAGGTTTGCAGCGTTTCGTACTGCTCTACCTGAATCTTCTGCGCGAGTTGTGAGAATGGTCCGTCCATTTCGTAGCTCGGAAAGGACGCGTCACGCTGGGACAGGTAGGTGTTTATGAACGAGGAGTGCTGGAGCGTGAGCATGTTCAAAGAAACCGGCACAAAGATATTCGCTTCCGACGGGTGAAACCGGAACCAGATATTTCGATACCCGATCACCTCTATATCGGCCGCCTCGCTCTCGCCGCGGTCGGACGTCTCCGTTTCGTACTGTTTGAGCGCTCCCGAGACCGCCTGAAGCACTTTGTAGTGGGTGTCAGGACCGCTGGCCTCCGGATCGAATGCGACAGTGACAACGTTCGGCTTTGTAGCCTCCAGCAGATTCAGCACCGGGATCACGTCGCGTGCAAAAGTGGGATCTTCGGTGAAGATTTCGCCCTTGTAAAAGCCGAGGCGAAGGTGGTGGATCGCGGAGGCGTCCCATCCGAAGTATCCCCAAAGGCAGGAGGACTCCCACTCGCGGGTCATTCCCTTGAGCTGCTGAATGTAGGGCAGGTCTTTCTTTCCCGGGTACTGGGTCTCGAAGTAGTTGATCAGCTCATCGACCCGGTCGCCGATGTTATCCAGATCGGATTCCTCGAATACCACAATAAGATCGCGCAACAACCGTCTCAGACTGCCTTCGTCGCACATCGAAGCCGATTCCGAAGCAATGCCGTCCAGGTACTTCCATACATCGTAGTTGCGGAACTGTGGATTGTCCGGATCAAAGTAGCCATCCTCCTGCAGGCGACGAAACTGGAATCGGTCGTCTTTCAGAGCGTCACTGAGTTTGCGGCAAAGGGTGAGCATGTAACGGTTCGTCACCGAGGTGAAGCCGCTCGTGAGCGTCACGAAGTGATGAGATGTGCTATGATCACGGATATGGCGTACCACGAACGGAAGGTAGCCGAGCATGATGTCGTCGTGATGCGGCTCGGTGTGGAGAAATCGCTTTCCGCTGCGGATGTTCATCCCGGCCTCGATTCGCATCTTGAGGGCGGACTCCGCGAATGCGTTGATCCGCGTTACGAGGGCGTCGGCCGATGACTTGCCGCGCGCATCTGAGGCCTCTCCGGCCTTCTCGAGCAGCAGCGC
>CAWHUY010000030.1:0-11386 GCA_963832675.1 uncultured Spirochaetota bacterium | reverse complement strand
ATGTCGTCGGCGCCTTGAGTTTAGTTAGCTGCTTACCGGAAACACGCTTGTCGCCCTCGAACAGGAGGGAGCCAACGTCCGGGCGGTGGTGAAACGCGAAGCAGCGAAAGCGCCTGCTCGCGGTACGGCAGCTCTCAACGGCACGACGATAGTTGTCTTTTCGGACAGCCTCGACCGCGCTCTTGCCACCTTTGTCATAGCCAATGGCGCCGCGTCGGCCGGCAGGGACGTAACGCTTTTCTTCACCTTCTGGGGACTTTCGATCATCAAGCGAACGACGCACGAACCGGTTCGGAAGGACCTGATGGGCAGAATGTTCGGATGGATGCTGCCGCGCAGCAGCGAACGGCTCTCACTGTCGAAGATCAACTTCGCCGGCGTGGGATCGAAGCTCATGCGTGCGCGGATGAAGTCGCAGAACATAGCTTCACTCGAAGAGATGATTGCGACGGCACGGGAGCAGGGTGTGCATCTGGTGGCCTGTCAGATGTCGATGGACATGATGGGAGTCAAAAAGGAAGAACTGATAGAGGGCGTCGATATCGCCGGGGTGGCTACCTACCTCGAGCACGCAGGTGAGAGCCAGGTAAATCTCTTTGTTTGATTCCGGTTTGTGCCCCGCGCTTCACCGGAGCGGCTAGACGGCAGTAAGTTGTTTGCTTGAACGGAAACTTCGAACGCGAGACAGATAGGGCCGAAAGTCGATCGCAAGCCGGGCCCGTGGCGGTGGCGGTCTTCCTCGGCGGGATCGGCGGAGGGATCGCCTTTCCGATCCTGCCTCTTCTCGGTGTGCGTCTCGGCCTCTCGGGCATCTTCATCGGGTTCATCCTCTCGGCAAACCGCATCACGCGCCTCGGAATGAACCCGGTGAGCGGAAACTGGATCGACCGCGTCGGAGGAAAGATCCCGCTCACGGTGGGTCTCGGGATCGAAGCGGCTGCCACGGGAACGTTCAGCATGGCGCTGCATACAACAATTCCGGGGTTGCTGCTCCTGCTCGGACGTATTGTCTGGGGAATCGGGTCGTCGTTGCTTCTGGTTGGCGGAATGACCCTCGCGCTCAATCTTTCGAACGAGAAGACGCGCGGGCGGAGCACCGCAGTCGTGAGAATGGCGTTGTCCCTGGGAATGCCGGCGGGCATGATCGCGGGCGGCGTGATTGCCGGGTTCTTCAGTGACGATGCGGCCTTCCTGGCGGCAACCGCCGCTACGGCCGCTGCGACCGCGATGAGCTGGCTTCTCATTCCTGATGCAAAGGGCGCATTCCGCCCCCCGGATGCTCCAGGATCGACCGCTTCCAGATTGATGACCTGGTTGCGAGGGCAGTTGCTTTCCGTCGTACGAGCGGACCGGCGGATCAAGGCGGTCTGGCTCACAAATCTGCTCGTGTTCTTTTCGATTCCGGGAATTCTTCTGGCATCGCTGGTGCTCGTCGTCTATCAACGTAGGTTCACGCTGCCGGGTTTCAATGTGCAGGCAACCGCCGGTGTTATGATGGCGGTGATGATCTCGAGCTCGGCGGCAGTTACTGTTTTCGTCGGCCGGCTTATTGACCGCGTTTCGTCGCGGGTCCTTCCGGCGATTCCAGCAATCGGTTCGGCGGCGGCGGGTTTCGCGCTCTTGGGTCTGAGCAGCCATTTGATTCCTGCCGTCGTCGGCCTGGTGCTGATAGGCGCCGGCTCGGGCGGCACCTCGACCCCGCTTCTCACGCTGCTCGGCGACCTCACGCCGGGTGGCCGGCGCGGAAACGTCGTGGGACTCTATCAGTTCTTTGGTGATATCGGAGGAAGTCTCGGACCAATCGCAGGCCTGGAGCTCGGCGGCCGCATCGGTTACGAACCAGTCTATCTCGGCGTAACGGTACTCTTCGCCGTGGTCGCAATTCTGCTCGTTCGCGTCCGCGCAGCGGAGCGCCGTCTATCCGCCGCTCGCAGAGAACAGCAAGTCTGAGCTCACCCGCGGCGGGTTCAGCGCCGCAAGGTCAGTTCCCCGTCAGCGCATTCAGTTTCTGCGCGGTATTCCAGTTCCGGCCCGTCCCGCGCGTGCGAAGCTTCCCTTCGATTACCCCGATCGTGAGCTTCGATCTGCCGATGCCCGCCGGATAGGTGATGTAGGCGTGCCGGGTCCACGCGACAACGCGTTCGGGTCCCTTGATGACCGACCTGAGCGCGTCGAGGTCGGACGGCGAGGGTGCATTCTTGAGGACCATCACCACGAGGTGACTTGGATCTTCGGCGGCCTCGCGCTCGAACGGATTGTGAGCAATGACCTGCGCCCACTCGTCGGCCTTGCGAACAAAATAGTCGGTCTGCAGGCCGAGTCTCGCGGCGCTCTCCTCTTCGAGCAGCCGCTCGAGTGAGTCGGTCGACGACGGTGCGCCAAGATCGCCGCGTCCGGCGGCATCAAACAGGACGTTCCCGCTCTGCAGGAGCGTTCCCGCGCCCGGGAACCCGAGCTCTTCAAAAAGCGACTTCAGCTCTGCCATGGAGACCTTGCCTTTGCCGCCGACATTCACGGCACGCAGCAGCGCGATATGATCAGCCATGCCGAAAGGTTACCCCAGGTCCTTCCGGAAAGCAATCGGGGCTACCGGGTTTCCGCCAGATTGTACAGGAAGTGTATGATCGCATCCATTCCGCGGTACCAGGTCGGCAGATGCAGGCGCTCGTTCGGGGAGTGAACGTGATCTTCCGGCAGGCCGAAACCGGTGAGCACCGAGGGCATACCCAGGATCTCTGAAAGATAGGTCGCAACCGGAACGCTCCCGCCCTCGCGCTTGAAGACCGGTCTCGAACCCCAGACCGTCTCCAGGGCCACGGCGAGTGCGCGATTCCCGGCTGAGTTGCGTTCGGAAAGCACCGGTGGACCGGCGGCGTACTGTTCGAGCTCCCACGTGACAGTCTGTGGAACACGCGAAGTGACGAAGTGCTCGAATTGTCCTCGCACCTCCTCCGGGTCCTGATCGGGCACAAGCCGCATCGAAATCTTTGCCATTGCCTGGGCCGGAAGCACGGTCTTGGACCCCGTGCCGGTGAATCCCGAAAGAAGTCCGTTGACTTCGAGAGTCGGACGCGCGCCCACTCGCTCGGCAGGGGTGAATCCGGCTTCGCCCCAGAGACCCGGAGCACCGGTTTGCTCGAGATAGTAGTCTTCGTCCATTTCGAGCCGTGCCAGCTCCACCCTCTCGTCGTCGGTCAGTTCCCGGACGCGGTCATAGAAGCCGGGCAGGGTCACGCGGCCATTTCCGTCATGCATGCCCGCCACAAGGTCGCAGAGAACCTGAGCCGGGTTGTGCACGGCACCCCCGAACATACCTGAGTGCAGATCCATCGCGGGACCTTTGATGCGAAGTTCGAAGTAGGCGAGACCTCGCAGGGCGTAGCAGATGGCTGGCCGGTCCGGCGCTATCATTCCCGCGTCCGGGTTAAGACAGAGGTCAGCCTTGAGCAGGTCGCCGTGACCTCGAACGAATGCGGCAAGATTCGGCGACCCGATCTCCTCCTCGCCTTCAAAGAGAAAACGCACGTTCACCGGGAGTCCGCCGGACCGCTGTACCGCTTCGATGGCGGCCAGCACCGCCATGTTCTGTCCTTTCATATCCGATGCACCGCGGGCGTAGAGCAGATCACCCTCCACACGGCCGACGAAAGGGTCGGAGGCCCAGAGCCCGATCGGATCAACCGGCTGGACATCGTAGTGCCCGTATACGAGAAGCGTGGGGGCGCTTACGGCGCTGCCTCCCGTGGCCGCGATCGACCCGCAGACCGCGGGCATTCCATCCGTCGGATAGATTTCGGCGTCGGCCGCCCCGAGACCCAGGAGCCGATCCTTCAGCCATGATGCAGTGCGGTCTATGTCGCCCCGGCGTTCGGGATCGGTCGAAACCGATGGGATGTGCAGAAACTCTTTGAGCTCATCAAGAATTGCAGGCTTGCGGGCGGAGAGAAACTGCAGGGCCCGCTCACGATTGATAGGCATTGGTTGCTCCTTTGTGGAGAATATGTTACGGCGGTAAAATATAGCATGAGAGGACCGGATTTCTCCACCGCCGCAGCCGCGGAAGACCACTGTAGGTCGGGAAGGTCCCCGGATCGGTGGAAGGTAACCGGCATCATCGGTTCTCGCGTGGATGTCGATTCCGGAACCCGGGAACCGACGGACCTTTGCGAGCGACTAAATAGACAACCGGAGGACCCATGCGTGTTTTAATGAGGATTAGACTTGCGACTCTTGCCCTGGCCCTTGCCGCCCTGCTGGCCGGCTGTGAAACCTTTGTCGTGAGAACCGGCCCGGCGTATGGGGGTGACACGGCACTCGTCGGGCGGGTGAGTTTCGTTCTCAGCGGAGAGCGCCAATATGGCGAATGGAACGGAACACACGCCGCCAATGTATACGTGACGGTAAGGAACCTCGACACCGGCCGCGAATACGTGATTCGGACGCAAGGTCGCGACGGTTATTTTCGTGTGGCCAACCCCGGGATCGGCCGCTACGTTGTCGTACGTTACACCTACCGTCTTCTTACGCCTTCGCAGGTTTGGGTGGAACGAAGCTACGTTCCGGAGCAGCCACACCGCTTCGAAGTCCGTCGAGGTGTTGTCACCAACCTCGGTTCGATCAGATGGCGCGAGGATCGAGCGAGAATGCGTGATTGGGACGAGTGGTGAAAATTCGATAGATGGAACCGGGCGGAACCTCAGAGGGTTCCCCGCCGGGAAGCGTTTCGTCCCGTGCCGTGCTGAATATGCAGACCCCCGTCATGAACCTGGCCGGAATCGTCGCGTTCCAGTGAAATCGACTGCTTCTGGCAAAGTACCCGGCGGCTGCGCGGAGCAGGATGGCGGCGAGAGATCGAATTGAACCCGCGCGCGTCCGCAAATCACAAGTCCGAGGATTGTCAACCCTATTTTGACCGTTCGTAAAAACGGGGCTATACTCGTGATGTTTGTTTTGGTTGCGCTTGAAAGACTCACCAGGAGAAAGAGGTGCCGAAGATGCCCGAAGAACGCCGCAGAGGTTCGCGATTTCCACTCGACGCCAAAGTCGAATTGACCGGCGACGGCAAAACGCCAATCAAGGCGGACGGTGTCAACATCAGTAAATACGGGATCCTGTGCAACACGGAAAGCGCGGTCGATCAATCATCGGAAAAGGCCGTTCAGGTCGAGATCGCCCTCCCGGAATCCGGAAAGAAGGTCGAACTCGGCGGCGTCATTGTTCGCACGGAGAAACGGGACGAGACATACCAGACCGGCATCAGCTTTACGGAAGTCGACGCCGACGATAAGGACAAGCTGGACGAGTTCCTGACCTCCTTTGAAATTCCTTCCGGGGACGACCAGTTCATCGAGATGCCGTAACCCGGCGCAACGCTGTCTCCCTAAATGAAATACGGCAGTTCGATATCGGATGTCAGACCGATCGCACGGTTGGGAAAACCGGTCTTCTTCTGTTTCAGCTGCAGCTCGAAAGTGATCTGTTTCTTCACGGGGTCGACCTCACGCCCCACGAGCGAAAACTGATCCTTCAGCGAAAGCCCCGTTTCATCGGCTGTTCCGCCGGGATATACGTGGGTGATTTCATAGCTCGACCGTAGGAACCCCCGCCTCGGCGCGATGTCCATTCCGTACAGAAGCGGGAACAGCACCGTCGGTTCCTGTTTTTTCAGGATTGCGTCGACCGGATTTTGCGGACGGTCGCCCGGGACAATGAGGCTGCTCACCGACTGCCCGTCGCGGGTCCATGTCATGGGGACAAGACTCCCGGCGGGAAGAGAAAGGAGCAGTCGCTGTACGTCGATCGCTTTCGAGACCCGCTTTCCATTCAGCGTGGTGATGATGTCATGCCTCTCGATACCGATTCCGGCTGCCGGCGAATCCGGCGCGACATAGGTCACTTCCAGCCCCGCGTCGGTTTCAACGACGGCGGCGCCGAGCCATGGAGCTTTCACTTCGTCGCCTCGATAAAGTTGCGGAAGAAGCTTGCCTATCCATGAAATTGGTATCGCGAAATTCACACCTTGAAATCCCTGTACGCCGGCAAAAACCACCCCGACGAGCTCGCCGTTCGCGGTGAGGAGCGGACCGCCGCTGTTTCCGGGATTCACCGGAACGTCTATCTGGAGCGTGTCACCCATCTGCAGGATCTGCCGGTCGGTCGCCGAAACGATTCCCGAGGTAAGAGTGCTGTCGAGACCGCCGGGGGAGCCCACGGCGTAGACCGTCTGACCCTGCCGGATTTTAGCTTTCTGATCGAGCCAGAAGACATAGGGTGGTTTGATGTCGGCCTTAACCAGTGCAATGTCGAAAATCCGGCTGTACCCCACGACGGCAGCCGGAATTCGATCGTTCGGCTTGTCCG
This sequence comes from uncultured Spirochaetota bacterium, assembly GCA_963832675.1. Lineage (GTDB taxonomy): Bacteria > Spirochaetota > Spirochaetia > DSM-27196 > DATKUC01 > DATKUC01. The sequence goes on along the minus strand of CAWHUY010000030.1, from coordinate 5,026 downwards.
GTTCGATCACGTAGAGTTTCGCGTAATCCTTCGATGCGGGCTCGACTTTGCCGGCAATTACGTGGTAGTTGGTGAGCAGATACCCACGCTTGTCAATGAAGAAACCGCTGCCGATTGCTATGTCGGGATACCCGAGCCCGCCCTGCAGCTTGATGCCCTGATCGAGAAAGAGCGTCACGGTTCCTTTGAGCAGTTCGGTCGAGTCAACGCTGCTCTGAAGAAAATCGGCCATCTCCGCAGGAACCGACACCTTCTCATCCTTCAACGCTGCGGCAATCACCTCCGCGCCGGATCGACTGTGATACGCGACCGCGATCTTTCCGTAGGTGAGAAGCGCCTCTTCCGATGCCGCGCCTTTCAGATTCTGAATACGCAGAAACTCATCGAGAGCCGCCGGATCGTTGCCGTCGTTCCGATACTTCTCCGCGATTTTGAACTGAAGCGCATCCGGCGACAGCGACCGATCCGGGAGCGAGGCCACGATGCCGGAGCTGTGCAGGGTGTCGAGGGACTGGATGTAGCCGGCAGCTTTCTGGAACTCTTCGGCGGATACGGCCTTGTCGAGCTGATTCAGAACCGCGTCGTACGCCTTTCCGCGAAAGTCCGAAAGCTCCCCCCGGGATATGATTTGTTTCGTCGCGTAGAAATCCATCTTCGGGAAGGCCGCCTGAGGCGTGTCCGAGGCGATCAGCGTGCGAAGCTGGGCCTCTGCGGTCGATTTCGACGGCAGTGGTCGGGACTGCGGCATTGCCGCAGTAACACAGGAGGTCAGGGCAAGTGCAGCAAGGATGGTCAGAAGAATCGTGATGACGAGCGGTTGTCTTCTCAAACGCATGAGGCCTCCCAGGAACTTGAACGGGAACTCGCAAGTCGGCTTCCGTACACTAGAAAAATATCCTTCCACGCGGGAGCTGTCCACCGGAACGACGACTCATCCCGGTAACTCGACGGTTGGGCCGAAATTTGTTGTTGGCACCACCAGGCCGTGGTAGTGTCGGCTATCTCATTTCCAAGAGGAGGATTCTATGCAGAACAAGCCACGGTCGATCCGTTGGGTTGTCGTTGCGATGACCGCCGTACTGGCCGTCACCGTCTTCACGGGCACGCTTTTCGCCAACGGCTCCAATGAACAGACCAAGCCCACCGAACTTCGGTTCGTTGCGGCCAACCACCCGTTCACGGACGTCATCAAGACGCTCATCCCGGACTACGAAAAACAGGCGGGTGTGAAGGTCAATCTGGAAAGCTATGAAGAAAATCAGCTGACCCAGAAGCTCACGGTCGAATTCGCGTCGGGATCTTCGACGATCGATGTATTCATGACCCGTCCGCTTCAGGAAGGGAAGCTGTTCGCGAAGAACAAGTACTATGAGTTCCTGGACAGCTACCTGAAGAACAAGACCGACGCGTCATGGGACTGGAAGGATTTTCCCGCCTCGACGGTCGACGCGGTGACCTTCCAGAACCAGGTCTACTCGGTGCCTATCGTCACCGAATGGCAGACGCTTTTCTATCGAAAAGATCTGTTCCAGCAGGCAGGAATCGCGGTTCCCAAGACTCTCGACCAGCTGATGGCGGCCGCCAAAGCACTCAACAACCCGGCGAAAGACACCTATGGGATCGTCTCTCGCGGTCAGCGCGGCGCGGCAGTCACCCAGTTCTCGAGCTACCTCTACAATCTCGGCGGAGACTTCATCGTCAACGGGCGCGCGGCTTTCAACTCTCCTGCGGCCCTGTCGGCGTTCAAGTTCTACGGCGAAATGCTCGGCAAGTACGGCCCTCCGGGAGTCACCAACATGAGCTGGCCGCAGGCGCAGGCACTCTTTGCCAGCGGCAAGGTGGCAATGTGGACCGACGCAAGCACCCTGATCGCAGGGCTTCTCGATGCTTCGAAATCGCAGGTCGCAGACAAGCTCGGTGTCGCCCCCTTCCCGGCCGGACCCGATGGAAACCATGCCTATATGGTGGTACCATGGGCGTTGGCAATGGGTTCTCAGGGGACCAACAAGGACGCGGCCTGGAGTTTCCTCAAATGGGCGTCGAGCAAAGGGGTCGCGACGACATCGCTGCTCAAGGGTGTCACGGTGGCCCGGCAGTCGGTCTGGGACGATCCGGCCGTTGTGAAGCAGCTGTTCCCCGGATTGTCCGAGAGCGCGAAAGCGATCGCGGCAACTGCCCGTTCCTACGATCGGCCGCTCATGACCGCCGTCGGCGAAGCCCGCGACGCCATCGGCACCGTCATCACCCAGGCGATCGAAAACTCGGGCCAGGGCGATATCAAGACGACGGCAGACGCGGCGGTTGCAAAGGTGGATGAGCTCCTCCAGAAAGCCGGAGAGCTCGGTCAATAGACAATTCGTAGTGGAGGCTGTCGCGGCGGAATATCGGTTCCGCCGCGACAGCGCGCATCTTTCGCCGCGAACTTCCGCGGAAGGACAAAGCAAAAGACAATGAACGTAAGCCGATTCGTTGAGAAGAACCTGAGGTGGATCTTCCCGCTGCCCGCGGCCCTGATCGTGGTGGCGTTGATGATCTTCCCCATCTTCTTCACGATCTACCTGAGCCTGAACGACTGGAATATGCTCTCCGGGGGAACCATAAGCTTCGTCGGGCTTCAGAACTTCGCCGATATGCTCGGCAACACGCGATTCTGGAATGCCACGCTGCGCACGATCTACTTCACCGCTCTTGCGGTCGGCCTGGAAACGGTGCTCGGGGTCGCGGTCGCCCTGATCCTGGACCGGGAGTTCCGGGGGAAGGGCCTGGCGAAGGTTCTTCTGCTGCTCCCCATGGTCACGACGCCGGTCGCCATCGGACTTGCATGGACACTCTTCTACGAACCGACAATTGGTCTCGCGAACTACGTTCTGACCCATCTCGGACTGCCGACTTCAAATTGGATCGCCTCGAACAGCTTTGTCATTCCTTCCCTGGCAATTGTGGACATCTGGGAATGGACACCGATGATTGCCTTGATGGTAATGGCGGGGCTGGCGGCTCTGCCAACAGACCCGTTTGAGTCGGCCAAGGTCGACGGGGCAAACGCGGTCCAGCGATTCCGGCATATTGCGTTGCCGCTCCTCAGCCCGACCATCATCGTGGCGATGGTGCTTCGCGGAATCGATGGTTTGAAGACTTTCGACATCATTTTTGTGATGACCTCCGGGGGGCCCGGCCAGGCGTCGGAAACGCTGAACATCTATTCATATAATCTGAGTTTCAACTACTTCCGTTTCGGAGCTGCCTCGGCAACGTTGATCGCGCTGTTCCTTCTCGTCCTTGGACTGACGCTGGGGATGCTGCGACTGAGAAAGAGCTATGATCTCTAAAGCGGGAAAAGGTTCGATGAACAGGAACAAATGGTATCTGCAACTGGTCTGGTACGTGATGATTGCGCTCGTTTGCCTGGCGTTCTTTTTTCCCCTCTTCTGGGTCGGAAGCTCGGCGTTCAAGACGCAGTCGCAGATCGTCGCAAGTCCGCCTGTGTGGATATTCCATCCGACGATGGCTAACCTGCAGCGCGTGCTCGGAGACGAGAACTTCTTCGCCTACCTGCTTCACAGCACAATAATTGCAGTCGGCGCGACCAGCCTTTCACTGATCCTCGGCGTTCCGGCCGCCTATTCGATTTCCCGGTTTCGCCAGACAACCTTCGGCGTCATCATCCTCGTTGCACGCCTCATGCCGGGGATCTCCCTCCTGCTTCCGTGGTACATCATCTTTTCGCGAATGCACCTTATTGACACTTATACCGCGCTGATAGCCAGCCACATCATGATCGCTCTTCCGCTTGTCGTCTGGATCATGATCAACTTCTTCGACGGGATACCGCGCGCCCTCGAAGAGTCGGCGATGGTCGAAGGCGCAACCCGACAGGGGGCGTTCTTCCACGTGCTTCTGCCGCTCACCGGACCCGGCATCATAACTGCTACCACCCTTTCGTTCATCTTTTCGTGGAACAACTTCATGTTCTCGCTTGTGCTCGCGTCGCGTCGGACGAAAACCCTTCCGATCGCGATCTACAATTTCGTTTCCTATGCTGAGATCAGCTGGGGTGATGTGATGGCCGCCGCGGTGGTAATCATTGCGCCGGCGATCGTGCTCACGATGATTTTCCAGCGATACGTGGTACGTGGATTGACCGTCGGAGCAGTGAAAGGATAGCCTCGGGGCGGCAGGAGAAACTGATGAACAGGAGATTCGCCGCGGCACTGGCCTTGTGCGTGGCGATGGTGCTGCCGGCATTCGCCGTCGGAGAGCACGAGAACCAACCGGTCAGCCAGCGGATCGGCCTTTCGGGGCCGCGATTCAACTGGAAGGCTTATTCGGGAACAACCATCAATTTTCTCGCGGACAAGCATCCGTGGATCGATCTGATCCGCCCCGATATTCCGGAATTCGAGAAGCTAACCGGAATCCAGGTCAACATGTCCGTGTACCCGGAAGATCAATTCCGCACCAAGCTCACGATAGAGCTGCTGTCGGGGACCTCAGACGTCGACACATTCATGATCATGCCGGGACAGGATCTGGCTCGCTACACTCAATCCGGATGGCTCGAACCGTTGAACCGCTACCTCAATTCGGAATCGCTTCTGTGGCCGGAGTATGACGTCGGCGACCTGTTCAAGTCGGCCCTGCAGGCGGGTACCAGGAACGGCACCACCTATACCATTCCGATCCAGCTCGAGACTTCTTTACTGGCATACAACAAGGACATCCTCGCGCGGTACCATGTTGCGGTTCCCACGACAATGGAAGAGTTGCTCGACGCTGCGCGCCGCATCTACGAAGACTCGCACGGCCGGATCTACGGCATCACCCTGCGCGGGAAAAAGGCAGCCGCCACCTCGCAGTGGATCGATTTCGTTCACAGCTTCGGCGGCAGTTGGCTCGGCACGGCGGGAAAGTCAGCAGTGAGCTCCCCGGAGGCCGTTGCCGCGACTGACCTCTATGGCCAGCTTCTTCGCCTCTATGGGCCCAAGAGCGCACCGAGCAACTCCTGGTACGAAAGCATTTCCATATT
>CAWHUY010000029.1:0-226366 GCA_963832675.1 uncultured Spirochaetota bacterium | reverse complement strand
TTGTCGCGGCGGCAACAACAGTGCCATGGCACGTATTGCTCCGCGTCACATTCATATCCACCACGCGGAATTTCCACCCTCCGCGCGGCAGCATGGCCGCCACCGTCAGCAATCCCAGCGGCCGGAAACGCGGCCTGCTGGAAACAAAACGGAGAACATGTTTGAAACTCCAGAACGTGTCTGGCGTTTGCGGACTGACCAATAGAATTTTCATAATCCGAAGCGGTATGAGTCGGCTCCACTTTGATAATAACTCAGCAATACGCTAACGGAACCAAGAACATAACATAAACACGGCCCGCAACTCCAAGCCGGTCCAGACGATCGGCGCGGCGAGTATCACCGGAAATGCGCAGCCGATGCACGGCCACGCGCGACAGGCCCACAAATAAGCGGGAGGTATACGGGAGAAATACAGAGACAGGGCGAGCCAGCCGAAGCTGGTGGCCCAATGCGGCAGCCGCAGCCAGTGTAGGACTCCCAGCCAGAAAGCAGAAGCCCGCCAAGGCCAGCACTAGATACGGCCGCCGTCCCGGGCAGTTCGTTTTGCCGAATCAGCAGCACCCAGGGAATCGGGGTGATCCAAGCCAGCGGCCACCAATCCACCGGCGGCAATAAGCACTCGCCCACAAGCAGCACCGCCCCGCAGCCCAAGTTCACATGTATTGGGAGTAGTGCAGAACAATGGAGTTCACGAAAGCGCAAGCGCGAAGAAGGAGTGGGAAATCTCCGGCCCCTCCCGTCTCTCCGCCTTCGTGTGGTACCGATTTCGTTCCTCGCCGTTCTTTCGCAACCAGCGTCAGATGTGAGTCTTCGAGAACCGTTCCAGGATGGTCGATCCCGCAATCGGTCAGAAAACTTCCGGATGGAACTGGACGCCGTACAGGGGGAAATGCCGATGATGGATGCCCATGATCTCGCGGCTGCCGTCCGGGGCGTCGCTCCAGCGGCCGACCTCGAACTCGTCGGACAGCGTGTCGGGCTGGATCACCAGGCTGTGGTAGCGGGTGGCGGTGAGCGGATTGTCCAGGCCCTCGTACAGGTCGCGGTTGTCGTGGTGTATCCGATCGATCTTGCCGTGCATCAGCCGGCCGGCCCGACGATCTTGGCGCCAAAGGCCTGGCCGATCGACTGATGGCCCAGGAGCAAGACGCCGGAACGTGTTAGAGGCTATTGAACGTATTGCTTGTTGTCAAGGAAAGTGAGACTCCACTCTCCAAGCAGGGTCGAATTGGTCACTCCAGGAAAGGAGCCGCCACCGTCCGCAACGGGCACGTAAAACCTCCGTTAGAGCTGGGCCATTCGTCTTGTACCTCAAGTACGCCGCGCCAGTTCCGTGGTTCTGAACATCCAGCCTGATACAATTCGTCGAGTCCCAGTCTGGAGCCGTGGACCCCGGAGCATACGGAATAAGGACAAAAGGCCATGTAGTTGGTGTAAGGATTTCTGGAGGGAATTTGCTGATAGTGAACGCGTATTTTACGGGCCCGGTCCTCCCGTACCACTTGAGGTTCGATGCAACTGTTCGAATAATCTGGCGGTCTCCTGGCCCACCTGCTGTAACGAGATGCAGTCCTGGAGGAGGCGCCGCGTTCATGGTCAATGCCGGTGGATTGTTCGTTGGCACTTTGAACTCGAGGTTGTCGATCAGGTAAGTGATCGTGTTGGTGCAGGTCGGAGCAATGATGTTGAAAACAGCCTTGTTCATGTTGTAGAGCTCATAAGGCAGCATCCGATGCACCACGTGCTGCCAAACCCCTGCCGCTGTAATCGGCACTCGGCCAGGGCACCCAGTTGGCCGCATTGTTCGTCGGGTTTCCACCCGCCCCCGCCCACCCCTGCAAAATGAGCTGCGCATCGCCGTATTACCGTCCGTCCCGGGGTCTGGGGAGCCCTGAACCTTGATGTCATATTCGGCAGTCGCATAAGGGGCTGCAACAGTCCTGGCCAGGGACCGGATCATCGTAGGGAAGCTGCACCTCCTGCCATCCTCCGCCGGAGTCCACCCAAGGGACTTGCATCCACACGCAGCCATTGGCACATACCCATCAGTGTCAATCCAGTCTAACTGGACATTCGGGGCAACCGTGGCCGATTCCGCCAGGGGCAGCCAACGCGGATTCGAAGGTGTCGAAGCCTTGCAAGAAGTTGGTGTACGGCTGCGCCATCAAAGCCTCCGTTGAACCAAGTAAAAGGCCCGTCAAAATGGCATAAAACGACCGGCTCATATGTCTGTGATTTTTTTGGTTTTTCATAAAGGGTATGACTGGAAAGATTTACTTTTTGCTATGCTTTTTGGGTTTGTTCGAGTGTTTTAATGAATGAACTACTGTGAAATTTTTAGCCGCTAATCTCCCCGCTTTAGCGTCCACATGCCCCGGGGTGTAAGTCTGGTTCCGCTGCCATACGTCGTCTCAAGCTTAAGGGCTTCAATGTGCCCGTCCAGGAACACGTAATTGAATCGCCCCCCATGCGCCATGTATAACGACTTGCCCTGGTTCTGTGGCGGCGAAGAGGATGCGTCTGTTTGATAAAGGTCGGCGCCAGGACCGCTCCCCACAGGGCCAACGCTCACGCACGGCCATTCATTGCCCGCAGCGCCCGCCTTGTTCGGTTGCTCCACGAGCAGAAAGGGAACTAGCGGATACCGGCACCACACTGGTCTTGTAAGAGCGAGCTTCGGGGGCCGGATCTGGAACACTCGCTATCAGACCAGTAGATGCCGACCCCAATCGTGGGAGAAGGCAGCGGATAGCTTCCTCCGGCCGTGCTGACCTGAATGTCGTAAGACCAGCTCTTGCCTGCGCTCACCATCGCGTAGGATCTGACCCCAAACCATGGAGCGGCTGCCGCCGATCCAGTCCACCTTTTCGCCGGCCTCTGTCCGCCGGACATATCAGGACCTTCGGGGACACGTCTGCGTATAAGACTCCAAGAATCAGATCATCCCAAGTCAACCTGCCTCCGATGTACCAATTGATGTATGAATCCCAAGCGGTTTGACCATCCCCGCGCCCAATCCCGCCGGAGGGTACATGTCGTTATGATCCATGACAAACAAGGAGATTCCCAAGCCGTCCTGCTTGAGATTGTTCAGGCATTGAATCCGGTGCGCCTTGGACTTGGCTTTCGCAAGCGCCGGCAGGAGCATGGCAGCTAGAATTGCGATAATGGCGATGACCACCAGCAGTTCAATCAAGGTGAAACCACGCCTGAGGGCATCTTTCTAGCTATCCTCATAATGTAATTAAACACACTTACTTTAGAACGATTTTCATGTCCCTGCCCAGCACGTAGCGCTTTCCAGACAGGCGTCGGCGGAACAGTCAATTGGGCGCTGCTTATAAACTCTTCGTAAGAGTTAGGTTTACGCCGATGCGGCGACAATCCACCGGAGCAACTCTCGATTCATCTGTTGCAAGACGGCGTCCGTGCTTGCCCCTTCTGGAACATTGAGCGTTTGAGGTTGCGGTGATCTTTGGGCAACAGTTGTTCGGGATGGCACCCGTCGGCGCTTGAGTCGACGCGGTCGGGGGAAGAGCGGGCTCTTCCGCCTTCTTGCCGCAACCGGTCGCCAGACTGGCCAGAACCAGAGCCGAGAGCGTGGCTGCGGAAACGCAAAAGCGCCTGCATGACGGCAGGGTTCGAATTGGAAACAGCACCGAAAACCCTCTAAACTGGGTTGACCTGTTGGTCATCATCTTCCATAAAGTATGCAGAGGCCCGGAGGCTCGTCATGTCGATAGAATTCATGACAGCCGTCAAAGGCCTGTTTCTCACCGAAGCGGTACCCAGACTTAAGGTTACAAGACAATGGCCGGCTCGGCAGTTCAGAAGGCCTTGCTCAAGGATACGCAACCGCTGATCCGCAGGTTGAACCTTGAGATCGAATTGAGGTTGGTGGCGACGATTTGATTCGACCCTGCCGGATAGCTGTCGTCAATTCTCGGGACGTGACAGACCGCCGTGTTTGAGGAAGACTGTCACCACATATGAGCCGGCTCAGGCTATCTCGAGCAACACACGAAACTGAACCAAGTAATGTTACATAAAAGGATGGCCTGCCCACCGAGCAGTGGCGTTTGGCCAACGACTCGGGCGCCTCGAAGACGCTGTCCCAGAGGGTGAGCGTGCCATTGACGTCCATGTAGCCGTCGCCCTGCACCATCACGGTGTCGGATCCCATGTTCTTGGTGGGAATGAACACCTTCTGCGCGAGCCCCTGCGTGATGACGTTGTTGCCGAGGCCGAGGGTCTCCGCGTAATGTCGGCCCGCGGTGCGGCTGATGTACATGGGCCGCTCGGTGTACGATCGGCGATCATGCGCAGGACGAACAGGTCGGCGCGCGTCCAGATAGCCGGTGCCCGCGTCGTCCTGCGGCAGGTTTTTGGGGTCGATCGTCGCGTTCAGCTGGCTTCCGAGGGCTGCATCGGGTCGGCCCCGATCGCCTCGTATGCGGCACGGCGTCGGCGTCGGCCATGGACATCCGGATCGCGGGTCCGTGGGGGCGGGCCACGTCCTGCCACGGTAGATGGCCGGTCCCCGGCCGAATCGTACGCATAGACGGGGCGCCGGATCAGCCCGCGCACGTACCAGTCGGTGTTGAGCAACGACGGTTGGCCACGGTGACGTCGCGACGGATGCGCTGCACGTCCTGCGCGTACCAGAGCGGGAAGGTGTTGTTGTCGCCCACCACGATGGAGATGCCGTACGGCTCCACCGAATTGAGCATGTCCACCGCCATGTTGCGCGCGTCGGTCTGGCCGGGTGCGACGCCCACTGCCAGTTGGCGGACAGGGGGACGAGGGCCATGAGCAGCACGGGCGAGCCGGAAGACCATCCGTGGCGGGCGGGCGTTTCGACGGTCCGGCGGCCGAGCTTCACGCGCTCGGCACCGAACAGCCAGCCGATGCATTCCCAGACGAACATCATGCCGAGCGCGGCCACCACCCCAGGCGAGAATCCCCAGACGTAGAAGTAGTCCCGGTCGCGGACCTCGCGGAGCAATACGTACTGGAACGACGAAGTAGTGGAAGAACAGTGATGCGCATTGGCTCTTTGAAATGGCAAACATGGTGAACTTGGTTTTTGGAGTTAATTCAACTATTGAAGGGATGGTGATTACTTTAAATATATTTTTTTTTAATCCCACACTATTTGAATAATAGAACCACTATCAGTGTATTCATAATGTCTTGGAGTTTCAGATTTCCAATAGTTTTTGTTATAATCACCCTTGGCAAATAAGTAAAGTTTTTCCTTTACTTTCATTTCAATCATTATTCCCGTGGACCAACCATAATTTGCATTTGAATAAATAATCCAAAAGTCGGACACAGTCTGATTTTATCACCTATTAAAAATTTTAAATATAATGGTGTTGTCAAAATCAATTGATTTTCAAATATCGACAAAAACGGATTAAAATTGAAAGATATAAGAGATTTATAAGCCCTGAACTCTGCAATACCTGCGGCATTGAAAATTGAATATTATCACGAAGCAACTCAGAACCAATAGACCACCTAGATTCAACTCTTAAAGAAAACAGAAGTCGAAATCAATAAAACACTAAGAATCAATGATCTTCTCATCATAACTGTTTGATATTATTTTGTACTATCTAACATATTAAAAAACCTTTAATTATTTTTATACAGTAAGTTATAAAAATCTTTGAAATGGCAAACAAAAGGAACTTAGCTTTTAGAGTTAATTCAACTAGTGTGGTTTTAAAGGCACAAGTCACTTATTTGGACAGGAAAGGAGGGTATTGTCATACAAAGGATTATTTACAATAAATTTCTTTTATTTTATCAATTGGTAAAAAGGCAATTCCATGCTTCATTAAACCTAACATCCCGACATTGGATAAATCACAACTGTTTCCAAATCCGCCACTTCCATTATATAATAGCACATTTGTCAGTTGCTCATTATTTCGTAGTGTAAAGTTTATATAATGTTCGTTCCTGTTATTTTCCTTTTTTATTTTCATTTCAGCAAATTTTATTTGCTGAATATTAATTTTTGCATAAACGCAATGTTCCATTTTTGACTGGAAACTAGTTGGATAATCTCCAGACTGTATATGATTTGCATGAGCAATACGATGAATGAAGCCAATAAAGGTTTTATTCATCTACTTAGAGAGCTGTAAATAATATCCATATTTTCAGAAATTATAATTATTTATTAGGAATAATTATGTATATATTCCACAGATGGAAGTAAAGTCATCGGCTGTTGATCTTTCTGTCAATGGAAAGCACAGCTTCTACAATGATTATGAGTACCATGTTAAGGTATTATTGTCTGAACTGCTAAGAAAGAAAAGAAAAAAGAATAAAAGCAGCGTAACCGAATTCGGCAGTGTTCAGGACGATGGTCTTGGGCGGACTTCCATGTTGCTTAAGATTGTCTACAAGGGTGAGGACATTAAGGTAAGCTATGATATCAAAGCTGCTGCAAATGAAGTAAAAGAGAAATTAAATTAGGCAATACGATGAATGAATAAACCATACATAACATCACCAATCGCCGACACAATTCATCCACATATGTTCCGCCTGTAATTCCGAGGTACTCCCTGCCCGTTGTGGTACAGCACCCCAAGATCGTATTGCGCATGAGCAAAACCCTGATTGGCCGCTTTCAGGCACAACGCAACCGCTTGTCCGTAATCCTGCGTCACGCCTTGGCCGTTGTAGTACATCAACCCGATGTTGTCCTGTGCCGAGGCATACCCCTGGTCGGCCAACGTTCGCCAAAGCAGGAGAGTCGTAGGGAAATCTCCTCGGTTGTTGGCAGCGAGAGCATTCTCGTTTGGTCCGGCAAAAACGCTGACGGCTTGCAGTCCGGCGAACACCGTCACCATGAAAATCGTCGGAAAGACGGGGAATCTCCTCTTATTCATATTCATCATGGCGACAGCCTCCTCGCTGACACAGTTTGGCCATTGAATTTGTCACGCAGCACTTCGCAACAAACGCTTTCTAATCCATCCCGAGCTCGTTATCTGTCAAGGTCTCGTGGGTGTACATGGAGAGTGTGATCGCCGCGCTTGCATGGCCGAGGTAGTCACTGACGGCCTGGATCTTGTGAGTTTTGGCAATCTGTCGGGTAGCAAAGGTGTGCCGGCAGGAATGAGCCGAGAATAGCTTACCGGTCGCCCGTTTGAACGATTTGTGTATTTGCTGCGAGAGATAAACCCGGTGCAGAGGTCTGCCGCCGGAGGTCTCGAAAAGGTAGGTCTTGCCCAAAAAAGGTTCCCAGGATCGCGTAGAATAGGCCCGTCGATACTCGGAGCTCGCGGGTTTTCCCGCCCTTGCCGATAACCGGACAGCTAACCACGCCGCCCTCGGTCTTGCAATGTGCGAGAGGGATCCCCAGGGCCTCGGATACTCGCGCCCCGGTAGCCAGGAGAAACCGAAACACCAGACCGTCGCGTTTGCTCATGTTCTCGAGGGTCGCCGCTTCCTCTTCGGGTGAGAGCAGGAAATCGCGCCGGACCGCGTTGTTTGCCCGCCTCGGGGCGTCTACCTTTCGTAGTGCTTCGGATACTACCGCGGACTGCTCGCGTGCCCAGGCGTCGGCCGCCGCACGGTTCCTCATGCCGGTCGACACGGCAGTGTGTCGCGTGCCGTCTTCATTACGAAACTGGCAGTAGTAAATGGAGCGCCCTCCAGTTCGGCTCGGGCGCCTGCGGAGCGCGTAGGGTAGTTGCATGTGCAGCCTCCTCGAGTGTTTCTTTCACCAGAGGAAAATCTGCTCAGAACGAATGGTAGGAAACGACCATGAGCGAATCGGCCCAATAAGTTATACTCTTGTAGAGAATTAGTCGGGCTGGCCGGAATTGAACCGGCGACCCCAAGTCCCCCAGACTTGTACGCTAACCAACTGCGCTACAGCCCGAATAATTGCTTGCAGGTCAGAACGCTACCAGAGTTGTCTCCGAATGTCAAGGTTTGCCGAAAGCTCCAACGGCTCGCCCTCACGAGGCGACGATCCGGACGATCACGATAAACGCCGTGATAGTCAGGATGCACAGGGCGTGAGATACCATCACGATGCTTCCGGCGGTATCGCGGTCGGCTCCCATGCCGTCGGCGAGCGAGTAGGTGGCGACTGCCGCCGGGGAGCCGGCAAAAACTACGACCATCAGGAGGGTTTCCATCGATAGATGCAGCAGCAATCCTGCGCCGAGTGCCACGGCGGGCATGACAAGGAGCTTGATAACAGAGGCCGCGAATGCCGGCCCTAGGTGGCGAGCCCTCGAGTATTCCTTCATCGCGCCGCCGATTCCGAGCAGCGCGAGCGGCAAAGCGAGCTGGCTCAAATACCCGAATGAATCATCGAGAACGCGCGGGAGCCGAAGTTGAACAAGGTCGACGACGATACCGAGGTAAATGGCGATCATGAGCGGGTTGCTCAACGATGTGAGGAGGGTTTTCCCCAAGCGTCGGGAAAGCGACTGCGTTTCTTCTCCGGCCGCAGTCGCACCGCTGAGCACGGTTATCCCGACGAGGTTGTGAATCAGCATGAAGAGTGCGAGGTAGAGAGCCGCTCGCGGTAGCGACGAGGGGCCGAGGACCTGCTGAAACACCGCGAGGGCCACGATTGCGAGATTTCCACGGATCGACCCCTGAACAAATGACGCGCGTCGGGGCGCGGTAAATCGCATGAGTGGCGAAATGGCGTAGCCGGAGGCCGTAGCGAAACCCAGCGCAATGGTGAACGCAACTGTTTCGAGCACGGGCAGACCGCGGGAGAAATCGGCGCGCGCCACGCTGAGGAAGACCAGGCTCGGAAGCGCAATGCGGAAGGTGATCTGGTTGGCGGTGCGCACGAACCGCTCGTCCATCCAACGCGCGGAAAATGCTATGAATCCGGCAGCCATCACGAGGAAGATCGGAGCGATGCGGGCGAGGATCACGAGTACGAGAGACAAACTTCTGCTATCCCTGGGCCGGTTCTGCGCGACTGTCGTCGCTGTCGGCTACAAGCGTACTGCTGTAGTCCCAGATCTTAGCGGCAAGATCCGGATCATAGGTGCCGGGGGCTGATTCGATCTCTTTGTCATTCTGGAAGTATCTACCGCTCGTAGAATCGAATCGAGGGTCCGTGGCAAGGTAGACAGCGGTGCGGGCACCCTCTTCGGGAGTGCGGCCGATCAGCTTTAGTACGACACGGAGCATGAAGGGAACCGGGCTATAGTCCCGAAAGAACTCGGACCGCACGAGTCCGGGATTGAAGCAATTCGCGGTCACCCCGTCGTTGCCGAGCCTGCGACTCAATTCATAGGTGAACAACACGTTCAGGTATTTCGAACAGGCGTAAGCGTCTCGCCCTTCCCAATTGTGCTCTTTCTGCAGATCTTCCGGATCGAATCGCGCGTTCTTGTGGACACTGGACGCGACATTCACTATTCGTGACGGAGCTGAACGCTTCAACAGTTCCAGAAGCAGATTGGTGAGCAGAAAGGGTCCCAGATGATTGACCGCAAACACCATCTCATATCCGTCGGCAGAGGTCCTGCGAGAGGTCAGCGAAATTCCGGCGTTGTTCACCAGCAGGTCGAGCCGGTCGTATCGAGCCCGGAACTCCGTTGCGAATTGCCGTATCGAATCGAGACTGGCAAGATCGACGATCAGAAGATCTACCCGTGAGTTACCGGTGTCTCGAACGATTTCTTTCCGCGCACTCTCCCCGCGGTCGCGGTTGCGGCACGCCATTACCACTTCCATCCCACGTTCGGCAAGAGCGACAGCAGTTGCCTTGCCAATGCCCGTGTTGGCTCCGGTTATGAGTACGCGCTTCGCCATCGTCGCCCCCTGTATGGTGTAACTTACACCCAATTCATGTAGACTGGCTACGGCGGAAGAGTGATGGACAGGAATAAATTCCAGTATACGGAAAATTACTGCGAAGAAAACATCTACCTCCTCGCCGCAGGACTGCCATTTCGAGGAGAGCAGGCATACGTCCTGTTCATTTCAAACCTGGAAGGACGGGTGGCGATGATTCGGCAGCGTGCCAGACCCGAGGGTGTGGTTTTGTGGGACTATCACGTAGTGCTTCTATCGTGCGAGCCGGACTGGGAAGTCTGGGATTTTGACACAACCGAGCCTTTTCCGCGCTCCGCGAGCGACTATCTTGAACTTTCGTTTCCGGTTGACGCGCCCGACAGCTACCGGCCTCTATTCAGGCTTGTGGAAGTGGACACCTTTCTTCGGGATTTTTCGTCCGACCGAAGTCACATGCGGGACGCCTCGGGGCGGTTCAAATCGCCTCCGCCGCCCTGGCCACCGATTCACGCCGATTCCGACAGCAACCTTTCGCGGTTTATCGACATGGAAGACACCGCCATCGGCCGTGTGATTACCCGATCGGAACTCAGCCGACTGGTCGAAAAGTAGACTCCGCCGAAAAAAGGAGCGCCGCTCCAGGGGAAGCGGCGCCGCAGGGGCTAAGGGGTCGCCCTGCCGGGAAGCTCCTCGGGCTCAGTAGTGGCCCCCCGGGGAGTAGCTCGCTTTTTCGCTCGGCGCTCGCTCGCGCGCTTCGTTGACTTTGAGCTGCCGCCCGTCCAATTCCTGGCCATTCAAAGCTGTTATTGCCGCCTGAGCCCCCTCTTCGGTGGCCATCTCAACAAACGCAAAGCCCTTGAATCTGCCGGTTTCTCGGTCCGATATCATTCGCACGGATGCGACTTCGCCGTAGGAGGCGAACACCCCCCGGAGACCGTCTTCGGTCGTTCGGTAGTTTATGTTGCCGACATAAACTTTCTTATTCATGAATCAATGTCCTTCTTTTCCAGCAGACCGGAGAGACCACACGGCTGCCAAAGTTATGGGATGAGGTCCATCAACGACGGACACGTTTTGTACGCGTTTTGGACCGGCTGCCGCATCCCTATCGTCGTTGTTGAAGTTCTATAATACGTATGCGTGGGCGGGAGACTGGAACGAGGACTGAGGCTTTTCAAGCGGTCGATACAAAATCGCGCAATGCGTTTCAAACAACTGACCCCTGACAATTGCCGAACACGTTTTTACTATAGCAGCGGCTTTTTGAGGTGTCAAGCTGAAAATATTCCCGCGACGCGTTCCTCGAGGAAATCACGGATAAGGTGTGCCGTCTCTTCGGGCTGCTCCTCCTGGGGGTTATGACCCGCATGGGCGACCGCGACAAGGCGCGATCCGGGGACCTCTTCCACCAGACGTTCCTGATCGACAAGCGGAACTACGCGGTCGTCATCGCCCGCGACCACAAGTATGGGCAGGCGCAATTGACCGATATGTGCGTCCGCTTTTGTGCGTCCGCTTACCACCGCCATCTCCCAGAGACAGCGGTCCCAGTCCCGCACGCGGGAGCTTCTGGCGTATTCTACTACGCTTGCCGGATCGACGTGGGAGGTGTCGTGCCAGGTCATTTTGAGCAGTCGCGCCGTAAATCGGTCCGGCGCAAAGAACAGGCGGACGAGAGCGGGGCCGAGATGCGCGAATTGAGGCAGGCGGAGAAAGGGTCGAACAAGTCTCGGCATTGCCATGCCCCCGTACAATGACGGACTCACCAGGATCAGGGCGGTAATCCGTTCGGGGTGACGGTATGCTGATTCAACCGCGAGCGGCCCTCCCGCGGAGTGTGCGGCAATTACCGCATGGTCAATATGCAGTCCGTCCATGAGTTGGGTCGTCAGTTCGATCTGGGCTTCAGGGGTGTAGGGGTTGTACTTATGCAGTACATTTCCCACCGGTCTGCCGCTCAGTCCCGAACCGGGGCGATCGAAAACAATTACCCTGCCGTAACTTTGAAGCGTCGGTATTACGTGTCGCCAGGTGTAGGTGCTCGAACCGAAGCCGTGCAACATTACAAACGCAGATCGCGCGTCCGCTCTGTTGGGCGGAAAGTCCTTGTAGTGTATGGAAACACCATTGATAGCGATAAATCTGCTCTCGGAATCTCCGAGTTTCCCCGCCTCCGGAAGTGTTCCGGTGACTGTTCGTGGGACCAGGAACGGAGCGACTGCGGTAACCAGGATGATGGCAGCAATGATGATCCAAATCATCCCAATACCTCCGCCACAGATACGCCAACGTCCAAGATACCACCCATTGGGGTGTCTTGTCGACCGGGACCACTTTGTCACCTCGATCGGTGCTCGTCAAGAAATGTCGCGGCCATTGCCGGACACGAGAGGATCTGCCCGGCCAGTCTGGCGGAGCCGGCGTGGGGGTTGAAAATGATAAGCGGAGTTTCCGTGTGTTCGAGCCTCTTTCGAAGTTGTTTCGTCGACCGGGATTCCGCTTGTTCCGTCGGGGTCAGGACCAGATCGTATGTCGCCGCTCTCAGAGCCCTCCTGGCCGCTTTCGGGCTGCCGGCTTCCACGATCCCTACCGGACGTCCCGAAGGGAGAAGACGCGCAGCCTGGAACGCCACGCTTTGCGAAGAAGCCCTATCTGCGCAGACAAGCAGCCACACCACAATCCTACTCGCTGCGTGAAGAGGCCGCACCGGCGAGACACAACCATAGGTTGTGTACGGTGGTCGAATACATACAACCATACGTTAGTAGATTCTCTCGATCTTAGGAAGTACAACAGAGCGATGCCGCCCGTCGACGAGAACGACCGCAAGCTGGAGCGTGGAATTGGCCGGCGCATCCGCGAAATGCGGGTGGCGCTCGGCCTCTCGCAGTCCGAGCTTGCGGAACGCATTTCGGTGACATACCAGCAGGTGCAGAAATACGAGAACGGAACTACGCATCTGACTATCTCGCGTCTCATACATGTGGCGGAGGCGCTTTCGGTGGATCTGGGTTCTCTTGTCGGCCGTGGATGGTCCGAAGTCGGGGAGCGCAAAGAGACTATGAATGAGCGCGCGCCCGGCCCCGAGCTCACCGACGAAGAGCTGCGATTTTATCGGCTGCTGCGACGTCTGCGAGATCGGCGCTTGCGGCGCAACCTTTTCAGTTACCTTCGACTGCTCGTCGAGGCGCAGGGTCAGACAGGAGAGTGATGGTCGGCCCGGTCGATGATTCGGTCTGCTGAAAAAGGACCGGCCTCCGAGAGGCCGGCTGTATTCCACTGTGTGTCTTTTTTTCGATCAGACTCTGTCGAGACCGACTATGAGCTGAGTCCCATTACGATAAATCTTGAAAACGTAGTGACGCGCATTCGCGTTGTCGATCGCCGAATAGAAATCTTTCAGGTTGTTGATATTCTTGCCGCTTATCTGCTGAATCACGTCGCCCGGCTGGAATCCAGCTTTCGCCGGCGCGCTTCCATCCTGTACAGAACCAATGATCACGCTGCCCACTCCGCTGGGAAGTCCCACCTGATTCTGAATATCCTGAGTGATTGGAAGTACGGCCATTCCCGGCCAAATCAACCCGACGTCTACTGAAGTAGCATTGTTGTCCTGCCTCTCTCCGATCGTAATTGCAAGATTCATTTTCCGACCTTCACGCAATACGGTGAACCGGGCCTGATCGCCCGGGTTGATGTTTGCGATCAGATAGAGCAGCTGGGAGGTGTCTTTCACGGTTTCACCATTTATCTCGGTGATGTAGTCGCCGGGGAGCAATCCGCCGCGATACGCCGGTGAGTTCTTGTACACATCATAGACCAGCGCTCCCTGCGTGTCGGATAGTTTCATGTCGTTCGCGACGCTTGGCACCGGATCACCGACGTTGATGCCTGTCCAGCCGTAGACGACATGGCCGTTCTTGATGAGATCGGTCATCACCTTGCGCGCGTTGTTGATGGGAATCGCGAACCCAATTCCGATGCTCCCACCCGAATTGGATGCAATCCAGGTATTTACGCCGACTACCTGGCCCTGGAGGTTAACCAGCGCTCCGCCGGAGTTTCCCGGATTGATCGCTGCGTCGGTCTGGATGTAGTCGGTGTATGCTCCCACATCGGAGTTTGGCGCACCCTGCCGGCCGAGCGCGCTGACTATTCCGGCGGTGACTGTGGACTGGTATCCGAGCGGGTTGCCTATCGCGATCACCCAGTCTCCGGCGGCCAGTTGGGAGGAATCGCCGAGCTGCGCGATGGGAACGCGTTCGGAGGTCTTGAACTCGATCAGGGCAAGATCGCGGTTGGGATCCTTCCCGACGAGTTTTGCCTTGAATTGTCTTCCATCATACAGTTTCACGCTGATCTGATCTGCGTTCCCCGCAACGTGGTTGTTTGTGAGCACGTAGACGGTATCGCCCTGCTGCTTCACTATCACACCTGAACCGAGCCCCGATTGTCTCTGTGCCCGCTGGGGAGCGCCACCGAACAGAAAATCGAACGGCGAAGCGTACCCGCCGGACGTTTGTCGGATGGTCTCCACCACGTTGATTTCCACTACCGTTGGAAGCACGTTCGCGACCACGTTACGAAAGGAACTCTGTACTGCCTGGAGGTTCATCTCGGCCGGAATTGCGCGAAATCCCCCGTTCTGGATCGGTCGCGCATCCGCGAGAGCTGTGCTCGCGGCAGGGCCGCCGTTTGCCGCGACACCAGCGGCTCTATGGGCAACCACATTCACCAACGGGATGGCTACCCCCAATAGAAATACGATCAGAAAAAGGTTCGTGTAGAACAACTTCCGCTCGCTCAGGATTTCCCGTAACTTCATGTTCTCCTCCATGGAATTGCACTTCGCTTTCAGGCGTATCCGGTCCCTGCGCGGTGCTCTTGTCTCTCTACAACGATACACGGAGAACCTTTCCGCGAACTTTCCGGGAGATTACAGATTTGTAATTGTCATTGCGAATGTGACAGCGGTGAAAACCGCCTTCAGGATCCCGATGCCTGGGCTGCCATTCGGTCGAAGTCGGCCACCGGCACAGCAGGAGTAGTCTTGATCGATATTCCTGTCGCGCGGGTTATCATGAGCGACGCCTGCATCGCTTCGGGGATACCGGGCAATTCCACGATGAAAACGAGGTCGGGTGATCCGAGCAGCGCGAACACGGATCGCAGTTTCCCACCAAATCCCTCGATTATCTCCTCCGCCTTGCGGGTGCGTCTCGCGTCTATCCCGGCGATCGACTCTCTCGAATAGGTACCAAACAGGATAAAGGTTGTCATAGAGCCTCCCTTGCGCTGTACATTTGCGCTCACACTACTGAAAGTATCTCTTGGCGGCACTCCGGACAACACACCTGGTGGTGCATAATCGTGCAGATTGTTCTATTATTCGACTTATGAGCTGGTTGTTGTCTTTGTACATCGGCGCGACCGTTCTGGGCGCGGGGGTTACGATTATCGACCTGCTCGGACTCATCGGCAGTCACAGCGACGATGCGGGCTCGAGCGGGGGGCACGATGGAGATCAGGCTGACGGCGATCAGGCCGACGGAGACCAGGTCGACGGCGACATCTCCGGCGGTTCGGGCCACGACGACATCTCAGCCGATACGACCACCGATGTAGCGAATATCGCCGGTCACGAGTCCGGCCACGACGCGTTTGCTCATCCTTCAACACACGATCACGAAGGCTCTCTCGCGGGGATGGATCGACCGGAGAAACGCAGCTTCGTACTGGCGTCGCTTACGTTAGTGCGCAGCCTCGTCTATTTCTGCCTTGGATTCGGTCCGGTGGGTTGGTTCGCCCTTGCAACAACGGCAAGAGTCGGCGAGTCGCTGGCCTGGAGCGTTCCGGTGGGCGTGCTCACGGTCGTGGGGACGCGCGCACTGCGTCGACTCATGCGCCGAGAGCTCAACTCCGAAGTTCAGACAAGCGAGCTTCTGCTGGAACGCGGCGTAGTGACTGTGTCGATCGGCCGCGCACAGATGGGGAAGGTACGCGTCAGACTGGGCGACATCTACGTCGAACGCTTTGCGCGCTCCGTGGACCCGGAGCGGTCGATCGGCGTCGGAACGGCGGTCCGTGTTACCGACGTCAGCGACGAATGCATTTTCGTTGGTCCGGAAGATGAAGAACTTCAATAGTTAGAGGAGCATACATGGACATACTGCAGAGTATTTTGCAATCGGGTGGAGGAGGGGTCATCGGTGGTCTCATCGGAATCGGTGTCTTCATCACCTTCGTTTCAGTGCTTCGGTCAGTAATCAAGGTGACGCTGCCCGACCACATCCTGGTGGTCACCGGCCGCCAGAAGGTGCACGGCGGGCGGACTTTCGGTTTCAGCGTCGAGCGTGGACGAACCGTAAAAGTGCCCTACTTTCAGTCGGTTCAGGATCTCGACATCGGGATCTATCCGATCAACGTCCGGGTAGAGGGTGTCAACTCAGCAAACGGAATAACGGTAGGAGCAGACGCGACCGCGTGCGTCTGCATCGATGATGATGATGAGGGAATGCTCTATTCGGCGGTCGAACGCCTGATGGGGAAGGACCGTGAGCAGATTGGTGCACAGATCCAGCAGACGCTCATCGGCAACTTTCGCGGTGCTCTGAACAAGGCCACCCCGCTTCAGGCAATCGGAATGGCCGAAAGCTACGAAGATGACTCTTCAGAGGTGGATGCCTCTCACGCGATCGATCAGGGCGAACGGGCCCAGTTCCGGGCCGAGCTTCTGAAGGATATTGACTCGGACCTTTCGAGTTTCGGAATGCGCGTGGTATCGGTCAGTCTGCAGAAGATATGGGACACCTCGAACTACATCGCGAATCTCGCGCAGAAGACCCTCGCGGAGAAGCGGCAGCAGGTCGAGATCGAGGAGGCACGGCTTCGGGCGCTCGCCGATAAGGCGGAGAGCGACTCCGGACGGCGGGTCACTGTCTCGCACAATCAGGCGGACGAAAAGATCCTCACGGCGAAAGAAAAGCTTGAAGTCTACCGCCGAGAGGCCCAGGGCCAGATCGAACAGGCGCGCCTGGAGGCCGACCACGCGATCGAAGAGGCGCAGAACCGCGGAGAGAGCCTGGTGCAGGAACAGCAGGTCGAGCTGCAGAAAATCCAGAACCGGACCGGTGTCACGCTCAAGGCCGAGGCGGAGCGGAGTGCCGCCGAGATTATTGCGAGCGGAGAACAGGAATCGGTGAATGTCATCGAGTCGACCCGGAACGACATCCTGCGACAGAAGGTTGAAATGCTGGCGGACACGGGAAGAGCCGGCAAGACTGTGCTGTTTGTCCAGCAGCAGCTTCCGCATCTTTTCGAGGCGTTCAAGCGCTATGCGGCCGGCCTCGAAGTGGACTCCTTTGTGATGATGGATGAGGAACGCGGTTTCAACGGCGCCGTAAACCGCGGCCCGGCCGCCTTTGTCGACTTTCTGGCTCAGTTCAGTGCAGCGATGGGGGTGGATATCCGGGACTTTGTGGGCAGCCAGGAGGTCCAGGAGCGGCTTGCCGCGCTTGCCGCGGGCGGTATCAAATCGGAGGCACGCAAATGATCGTATTTGTCGCTACGCTCCTCGGACTTCTTGCAATAACCATTATCATTCAGATCCTTACCAAAATGAAGATCGTCGGCGGGAACGAGCTGGGAATAGTCTCCGGCAAAGGTTCAGCCAAAGGTTTCCGATCGCTCTCCGGCGGACGGGCGTTCATTATTCCGCTCTTGAACCGGTTCTCGAAACTCGATCTTACGCCGCAGACAATCGAGGTTACGGTCGACTCGGCGATCGCAGCCGGCGTGGTTCCGCTCAACGTGAAGGCGACGGTGAGTTTTGCAATCGCCTCCAACGAAGCCGGCAGAATACGCGCGGTGACGCGCGTTCTCGCGCTTGCAGAAGACTGGGATCAGCTTCGGAACGTCGCGAGTGACATCATTGAAGGCCACCTCCGGGATTCGATCGCCTCGGTCACCCCCGAACAGGTGATGAAGGACAAAGACACTCTTGTGGCGAAAATGATCAACGTATGCAAGGGGGATTTAGAAAACATCGGCCTCGAGATCACCACCATGAACATAGCGGATGTTGATGACCATCGTCTCAAGGGCGTTACCGAGCCGGATCTCTACATAGCGCTGTTGAAACGGATCCAGACCGCCGCGGCGGAAACAAAAGCCAGACGGGCGCGAGCCGAAGCGCAGGCGGCCGCAGTTGAGCAGCAGGAGGCGCGCAGGGCGGAGGTAGAGGTGCGAGCGCTGGAGAATGAACTGGAGAACCTGAAATCGGAGACCCGCGTCAAGGTGCAGACCGAAAACCAGCGGCGAACCATCGGAGTCGAGCAGGCGATGAGGGATGCAGCAGCCAGGGTCGCCGGTCTCAAGCAGCAGATTGCGGCGGAGACCCAGGGAGTCGAAATGCTGCAGAGAAAGTACGAAGCCTCGATTGCGACCCCGGCGATGGCCGAGCGCGACCGCATGGTGCTTGCTGCACGTGCCGAAGCGGCGCGGACAAAGGCGAAAGCGCAAGCTCAGATCGACCAACTCAAACAGACACTCGAGATCGTGGGAAAACAGGCAGGCGTCGGACAGGATGCCTTCCTCATCGAAAACTTCGAGCGGCTCATCGCGCCCTTTGCGCAGACACTGGAGCTGTTTCCGGTGAAACATGTGTCCATTATCACCGGAGCAGGCGGCCATCACGAGCCGATATCGGCCATTCATCCGAACGCGATCGAACAGCAGAAGAACGATCTGATCGGCGGGGTGATGGCCGAGGCGCTGCGACCGGCGCAGCTCGCGACGATAGCGCCGGAGCCGGCCCCGGAAGCGGGCGGCGAAGATGCTCCCGGGAAGACTTCCAGCAAGGTCGAAAGGGGTCGGGCCTAGAAGGTTTCCTTTCGAAAGCGGAACCCGAAACGCGTGGCCGCACGCTTTATGCTGCGGCCAAGCTGCTCGGGTCCGCAGAAGAACACGTTGACAGATCGAACGCCATGCTGCTTCGATATTTCGGAAAACAGAGTGTCCCAGTCCGGACGCCCGAAGTTGGTCCGCGATCGCAGCCCGGTGGTGAGGTCCTTTCTCGTCTTCTTCTGATCGAGTTCCATGCCGATTTTCGCCAGCCCCGTTACCGCATTTATCTTTGCGTCGGTCATGTAGATGTGTGTCTCGAGCACCTTCTGAAGCTGCAGCTTTTCGATGTGATCGAGCAGCTGCGAGAACCACTCAAATGATCGCTGGCCTCGGTTGAGCCAGACGAAATAGGCTTTTTCGAAGGGCAGCTTCTCTTTCTTTTGTGCCCGGTGTGCAATGCTCTGGAGGATCGACGCGAAGGGGGTCACACCGATTCCGGCGCCCACGAGTACTACGCACTTCGATCGCATTGCACGCGCGCTGGGTGTCCCGTAGGGTCCCACAAACACTACCGGTATCTGCAACTCGCGAGGCAGGGTTCGACGCGGTATCAGCGGAAACTCGGCATCCGTCTTTACGGCGCCTTTCCCGCGGCTCTTGCGGGCTGCGGCTGCCGGAGTCGCGCCGGGACGGGCAGCCCGCGAGCGAACGTTGCTGAAGGTCTTGTGCAGTGATTTTGTCCAATCGCCGAGGCCTCTGACGTGTACCGTAACTTCGGAGAGCCGTTCCGGTCCGCTGCTGATGGTAAATGGGTGCCATTCGAAGCGACTTATGCTGGGTATGCGAAGAAACAGATAGTCTCCGGGCTGGAAAGAGAAGTTCTGCGGTCGGTGCATTGCCAGGGCGGTGACGCCGTAGGGAAGCGCGGCAGCCTGAGTGACAAACGATGCGTTACGTCGGAAAAACTGTTTGTACAACAATTCGATTGCGAATCCGACAAGCGGAAGGATCGCCCACATCCAGAAGGTCGGGGCGTGTACGAGAAAAACGACCAGCCAGGCGACGTAGAACAGATGCGTGTAGTAGAAGAACTCGAACTTCCCGCCGCGCCGGAGCCGTTTTCGCGCAAAAATCCACATCAGCAGGAAGATTCCCAGGAGAATCACACCGGTGAGTCCAGCGGCGGTCCGCAGCAGGCTGTACTCGATCGGCACCGCAAGGGTGGAGTAGTTCATGACGTGGGCGGCGGTGTGGACAAGGGCGAAAATGAACATGATCTCGCCGACAAAACGGTGGATCTCCACGCTTTGATCCAGCGGCAGCAGCGAAGCGAACGGAGTATTGCGAATTCTGCTGAGCATGGTGCGCATCATGGGAATGAGGATGAGCGCTCCGTTCAGATCGAGGCATGCTCCCGCACCACGCGCAATTTGAATATAGATGTTTGCTCCGGAGGCCGCGTACCGCTGCTGCGCGTGCACAAAGAGATACGTGTTGAGGCCGATGTAGACGAATAGCCAAAGGTATTTGAGCACAAAGTGAGGAAGCAGGTGAAACAGAAACCGAAACACCGCGCGGAATTGAAATTTGGTCCTCCGTTTTCGACCCTCTTCCTCTTCTCCGAACCAGGTCGAGATACTTTCCACCATGCTCTCGCGCACCTCGGGAAAACGGCGGAGTAGTGTCTTGAATTCGCTCGGGTTGATGCGGCGATCCCTGTTGCGGTCTGCTGCCTTGAAGACGGCGGCGGTGATGCGTCTCCGCTCCTCCGGGGAGAGGGTGATCTGGTTCTGACGAAGCGACGCGGTTATCATCTTCCCCAATTCCGGCCGCGAAACCGAGCCGTCGCCGTTGGAATCGTGAAGCGAAAATATGAAATCGAGTTTCTTGTTGTCATCACTCAGTACAAGGGCAATGACGGTTTTCAGGAAGTCGGCCTCGGCCACGACACCGTGGCCGTCGCTATCGAATTGCGCGAATATGCGCCGCGCCAGGTAGCCGTCGCGCAGCCCGAGCAGCTCCTTCATCTGAGTCACGCGCAACTTCCGTTTGGCGCCGGCGTGGCGGCCATAAAGGCCCCGGATTCTGTTGAGAAATGCCTGATCGGCATCACTAAGTTTCTTGCGGGTTTTACGGCGATCTTCCATTGTGCTACACTTCTCCGTTTGGGCGGATTCCAGCGCCACGCAGTGGCCAAAAACCTGACCATTTTAATATACCATATAGGCCAGATTTTTCGAAATCTTATCGCTGTCTTTTACGCAAGAATGACCGATAAATAAGGTACTATGCGTGAAAACTCCATTTCTTGCTTTTACGCCGGAGATAGGGTAGTATTCGAATCATGAGCATTCGCGCGAAGATCGTCATGGTCGTGCTTCCCATCATGATCGTCACCATCGTCCTGACCGGGGCGGCGAGCTACTTCGTTGCGTCAACCGGCGTCACCCGCATCGCGCGAGAATTCCTCGATTTCAAATCATCGGAGCTTCAGAAGTACGCCGAGAGCCAGTGGAACCTTCTTGTCAGCAACGAGCTTACCAACAGGCCGGAAATGGTTCAGGCCTCGAAGGCTGGTGTAGAAACCTTCGCCGCGAGCATTGTGCGAAGTCCCACCGAGCTCATTTTCGCCTTTGACCAGAAGGGAAACCTGACAATGAACACCAGACCGGTGTCGATCAAACCGGCCGAGGTACAGACTCTGGTCGATCTTTTTGACAAAAAGTCCGAAGCGCTGGTGAACGTTACGATCGACGGAATTCCGCGTGTTGCGAAGGGTTTCTACTTTCTTCCGTTTCAATGGTATTTTCTGCTTTCCGAAGAGCGGGCGACCTTCTACCGGGACGTCAACAGCATCACCTATACGACTCTCTACATCATGCTCGCGGCGGCGGTTGCCGCAGTCATTCTATTGATACTATTTGCACGCCGGCTGACGAGTCCTCTCCGTAAAATAGCCGGTGCGATGCGTGACATCATAAACTCGAATGATCTCACCTCGCGCGTTTCGGTAGAGTACAAGGACGAGACCGGCGCGCTTGCGCACACCTTCAACATCATGCTTGGGGAGCTCGAGCGGGCCTACAATCAGATCAAGAGCTATGCGTTCAAGGCAGTTCTTGCGAAGAAGAAAGAGACGAAGATACGCAACATTTTTCAGAAATATGTCCCACAGGAGCTTATCGACCAGTTCTTTCGGAATCCCGAATCGATGCTTGTGGGTGACAATCGAGTGCTCGCCGTACTCTTTTCGGACATTCGCAGCTTCACCACCATCTCTGAGGCTATGAAGCCGGACGACCTGGTGAACACGCTCAACCGCTACTTCTCACGCATGGTGGACACTATCATGTTGCACGGCGGCATTGTAGACAAATATATCGGCGATGCGATCATGGCATTCTTCGGCGCGCCGGTGAAACATGAGGATGACGCCTACCAGTCGGTTCTGGCCGGGCTCGAGATGAGCGACGGACTGAAGGCGTTCAACCAGGAGCAGATCGAGGCGGGACACCCGGAGTTCAGAATCGGCGTCGGAATCAACTACGGGGTGGTGACCGTTGGAAACATCGGTACCGAAAAGAAGATGGACTACACGGTCATCGGGGACATGGTGAACCTCGCCTCGCGCCTCGAAGGTCTCACAAAACTGTACAAGCAGGAGCTCCTGATCTCGGAGAGCCTGCAGGTTAAGATAAAAGACCGGCTCCCCTCACGGTTTCTCGACACGGTGGCCGTGAAAGGAAAGACCCGCGGCGTGCGCATATATACCGTGAAGCGCGAGCTCACCGAGCGCGAAAATCAGGTGTGGAACCTTCACAATCGCGCCATGGATGCGTATTACCTGCGCGATTTCAAACGGGCGAGAGAAATGTTCGCGGATGTTCTCGATGCAGCTCCGGAAGACCATATGGCCGAACGAACTGCACGCACGGTGTCTGGCATACGAAAAGTCACCGCCGTCCCGGGATTGGACCGGCGTAGAAATCATGCAGACGAAGTAGGCAAGGATGAACCGTCTCGCGAGCTTCGCCCGGCTGCATCTTTGCCTCCAATGCTTCGAGCGACCCGCGGCAATCTTCGTCCTTGTTGTGATCTGGCTGCTTGCCGTCGGCCCGTCAGGAATGGCCGAACAGGTCGTGGCGCTTGCTCCGGTAGCTCCCTTGCCCGAGGCCGCAAACGGCTCGACTTCCGGCGGTGCAGACCGGCAGGCGGTAAACCCGCTTGCCCAGTATGCGCCGATCATCACTGAAAGTTTGCGGATCACCCTCACCAACGCCGGCTTCAACGTGCAATCGATAGACGAGCCAAAGGTTCTTCCCGAAATATGGCAAGAGGCGCGTGATGTCGGCGCGAAGATTGTGATTTTTGGAACGGCCGCACTCGCGGAAGACCGGCTCGTGATTCAGCTTTCCGCCTACGAAGTGAGCTCCCGGCAGATCATTTCCGGGTCAGTCACCAACGGCAGGATAGACCTTTCCCTCTACAATACCATTGACAGTGCGGTAGCGGAGCTGTCGTCAAAGGTGTTGGACTGGGTCGCAAACAGTCCGATGAACGAGCTTCACTCCAACGCTCCGCTTCTCCGCTCCCTCTCGCTGCAAAGCGCGGACGAAGGAGCCCAGCTATATCTTCCGGGCGGCGAGCTATTGGGAACTATCAGGGGCGGTTCGCTCACCACGTCACGGCTGCCGGTGCCGGTGGGATCAACTTTCAGTGTCGAGAAAAGAAAACCGGGATACATTTCCGAATGGGAGACGGTGCGAATTACCCGACCCGACGAGAAGGTGAAGCTATCAGCACTCTGGCCGGTGACCAACTTCGCTACCGACGTGATGTGGACGCTTGGGTTTCCTGCAGGGGGCGGCGTCGGGCTGCGCCTTTTCCTGAAACCGGACTGGCTGTTCGCCGTGGTGAACTATCAGCTCTCTGTTCAGGCTCCCACTTTCACCGGAGGGTTCAGCGCGGTTCATT
The DNA here is from genome assembly GCA_963832675.1 of uncultured Spirochaetota bacterium. Lineage (GTDB taxonomy): Bacteria > Spirochaetota > Spirochaetia > DSM-27196 > DATKUC01 > DATKUC01. Next base: position 202,741 of record CAWHUY010000029.1, on the reverse strand, counting down.
TTCTCAACTACGGCGGTCTGGGTTCCTATCTTTTTTGGGGACCGACCTCCCACTTCCGGTTCTCGGTCTCCGCCGGCTACGGAGCGTCATGCACCTTCCTGACAGTACCGGGAGCGGGTTCATTCATCGACGGCTACATCAGTTTTCTCAATCCGACGTTCTACGCAAACTTTCGGCGCTTCTACGCCTTCGTTCGCACCAATTTCTGGTTCGTCATCCAGTCCTCCGGCGGCCTTCTCGAAGGAGGAACCATGGGATATAATGGCCCTTCGCCAATAACCTTTGGAGTCGGATATAAATGGTGAAAGAACGTGCTTTTTACAGCCTAACACCCGTTCGTAACCGTGGCCGTCATCCTGCCCAAACGACCCGCATCCGCGATAGAGTATCACGGCTATTCCAGATTGCCGTGGTTTCTTTCACGGCGATGTTTCTCGTCTCTTGTGGTTTTTTTGGCTACTCGATCTACCCGAACTCGTTGTCCGCCATTGACCGCAGCGCAGATCTTTCGAGCGTATTGCTCTCGTCCGACTCGCAGCAAATCGCAGTCGACGCCTTCGACGACGGTACCAACGAATTTCTTTTTGTGGTGCAGAGCCCTGGTACCGGCACGGCGCATCTGGCGATTCTCGACGCGGACCTTCATGTCCGGTATTTCGGGGATGATTCGAGATTCGGAAGGTTTCACGTACTCGACGGCGGAGCGATTACGGCAGGAGGGGCGGAATTTCTTCTGTCGGTCGATCCGCCCGTACTCACTCCGCTCCCCGGTCCGCCGGCTATTTCAAACGGCCAGACCGGCTTTTACGATTCCAGCACCGCACAGTTCATGGCGCTCTCTGTTGCCAGCCCATATGTGACGGCCTACTCATATTCGTCGACTTGGCTCGCCCTAGGCTCGATAGGGTATACAATTTCGAGCACTTACACGGTAAACGATTTGCGACGCACCAGCGTCGATCAGTCTACAGGCATCGTTTCCCTTATTTTCGGCGGAGACAACCAGCTGTTTCTATTCCGTTTCCCCGGGAACTCATTCCCGACACTGGTGCCGCCCCTTTTTGACATGCAACCGGTCACCGTAATCAATACCAACGGCGGCGATCAGGTTGCGCCGGTGCCGACCGGATACGTGGAGCTTTCGACAGATCGAAATCTCCAGTTGACGTTCCATTCAACTCTCGCCGGCGACAACTCCAGCTCATCGCTCGATCTTTTCCACGTGAACGACCCTATAATCACGGCGAGTCCCAATGGATCCTATGTCTACGTGCTGTCACGGGCCGACAAGAAGATATTCCGACTGAAACGATGGTGGTGACCCTTCGAGTGCTGCGACAAGTACTTCTCTCCGGGCTCATCCTCGCGTTGCTCGCAGAAGCAGCGGCAGCCCAAAGCGCTGCATCTGCGGCGGCCACCGCCGCAGATGCAGCGAGGTCCGCTGCCCTGGTACCCCGAGTTCTCGCGCTCTACTTCGAGGCGCCGGACAACGGATTCACGACAACGGTCACTGTCCTCGCCTACGAGACACTCGTCCAGGAACTGCGCCGCGCGATCCCGGACGCGGTGATCATCGAACCACCGTTCGGGCGGCAGAATATTCTGCAGGCGGAATTCCCTGCAGTCCCCGGACAGGCGGTCGAGCGCGACAGGGCTGCGCGCGAACGGGGCGCAGATGCCTGGCTGTTGGTGAATTTGTCCGGCGAACTTCCGACCATCGACGTGCGGTATGAGTTCGAGGATCTGCTGGTGCCCGACGAATCCGCTTCAGGGACCTACCGAAAGATGCTTGACAGCCGATATCGAAATCTCAGCGGCTCCCTCTGGGCTCCCGTTGCCAACGATTTGCGGAATCGTCTCAAGCCACGCGAAGTGCGCGTCGGCGTCACATTCCAGGGGATAGCCGGTACACGGATTGCGCAGTTGGGCGGCGCAAAAACAGAGCTCACTCTGGGAGCTCATAACAGCGGTTCACAGGCGACTGCAAAACCGGGTCCGCCGAATGCCGTTGGACCCGCAGCCACGAGGACAGCGGAGGCGAAAACCGCTACGTCGACGGCGACGATCTTGGTACCCGCGCCGGGAACCTACCGGTTTCGTGCGACCCTTCCCGGATACTACCCGCAAGAGACCGGCGTTACTCTCGATCAGAAGGCGGTAACGGTTTCGCTCGAGAATCGTAGAAAATCGCACTTCACGTTCGATTTCACCATGACTCAGATGAGCTTTCCCGGTCTGGCGGTGGCCTATCAGATCCTCCCGGAGACGCTTTTTGCCCGCGTGTCGTTCGAAACCTACCTCATCGGCGCAATTCCCTTCGGATCGACGGGAAGCGATTACGACCGAAACAATAGCAATCGTCCCTTCTTCATCTCGCTTGGCAGTTCCAGTTTTGGCGTGTCGGGGGAACCTACCTGACGGGCCAACACGGTTTTTGGGGCCTGTTTCGTCCCTTCGTTGCGGCAGGATTCTTCCTGCGGGTCGTTACGATGCCGGGTTACTGGGGCATCGATCCGCTCACTCCATGGGGGGCGCAGGCGGAGCTCGGGTTTGAGCTTTTGCCCGAATCGCGGTTGCGCGGCATTATAGCGTTCAATCCCCGGCTCTACCGGGCTCCGGACACCCCACTCGCGACGTCCAATATCTATGATACCAAGCAGTTCTGGCTTTTCACATTTCTTGACGGCTACATCCTGCAGATTCCAAATCTCTACGTCGGTGTGAGGTTTCAGCCGTGAGACAAAACCGCCACTTTGCCCGGCTCGGCCTCCTGGTGATGATGGTCGGAACAGTTCTTTCGCTTGCGCAGTGCGGCGTGCCGCTTTTCTCCCCCGACGCGGTTCTGGCTGCAGGGCTGATCAGTCGTCTGACCTACGAAGGGCAGGGTGTCGCGCAGATTCCCGACAACTCCAACAACTTTGACCCCGCAAATCTGCGATTTGTACCCAGCCGCGTCCGTCCGATCGAATCCTTTGGACCCGACGGTCTCGTCGTAGGTGAAGACAGCATGGGAGTCGGTATTCTCGCCGCCTGCCCGAATCCGTCCGATACAAATCCGGCAACAAGTGGCATTCGCATACTGCCGAACGCCAACGACGGATTCGGCTTCAGCGACTCGAATCCGCTTCATGTAAACTGGGTTTCCGATACGGTGACCGCAAGCGCGGCAGACGACGACTACTATGCACGGATCGTGCTCACAAGCAGCCCGGTATTCGCGACCGTCAAGGGGCTGCTCTATCCGACCCAGTCGAGTTCGCTCCAATCGGTGCAGCTATTGCAACTGGATCTCGATTCGTCTATTAAGGGTGCAATCGGAAAGGTGGGCGCGGTTGTTGGCGGATCGATCCGTGTCGACAGCAGTGCGGGTGCCACCGATGTCGACCTTCTATTCGCTGATGGAAGCGGTCTCTTTTACCCGGTTTTTTACCAGGTGCAGCCGAACGGTACGATGCTTTTCAATCTGCAGATCGGGTCCGCGTGGGGGCCACTTGCATTGACGGACACACCTGCCAACGGCGCTTACTTCTATGACCCTTCGTCGGGCCGGGAGTTCTTCAGTTACGAGTGGGGCGGGGTAGTGAAAACGGTTACCTGGGTCGACTACAGCGCCGGGAACACCGAAATTCCTGTGCACGATATCCCCACAGCGGTTCTGCCGGGGGGCAAACTCTACGTCGAGAAAAACGGTGAGGCCCGCGTCTACAACGCCGACGGATCCCTTCTCGGCAGGGTGAACTCCGGCGGCCTCCACTTTGTTCACATGCGATGGTATTCGGCTGGGGTCGAGCGGATGATCTTCACCTACACCTTTGCCGCTAACTACAACGGGCAGAAGGGCGTCTACATGCGGACCTATTCCACCACTGTGGCGGATTTTCTGTCACTTCTGAACTGAGCCGGATCCGAACGGCGGTTCAGTCCGCCGCAGGTAGCGGCAATTGTCTCGTCAGCTTCCACCAACCAGTGTTCCGAGCTCGCGAAGGAAACTCTGCATATCGGGGTTCGAGGTTCGTCCAAGCTGTTGCTGAATCAGCGCCCTTCGGTCGGATGCGCTGGATAGCTGCGAAAGGTTGTAGACAAGATCGGTCATCTGGGAAACCGCGGTGGCCCGCCCGGAGGCTTCGAATCCCCGGTCGTACTGGCGAATTCGATCAAGAAGAGCCGGAAACAGCGTCTTCATCTGGTCCGACGAGAGAAACTTGTCGAGCATGACTTTGCTTTTGAGCAGCGATGCCTGCGCCGGCAATGGTGCATTTGCGTCGGTTGCAGGCGGCGGCGGTCCGAGGAGCGCATCTTCCGAGCTCGCATAACTCTGGTAGTTATTCTGCAGCGCGCGATACTGGGTGTCCACCTGCCGGAGCCGCCCGAGCTCCTGCTGCGTCGCCGTTTCGAGCACCGGCCCGCCGGGCTGGGAGCCGTTTGAAGCGACGGAGGTCGAACCGCCCGCCTTCCGCGCTGCCGACAGATCCTTCTCGGCCTGACCGAGCTTGTCGGATAGGGAAGTCCGTTCCTGCTGCAGCGACTGAATCTGTCCCTGCAGACTGGCCACCTGATTCGTGAGCCGTTTGTTTTCCGCGGTCAGCGTCGAGACCTCGCTGTTTGTCCCTCCGGCGCTCCCGCTCTGCGAGGAAATGCGGTCCCGTTCCTGGGTGAGCGAGGTAATCTGATCCTGGAGCGAGGACATCTGGGAGGCGTAGGCACTGCGCATGCCCTGCAACGCGGCCGGAATCTGAGTTGCGAATGGATAGTCGCGGATCAGCTCGGCGTAGGCATCGATAGCCTCAGCAAACTTGCCGCTTGTGGACAGGTCCCGGGCGCGGCGCAGGACGGGAGCCGCCTGGGCGCTGGCCGCCGCCACAGTTGCCGCAGATTGAACCCGGTAACCTGCATCGGCGATCTGCTGCACGGTGGTCCCGACAAGCGGACTACCAACCGGGAGATAGCTCAGCGCGAGTCGGTACTGGTCGATCGACGCCTGGTAGTTGGCCGCTGCGTAGAGTCTGCGCGCCTGATCGAGAGAGTTCTCCAATTTGGACTGTGCGGCCCGGCCGGAGGCCTGATCGGCCGTCGCTTTCTGCACATCTGCCCGGTTTCGCGCCAGCTCGGCCTGCAGCTGTTGCTCGACACCGGAACGGTTCGTCGAGAGTATCTTCTGCTGCTGTTCGAGATCCGCCACCTGCTTCTTCATATCGGCAATCTGTGCGGCGTCGAGATCTATGAAGTACTGATGGCTGGCGGCGATTCCCGGGACGAGCGCCAACGCCTTCTTGTACATATCCGCGGCGACCTGCGTATTGCCCTGCTGAAGCTGTTCACTGGCCTGCGCGGCGAGTGATCTCGCCTGGTCGACGATCGACGCGGCCGCGATGAGTCCCTGCGTATCCTGGCTGTTCTGCTGCGACTGTTGCTGAATCAGCGTAGTCAACGAGCTGATGATAAAAAGCTCGGCGGGTCGCCGCTCACGAACAGAGCTCAGCTGCAGGACCGCGTCGCTCGACAGGTAGTCCTGAAGGCTCGAAAGGGTAGCGAGCGCGGCGGAGTAGTTGTGCTGCGTCACATCGTTACGCACGGTGGTGTAGAAGCCGGTGATCTGAGTGGCGGCGAGCTGCTGTTTCTGACTCGTCTCTTGAAGGGCCTGGAGCTGGGATTGCGCCTGGGAAAGCTGCTGCTCCGACTGGCTGATCTGGCCCTGCAATTGCGTCTGAAGGTCGGTAATACGTTTCTGCGAGTCGTCGAGTATTTTGGCTCGGTCCGCGGTAGCTGTCGCCAGATTGCTCTGATATTCGGCCTCGAGGTTCTGGAGGTTCGCCGCCAGCTTCGAACGTTCTGCCTCCGCCTGCTGGCGGAACTGCTCTGTTTGTGAATTGTACTGGGCGGTCTGCGCCGATCTCAGCGCGTCGAGTTGCCGCGTGATTTCAACCTGCGAGACTCCCTGTCCCTGGAGGCGGGCCCTTTCGGCCGCCAGCTCGGCGTCCATCTGAGTCTTCAACGCAGCTTCACGCGCCTGGACGCGGCTTTCCATGTTCTGCTGGAGTTGTGTCTTTTCCGTGCCTATCTGTTGAAGCCGCGTCTGAATGCTCGCGATTTCCTGATTTTTCTGCTGGATCTGCTGGGTCGCTTCGCGCTTCACTTCCTGCAGGATCTCGCCCTCTGCGGAGGTGATTTTCGCATCCTGGCCGGTGATCCGGTTTTCGCTTCGGCCGAACAGGTAGGCCATCAGGGTAAGCCCGCCGCCCAGCACCATAATGGCAATCAGGTTGATGACAATGGGAAAAACCGACCCTTTCTTCAACGCGCGATATGAAAAGAGCTCCGGGGAGATCGAAATTCGATTCTTGGCCGCCACCTCTTCGATCTGTGAGCGAATATCCTCCTGGTCCTCTTTCGAGATACCTTCGGTTCCCGCGAGATCGAGTTCGTCGAGCCCATCTTCGTCGTGTCCATTTGAATGAGAAAGGAACGTCAGACCACGTTGCAGCAAACCAGACACGCTAAACCTCACTTCTGCCGATGGAACCTGGATTGCGTCCGCGGGATCTGCCGCGACCGCACACAACCCCAACTCTTTTTCGGCAACTTTCGGCTGGAACTTGAGCGAAAATGCCGTTGGCGGGAAGAATCGGCCGAAGAAGGCTGTAATCGTAACTCCGAACGCGTTGACGGTCAACAGTCCGTTCGCGTCGGCCGCGTGGACCGTCTGTCTGGAGTTGTTGAGCCGGGTTGACCGGTCTCAATGACCTCCGTATCCTTCACGTATGGACTTGCCGATCGCGAGTTCCACATCCGCCGACGAGCCGGTCGGCCGCTCCGGACTCGATGAAGTTGTACAGGTGCTCGCCGGACGGATAGTGGTTGTGCTCTCCGGCGCAGGAATAAGCACTGAGTCAGGCATACCCGATTATCGCGGACCCGACGGTCCGCGCCGAAAGACTCCCCCCATTCAATACCGGGATTTTGTGACCGCGGAGGCCACCCGCATTCGATATTGGGCGCGAAGCGCAATCGGCTGGCCGCATTTCGCGTGCGCCCGGCCCAATGCGGCTCACCAGGCGATCGCCAGGCTGGAACGGGCGGGCCTGGTAGCAGGGATCATTACGCAGAACGTCGATCAATTGCACCAGAAGGCGGGGAGTCGCCGCGTAATAGAACTTCACGGCGCGCTCGCGGAGGTTATCTGCATGAATTGCGGCGCGGTCGAGCCACGCGCCGCGCTTCAGCGTCGTCTTCTTGCCATGAATCCACGATGGGAGGGTGTTGCGGCCTCGGTTGCGCCCGACGGCGATGCCGATCTGCCTGGGGAGCTCACCAAAGGTTTTCGCATACCGGTTTGCCTCGTGTGCACGGGAACGCTCAAACCGAATGTCGTGCTCTTTGGAGAGAATGTACCGAAGGAACGGGCCGAGCGGGCGTTTGCTCTGTTGGACGCGGGTGAGGCCCTTCTTGTGGCGGGCTCATCGCTTGCGGTCTATTCGGGATTTCGTTTCGTAGAGCGGGCGTCGCGGCGTGGAATTCCGGTGGCAATAGTGAATATGGGAAGTACCCGGGGCGACGCGCTTTCGGCCGCCCGTCTCGACGGCCGGCTGGGGACGGTGCTTCCGAACATCGCCGAACGACTTCTTAAACAGACGTGAGGCGGAGCCGTCTTCTCTCCCGGCTCGAAAACGATTCTACACGCTGCCGGTCAATTCGTGCGAGAGGGCGAGCAGAAAATCCCGGTTGTCGGCCTGAACGTACCTCATGCGCCCGCCCATCCGACTGAAGGTCTTGCAGTATCGCAGGTAGTATGCGGGATCGGTCGGCGGCGGCTCGGCGCTGCCTCTCCAATCCCATCTGTTTTCGGAAAGGTCCACGACGTAGATAGCATGATTCTCTATCCGGCTGCCCTTCTGGATCGCCAAATTCTGTGCCATCGACATCGATTTCTCGAAGATCATCGGCGACATTACGGCCGATCCGACGGACAGATAGACTCCGTTCGAGATGCCGGCGACGCTGTGTGCAAAAGAGAGAAAATCCCGTTCGGCAGTGCGGCCGATGGCAGAGCCCTGATTCATCGGATGCGCGTAGATGATATCGTGTCCGATCATCGGATGACCAGTGAACGGAACATGGAGCCGATACGCGGCAGCCTGAACGCCGTAATCGCGCGACGGGTGGGGTACACGGAGAAATCCCGGTTCGAGTCCGAAACCTTCCACGATCGCGAGCAGATCGAGCGCGGACGCCGCGAGCCGCGGATCGCGGCGAATATTCTCGGTGGCAACACTGACCAGCTGATCGGATGCCGGAATATCGAGGCCCTCCCGTGACACGAATGCCCCGACCGATTCACCGTACCCGAGCCCCTCATAGGCACCGACGTTAATTGCCAGGTTCAAGAAAAATCCGGTTTCTTCCCATATACCGAACTGGCCCTCCTGGATGTACCTTCGCACGTCCTCGCTTGATTCACCCTGGAACGCGAACTCCCAGTCGTGGATAATCCCCGCTCCGTTTGTTGCGAGGTGTGTGACCCATCCCGCCTCGATAAGCCGGATGAGAATCGGCCCAAGACCGTTTTTGATAGTATGTGCACCGAAGGCGAGCATTACCGAAGCGGATTGTTCCCGCGCGCGGCGGATATCGACGGCCGCCTGCCCGGCGGCCTGTTTCGCGTCGTCGCTGAGTCGTGTTGGCGTCGCGTCCACGGGGACATGGTCGCGCACGATTTGCACTTTGTTCGCGCGATCCCCGAGCGGCTTGAAGCGAAGCTTGCTTCGGTCGAGGTGAGGGAACTGTTCGGCGCTCATGGTCGGTCCTCTACTATCGGCATGGTCAACGTTTCGGTGCCGGTCCGGTCGAGTTTCGTACGATAAACGGCATGTTCACGATCTCATGCGAAGGCTTTCGGTCTGCAGGGTTCATGGCGATAATCCGGACCAGCCGGTCTGCGGCTTTCGCCCCAATTTCCGCGAGCGGCTGTCGGCAGCTCGTCACAGGCGGATCGAGATAGGGCGCTACCGGCGAGTCGTCGAACGATATCACCGACACCTCGTTTGGAATGGACCGTCCAAGCTCCTTGGTGGCCTGGTAGACCCCGCCGACCAGAAAATCGCTGGATACGATGATCGCCGTTGGCTCGGTGGCTCGGCTGAAGAGGCGATATACCCCTTCGGCGCCGCCCTGATCATTCCAAAGCGAAATGTCATCGATGACAAGAGCCGGTTTCGGTTCGATTCCGGCGTCATTGAGCGCTGCGCGGTACCCCTTCAGCCGGTCGAGGATATTGGTGTAGGAAAGCTGCCCGCCGATGAAGGCGATTTCGCGATGGCCGAGACCCAGGAGGTACTCGGTGGCCGTGCGCGCCGCCTTGAAAGAGTTGCACTCAACGACGTCTACCGGCACCCCGGGCTCGCAGCTGTTGACCACAACGCAGGGAATATTGTGGTTCGACACGACCTGGTAGTAGTGATCGTTGAAAACCGGCTCCAGCCAGATCACGCCCGAAAGCCGATTCAACACGCGGACGTTGTCGAACATGCTCTGTTCGCGCTCGATCAGCTCGGTGTGGATGATAGAGGTAATATAACCGGATTCGTAGAGTTTACGGTCGATGCCGTCAAAAAGCTGCGCATTGTAGTAGCTCGAAAGTGAATGTCGTTTGAACGTGTCGACCACGCCAACTATCTTGAGGTCGGATCGGCCGGTGGAAGACTGGTAGCCGAGATTCTGGACATACTCCAGGACACGTCGCCGTGTCTCCTGTTTGACGTCCGGCTTGTTATGCAAGACCCGGGACACCGTTGTTACGGACAGCTGCAGAGCCTCGGCGATGCTGACCAGTCTCAACCTGTCGAATGCCATCTGATTGAATCCTACCACTCGGATAGTGCTCTGTAAAGAAAGGAATTTGACAATACCGGAAAATTTACGGTATACTTCCAGGAATCGTTCAGGAAGGTTCGGTGCCCAGCGTGGAGCGATCGGCAATACTTCAGTATCGCGATGAGATCGAGACCTATCTCAGGGGAAAACTTCTGCCGTTTTGGCTCGAACGCAGCAGGGACACGGAGTTCGGCGGGTTTATTACCCATTTCGACCAGAATGGAAACGATTCGGGCGAAGACGAAAAGAGCCTGATCGCCCAGGCGCGGATCCTCTACACCTTTGCGAGCGCCTTCCGTGCCGGCTACGGCCAGATTTGCGCTGATTTCGCCCGTCACGCGGCCGAGTTCATTCTCGACAGGATGTGGGACCCTATCCACGGGGGATTCTACTGGATGGTGAATCGCAGGGGCGAAGTGCTCCGCGACGAGAAGATACTCTACGGCCACAGCTTTGCGATCTACGCCCTGAGCGAATACACGCTTGCCACCGAGGACCCCCGCGGTCGTGAATATGCCGAACGAACCTTCGACCTCATCCAGAAGCACGGTACCGACACGATGTATGGCGGCTACTTTGAAATGTTCGACCGTGAGTGGAATCTCGCCGGACCCGGAAGTGCGGGAGGTGACCGAAAGACGCTCGACGTCCACATGCATCTGATGGAAGCGTTCACCACCCTGTATGAGTGCACGAGATCGCCACTGCACAGGCGAAAGCTGCTCGAGATCATCGCGATCGTAACGCAGCGACTCCTGCACCCGGTTCATGCCACCGGGATTCCCCAGTTCACCACCGACTGGACGCCGGCGCCGCAGATCAAGTTCGACATTGTCTGGGGCTGGGACCGTTTCAAACCGGACGGGGCCAAGCGGAGCCCGGACGACAATACCAGCTATGGGCACAATGCAGAGCTTGCTTGGCTGCTTTTGCACGCGCTTGATGTGCTCGAGGTCGCCATTGACCCATATGCCGGGCGGATCCGTCTGGCGATGGATCATGCGGTCACACACGGGATCGATCCGGAATACGGCGGTGTATTTGTCGAAGGTTCCCACGACGGCCCCGCAAGCGACCACGAGAAGGAGTTCTGGCAGCAGTGCGAAGTGATGGTCGGGCTTCTCGAAGTCTATCTCCGCTTCCGCGACGAACGTTATCTTGCCGCCTACGAAGCCGTACATCGATTCATGTTCAAAAAAGGCATCAACTACGCAGTTGGAGAAATGTGGCCGCTGCTTTCGCGCGAGGGCGAGCCGATCTGGCTTCACATGAGCCATTCCTGGAAGATCAACTACCACTCGGTTCGTGCGATGATCCAATCCAAGATACGGCTCGAGAGGATACTCGCGGTATGACGCTCTCCTCGACGCAGCTCGATACGGTTTTTGCCGCGCTCAAGCGAGCCCGCATCGCGGTCATCGGCGATTTCTGTCTCGACTTCTACCTCTTTCTCGACGAATCCGGTTCCGAAATCTCCATTGAGACTGGCCTCCGGACCAACGCGGTGCGCTCGCTCCGGCTCACGCCCGGAGGCGCGGGCAACGTCGTTGCGAACCTTGCCGCGATGGGTGCCGCGGAAGTACAGGCTTTCGGAATCCGAGGCGATGACATATTTGGACGCGAATACGTCCGCGTTCTGAACGGTCTCGGCGTGAAAACCGAAGGTTTTCTCGTGCAGCAGTCCGGATGGACGACCTGTGCCTACACGAAGCTTTACGATGAAGACCGCGAACAGCCCCGAATAGATCTCGGCAACTTCAATTCGCTCGACCCCGAGTCTTGCGAGACCCTGCTCTCCGCGATTCGGGCTGCCTGTTCACAGACCGATCTGTTTCTGGTGAATCAGCAGCTCGTTCGCGGGATCCATACCCCCGAGTTTCGCGAAGGTCTTTCCGAAATTGTGCGATCGCATCCGGAGAAGACCTTTATTCTTGACTCTCGTGACTTCGTCGATGACGTTTGACGGCATGATCCGCAAGCTCAACGACCACGAGGCGGCGCGGGCGGCAGGTTTTCCCGCCGGGGACGGCTCGTATCGCCGGATCGAAATGCTCGAAAAGATCGCCCGTACACTCTTCGAGCGGTGGCGCCGGCCGGTTGTAATCACACGGGGCGACCGCGGAAGCGTGGTCTTTGACGGACGGGAGCTCCACGCAGTCCCCGGCCTGCACCTGACACGACGAATCGACACGGTCGGCGCCGGGGACAGTGTGTTCGCCGGAATTGCTGCCGCCCTTGCCGGGCGGCTCGACCTTCCATCGGCGCTCTTTTTTGCTTCGATTGTTGCCGGCGTGACAATCCAGAAGCTGTTTCAGACCGGTACGGCATCGGAGGGAGGAGATCCGCGCGCTCGCGGCCGACGCCGAATATCGAATCGATCCGGAGCTTGCCGAATCGCCCGAACGGGCCACGTTCTGGAAGAACAGCGAGTGCGAGATTATTCGGTCTATTGGGAATCCCGACATCCAGTATGCGATTTTCGACCATGACGGGACAATCTCCACCATGCGTGAAGGGTGGGAAACCGTAATGGCACCGGTAATGGTGGAATCGATATTTGGCGATTCCCCGGCCTCGGCGGACGACGGGCTCCGCAAAGCGGTGGCGGCCGAGGTCCGGGAGTTCATCGACAAGACCACCGGTGTCCAGACTCTCGTTCAGATGGCCGGTCTCGCCGATCTCGTGCGCGAGCATGGGCTCGTTCCGGAGGAGAAGATACTCGACGCGGCCGGGTACAAGCGACGCTACCTGGAACGGCTGAATCAGCTGATTGAGAATCGAATCGCCAAACTCGAACGTGGCGAGCTTTCGCCGACTGATTTCACGGTCAAAGGTGCGACCGGTTTCCTGACCCGCTTGCACGCGCGCGGAGTTCGGCTCTTCCTCGCCTCAGGTACCGACGAAACGGACGCACGCAGAGAGGCTCACCTGCTCGGATACGGCGAGCTGTTCGACGGCGGAATCTATGGTGCGAAGGGTGATGTCAAAGTCGAGCCGAAGAGGGTCGTGCTGGAAACCATTCTCGATGAAATCGGCTCAGACAATGCGGGTCGTATCGTCACTTTTGGCGACGGTCCAGTGGAAATCCGGGAGACCTGGAAAAGAGGGGGGATTGGAATCGGTATTGCCAGCGACGAAGTCCGGCGTTTCGGACTGAATTTCGCCAAGCGGACGCGGCTGGTGTTGGCCGGCGCCGCGTTGATTGCCCCGGATTTCAGCCAATCGGATCTACTTGAAGAACTTTTGTTCGGCAATCGGTAGATTGGAACGGCGATGGGTACTGGGTCGCGCGTGACCAGAATCACGCACCGCCTGACAATCCATCGGACCGTTTATCTGATGTCGGTCGACCGACGGTCGACTCTCTGGTAACGAAAGGAGCGGGTTGTGAACAGACCGGTCACGCTGGTATCCGGTCAATGGGCCGATTTGCGGTTTGAGGAATTATGCCGCAAAGTAGAAGGATTCGGGTTCGACGGAATAGAGATCGCCTGTTCGGGCGACCACCTCGATATTCGCAAAGCGGCTTCCGACCCCTTCTACGTCGACGAGAAGAAGCAGCAGCTCGCTCAGCACGACCTCGGATGCTGGGCGCTTTCGGCGCACCTGCAGGGACAGTGTGTGGGGGACGCATACGACGAGCGACTCGACGATTTTGCGCCCGAGTCGGTCAGAGGCAAACCGGACAAGATCCGGGAGTGGGCAATCGGTGAGATGATGCTCGTTCCCCAGGCCGCAGCGAATATGGGATGTTCTGTTGTGACCTGTTTCATGGGCTCACCAATCTGGAAGCTCTGGTATTCGTTTCCGCAGACGACCGAACGGATGGTCGACGACGGATACCGCCGCATCGTCGATTTGTGGTCCCCGATTCTCGACGAGTTCGACCGACACAAGATTAAATTCGCCCTGGAAGTGCATCCCACGGAGATTGCGTTCGACTACTACACGACCCTGCGCCTGTTCGAAGAGTTCAAGCATCGACCCGCGCTGGGCCTCAACTTTGATCCGAGCCACCTGCTCTGGCAGGGTATTGTTCCGCATCTTTTTGTTCGCGACTTCGCCGAAAGGGTTTACCATGTTCATATGAAGGATGTGGCAATCAACCGGGACGGAAGGGCGGGACTCCTTGGATCCCATCTCGCATTTGGAGATCTTCGGCGCGGATGGGATTTCCGCTCCCTCGGCCACGGCGAGGTTGACTTCGACAGGATCATTCGCGAGCTGAACGCGGCCGGGTATAACGGCCCGCTTTCTGTGGAATGGGAGGACAACGGCATGGATCGAGAGCTCGGGGCCAGGGAATCGCTTGAGTTCGTGCGGCGAATTGACTTTCGTCCTTCGGGAATACTCTTTGATGGAGCCATGAATAATGAGTGACACGCTGCTGGCTACAAGGGATATTTCGAAGGATTTTTCGTCGGTATATGTCTTGAACAACGTCAACGTCGAAGTCATCCGCGGAGAAATTCTCGGAATAATCGGGGAGAACGGCGCGGGCAAATCGACCCTCATGAAAATCCTGAGCGGCGTCTACACACCGACTTCAGGCGAAATCCTGTTCGAAGGGGAGACGGTGGTAATCCGGGAACCGATGGACGCGAAAAAGCTCGGAATCAGTCTGATCCCCCAGGAGTTCAATCTGATCCGCGAGCTCACTGTGTACGACAACGTCTTTCTCGGTTCCGAGCTTCGGCAGAAAAACGGACTGCTCGACAAGAAGGCCATGATGGCGAGGACTCACGAGCTGCTGGCCGAGCTGAATGTGGATATCAGACCCGACGAGCGGATCGAGAACCTGAGCACCGCGCAAAAGCAGATGGTCGAGATCTGCAAAGCAGTTTCCGTCAACGCGAAGCTTCTGATAATGGACGAACCTACCACCGTGCTCACGCAATTCGAAATTGACATTCTCTTCAGGCTGATGCGGCGACTGCGAGAGCAGGGAACGACGCTCATCTACATTTCGCACAAACTGAAAGAGGTAAAAGCGATATGCGACCGCGTTATTATCCTGCGCGACGGCAACGTAATCTCCACCGAAAAGATCGGTGATATTTCGGTCATGGAGATGGCGCAGCGCATGGTCGGACGCGAGCTGAACCAGGTCTTTCCGGCCAAGCATACGCCTGAGAACGACGTGATTTTCGAGGTAGAAAATCTGACGGTTCCCGGTGTCATCGAGAACATCAGCTTCAAGCTTCGACGCGGCGAGATTCTCGGGCTGGCGGGCCTCGTAGGTGCCGGGCGAACTGAGGTAGCAGAGACGATTCTGGGCATTCGAAAGGCGGAAACGGGTCGGATCCTCAGGGATGGAAAAGAGGTGACCATTTCACGACCTGCCGATGCGGTGGCAAACGGCATCAGTTACCTCTCAGAGGACCGGCAGGGAAGCGGCATTCTGACCGGCTTTTCGGTTGTGAAGAACACGAGCCTGGTATCTCTTGCATCCTACTGCAAGTACATCTTCAAGGTGATTCTGCGGCAGAAAGAGCGGGACGCTGCCGATGAGCATACCCGGCAGTTCAATATCAAGACGCAGAGCCTCGACACGCGACTGGAGTTCCTGAGCGGCGGGAACCAGCAGAAGGTATCGCTTGCCAAGAGCATCGATCCGAAGCCGGTGGTGCTCATTGCCGATGAGCCGACCCGCGGCGTGGACGTGTCGGCAAAGCAGGAGATCTATCGACTGATCAACACGCTGGCGAGTCAGGGCCTTGCCTGCATTTTCATCTCTTCGGAACAGGAAGAGATAATCGGCATGTGTCATCGCGTTATCGTGATGAAGCAGGGCCGTGCGATGGGGACCCTGGAGGGTGAGAGCATTACCGAAGAGGAGATCATGTATCTCGCAACCGGAATCAGAGAAGGAGTGGCGTGATGACGACTGCCGATATCAGACAGGTCCTGAAAAGGTTTGAATACCAGAAGTATGCCTCTTTCATTGCCCTCATTGTGTTGTTTGTCCTTTCGGCGTTTCTCAGCCCGTTCTTTCTGCGGCCGGGCAACCTGGTAAACATCATGAGCCAGGTCTCCTATACCGGAATGATTTCCCTCGGAATGGCATTGGTCATCATTACCGGCGGAATAGATCTTTCGGTTGGGTCACTGGTTGCTTTCGACTCCCTCCTCGGGGTCATGTTCATGAACTGGTTCCTGAAGTCGGCCCACAACGAGGTTGGAGCCGTCATTCTGGGAATTGGGGCCACACTTGTCGTGGGATCGGCGACCGGTTTTCTCAACGGGTTTACCATCACTCGCGGAAAGCTCGCACCTTTCATCGTAACCCTCGGCACCATGGCCGTTTTCCGCTCACTCGCGTTGTTCATAGGAAACGCGGGCGAGATTCAGTCGCAGAGCAGCATCTACGGATCGTTCGGACTTGCGACAATTCTGTTTTTGCCGGTACCGGTCTGGGCGATGCTCTTCCTTGCCCTTGTGCTCGACGTCGTACTCAACCGGACCCGATACGGGCGCTATCTTTGTGCAGTTGGCTCCAACACCCGTGTAGCTATCTTCTCCGCAATCAACGTCG
Organism: uncultured Spirochaetota bacterium; assembly: GCA_963832675.1. Classification (GTDB taxonomy): domain Bacteria; phylum Spirochaetota; class Spirochaetia; order DSM-27196; family DATKUC01; genus DATKUC01. Next base: position 186,339 of record CAWHUY010000029.1, on the reverse strand, counting down.
ATCGCGTAAAGGCAATCGCCTACACGATCACCGGTGCCCTTGTCGGGATATCATCGGTGTTGCTTTCGTCGCGATTCAACGCAGTGAGCACATCCAACACCGGTATGGGTTACGAATTGGACGCAATTGCGGCGGTTATCATCGGCGGTACCCCGATGACGGGCGGTCGTGGAACCATCTGGGGCACGATAGTCGGAGCAATTATTCTTGGCATCATCAACAATATGCTGAACATGTTGGGCGTCTCTGCCTACCTGCAGGGAACCGTGAAAGGCCTGGTGATCATCGGTGCGGTGTACATCCAGCGGCAGAGGAGCTGAAATCCCGGTGGGGGATGAAAAGGGGACTGAGCCGACCGGCGGTTGCCGGTCGGATACAGGAGGGCCGCGCGCCGCAAGGTGCGTGGCATAATGGGTTGTCCGCTTGCCACCAGGCGAGCGAACGTCGACCGGTTCGTATGAACCGGAAAATCTCGAAGGAGGAACTGGCATGAAAAAGACATTGGGTGTCTTTGTTGCCGCTCTCTTTGTCCTTGCAATTTTCGTAAGTTGCGGGCAGAAGAGTACCACTGCTCAGGCCCCGGCCGCGCAGGCTGCGCCGGCCGCGACAGCCGCCGCCCCGGGCAAGGCAATTCGCGTCGGCTATACGATGCCGACCGCCGATCACGGTTACATCGCCCGCGCAATCTTCTGGGCGAAGAAAGCCATGGCCGACTGGCAGGCGAAGGATCCGAATATCACGTTTGATTTCGTGGCCGCCGACACGGTGACGAAACAGGCGAACGATATCCAGGATATGATGACCAAGGGAATTGACGCACTTGTTGTATTCCCGATCGACGCTTCGATAACCTCCCAGGTAGAAAAGGCGCACGACGCGGGTATCTACACGGTGGTCATGGACCGTGGAACCACCAAACCGGTCTACGACTGCTATCTGCACAACAACGACCTTGCCTATGCGACGCTGGCCTCGGAAACTCTGGCCAAACAGTTGAACTACAAAGGGAACGTGGTGATTATCGAAGGTATTCCGACCCCGATCAACACCATCCGTGTCGACGCCGACAAGGCGGTCTTCGCGAAGTACGGGATGAAGGTGCTTGACTCGCAACCGGGCAACTGGAACCAGCAAAAAGCGCATGATGTCATGCAGAACTATCTGCAGAAGTATACGCAGATCGACGGCGTCATCACCAACGATGACGACATGATGATCGGCGCCCAGCTCGCAGTGAAAGAGGCCGGTCGCAAGGACATCAAAGCCTGGATGGGCGGCGGCGCCGACAAGCGCATCCTGAAGATCATCCTGGATGGAAGCGACCCGACGGTCACTGCCGACGTTACCTATCCGCCGGACCAGTGCGCCGACACGGTAACTCTCGCCGTTCTCGGTGCGCGCGGACAGAGTCTCGACGGCTTCTATCAGAACAAGCCCCCGCTCGAGATCGTACTGGCCGCAGAGCTCGTGACCAAGGACAACGCAGCAAAATTTATAAATCCGGACGAGCCGTAAGCGGGTCTTGTCCTAACAGGCCCATTCCCTTACGGGGATGGGCCTTTTTTTCAGATTGGGCGAATCACCAGAGTTGCCGCGCCGATCAGCGCCGCGTCGTATCCCAGCGCGGTCGGCACTACAGAGCAGTCGAAGAAATTCGTACCGATGCAGCGATGCGGGAGCTCCCGCGTGATTGCCGGAAGAAGAAGATCGAGCGACATCCCGACCCCGCCACCGATAACGAATAGCTCGGGATCCAGCAGGTTGATTGCGGCGGCAATGCCGCGGGCGAGGTGGGTGGCGACATCATCGACCACCTCCAGTGAAAGCGGGTCCCCGCGGCGAGCCGTCTCGGCGATGAGCCGCGCATCGAGTCGACCTGAGCCCTCCGCAGTCATTGACGGCAGAAGCGTGTCGCGCCCCTCGGCCATGAGCGCCATCGCTTTTCGCGGCCACGCAGGTCCGGCTGCCTCGGCTTCCAGACAACCGCGGTTTCCGCATCCGCAGACGGCACCGTTCTCCTCGACAACAAGATGGCCTATTTCTCCCGACATTTGGTGCGCGCCGCGCAGAAGCTTGCCGTTCGAGACGACTGCGCCACCGATCCCGGTGCTCACGGTCATCCAGAAGAAGCTATCGACACCGGAAGCCGCGCCGAACTGGTACTCGGCCCACGCACAGGCGTTGACATCGTTTTCGATGGCAACTTCAATACCAACCGCGTCACCAACGAGCCGGGCGAAGGGCACATTGCGCCAACCGGAATAGGGGGCGAACAGCAGAACTCCCTCTTGCGGTGAAACAATTCCCGGAAGCGTCATTCCCGCGCGGGCGGCGACAGGGTATCTGGCCAAAAGAGGCGCGCATGCGGCGCCTAGCTGATCGGCGACGCGGCCGGGGCCGCTGGAGAGATCGGTCGGCAGCGTGACCCTCTCGATCACCCTGCCGGAGTCGTCGACCACGCCGACCGCCAGTTTTGACCCGCCGACATCGATGCCAAGGTAGACGGGTTGCGGCATGCTTCTTATCGCTTCATGTCGCGGTCAAACGCGACGGTGGAAGGAGCAAAGTTCATCCTTCGGACGAATTCGAGCGACTCTTTCGCCCCCAATTCCCGATCCATGCCGTTGTCCTCCCACTCGACCGAAAGCGGTCCGTCATAACCGGCCTCATTGAGGGCTCGAATGATACCGTCAAAATCGACATCACCGTGGCCGAGGGACCGGAAATTCCAGCCACGTCGCAGGTCGCCGAACGGGAGATGTGAGCCGAGGATGCCTGCTTTTCCGTCTCGGGTGACCGCCACGTCTTTCATGTGAACGTGGAATATCTGGCGCGGAAACTCATTAATGATGATTTTGGGATCGATCCCCTGCCAGAGCAGGTGACTCGGATCGAAATTGAATCCGAGAGTCTGTCGCTGTTTGAACTCTTGCAATAGTCGCTGGGCAGTGTAGAAATCATACGCAATCTCAGTCGAGTGAATTTCGAGAGCGAATTTCACATTGTGGCGATCAAACTCGTCGAGAATGGGCGTCCATAGCTCCACTATTTTTCCGTATCCCTCATCGACCATCTCTTCGGTCGTTGCAGGGAACGAATAGAGGTAGGCCCAGATAGAAGAGCCCATGAATCCGGTCACGAGTCGGCATCCCATGTTGGAAGCCGCCGCCGCCGAGTACCTCATTTGTCCGGCGGCCCAATCGCGAATCTGAACCGGTTTGCCGGCCAGCGCGGAGGGCGCGAAAAGGTCGTGGCGCCTGTCCAACTGGTCACCCACCAGCTTTCCGATAATGTGGGTTCCGAGCGCCCAGCATTCGAGGCCGTACTTCTTGAGAATCTTCTTCCGTTCATCGACGTACGATTTGTCCGTCGCCGCCTTTTCCACATTCAGGTGGTCGCCCCAGCAGGCGATTTCCAGCCCGTCGTATCCCATCGCGCTTGCTTTCTCACAAACCTGCTCGAACGGCAGATCTGCCCACTGCCCCGTAAAAAGCGTCACCGGTCGTCCCATCTCGTTTTCCCCTTCGTTTAGCTGTCTATGCGAATTTTACCCAGGAAGCTCCCGCGTTCGAGCTTGCGACGCATTTTTCGATGAATCGCACGCCCAGCGCCCCGTCGTCCAGCGTCGGATACTCGATCTGGTCCGGCAAAAGCTTCTCTCCGGATTTCTTTCGGGAAAGCGCTTCGCAGAAAGCCCGGTACACGTTTGCGAACGCTTCGAAGTAGCCCTCCGGATGCCCGGCGGGAACCCGGGAATATTTGCCGGCAGCGGGATCGAATGGCTCACGGCCACGGGAAACTATCTGAAGCGGCCGCTCGAGAGTTCTCAGCCGGATGTAGTTCGGGTCCTCTTGTGCCCATTCGAGGGAGCCTTTGCTTCCGATCACACGAATTCGCAGGCCGTTGTCATATCCCACTGCGACCTGCGAAACCCAGATGGAACCTTTAGCGCCGCCTTTGAAGTTCAGCATGATCGTAGCGTTGTCGTCGAGCCTGCGGCCTTTCACGAAGGTGTCCACGCTTGCGCAAAGCGCCTCGATCTTCAGTCCGGTCATGTAGGAGATCATGTTTTCTGCGTGAGTGCCAATATCTCCGACCGAGTTGACGGGCCCACTCAGCTTCGGGTCTGTCCGCCACTTTGCCTGCTTGTTGCCGGTCCTCTCGACCGGTGTCGCGAGCCATTCCTGAATATACTCTGCCGCGACATACCGTATGTCACCGAGCTCGCCTTTGGCGATGAGCGCTCTGGCCTGCTTGACCGCCGGGTACCCCGTATAGGTGTAGGTGACACAGAACAGCAGATCCTTCTTCTTCGCCAGAGCGCCGAGCTCATTCGCTTCCGCGCTGGTGAAAACCAGCGGCTTATCGCATACGACGTGGATACCCTGCTCCAGAAACGCCTTCGCGACAGGAAAATGGGTCGAGTTGGGCGTGACAATTACGACAAAGTCGATGCAGTCCGCGCGCTCCCGTTCCCCTGTTGCCATCTCCGCATAGTTCGCGTAGAGCCGGTCCGGCGAGAGTCCCAGAAGCTCGCCGGTGCGGCGGGTATTGTCCCTGGAGCGGGAAAAGCATCCAGCCCGGAGCACTGCGCTCGAATCGAAGTTGATGGCTTTGCGATGAACATCGCCGATAAGCGCGCCCTCACCGCCGCCAACCATACCGTAGGTCAACGTACTTTTCCCGGGCCCGGTTTTGCTGCCTTCTATCATCGGAGTCCTCCCAGTAAGCTGATCTGTGCATTGTATCCAGGCGCGGCCGCGCCGCGCAAGCTCCGCGCGATGCGGTGACGCTGTTCGTCCTGGCGGAGAGCGCCACCGGGGTTTGCGGGCGCTTATCGGCGGCGTTTCGCCGGTGTTCGCTTCATACCCTCTTCGACATTGCGGATGACGTAGGGACGGAGTTGCGACGCACTTATGAGGTCGTGGATGGAACCCACTTTGAGCGCTCGCTCGACCGAGTGAATCTGATCGAACTCCTGACCGAGCGCCGTCTGTTTTTCGTTGTATACTTTGTGGAATAGATCGTCGAATTCTTTCTGCGAACAGTCGCCGTGATTGAGCCGTCTCTGTGCGTCGACGACCCGCTGATCACCATAGGTCTGGTTGAGCACGGCTTTTGGGAACACGACCGCCGCGGCCGGCGCCCCACCGATAACCGATGCGAACGAGCCTTCCAGAGCGGCGGCTTTCAGGTTCGAGTTGAGCGTCTTGGAGAAAACCACATATGCGCCGCCGTGATATCGGGCAATCACGACGAACACGATCGGCCCGCGGAAATTTACCACTGCACGCCCGATCTCCGCGCCGTACTCGAGCTGCAAATTTCGCAGCGACTCAGGTGAGCCGTCGAATCCGGAAAGGTTGGCCAGAATAACCACCGGAAGATGGCCGGAAAATGCGTTTATTGCCCGGGCCACCTTCTTGGACGAAATCGGGAAAAGGGTTCCCCCGCTCCAGGACTCGGGCCCGTCGGATGGAACCGCGCCGATACGCTGGATATTCCGGCTCTCGATACCGATCATGCCCACGGCGAACCCCCCGATTCGCGTTTCCCAGACAATGGCGGTATCGGCGTCCTGCATGGCGCGCCACCGTTCGAAAAAGCCCGCATCGGCGTCGACGACCGCCTTCATTACCTGACGGACATCGAAGGGTTTCTTGCGTTCCGGGTTCTTCTCTTTGCTGAAGATATCGCCGATGGTATTGAATCCCTGGTCCAGATGATCTTCATAGGGGGTCACGGTAACGTCGCGGTCCACCGGATCATCGATTTTTCCGCGCGGGGGGAAAGTCTGTCCGGCAGGAACGTAGGTGAAACGGTAGTGTCGAAAGAGCACCTTGTACGCCGCCGCCAGGTTTGTAACGCGAATTTGGGCCTGACCGTTCGGCCCCATTATCTTTTCGACGCCCCCAATGTCCAGATTTGTCTCGGCAGATACGCTCCCGGAGAACTCCAGCGCTTTCTTCCCGGTAAGGAGCATCGATCCCTCTTCAGTCATGACCAGCAAGCCACGGGTGTGCATCAGCATGGTCGCTTCTGCGTTCCAGTAGGATTGAGCTCCGACGTTGATTCCCGGGACTATCACGTTGATTTCGCCGCCTTCCTGGGTGAAGGTGATGATCCGACGAAGCGTTGCTGCAGTCCAGTCGAGGTTTTCAGTGCCGCTGTCCATCGTGATCTTGGCGCCGGAAGAGATCGGAATCCATTCGACCGGGAGGCGCTCCTTGTCAGCGAGGTCGAGGGCCGCGTTGATCCGGCGACATTCGGGCTCGGCGAGACTTCCCAGGTCGGTGGTCGGATCGGAGAGGATGATCACCCTCCTCAAAGGAACGGAGAAGTAGGAGTCAAAGTTGGTGATCAGACCGAAGACGACATTGGAAGGATTTTCACCGGCGGGGCGGTTCTTGACCGAGACGATATTCTGGGAACCGTCACCTTTCACGTTGATGTCGAATTCCTCGAACTCACCTCGCGGGATCTCGTTATACAGCGGGAAACCGGCGTAGGTGATCATCTTGATGAAGTCGTATGGATAGATAGTCTTTCTCTGGCGGGCGCGGACAACCTTGGTGACATACCGATCCTGCGGGGTGAGCGGCTGCTCGGACGGTTTTCTGCTTCTCAACGTAAACTGGTCTTCAGAGACATTCATGAACAGGAGCTCGAGCTCCCGCAGCACGTCCTCATGCCAGCGCTTTCGCCGCGAATAGACTACCAGGCGTTCTATGCCGAGGTCGCGGGTCCGGCTGACCAGGCGCAGACCGTAGTTGCGCAGCTGCATGAGACGGATTGAAAGCAGTGATCGGTTGTGGACCACGATGCGATTCCACTGGAGTCGGTATTTGTACCGGGCCTGTGCGGCACGCATCGCATGGATCGCCTCCATGAAGACCGCCTCGAGCATGATCATCCGGGTGATTCCACGGTTTGTGCTGTACTCCGGCTCATGCTCGGAAACCGAGCAGAGCGCGAACAGACGGGTGTCTTTCGGGTTTTGCTGTGCGGTGCCCTGGAGGAGTACGACGTTCTCGCTTCGGTACAGTATCTCGAGATTGAAATCCTGAAGCCGGTACACCCGGAGCTCTCGAAACGCGCGCGGACTGAACGCTCGTCGCAGCACGATCTCCTTCCACTCGGATTTGACCGGCTCGAAGGTCTTGTACGCAGGTGTTCCAATTGTCGGATAGATCCCGATGCAGAACCATTCGAGATTCGGTGTGGGGAGTAGATCGGTCGGCGGCACCACCTCTTCGAACTCGACCTGCGGTGCCTCCCGATAGGCGAGGCAGAGGACCTCCATCTTCGCGTCGTGCACTCCGGTCCACTCGAGATAGGGTTTGAGGCTCTTCAGTGTGCGCAACCGGTCTTCGGGCAGAACTATCGCCACGGTCTCGTGGCGCGCGCCGCTCTGGCGGCTCTGGACCCAGGAAACCGGCACGCCGTCTACCGATTTGAACCGTTCGCTGAGAATTTCCCGGTCCCGGTTGAGTCGGCGTCCGATAAGCTCGATGGCCACCCGCCGGGCGTTCTCATCGTCGGAAACCGCCCGCCGAACGAGATCGCGCACAATTGTTGGCCCGGCATCCACAACTTCCCGCCGGAGCGTTTCCGGATCGTCGGTGGAGTTTGTCTTTCCGACAATTTCGTCGATCAGACGTTCAATCGCTCGATGTTGCCGCTCCTTGAGCAGGCGCAGTCGAATCTGGTCGATGATCTGGTAACGGACATGAAGCGCTGCATCTGAGACCGAGGTTTCCACCGGCTGAGCGATCGTTACCAGCTCGTCGATAGACCGGGAGAGTCGTTGGTGCTGAACGCGCGGAACGCCAAGATCCTCGAGGCTGAAAAGCACACTGCGAAGGATTTCGTGTTTCTGGTTTATCCGGCCATGAGCTCTAAACATGTAGAACAGAGCCCGGCTCTGCCAATCGTCCTCAGTGGTGAGACCCACCTGCGGATAGAGATTGAATGCTCGGTTCAACAGGTCGAGAAACTCGTTGGGCAGTCCTTTTTCCCGGTCGGTGTCCCTGCGGAAGTAGTGGCTCAGAAGCTCCTGATGACTCACAGGGCGGGCAAAAAGGGTGGACTCGATCTCCGATTGCGCGAAAAGGGCTTCGACCGCCACGTGGACTTCGATTGCGGTCAGAAGCGTTTCGAGCACCTGTTCCTTCATTTGTGAGTGCTCGGCCGCTATCTTGAGCGCACGATCAAGGTGAAGGTTGACGTCCTTTCCTGTGTCGTATCCGTAGAAAAGCGCGAGAAACTCCCGCCTGCAGATTTCCCATTCCGCGGCCAGCCCTGGATCCGCGGTGCCGTTTATCACGGTCACCGGCGACCTTCCCGAAGCGTTTGCGGATTCGCCCGCCTTCTGTTCCACTGATTCTGCCGCGTCAAGCTGGACAAGAGGTTGACCTGCCGCGATCTGTTCGCCTGCGGTTATCAGCACCTCGCGCACAATTCCATCCGAGGGCGCTTCGACGACCATCTCCATCTTCATTGCTTCCAGAACGACCAAAACCTGCCCTCGAGAGACCTTCTGTCCCGGGCCGACGTTGGCGGAAAGAACGATTGCCGGAGAGGGCGAGCGAACGTATCCTCCGCTGTCGCTCGCAAGTGGAATAGGAATGCCGTCGATTTCGCACTGGAGGACGTCCCCGCGAGGAACCATGAGAACGTTGTGCCGAGCGTCCCCAAAAAGAAGCACCCGCTCCTCGTCGCGGAGAAGATACTTGCACGAGAGCACCGCCCCGTCGTGCAGGACGTGGTAGACATCGTCACCCATGCCCTTCACGGTGAACGAATAGCCGTGACCGTAGGCGCTGATGTTTACCTCGTACCCGCCCGACTTCGGGAGGTTTCGTGGCATGCCCGATTTCGCCAGCTGATCGCGAAAATTCAGGAAATCCTGATTGTATTGGGCGAACGAAAGTTCTATTGCCCCCGCCACCAGAGCAGCCCGAACAGACGCGTCGTTAGGTTCGCGGCGGCGTTCTTTGAGAAGCCGCTCCACAAAGCCGGTATCGACACCTCCTTCGCGGAACGCCGGGTGCGCAAGCAGCTCGAGCAAGAAGGCCTTATTGGTGGTGCCGTTGTCAATCCGAATTCGCAGCTCCAGCAGAGCTCGTCGGAGCCTCGCTATCGTCTCCGCCCGTCCGGGGGAGAACGCGATGACCTTCGCGACCATCGAATCGAACTCGCTTGGAATGGTGCTTCCCTGCTCGATACCGGAATCCACCCTGACTCCCGGGCCGGCAGGAATCTTCAGCAGACTGACAAGTCCGGGCGATGGGCTGAAGTCGCGATCGGGATCTTCGGCGTTCAATCGAACCTCGATCACCGAGCCGACCGGTCGCTGGCTGCGGAGATCAACCTTCTTTCCGCGCGCAACATCGATCTGACCCTTGACCAGGTCGACCTGATACAGGGTTTCGGTGATGGGATGTTCGACCTGAAGCCGGGTGTTGACCTCCATGAAAAAGAACTGCTCGCGGTTCAGGTCATACAGATACTCGACTGTGCCGGCCCCCACGTATCCGGCCTGTTTGATCAGACGCGCTGCCGAGGCCGCCATTTCAGAGACGGTATCCTTCCCGAGGTTTGGTGGTGGCGTCTCTTCTATGATCTTCTGGTTCCGTCTTTGGACCGAGCAGTCGCGTGCCCCAAACGAATTGACGTTGCCGTGCAGGTCGGCAAGTATTTGAACTTCAAGGTGTCGGCCGCGTTCGACCAGAAGCTCCATAAACACTATGTCGTTTCCGGTGATCCGAACCGTTTCGTCCCGCGCCGCTTTGAATTGAGCGTCGAGCTCCTCCGGTTTTCGAACAAACCGAATACCGCGTCCCCCGCCGGCGTTGGCCGCCTTGATGATGACCGGATATCCGAGCTTTTCTGCCATCGCGCGTGCGGCTTCGACGTCGGGAAGCGGGCCGCGGCTCCACGGAAGGATCGGAACGTCGGCCTTCTCGGCGAGGTCTTTTGCGGCTATCTTGTCGCCCAACAGCGCCATTGCCCGACTCGACGGGCCGATAAAGACGATGCCGGTCTCCTCGAGCTTGCGGACGAAATCTGCGTCTTCCGAAAGAAATCCCCATCCCGGCCACACCGCATCGCAGGTCCCGGCCCTCAGTGCATCGAGCATGAGCTCGTGATCGAGATAGGGGCTGCGCTGCTTGCCGGGGTAACCCGAAATCGCCGAAAGTGGGAACGCCTCATCCGCCTGTTTTACGAACGGGGAATTCTCTTCGACGTCAATGAAAAGTGCGATGGTCTGGAGGCCGGTGCCGTAAAGAGCGTTGTATTCCCGAACAGCCCTGTTGAATCGAAGCGCCGCCTCGCCACGATTTACGACGCCGATGCGGGCCGAATCTTGCAGAAGTCTTGCACCGGGTGACTGAACCATATTCCCCCCTGGGTCGGTTTCCGAATTGTCCTGTCAGTATACGGATTGCTCCCCTCCCGATCAAGCCGATTATCGGTCGGTGGCCGACTAAAACGGGCCGCGGCATCGTCCCCGCTATTCGCTCCCGGCATTCCTTTGTATCTTTCTTGCTCGGAGGATCGAGATGTCGACTACGAAAGTGGAAGGTGAGGGTAAAGCCTATGCCGTAATCGGCGGCGGCTGCTTCTGGTGTGTGGAAGCGGTCTATCGACGTGTTGACGGTATCACGCATGTGGAAAGCGGCTACGCAGGGGGCACAGTGGACGACCCATCCTATGAACAGGTATGCACCGGGAAAACCGGCCACGCGGAGGTCGTGAGAGTGGCGTACGACCCGTCAATAATCGGCTATGCGCAGGTTCTCGCTCTGTTCTTCGTTGCCCACGATCCGACGACGCTCAATCGGCAAGGTGCCGATACCGGAACTCAGTATCGTTCGATAATCCTCTACTCCACGGAGGACGAAAAGCGGATCGCCGAGGAGTCGATTCGGAAGGCGCAGGTCGACCACAAGGAACCGATAGTCACCGAGATCGTCCCACTGAAAAAGTTCTGGCCGGCAGAGGACTATCACCGTGACTATTTTGAGCGAAATCCGACGGCCGGCTACTGCCGCCTGGTCATCAAACCGAAGATAGACAAACTCAAACTCGGCCCTCGAAGGAACGTTTGATGGTCGAGCTCGCCCTGGAAGCCTACGGCCTGAAAGACACCATGCGGACCGGGTGGGTCCTTCGGGGGATCCGAAACCCGGAGAGTGTGGCGGACCACTCCTGGGGAACCGCTTTTCTGTGCATGCTTTTTGGACAGGAGGCCGGAGTCAATGTCGGCGTCTCCGTTCGGATTGCTCTGGTTCACGACCTCGCCGAGTGCCGCACCGGGGACATTCCGACGCGCGTCGATCCGGCCAAACCGTCCGTCTCTGCGAGTGAGAAGAGCGCGGCCGAACGACAGGCGATGGATGAGCTTGTCCTGCTGTCGAGCGACGGGACCGGGCGAACGGAGGGCGGTTTTGCAGAACTTTGGCGGCTTTACGAAGATCGCGAGTCGCTCGAAGCGATATTCGTCCGTGACATGAATCTGATCGATTTGTGCCTCCAGGCCTACCTCTATGAGCGTGACCGAAGGTACGAGCCGGAATCCGGACGGGAGAACTTTCCCCATTTCGCGCGGCTGGATGAATTTTTTGCCACCTCGGGACCCCGGATTGAAACGCCGGTCGGACAGAGGCTTTACGACGAGATTCATACCCGATACCTGGCAATTGCGGGCGCACAATCGGACAAGCCGATTGATTGACAGCTCATCGGATTGCCGATAATTTTTGCACGACAGGAGGCGGCCATGAATGCACTGATATCTACATTGACCGCGGTGATCACTCTCTTTCCCTATTTCCTGTTCGCGCTCGTCATCTTTTTTCTCGGAAAATTTCTCTTTGACTGGTCAACGCCGCAGTTCGAAGACGACCTCGAGCTGACGGAGCGTGACAATCCGGCGTTCGGCGTCTTCTTTTCCGGCTACATGCTGGGACTGGCCTTCGCCATTTCAGGCGCCTTTTTCAGCCTCGGATCTTCTGTGTTGGCAAACTTCGTAAATGTCGGCACTTCGGGACTCGCCGCCATCGTACTTCTGCGCATCACCATGGTCATTGGCGACAAGCTCATCCTGTATCGTTTTGCGATAGCCAAGGAGATCGCGCAGGATAGAAACTCGGGAACCGGTTTCGCAATGGCCGGCCTCTTTATCGCCGGTGGACTCATTATTGACGGGGTCATGAGCGGCCAAAGCACATCCTACCTTGCCATGCTCCGGGATATCGTCGTCTACTGGGCGGCCGGTCAGGTGCTGCTGGTGGCCGGCGGGCTGCTCTTCCAGGTTACCGCCCGTTACGACGTTCATCGGACGATTGAAGAAGATGATAACCTGGCGGCAGGCATCAGCCTCGGCGGCTACTTCGTTGGGCTCGGGATCATCCTGAAGGCGGCGCTCACCGGTGCAGGGAGCAATCTGGGATCAGAGCTGCTGGTGACACTCGCCATCGGCATTGTCGGGCTCGTTGTACTGGTTATTGCGCGGATACTTACCGCGGTGGTCATGCTGCCGAAAGCAAACATGGCCGATGAGGTATCGCGTCAGAAGAACAGCGCCGCGGGCGCGGTCTCTGCAGTGACGTTTATTGCGGTTTCCCTTCTGTTCGCGGCGGTGGTCACCGCGCAAATCGTCTGACCCGCCGGGGCCCGCAGGGAGATGTTGTGATGAAAGGGCAACGTGTCAAACGAGGGAGCCTCAGGCCGGGCAGCTGCAGACCCGCAGTTGTCGCCGCGCTCCTGATTTTCCTCATTCCGCTGGTCGCCGATACGGCGGCGGCTCGCGGCGGATTTCGCGGCGGCGGGTTTCGCAGCTCGTCGGTATTCCGGTCATTCGGGGCCGGCCGGACCGCGGCCGCCTCCGGGTCGCTGTTCGGGTGGGGAAGAGCTACCCGGCGCACAGGGAGGGCAGCCGCTCCGCTTCGAAGCGGTTCGACGGTATCGGGCAGCCGCGCCTCGGTAGCCGCGCAAAGAAACCTCTACGCGACGGCGCGGCGGAATGGCACGCTGTTTTCGACGCGGAACGAAGCCGCCCAGGCGTTTCAGGCGAAAAACGCCGGCCGGTACTCTTCGCGTTTCGCCTCCGAACCGTCCGCGCGACCCGCCTACATTCCCCGCTCGACGGTGGTTGACGGCAGAACGGTTAATGTAATGTACAACCCTTCGCTCGGCGGATACGGATACACGGATCCGTTTCTCGGACGATGGGTGATGTACAATGCGTTCACCGACGCCGCCATGCTCGGAGTACTCATGAGCAATCAGGGCTACTACTGGGGCGCGCCGCCGGTTTATCTGTCACACGGGCCCGGATTTTTTACCTGGGCAATCATACTCTTCGTCGGGTTCCTCTTCATTTCGAGTATCACGCGCCGCATGCAGGGAGGGCGCCGGAGGTGATTCGGTGAGCGCCAGGAGCGAAGCCGCGTACTGGATGTCGGTCAGGGCCGGGGACTATGTCAACCTGACCGACTACCAGTCGTTCGCCACTGGAGGTACCGGCGGAGTCGACTATCGGGTTCGCACCGTGAGGAGGATCGGGATTCACGACGCGGACACCGGGCATGTCGTTGCCGAGTATCACCTTCACGATCTTGAACAGGGCGACGGGAGTGAACTCAGCTTCGTCGTCGCGAAGGCCGCCGAGGATTTCGAACTTCGCGTCTACTTTACGCCGGATGGGTTCATTTCCGGAACACGCGATGAACTCATAGATCACGGGTACACCTGGTTCTTCCTTCCGCCGCCCGATCCGGACGATTTCGTCTCGTCGGACCTCGAATACGCACCCTATCCGGATGTTCCTCCCATTGAGGAAAACGGAAGGAGCCGCCGTTGCGAATTCACTTTTTCCGGATTCGGTCATTCGGTTTTTGGGTCTTATCGGCAGAGCACAGACGCGGTGCCGGTTATCGTGACAGAATATGCCACCGAGGAAGATGTGATGAATCCGCTCCTGCTCATCCTCGAGGAGCGGTGGGTCAGGGCCGACGGAACCCGCCCGGAGGAGGGGGGCTTTGTCACCCCTATGCTCGGGTGCGTGATAGAGCCTGAAAGCGTGGAGATATTTCCCGCGTGACCGTTGGAGCCGGCTTGTCGCGCCATGATGCTGGGCGGTACACTCAGAATAGCTTCTGATAGGAGGAAATATGACAACGAACCACGGCGGGTCCGCCACCCTCACCACCCTTCAGATCACCGTCGCCGTCTACCTCGCGACTCTCGGGATCACGGGCATATCGGTATACAGTTCCGGTGGAAGCGAATTCCTGCAACGCTTTGCGCAGATCTTCGGCGGCGGCACCGGTTCGCTCGATCTGGTCGTCGCGATCCTCGAGCTCGTCGCCGGAGTTCTGGTTTTCTTCGCGCTTTTTCCGTTCACCGGCATCCGCTGGCGTTTTGCAGCCTGTTTCATTTCCGCCGTATTATGGCTGGTGTGGGTTTTCTACAGTCTGGTCTTTCACAACGTTCTGCAGCCGACGGTGATCGCCTGGCTGAATCGGCTCGCGCTCGATCTGGTCGTCGCCGTGTCGCTCTGGCTTGTCAGTTCTCAGTACCGGTAGCGGCCGCCCGCCGTCGGGGCCCTTGATCGGCGTCGCCTGATTTCGCGGCGTTGGTGAAGAATCTGTTGCGGCGGTTACCCCGCCGAGGGTTCCGGCGGTTACCCCGCCGAGGGTTCCGGCGGTTACCCCGCCGAGGGTTCCGGCGGCGCCAGTTTCGGCGGGACGCGCTTTTTACCGACGAGATTGCGAAGCAGTTGAATCTCCTGTTCCCATACCGACTCGTCGATCGTCTCCAGGATAAGCGGAATTCCGTCCAGTCGGGCGTCGTTCATTATCAGCCGGAACGTTTCGAAACCGAGGGTCCCTCTTCCGATACTGTGGTGACGATCTTTGTGGCTTCCGAGTTCAACTTTCGCATCGTTGAGATGAATGCCACGTAGATTGTTGAACCCTACAATCCGTTCAAAATCGTTCATCGTCTGCTCGTAGCTCTTCGCGGTGCGAATGTCGTATCCGGCGGCAAACATGTGGCAGGTATCCAGACAGATCCCGACCCGTTTTTTGTGGTTTGACATTGACAGGAGTGCCGCGAGGTGCTCGAAACGGTAGCCCACATGGGAACCCTGTCCGGCGGTACCTTCGATTACGAGCGTCGCGTATTTCGTTTTTTCGAGAACTTTGTCCATTGCGTGAGCAATTCGCTCGAGGCACTCTTCTTCGCTGTTTTTGTTCAGATGCGCGCCCGGATGAAAGTTGAGGTATTTGAGCCCGAGCTGCTCGACGCGCGTCAGCTCATCAAGAAGGGCAGTGAAACTTTTTTCCGCAATATCGGGATCGGCCGAGCCGACGTTGATCAGGTAGCTGCCGTGAGGAAGAACGTGATCGGCGCTGAATCCGTGTTCGCTCATATTGCGTTTGAACGCGTCGATGTTCTCCTGCGACAACGGCTTCGAAGACCATTGCCGCTGGTTCCGCGTAAAGACGCCGAACGCAGTAGCACCGATTTGCGATGCGTTCACCGGCGCCTGCTCCACGCCGCCGGACGCGCTGACGTGAGGTCCCAGGAATTTTTCTGCCATTTGATCCCCCGCGGCCTCAATATACTGCGCAGTCGGAATTGCGGGCCAGTTTTTGCGCAAACTCTACTCTCGTGGGATGGAACGACCGGTCACTCGTTCTATCAGGAATTCAGCGCCTCTGAGAACCGCTTGCGAAGCAACGTGAAATCGGAACCCGACGTGGATACCGAGGCCGCTGTTCACCGTGTCGTGCACGAAGTTCGCGACGAGTCGAAGATAGGCGTTTCGGTTGATTCCGCCGGATCGGTCGCGGAACAGGAGCGCGCCGAGACCGTGGACGCGAACGAGACGATTGAGTTGGGCGACAAGAAGCTGAAAAACGGTTCGCACAAGGCGGAAGTAGCGCCCATGATACTCCGGATCGCGCTGCAGCAGATAGCGGATCTGGCGGGAGCGGTCCCGGACAAGCGTCCCGTCCGACGTTCTTCGTACCGGAATGAAACCCGCGAAGAGCCTGAGAACTCTGTCGGTGGAGAGAAGCTTGTTCAGTGCGTGATAGACCAGAATGATTCCGCCGAGATTTCGGAGAAAATGATCGGTCTCGCTGCGGATCGACGAGACGTTCACCAGCACCTCGGTGATGAACCGATCCGGAAGCGGCAGAAACGGCGAGACGAGCGGCCGGTGAAACATGGTATGCGACCGCGAAAGCTCTTCGACTGCCGAATTGAGCAGCCGGACCGCCTGAACGGCCGGACGGTGTATCGGGTGTGAACGGACGCGCGCGAGGTACCTTCCAAACGCCTGCATTTCGATGTCAGCCTGAGCCTGGAAGGATGTAAGGTAGTTCTTGACCTCCGCGGCATATCCATCCAGTCGCTGCGGCACCGGATGCTGGTTCACAAAGAACTTTACCAGGTTCTCGGACTCGGACGGCAACCCGCAGGAGAGGGGAAGCTCATCGAGCACCTTTGTCCGAAGGACGGTAAGCGACTCGATGAGTTTCAAATGGATGCCAAGGAGCGGTGAGGTTCGCGTTCGAAGCAGGTCCATGGACGGGTCGTTGGGCACACATGCCGCGTGCGCAACCCGTTTTCGCAGCTCGTCAGGGAGCCGCAATTCCTCTGGAGCCATCGAATTGTAGTTGCCGATGACGTCGCGCGCGTTGAAACCGGCTTCAGGGGCTGCAGGATACTTGTTGTGCCAGAAGTATAGCTTTGTTTCGGGGGCGATCTCGAGCACGGCCCGGATGTATCCGCCGGCAGACACATGGGAAGTCGGTTCTGCGTTGGTTACGACCAGGAGGTGCCCGATGTGAGGCAGAAATGCGAGGTTCTCGTCGTGGTTGATCCCCGCCGGAAGGTCGAAAATCACCAGGTCGTATCGTTTCTCTATCTCCCGGTGGTAGTGCGAATAGAGCCCGCGGAGCAGGAGGACGCTGTCCCCGCGGCCGAGCTTCGGGCGGGGAAAGAGCAGGTCCAGGCCGGGTGCCACCGGTACGATCTGACGGGAAAGCGGCACTGAAGGGTCGCCCAGAGTTCTCGAAACTCGGGAAAGCCGCGTCTCGTCGATGTCGAGAATGACGGCGATGTTTGACAGCGGATCGAGGTCTACGAGAGCAACGTGAAGTCTCTGTCGAGCGGCTGAAATCGCAAGATTAACGGCAACCGTGGATTTGCCGACGCCACCCTTGCCCGAGCCCACGGCGATAGATTTTTTGCGTAAAGACGACCCGGCCTGCGCATTCATGCGCTGACAACGATATGCCAGAAGATGCAGCGTGTGCAATGGGGGCTCCGGATTGCGACAACCCGAATTCTTCCAGTGGTCCCGGCAATAGTTTATGAGTAAATTGCTCATATGAAAACCACGAGAATAGGTGCAAACCGCCTGTTCTGGTTGATCGCGATACTGGCGGTTGCAGCTGCGATAGGTGTGGTCTGGGCTCAGACTCCGGGGCGTGCGGAGAAGAGTCAGGCCGGTCTTTCGGACAAATGGCACGGACTCGAAGTTCAGGCGTCGAATGCTCTCTTGAACTTTCCGGTCACTCATTCTCCGGCGGAATGGAAGAAACTGCTTACGCCCGAGCAGTACTACATCCTGCGGGAGGCCGGGACCGAACCACCATTTTCCGGCTCACTTCTGAACGAGCATCGAGAGGGGGTCTTCTTCTCCGCGGCTACGGGTGAGCCGCTCTTCAGTTCTGCGGCCAAGTTCGAATCCGGAACCGGATGGCCCAGTTTCTACGAGCCGATTCGGCAAGATGCGGTTGTGCTTCGGTGGGACAATAGCTACGGCATGAGCCGCGTAGAGGTGATCGACAGCGCGAGCGGATCTCATCTCGGTCACCTTTTCGACGACGGCCCGGCCCCGACGGGACTGCGCTACTGCATGGATTCCGACGCGCTTCTCTTCGTCCCGAAGGGTGGATCTGCGCCGCCGATAGTGAAGCAGTATCTGGCAGATCATCCTGATTCGGCGGTCTCGATTCGCTAGACGTCTCGAAAATCGAGCCAGTCTTGCCGGACCGAACCTGGGCGCGTTAACTTTTGCCCGTGAGTTCCAACTCGTCATACACGAACGCGAAGAAACCGGACCTCGCGTCCGGCTACCGGCATGTCTTTGAAACACGAGCCCGGTACGACGATATCGACACGTTCGGGCACGTGAACAACAAATCCTACATGAGCTATCTCGAGGACGCCCGGATCGACTACTATCGGGTCGTTCTCGGTATCGACGTTCGCACACTGCAGCTTCCGGCAGTGGTGCGAAAGAGCGAGATTGCCTACGAGAGCCCCGACTTCGAAGCGGTGATAACGAGGACCGACGCGAGTGGGAACGAGTCCCTGGCGGCGACGAGCCTTACTACCATGGTCGCTGTTGACGCCGAAAATGGCGAACCGAAGGAGTGGGCCGCGAGCTCGACCAAAGCGATCGAGGCGTTCGAGACGGTGGCGCCCAGATGCACCGGCGCAAATCGCGGCGACGCACTCGGCGATCGTGGCGCCGGTATCGCATAAAGTAGCGGTGGGCCGTTGATGATATCTGCACTGACCGAAACCAGTTTTCGCGCGCTTCGCGTTCACAAAAGCGGAACCCGTTTTGTGCGCCGAATCGAAGAGATCCCTTTTGCGGCGCTCCCCGACGGCGAAGTGCTCGTGCGAGTCGACTATTCCTCACTCAACTACAAGGACGGATTGTCCGCCACCGGCGCGCCCGGGGTGACGCGGAACTACCCGCACACACCCGGCATCGATGCCGCGGGAACCGTAGTTGAAAGCAGTACCTCTGAGTACCGGTCCGGGGACGAAGTCATCGTCGGCGGAGGTGACTTCGGCACCCTCCGTTGGGGCGGATTAAGTGAGTACGTCCGCGTGGCGCCGTCGATGCTGACACCGCTGCCGTCGGGACTGACGCCGCGCGAGGCAATGACATACGGCACTGCAGGTTTTACTGCGGCGCTGTGCGTGGATGCCGTTACCTCGCTGCGCGGACCCACTGCGACGGCCGCCGGTCGCGAACCGGGAGGCTCTGCGCTGGTGACCGGGGCGACCGGCGGTGTCGGCAGTTTCGCGGTCGCATTTCTGTCGGCGGCGGGGTTTCGCGTTACTGCAGTTACCGGGAAAAGCGCTGAGTACGACTTTCTGCGCTCCCTCGGGGCGAAGGATATCATGAGCCGAGAAGAGGCGACTGACACCACCGGACGACCGCTGCTTCCGGGTCGGTGGCAGGCGGTGGTTGACACCGTGGGAGGTAGCCTGCTCGCCACCGCTATCCGCAGTTCAGCGAGATCGGCAATCGTTGCCGCCTGTGGAAATGCCGGCGGGGCCGACCTTGCCCTTTCGGTTTATCCGTTCATTCTTCGCGGCGTGACACTCACCGGAATCGACTCGGCTCTGGTCCCGCAGGAAATGCGCCGGGCAGTGTGGTCAAAGCTCGCCGGGGATTGGCGCGAATCGCTCAACCGAGCCATCGCGATTGAATGTCCTCTGTCTGGTCTGGGGGACTGGATCGGACGCATCCTGGCCGGTGAAGTCCGCGGCCAGGGTGCTCGTTCGTCTGGGTGGAGAGTGATTCGCGAAGCGCCTCGTTGTGAAATTCCACCGTACCTTGCGTTTGCGCATCACCGTCAATGTCGTCTTTCTTTCCGTCGCCGCGCGATCCGGCCTGGAGACTCCCCGGTTCCCCGCGTTCCGGCTGCGCGACCCTGGCGGGACCGTCACGCTGTCCAGAGGCTACGCTGTGGCGGCGGGACCGGGCCAGAACTGGACTGCTGCGTATTTGCCGCTCGATCTCCAGCCCGGCTCCCGGCTGTCGAGGTCGGCAATTCTTTCCGGCGGTCCGCCGGCCAGGGTGTCGCTCTTGAGCGTTCGTATCGCAAGCACAGGGCAGGGCATGAAGCAGGCAGCATCGGCGAACGCGGACCCACCGGCCAAATCGCATCTGAGCACGAGTCTGCGATAGTTCATGTCACCCTTCAGAATGATCAGACGCGCGCCGGCGAAAGCCGATTGAATTCCGCGGGGCATCTCCGACAGAAAGCGGCCCGAGTCCAGAAGGGGTGGGGAAGGATGCGGAGCCGTCCGTCGTGAAACGCCGCGAGAAGTCGATTCGCGCAGTCTTTGCGTTTCCTGGCAACGGATCCGGTTCGGCCGGATCCGCCATCCGGTGAATGAGTGTAAGAACATCTGCAACCGTCGCGTCGCTGACGTAGGTGGGATGATATTTCACGTGAAAAAAGATGGTTCTGTTCCGGATTCTGAGAAGCCGGTCGGTAAGCGCGAGGTCAGCGGCAAGTTCACTCCCGGTGTTATCCACGACAAGATGGACAGTTCCGCCCGGTTCGGCCAGCAGGGATACGGCGAGTAATGTATCGTCGGTGACAAGGGTCTCCTCAGCGCCGGGGTTGCTGCCGAGGGCGTGAGATTCGCGATAGCTGAGATCAATTCGATTGGCCCAGAGCGAAAGCCGAACTGCCTCCGCGATCTGCTCCTCGGGCGATCCGGTCAGGTTCGAGGGATGCCTCGAAGACTTTTCCCGGTCCGGGGCCGGTGAATTCCTCCTCCTTTACCGGAAGAAAAGGATCGCGGCCATTTTCCCAGTACCGAACCGCAGCTATCAGTTTCCGGTACGCGAGTGTTTCGGCGAACAGCCAGGATGCCTGATGCCAGGTCGCCGGCAATTCCCTTTTGCACGACTCGAGCCACAGCTCATAGTCCGGCGCCGGAGGCGGAAAAACGGTGACGCCCGCGTTTTCGCGGATCGATTCTGAGAGCTCTCGAATCGCCGTTTTGATGCCGGTCGAATAGTCCGGATTGCGCACGATCACCGCGTCAAAATTTTCCGGAACGCGCTGCGACATCGTGCGAAAAGCGAACTCGTTGCTTCCGTCTGTTCGAATGGGCGGGGGAGGGTTGTACATGGTGCAGCTCCTGCGTGTTGAGTGCGAGGTTGGGTAAAACGCCGGCATTTGTCAAGAGAGCTCCGCAACGTCGCGGCGTTGATTCGGGCCGAAGTTCCGGCATAAGATGCTGCGACGAAACCGTAACTTCGGAGGAGCGATGACTCGACAAGAACGGAGCTGGATACTCTACGATTGGGCCAACTCAGCCTATTCGATTGCCATAACTGCGGCGATATTTCCGATTTTTTTTAAGGGTTTCGCCGCAAAGGGGCTCGAAAACTACCAATCCACCTCTCTGTTGGCATTCGGCAACTCGACATACACTCTGATCGTGGCGATTCTCGCGCCAATTCTTGGAACAATTGCCGACTACCGGTCATTCAAGAAACGGTTTTTTGGCGGTTTTTTTCTGCTCGGTGTTCTCTCAACTGCCTGCCTCGCCCTGGTCCAACAGGGCTTCTGGCTGCCTGCTCTTGTCATCTACATCGCTTCGGCGGTGGGGTTTGCGGGTGCGAACGTATTCTATGATTCGTTTATCGTCGATGTGACGCCCCGCGAACGGATGAACTGGGTTTCCGCGAGCGGTTTCGCCTGGGGCTATATCGGCAGCACCATTCCTTTTGTTGCCGGCCTGTTCCTGATCACCAACTATCAAGATGTTGGGGTTCGCCGACAGCACTCCCGCAGTTCGCCTTGCTTTTCTGATCACTGCGCTCTGGTGGTTTCTCTTCACGATTCCCCTCTTCAAAAACGTGAAACAGGTACACTACGTCGAAAGATCGCCCCGCCCAGTCAGGGACAGTTTCCGCAGAATCGTTGCGACGATACGCGACGTACGACGGTTCCGGACGGTCTTTCTGTTTCTCCTTGCCTATTTCTTCTACATCGATGGAGTGGATACGATCATCACGATGGCGGCGGCCTACGGCACCGACGCGGGTTTGGAGGCATCCACTTTGCTCATCATCCTTCTGGTAATCCAGATCGTGGCCTTTCCGTGCGCGCTCATCTATGGCAAGCTTGCCGACAGAACTTCGGCGCGATTCATGATTCTCGTCGGCATCGGGATCTACCTCATCGTGACGGCGCTCGCTTTCTTCCTGCCTGCCTTGCCGACTACCGGTGCGAAGACCGCAATGTTCTGGACACTTTCGATGCTGGTCGCGACGTCGCAGGGCGGGATCCAGTCGATCAGTCGCTCCTTCTACGGGAGGATCATTCCAAAAGACAGATCAGCCGAGTTCTTCGGCTTCTACAATATTTTTGGCAAGTTCTCGGCCATAATCGGTCCCCTGCTTTTGGGGCTCGGGACGGCTCTTTTTCGCACTTCGCGCGCGGGAGTACTCAGTCTCGTTGTCCTCTTCGTGGCCGGCGCGGTGTTGATGCTGAGGCTCCCCGAGCCGGCCGATTCAGAGGAGTGACGGTGCCGAAGGAGTTGACCCACTGGTATCTCGCCACGCGCTGTGCCGATCGGTTGGCGCGGGCTCGCGCACTGACTACTGAACCGTCCGGAACTACTGTTCCGGACGGTTCAGTAGTTCCGGACGGTTCAGGCAGCACCTTAGGCGAGGTGCTCGCGCGCAATCTTAGCGTCTATCTGATCGGCGCAGTGGCGCCGGACCTTCTCTACTACGCAAAAGACGCAAGTCGTTACCGTGACGCGGCGGACCGGGCACACGGGGTGAACGGCGAGAACAGCTACGGATTCCTCTCGCGGCTGCTGCCCCGTCAGGCTATTCGCGGTGAAGCGGGTCGCAGCCGGGAATGGGTGCCCGCGGGCGCTGGAGGCAACGAGAACGTCGCACGATTCGAACAGACCTTTGCACTTGCCTGCGGAATCCTGACACACATCGCTGCCGATGCGATATTTCACCCGCTTGTCTATTTCTATTGCGGATATTCTCACGGTGACCATCCGGAAGCAGAGGATCCGCCGGAGGCTACTACGCGTCACTGGGTTTTCGAAACCTGCATCGACCGTTATGTTCGCGGCATGACGAAATCCGCCGAAGAGCGGTCCTTCGAAGAGCGAACGCTCTCCGCACTGATTGGCTCAAGGAACGTTGAAAAAGAACAGCTCTTTCGTGACCTGTCGCTGTTTTTCTTCGGGGAGTCGGAGGCCCACCGCAACGTGATGGAGGCGACCTTCCGACGGCACGCGAGATTTCAGCGGTTGTTCGAAAGCCGCGCCGCGGCAATGGCAGTTCGGGTTGCCGCCCGGTTTCAACCACGGCTGAGCTGGTTTCTGGGTCTCTCCTACCCCGCGCAACGGGGCAGATCTCTCGACATGCTCGACGGAAATATCGAGTACAACCACCCGGCCACCTGTGAGCGGCAGTATGCCACCTTCGGCGGCCTTGCGGAGCGTGCGGTCGATACCGCGATCGAGCGCATGACTGCGCTCTGGGCGGCGACAGTCGAACGCACACCTGAGGAGGATCTGACAACGTGGCGGGGTCCATCCCTCGAAACCGGTCTTGTCATCGAATCCGGGGCAGCAGTCGAAATGGTGTGCACACGGCCGGACCTGTTCGACTCTTTCTTTCCGTTCCGGACGGAGAAACACCGATAATCTCAGAAATCCCTGCAAAACGATCCGCAGTTCCTTGACTGTTTTTTTCATAGGATATAGAATCTGACCATTCTTCCAAGGTAAAATAGACAAATTTCTCGGATAGCAACGAGAGATCTGTGCACGGTTTGTTACCGGCGCGTGCACCGCCAGCCGTACGAACACATATCATCGGACGCAGGTTTAGTCCGGTACGTGTGACGCACGATACACGCCCGGGTACCGCATTACGGGAGTTCGTATGTCGCTTGCTACGTTTCGGAAGGGAATTCATCCCTCCTATCATAAGGATCTTTCGGCGGCTAAACCTGTCGAGAGTCTACCGGTTCCGGAAATCGTAGAGATTCCTCTTCTGCAGCATCTCGGCGCTCCTGCCAAGGTTCTGAAGGCGAAGGGAGAAACCGTTTTCCCGGGCGAGTTGATCGCCGAGGCGTCGGGAATGATTTCCGCCAACATACATTCGCCCGTTCACGGCGAAATCAAACGAATAGTCCAGAGGCCGCTTCCCGGCGGCAGGTTGTGTGACTACGTCGAGATCACCGTCGATCGCGAGAAGACGGAAGCCCACCGTTGGGAGCGAAAGGAGCTGGAGCTTTCCACGCTCAACCGTGACTCCGTGAACCGGCGCATCCGCGAAGCCGGAATCGTCGGGATGGGCGGCGCGACTTTTCCAACAAACGTAAAACTCACGCCGCCTCCAGGTGCCGAGATTGACACCCTGGTGGTAAACGGTGCCGAATGTGAGCCCTATCTCACCTGCGATCACCGGCTAATGGTAGAAAACGCCCGGGGAATCCTGGACGGAGTACGAATCATTCAGAAGGTTTTGAGCTTCAAGACCATCATTTTCGGAATTGAAAGCAATAAGCCCGATGCAATCGCGGCAGTCAGCTCGGCGCTCGCAGAGTACGGGGAGCTTGCCGCTATCGGTGGTTCAGCTTGCGGTGAAATATCCTCAGGGCGGAGAAAAAATGCTCATCTACGCGGTGACCGGCCGCGTCGTTCCGGCTGGAAGTCTTCCCCTCGACGTAGGGGTAGTCGTCTCGAATGTCCAGACGCTGAACGCCATCGGCGAGGCCTTCTACTACGACAAACCGCTCGTCGAACGCACCCTGACCGTATCCGGCGACGGGATCAGGGAACCGAGAAATCTGCGCGTGCTCGTTGGTACCCCTGTCAAAGATGTCGTCGAGTTCTGTGGTGGGTACTCCGAGAGTACTGACAAAATCCTGTTCGGCGGCCCGATGATGGGTATTACGGTCCCGACTCTCGAGTACTCGGTGATGAAAGGCACCTCGGGTCTACTGTTTCTGGACTCCCGCGAAGTTCCGGAAGAGAGTCCGTGCATCCACTGTGCACGCTGTGTTGACGCGTGCCCTATGAATCTCATGCCACTCAAACTCGCATCGTATGCGAAAGCGAAAATGTTCGCGGAGGCAAAGGCGTTGAACGTCAACGATTGCTTCGAATGTGGGGCCTGTGCGTACAGCTGTCCGGCAAAAATACGCTTGGTTTCGTGGATCCGCTACGCAAAAAACTATATTCGAATCAAGAAGATTTAGCGGCAGACTGCTGCCGATGGCACCGATTTTAACTCGGCGGCCCTCCGCCGATGGTTCCACGCTGCCAATTGCCGCCGCTTGAGAAGGAGTCAATCCAACATGAGCGATAAAAGAGAGGGGTTTCTCCTGACCTCCTCCCCGCACCAATTCTCCCAGGCGAGCACGCCGCAGATAATGTATGCAGTCGTTTTGACATTGCTGCCCGCCGTGATCATGTCTGTGCTGTTTTTCGGCGTCTTCGTCCTGCTGCTGTATGTCGTCGGCGTCGGCGGAGCGGTCGCCACGGAAGCCGTCGTCAAACTTGTCCGGAAGAAAGACTGGCACACCTGCCTCGACGGCAGCGCGGTCATTACCGGATTACTGCTCGTCATGACGTTGCCCCCGAATATCTCGCCAATTCTCGTGGCGCTCGGTTCGGTGGTGGCGATCTTTGTGGGCAAGGAGGTCTTCGGCGGACTCGGAGCGAATGTCTTCAATCCGGCGCTGGTCGGCCGCGCGTTCCTGGCCGCGGCATATCCGGTTTCCATGACCACATGGATGGCACCGCACGCGGTATTCGGCTTTCTGAAGGGTGCGGACGCGGCAAGCGGCGCCACGCCGCTTGCATCGGCGAAGTTCGAGCACACTTTCGAATCGGTTGGCCGGCTCTTATTCGGGCAAACCGGTGGAAGCATCGGCGAGACCTGCGCGCTCTTCCTGATCATCGGCGGGCTGATCCTCATTGCGATGCGAATCGTCCGGTGGCGGACTACTGTTTCTATGATCTCGACGGTTTTTCTGTTGGGCGGCCTGTTCTGGCTCTTGAATCCGGCAATTTACCCGAATCCGGTTTTCGATCTCTTTGCCGGCGGTCTCATGCTCGGTGCCTTTTACATGGCAACTGACATGGTGACGACGCCCTACACGTATCTCGGGAGCGTGATTTTCGGGGTCGGCGCCGGCGTCCTTATCGTCATAATTCGGCTGTTCGGCGGATTTCCCGAAGGTGTGATGTATTCGATCCTGCTCATGAACGCGATAACCCCGCTTCTGAATCGTTCGATTAACAACCGGGTCTTTGGCGCGAAACCGCGACCGACCGAGGGGGCAAAGTCATGAGAAAGATGGTCGTGGTACTCACGATTGTAATGGTGCTCGCGGGGCTCGTTCTCGCGTCCGCCTATACGTTGTTTCAACCGGCGATCGCACGCAATCAGGCACAGGCTCTTTCCGATTCTCTCGCGTCACTGTTTCCCAGCAGTGGAAAACTTACGTTCGATCGATTGAAAACCGACAAGATGGAGATATACGCTGCAAAATCGACCGGGGGTGACCTGGTCGGATACGCCGTCCGTGTTGTCGGTTCCGGCTACGGCGGACCCATCCAGATGCTCGTAGGGCTTACACCCGAATTGAACAAGATCGCGGGTCTTCAGGTTGTCGAGAATGTGGAAACGCCCGGTCTGGGTTCGCGAATCACCGAGGACCCGTTCAGAAGTCAGTTCCAGGGGCTCGACCCATCGAAAGCGATAAGCTATGTCAAGAATCAGCAGCCGGACAAGACGAAAAACCAGATCGAGGCGATCACCGGGTCGACAATTTCCACGCGCGCGGTGACAACTGCACTGAGCAGCACCCTGTCAGAGGCAGTCGCGGTGATCAAAGAGACGGGCAAGTAACCTCTACGTGATTTTGGAGATACTACAATGGCAAACCGATCGATATTGGCGGAGTTTACCAAGGGATTCGGAAAGGAAAATCCGACCTTTGTTCAGGTCCTCGGAATGTGTCCGACGCTCGCCGTCACCACCTCGGTGGTCAACGGGCTGGGAATGGGACTCGCAACGCTTTTCGTTCTTTTTTTCTCGGTCCTTATGACCGTGCTGATAAAAAAGGTGGTGCCCGACGGTGTCCGTATCGCAGTCTACACCGTAGTCATTGCGACATTCGTCACGATTGCCGATCTGTTCATGCGAGCCTACGTGCCACCTCTTTCGAAGGCGCTCGGCCCCTATGTCCCGCTGATCGTGGTTAACTGCATCATCCTCGGACGCATTGAGGCGTTCGCCACGAAGAACCCGGCGGGAGCTTCTCTCGTGGACGCAGTCGGAATGGGCGCCGGATTTACCGTGAGTCTGGTCGTCCTGGGCGCGGTTCGGGAAATCCTCGGAAACGGACAGCTTCTCGGTTTCCAGATCCTTGGACCTGGATTCCACCCGCTGCTCGTTATGATCCTGCCCGCCGGCGCGTTTCTTACCCTCGGGATCCTGATGGCTATTTTCAACGCATTCAAGGATCGGGGATCTTTCGTGGTTGTAGAGGGGCGATGAAATGAACCTACTGCTTATTGCGATTGCGGCTGTCGTCGTCAACAACTTCGTGCTCACCTACTTCGTGGGAATATGCCCGTTCATCGGAGTTTCCAAGAAGATCGACGCGGCTCTCTCAATGGGAATCGCGGTGACCTTTGTCATGACCCTGACATCGATTGTGACCTGGATCATTACCGATTTGATTCTGATCCGGCTCAACATGCCCTACCTGGAGTATGTCGCCTACATCGTCGTTATCGCGGCACTCGTTCAACTGGTAGAGATGTTCATCAAGAAGACCTCGCCCGCGCTGTACAAAGCGCTCGGCATCTACCTGCCGCTGATCACGACAAACTGCGCCATCCTCTTTGTGGCGCTTCTGCAGGCGATGCGCAGCTACAATTTCATTCAGGCCACGGTATTTGGTTTCAGCGCCGGGGCCGGATTCACACTTGCTATAGTGATCATGGCCGGCATCCGGGAACAAATCGAGATTGCCGACGTTCCGCGTCCGTTTCGTGGTGCGGCAATTACCCTGGTGACCGCTTCTATTCTGGCTCTCGCGTTCATGGGTTTCTCCGGATTGATAGCGGCGTAGCTCCGTTCGGAATGCGCTTCGATTCTCGGGGTTCCGCGAGGAGGTTTGTATGACCGTACTGATTGCGGCAGGCTTGATGGGGCTCATC
Source organism: uncultured Spirochaetota bacterium (assembly GCA_963832675.1). GTDB lineage: Bacteria > Spirochaetota > Spirochaetia > DSM-27196 > DATKUC01 > DATKUC01. Next base: position 158,268 of record CAWHUY010000029.1, on the reverse strand, counting down.
GGGCTGCTGTTTTCCATAAGTCTCGGCATCGCGGGCAAAAAGCTCGCAGTCGAAGTCGACCCGAAGCTTGGCGAAATCGAGAAGACGCTGCCCGGAGTGAACTGCGGCGGCTGCGGCTATGCATCGTGCGCGATGTACGCCGAAGCTGTTGCATCGGCCAAAGCGCCGGTGGATCTCTGTGTCGTCGGCGGTGTGGACACGGCGCGGGAGGTTGCCCATGTAATGGGGATTTCGGTCTCCGACGAGGAGAAGGACAAACTGGTAGCCGTGGTATTTTGCCAGGGCGATTCGGAAGCGTCCGCCTTCCCGGGCGAGTATCGTGGGATAAGGGATTGTGCCGCAGCGGTCTATTCCCAGGATGTATCCAAGCGGTGCAAGTACGGGTGCGTCGGCCTGGGATCGTGCGTGGCGGCCTGTCCGTTCGATGCAATTCACTTGAGCGCGACCGGCATTCCATTTGTCGACGCGGAGAAATGCACCGCCTGCGGGAAATGCGTCGCAGCATGCCCGCGGAATCTGATCGAGCTCCATCCGCTCAAGCACGACGCTTTCGTCTATTGCAAGTCTCAGGATGCCGGCGTGATTGCCCGCAAAGTGTGCAAGAAAGCCTGCATTTCATGCAACATCTGCGTGAAGGCTGCAGCGAATGACAACAACGCCGATGCGGTCCGCCTGGAAGGGAACCTCGCGGTGGTCAACACGAAAGCGTATGCGGCGAAAGCTGAGTACGGAGCCAAGTGTCCGACCAAAAGCTACGCAACCTACATCAACATAGTGAATAAGGACCGGGTGCTGGGCCGCGAGAGCGTACCAGCGCAGGCGGTCGAGGTCGGTGCCGGTTCTGGAGAGGGTTCCGCGGATGATTGAGGAGCTGGCGGTAGTCGAAAACATCGGGGCGGACCACATGGAGCTCCGCGTTTCGCATCCCGAGCAGTGCGAAAGCTGTGCAATACGAGGGAGCTGCTACGGAGGCCGCGATGCAACCCGGGAAGGCGAATCTGGAACTGAGCTGACCGAACGACTCCTTTCGGTCCCGCGCGAAAACGGGATACAAGTCGGCGATGAGGTCCGGGTTACGATTGAGAACACATCGATTCTGGGTCTCTCGGCGCTCATCTACGGGGTCCCGCTTGCGGGGTTGCTTGTCGGGATAGTCAGCGGGTACTATGCGTTGTTCGGGTCGCTGGGCGATACGGCGAGAACGCTCGGTTCTCTTGGGACAGGGCTTGTGATTATGGGAATTTGCGCACTGGTCGTGCGAAAGGTCGGAAAGCGTATCACTTCCAACATCGCGTACCGCACCGAGCGCATTGAGCGCGGATAGCCGGGCCCGTTCGAAAGCGTACTCGTTTTCATCGCACAACCGGCATTATATTGACTCGTTAACCGGGTAAAAACTACACTGAGAATTGGAGGGTCTTATGAAAGCTATGGTAGACGCAGACACCTGCACCGGCTGCGAACTGTGTACCACCGTTGCCCCGGACGTATTTGAAATGGATGGCGACGTGGCGAAATCGGTCGGCGACGTACCGGCCGGATCGGAAGACAGCGCGAAAGAAGCCGCCGAATCCTGCCCAGTCGAGGCGATCAGCCTCACCTGAAATGGGCCGGCTGCCCAGCCGTCCCGATGCATTTCTGCCGGGGTGTCATCGCCCCGGCATCGATGCGCCCGCGACCGCCAGCAGAACGGACAGCAGTTTGCTCTGCTCCGAGTCTGCGCGGGAGGTAAGTACTACCGGCACGCGAGCTCCGGCAACTACGCCCGCAACTTTTGCTCCGCCAAACAACGTGAGGCTCTTGTAGAGCACATTTCCCGCTTCCAGACTCGGCATGAGGACGATGTCCGCGTCTCCGGCCACCGGATCTGCGATACACTTTATTTCCGCCGCCTCCGCTGATACCGCGACATCGAATCCGAATGGGCCCGGCGACTTCGACCTCTCCGAGTTGCCCGCCCAGATCTCCGGCGCGGTGCAATCGGACAATTTCCGCAGCATCAACCGTACTCTGAATCTTGGTGCTCACCTTCTCCACGGGAGCCACGCACGCGATCTTCGGTCGCGCGATGCCGAGGCTTCTCGCAACACAAACCGCGTTCTGCATGAGAACGATCTTCTGCTCGAGACCGGGCGCCACATTGATCGCCGCGTCTGTGACAATAAGCACTTTATGGTATTTCGGGATTTCGAAAACGGCGACGTGACTGATGAGCCGACCTTCATCAATAAGTCGGTACTGACGGTTGAGAATCGCACGCGTGAAGTCGGCCGTCTGCACGAGTCCCTTCATGAGTATGTCGGCTTTTCCCGAGGAAGCGAGTTCGGCGGCGGTGGCGCATGCAGCAATCGGATCCTCTTCAGGAACGAACTCGGCCGCCCCGACCGAGACTCCGCAGGCGTCGGCCGATCTTTCGATTTTCGCGCGGTCACCTATCAGGACGAAGTCCGCGACCGCCTGGCGGCTGCCTTCGGCGATGCAGCGAATAATCTCTTCGTTTTCCGCCATCGGAACCGCAATTACCCGCCGCGCAGACCTTCCGCCGTCGGCTTGGTAGTGGGAGGTATGGGGAGTGTCGGCGCGCTCGAGGCCGGCACACTCGCGAAGCAGACTTTCGAGACCTGCGATCCTTTCCATAGCCGCCACCTTCTTCAGTAGGCAAGCGCTTGTGCGTCGCCGACGAGCACACTGAAGGCGGCACGCGCGAGCGAAATCATTTCTCGTTCACCCGGGATTACCTCCACCGGCGCGAGGTAGGATGTGCGCCCTGTTATGCTCCGGACGACACGATCGTTGTGAGCCATACCGCCTGTGAGGACAATCAAATCCACGCGTCCGCTGAAGACTGCGCCAAGCATCGCGATTTCCTTGCTGATCTGGTAGCTCATCGCTTCAAGCACCGACTCGGCAAGTTTGTCGCCTTGCTCGATCCGTTTCTCGATCTCTGCCAGATTGTTCGTTCCGCAGTAGGCCACGATCCCTCCGCGGCCCGTGATTCGCTTCCTCAGCTCCTCTTTCGAGAGGGCTCCGCCTGTCGCAAGCTCGACAAGTTGTCCTGCGGGTAGCCCCCCGGAACGTTCCGGCGCAAATGGCCCGTCGCCGTCGAGCGCGTTGTTGACGTCCACGACTCTTCCGTTGCGATGCGCACCGACCGAAACCCCGCCGCCGAGGTGCGCGACAATGACGTTCATCTCTTCATAACGGCGACCGTGTCGCTGTGCGGCCTCCGCGCGCGGCGGACTTCTGGTTGAGCGCGTGAAAAATACTTCGGCGCTCGATTTCCGGGATCCCGGAGAATCGGGCAATCGGATCCAGCTCATCGACAACCACCGGATCCGCGATGTAGGCTGAACATTTGGCGTCAGCCGATATTCGCGCGGCGAGCACCGCCCCGAGATTCGACGCATGTTCGCCGAATCTGCCTGAACTGAGATCCTCGACCATTGCCGCGTTCACGATGTATACACCGCTCGTAATCGGTCTCATCAAACCGCCCCGGCCGATCACTGCCGAAAGATCGGTCGGATCCACATTGTGCTGCTGCAGGAAGTCACGAACCGTCTTCTCCCGGAGCGGTGCCTGGTCCATTATGCGTCGGTAACCGGCGAGGTCGTCCGCGTCCAGTTGAATCGCGGATGATTCGGACTCTTCGGTATCATCGAACAGTGAAACCTTTGTGGAGGTGGAACCCGGATTGATCGCCAGGATCCGGAGGTGTTTGCTCCTCCTCGCGGTCACAACTCGTATCCGCCTTCCGGGTGCTTCTCGAAGTATGCGCGCGTGGCGTCCACGAGCCGCAGATTCACCTCCGCCAGATTCTTCCGCTTCAGGGATTGCGGAATCACCGCGCGAAGGGTGTCGATCGTTGGCCGACCGTTCAACTTTGCGCACACTGTGAGAATGACCACGTTTGCGCCTTGCAGCAATCCCTCCTCCCGTGCGATGTCCGATGCCGGAACCGGCACGAATCGGACATCCGTTCTGCGCGGCCTGCGGGTTACGATCGACGAGTTGACAACGACCAGCCCGCCCGGCTGCACCGAATCTTCGAACGCATCCAGCGATGGTCCGTTCATCGCGATGAGAACATTTGGCCGATCGACCAGCGGGGATCCTATCACTTCGTCGGAGAGTATCACGCTCGCATTTGCAGTTCCGCCCCGCATCTCAGGTCCGTAGGATGGCAGCCAGGTCGCATGGAGCCCTTCGACAGTGCCGCAGTTTGCAAGCAGAACACCGGCGGATAATACGCCCTGTCCCCCGAATCCTGCTATCTTCACGTGCTGATCAAGGGACTTTCCACCATCCGGATTCAGAGCTGCCGATCCGACGTTCGCCTCGATGTCTTTCTGGCTTTGCAGCAGGGAAACGATTGCCGCATCGTCGATCCGGTGTCCGTTCCCCTCAAAAAGCGTCGGGTTCTCGATGTCCCGAAAATTTCGCACCGGAAAAACCGGTTCGAGCTCGTCCTTTATCCACTTGCGAGCATCGACCGGTGTCATTTTCCAGTTGATCGGGCACGGAGAGAGGATCTCCACGAACGAGAAGCCCCGGCCGTCAATCTGGTTTTTCAACCCTTTTCGAATTGCCTTTCGTGCCCGCAGCACACGCGGCCCGTCGGCAAGCGACACCCGTTCGACGAATACCGGCGTGGTGAGGGAGTTGATGAGTTCCGACATACCAATCGGATTACCTTCCAGTCTGACCGAACGCCCGTTGGGTGTAGTGAGCGTCTTCTGGCCGATCAGCGTAGTCGGTGCCATCTGGCCACCGGTCATTCCATATATGGCGTTGTTGATGAAGAACACGGTGATGTTCTCGCCCCGGTTCGCCGCATGGACGATTTCGGCCATACCGATTCCGGCGAGATCGCCATCGCCCTGATAGGAGATCACGATTGCATTTTCGAGCGTGCGGCGAACGCCGGTCGCCACCGCCGGAGCGCGTCCGTGGGCACACTGAATATTGCCTGTGTCGAAATAGTAGTAGGCGAAGACGGCGCAACCAACCGGGGAGCAGAACACAACGCGATCCTGGATATCAAAATCGTCGATTGCCTCAGCGATGAGTTTGTGTGCCGTTCCGTGACCGCAACCTGGACAATAGTGTGTAACCGTCTGCCCGGGGCCCTTGCGCTCGAAGGTGTCGTAGAAGCTCTCGGGTTTCTTAAACTTTACCATAAAGCATCTCTCCCTGGCTGTGCGCGCGTCCGGCCGCTTCATTTGCGGTGCCGGCCAGGCTCATAGTCGGCGGGTTCTTCATGTCCTTGACCGCACGATCCGCGAGCTCGGTCGTCGTCGGAACCTCTCCTCCCATCCAATTGTACCGGAGTACCGGCAGGCCGCATCGGACGGCAAGCTCTACGTCGTCGGCCATTTGTCCGTCGTTTAATTCGACAACGGCTATTCTGCGCAGGCTGCCCTGAGCAAGCTCGTGCAATCGCGGCGAAGGAAAAGGGTAGAGTGTTTTTGGCCGCAGGAGTCCTGCACGGATGCCGCGTTTGCGCAGCAGCTGCACCGAGGTTAGACAGACTCGAGCAGAAATGCCGAAAGCAACAAACAGGAACTCTGCGTCTTCGGTGTCGACTTCTTCCCAGTCGGTTATTTCGCTCCGAATCTGCTCGTACTTCTTCTGGAGCTGCCAGTTATGTTTGGCTTGCGCGGCGGGGTCCATGTAGATCGAGGTAATAAGATTCTGCCGGCTGTCGGTATCAGCATACACTGCCCAAGGTTTTCGTCTTCCATGAATTACCTTATCAGGAAGCACAACCGGCTCCATCATCTGTCCGATGTATGCGTCCGAAAGGATGAAAACCGTAATCCGGTAGCGGTCGGCCAGATCGAACGCTCGACGGGTGAAGTCACTCATTTCCTGAACTGAATTCGGCGCGAGCACCACGTTGCGGAATGGACCGTGGCCGCCGCCCTTCACCACTGCATTGTAGTCTCCCTGCTCCGGGAATATATTTCCCAGCCCGGGTCCGGCTCTCTGGACATCGACGATGACGCACGGCAGTTCGGCGCCTGCGATATAGGAGATTCCTTCCGCCATGAGAGATATTCCGGGTCCCGACGACGCAGTCATGACGCGCGCTCCGGCGCCCGCTGCACCGTAGATCATGTTGATGGCGCTTACCTCGGACTCGGCCTGCAGGAACTGCCCGCCGGATGCGGGAAATAGCGCGGCGGCTGCGTGAGCGATTTCGCTTGCAGGAGTGATCGGATATCCGAAGAAATGGGTCGCGCCGCCGAGCAGCGCGCCGTAGATTACCGCTTCATTGCCTTTTACGAGTTGTCTCACGCCGATGCCTCCTTGAGCGCAGGCTCTTTGAAAACTGTAATCGCGCCCGGTTCCGGGCAGACGTAGAAGCACAGGCCGCATGCGTTGCATCCGTCGCGTTCGAACCGCGCGTACTGGTACCCGAGAGAATTGATCTCGGATCCAATCGAGATACAATGTTTCGGACAGACTTCAACGCAGAGCCTGCAGCCTTTGCATTCGGCCGCCTCAATGACGATTCGATCCATGGCTTCCTCCAGATGAACAATCCAGGCATTTTCGATCGTCGACATCGATCTGCAGTTTGTGAGCTGATACGGATCTTACGTTGCAGGAAACGGATGGGCCCGTGCGCCGGTGTCGGAAACCCGGCAGGGCAGCTGTAGCGTGTCGGGTGCGCTCGCCACAGATATGGGATAGCAGCGGCACTTCAGATGCCGCGGAAATCTTCCTCATCCCCGTGCCCGAAGTAGTTGATCTCACTCACAAGTCGATTCAGGTTGTACGGCAGATCGGTAACCGCAAGACGGTGACCGGGGCAACCGAGTTTCGCGCAGACATAGATGTGGTTCTTACTCCCGGGAAGGTGGAGATCGAGACTCTGTGTTGAATCACAATCGTCTATGGCGCATCTTTCCTGCACGGCGAGACTCGTACCGCATTCAGGGCAGAATGCATCGACAAATCCTTCTCTATCGGTTTGGGATGGCACAAAGCTGAAAAGCTTCGCGTGACTGCCCCAGAACGCGTCGAGAAAAATCAGCCGGCTGGAGTCGTCCGGATGAACCTGAATTCTGATTGACGGTTCGCCGTGAATGCGAACAGCTGTCGACCATCAACGAATGACCTGTAGGGCAGAGCAGCTGTTCGACCACCAGAAACTCCTGACCGTGCCGATGAATGAACTTCATTCCTTCCGGCAGCGCATCCAGGAATTCCACAGGGATCTTGCGATGAACAAGATTCATATGTCTCTCTTTGTATTCATTGTAAACCCGCTCACGCGTGATGTCAAATCGTTCTTGACATCACGGGCCGCAGATGGTTAGGCTCGCCCCTGTGAGGACAATCGACGGTGCCTGAGTATCCCGATATTGAGAACTACGTCTCGGCCCTTCGCGACCGCGTGCACGGAACCACGCTCGATGCATGGCATTTTCTCCATCCGTTTCTGCTTCGGACTGTCGACCCCGACCCGGCTCAGTTCGTAGGACGCGAGGTTATCAACGTATCCCGGATCGGCAAGCGAATCGTCCTGGAGTTCGAAGGAAATCTATATGCCGCGATACACCTCATGATCGCCGGAAGGCTGCATTGGAAAGACGAGACGTCGGTCAATCCGGAAGTTGCAGGACGCGTTGGATCGACCGGGAGGGCGACAGTGCAATCAGCGCCGACGCGGCGATCGGGGCGCAGCGCCGGACCGCTTCTTCTCGCGAAGTTCGGTTCCGGGACACTCACATTCACCGAGGCCGGAACAAAGCGGCGAGCTTCTGTTCATCTTGTGGCGGGGCGAACCGGGCTCGATGCACTGGATCCTGGCGGTCTCGAACTCTTTGCCTGTGATGCCCACGAGTTCGCTCTGCGGCTTCGGACGTCGAACCATACCGTCAAGCGCGCACTCACCGATCCGAAGCTGTTTTCCGGCATCGGCAACGCGTACTCCGACGAAATTCTTCACGCAGCGCGCCTGTCGCCGTTCCTGCTTACGGGAAAGTTGGCCGAAGCCGACGTCGAGCGGCTTTTCGACGCCGCAAAGAGCGTATTGTCCAGTTGGAAGAATCGCCTCGCAGAAGAGCGGATGGGTGCGTTTCCTGAGCGCGTAACCGCGTTTCACCCGGAGATGGCTGTTCACGGGCGATTCGGAAAACCTTGTCCGATCTGCGCAACCAGCGTCCAGCGTATCCGCTACGCCGAAAACGAGTCCAACTACTGTCCGCGGTGCCAGACCGGCGGAGTTGTCTACGCAGATAGAGCCCTCTCACGCCTGCTCAAGAGCGATTGGCCGAGAACAGTCGAGGAGCTCGAGAATTTACCCCGGTTTCACTGAAGAGGACGGAACCGACTCCCGGGGGCTCTCGGTCGCGAGCCGTGCGGCGCCATCACCTGTTCCGGAATGCGCAGAGCCGAATGTCCATCCCGCCCTGCATGAAGTGAGAAGTCTCGGAACGAAGCGACGGCGCCGCCCGCATGAATGCGCGCCAGGACGACTCGTCAGGGCAGAGAATAAAACCTGCGACACGGGGTTTCCGGTCCTTCTCGGTTGCCGACAATGGGGCGCTTTTGACAGTGTGGGTCAGCGTGCTGCGATCTGCGGCCAGAGCGTCGACCCGTCGCCCGATACGTTGATAGATTGAAGCTGATTCCGAGGTCCGTATTCGTTTACCATAGGGCGGATTCAACGGGAGAAAGATGGTCCCGCTCTCCGGGGAGAGAAACGTTCGCCAGTCGCGAACGAGAGCATCTTCATGGAGACATTCCAGCTCGATCGGGATCTCGGGGGAAGCCGCCGGCGTCTCTTCCGGTCTACCCGACGAAACCGCAACAGCCGGAACGAGGCGACCGCGGAACTGCGTCCCAGTTGGCGGTCGAAGCCTCACAGGCCGGAGCGTAGGAGTCGATCAGGTGCACCCTGATTGTCTCCATCTTTGAAAACCGGTCGCGGACTCGCGACCGCAGCCGCCGTTTCAACCAGGCCACCGACGGCGGAACGCCGAATGCGAATCGCTCGAAGGCGTACCCGGACGAAGCCGCCGAATGCGAGTTGTTACGAAAGACAAATGGGGGGACGCCGCAAAGTGCAATGATACTCTCGAATGCCAGCGTGCCGGAGCCGGCGAACGGGACAAGTATGGTATCGAACCCTGTTGATGATGTCTCGCTGAAAGTGGGCAGCATGTCGGCGAAACGGAGCGAACGGCGAATCGCTGCCTGGGCAAGGTCCTCACGAAGGGGTGCAACCGCCGACAGTGACGAACGGTACCCGCGTCGCCAGAGTCGCCCTCCGGAAAGTGACAAGACGATCTGGAGACGGTTGTTGGTCAGCCGCAGCGTTACTTCCTGATCCGCATTTTCATCGTCCGGCGATTCGACAGACCCAATCCCGACCAGGATTTCCGACATCGTGTCCTTCAAAATGCCGGTGTGATACAATCGTGACGCCTTGGCCTCCGCACGGACTTTGACCCGCGCACCGAGTCCCTGTTCGAAGAAAAGCCGCCATTCGACAGCCGAAATGACGGCGCGTAGCTCCTTTTCCGACTGGGCGGTGCCGTTTCCAACGACCATGCCGATATCCGTTGCACAGGTTGATCTGAGTACCAGTTCGATGAGCGAGCGATAGTCGACGGAGCGAATCGATATCCGCCCGTGAGAAGCTGCAATTGTCGGATTCAGCCGTGAAGGCGTGATACGCCCGTCGAGCAGTATTCGCAGCTCCGTCTCGGTTTCCTGTGTGAACCCGGGGCCCGAACCGGCAACCGCCCGATGCGCCGGAGCGTAGATGTGTCGTTTGACCGTCCGTTCAGGAATCGTTCCGAATGGGGGCATGGCACCTCCCGGCTCAAAGCGAAATCCCGTGGAGTTTATCACATCCGACCTGGTGCGAAACCGCAAGATCTGCCGGCATCCCGAGCTGCGGTCAGGCAGGGCGGAATCTTCCCGCGGCGAAAAAGTTCGGATATATTGGGACGGAGGAGAGTCACATGGGAGCAACATTGGTCGTACTCGCGGCCGGCATTGGGAGCCGGTTCGGCGGTGTGAAACAGATTCAACCGGTTGACGACGACGGCCAGGCAATAATCGACTACTCGGTTTTTGACGCACGAAGGGCAGGGTTCAACCGTGTTGTCTTCGTTATCAGGAAAGAAATCGAAGCTGATTTTCGGCGATTCGCGATCGGCAGATTTGCCGGTCTGGAGGTGGAAATGGTGTGCCAGGAGCTCTCCGACCTTCCTCCTGGTTACGCAGTCCCGGCCGAACGAAAGAAACCATGGGGGACCGGGCAGGCTGTCCTCATTACGCGGGACCTTGTTCGGCAACCGTTCGCTGTGATAAATGCCGACGATTTCTACGGACAGGAGGCGTATGCCGCGCTGTACGAGTTTCTCTCGCATCAGCGACAGGACGCTGCGGCCTACGCGCTGGTGGGATACGTGCTCGAAAGGACTCTCTCGGAGCACGGAACCGTTTCGCGCGGGATCTGCGAAGTCGACGACGCGGGGAGACTCGTTTCCATCCGTGAGCACACCAGAATAGCACGCGAGTCGGGAAAAGTGACCAGCCGACAGTCCGACGGAGGAATCCTCGATCTCACGGGAAATGAGACTGTCTCGATGAATCTCTTCGGGTTCACCCCGCAGATTTTCGATCAGCTCGAGGAGCTCTTCTCGGCATTCCTGTCTTCTCAGGGATCGGATCCCGGAGCGGAATTCTACATCCCGTCAGCCGCGAATGAACTTATCCGGAGTGGGGGAGCGTCCATGACCGTGATCCGCTCGGCCTCGGAATGGTTTGGAATGACCTATCGGGAGGACATCGAGTTGGTCGTGTCACGAATCTCGGAAATGCGAAGGAGAGGGCGCTACCCGGCCCCACTCTGGGGTTAGAACGGGAGCACGCGGAACGAGAGTGTTCACGAGCAACTAGTCCTGCTTCGCGAGGATCAGTTGGTGGCCGGCCTCGCCGAATCACCGAGAACCGGAGTTGCCATAGGGCCGAATCGGGTTGAGCAGCGATCATCCGCACTCGAAATGTGCAGAAGGTTGAATCTTCTCAACTCCCGAATACGAGATTTCCCCCGAAGTAGCCCAGGCCAAGAACGCAGGCTGTCGACAACCCGTAGAGGATGATGGAAATTCGCGACTCCGACGGTAGTTTTCGGTTGGCGAGAATCGTGCCGAGAAGTATCACGAAAAGCACGCTTGCGAGAATCATTTTCATTTTGATAGCAGGGACAAGCTCACCACTGTAGAAGTGCTGCCAGTCGATGATGCCCATGCCGGCAGTGAAGAACCACATGACAAAAGCCAGAACCGTGAGATGCCGCGCGGTAGCAAATAGTTTCGGTTTCTTGAAGATCCACCCCCACAATGAGAGGAGGAATGCGGCGATGACCGGGCCGATCACGAGGTGAGTAAGCACTGGATGAACAGGGTGAGAATAACCTATTGCGTTGAATATGCGGTAGACGAAATCACCCATACATTTCCCTCCACCCGTAAATGGATACTTTTCGAGAAGAGAATAGTCAAGCGAATGTCCGCAGGGCCCGCCACGCTTCAGCTATCGGGTGCCGGATGGTGCCTGTCGCCCTTATGGCGGTACGCAATTACCTGGACCTTTTCCATAGTGACGAGCCCCTCCTCGACTACTGAATCGATATAGGGCAGAAGTTGCTCTATCTTTTCCTGCGAATCGACGACCTCGATCAAAATCGGCAAGTCGTCCGAAAGGGAGAGCAGTTTTGCAGAATGGATCCTGCTATGCGCTCCAAATCCCAGGATGCCGCGAATAACCGTCGCGCCGGCGAGATCGAGCTCTCGCGCCTTCATCACGATCTGCTCGTAGATCGGTTTTCCCCGGTGCTTGTCGTTTTCCCCCGCAAAAACTCGCAGTAATGTCCACGATTCGGCTGTCTTCATCTGCCCCTCCGACGGTTGCTATCGGCTGAATATGGCGCGGCCGAGCAATACGCCCGCGAATACCATTGCAATACCCACGATGTTGCTGCCGAGTATGTTCCACAGGCCCGCACCCCATTCTCGTTCCCGCAGCAAACTGACTGTCTCGAGAGCGAAGGTGGAGAAGGTCGTGAAGGCACCAAGAAATCCGATGACGAGAAAATCGCGCATCGCCGGAGTGACCACCGTCCGGTCGAAAACCTGGACTGCAAACCCGATCGCGAGACAACCGAGGGAATTGACGACAAGTGTGCTCCACGGGAAGAGCGTATGGAGGAGGGTGCTCGACACGAATCGGGAAAGCAGGTAGCGGCTCAGGGCTCCTACAGCTCCACCCGCGAGTATGCCAGCGGGTCTCAACAGAGTCATGGTCAGTCCTTGTTCATCGAGTCACCGATTGTATCAGACGGTCTCCGGCGCGTCATCCCACGGCCATCTGATGCAGCGATTGTGCGGTCCGTAAAGGGAGAAATCGCCCTTTCCGGAAATAACCAGGGTTGTTATCTTTGCCCCATCGAGAAGCTCGGAAGCTTTGCGAAGTGTGGCACCTGAGTTCGACACATCGTCAGTCAACAGAACGCGTTTCCCGCGCGGGTCGATCCCCAATGGCTTCCCGACCCGGGGCTCCGGATAGATCGGCATATGGGTGTCGTCCCGGTATCGAACATCGACTATTTCCAGCGGCACATGCAGGTACCGTGCGGCGAGGTATCCGGGGAGTACGCCGCCCCGACCCACGGCGACAACCAGATCGAAGTCGTTCGTGAGACATTCCCTTATGCGCTTCATCATGTCGTCGAGAGAAATGTGCTGAAGATCGAGATCACTATACATGGAGCTATCGTGCGACATGACGCGCAGCTTTTCAAGGGGTCAACGCCCCAACGGTCTGCACCGGCGGTCTGGCAACTTCGTTGTTGCTGTCATTTTCCCTTTACGGTATATTGGCACTGGAAGGAGACTAACATGGCGGAAGATCTGCCGGTTTTGTCGGAAGAAGAACTGAAGCAATACAATGGGCAGGACGGAAAACCGGTGTATATCGCCTACAACGGCAAGATATACGACGTGACGAACAGCAAGATGTGGCGCACGGGGATGCATATGAAACGGCATCCGGCCGGAATGAACCTTACACCGGAGCTCGGCGCTGCGCCCCACGCCGACGAGGTATTCGAGAGGTTTCCCCTTGTCGCAACACTCAAGCCGGACGAGCGGGCGGAGGAGGAGCAAAGCCATCTCCCTCATTTCGTTTCGGCTCTGCTCGAACGAATCCCCTTTCTCGAGCGGCACCCTCATCCGATGACGGTTCATTTTCCACTCGGTTTCATGGTCGTCACACCGATTTTTGCGCTGCTCTACCTCATTACGGGTGTCAAAGCGTTTGAGGTGACATCGGTAAACACGCTTGGTGCGGGTCTCCTCTTCTCTCTGGTCGCGATCCCTACCGGTTTTTTCACCTGGTGGGTGAACTACATGGCACGACCGATGAAAGCAGTGCTGATCAAGATCGTCGTCTCCCTGCTCATGTTCGTGATCGGACTCATTGCGTTCATCTGGAGACTTGTCGACCCTACCGTGCTCACGAGCCTGAGCGGCATCCACATTATCTATCTTCTGCTCCTCCTTTCACAGGCGCCTCTGGTTGGCATTGTCGGATGGTACGGCGCGACGCTCACGTTTCCTCTCGAGAAAAAGAAGTAGCATCGATCGGGCGGAAAACCGCCGGACGACTTGCCCGACGTTGCGTTTGCAGGCGGAAGTTCTTCTCGGTCGACCCGATGGACAGTTTGTCGGGGCAAAAGATTATAGAAGTTGTCAGGTATGTTTGATATAATTCGCCTATGACGCTCAGGCAATTTGCGCGGATAGTTGAAATCCGCACAAAGATCATCAGTGTTTCGACCTTCTCACTTGCCACCCTCTACTCGGTATTCATCTCCGGAGCGTTCCAGCCGCTTCTTTTTGTGCTCATGTTGGCGGCCATCCTTTGTGTAGATATGGGAACTACGGCCTTCAATTCGTTCTATGATTTTGTCCGTGGTGTCGACAACCGAAAGTTCAACGTGGAGAGCGACAAGGTGCTGGTGCACGAAGGTCTGCCGGCACGCAGCGCGCTTCGCGTTTCACTTGTACTTTTTGCAGCGGCGGTAGTTCTTGGCCTGGTGATCTCCTCTCTGACTACCTGGGAGGTTGCCGTCGCCGGAGCGCTTTCCATGCTCGTAGGCTATCTGTACAACGGAAGCCGCTACCCCATTTCGCGGACACCGTTCGGAGAGCTCGCGGCAGGGGGATTTCTCGGTTCTGTGCTCTTCCTGATAACAGTTTATGTTTTGACCGGGTCGTTCAACGTCTGGGCGGTTCTCGCCTCGGTACCGTCGACGCTCCTCATCGGATCGGTGCTGACGGTGAACAATACCTGTGACGTGGAGGGAGATACGGCGGCGGGTCGGAAGACGCTCAGTATTCTTCTCGGCCGCTCCCGTGGCGAACTGGTGATCTATGTGCTCGGCTCGATTGCCTATACGGTTGTTGCCCTGCTGAGTCTGATGCGAATATTCCCACTGCTGACCGTGATTCCCGTGTTGGTCGCCGCCGGATTTTCCCTGCGGGAATACCGACAAATGCACGGGAGGGGCTATTCCCATCGGACCAAGGGCCCTTCGATGGGCGCCATCTCGCGAGTAGTCATTCAGTACACGTTTGCCGTCTGTGTCGGGCTCCTGATCGGCGTCGTGGGGAGATTCTGGTTCCCCGGTTTGCTGGTCTAGGCTTCCGAAACCGGGAGAACAACGGTAAACTCTGCTCCGCTTCCAGGCGTGCTTTTTACGGTCAAACTTCCCCCGTGTGCTTCGACAATCCTTTTTGCGATGGACAGACCGAGACCGGTCCCGGCCATGCGCGATCCGCCTCCGTTTCCACGAAAAAGTCGGTCAAATATCCTGTCGAGTTCAGCAGGGTCGATTCCGCGGCCGTCGTCGGTGACTGAAATGTTCACAACCGGCGGTTCGAGACTGCCGGGTTCCTCGGCCGCGGCCCTCACGATGATCGTGTGAAGCGGGGCACCGTGAGTAAGCGCGTTTTGAACGAGATTTCCGATCACCTGCATGATTCGCGCACGGTCTATCCTGAGCGCCGGGATTTCGCCCACGGTTTCCGCTCGAAGATTCACACCCTGTGTCTCTGCGGCGCTTCGGAATGCTCTCGCACTGTCCATGACGAGCTCACCCGGATCGACGATTTCCCGATCTAGATTCAATTCCTGGGCATCGAGTGCGGCAAGGGTCTGGATATCCTGTATGAGACGGGAGATCAACTCGGTCTCTCGGAGCAGAGAGCGGATGCTCTCCGGGTTAGTCTCGTAAACGCCGTCGAGCATTGCCTCTATCTCACCCTGAAGCAGGGTAACGGGTGTGCGAAGATCGTGCGCGACATCCCGGAAGAGTCTTTTTCGCGATTCCTCTTCCCGGCGGATTGCGACCTGCATTCGTGCGAAGGATTGCGTAAGCCGTTCGACCTCGTCGCCGCGCTCAATTGCCCTGCCTGACAAAGAGGCGGGTCCGCCCTGATTCACTGCAATCTCATCCGCCGCGACCGTCAATGCTTTGAGTGGACGAACGATGCCTCCGAGAAACAAAGTGCCGAAGACCGCAGCGAGAATTGCGACGGTGACCGACGACAGAATGACACCGAGTAAAACGTTTTTGATGTACTGTCGTTGCAGTGGGTCGAGAGAGCGGTCGATCATCGAACCCACCATTACTCGCCCCACGGTCTGTCCGGATACCGTTACCGGATACCCGCGCGAGAGTGTTTCTGCATCAAGTGGAGGTGCCCCCGGCGGTGCGGTATCCACCACCAGATCCCCGTTGCTGTCGCCGAGTGCTACACGCTCGAGCGGCGCGACGGGGAGCATATAGCGCTGTCCGCCATAGGGGCCCGTTCGACTCTCGTTTCGGGGAGCCGGGCTGCCGTCCCGAGAGGGGGGTATCGCACCGCGGGAAGCCGGGCCGCCTGGCTGCTGGAATCCGGCGCCGCGTCCAAAGGGTCCCATCATCATTCCGCCCATCTCCCCCATGTCCTGCGGTATCTCCGAATGTCCGGGGCGTACCAGGAGACTGGGTACGCCGGACCAACCGCCGTTGTCGCTGTAGTACCTGGCGAGTGACTCGGCGAGGGCGGCCGCCCTGCGTCGGTCGGCGGTGAGCACGTATCGGTCGAATTGAGTCCGCGTCGTGAGGGAGGTTACCAGAAGAGTGACGACCGCACCGGAGAGCACGAGCACGCTAAACAGAGCGGTCAGTCGCCCCCGCAGGCTTCGTTTCACCGGGTACCCCCTTCACGGGGAAACGGATCGGTATTCTTGAGGAGCCGGTACCCAATCCCTCGCACCGTCTCGATGTACCGGGGGGTCGCCGGATCGTCTCCGAGTATGCGCCGCAGGTTCTTGATGTGTACATCGACGGTGCGATCGTAGGGTGTTTCCTCATTGGTGTGCATGAGCTCGAGCAGCTGTTCCCGATTGAGCACCTGGCCTGAATGGCGCGCGAGCTGCGTGAGAAGATCGAACTGGAAGGCGGTAAGGTCCACCCGTTGCCCCCTCTGTTTCACCTGCCGGTTCCGGATGTCGATCTCGATATCCTGAATCCACACCGGTCCGTCCCCGGCGGGATTTCCCGCGACGCTGACGCTTCCTGCCTGGGCGAACCGCCGCAGTACGGCTTTCACCCGCGCCACGAGCTCCTTTGGGCTGAACGGTTTTGTGACGTAGTCGTCTGCACCGGTATCGAGTCCCTCGAGCTTGTCACTTTCGTCCGCACGGGCAGTCAACATGATGATTGGAATAGAGGATTCTCGTCTGATTACCCGCGCTACATCCATCCCGTCGAGCTTCGGCAATCCGAGGTCGAGGATGACCAGATCGGGGGCGCTGTCACGGAACCGCCTGAGGCATTCCGGACCGTCGCCGGCCGTCGTCGTTCGAAAACCCTCGCGCGCAAGATATGATTCGACGAGCCGAACAATCTTCGGCTCGTCGTCGACAATGAGAACTGTGGTTGCCGTTCGGTTCCCATGGTGATCTATATTACCTCTCAGTCATTCCTTCTCAATCGCGTTCGGTAATCGTCTTGACGTAGGCTGCCGTGCCAGTTGTGATACCAGATCCGCCCCGTGTACCCATTTACCGAGAGCATTCCGACGATCTTTCCGCCATCGACAATGTGAAGCGTGTAGTACCCCGGAAAGGCCTCAGCTTTTCCAACCGAACTGTTCGCGGAGTATCGCTTCACGAATTCGGTCGCGAGTTTGACCGCCTGAGCGGCGCTCACACGTCATCGCAGGCGGATTTGCCATCGATACGCCAGCCATATGGCCGTACAGTCGTGTTCCACATCATGTTCGGACCCGGCTCCGGAACAATTCGGCCGGAGTAGGGATCGACGAGCAGCTCGAACGCGAGCGCATGGCTGCTTTTGTCACGAATCTGCACATAGTAGTTGTACTGGAACTCCATGATTTCGGCTACTTCCAGCTTCGATCCGTCGGGAAAGGAGCCGAGGTAGGTATCGACAAGAGGCGCTACTTTCGACGCATCGATCTTCTGGCCGGTCTGCGCGCTGTTGTCAAAACGCCCCTGTCCATTCCTCGGTCCGTATCCCGGGCGTCCGCGGTCGGAATCGCGCCTGCGGTCCCCGTAGCCGGGTCCCATCATGCCATAACCGGAGCCTGGTCCGCCGTAGCCGGGTCCGGGCATTCCGTATCCATATCCCGGAGTATTGTCCTGGCCGCCGAAGCCCTGACCCATCATGCCATATCCGTACCCGCGGCCGCCGTAACCGGGCCCCATCATGCCGTAGCCAAAATCGTTGTCGTTGCCGGCATTGCCAGGCCCTGGGCCGTAACCCGGGCCCATCATTCCGGGGCCGTAGCCGAAATTGTTGGAACCCTGGTTCGGAGCGTTGCTCCACGGGGCGTTCTGTGCGGAAGCCGCACCAACCGCCGAGAGGGTGAGCACAAGCGTCATCAACGTTACCAGTCCGGCGCGGGCTCCTCGATTGCTGTTCATATCTTTCCTCCATCTTGACCGGCATCTCCCCGGTCGTTGATTTTCTATGTTTCCAATCTACAGTGTGGGTATGAACGGTTTGTGAACGGGAATAGAAAAACACGAGAGTTCGGTAGTATCTTGGATACAGAATGCGATCGACGGGAACGGAATATGCGACTACTCGTGGTTGAGGACAACCGGAAGCTGGCTCAATCGCTCAAGAAGGGATTGCAGCAAGAGGGATATGCGGTCGATCTTGCGTTTGATGGAGTTGAAGGCGAAGAGCTCATCAAAAACTTGCGCGGTGAATTCGACGTCGTGATTCTCGACATTATGCTGCCGAGAAGGGACGGTGTCACCCTCTGCCGGAATCTCCGTACCGCCGGAATAACGATTCCCGTTCTCATGCTGACGGCGAGAGACGAGGTCCAGGACCGGGTCGCCGGTCTGGATGCCGGCGCGGATGACTACCTTCCCAAACCATTCGCTTTCGACGAACTGGCGGCGCGGATACGCGCCCTTTCCCGGCGACCCCGAGAGAAGGCGGCGCTGGTGCTGCGTGCAGGCGCGGTCGAGCTCAATACTGCCGAGCGTGAGGTGGTCGTCTCTGGAGAGACCGTGCCGGTGACCCTGAAAGAGTACCGCATGCTCGAACTTCTCATGCGTCATCCAAATCAGGTTCTTTCGCGGGAGCAGATCTCCAGCAGCTTGTGGGACTTCGAGTTCGACGGCTACAGCAACGTCATTGACGTTCACGTGAAGAATCTTCGGAAGAAATTGTCGGAAAAGGGAAATGAAGAGTTTATCGAAACGATTCGAGGGGTGGGTTACCGCATTAAAGGCTGACCCCTTCCACTGGGCGCGGATAAAACTGACGCTGCTCTACCTTGCGATTATCACGGTAATCGTCATCATTCTCAGCTCGTCACTCTATTCACTGCACCTGGACCGGGTGGGTCATATCGAGCGGAGACGGCTCGAAGAGGCAGATGCCGTCGGGCACCCGGCGGTCGTGGCGCGCGGGCTGGGGGAGTACGTGGAGGACCTCGGCCGGTCCCTGATTCTGGCCGACATCATCACAATCGTAATCGGATCGGGGCTCAGTTACGTCCTTGCGGGGCGGACTCTGAAACCGATCAAAGAATCCACCGAGTCCGAGCAGCAGTTTTTCGCGAATGCGGCTCACGATCTCCGAACTCCTCTATCGGTACTGAGAACGGAAGCGGAGGTGGCGCTCAGAAGCGACGACCTGACCATTGAGGAAGCGCGAGCCGCACTTGGAAGCTCGCTCGAAGAGATAAGCCGGATGTCCACGATGGTCGAGCAGATGATGAAGCTTTCACGGGGCAGGAAGGATGCGGAGGTGGCCGCCGCGCGTGAAGCCGTGGACATGGCGCGTCTTGCCCGCGAAGTCACGGGGAGAATGGGCGGTCGTGCCCGCGATCTTCATGTCGCGCTGGAGGTGAATGCGCCGAACCCGGCCGTAATCACCGGAGACCGCTCGACCCTGGAGCGGGCCATGTACAACGTCATCGAGAACGCTTTGAACTACACCCCGGCAGGAGGGAGTGTCGCCGTCTCGGTCCACGAGGCGGGTTCGCGGGTGGAACTGGAGGTTCAGGACTCGGGTATCGGTATCTCGCCGGAGGATCTGCCGCACATCACCGAACCCTTTTACCGGGGCGATCACGCGAGAGGCGCACATACCGGCGGCGCAGGGCTCGGTCTCACCATTGTCAAATCGACGGTCACTGATCACCACGGTTCGTTGCACGCCCAAAGCCAGATGGGAAGGGGCACGACGATCATTCTCCGGTTTCCAGCTACATAGATCCGGAGAGCGGTAAATCGCGGCTTTTCGCGCGATCCGATAGTTGACGGTCTACAGGATTTTTTAATCAATTTCACTCCTTCACTTTTTCTTCATCTTGACGTCGTAGGATCTATGTATAGAACGGAGATGGAACAATGGCATCGGGCCGCAGGTTCCGGTGTTCGTAAGAAAAGAACGGAGGATAGTGATGAAAACCACCACGAAAAAAGCAGTTGTGAGTCTGGTGCTCGTCGCGGGTCTGGGAATCGGCGCCGCGTCGTACCTTATGCGGCCTGCGCAGGACGCGATGCAGCTTCTTTCCAACAAGAAGTCCGCCGAGCGTCCCTGCCTCCAGCGGTTCGGTTGCCGCGGGCTCCGCCCCGCCCCAGTCCAATTCACGCAGAAACGTTGTGTCGGCGGCACTTGCCGCATCCGCGAGCAACAGTGGCAATCAGGCCGCAACTGCTGCGGCGAAAAATGTGAACTACAGCCTTGCCGACGGGAACTTCACGGGCGCTCGCGAGTACGCGTTCTACGGATATGTGCGCGTAGAAGCGGTCGTGCAAAGCGGACAGCTCCAGGACGTCCGGGTACTGGAACACCCGAACGACAACGGGACCTCCCGTTATATCAACAGTATCGCGATGCCCTACCTCGTGCAGGAGGCGGTGCAGGCAGGCACCGCAAACGTGAGCCTGATTTCCGGTGCTACGCTTTCAAGTGAAGCATTTGTAAAATCGCTCGATTCTGCACTCCGCCGGGCGGGAGCATGACCACGGCCACACGCCAATCGCCGACCGCGGACAGCCCGCATTTCCACCGGACTGAACTGATAATGGGAATGCCCATTTCTGTCGCCATCCCGGAGGCTGAATGTGCGGATCCTGATAAGAATGCGGATCTGGCCTTCGCCCTCTTCCGCAGCGTGGATTCGCAGTTCAGCCCGTACAAACCGGAGAGTGAGGTAAGCCGAATCGATCGCGGCGAGCTTGCCCCTGGTGACGCGAGCCCGGAAATGCGGGAAGTTCTTCGGCTTTCCGAAGACACCAAACGCTTCACGGACGGCTTTTTCGACGTGTGGTTCAACGGCCGATTCGACCCGTCCGGCCTGGTGAAGGGCTGGAGCATCCTCAAAGCGGCCCGGTTGCTTGATGCTCAGGGTCTCAAGAATTACTGCATCGACGCTGGCGGCGACATCGAGATCCGCGGGCATCAGGCCGCACAGACACCCTGGAGGATAGGGCTGCGAAATCCCTTCGATCCCTCCACGATCATTCGGACGCTCGCTCTCACAAATCGCGGGATAGCGACATCAGGAACCTACATCCGGGGCGAGCATATCTACAACCCAAGAAACGGCGAGAAGGCCAACAGCATCGCCAGCATCACCGTAGTCGCGCCGAACGTCTACGAAGCAGACCGGCTTGCCACCGCCGCATTTGCGATGGGTGAAGCGGGCGTAGAGTTTATAGCAGGCATTCCTACTTGCGACGCATACATGGTCGACAACGGCGGGACCGCCACCTTCACGCCCGGATTCGCGAGGTATATCGCATCATGATGAAAGCCATTGATTCGTTTCTCAACAGGTTCACGACGTACCGGCTGCTCCTATACTATCTGGCAGCTCTGCTTGGCCTCGGCTTCATTCTCAGCCTTTTTCATGCGCTTCCCGTTTCGCCGGTTGCGATCCTCTCCACGACCGCCATCTATATAGCTGTCTCCTATGGTGCGAACTGGGGTTTCGCGAAGATCTTGAGGATCAACTCGAACAACGAATCGACGCTGATCACGGCACTCATACTTGCCCTGATAAGCGGGCCGGTGTCTCTATTTGCCGATCCGCGAAAGGCGGCAATTCTTGCCCTTGCAGGTCTATTCGCCGTCGCGTCCAAGTACCTTATCGCAATTCGCAAACAGCATGTATTCAATCCGGCGGCGCTTGGCGTATTCCTGACGGCCATCATCTTTGGCTTGTACTCCTCCTGGTGGGTTGGAAACATCGCCCTTCTGCCCGTCGTCGCGATCGGTGGATTTCTGGTATTGCGCAAGACCGGCCGATTTCGTTTTGTTGCGGTCTTTTTCGTTGCGTTCATAGCGTTTCTCATGGCAATGTCGGTTATACAGGGCCTCCCGTTTGGTCTGGCCGTTCAAAATGTCGCGTACGTCTTTCTTCATACCGAAATCATTTTCTTCGCCGCAGTAATGCTCATCGAACCAATTACCTCGCCGAAGCGTTTTTCCATGCAGGCGCTATACGCGGTCATCGTCGCGTTCCTTTTCCAGCCTCAGCTGACTCTCTTTGGCATGAATCTGACGCCGGAGGAGGCGCTTCTGATCGGAAATCTCTTTTCCTATGTTGTAAGCCCCAGCTTCAAGCTTGCGCTCAAACTGAAGGAGCGACGAGAGATCGGAAATGGTATCTTTGCCTTCTCATTCGACTACCCTTCAGGATTCAACCACCGGCTTGGCCAGTATATGGAGTGGACTCTTCCCCTTCCGGATCCGGACAATCGCGGGAACCGTCGCTACTTCAGCATTGCCTCCTCACCCACGGAGTCCGAGCTCATGATCGCGGCTCGCTTCTATCCGAGGTCGAGCCGATACAAACAGGAGCTTGCGGAAATGCGCCGCGGAGACTCAATTATCGCCGCAGAGCTGTCCGGTGATTTCGTCCTTCCCCGCGATCCGTCCATCCCGCTCACGTTCATTGCCGGCGGAATCGGGATTACCCCGTTTCGAAGCATGGTAAAATATCTGATCGATACCGGGGAGAAGAGGGACATTGTATTGTTCTATTCGAACTACGCGGAAGACGAAATCGTGTTTCGTGACGTCTTCGAACAGGCGACGCAGATATTTGGACTGCGGGTAGTATATACGCTGACCGACGAGAGGCCGAATCCCGGAGGTATGGAACGGGCGTAGAGGGTTTCATCGATCCTGAGATGATCCGGGAAGAGGCTCCCGACTTCCGCAAGCGCCAGTTCTTTGTGTCGGGATCTCCCGGAATGGTGGACACCATGAAGAAGGTTCTCAGCGCAGTAGGCGTGAAACGGCGAAACATACGCAGCGACTACTTTCCCGGCTATTCAACCTGAAACGGGACCAGATTCACGGACGGGAATATCGATGATGAAGGATGTGCCCTTCGACGGTTCGGAATTGACCGAGATCGCCCACCCGTGTGATTCGATAACCGACTTCACGATTGCGAGGCCAAGACCGGTTCCTTCCTCACGGCGGGAATTGGATCCCCGGTAAAACGGATCGAAAATGTAGGGCATCTCGCCGATCGGGATTCCCACCCCGGTATCGTGAATGGTGACACGAACCCGTTCAATCGAGTTGATCTCAGCGGTCGGGCGTGAAACGGCGGTCGTTCCTGGAGCGAGCACACCGGTGAGTCCGTTGGGAGTGACGAGGCTCGCCGCAAAGTCGATCGAGCCGCCGGCAGGTGTGTAGCGTATTGCATTCCCGATGAGATTTTCGAAGGCACGGACAACCAGCGATCTGTCCATGGCCACGGAAAGCGTTTCGGGAAGCTCGATGCGATGTGTGAATTGCCGATCGAGCAGCTGCGCATCCTGCGCGTATTGCCTCCCGATCTCCGAGAAGAACTTCTCGAGATTGACCGGTTCGTGGCTGTGTTTCCATTCCGATGTTTCGAGTTTCGCAAAGTCGATAAGCTGATTGACGATTCCTTCGAGCAGGCTGGCCTTTTCGCGGATGACCGAGATGTATCGGTCGTGCTGTTGCGGTTCCGAGGCGAGACCGTCTGAAATCGCTTCCGCATATCCTTCGATTAGCGAGAGAGGCGTTTTCAGGTCGTGGGACACTCCCATGACAAACCGGGCCCGCCGCGCGTATTCCTCTTTCAATGCGCGCCGCATTTGCTCGAAGCTCCTGGTGAGAGAGGAAACTTCGCTGTTCCCTTTCGCGGAAAGCTCGAAATCGAGATCTCCGCCAGCCACCCGTTGTGTGGCGGTTTCGAGGTTGGTAACCGAACGAGTCAGGGAACGGATGATTGCTGCTGAGGTAAACACGGCAAATATCAGCAGACAGGAGGTCGTCACTACCGCAGGAAGCATGATTCTCGTCCGGAAATCGGAACGGCCGGCGCGCCTCGGGTATTCGATCATCACCACCTGCTGTCTCCCGTCGGCCGTCCTCACCGGCTCCCACTGGACGTGGCTGTGGCCACTGGTTGTCCGCGCATATGCGAAAAGTTCCGTGAGGTTGGGTGACGATCCCTTCTGGAATCGTGATATGGTCGAAAACACCACCCGGTTGGTCGAGTCGAACACCGCGAGCCGCACCTCGTCGGGAATGCTGTTGCGCAGCTCGGCCGAACCCGGATTGTCGAGCAGGTGCGGAAGATCGTTGCGCACCCAGCGAATTGTCGCGATATAGTCGTCCCCCGGATCGCGCGCCGCACTGAGCAGTGACATCAGAAAATATCCGCCCGTGCTGACCATAATCGGGATCAGGAACATTCCGCCGGCCAGAATTGCTATCTGCGTCCTCAGTCTCATTGGTCCCCCGGCTGATGGGGCGCGTCGACGTTAAACCGGTATCCGGCACCATGCACCGTTTCGATGTACTGCGGATCCTGGGGATTGGATTCGAGTTTGCGGCGTAGCCGCTGGATGTAGACGCCGACCGCGGTGAGGTCGCCGTAGTCCTGCTTCCAGACGTCGTGGTAGATCTGGTCGGGAGAAAGTGCACGACCGGAATGGGAAACGAGGTAGGTAAGGACTTCGAACTCCCGCGCAGAAAGGGGAACCCGGTCGGATCCGCGGAAAAGCAGGTAGCCGTCGATGTCGAGAATATAGGGGCCGAATCTGACGGTCTTTCGGTCGGTTGGCAGGGCCTGGAAAAATCGTCGAAGGTGAGCACGGACGCGCGCCGCGAGCACTTTGGGCGAAAACGGTTTTGTTACGAACTCGTCGGCTCCCATGCTTAATCCCGCAATGATATCCTCCTCGGCGTCACGTGCCGACACGATTATCACCGGCAGATTGTACTCGCGGCGGATGCGCTGCAGAAACTCGAAGCCGTCCATTCCGGGAAGGTTGATGTCAAGCACAATCAGATCGAAGGATCCGGACGACAGGATCTGCAGTCCATCTTCCGCACTCTGTGCCGTTGCGATCTCGATTCCTTCCCGCTTCAGGTAGAGCGTCATGAGCTCCGACATTTCGGGGACGTCCTCTATGATCAGAACGTGAGCCTTCATTTCGTCGCGTCCGTCCCTTGCATCCCGGGACCATCTTTCTCCAGCGCCGTAAGCCGACGGTAGAGAAAGTTTACCATTGCGAGGCGCGACTCCTCCACCGATCCGGCAAGGGAGGCCCCGATCCTGCGCGGCGTCCCGGTCTGTCCGGAGGCTCCCTGCGAACCGGAACTCGCCGAGTTTCCAGCCCCGTCGGCGGTTCCCGGCGGCAACTCTGCTCTCTGCCCTCGGGTCGGAATGAGAGCAGTCGAAGCGCCGCCTGCCGACCGTGCACCGATTCTCGAACTATCGCGCAGCCCGTTTGCGATCGGCCCCGCCTTTGCAGCTTTCGCGAGTATGTTTCTCTGCTGTTGAGTGAGCACGGAGTCTATTGTCCGGAGTATCTGTCTCGCGGTCGAAGGGCTCGGAAACGGGGATGCCCTCATCGCGGTGATCGCCGGAACCAGAAGGGCGGTCTGGTCGGCGGTGAGCATGGCGTCCGGCTCCACGGGTTGCCGTCCGGATGGGTTGCCGCCTCCGGCGGGCGGGAGAAGCAACAACAGCCCACTGACGATTCTTTCGTAGGAGAAATCGGCCAGGCGGACCGTCGAGGTAGTCCGGTCGGCTGCAAGCGGCGCCGCCGCGAGCAGAGCGACCAACGCCCCAACCGAAAGAGCTACTGCCGCCGGTCGTCGGGGTATTGCCGGTTTGTGTTTTCGCATCTACGCCAGGCTCCTATTCATATCTCAAAGACTGAATCGGATCGAGTCCGGCGGCCTTTCGGGCCGGAAAGATTCCGAAGAATATACCCACCGCTACCGAGAAGCCGAGGGCGAGCAGGATCATGACGGGCGTCACGACAGTCGTCGTATGGCCGAGGCTGCTGATGAGCCGCGAAGCGAGAAAGCCGAGCACCCATCCGAATAGCCCGCCGAGCCCGGATAGAATCACCGCTTCGGTGAGAAACTGCAGCATGATGTCCTTGTTCCGGGCGCCAATTGCCTTGCGAAGTCCAATTTCCCGCGTGCGTTCGGTTACCGAAACGAGCATTATGTTCATAATTCCGATTCCCCCGACGAGCAGCGAAATGCCGGCGATGCTCGCGAGGAGCAGAGTGAGCGTCTGTGAGACGCCTTCGACGGTTTTCAGGATGTCCTCCTGGCTGATTACCGTAAAATCGTCGGCCGCTCCCGGCAGAAGGCGGTGTCTCTGTCGCAACAGCGTCGAAATGTCATTCTGGACCGTTGGCATCTGGTCTTTCTCGGCGACGCTCACCGAGACCACCCGCACCTGCTTCTGACCCGTAAACCGGTTCATGGCGGTGCTTATCGGGATGAGCACGATATCGTCCTGATTGCCGAATCCGGCACCTCCGCGCGCCGACATCACCCCAAGGACGCGGTAGCTCGCATTTCGGATTCGGAGCACACCGCCTACCGGGTTTTCTCCCGGGAACAGATTGGCGGCGATATTCTGGCCGATAACGCAAACCGGCCGATGGGCCCGCACATCTGCGTCGGTGAAGAAGTTCCCCGAGGAAACCGTCCAGTTTCTCACAATCGGATAGTCGGCACTGGTTCCGGTGACGCTGGTGTTCCAGTTGTACCGCTCATGCTGCACCTGCGCCCGCGAGCCAACTTCAGGGGCGACGCCGACGATCCCGCCGATCTCGGCCGCTATGGCATTCGAATCGTCGAGGGTCAATGTGGGGGCACTTCCGGCGCCTCCCTGGCTTAGCCCGGAACGGGTGCTTCCCGGCACTACGGTCAACAGATTGCTGCCGAGCCCTTCGATCCGGTTCTGGATGTCCAGCTGCGCACCTTTTCCAACGGACATCATGGCAATGACCGCCGAGACTCCGATAAGGATGCCTAACGCGGTCAGGAGTGACCGCAGCCGGTTGTGCCATAACGTGTGTCCGGCCGAACGGAGATGCTCGCCGATTTCGCGCAAAGTAAATCCGCGCCTGTGCGGGCCTCTGCCCTCACCTCCGGGCGCGGTAGTGGGGGGATCGTATCCGGCGACGGTTCCGGAAATCGACCCGTTCCGTGATAGAAACGACAAATCGAGTCGCGCGTGCCGCGCTTCGGGGAGCTGTTCGGTGCCCGTGTCCGACACGATGAGTCCGTCACGAAATCGGACGAGCCGGCGCGCGTAGGCAGCGATGTCCTCCTCATGTGTGACGAGCACGACGGTGATACCGGCGTTGTTCAAACTGGCGAGCATGAGCATGATCTCGCGGCTGCGTAGTGAATCGAGATTTCCTGTCGGTTCGTCCGCAAGTATCAAGTTGGGTCGGTTCATGAGCGCGCGCGCAAGGGCTACACGCTGCTGCTCCCCGCCGGAGAGCTCACTCGGCCGGTGGCTCCCCCGTTCCGGAAGGCCAACTGCGGAGAGAATCTTATCAGGGAGACTCCGGTCGCTTTCGTGCCGCCCGGTTCGGCAATATGTGAGCGGAAGGGCAACATTCTCCCGTGCGGATGTGCGCGTGAGCAGGTTAAAACTCTGGAATACGAAACCGATCTGACCGCCGCGGATGTCCGCGAGAGCGTCCTCGCTGAAGGCTGCGACATCTTCTCCATTGAGGAAGTAGCGTCCACCGGTCGGGCGATCGAGACAGCCAAGCAGGTTCAGAAAGGTCGACTTTCCCGAGCCCGACGCGCCCATGATCGCAACAAACTCGCCGGGCATGATCGAAAGGGACACCCCGCGCAGCGCCTCTACGGTGGTCTCCCCCATGCGGTAGACCCGCGTGAGATTCTCGACACGAACGATTTCGAGACGCCTATGTTGGGGCATTGGAGACGCGGCTTCCATGTCGTTTGCATTCTCCCGTCGTCGGACAGGCATCACCGGTGACTCCCCATGTCAGTGCAGTGCCCGGAACATGAAGTTCTGTCCTCCGGGCGCCGCGGCCGGCCCGGAGCTGCCGCGCTTCGCAACAAGCACCACATCGCCTTCATCCAGACCTGCGAGGATTTCCGTGTTCGTTCCGTCAGTCGCACCGGTCTTCACATCCCACGGCACAATATCGGATCCGTCCTGCACCGTTACGCGCGAGAGCGAGCCGCTCCTGGACACTGCGGCGGCGGGAACGACGAGAACGTTCTTGCGCTCCAGGACGACGATTTCCGCGTCCGCGTTCATCCCCCACAGCAGCTTTCCATCGGTGTTGGGCACATTTATCGATACGGCAAGGGAGGTGACGTTCTGCTGCGTTGTAGTCTCCTGCGCCAGCGCAGCGACTGTGCCGGTGAGCTGTTGATTTGGAAATGCCGCCGGAGTCACCACCGCTTTCTGTCCCACTCGGATCTGAGCGACGTCGGTTTCGTCGACGAGCGCCTGAAGGACAGCCGGATCGTTTTGAATTACCACGCATATGGCGTTTGTGGAGTTCACCTGGTTGGTACCGTCGCTGCTGACCTGAACAACACTTGTCGCGCTGACGAGGTCCCCGACGTTGACGCCAACCTGCGCGACGGTTCCTCCTACCGGAGTACGAATGCTCGTGGCGTCCCAGATGATCTGAGCTTTCCGATACGCACTCAGGGCCTGAGAAACTGATGCGTTTTGCGCCTGCATCAGATCGGGGGTCGGTCCGGCCTTCACTACGCTGAGGTTGTAGTTTGCTCCTTCGAGAGCGGCCCTCGCCGAGTCCATCTGTTTTTGAGCGTCGATCAGCTGCTGCTTGGATGCGAGACCTTCAGTCACGAGATTCTGAACGCTATCGATATTTGCCTGGGCGGACTGAAGCGTCATCTGCGCCTGGCGCAGCGTGCTTTCTGCCTGCACTATATCGTTCGTTGTCGGGGTAGTTTTCAGAATATTGAGCTTCGCGACCTGTGCGTCATAGTTCGACTTCGCGCTGGCCAGATCTATATCGAGCCCGGTGGTGTCGACTTTTGCCACAATCTGACCGGCCTTTACAACGTCGCCTACCGATACCAGAACTGCAGTTATCTGCCGCTGTGGCAGGTTCGGGTCGGGCCGGACGGTGGTGGTCGCCGTCGGCTGGAACTGACCGGACGCAGGAACTGTTACCGAGACATTTCCGCGTGTAACCCGCGAGACCGCGTACTCGCTCGCCGGGTCGGCGGACCTGGCTCGTGCGGCGGTCAGCGAGAAGATCAAGACCCCGCCGCCGACTACGCACGCAACAACGGCGACCCAGACAACCCGCGTCCGCTTTTTCATCGGTCACTCTCCCAGATCGTTCGCCAGCTTTATTATCGCGAGTTGAAGCTGCGTTTTGGCCTTCTGAAGAGCCGTTTCGGATGTGCTCAACGTGACAGCCGCGGTAAGAACGTCCAGCTGGCTCTTTGTTCCCTGCCGGAATTGAATTTCCGTGAGTTGATATTGGCGTTGCGCAACTGAGAGGTTTTGTTGCGCGAGGTTCACGCGCGCATCGAGGCTCCGCACTGAGTTGTAGTCGGTTTGAACCGTCTGCGCGATAGTCTGTTTCAGTTGCTCGATTTCGATGTCGGTGCTTTGCTGTTGAAGCTTTGCCTGCGCCACCTGCGCGGCATTGGTTCCCGAATCGACGATCGGGACCGTGACCTGAACACCGGCGTTCCAGCTTCCGGTGTCCTGGCCGTTGTTCCATATGTGACCGTAGGTGATTCCGGCATTCGCGGTGACTATCGGGCTCGACGCGGTCTTGTTGTAGGATGTCTGCAGAGAGTTGGTTTTCGAGGTAAGGAGAATTTGCTGCAGATCCACGCGCTGCTTCATAGCCGTGTCGGTGAGCTCGTTCAATGATTGAGTGGGCGGCGAGAGCGGAGAGGGCGCCTGAACAGAATAGTCAGTCTCTGCAGGAACGCCCATGAGAAGTGAAAGCGATACCTGCGACTCCTTGAGTGTGTCGTTCGCGTCAGCCAGGTCGAGCTCCGCCGAGTAACGGTTCACATCGGCCTGTTGCAGGTCGACTGCCGTTGCCTGGCCGGCGTCGTAGAGTGTTTTCGTCTGTGCGTAGTCTCGTTGTCGCTGAGTCAGGATCTTTGTATCGAGCGCCACGGCATCCTGCGCAGATGCGACCGAGTAGTATGCTTGCTTCACCTGGTAGAGGAGTGTCTGGCTGGCCGATTCCGCCGCGAGTATTTTTTGCTGCAAAGTCACATCGGCAATGCTGATGTTGATCCGATTTCGAAATCCGGGATACCCGTCCCAAAGCGTCTGGTTTATCGACGCCGTGACGGAGGTCTGGTGGTATATCGGATCGGTCTCGCTGAGTGACTGAGTCCCTTTGAGCGAAAGGCTTGTGGTCGGACTCGCACCCCCGTTCGGCACTGAAAGGCCGACACCGGCGGAGGCCGCGTCCGTGGAAACTGTGCTCGCAAGCGCAGAGATCGACGCGCCGGGCGACGCGTTAGTTGCCGCGCCGAACGGCGTCGTCCTGCTCACCCCGGCGTTTCCGCTCAGGCCGATGCTGCTCTGCGCGTGCACCTGCGCGTTGGCGGATCGAGCAATCTCCAGATTCAGCGCGTTGAGCTGCGTCTGAAGTCCGGATTTGGCCGCGAGGCTCAGCGCCTGGTCCATCGTAATAGTAGAACCTGGCGTAAGAGGAGTCTCCGATGTTCCTCCTGCCGGCGAAGACGCACCGTTTCCTTCCGCAAGCGCCGCCGCTGCTGCAAGTATGAAGAGCACGCAGATTGCTGTAATCGACCTCATTCTCAACTCCGTCGTCAATTGATTGCTGATAGGCTATGGTACGTCCGGCCGTGGCCCGCAGGACATGAACAGTGTATGAAAACACGATAACATTTTGTTATGCCGCAGGTAATGCCCGGTGCTGCCTGGGCGCAAGGAGATTGCCCCCCTCCGTTTCGCAGAGTATGATTCTGATTGAGCCAACAGACACTGATCGATGAAAGGATAGCCTATGGATACCTGGACAGAAAAAATGCAGGTCGCGGGCGACCGCGTGGTGACGAAGATTCGGGAACTCGTCAAAGAGGGAAATGTTCGCAAGATCATCATCAAAAAACCCGACGGATCCGTGCTCAAGGAGTTCTCCCTTACCGCCGGGGTCGCGCTCGGCGGGCTCGCACTCTGGCTTGCCCCGATTCTCGCGGCAATCGGTGCGGTTATCGCCGTTGGAATGAACTATACAATTGAAGTGGTTCGATCGCGAGATTCGTCGTCCGAAGAGCGTCCAGAGGATTGACCGGCGCTCTTGGGCAGATTGTGGGCGAAAAAAAGGCTGGAGGCTCTATGGCGGACGTGAAAAAGGCGGCCGATCTGGCGACCTATCGGGAGTTCTTGAAAGACGAGGAGAATGCGGTGTTGCTCTACACCGCACTGGCCGAAACCGAGAAGAATGAGAACCTCGCAAAGGTCTTCAGGATGCTCGCCCAGACGGAAAGCAAACACGCGGCCGAATGGCGCAGGCGATTGGAAGAGGCGGGTGAAAAACCGCCAAAACATCGCCCGGGCCTCAAGGCGCGCATTCTGCTCCTCATGGCGCGAAGAATGGGCGCCGCGGCAGTGCTTCCGAGTGTCCTGGCGATGGAGTCTGCCGGTACCGCAGGTTACAGCGCCGTCGAGAACGCCGGCGACATGGAAACAGAGGAACGGAGTCACGGACGCGTGCTGCGGGCAATGCGGTCGGTGGCAACCGGTGGCATCGAGGGCAGCACTCTCGCGCAGATGGAGGGCCGTCACCGGGGAGCCGGCGGCAACGCCCTGCGCGCGGCCGTCCTCGGTGCCAACGACGGGCTGGTTTCCAACCTGAGCCTGGTAATGGGAGTCGCCGGAGCCGGTCTCGCTGGCCGCTCGATCATCGTGACCGGGTTCGCCGGGCTACTCGCCGGCGCGATCTCGATGGCCCTTGGCGAATGGCTTTCGGTACAGAGTTCCCGGGAGCTCTACATGCATCAGATCGAAATTGAACGTGCCGAAATAGCCGCCAGTCCTGAAGAAGAGGCGGAAGAGCTATCGCTCATCTACCAGGCGCGGGGTATCCCGGAGGAGAGAGCGCGGGCACTCGCCACGGAGATACTTTCCGACGGCGAGGCGGCAATCGAGACCCTCGCGCGCGAGGAACTGGGTATCGACCCGAAGGAGCTCGGCGGCTCTGCGTGGGAGGCCGCGGTGAACTCGTTTTTCATGTTCGCGCTCGGCGCCATCCTCCCGGTCATCTCGTTCATGTTCCTGACCGGATTCACCGCAGTCATTGTCAGTGTCGGATTCTCCATGGTCGGACTTTTCACAATCGGTGCTGTCACAAGCCTGTCCACAAATCGTTCGCTCCTCTTTTCCGGAATACGGATGGTGCTTTTCGGCGTTGCGGCGGGAGCGGTTACCTACGGTGTCGGGCATCTGTTCGAAGTGGCGGTTGCCGGTTGACCCGGGTGCCTGCGTCATATATTGCCATGCGCGGCCGCTTCCGCCGTCACGGCTTCGGCAGGCCGGCCAGCGAGGCCACTGTTTCGCGGTTCCTCCTGTTGTGAATCTCTCCACCTTCCGGCGTGTACATATATTCCAGTGCGTCGCGGTGTGCCTCGAGCACTTTGTACCTGACCAGTTTCATCGATGAGTTGATCATGCGATTTTCCTCGGAAAACTGTTCCGGGAGCAGGAGAAAGACCGAAGGAATCCACTGCGGCGGGAACTTCTCATGGGTGGCGGCTTTTTTCCGAAAACGGTAGAGCTCCTGCCTGACGAGGTCGATCAGAAGGTCAGGATCGTTGATCCCGCGCTCAATGACGAGCGCCTTCAGTCTGGCGGTGTCGAGTGTGAGGAGCGCGCCCGTGTACTTGCAGTGATCGTTGTAGATCATCACCTGGCAAATGAGCGCGGACGCGCTGACAATGGCCTCTTCTATCCCCTCGGGGCTGTACTTTTCCCCGTCGGATGAGATAAGCAGCGCCTTCTCCCGTCCGGTGACGACGAGAAATCCATCCTGGTCGAAATAGCCCAGATCCCCGGTGTGCAGCCAGCCGTCGACAATGGTTTCAGCTGTTGCCAGAGGGTTGCGAAAATACCCCTTCATGACATTCTCTCCGCGGATGCAGATTTCTCCCTTCTCGTCGGGCTCCGCCGCTGAGCCGTCTTCCCGCGCTATTTTGCAGACGACAGAAGCGAGGACCTGCCCGGAGGTTCCGATTTTGTGGTGAAACTGCGTGTTGGAGGAGATCACGGGTGCCGCTTCGGTTAGTCCGTACCCCTGATAGATCGGGATCCCCAGCGCACGGAAGAACTTCTGCTGCTCCTCGTCGAGAAGCGCACCTCCCCCGACGAAAAACCCAATCCGGCTACCGAAGGTGGCGCGAATCTTCCTGAAAATCAGAAGATCCGCAATTCTGTAGGGCAGAAAAGTCCGCACGCGAAGCGTCAGCGGCGGCCGGTGACAACAGTCACGCCAATAGCTGACACCTGCACTTAGGCCCGCGTGAAACAGTCTGCGCACAAGCCGACTCTGCTCTTCGACCCCCTGGATGATTTTCTTCATAAAGTTGCCGGTCAGGGCGGGAACCGTGAGGAGGAAAACGGGATTCGCCTCTTTGAGGTTTGCGGGAATGTTTCGAATGATCGCCATGCCGCCGCCGCGGCCGTCGACGAAATAGATCGTAATCCCGCGCGAGAGCGCCGCATAGATTCCTACCGTGTGGCCAAACGAGTGATCGCAGGGGATGACGAGCAGGGTGGAGTAGGCCGCTTTCGGCACATCAAAAGCATTTACCGAGTCCTGCACGTTCACCCAGTAGTTGCGATGCGTGAGCATGATGCCCTTTGGATTGCCCGTCGTACCTGAGGTGTAGGAGATGGTGACCACCGTGTCCTCGCTGATGGTCTGCGCGCGTTCGGACAATTCCGCTTCGAGCGAGTTCCACTCCCGCCTTCCCGATTCGACAAGTTCCCCGAAGGTCGCGATACGGTCCGTCGGGATGCCGCGCGCACTCGCATTCGGAGCGAGCCGATTCCGCATCATCGTCGAGATAGATCAACAGAGGCGGCGCGACGAACTCGTCCCACACCGAGAGCACCTTCTTCAACTGATTCTTCGAAACGAGGATTGCTGCCGCTTCACAGTGGTTTATACGGAACGGAATCTCTTCGGGCAGGAGCTTGATCGAGAGAGGAACCGAGATGCACCCGGCGATGATTATACCGAACTCGCCAACCACCCACTCCGGGCTCCCGTCGGCGAGTATCGCCATGCGCTCTTCCCGCTCAAACCGGCGGTGAACCAGACCGGCCGCGAACAGGCGGGCCTCCTCATAGGCCTCTTTGAAGGTGCGTGAGGACCATCCGGTATCCGATTTCCTGAGAACATAGGGTACCGAAGCGAACTCCGTCGCTGCTCCGGCAAGAAGCGCGGTCACGGTGCGTTTCATGGCGTTTCCGTCCAGTTTCTGTCGAAAGATTGGCATATCATGCACCGAAATCGGTCAATCTGCAAGCAAAAGCTCATTCTTATTGACAAAGACCGGGGGTACGCATAAAGTTGTTCGATAGATTGCTAGATTATGCAATATTGTAAGGAGGACTGATTCATGCGAAAGTTGTTCATCTTCGCCCTCGCGGCGGCTGTTCTCGCAGTCGGTTTCACCGCCGGTGCCTTTGCATCCGGAAAGAGTGAGGCCACCAGCGCTGCGCAGCAGCAGACTCTCGTGTATGCGACCACCGATAAGGTCTCCGACATGGACCCGGCCAGCGCGTACGATTTTCACACCTGGGAAATTTTTCAGAATATCGATCAGGGACTTCTCCAGTACAAGCCTGGCACTACCGAAATCGTTCCCGGCCTTGCTGAAAGCTACACGGCAAGCGACAAAGGCGACCAGTTCACCTTCAAGCTTCGGAAGGGATTGAAGTTCTCAAACGGCGATCCGTTCAACGCGCAGGCGGTGAAATGGTCAATCGACCGTGTCATGAAGCTGAATGCGGACCCTGCATGGCTCGTAACCACCTACGTGAAATCGGTCGACGTCGTGGACGACTATACGGTACGCTTCAATCTTACCGGCCCGACTGCCTATTTCCCGGCGCTCGTCGCGACTCCGACCTACTTTCCGCTCGATCCCAAGAACTATCCTGCGGACAAAGTTGCGAAGGACGTGTCGGAATTGACCGGTGGAGCGATCGCAGGTCTTGGCCCCTACACGCTCTCATCGTTCAAACGGGATGAAGAAGCGGTCTTCACCGCCAACCCGAACTACTACGGACCCAAGCCGAAGATCAGCCAGATCATCATCCGTTATTTTGCCGACGCGACCACCATGCGGCTCGCGCTGGAGTCCGGTGAAGTCGACCTGGTATATAAGACGCTTAATCCTTCGGACATCAAGGACCTCGCGGCGAACTCGAAGTTCACCACCTACAAACTCTCCGGTCCCTACATCCGATACCTCTGCTTTGAAACGTCCGAAAGCGTGTTCAAGGATGCGAAGCTTCGCCAGGCGGTGGCCGCTCTCATCAACCGCCCCGATATCAACCAGAAGGTCTATCTCGGGCAGAATGCGCCGCTCTATTCGATGATTCCCGCCGGCATGATCTATCACGCCGATGACTTCAAGACCACGCTCGGCGATGGCAACATCCAGCTGGCACAGAAGCTTTTGACTGAATCCGGTTACAGCAAGGACAAACCCTTTTCGTTCGATCTGTGGTACACCCCGTCGCACTATGGCGACACCGAAGTGAACATGGCCGCGGTTCTCAAGAACGAGCTCGAAGCGAGCGGCATGATCAAGGTTACGCTGAAGTCGGCAGAATGGGCCACCTACAAAGAGCAGTGGAACAAGAAACAGATGCCGGTCTTCCTGCTCGGCTGGTACCCCGACTATGTGGATCCGGACGACTACACCGCGGCGTTTGCCGGGACCGAAGGATCGAAGGGAATGGGGATCTACTTCTCCAACCCGCAGTGGGACGCGCTCTTCACAAAAGAGCAGCAGAGTACCGATTCAAAGGTGCGCGAGCAGGTTTTTGCTGAGATTCAGAAGATGTGGACCCAGCAGGTACCGACGGCCCCGATCTATCAGGGCAACCTGTATGTCTTCACGAAGCCGAATGTAAAAGGCGTCGAAATCGGGCCTACCCTGATCTTCAACTACGATCAGCTCTATTTCGCGAAGTAATTGTTTTCAATTGCACCGCCCGGGATTGTCCCGGGCGGTGTTTTTGTCTCTGTCAGCATCCATATTGAAGAAATGACTCGAATGTGTACTGAACAATGAAGGGATTATTACGTTACATTGTCACGCGCGTAGCGCTCACCATTCCCATGGTCTTCGTCCTTCTGACAATCGTCTTCGTCGTGCTGCGTGTGATGCCGGGCGACCCGGTTTCCGCGCTTCTTGGGGCGCATGCACCGCAGGCGGTCATTGACGCAAAGAAAGAGGAGCTGGGACTCAACAAACCGATCTATGTACAATACGTGAACTACCTTGGCCAGATCGCTCGCTTTGACCTGGGTAATTCCATGGTACTTCAGCAGACGGTATGGAGTACCATGCAGCGACAAACTGCCCGCCACCATTGAGTTGACGCTTTTCGGCATGTTTTTCACGCTGCTCATCGGGGTTCCGCTGGGGGCATTCGCGGCAAGAAATCGGAGGTCGGCCGCCGATTTCGGCATACGGCTGTTCGGCAATGTGGCTTACTGCATTCCCGTCTACTGGATGGGACTCATGCTTCAGCTGATATTTGGCGTCTGGCTGCACTGGTTTCCAGTCGCCGGCCGAACCGGCGCGCGGATCATCATTTCCTCGTTTTCGTCCACCGGTTTCTACGTATTCGATGCGATTCTCGCAGGCAACATCCCGGTGCTCCTTGATGTGCTCGATCATCTATTCCTCCCGGCCATCA
This sequence comes from uncultured Spirochaetota bacterium, assembly GCA_963832675.1. Taxonomy (GTDB): domain Bacteria; phylum Spirochaetota; class Spirochaetia; order DSM-27196; family DATKUC01; genus DATKUC01. The sequence continues at coordinate 121,420 of CAWHUY010000029.1, read as the reverse complement.
CGCTCGGAATTGTGCTCTCCGGCGTATTCATTCGTCTGACGCGCGCAAATATGCTCGATACGCTCAAATCGGATTTCATTCTTGCCGCTCACGCCCGGGGCGTACCCGACCGGATCGTGACGTACCGGCACGGCCTGAAGAACGCATTCGTTCCCATTCTTACCATGCTCGGACTCCAGTTCGCGATCCTGCTTTCCGGTGCGATCCTGACCGAGACAACTTTCTCCTGGCCCGGAATGGGGCAGGCTTCTGGTCGAGCGGATCTACCTTCGTGATTATCCGGTCGTCCAGGGCGTTATCGTCATTTTCGCGATCATGGTGAGCGTGATCTCGCTTCTGGTGGATCTGTTGTACGCCTTCATTGATCCGAGGGTGAAGTATTGATACGGGAGTTTTACGGTGAGCGATAACAAGACCGGGACCAGGCCCACGCGATCCGTGCTGCATTCCCGCTACTCTCCGGCGGGAGCGTTTGGACGGCTTCTCCGATCGTTCTCGCAGGCAGGCAAGAAGTACGGCCTCGAGTGGTGGATCATGATCGTCGGCATCATCATCGTCCTCTTTATTGGCTACTGTGCGCTGCTGCCGCAGACAATCGCGCCGTTCAGCCCGACAAACCAGAACGCTGGACCGCAGCTTGCGGCGCCCAACGCCCACCATCTGTTCGGGACCGACAACCTGAGCCGGGACGTCTTCTCCCGGGTAATCTGGGGTTCCCGGACGATTCTCGGTGTTGCCGTCGCTGCAGCGCTGGTGTCGTCGCTTATCGGAATTCCGCTCGGGTTATTATCCGGCTACATCGGCGGCATCATCGACCGGGTATTGTCACTTATAATGGATTCGGTATATGCCTTTCCCGGTCTGATTCTCGCAATCGCTTTCGCAGCGATGCTCGGGCCGGGAGTGGTGAACATCACTCTCGCGGTGGCGGTCATCTATATTCCTACCTACTTCCGACTGGTCCGGGGACAGACTCTGCAGTTGAAGGAACAGCTCTACGTCGAGGCTGCTCGTTCGATTGGAGCCAAGCGTGGCACGATTCTGTTTCGTTATATATTCCCGAATATAATCGCGACAGTTGTGGTCGTCTTTTCGCTCAACATTGCGGACGCGATCACAACCGAGGCCGCGCTTTCTTACATCGGACTCGGGCTTCCGGCGGGCATCCCCGACTGGGGAATGGATCTCGCGATGGGAAAGAGCTTTCTGCCCTCGGGCGTATGGTGGATGATCACCTTTCCCGGCATGATGATTATGCTTCTGGCGCTCGGTTTCACCATGCTCGGTGAAGGCCTTGCGGAACTCCTGAATCCCAGACTGTTGGAAAAGTGAGAGCGATGGCGGCCGAACCGATTCTGGAAGTCAAAGACCTTTCGATTGATTACCCCATCAGCATCGGAACCGTTCGGGCGGTTCGCGACGTCACGTTCACCCTGTACAGGGGAGAGGTCCTTGGCCTTGTCGGTGAATCCGGGTGCGGGAAGTCTACGCTGGGCCTGTCGCTGCTCCGACTGCTCCGCGCTCCCGGACGGGTTTCGAAGGGGCGCATCGAGTTCGACGGGCAGGATATCCTGAGCCTCGGTAAGGAGGACCTCCGGCTCCTGCGCGGTGAGCGGATAGCGATGGTATTTCAGAATCCGCTTACTTCGCTTGATCCGCTGGTACGGATCCGGGACCATTTTTTTGAGACCCTGAAGGTCCATAACGCTTTTGTGAACCGGGCCGATGCCGAAAAACGTGCGGGCGACATTCTCGAACAGCTCGGCATCGACCGCAAGCGGCTGCATGAGTATCCACATCAGCTGTCCGGTGGAATGCGGCAGAGAATCATGATCGGATTGGGTCTGATTCTGGACCCCGAGATACTTATTGCTGACGAGCCCACGACTTCGCTCGATGTCATCGTAGAGGCGGGCTTTGTCGATCTGCTGAAAGATCTGAAAGAGCGCTACAACATTTCGATCATTCTGATTTCGCACAATCTTGCCATGGTCGCCGAAATTGCCAACCGTATCGCTGTAATGTACGGTGGCAAGATAGCCGAGATCGGAACGGCGGAACAGATCTTTGCCGAGCCGCTCCATCCCTACACGCGGGGTCTTATTGGATGCGTACCCAACGTTGCAGTGGATCAGGATCACCTGGTGAGCATGCCCGGATCGCCGCCGGACCTCGTGACGCCGCCTCCCGGCTGCCCGTTCGCGGACCGTTGCCCGGAGGTTATGGATGTCTGCAGGGTAAGCCCGCCGCTTCTCACCGAGTACCGCCCCGGTCAGCAGGCTGCGTGCTGGCTCCACGAGCCGGAGACGGCTCGTGTCGTCGGCGCTTCCGGTGCGGCGGGAATAGAGGGACGTAATGGAAGAACTTATCCGCGCAGACAACCTGGTGAAAAACTTCCCCGTGCAGAAAGGGATACTCGATCTGCTCTTTTCCGGACGGGGACAGCAGTACGTTCATGCCGTAGACGATGTATCCCTGACAATAGGCCGCGGGGAGGTGCTTGGACTCGCGGGAGAGAGTGGTTCCGGCAAATCGACAACCGGGCGACTTATACTTCGCCTGCTCGACCTGACCGGTGGAAAACTCTTCTACGCCGGGCGGGAGATCAGTTCGCTCAAGCAAGCCGAGTTGCGCCAGTACCGAATGAAGATGCAGGTAGTTTTCCAGGATCCGGATTCCTCGTTGAGTCCGCGGATGACGGTGGGAGACGCCATTTCCGATCCCCTTCGGATTCACGGTCTTTCGACCGGCGCAGAGGCAAAGAGGACCGCTATCTCTTTAATGGAGCGTGTCGGGCTTACCCCTGCAGAGTTCCTCTATCGGAAATATCCGCATCAACTCTCCGGGGGCCAGACACAGCGGGTTGTCATCGCCCGAGCGCTGGTCACGAATCCGGAGTTTCTGGTGGCCGACGAGCCGATCGCGATGGCCGACGTGTCTGTTCGTGCGATGATCCTCGAACTGATGAAGCAGCTCAAAGAGGAGTTCAGCCTCACCTACCTTTTCATTACGCACGACCTCGCGACCGCAAAATACCTGTGCGATCGGGTTGCAATCATGTACCTTGGACGCATTGTGGAAATTGCCGGTCGAGACGACATCTTCCGGAAACCTCACCACCCCTACACAAAGGCGCTGCTTCAGGCGGTTCCGGTTCCCGATCCGCGCGAAAGAAGGAAGGACGCAATTCCCCGTGGCGAAATACCCAGTGCCATAGTCCCGCCGTCCGGATGCCACTTTCACCCGCGATGCCCATTCGCAATGGAAGAGTGCAAGATCGGGAGACCGCCGCTAAAGGAGGTCAGTCCCGGCCATCTTTCGGCCTGCATCCTCGGAGCGGACACGGCCGGAATGGGCGAAGCCGCTCGGTAACCGGCGAAATCGCTTCGTCCCGCGCCGAACTCCCTGTCGCCGCCTATTTTTCCTATTTCCTTGACTTCCCGCAATTTGTTATTTACAATCTCAATATCCGACGCATTTGATCATGAATGCGTCGGTGAAGTTTCGACACGGGTGTGGGTTCATGGCGAAAAAGGAAAAGCAGCAGGAAGGATCATCGGCCCGAGGGATCTCTGGTTCCGGAAATAGAACAGGAGGAGAAACGGCTTTCGGCGTCGCTGGAACAGGCGAGGCTGGAGGCGGAATCGCTTGTTCAGGAAGCGGAAAAGGAGGCCGAGCGGCGCCTGGAAGCCGCGCGGACAGGAGATCCCGTCGCTGGTAAAAAACGAACGGGAGAAGCAGCTCGCCTCGATCGATGAGAATCTGAATCGGCTTCGTGAGAGCGCCGACAGAGAGCTTGCAGCGGTGAAGGCAGGGGCGCAGTCCCGCGTGGAAAAGGCCGCCACTCGTCCTTGTCTCTCGACTTTTCGCCGAAAAGGATCTCTCTTGATAAGCAAGATGCATCGGATCGAGGTGGTCGGACCTTCGGCCATCCTCGATCGCGTACTCTCGGCGGTCCAGGACCGCGGGGTTCTCCACATTGAAGAAATTCCCCTCGCTGAGTATGGCGAGAAGGGACTGCTGCACCGCGTTGCGCTTTCCGACGAGCGTCTGAAGGAGAAGCATCAGCTCGAAGAACTTCTGGAGATACTCGATGAGGCCGTGACGCATGTGCCCGAGTCGGTGCTCGCCGACCTCGAACGGTCGGCGTCCTACCGCCGGGAATACGAACGTTGGGAAAAGGCCGATGTCGGTACAATTGGCGTGGCATCGCGCAGCATGCATGCAAAGGTGCGGTCGTTCGTGAGGAGGCGGCACAACGTGGCCGATGATCTACGTGCGCTGTCGACCTATGAAGAGGTCGTCGCCGCGCTCGCGCCGCTTGTCGAATCGCACGAGCTCAGCAAGGAATATCGAGTTTGTCGGGATCATCCTGGACCAGAAGACCGGTAGCGGAAAGACGCTCTTCAGGGAGGAGCTCGAGAAGCTGACTGCCGGGATGTGCGAGTATTTCGAGGGGGAACTCAGCAATCGTCGGACCGCTGCGCTGGTGGGTTATCCCAGGATGCACGCGGAGGCCGTGAGGGCATTTGTATCTGAAGCTGGAATAGGGCAGATGAATGTGCCACGGTATCTGCGCGATCGGCCGTTCGAAGAGGCTCTCGCCGATCTGGAGCGGGACCTGGATACGCTGCGCGAGAAGCAGAAGACACTCGATGAGCAGAGCGACCGGTTCTACCGGGACCGTGCGCCCTCGCTTCTCGCGATCCAGCACGTATGCCGGAACCACAATGCGCAGTACGAAGCGCTTTCGACCCTGGCGACCACCCGTTACACCTTCATTCTTCGCGGCTGGGTTCCCGCGAAAGAGGTATATGCTCTTGGCCGGCATCTGGAGGAAATCTCGGATGGGCAGGTGGTGATGCGCCGCCTGAAAGTCGGCCGATTCGAGCGGCCGCCGGTTCTTCTCGAGAACCCGAGGGCGTACAAACCGTTCGAGCCTCTGCTTGCGCTGTTCCCGCTTCCCCGGTATGGCAGCATCGACCCGACAGTCTACATTGGCTCCGTTTTTCCGGCGATCTTCGGTCTCATGCTCGGCGACATCGGGTACGGCCTGATTCTCGGAACAATGGCGTTGTTTATTCCGAGGATCTGGAAGGGCAGCGCACTTGCAAAAAGCCTGGCCATCGTGACCGGGTGGTGCGCATTCTTTACCGTAGTTTTCGGGCTGGTATTCGGAGAGCTATTCGGTGAACTCGGGAATCATCTCTTCGGCCTTGAGCCGCTGTGGCAACCGCGGTTCGCAATCGGGTCGGCAAACACTGCGTCAACCCTTCTCGCATATATGGCGATTGCGATCGCCATCGGCATCGTGCACGTGCTTCTTGGGCTTGTGCTCGGCGTCATCAACTACTCGCGAGCCGGGGATCGTCACATGGTGGTCGAAAGCTATGCAAAGATCGCCGGTGTTTTCATGCTGGTCTTTTTCGTCGGCCGTCTTGCGAACTATCTTCCTCCAGTCTTCACGATATTCGGTTTTGCCGCACTCGCAGCATTTGTGGTGCTGATGATCTACGACATCATCCACAAACCCATATTTGGCGCTATGCTTCCCCTCGAGCTTCTCAGCACGCTCGGCAACATCCTTTCATATGTCAGAATCATGGCTATCGGTCTGGTGTCGGTAGTACTCGCTTTCCTCGCCAACATGTTCGGGGGAATGGCGAGCAATATTGTACTGGCCGTCATCATCGCCGTGCTTGTGCACGGGCTGAACCTTGCGCTGGGCATCATAGACCCGACGATACAGGGGCTTCGTCTTCACTACGTCGAGTTCTTTTCGAAGTTCTTCATGAGTGGAGGGACGCCGTATACACCCTTTAGGAAGGTAGGAGGAATCACCGCATGAACCGTAAGGCGCGCATCTTTGCATTGTTCCTGATTCTGTTTCTCCTGGTCGGCGCGTTCGCGTTTGCTGCCGATCAGTCTTCGAGCGACCAATCCACGCAGCAGCCGGCCAAGAGATCGCCGCTCGAGGTCGGGTTTCTGGCAATGAGCGCTGCGCTCGCTGTAGGCTTGACTGCGTTGGGCACGGGAATCGCGCAGAGCCGAATTGGAGCGGCGGGAGCCGGCATTATCGCCGAACGTCCCGAAGCCATGGGAACCGTGATTATTCTCATAGCAATCCCTGAGACACTTGTCATTCTGGGGTTCATTGTCGCTGTCATAATACTCTTTACCTTGTAGTGCCGTGAACGACGCCAAGAACTCAATCGACGACAGCCAGAACGTGGATGCGCTCCTGGGCTCGATGCGGGAAAAAGCCGAGTCGGAGCGGGAACAGATTCTGCGCGACGCCGCGGCGCGGAAGCAGAGCATCCTCGAATCCGCGGATCGGGACGCCGAAAGAATCAAAGCAGAAGCGGTTCGCGCGGTCGACCGCGAAGTGGAAGTCACCATTGCCGGGAAGACGGGGACCGTTCGGATGGAGACTCGTGCACGGCGGGTAAACGCGACGCACGAATCCGTCGAAGCGGTTTTTACGCGGGCACGCGAACTGGTCGAGGGCCTCAGCGATGCGGAGTACCAGAAGGTTCTCTCCGGGCTGATACGGGAGGCCGTATCCTTCATTCCCGATGGTGGCACGCTTCGGGTGCGAAAGGAGGATCTGGAGGTCGCGAAACGCACCGCAGCCGAAGTTTCCGGAGAGTGGGAAGTCGAAGTCGTCGACGCACCGCGGGGTACGGTCGTCGCAACTGATCAGGCGAACACCCGGCGCGCCGACAACAGCTTCCATACGCGATTATCGCGCGCCGAATCGGCGCTTCGCGACGAGGTTTCACGGGAACTGCTCGGGTTAGAGGCGAAATCCACGGCATGAGCGGATACGACTATCTGAACGCGCGAATACGCGCGATGAGCCGCTTCCTTATACCCAACGACGTTTTCAACCAGATCCTTGCTGCCGAAGGGGAGGACATTCTGATCGACGTTCTCCTCGATTCGCCCTATGGCCCGATCTTGTCGCAAAAACTTCCGGTCGAGAGCGGACGCGTCGTACGTGGGCTCACCGCCGCCGAGAGTGCGCTGCGGGAGGGACTCTTCGACACGTTTACCCATATCGAAGCGATCGCGCTCGAAGGCCAGCGCCAGCTGCTCGGAATTCAGTTGAATCGCTGGGATATCATGAATATATTGTCGCTTCTCCGCGGTGTAGCGCATGGCGCAGAACGCGAGGACATCGTGCACTCGATGATACCGGCAGGAGAATTCCATCCCGCCCAGCTCGCCGAGCTTGCCGCAGAACGCGACATCAAATCTGTCGCAGACTCGCTGACCACGTCCGGCTATCCCTTTGCGCACGAAGTGAGGCGCGCGGTGCGGGAGTTCCCCGCGAGCGGCGGGGACTTCGCCGCTCTCGAAACGCGTTTGTACACGCGCTACTATACGTGGGCCCTGGAGTCCCTCAATCCGAGTGAAGAAGATGAGCTGATTCTGCGTGACCATCTGCAACTGCAGGTAGATCTGGTGAACGTCGTCAGCTCCCTTAAACAGGTTGCCTATCGTTCCCAGAAAAGACCGATCGAGCCGATCCAACGCATACCCGGCGGAAAGATTCGCAATTCGGTTCTCGACCGGCTGCTCGATTCGCAGAGCGTGGAATACGCGCTGGAAGTCCTCGATCAGACCCATTTTTCCCCGGCAATAGAACGCGGAATTCTGGTGTTTGGACAAACCAATCGGCTCAGCGTGCTCGAACGGTTCCTTGAGCAGGTGGTGATCGAAAAGGGAATGAATCTTTTCCGGGGAGATCCCTTGAGCATCGGAGTTCCCCTGGGATTTATCTGGCGGAAGGTGAACGAGTACCTGAATCTGCGCATGCTCCTTCGCGGCAAGCGGTACCATCTTCCGGCGAATGCGATACGCGAGGAGTTGCTTCTTGTCTAAGGTGAGCGCGGTGGTACATGACGACCTGGGGCTCGGATTCGGACTTGCCGGCGTGCTTCTCGTTGCCTGTGCGAACGGTGCGGAGGCCCTCGAAGCCGTTCATTCGCTGGTGGAAGACCGCGATCAGGGTATCGTGATTGTCGAAGACGAGTTTCTGGCCGAGTTTGAGGAGCACGAGCGAGAGGCTCTTCTGAAGCGGACGATCCCGCTGATCGTACCTATACCCGGCAGGCTCGAGTGGCAGGGAACTGAAGAGGTTCCGCATGATGACTACGTCGCGCGCCTGATTCGCCAGGCGGTCGGCTATCAGCTGAATATCAACCTTTGAGGAAAACATGACTGAGGACAAAAAAGAGGGGAAGGGAAGCATCATCAAGATTTCCGGACCGACCGTCATCGCGCGGGGAATGGAGCGAGCGCGAATGTACGAAGTGGTGCACGTCGGCGAGGCCGGTCTGATGGGCGAGGTGATCAGGCTCGACCGCGACGAAGCGTTCATTCAGATCTACGAGGATACCACGAGCCTGTCTGTCGGCGAACCGGTAACGCGCACGGGCGAACCGCTGACGATAAGTCTCGGGCCAGGGCTCCTGGGGAGCGTGTACGACGGGGTGCAGCGTCCGCTGAAATCCCTCGAAGACGCGTCTGGCGCTTTCATCGGCCGCGGGGTCGTCGCGCCTGCCCTCGACCTGCAACGGCGATGGCGATTCGAAGTCTCCACAGAACCCGGAAGTGAGGTTCGCGCCGGGGATCTGCTTGGTACGGTTCAGGAGACCGAGTCTCTGACCCACAAGATTCTTGTTCCTCCCAACGTTTCCGGAAAGATCTCGGCGATCGAAAGCGGTGAGTACACTGTCACCGACGAAATCGGAAGGCTCGACGATGGGACGATTCTCCGCCTGAGCCAGGCATGGCCGGTAAAGGTCGGTCGTCCGTTCAGGAAGAAACTGGACTCGGTAGTTCCTTTTGTTACCGGCCAGCGCGTGCTCGACTTTCTGTTTCCGATTGCACTCGGCGGCGCGGCCTGCCTTCCGGGCGGATTCGGCACCGGAAAGACAGTCCTCGAACAGTCCCTGGCAAAGTTTTCGGGTGCAGACGTGATTGTATATGTCGGCTGCGGCGAACGTGGGAACGAGATGACGGATGTGCTCACCGAGTTTCCTGAACTTGAAGATCCGCGGACCGGCGGAAGTCTGATGGATCGGACCGTCCTCGTCGTGAATACATCGAATATGCCGGTAGCCGCGCGCGAAGCTTCAATCTACGTCGGCGTAACGATTGCCGAGTATTTCCGCGACATGGGCTATTCGGTTGCAGTGATGATGGATTCGACTTCCCGGTGGGCGGAGGCGCTACGTGAGATCTCGTCGCGGCTCGAGGAGATGCCGGGCGAGGAAGGGTACCCCACCTACCTGGCGTCACGGCTCGCGGCTTTTTACGAGCGGGCGGGAAACGTGGAATGTACCGGCAGCGCACGACCGTACCGGATCGGTCACCATTGTAGGCGCGGTTTCCCCGCCTGGCGGGGACTTCTCCGAACCGGTGACTCAGAGCACTATGCGGGTAACCGGCGCTCTCTGGGCTCTTGATTCATCCCTCGCGCACCGGCGCCATTATCCTGCAATCAACTGGCAGCGCAGTTACACGCTGTTTTTCGAAGGGCTCGTCGACTGGTACACGAAGAACGTGCACGAGGACTGGCAGAGAATGCGGACCACCGTGAACGAGCTTCTGGGCAAAGAGGGTGAGCTGCAGGAGGTGGTGCAGCTGGTTGGTCCGGACGCGCTGCAGGACAGCGACAGGCTCATCCTCGAGGTGAGCCGCATGCTCAAGGACGGATTCCTTCAGCAGAACGCCATGTCCGAGGTCGACGCAACCTGTTCGCTTCACAAACAGGCCGGAATGCTCGAGCTGCTGTTGAAGTTCTACAGCCGGTCGCGCGCCGCGCTGCAGGAAAAGGTCTACCTCGACAAAATTCTCGAAATGTCGGAGCGGGAGGATCTTCTTCGCCTTCGGGATGTGCCGGACGGCGAATTTTCCGACCACCAGGCAGAGCTTTCCGAGCGATTGGAAAACCGCTTTGACGAGATGACGCAGGAGGCGATTTCACGGTGAAACACGACCCATTGATGCAGCGTGAGTACACGAGTTCGAGGCGGATCGCCGGTCCTCTTCTGTTCGTCCAGGCGGCGTCGGATCTCCCCTACGGCGCGATTGTCACAATCGAGTCGTCGGACGAGAAACGACGCAGCGGACAGGTGATCGAAGTCTCCGAAGAGTTTGCCGTCGTCCAGGTGTTCGAGGAAACAATTGGACTCGATATCGTCAGCACCAGCATTTCGCTGCTCGACCGCGAAGCCCGGCTCGGGGTGACCGAAGATCTGATCGGGCGAGTGATGAATGGTTCGGGCAAGCCGATCGACAATCTTCCGCCGGTGGTACCGGAGGTGTTCCGTCCCATCGGCGGGAACCCGATCAACCCCATTTCGCGGGCGAGACCCAACAGCTTCATCCAGACCGGCATTTCGGCCATCGACGGATTCAACACGCTGGTGCGCGGGCAGAAACTGCCGATTTTTTCCGGCGCCGGGCTTCCGGGAAACGAGATTGCCGCGCAGATTCTGCAGCAGGCGAAGGTCGTAGGCGAGGACAGCAACTTTGTCGTCGTGTTCGCCGCCATCGGCATTACCCATCGAGAACGTTCCTTTTTCATGTCCGAGTTCGAGCGGACCGGCGCACGCAGCCGGGCGGTCATGTTTCTGAACACCGCCGACGACCCGACGATCGAACGGATCATGACCCCACGGTACGCGCTCACCGCCGCCGAGTATCTGGCTTTCGAAAAGGAATACGAAGTTCTCGTTGTTATGACCGACATGACGAGCTACTGCGAAGCTCTTCGTGAGATCGGGACGGCGCGCGAGGAGATTCCGGGACGGCGAGGCTACCCGGGTTACATGTACACTGACCTCGCAAGTCTCTACGAGCGAGCAGGCAGACTGCGGAACCGAAAGGGCTCGGTCACGCTTTTACCGATTCTCAGCATGCCGGACGACGACATCACTCACCCCATTCCCGATCTCACCGGCTACATCACCGAAGGACAGATCTTCCTGTCCCGGCAGCTGCACCGGCGCGGAGTCTTTCCGCCGATCGATGTTCTGCGGTCGCTTTCCCGGCTCATGAACAACGGCATCGGCAAAGAGAGTACCCGGGAAGACCATCGGGGCATTGCGAACCAGCTCTATGCCTGTTACGCTGAGGGTCAGGATATCAGACGACTCACCGCCATCGTAGGTGAAGAGGCGTTGAGTGATCTGGACCGGAAGTACCTGCGGTTCGCCGAGCTTTTTGAACAGGAGCTGATCAACCAGGGGAACAGCGACCGCTCGATCGTCGAAACGCTTGACACCGGGTGGAGGATAGTCGGCGTGATTCCTTCATCGGAGCTGCGAAGGCTCAACAAGGACCTCATAAACCGGTACTTCAGCGTGTACATGGAAGACGGTATCAAGTCGCCGTATATCGAGAGGTAGCGCGCGCGATGGAACAGATCAGCCCCACCAGAACCGAACTTCTGACACGGCGCGCGCAGATTCGTCTTGCCGAACAGGGGGCAAAACTTCTTCGCGGCAAACGTGAAGCTCTCGTCCGGGAGTTTCTCGAAGAGATCAAGTCGTTTCGCTCGGATCGTGACCAGATGATGCGCAACCTGAAGCAGGCATCGCAATCTCTCATGCGTTCCATCGCGCTCGACAGTCCGGAAGCTGTTCGTTCGGTTGGTCTTGCTACCATGCAGTCGGTAGAAGTCGAAATCGCAGAGCAGAATATCTGGGGAACCCGCGTTGCCGAGGTTACAAGCTCCTTTGCGCTTCGCGATCCCGACGCACGAGAGTACGCGTTGACGGCCGTCAGCGCCCGTATTGACGAGACGGTGAACGAATTCGAGAAAACGGTAGAGAGCATCATTCGCGTTGCACCGAAATTCCACAAGCTTGGACGCCTTGCCGAGGAGATCCGCAAAACCTCCCGGCGCGTCAACGCGCTCGAACAGCGTTTGCTTCCGGACTTGAAGGAGCAGGTCGGCTATATCCGGACGGTTCTGGATCAACGGGAACGAGAAGATATATTCCGGCTCAAGAGAATCAAGCAGAAGCGATAGGGAGATAAGACTGTGTTACTATCAGAACTGATTCAGCCGGATCTTATACGACTGAACATGGAAGCGGTCGACAAGTGGGAAGCGATCGAAGAGCTGGTCGACCATCTCATCGGCGCGCATGAGCTGCGTCTCACCAATCGCCAGGAGGTGGTCGATTCACTGGTCGCGAGGGAACGCTCTTTGAGCACGGGGCTCGAACACGGGCTCGCGGTTCCGCACGGCTCAGTGGATTGCGTGAGCGACATTCTGGCAGCCATCGGCCTTTCGAAGCGCGGAATCCCGTTCGAATCCCTCGACGGGAAGCCGGCTCGCCTGATCGTGCTCCTCGTGATACCGAAAGGAGCCTTCCAGCGCCACGTCCGCACGCTTGCGGGTATCGCGAGACTTGCGCTCAATCAGGTTCTGCGCGAGCGGATTCTCGAGGCGACCTCGGAGCAGGAGGTCATGGATGTGATTTTCGAGCTCGAAACCGCTGATGAATCCACCGACGGCGGCGACGCATCGAATTGAAAGCCGCCGGCCACAATCCTGCCGTTCAGCTCTGGTCTCGATTGCGATGCCGGGACAGCCGCTTCTCGAGCAGTCGCACGAGAAGAGAGAGCGTGATCGTCATCATGAGATAGAGAAATGCGACGACGTTGTAGGTTTCGAAGAACTTGAATGTCGACGCCGAATAGACCTTTCCGATTTGCGTGATGTCCTGCACGCCGAGTGCGGACACCAGCGCCGAATCCTTGATCATCGCGACAAACTCGTTTCCCAGCGGCGGCAGCACGTTCCGGATCGCCTGGGGCAGGATCACGCGCGCCATCGCCTGCGTACGGCTCATGCCCAGCGAGAGTGCGGCCTCCATCTGTCCTCGGTGGATCGACTCAATTCCGGCGCGGAATATCTCGGAGATGAAAGCGCTGTAACCGATCGTGAGCGCGAGGATGGCCCGCCAGACAAAGTCCATCTGCCTGATGCTGAGCGGCCCCGTGAGCCCGGCCCGGATCAGCGGAGCGATCACCCAGTTGATTCCGGCGACCAGCGCGGGTGCGCCTACGAAGGCGATGTAGTAGAGGACGACGAGCATCGGAAGGCCGCGCACGATTTCGACGTAGAAGGAAGCAATCTCCCGCAGAATGCGAATCTTCGAAGCACGCATCAGGCCAAATAGCAGACCGAAAAACACGGCGAACGCATAGGCCACAACCGATACGAAAACCGTCGTAAGCATTCCTTTGCTGGCGGCGCGAAAGATGACCAGATAGTCGGCATTGAGCGCAATCCGCCAGAGGGCGAGCACACCGAGAAGTATGATCGCGAGAAGCCAGTAGGGCATCTTCGACAGCCTGTCGGCCAGCGGTACCAGGTGTGATCTCGATGGTTGGTTGGCGTTGCTCATTCTGACGGGCCAGCCGCGTTGCGGGCGCCGCCTTGTGTGAAAGCATGGCACAAGACGGCACCGCTGCGCGAAGCGTCACTTACCGGCGTTGTACTCAAAGAACCACTTGGTGTTGAGTTTTTCCAGTGTGCCGTCCTTCTTCATTGATTCAATCGCCGCGTTGAAGGGTGCAACGAGATCGGATTTCGGGGCAAAGATAAAACCGAAGTTCTCGGTACCGAGCGGATCTCCAATCACCTTCAGCTTGTCCGGATTGGCGCCGATGTACCCGCGGCTCGAGGCGGCGTCCATCAGGACCATGTCGACGTCCCCCGCTATGAGAGCCTGCACTGCCGCTCCAAAGGTGTCGAAGAGCTTGATTCGGGGATTCTGCTCATTGCCGTCAAGCACGTCGTTTACGGCAACGTAGAAGTTCGTCGTGCCCGCCTGTGAACCGATAAGCAACTTCGGGTCGTCCCCGAACTGTTTCGGAGCCGTGAACCGGGTTTCATTCTTGCGGACGAGCATGAACTGCTGGGAAACCATATAGGGGTCGGAGAAATCGACCTGTTTCTTTCGTTCGTCGGTTATGGTGATCCCGTCCATTCCGACATCAAACTGGGCGTTGTGAACCGCGGAAATCATGGTGTCCCACGATGTAACATTCCATTTTACGGAGGCATTGAGCCTTTTTGCAATTTCGTTCACCGCGTCGTACTCCCATCCTTCCGCTTTGCCGGTTTTCGGATCAACGAAGTTGAGCGGTACGTAGTCATTTCCGGTGACCGCAGAAATGGTTCTGCCTTTCAGATCCGGCAGCCCGGAAGCGGTTGCGTCCGTCGGGGCAGCGGGCTGTGACTGAGCCGCCGGCGCCGGTTTAGCTTTCGGCTGTTCTTTCGACCCGCCCGCCCAGACAAGCGCACTTGCGGCGAACAGAAACAAGAATACCGAGGCAATTCTTAACTGAATAGCACGATTCATGGCAAACCCTCCATTGTGTCGGTTGATTCTATCGACGGGTCGGGCGGGGGTCAAGTAAATCCGGTTTTCCAGGCCATTCGCGGGGCTGTCTAGATTTGCGTCTGAGCGGTGAATATGCTCACGGCCTGCCCGGAGAGGTAGACGTAGTCACCATTCATCCGGAGCTTTACCACTCCTCCCCGCCGAGATGCCTGATAGGCGACGAAATGGTCTTTGTGAAGTTTTCGCTGCCAATAGGGCCCGAGGCAGCAGTGCGCGGAGCCGGTCACCGGATCTTCGGGAACCCCCGCACTTGGAGCGAAGAAACGGGAGACAAAATCGTACTCATCGGAATCCGACCGTGCTGTCACGATTACGCCGCGTGTGTGGATTTTTTCGAGCTTGGTAAGCTCCGGATCAACTCTCCGGAGCACCTCTTCGGACTCAACCTCAACAATGTAGTCCATACGGTTTTTTCCGGTGTAGACCGGGGTTATATCGAACGCATCAGCGATGAGCGTCGATGGTTTCATCGGTTCATCCTCTTCGCGAGGAAACTGCATGGTGATCCAGGCGTCCTCCCGCGATGCCTTCAATATGCCGCTTCGCGTCTGGAAGACCGCAGTCGCGCCAGGGAGAAGGTAAGCATGCTCCCACAGCACATGTGCGCTTGCGAGAGTTGCGTGGCCGCACAGGTCGACCTCCACCTCCGGGGTAAACCATCGGAGGTTGTAGCCGTTGGCGATGGGATAGAGAAATGCGGTTTCGGCCAGATTCATCTCGGCGGCTATGTTCTGCATGAGAACCGCATCGAGCGGTTGGGGAGTAATGCAGACTGCAGCCGGATTTCCCGAGAAGGGCCGATCGGTGAACGAGTCAACCTGGTAGATTGTCATGATACCTCCGGGGACAGGTGACCGCCACTTGGGCGGCGAGTGACATCGAACTATAAAAGCGATTGTCTGTCCAGACCGAGCGCGGGAAACCGTCGCCTATTCGGATCGGCGCTCCGATCGGTGTGATCACTCGATCGG
Source organism: uncultured Spirochaetota bacterium (assembly GCA_963832675.1). Lineage (GTDB taxonomy): Bacteria > Spirochaetota > Spirochaetia > DSM-27196 > DATKUC01 > DATKUC01. Next base: position 106,011 of record CAWHUY010000029.1, on the reverse strand, counting down.
AATCCGCAGCGTCCACCTCGTCCCGGCTGAACCGGTCTCCGCTCCAGCCGATGACTGGGACGCTGATCCGTGTTCGAGTGACGCGTGAAGCTGCGCCGCGAGAGCGTGAATCAGCTCCATCCCGAGAGTTTTGGCGGAAATCGCGGCGAAATCCGCCGGGAGTCCACGCCCATTGTCGGCAACTTCCACGACCAGGAATCCGTCCCGGGCCTGAATGTCGAGTCGAATTATCTTTTCGTCACCGGTCCGTTTTTCCCCACCGTCAAAAGCGTACTTCATGCTGTTGGAAACAAGCTCGTTAACTACCAGACCACACGGGATAGCCCGATCGATGTCGATCGAAACGTTCGCCGCCGTCACTCGCAGCTGCCTCGATTCGGGTTCGAGATTGAACGCATCGAACGTGTGGCGCGCGACGGTGACGAGATAGGATCCGACATCGATGCGGGAGAGATCGCTGGACCGGTAGAGCACCTCGTGGAGCAGTGCCATTGCCTGGATGCGGGTCTGGCTCTCTTTCAGCAGCGTGCTCGCATCGGAGGTCGCGGATGCGCCGGCGAGCGTTCCGCGCTGCAAGCTGATGAGACTGATAATTACCTGCAGGTTGTTTTTCACCCGGTGATGGACCTCCTGGACGAGGAGTTCCTTCTCGTGGATCGATTCTCGAAGCTGCCTCACCAGCCCTTCGCGTTCGGTGACGTCCTGAATTGTTCCGAGAACTCGGATTGGAGTTCCCGCCTCGTTCCGCAGGAGCTTTGCGTGGGATAGAACAGTCCGCTCCTCGCCGGTGTCGGCCGTGTGCAAACGGAATTGCACATTGTATGGACGTTCGAGAGTGAGAAGGTCATGCAAGGCACTGTCGAGAAGCGGACGATACTGGGGCAACGGCTGACTCTCGATCGCGGCTACGGGAAGCTCGGAGGTGTCGGCATGGATCCCGTAAATCTGGAATGCCTGTTCCGAGGCCCAGACTTTCCGGGTGACAAGATCGAGCTCCCAGGTGCCGACCTGCGCCACCTCCTGTGCTTCTCTGAGGCGGCGTTCGCCGGCACGGAGCTCCTCCCGGGTGTGGTAGTCTGCGGTGACGTCGCGGAAGACCATGATGACTCCATGAACCTTTCCGGAATTGTCGCGAATCGGCGCGCCACTGTCGGCAATCTGTCGTACGGTCCCGTCTTTCGCGGTAAGGACTGTGTGATTTGCCAGTCCCACGATCCGTCCCTCAACGAGCACGCGCGACACCGGGTTGGCCACCGGCATACCTGTGAGGCTATTGTGGATCACGAACACCGATTGTATATGCCGTCCGATAGCCTCTTTCTGCGTCCAGCCGGTAAGCCGCTCGGCGATAGGATTGATTGCGGTCACCCGTGCATCAATGCCGGTGGTGATCACCCCGTCCCCGATCGAATGCAGCGTGACGATGAGGACCTCGTTCGCGAGACGAAGCGCGCGATTCATCCGACGTCGCTGAGAGGAGAGCAGCATCATAATGACCAGGAGTACCATTGCGACCGCGATAATCACAGTACCCGACCAGGCGGTCGCCGGGTAGCGAACAAAGACGCTTACCGGACGGTCGACGACCGCAGTATCGGGCGGGAGCTCCCTCTCGGAAATGTGAAACCGTCGCATCACGGCGTAGTCGGCAACGTCCCGGGCCGGGACTCGGAGGATCGGCGTGATGGACGAGGGCGGTGTCCCATCGAGGATCCGTACCGCCATGCCGGCGGAAAGCGTTCCCATCTCTTTTCCGCTGTTCACGTTTCCGCCAAGAACGCCGGTCCCTATGTAGAAATCGTGAATGACATAGATTGGCACCGGCGAACGCCTCGCAAGCTCGGGAAGCACGCTCGAGACTGGTAGATAGGCACTGGAGGTGTCACGGAAGAAGTCGTCGTAGAGCACCGAGCTGTCGGCGGGGAGATCCGCGACCTGCGTGAGCAGATGTGAGAACGTGAGATCATTGCCGGCGTCGAAGAATCGGAAGGTCAGGCGATCTTCGTACCGCCGCGACACCATACGAACCGCCGCGAGATTTTCGAGTCCGGTGGGCGTGTGGTCAGTGACTACGTATACGCTCTTGAGTCCCGGTTGGACGTGGAGCATAAACTCAATTGTTGCGGCGGGATCGGTGTGAGCCGTGACGCCGGTGATATTATTTCGCCCCTCGATCCGGAGCGGGTTGAAGCCGCCCACGCCGGCGAAAACCACCGGGATAGTTCCGAAGATCGAAGTCCCGTAGTCAAGCATGAAATTGTAGGCGTTGTCATCGGCGACCGCAACAAGATCGACGTGTAGATTGGCGTACTTGAAGCGGTAGAGATCCGCGAGCCGGCGAATGTAGCTTCCATCGGGCCCGTCGTAGTAACGCTTCGTGTCCATGTACTCGACGGTTAGCTCCGCATAGGGTCGCGCCTTTCGGATTGCATCGCGGAATCCAGCGGTGAGTTCGTCGGTCCAGGGATACCCGGCATGGTAGGAGTTGATGAGAACGATACGTGGCGAGTCGATCTGCTGGGCGTCGAGCCCCGACCCGGCCGAAAGAAGGAGGCAGAGCCAGATAGCCGGTGCTACTCGGGAGAATAGTTCCCGCCGCTCTCTGCGGCTCTTTCGGGGCTTTTCATTCGCCAAATAAAGATGCAAAAATGCCAAACTCCTACTTAAATATATTAATTTTATTGTGTCTATTATCGCTTTTTTGTCAATCCGGGTCGAAGACGAAAAAAATGGGCTATGTTACGGTTTCATCCCGGTACTCGGCGGCGACTTCGCGGTAGCCCGCGGCGAGGATCACGATCCTGTCGTTCTGCAATCTGAGAAATGCGTTCGTACCAATCCGAAAGCGTCGCTCTTGATCCGGGAATATCACCCGCACCATCGACTCAGGCGCGAGGCCGCAGACCAGCGGTGCGTGGCCGGGAAGTATTCCGATTTGCCCATTGGACGCGGTGGCGTACAGAGCGTTCGCGGAGGTGAGGTCGATCTGTTCCAGCGGCGACACTATCGTGCAGTCAAGCATGCTGCAGCTTCTCCGCCCGTTCTCGCGCTTCGTCGAGCGTTCCGACCATGTAGAATGCCTGCTCAGGAAGCTCATCGGCCTCACCCGCAACAATGGCCGCAAAGCCTCGTACTGTTTCCGTGAGTTCAACGTAGCGCCCCGGGATGCCGGTGAAGTTTTCGGCGACCGCAAAGGGTTGTGAAAGAAAGCGCTGGATCTTTCGCGCCCGGTTCACGGTGAGCTCATCCTCTTTGGGAAGCTCGCTTATTCCGAGAATCGCGACGATGTCTTTGAGCTCGTTGTAGCGTTGAAGTATCCGTTTGACGGCCTGCGCAGTTTCATAGTGTTCCCGGCCGATTATCGTCGGATCGAGTATGCGGGAGGTCGACAGAAGCGGATCCACCGCCGGATAGATGCCCATCGCCGAGATTTGCCGCGAAAGCACGGTTGTGGCGTCAAGATGGGTGAAGGTGATCGCGGCCGCCGGGTCGGTAATGTCGTCCGCCGGGACATAGACGGCCTGAATGGAGGTGATGTAGCCGTTCGTCGTGGATACTATGCGTTCCTGAAGCCGGCCCATCTCCACCGCAAGTGTCGGCTGGTATCCTACCGCTGAGGGCATGCGTCCGAGCAGCGTCGAAACCTCCGAGCCGGCCTGCACGAAGCGGAAGACATTGTCCATGAAAAACAGCACGTCCTGGTGTTCCTCGTCCCGGAAATACTCGGCCTGAGTAAGCGCGGTGAGCGGCGTTATAAGGCGTGCACCGGGAAGCTCTCCCATCTGACCGAAGACCAGCGCAGTCTTTTCGATGACGCCCGACTCTTTCATTTCGAGCCACAGGTCATTCCCCTCACGCGTTCGTTCCCCGACGCCGGCGAATACCGATATGCCTCCGTATCGGGTCGCCATGTTATGGATCAGTTCCATGATAATGACGGTCTTTCCGACGCCGGCTCCGCCGAACAGCCCGGTTTTGCCACCTTTGACGTAGGGCGAGATCAGGTCGATCACTTTGATTCCGGTCTCGAACACCTGGTCCTGGGGATCGATGTCCTGGAACAGCGGAGGATTCGCGCGTATCGGGTGGTGTTTTGCGCCTGCCAGCGACGGACCGGTGTCGATTGTCTCGCCAAGCGCGTTGAAGAGTCTCCCGAGAGTCTCTTTGCCGACCGGAACGCGAATCGGATTTTCAGTGTCGCGGGCAGGGAGCCCGCGGCGCAGCCCTTCGGTCGGCGACATAGCCACGCAGCGCACAATCCCACCCTCGATCTGCATCGAAACTTCGCAGATGATCTTCCGATTCGATCCGTTTTCGTCGAGAGTGATCTCGATTGCGTTGCGAATTTCCGGGATCTCGTCCGGGTCGAACTTCACGTCCACGATCGGACCTATTACCTGTACGATTCGTCCAAAGTGATTCATCTTAATCTTCCTCGCGGTGCTGGCGCTGCTGGATCGACCGCAGCACATCGAATGCGCTGACGATCTCCGAAAGTTCCTGGGTGATACGGGTCTGGCGTGTCTTGTTATACTCGATCTTGAGCGCGTCGAGCATTTTTGTCGCGTTGTCGTTTGCGTTCTTCATCGAGAGAAGTCGAGCGCAGTTTTCACCGGCGATGGTCTCCCAGTAGGCCCGCTCGAGGCAGGCTCGAAGATAGGCGGGAACGAGCGCGGGCATGAGCAGCTCGGGAGCCGGCTCGAAGAGTACCTGCCCGGATGCAGCGGACGCCTGAGGGTTGAGCTCGTCCGTTTCTTCTGGAGGATAGACACGCAACACCATGGGCCGCTGCTCGAGAATGGAGACAAGCTCGTTGAACACGAAGTATATCTCGACCTTACCCTCCAGCATCACCTGCTGCGACAGCCTGTCGACGAGCGGAGCGATCTGCGCGGCGTATTCCCGTTCGGGTGCCGCGATGTGGTCGAACCGGCGTTTGAGCACGTAGGCCCACTTCGAATTGCGCCGGCCGATGAGGGTAAGGTCCACCTGATCCGACGGCATCTGTTCAAGCTCGCCAATCAGCCTGTGGAGGGTGGATAGCACGCGATCGTTGAATGAGCCGCAGAAACCCTTCTGGGAGAGCACTGCAACGACAAAACGACGGGGACTGCCGGGATTCTGCGCAGCCGAACCGTCCGTACCATCCGGCAATTTCGTGCCGGATGGTACGCGACGGAGATGCCACTCCTCCTCGGCGGAATCCGTGGCGAGCCTGAAAAGATCCTCGAAAAGCAGCTGAAATCGCCTGGTAGCCGTTGCGTTGTTTCGTGCGCGGTTGATCTTCGTACGCGTCACCAGCTCCATCGCCCGGGTTACCTTGCGGAGATTGGTGATTGTCCGGATCCGTTCCTTAATCGCGAGGAGTTGGGACATGGGCAAAGTCCTCGGTGTAGCTTTCGAGAACTCCGGAAAGCTCCGCGCGTATCTCGTCGTCAATTTCCCCGCTCTCGGCGATCTTCTGGAGGATGTGGGGGTATTTCGCGTGCATGATCGATATGAGCCGGGATTCGTATTCGTGAACTCGATCGAGTGGGATCTTTGACAGGAAGTCCTGGGAGCCGGCAAAGAGGCTCACCGCCTGCTCTTCGACCGCCATCGGCAGCTGTTTATCCTGTTTGAGGAGTTCGACCATTACCGAGCCCTTTGCCAGCTGTCGGATAGTCTCCTGGTCGAGCTCCGACGCGAACATCGAAAACGCTTCCTTCTCACGGTATTGCGCGAGGTCGATGCGCAGGCTGCCCGACACCTTTCTCATCGCCGTGGTCTGCGCATTGCCGCCGACACGTGACACGCTGATTCCCGCGTTGACCGCAGGGCGAATTCCCGCGTTGAAAAGGTCGGCTTCCAGGAAGATCTGTCCGTCGGTGATCGAGATGACGTTTGTCGGAATGTAGGCCGAAATATCGTTGCTCTGGGTCTCGATGATCGGAAGAGCGGTCATCGACCCGCCTCCCAACGCGGTTGAAAGCTTTGCTGCGCGTTCGAGCAGCCGTGAATGAAGGTAGAAAACGTCCCCAGGGTAGGCTTCGCGCCCCGGCGGACGGCGCATGAGCAGCGATATGTTGCGGTAGGCGGCCGCATGCTTGGTAAGATCATCGTAGATCACCAGCGTGTCCCGGTGTTTCTCGTACATGAAATACTCCGCGATCGCGCACCCCACAAACGGTGCCAGATACTGGGTCATAGCCGGAGCGCTCGCCGAAGCGTTCACTACGATGGTGTGCTTCAGGGCGTCGAAATCGCGCAGCTTGTGCGTAAACTTGACGACGGTAGATTCCTTCTGGCCGATGGCCACGTAGACGCAGATGACGCCGCTCTTTTTCTGATTGATGATCGTGTCCATTGCGAGGGTGGATTTTCCGGTCTGCCGGTCGCCGATGATGAGCTCGCGCTGACCGCGGCCGATCGGAACCAGGGAGTCCACGACTTTGTAGCCCGTCTGAAGAGGGACCCGGACTGGCTCCCTCTCGATGACCCCCGGTGCGCTGCGTTCCAACGGATACTGCATTTCCGTCTTGTACTGGCCGCGGCCGTCGATCGGCTGACCCAGCGCGTTCACCACCCTGCCGAGCAGCTCGTCACCGACACCAATGCTCATCACGTGGCCGGTGGGCTTTACCCAGGCACCCTCTTTGACCTTTGTATGGTTGTCGAGGATCGCTGCAACCACCTCATCCTTTTCGAGGTTGAACACCATGCCGAAAGATCTTTCCGGGGAATTCGATCATTTCGCCCATGGTGACAGAGGCCATGCCCCGGATGCGGGCGATGCCGTCCGCCGACTCGGCGACGATTCCCGCCTCTTCGGTCTCAAACGTCAGCGGAAGTTCGTCAATCCGGCGTTGAATGCCGTCGAGAAAAGAGGTGTCGATTGTCATCGGTTCTCCTCCAGCAGGAGTATCTTCATCTTGAGTAGATCGCCGCGAACGCTCAGGTCTATCATCTTCCCCTCAATCGTGACCACGAACCCTCCGATGAGCTCGTGATCGACGACGTTGCCCACGTAGACCTGGTGGCCGCAGAGAGTCCGGAGACGGGATTCGATTTTCGACAGCTCAGCTCCCGTTAGCGGTACGGAGGACGCAACGTCCGCGAAGCACACACCGAGCCTGTTTCGTGCCGACGCACGTATGTGCTCGATGATGTGCCCATAGGACTGAAGGTCGCTGTTTACCTGAAGACGTTTCATGAGCGCCGCGAAAGCGGGGCCAAAGAAGGGCACTACGAGGGTCTCGATAAGTGCGGCCTTTGTAGCGGCCGAAATATGCGTGCTGCCAAGGGTATCCTCTATGCGCCGATTCTCACTACACATGAGGGCGTAATTTCCCGCGTCGGCGAGAAAAGCGTCGAGTTCTCCCGATTCACCAAGTCCGTCGACGAGCAGGTCTGTGTCGTAGTGAAAGTTTGCCACGATGATCTATCCCCCCGCTAAAATTCTCGATGCGTTCGAGCTCCGAGATCCGTTCTTCGATTATGCGGCGTTGCATGTCCGGGTCCATCCCGGTGCGAAGTACCCGCTCACAGGTATGCAGCACCAGCTGCGTGAACTCCTTCTGGGTTTTTTCGTAGAACCCCTCTTCGAGTTTGCGGAGATCGGCTTCCCGGCTTTTGCGCAGCTCACGGATCTCGTCGAGCGCCTTTCGCTCCTGCTCGGCATAGAGCGTTCGCGCCCGCTCCCGCGCCTCGAGCAACACCCGCTCCTCTTCCTGGCGGATCTGCCTCATGCGCGCTTCAAGCTCGTTCGTACGCTCTTCGGCTTCGGCCAGTCTCTTTTCTGTTTCGGCGATATTGCTTGCGATGGTCTCGCGGCGGTTCCGCATAATATTGCGGACCGGCGGGTAGACGTAGCGCCGGATCACGACAAATGCGATGCCGAAAGATAGCAGAGTCCAGACCACCACCCCGGGTTCAAAATGAAACACGGCGGAGTTCCCTGTCGCTATCCCTGCTTGGTCACAAGCAGGATGCTGATGACGAGCGCATACAGAACGATGGCCTCGATGAACGCGATCCCGATAAACATCAGCGGCCGCAACTTGTTCAAGATCTCAGGCTGGCGGGCCATGCTTTCGAAGACTTTGGACATGAGAATGCCGATTCCGATCCCACCGCCGAGCGCAGCGAATCCGATCGCGACCCCGGAACCGATGTAGGCGCCGAGCAGATTGAGAGTGTTCATGGTTTGCCTCCGTGTTGCATCAACAATTTCTATTCCTCATGCCTTACCTCGAGGCACTCGTTGACGAGCATTGCCGAGAGAAAGGCGAAGATATACGCCTGAATGAAGTCGATGAAGATCTCGAACAGGATGACGACTACCGCGCCGCCGATTGACATGATGCTTACCGCGATATTTTGGAAGAGCACGACAAAACTGATGATGGTCACCAGCAGGAGATGATCCCCGGTCATGTTCGCGAACAGCCGGATCGCGAGCGAGAAAGGCTTGAGGAGCTGGCTCACCACCTCGATAGGGAACATCAGGATGAGAAGCGGTCCGCTGACTCCTTCGGGAATGAGGCTCTTCACAAACCCTCCCGGGACCCTTCCGTTTGAGTCGAAGAAAATTGCCGATCAGAAAAATCAGAACCGCGAGCGCACCGGTCTCGTTGATGTTGCTGGTGGTCGCGTGGGTGCCCGGAATAATACCCACGAGATCGTTGAATAGGATGAAAAGAAAGAGTGTAAGGAAAAAGGGCGTCCATGTACTGCTTTCGAGCTCGGCAGGCTCGATGATCTGTTTCTCGACGAACTCGACGGTGTACTCGACGATGTTCTGAAGCGGCCGCACGGGTATCGAGCGTGAGTTTCCGTGTGGCGAGGAGAAGCACCATGAGCAGAACCGCTGACGCGATGAAAATCCAGACGATCACCGAAGTGATAGACAGATCGAAGGTTCCGACTCGGATCGGGATGTAGACTGCTTCCTCGGGAGTCACCTCGTGAACCTCCGCTGCGGGTTGTGAACGAATGCGCGGGGCAGGCGGCAGGCTGTGACTGCCGAGCTACCGGTCGTCGGTTCCCGTACCCGTGCCCGTATTGTCTTTCTCTTTGTCCTTCAGATCCCGGCCATCGGCGTCGGACATGCTTTTCCGGTACAGACGCCGCAACTGCCAGGCTTTGATCACAAGGGCGGCAAGAAGGAACAGACCGAGGAACTGGGCTCTTGTACCGAACAATCTGTCGAGCGCGTGACCTGCGAGAGCTGCTACAACGACGATGATTGTGGATTCAAAAATCCAGTTGAAGAACTTTCGATCGATACGATTCATTCACTCTTGAAGTTAAACCTGATGGGTTACGACTGTCAAGATCCTCATAAATCATGTCACCTTTTGTCCAAATTTGACGACGTGTGACCAGTAATGAGAGAACCCGGCCGGTTTTCACACAAGCTTCGCGTACCTCGCGCCGGCCAACTCTACCAGCGTGGCCGGGGGAACGCCGAGCTGAATTCCGATTCGACCGCCGCTGACTACAATTCTGTCGATCGCGTTCGCCGACTCGTCGAGATAGAGCGGATAGTGCCGTTTCATGCCGAACGGCGAGCATCCGCCCCGGACGTACCCGGTGAGTCCGAGCAGTTCGTCGGTGGCGACGAGGGAAACAGAAGACGCCCCGCAGGCGGCTGCGGCCTTCCCGATATCGAGTTCACGCGCTCCGGGAATGCAGAATAGGACGATGTTCCCGGCCGAACGGCCGCCGGAGGCGCGAGTAACCAGGGTTTTGAAGAGCGTGTGGGTCTCTACACCGATTTTTGTCGCGACCGCCTGCGCGTCGATCCGACCGTCGGCGACGTCGTAGGTGTAGAGGTCAAACGCGGCGTTACGGGCACGAAGCAGGCGAATTGCATTGGTCTTCGCGCTAGTCATGAACCCAGAGTATAGCCGATAATGGACGGGACATCCGGCGCGAGGTATTTATTATGAAGACAATCAGGTATACTATATACGGTATAGGGTGCCATCACCTCTTCGGGCTATTGTGGTCCGGGGATCATATAGGTACTTTATTATCAATAACCACAGGCAAACACGAACCAATCGTGACCACCTTGAAGAAGGAGTATTCCATGAAAAGAGCATTGCGCGCAACGACGGTAGTCGGCGCGGTATTAATTGTCGCCGCCGCGCTCATTTCCTGCGGCCAGTCGAGTTCAAAAACCGGCGCGGCATCATCAACCCAGCCTGCTGCCGACAAACTGCAGGATGGAACCTACATGGCAACCTACAGCCACACCGATTCCCATAGCTGGCAGGAATTCCTCCAGGTGAAAGTGCAGGGCAACAAGATTACCGCGGCAAGGTTCGACGCAATCGACGCCAAAGGCAACCTGAAGACGAACGACGCGAACTACAACGCCACAATGAAGAAGGTTTCGGGATCCAATCCGGATGAGTACACAAAGGCGTTGTCCCAGGCGCTCTTGACCGGTCAGGCTGCACCCGTCGACGGCGTCACCGGTGCGACCGAATCGAGCAAAGACTTCAACGATCTTGCCGCCCTGATCATCGCCGCGGCAAAGAAAGGAGACAGTGCTCCGATCATTCTTCCGCAGGATGGGACCTACACGGCAAAGGGTAAGGCGAGCCAGTACGGCTGGATCCCCTACCTCGAAATCACCTTCGCCAACGATCAGATGACAAAGGTTGCCGTCGACCAGGTGAAAATGGACAACAACAAGATCACCGCCCGGCAGAGTGAGGACAAGACCTTCCAGGAGCAGTACAAGAAGACGACCGGCAAGGACATTACCGACGCATTCAACACGCTTGACAGCGAACTTCTGAAGACCGGTGATCCGAGCAAGGTGGACGTAGTCAGCTCCGCTACCGAGATTTCAAATCAATTCAAGGATCTGGCAAAGCAGATTCTCGACAGCAGGGTCAGTCTCTCTCCGGACACGATAAGCCAGAAGATATCTTCAAACGGCTGACCGACAGGTCGGCACCCCGGGCCGTCTGGGCGGCCCGGGGCCGCGCAGACTCGGGGGACTCCGACCGGCCGGAATGTGGAGCTGATCCCGCGCTACAGAGATTCAACCGTCCGCCGAAGCTTGCCACGGACTTCCTCCGCGATATCTGCCAGCCTCTCGTTTTCGATCGCCTGCATGGATGCCACCGGATCCACCGCCGCAACTTCGATCATCCCATCGCTCTTTTCCTGGACCACGACATTGCAGGGTAGCATCGCACCGATCTTGTTTTCCGCAAGAAGCGCTTTGTACGCGAACGGCGGATTGCAGGCGCCCAGAATCAAATACCGCGGAAAATCTACGTTGAGCTTCTTTTTCATCGTCGCCTGTACGTCGATTTCGGTGAGGACTCCGAATCCTTCACGGCCGAGCGCTTCGCGCACTTTGCCGACCGCATCGTCGAATGGACCATCTACCAGTTTCTCAAAGTAATATTTCACGTGCAACCTCTATATATAATAATTTTACTATATATAGGAGTCAATAGTCAATTCATTTGCGGTGTGACGAAGACGGTTCACAGATAGCCGTAATGGTGACACGGGGTATGGAGATGTCGGGCTGGGACCCGGAAATGGGATATTTCGACCCTGATGTTTGGTAAATATTTTTAAGGTAGACAAATACACGAATCAACGTGCACGATTTTTATCCCGCTACCTTCGGCGCTCCTCGATAAGCCGCTTGATCTCTTCAAAGCGTTCCCGGGTTATCGGCAACCGGTAAACAAAGTAGGCCGAAATGAGAAAGAAGATTCCCGGGCCGACCCCCAGGAGCACACGAATTCCGGCGATCGCGGAAGCGGGTTGGATTGCTTCGGCCGATCCCGATGTGGTTTCAATGTAGCCAAACAGCCCGAGGAGAGCGGATGCGCCGGCAATGGCGACCGCCGATGCTACCTTGTACAGGAACATCGTGATTCCGTAAAATGCGCCCTCCCGACGGACGCCGTTTTCATATTCGTCGAATTCGATGACATCCGGTACCATCGAAAACGGAATGACCTGACTTGCCGATATACCGATGCCCGCGAGAGAAGCAACCACGATAACAAGCGCGAGATCACCGACCGGAACCAGCAGGCACACGAGCAACGTCACCGTCAGATAAAAGGCGGCGGTGATATAGGCTCTTCGTTTGCCGAATTTCTGTGCTATTGCTATCCAAAACGGGGCGGCTGCGATCGCCACCACCAGCGGGACCGCCATTACCACGAAGGTGAGGCTGTCGGGAATCCGTACAACGTGTTTGAGGAAATAGATAAGAAGCGTCTGTATGAGGTCGAATCCCACCATGTTGAAAAGAAACATCGCCAGAACGATGCGGAATTCACGGAGGCGGAGAATCGAACGAAACGTCGCGAGCAACCCGGCGGGATGCGCCGGCGAAGGTGCGGCGACCCGCTCGTGAGTTCCTGCAAAAGTTGCGATCAGGGATGCGGTGATGATTGCGCCAAAAATGATCCCCATAAGAGGAAAGCTGGTAATGTATGCGGATTTCCCCGGAAAAATCACGTCGACGAACAGCATTATCCCTGCAGCCGCTACGAGGGTGCCGACAAACGAGAGGCCCATTTTGTATCCGGCGATACTCGTGCGCTCATCATAGTTCTGCGTGAGCTCGGGCAGCATCGAGTTATACGGAATCGCGACGACGGTGAACGCCGAATTGAAGAATACTGTTGCTCCCGTGTAGTAGAGAAAGAGCAGAGCGGGGTCGTGCGTCGGCACAATCCAGAGCAATACGAATGCGACACCGAAAGGTACGCTCCCGGCGAGGATGTAGGGTCGCCGTCGTCCGAATCGGGAGCGCGTACGGTCTGATATTATGCCCATGAAGTAGTCGGTGATTGCGTCCCACAACCGTGCGATCAACAGGATCGTTCCGGCAATCGCTGCCGGCACGCCGGCCACGTCGGTAAGAAAGAAGACAAAATAGAAGCCAATTCCGCCGTAGGCCACATTGTTGGCGAAATCTCCAAGTCCGTATGCTATCTTTTCCCGCACAGGTACGGTATAACCGGCTTTCATGGTACTCGGCACCAAGATTACCCCAAACTCCCGGTCTGTACCAAGATGGGCGCGAATCAGTTGCCTGTCCTCGCAGTTAGAGTGTAAAGTGGTCACATCCAACATCCAATGCTTTTCAGGAGGGATCTCGTGCCGCATCTATCTATCCGCCGGAATGTTTCAAACGGCATTGCTCGCAGGATCACCGGCGGTTTCTTCGGCGTCATTTTCGTGTTCGTCGCCGTAATTGCCTTTTTCTACCTCGCCTTTCTCGGTATGCTCAATGACAACCGCGAAAGCACGCGGACCTTCCGGGTTATGTTGTCGGCCGGCGCAATCCAGGAAACTCTCGCCGCGATGAACGCGGCCCAGCGGGGATACATCGCGACGGGTAAACAGAGCTATCTCGCCCCCTACGACAAAGCAATCGAATCGCTGCGCAAACAGATCAGTTCTCTCGGCGAGCTTACTCGTGGGGAACCGGAGCAGGAGAAACGGACGGCAACGCTCGGCGAAATCTCGAGTCAATGGACTCAGGAGTTTCTGAATCCGTTGCTTTCGCTTACCCGGTCCGGGCAAGCGGTTCCCGCCGCGTTTTTCGATCAGGGAACCCAGTACGTTGATCGAATGAATGGTCTTCTTTCCGAGATACGTTCGGCGGAGGAGTCGACTCTCGGAGCTCGGGTGCAACGGTCGGCCGCATCGACGCACCTCGCCACCCTTGTGCTCTGGGGCGGCGCCGCAGCCGCAATCATCCTGGCCCTCTTGATCGCGCTTCTCATGGCCCGTTCCATCTCCCGCCCGATCATCGGCCTTGCATCCCTGTCGACCCGAATTGCCGAGGGCGATCTGACCGTCGAGCCACCGGTTCGAAATGGAAACGACGAGATCGCCGTTCTCGCGCAATCGTTCGGATCGATGAGAAGCTCGCTGCGCGGCATTCTGGAAGTCCTATCCGGAATAGGGAGCCGCAGCGGGGAAATCGGGGAGCGGCTCGCGGCAAATACCGCCCAGAACTCGAGCGCACTGGAACAGCTTTCTGCCTCCCTCACGACCGTGCACCGGCGGTTCACCGGTCTGGACGCCGATCTGCAAAGCGCAGGCGGCGCGGTCAAGGAGATGCAGCGTTTTCTCGCGCAGGTGATTGAACTGATCGCCGCAGAGGGCGCGTCGGTGGCTCAGTCGTCGGCCGCGGTCGAGGAACTTGTTGCCTCAATCGGACACATAGCAGAGGTCGCGGTTGAAAAGCGCCGCGCCGCCGACGACCTCGTGGCGATGGCGAGAAAGAGCGAAGAGGAGACGCAGGAACTTACCGACGCGATGTCGGCGATTTCTTCGTCGGCGGATGTTATTGGTGAGCTCAGCTCGGTCATCAAAGAGCTGGCGGATCAGACGAACCTGCTCGCGATGAACGCTGCGATCGAGGCGGCGCACGCGGGGGATCATGGGAAGGGCTTCGCCGTCGTCGCTGATGAAATACGTAGACTCGCGGAGACTACCGGAACCAGCGCGCGGGACATTGCGGTTTCGCTGAAGGACATTCTCATCCAGATCGACAACGCGTCGCGCGCGACCAGCGCAACGGGAAATTCCATGAAGACACTCGCCGGCGGTGTGAAAACAGTGTCCGAAGTAATGGGCGAAATGACCGACGGGCTGGGGGAAATGGACGCTGGAACGACGGAAATCCGGGCGGCTCTGCAGGAACTGGTTGTGCGGACGGAAGCCGTGCGTACATCGGGGTCACAAATGACGCAACGAATTGAAGGACTGGAAGCGAGCGTCCTTGACATAGCGCGGTTCTCGCAGGAGGGAACGCAGGCGCTCGGGGAGAGTGTCACCGCCATGACACAAATGCTGGAATCCGTGGCTGAGATGCGCGATCTCGGGGACAACAATTCTCATACAATTCGCCGCCTGGAGCAGGAAATCGGTCGGTTTCGGATATAGGCTGACGCCGGTACCGCGGTTCTTCCCATCAGATCGATGTTCTGCTAATATGCGGTTCGAGTTTAGTTTACTATGCGAAAGAAGCACGACTTTTCGTCTGTCCCGAATCGGGTGAGTTCCGGGCAGGACCAATCCGGCGGTTACCGCTGGCTCGACTTCATCACCGCAGCCTTTGTCGGGGTTCTCATCATTTCGAATATCGCGTCAACGAAGATTCTCGATCTGGGTCTCTTCACCTTCGACGGCGGCACCATACTCTTCCCGGTTGCCTATATTTTCGGAGACGTACTGACCGAGGTGTACGGTTACCGGCGTTCGCGCCGAGTCATCTGGACCGGTTTCTTCTGGTTATTCGTCGCGGCGGCCGTCTTCAGCGCAGTGGATGCCCTGCCGCCGGCGAACGGCTGGGATCTGCAGAAGAGTTTCCACGCTATCCTCGGGCAAACGCCCCGGATAGTAGCGGCGAGTCTGGTTGCCTATTTCGCGGGAGAGTTTTCCAACAGCTACACACTGGCGCGAATGAAGATCTGGACGCAGGGGAAGTGGCTCTGGACGCGGACCGTCGGATCGACTCTGGTGGGCGAAGCGGTCGATACCTGTCTCTTTCTCTCGATCGCTTTTCTGGGCACTCTTCCGTTTCCCTTGCTTTTGTCAGTGTTTGTCTCGAACTACGTTTTCAAAGTAGGCGTGGAAGTTCTTTTCACTCCGATCACCTACCGAATCGTTGCCCTTCTGAAGCGGATCGAGAGGGTGGACTTTTTCGACTACCGAACCAACTTCAACCCGTTCAGCGTCGGCGAAAAAGTCCGCTGAGGCCGCGCGAGAGACGTCCCCCGGCTCCCGGATCAGGTTTCTCCGCGGGAGAATCCGAGGATTGGTCCCCATCCTCATGGGGAGGCACGATCACCGGAGCACAGTCATCGCATAAGTTTGAATCCCGGTATATAATCTGGTCGAAAGTGAGTGTCTTCTCGCATGACGGGCAACGATAGCGGAAGGGGAATAGCCACTTGCGCAGTAGCACGCCGGCCGTCGCAGCAGCCAGTCCGAACGGTAGAAGCAGCCACTCCGACAACTTGAAATAAACGAGGCTATTCGCGAACGTGTAGATGAGAAACACAAAAATCGCAATGTAGAGCGTCGCGAATCTTTTGTTGTGCGCCTCTTTGCCTCTCCGGCGCTGGAAGAGATTGAGCGCGAGGATGCCGAGAAATACCCAGTTGAAATATTCGACTATGAAGCTGGAGATTGGATGTTCCATGTTGATGCGACTCATTGTAGCGTAACGAGGTCGACTGGTCAATGTGCGGCAAAGACGGCGATTGCAAACCCGGGGACTCCGTGTATAATCATGGTGAAGCGCATTACCGGGAGAGGTGCCATATGCTTCCCGGCGGGGGCAGCTTCGGCAGCTTTTATGAGGATGAACGAAGTTCGCAATCGAGCTCTTCCATTATGGGGATTATTGTTCTCCGCCTTTTCCCTCTTTTTCCTTGCGGGGACTGCGGCAACGACGGCAGCGACGGAAAACCTCCGCATGCTCTACATGGCGCAGGCAGGTTACCAGCCGCAGTCAATTCAGGAACGCGCGAAAGAGTTCACTCACGATACGGGGGTGCCGGTTGACCTTACCTTCGCTGAATACGAAGATCAGTACAATCTGATCGCTGAAGCGGCGGCCGGAAAGATTCCCACCTTTGACGTAATACTGGTAGATCTCATATGGACAGCCGATTTTGCCCGTCGTCATATCATCGACCCGGTGCCCGAATCTTTGGTGGCTCGTGTAAAACAGGGTATCGTCCCGGAGATCTATCACCCCTTCGAATATCGGGATCGCATGTGGGCCTATCCGTTTCTCGCAAATTTCCAGCTCTTCTATACGAACTCCGATCTGCTTCACAAGGCGGGCTTCACGCGACCGCCGGCAACTCTGGAGGAACTTGTACAAATGGCGGAGTCCGCCAAGGCGAGTGGCGTGGCAGACTATCCAATTTTCGAGTCCTGGAGGAAACAGGAGGTTCTGATCTGCGACTTTGTCTGGCTGGTCGGCGCTTTCGGCGGATCACTCGTCGAGCCTCACGGACGGATCAACTTTGAGAGTACCGCCGCGCGGCAGGCGCTGGATTTCATGGTCATGCTATTGAAAAAAGGGCTGGTGAATCCCTATTCGCTGCAGTCCGACGAGCTGTTTTCCGCGGACGCATTCCTTTGGGGAGACGCGTTATTCACCACCAACTGGACGTTCATCCTTGGCCGAATGAACGAAGTTCCGTTCAACTCCACCCATTTCGAGGCAAGTCTCATCCCGGTTGCGGATGCCGAGAAGAAGACTGCGGCGAGCACCTCGACCGTGAGCGGTTTCCAGGGACTCAGTGTCATGAGCAACAGCCGACAAAAGGATCTCGCCTGGCGCTTCGCCTCCTACCTCTCGTCACCTGAGTTCTCCAGACGGCACCTTGAAGAGATGTCGGT
This sequence comes from uncultured Spirochaetota bacterium, assembly GCA_963832675.1. Lineage (GTDB taxonomy): Bacteria > Spirochaetota > Spirochaetia > DSM-27196 > DATKUC01 > DATKUC01. The sequence goes on along the minus strand of CAWHUY010000029.1, from coordinate 88,599 downwards.
CTGGAAGCAGGTCTGGAACGAGGCGTGGACCAGCGAGCGCGATCCCTATCTGTCGATCAAACGTCAGGAGCTCCAGGGCGTCCACAATAGGCCTGCGGAACCCGACTACCGGTCAATCAGCAGCGCAATGCAGGACTGGATCTACCAGGCGCTGACGGGAAAAATCACCTCTGCCATCGCGCTTGCCGGAGCGCAACGCGAGATCGACCGAATAACGGCAAAGCCCTCCGAGTAGTCTATGAAGCACACTCTCCTGTCGCGAGTGAAGATATCAACAAAACTGGCTCTTTCGATCGTCGTGATCGTCGTGGTGCAGGCGCTCGTGATGCAGGTGGGCACATCACGCCTGATAGAGCTCACCAACCAGCAGTACTACAGCGGCCAGATGGAAAACCGCCTGAGAGGGGTCAGCACCTACCTCAGCGAGACGCTCAACGATATGCAGGTAAAAGTCAACCTGCTTGCCGGCCAGAAGAAGGTAGTCGACTACACAGAATACCGATTGCGCAATCTGCTCTACCGGGAGCTCGTTCTCTTCAAGACACCGCTCCGCATCGACTCGATCGCCATCTTTCCTTGCGCCCGACAAACTGTTTCTCAATGTCGGTGACGTAGAGCTCGCGAACGAAAGCTTCAAACGGGGGCTCTCCGATGTGTTCGGCAACGAGCGGCGGTTCTTCGTGACCCGACAGGAGCTTTCTGTCCGGCTTTGGGTCTTTTCAGACATCATCAAAGACACCACAGTACTGGGAACTATCGGCATAGCTGTGGATATGGATCGGTCTTTCGTGAACAGGCTCGAGAACAACACTGATGCGACAGTGCTTCTGAGCATCGGCGATCACATTATCGATACATGGAGCGTCCCACCGGCACTTCGGGTGCAGGCCGCGGAGCTGGGGCCGTCGCTTGTAAAGAGTGGCGGCGGTCGCGTCATACACGGGTATATGGCGGGCGCGATTCCGCTTTCGATAATCGGCGAGTCGGATGCGACCGCGATATGCCTGCTTGATATGAGCGCGGCGCTTCGGCTCATTTCCCGCCACAATCAGCTCTCAATGGTCTTCGCGCTTCTCATTCTGATTGCCGCGGTTCTGTTGAGTTACCTGTTTTATCGCATGACGTTCCTGACCCCGTTCACGCGGCTCCGCAAGGCGGTTCGACGAATTTCGGAAGGAGACTTCCAGCACGCGATCATGCAGCACAGTTTCGACGAACTCGGTGAGTTCGCCGGCGCTTTCGAGCAGATGCGCCGAAGTCTCATTCGGCGTGACGAGGAGCTGTCGGAGCTTGAGCGATTCAACAATCTGATTCTCGAAAACGTTCGTTCCGGTGTCATCACCGTCGACCGCAGCGAACGGGTCGTATCCTGCAACCCGGCGGCGATTGCGATCATCGGTCTGCGCTCCGGCGAAAACGGATCGCGAAACGGTGACGGGCGCATGCCGGGTTTCGAAACCTTGCCGGACTGCCTGACGACTGAAGTTCGTGCCGGTCTGCATCAGGGTCGGTATGTCACTGCAAAAGAGATCCGCCTCGGTGTCGACAGCAAACAGGTTATCCTCTCGTTGACCACATCGCCTCTCTTCGCGCGCGACGGTGGAAACATGGGCGTGATCATGATCGTGGTCGATATCACTCGCGAGAGGCGTCTCGAAGAGCAGCTCGAACGGTCGTCGAGGATGGCCGCAATGGGCGAAATGGCTGCAGGCGTCGCACACCAGATACAGGAATCCCATCGCCATTATGAAGGTCTCCGCCGGGATGCTCCAATCGGGCAACGGGCGAACTACCTACCGCGAGGAGAATAGTGAGCTGACCGACGTGATCGTGAACGAGATCGACAACCTCGACCACGTCGTATCCAATCTCCTGAATTTCACCCGACCGATCGAACTCCACCGGCAGGAGCGAGCGGTCCGCGAGGTGATCGACGACGCCCTGCGGCTTGTCCCGCTCTACCAGTACCCTTACTCCAGAGTAGACGTGAGCGTGCACGATCAGGGGGTCTATTTCTCTCTCGATAAGAGTCTGCTCGAACAGGTTATCGCTAACCTCGTGCAGAACGGACTGGACGCGATGCCAAACGGCGGCACGGTATTCGTCCGCGCATTTCTGCGCGACAGCGAGCTGTGGATCGAGGTGGAAGACGGCGGGTCCGGAATAGACGAAGAGACGGCAAAACAGGTTTTCATGCCGTTTTTCACCACCAAGGATACTGGAACCGGACTGGGCCTTTCCATTGTTCACCGACTGGTGGAGCAACATGGCGGCACGATTGACCTGCATTCGCGGAAAGGCGCTGGCGCGCTTTTCCGCATTGTGATCCGCAACGACTAGCGAAAGGTTGGGAAATGAAGCAGATACTGCTCGTCGACGATGAAAAGAACATGCGGACCGTGCTGGCGCTTCTGTTTGAGCGAGAGGGATACTCGGTTCGAAGCGCATCGACGGGGGAAGATGCAATGCGCGCCCTGCGCGAAGGTGTCTTCGATCTTGTTATCACCGATCTGAAGATGCCGGTGATGGACGGAATGAGTCTTCTCGAGGCGGTCCGTGCAGAGGGAGTCGAGACGCCCATAGTCGTGATAACTGCGTTTGGCACGATCGAGAAGGCTGTAGAGGCGATGAAGAAGGGGGCGGTAGATTTCGTGACCAAACCATTCAAGAACGACGAAATTCTGCACGTCGTGAGCCGGGCCCTTGAAGTCGACCAGCTGAAACAGCAAAACCGGTTCCTTCAGCAGCAGATGATCGGGTCCGAGCTCATCTACAAGTCCGGTGCGATGAGCGATATCATGACGATGATACGCAAGGTGGGGCCGGTTTCCACGCCGGTGCTTCTGACCGGCGAAAGCGGAGTCGGCAAGGAGGTCGTCGCGCGCACGATTCACCGCATCTATGCGGGAGACCGCGAGTACGTCCCTTTCGTAAGCATCAACTGTCCGGCGGTTCCCGAACCGCTTCTCGAGAGCGAGCTTTTCGGCTACAGAAAAGGGGCGTTTACCGGCGCATCGAAAGATTTCAAAGGAAAGATCCGCCTTGCGGATCACGGGACCCTCTTTCTCGACGAGATCGGGGATCTTCCCATGACGATTCAACCCAAACTGCTGCGTCTTTTGGAGACGAAGACGGTCGAACCGCTTGGTTCGTCGGATTCCGTCCGGATCTCGACCAGAATTATCTGCGCGACGAACAGAGATCTTAAAGAACAGGTGCGCGGCGGCCAATTTCGGGAGGATTTGTTCTACCGAATCAACACGATTGCCATAGAGGTCCCGCCCGTGCGTGAGAGACGCGACGACATAACGGAGCTCGTTGCCCACTTTCTCCGCCGCTACTGTCTTGAGCTCGGAAAGACGCCTGCCCACCTGTCCGAAGAGGCGGCAGCGGCAATCTACGCGTACAATTGGCCGGGCAACGTCCGCGAAATCAAGAACGTAATCGAACGCGCAGTGGTTCTTTCCACGAGCAGTGTGATCGGGCTCGGAGACCTGCCGGCGGAGCTCCATGTTCCGGCGGGTCGCGCGTCGGATGCGAACAAACTGGAAACGATGGAGCGGGATGCGCTCTTCGGCGCGCTCGACTCCACGGCGTGGAATGTTTCGGCTGCCGCCCGTCGACTCGGGATTACGCGAAATACCCTTCGTTACCGGATGCAGAAGTACGGCATCGGCCAAACTGAGTTACCAGTCGATTCGGCGACCGCAGGTTGATCGCAGCGTTTCAACGTGCGAAATTCGCGCTTCCGCACTTTGGGGTGGTGGACAACCACCACCACCTTGTGGTGCATAACCACCACATCGAACCGACAACGTCTCGACCGACAGCCCGACTGGGAGCCGAATCGGGCTGAGCGGCGACAGAAAATAGACCGGCCGCATTGCGCGGCGTTCCGCGTCTCTGATTGCGGTCCTCGGTAAGTGCATACTGGTGATCTACTTGTCCGGTAGCATGCCAGATTGACCGGGCACAGTTGCGATCCTACTCGTCAATTGATCTTTTCTGATCAATGATTTTATAGAACCGGTGCTGGTGGCACGAGAATTGCTCTTTAGATGTCATCAAACGCTCTACAAGGGGGATCACATGAGAAGAGTTCTTTTGATTGTGCTTTCCGTCGTCCTGGTTCTTTCTCTTTCAGCCACCGCTTTTGCGAACGGCCAGAAAGAGGGTGGACAGGCCGCGGCAGCAAAGGGCACCGCTGCAGTTCGCATCGGTCTCTCATTCTCCGATTTCGAAACCGAGCGCTGGCCGCGTGAAGCAGCCGAGATGACGAAGCTTGCGTATGCTAAGGGCGCGCAGGTCGTCACCCAGGTCGCCAACCACGACGCGAAACTGCAGAACGACCAGATTGCCAACATGGTTCTGCAGGGCGTGAATGTGCTTATCGTCGTTGCCGAAGATGGCGCCGCCGCGGCGACCGCGGTGAACGATGCAGTAGCCTCCGGCGTCAAGGTCATCGCTTATGACCGGCTCATAAAGAGCGACAAGCTTTCCGCCTACATCTCTTTCGATAATGTCGCAGTTGGCGAGGCTCAGGCAAAGGGCGTTCTGAAGGTCAAAGACGCCGGTAATTTCGTCCTTCTCGGCGGAAGTCCGACCGACAACAATGCGATCCTGTTCCGAAAGGGCCAGATGAACATTCTTCAGCCCCTCATCGACAAGGGACAGATCAAAGTCGTCGCGGATCAGTGGGTAGAAAACTGGGCGCCCGCAAACGCCACCAAAGTGATGGAAAACATCCTCACCGCGACCCACAACAACATCGATGCGGTCGTCGCCTCGAATGACGGCACGGCGCTTGGTGCTCTGCAGGCGATGCGCGCACAGGGCCTGGCGGGAAAAGTTCCCATCTCCGGCCAAGACGCTACCGCAGCCGGCTGCGCCTCCATCGTTAACGGCGGACTCACCATGACGGTTCTGAAAGACGTGCGGAAGCTCGTCCCGATGGCCATCAATATGGCGATCGACCTTGCCGGGAATAAGACTATTGACGGACTCAAGAGCTTTACCCTTGCCGACCTTACCCTCGACAAGAACCTGAAGGGCTCCGTACCCTGCGCGTTCCTCCCCGTCGTCAGCGTCGACAAGAGCAACGTGTACGAAGAGGTGGTAAAGACCGGTTTCCAGCCCTACGACGTGGTATACAAAGAGGTTCCTGAGGCCCAGCGTCCGCCGCGGCCGGCCGGGATGTAGTTTCTCTGCAATGTAACTTAAACATTTCACAATAGCGTTCGGACCGGGAAGGCGTTGCGCCTTCCCGGTCACTATGTGACGGGTTGACCGGGGAGGCGCAGGTGTCGGAAGCAAACAATGACTACATCCTTGATATCCAGAATGTTACCAAGGAGTTTCCCGGCGTCGTCGCGCTGAAGGACGTTTCCTTCAAGGTGAAGCGTGGTGAGATTCACGGTCTGTGCGGCGAGAACGGCGCCGGCAAATCGACCTTGATGAAAATTCTTTCAGGCGTCTACTCACACGATTCATATTCGGGCGAGATCTTCATGGCCGGTGAAAAGATCGAGTTCATCCAGGGCGCGATCAGACAGGCTATAGAAAAGGGTATCGCAATCGTTTATCAGGAACTCGCCCTGATTGCGCAGATGACGGTCGGCGAGAACATCTTTCTCGGCAGAGAGCCGGTGCAGCTTGGCCGTATCAACTGGCCTCATCTGTATTCACATACCAAAGAGCTTCTGTCCCAATACGGACTGAATATTCCATTTCAGGCAAAACTTTCCGATCTCCCCGTCGGCAAACAGCAGATGGTGGAAATTGCGAAGGCATTGTCCGAAAAGGCGACCCTCCTCATTCTCGACGAGCCGACCTCGGCATTGACCGAGCACGAGGTCGACACCCTGATGGGGATCTTGAAAACGCTCAAAGAACAGGGCGTTACCTGCATATACGTTTCGCACAAGCTGGAGGAGTTCTTTCGCATTGCCGACAGCATAACGGTTCTTCGCGACGGTCAGGTGGTGGACACCAAGCCGATTTCCGAACTCACCACCGCCACGATCATCTCGATGATGGTCGGGCGCGAAATGAAGGAAAGATTTCCGCGGGCCGACCGAAAGCCGGGCGACGTCGTTCTAAAGGTCGATCACCTCCAGGTCGAGGATCCGGAGCAACCGGGCAAACTGGTCATCAAAGATGCCTCGTTTGATCTGCGTAAAGGCGAAGTCCTGGGAATAGCCGGCCTCATGGGATCCGGTCGAACCGAGCTTGTCACCGCGCTTTTCGGCGAGTTCGGGAAGATCGTCGGCGGAACGGTGATCCTGAACGATGAACCGGTGATCATTCGATCTGCACGCGAGGCGATGCGGCATCACATCAGCCTGGTTCCGGAAGACCGAAAGCTGCTCGGTCTGGTGTTGAATCAAACAATCGTAGAAAACGTGGCGCTCCCCAACATGGATCAATTCTCCAGTTTTTTGCGGATCCGGAAGCTCAAGCAGCTCAAGGCTTGCCTGCAGTATGCCGAGAGCCTCAGGATCAAGGCGCCGAATCTCCACGTCGTGGTGAACTCGTTGAGTGGCGGAAACCAGCAGAAGGTTGTTATTTCCAAATGGCTCATGTCCAAACCGCAAGTGCTGATTCTCGACGACCCTACACGGGGAATCGACGTCGGGGCGAAATATGAAATCTACAAACTCATCAATGAGCTCGCCGAAGAAGGAGTCGCCATCGTAATGATCTCGTCTGAGCTGGAGGAGGTCATGGCGATGAGCGACCGGATTATGGTCTTAAGTGAAGGCAGGACAACCGGGACTCTCGATTCCGGTGAGGCCACTCAAGAAAAAATTATGACCCTCGCCATGGGAATCACGGCGAACTAAAGGAGGGATCGATGTCCGACACCACACTCACCCAGGGCAGACCTTCCGGCGGTGGATTCATCGCCGTCGTGAGGTCCAATTTGAAGACCTACACCATGGTTATCGCCCTGCTCCTGATCTGGCTTCTTTTCGGCGCGATGACCAACTGGCTTTTTCTATCGCCGAGAAACCTGTCAAATCTGTTTCGGCAGATGTCGATCATTTCGTTTCTTGCCGCCGGTATGGTATTGGTTATTGTTGCCGGTAACATCGATCTGTCGGTCGGGTCGGTTACCGGGTTTGTAAGCGCCATTACGGCCTATATTCAAGTGAATATCCTGCCAACGCTGTTGCCGAAGATATTCCACGGGATGGTGGAACCGCAGCTCGGAGTCGTCTCAACGATAATCGCGGTGGTGAGCGCGTTGTTAGTCGGTCTATTGGTCGGAGTATGGCAAGGCGCGATAATTGCGTATCTGAAGGTTCCTGCATTCATCGTCACCCTCGGTGGTATGCTGATTTTCCGCGGCGGAGTGCTTGCGGTGACGATGGGTCAGACAATTGTTCCGATTGAGGAACCGTTGCGGCTTATCGCGCAGGGTTATGTGCCCAATACGCTCGGCCTCATAATCGCAGCAATCGTCATCGTGGCAATTTTTTATGGAACCATTCGAGGACGGGTGCGAAAACAGGAATACGGATTCGCGCTGCCGAAGCTGCAGACCGACCTCGTGAAGGCTGGTTTCTTTTCGGCGCTTGTCCTTGCCTACGTCATTGTCATGAACTTGTATCGTGGAGTACAGAATCCGGTCTTGTTGCTTGCCGTCATCGCAGTCATTGTCTCCTACACGGCGACGAACACCCGTTTCGGGCGGTATATCTACGCACTTGGCGGAAACCGCGAGGCGACACGTCTCTCCGGGATCAATATCAGCAAGAATGTCTTTCTGGTGCACGTCCTCATCGGCGTATTGTGCGGTTTTGCAGGTTTGGTCTTGACCGGCTACGTTGCGGCCGGCACCACCGGCGGCGGAACGAACTACGAGCTCGACGCAATCGCCTCGTGCGTTATCGGTGGAACAAGTCTCATGGGTGGAGAGGGAACCATTCTCGGTGCCATGGTCGGCTCGGTAATCATGGCGAGCCTGGTGAACGGCATGAGCGTTATGAACATGGAGTTTTTCTGGCAGTATATCATTCGAGGACTGGTGCTGATCTTCGCCGTCTACCTCGACGTGGCGAGCAAGAAGAGCCGTTAGTTATCCGGTAGTTGTCGCGAAGCGAAAAGCCGGCGTCGCCAGGGCCGCCGGCTTTCTTGTTTTCGGCCCCGCAGGAGCTTCCGTCGCCGACTCACCCCTGTTGGGCGACTTCCGCGAGCGGGCCCGATTGCGCGCGACGGACGGCAAGGACCGACCGAAGCGACACCATGGCAAGAATCACCGTCCCACCGAGGATCGCATAGACCGACGGAGATTCTCCAAGAAAAAGAAAGACCCAGACCGGATTGAGCACCGGCTCGAGCAGGCTGACAATTGAAGTTCCGAGTGCCGTCAGGTGACGAATGGCGAAGGAGAGCGTGATCGAACTCAATCCGACCTGGACCGCGCCGAGCGCGAGAATTGCTATCCAGCCCGTCAATTCGGGACGGGGGCCGTCGGCGAAGTAGAACGGTGTTGCCGCTATCGCCGCTATTGCGTGACCAAGAACGATCGATTCCAGAGGCGATCCGTCCTTCTGCCGGCGCATAAAAATGAAAAAGAACGCCATGAAGATGCCGGCGAGCACCGCGAGCATATTTCCCCACTGCGCGGTGAGCGAAATTCGATCGACAAAAAACAGGGCCATACCACCAATAACCACGGCGATGATCACCCAGTCGGTTCGGGAAGGTCTTTCACCGAGCATCCAGATGCCCAGCACCGCGACGAACACCGGCGCCAGGTACTGAAGGAATATGGCGTTCGCCGAAGTTGTCAGCTTGTTCGCGGCGACGAACGCGAACATCATGAGCGCGTAGAACAGCGCCGCGAGAAGCTGCGGGGCAGACCAGGTGAATTTCGGCCGGCGTAGATAGAGCAGAAGCACTATGGTGGATATGGCGCTTCGTGCGCCGGTAATCGCTATGGGGTTCCAGTTGACCAGCTTGATCAGCACACCGCTCGAGCTCCACATAAGCGTGGTCAGGACAAGAGCGGCTATCGCGCGGCCGCGGAGCGTGCGCGTGGTTTCGGGCGACTGTGCCGGGGAGTGAGGCTCCGCGGTCTCGATCATTTTGTTCGACATGGTGATGGACGGTTCGTCGAAGCCTATCACGCGGGCGGGACGAATGGCAATCGTCTGCGGATCGGAGCGCTACGCACCGGCAAGCGTTACAACAAGATCGGTGAAATAGCCGATAAGGAGTCCTCCCGCGACCGATGCCATGAGCGGTATCTTCTTGAGCGCCTTTCGTTCGAGCACGGCAAGTTCGAGGCTCACGTAGACCAACGAGCCGCCTGCCACTGCCAGAAAGGCGGCTGTCGCGATATTTGAGGTCCAGACAGATCCAACCAGGGTCCCCACGAAGGTTGGCCCGCCTGCAAGAAGGCCGGCACCGGCAATAAAGCCGAAGGAGGGGGAGGACCCGGAAAGCGGTGCGGCAATACCGAATCCTTCGGTCATATTGTGCAACCCGAAACCGATGATCAGGAGAAGTGCGAGTGAGACGGCGCCCGAGGCGGCAGACTGCCCGATTGCAAGTCCTTCGCCGAAATTGTGCAGCCCTATTCCGGCGGCAATGGTGATGGCCAGCGTCCGGGCGTCGACGGCGGAAAGGGTGGCGGTTCGGACCACCGCCACGCTCGACCGGTCGCCTCCATCTGTGCCCCTGCCGGCTCCGTTCCCTCCCCGGGGGCCCCCGTCCCAACCGGGACGCGTGTCCTGTGCGGCCTCCCGACGGCGCTCGGCGAGCGGTCGGATCAGATACCGTTCGAGGAGCGGAATACCGACGAGCCCGATCCCGAGTCCGACCACGACGACAGCCAGCAGTCCGATCGCGATTCCCGATGAGCCATTGCCGACGGCGGTCCGGAATGCATCTTCCACAGTGCCGAATACCTTTCCAAGAATTTCCACCGCCAGAAATAGAAGTATGCCAGTGGCGATCCCGTTCAAAGCTGCTTTGGTGACCGATTTTAACGAGCGCATCGCGGCAAACGGGAGTCCGAGATAGACCGTAAAACCGGCAATGGCGCCGAGCAAAAGAAGTTGTCCAAAGGGCATCCCCACCTCCGATGGCGATAATTGTCGTGGGGATACATTATCAAGTTAGTAAGGTATTGTAAACAGGAGGCGGGTCTCGTCGGAGTCGGCGATAGTTGTTTGGGCGCCCAAAAAAACACTTGCGCAGAGCCGAAAAACCCGGTAGGCTTTGCCTCATATGTTGAGGAAAAGCAAAGGTCCCTCTCCCGAAGAGTTCTGGAGCGACGTGGAGCGCGAGCGCGGGGAGAAGGTACTGAAATATTCGCTCGCTCAGTACCTTGGCGGCATGGAAGAGCTCGGTGCGCCGAGATGGGGCCTGGTCTATGTTACCGAATCTGCACTCTGTTTTCGAACGTTTCCCCAGCGCAACTGGTTCAGCGCAATCCTCGGCAGCGGCGGCGGCGCACAAGGAAAGGACGACGAGATTGAGTTTTGTATTGTGCGAACGGAGATTGCCGAAGCGCGCTTCAGGAAGACAACTTCGATACTCAAAAAGATTTTCGCTCCCGAACCGCCTATTGTCGAAATCGATTGCGTGGATGAGTACCATCGTCAGACGACCCTTCGGCTCCAGATAGATCCGGGAGCAAAGGAGTTTGCGGAACTTCTACAGCCCGCCCCGTAAAGCCCGGAAGCTATGATGCCGTGGCGGCTCGGGCCGCGGCGACGTCCTTTTCGCTTGCAATGCCGTTCCGAAGAAGACCCCTCACCAGCGCGTCCACGATCTCCGGCGTAAATTGAGTTCCCCGGTGTCCTATCAGTTCGCCCAGAGCATCACGCACCGGAAGCGCTTTGCGGTAGGGCCGATCGGTCGTCATCGCATGGAAAGCGTCGGCAACTGCCACAATTCCCGCGTAGAGCGGGATCTGACCGTCTTTCAGGCCCCGCGGATACCCCGTCCCGTCGGCATGTTCCTGGTGCGCACGGACTATCTCGCTGACTTCCCGAAAATTATCGAATTGAGCAAGGAGATCTGCACCGATTTCGGCGTGTTTTTTCATAATTTCCCACTCACTGTCGTCAAGCGGAGCCGGTTTACGCAGAATGCGGTCCGGAATTCCGAGCTTGCCGATGTCGTGGAGCAGAAGTGCGTCGTTCAGCACCCGGTCGACTGGAAGACTCATCTCCCCGGCGATGATTGATCCAAGGCGGAGAACGTCGCGTGAGTGCCCCGCTGTGTTGGAGTCGCGGATCTCGAGCGACTGGGCAAAGCTCATCGCGAGCTCCTCAACGCGTTTCTCGAGCTCGCGAGAGCGAACCTCGGCCCGCTGAAGATGCAGGCGACTCACCAGGTTTCTGATTCTCGCGTCGAGTTCTCGGATATTGATCGGCTTTGGAAGATAGTCATCGGCCCCGGATTCGAGGCCGGCGATTTTTGCTTCTATCTCGGAACGCGCCGTTATCAGGATAACGGGAATCGTCTTTGTGTCGTCACTGTTTTTCATGTATCGAATGAGCTCGAGACCGTCGATCCCCGGCATCATGACGTCCGAGACTACTACGTCAGGACGCCAGCTCTGTACTGCGGTCCACCCCTCGATCCCATCCGACGCGGTTCGCACTTCGTGGCCGTGCCGGGTGAGCATGCGGCTCACATAATCGCGAAGCTCGGCATTGTCCTCAACATAGAGCACGCGGCCAACAGAAGCGCCTATTGCTTCCGAAATGGGTTCGGCCAGCTCGGAGACTTGAACCGGCTCTTCAACCGCGGGCGTGTCTGCCTCCGGAGAAGCGTCAACTATCCCTTTGTCGATGAAAACAAGGTCCTCGATGGAAACGTGAGCGGCGTCCTGTGTGCGCCTCGGACTTCTTCGACGTTCGGGCCCGGAATAGACCTGTTCATCCTGCCGTCTTTCCTGTCCGCGACGTTCGACGAACGCATCCGGGATCCTTTCCCGGAGGTCAGTTGGAAAGCGGATAGTGAAGCATGTTCCAATTCGCGGCTCGCTTCTCACTTCGACGGTGCCCTGGAGGAGCTCCGCGGCTTCCAGCACGATCGTCAGTCCGAGGCCGGTGCCCTCATAGCGACGCGTCGAAGAGGAATCCACCTGGCGGAATCGCTCGAAGATGTGTGGAAGGTGCTCGGCCGGAATTCCGATTCCCGTGTCCTCTACCTCGATCGTGAGGTAGCCGGCCGCGATCCGAGTCCGAATGTTGATCGCACCCTCTTCGGTAAACTTGATCGCGTTACGAAGGAGGTTTGTGAGAATCCGTTCCACCTTGTCCCGATCGAGATAGACGTAGGGCAATCTTTCCAGGCTCTCGTAACGCAGGGCGAGCCCTTTTCGTGACGTGAGCTCCTCGAATACCGACACTGTGTCGCGGATCATCTCGTCAACGTTGGTGAGACTCAGTCTGACCTGCATCTTGCGCGCTTCGAAGCGCGAGAAGTCGAGCATCTGGTTGATCATGTCGAGCAGCCGCAGCGAATTCCGATAGACCTGCTCAACCATTTTCCGTTGGGGTCGGGAAAATTCGCCGGCGTCACCCTGATACATACTCTGAATTGGCGAGATGATCGACGTGAGCGGCGTGCGAACTTCGTGGCTGATGTTGGCGAAGAACTGGGATTTGATGACGTCGAGCGCCTTCAGTTCTTCGTTCGCATGAGCGAGACGAAACCGGGCGGAAAACTCGTGGTGGCGCATCCGAAACGCAAGGTGGGAACTGACGGTAACCAGAAGCATCGTGAAGACGAGAAAGAAATTATTACGTACGAAGACCGACACATAGTCGAGTTTCTGGTAGAAGACGGTGGGCGCCAGATAGACCGCATAGATAACGAGGCAAATGATTGCGGTCGCTATGGCGTCGATAGGGAGAATTGCGAGGAAGGCTATGAGCACGACGATAATTCCGACGTAATACGGGCTCTCGTATCCGCCGGTCGTGTGAATCATCACAACAATCGGAAGACAGGTTGCCAGGTATTGAGAAATCGCAAGGGCTCTCGGGTAGGACTTTCCAAGTGGCGTGCGGCTGACGATATAGACGATCATGCTCAGCACGACCGCGCTGAGCCGCATGATCAGGAAACTGATACGGTGATTCGGGTAGACGGTATAATCGAGAGCGTAGAAAAGCAATAGCGCAACGCTCGCGGCCATGGCTGCTACGCGTGTGTCGCGGTTGATGCGCTCACGCTCCTCAGCCTCAAATGCCTTCGCGAGCTCGTGCTCCTGCCCAATCATGACGCGTTTGCTTCCCTACGCCTCAACCAGATTTCGGCAGATGTCACGAAAATATGCTGCGCGTTGCCGATAACTCGCCGGATTGAAGATACTTCTGTAGACATGCAACAACCCTGTCTCAAGCTCTTCCGGAGACAGGTTCTTGTGTACTATCACGGCGTTCCAGCCAGTATACCATTTCCACTCGCTCGTGGTAACCCGATTTTCTCGCAGGAGTCTCTCCCGCAGTCTGCTGCCGGGAAACGGCGTGAGAATCGATGCCTGAGCGCCCATGATGTTGTTGTCGTTAATGAACTGAATCGTCGACGAGACCGAATCGGCGTTGTCCTCTTCCAATCCAAGAATGAAGCTTCCGTAAATGCCGATCCCGTGCTTCTGAATGGCGTAAATGTACTCCGGGTAGTGCTCGAACATTCGAGCTTTCCAGTGGTTGCGGTTGAGTCCCATCATGTTATCTCGATTCACGCTTTCGAATCCTATCAGCGCGATTCGGCAACCGGATTCGTGCAATTCAGTCAGAAGCTCTTCGTCACGTGCGATCGAAATATCGGTCTGGGCGAGCCAGGCGAAGTTCAGCTTTTTGAACGCCGCGAGTAGTTCACGTGTATATGCACGGTTTACGAACATGTTGTCGTCTGCGAACCCGATTTGAGCGAACTTCCAATGGCGACGCACTTCCCGGATTTCCTCGGCCACCTGTTCGACTGATTTGTGCTTGTACTGACGGCCGTAGATCGTAGAGGCCGCGCAGAACTCGCAATCATGCGGGCAGCCGCGTGTGGTTTGGATCCAGATCACCGGGTATGCGTACTTCGCCACGAGGTCGTACCGCGGCCGCGGGATCAGGGTCATGTCTACGCAGGCGTTGTCAGATTGTTCATACAGTCTTCGGGGTCTTCCTTCGGCATAGTCCAGGAGGAATTGGGGCCAATTGATTTCCGCCTCTCCTGAGAACACAGTATCGACCTGTTCCATCGCTTCGGTGGGGAGAACCGATGCATGAATTCCGCCCATGACGACGAAGCATCCTTTTTGTTTGAACTCCCGTGCGATTTCGTAGGCGCGTTCCGCCTGTTGGGTCATTGCGGTGATCCCGACGACATCCCAGGTAGCGGCGAAGTCAATCTCTTCGTAGTTCTCATCGACGATCGTAACGTGATGAGTTTCGGGCGTCAGTGCAGCGACCGTCTGGAGCGCAGCTCCCATACCGTTCCACCAGTGCAGGATAGTCTTCATCTCCCGGGATTCGGTCATGTACTGAGCAAAATCGGGACTTCGGGAGAAGAAATCGGCGCGGGGAGAAACCAACAGGATATTAAGGCTTGTCTGTTCCATGGGTTGTCCTGAACACGTCATTCACATACTCCACAAAATCCCCGATCGTTTCCACGCAACCGAGGTCTCCTTCATCCAGTTGTATCGAAAGCTCCTTCTCGCAGTATGCGATAATCTCCATCGCCATCAGGCTGTCTACGCCCAATTCTTCGCGGAACCTGATGTCGCTTTCGAGGCTGGAGATGTCAAACCGCGAAACACTCGACATAATCCGACGAACCTCGTCGCTCACATCAGCACTCTGCATCATTTTTGTACTCCTGTTTCGTGCTTAGAATTGTTTTCGGCACCTTATGAGAAGATATGATTCCGAAAAGGTATTCACGCAAATTCCTTATCCGCATCTCGTCGACCTCGCCGTCATCGAATAAGACTTCGGCAACGAGAGCTCGCGACTGGAGATATACGCGGGAGTCGACCACCCCGGGGAAAGTCCTGATGGCCCGTTCGACTTCGGAAAAGTCGACCAGGTTACCGTTTACTTTGCAGGTGGCCTTTTTTTCCCGTACAAATACCAGGTGGCCGTCACTCTCTTCGACAACATCCCCGGTTGCGAACCAACCGTCCGAAAATGCTTCCCGGCTCTCCTCAGGCCGGCGGTAGTATCCGGCCGCAAGATAACTCGATCGGAAGACCAACTCGCCGTCAGCTGCGATTCGCCATTCAACCTCGCGGGCGGGCGGGCCCATCGTCCCAGGGCGAGAAGTTTCGCGTGCCGGCGCCGATACTATTGGGTATTCGGTAAGTCCGTACCCGTGCAGCACCTCGCAATGAAAGCGTTCCGAGACGAATGCGTTCTGTTCGACTGTCAGACGGCTCCCCCCCGACACGAGTGCGCGTAACGACCCCAGCTCATGTTTTTCCTCGATAAAACCGCCCAGCATCGTGTATATCTCGGGGACCGAGGTAATGTAGCTTATCTGCTCTTCCGCGATGTACCTCAGAAGGTGTCTCGGATGAAGCGTTCGTGCGATTACGGAAGTCATCTGACCGAAAATCGGCACGAAGATCGAAGCGGCCAGCGTGTATATATGCGGCATCGGCAGAATGACCAATGAGCGTTCGCCCGGAGTTGCCCGCAGGCAGCCGAGAACAAACTGCGCGGTGATCTCGTAACCCGCGTAGGGCGTCATCGACCCAAGCGGGTAGCCGTATCCGCGGTAAGTGTAGTTGATCGAAGCTACACTATCCGGAACGTCCGGTCGCTCGGACTGCACTCTGCCGGGCCGTATTTCGAATCGGCCGCCGGAGCTGTGGACAACAGTCGTGCGGTTCGAGAGATACGCTGCGATAACCGGAAGGTGCGACTCCTCGGAAATCACAAAATCGGGATCGAAGTTCCTGAAAACCTCATCAAGCTCGAATCTGCGAAACTCGAGCTTTACTGCGGACAGCAGCGCATGGATTCGCAGAAGTGCAATAAAGACCGCAACAAATTCAATCGAGTTCTCGATGAACATCGCAACCGTTGACCGGTCTCGGATGCCGGCTTCGCGGAACAATTTTTCAACAGCATGACACCGTCTCTCGAACTCGGGAGCAGACATTCGAATTGCCGAAACGCCGGGCGTTAGCTCGACAAATGCAGGGTGAGGGCCCCAGTGAGTAAGGGACCGCGTTATCCGTTCGATAATGTCCATTGCGTACACCAGTAGATCTGACGATGGCCTCGGTTGATCGCACAGATAATTCTATACCAAAATCTCTATAGGGTCAAACACTTAGCAATTGCTCCAGGATCTACGCGGAAGCAGGCCTGCGACCGCGCGCGATGAGGGCTTGCGGAGGAGTCCCCAGTCCGAATTCCACGGTCACATCTACAAAGCCCGCATCGGTCATCATCTTTGCAAGCTCGTTATGCGCGTAGAACTTGAACAGGCCCTCTTCTTCCAGCTCGAAGAGCGCGGCCGCCTCGTTCAGCATGGCGCGTGCGTTCGTCAATTTCGTGTCTGCGGGAACCGAGGAGGTTTCACGGGTGCGTATTTCGCCGACGTAATCGGTGAAAATTACAGAAATATCGCTGTCGGGTTTCATGCTGGAAACGATGAGCAGGCCACCAGGTGCGAGCAGTGTGAACAGCTCAGGGAATATTTCTTCAGCGTTGAACAGGTATGACACGAAAAGGCTTGCCGCGATGCGATCGAACGAACCGGGTGCGAAGCCCAGACCCGGGATGGGCCCGCAGTCACCGAAGCCGAGTGTGTCAAATCGCAACTTTTTTGTCGTAAGAGTCGCGTACTCACTCTCTCGCAGCGGCCGATCCGCCGTGAGTCCGGTTCCTCTATTTACCGACCCTGAATCCGACTCTCTATCTCCCTCGGCACGTAAATCTGTTTCCAGGAGTCGGCCCAATGTGAACCTCGCGGCGCGGTTGAGCTCGAGCACTACCGGGACAAGATCATCACCGATGCGCAATGCAACCGGGCGCAGGAGCTCTTCCGAGGGAAGTTCGCCACGCAGCAGCTTGTCGAGCTCATTGCTCATCCCGGCTCCGAGACGGTCCACTGTCTCCTGACGCAAGCCCTCGATGCGTCCACGGAGCAAGCGCATATCCGGCCGGGGCGAGGCGATGTATCGGCGCAGCGGGATCAAGCGGTTGGGTTCGAGATTGCGCTGAATGAGTCTGAGTCGGACGCCGGAAAGCGACGGGTTGGCGCTGATAACGGCCTCGGCCTTCTGTCTTGTCTTTTCAAGCGCCTCCGGCACGAGATCGACCGCCGCGAACTCGATCACTCCACCGGCAACCGCAGATGTCCTTGCCATTTCGAGGAGAAGTGCTTCGATGAAGAGCCCGGTTCCGCAGCCGAGGTCGGCAATCCGTCCTCCGGGCTTCACGTCGAGCAGTTCAGCTTCGCGTCGGAGGAAAGCCCGAAACTCGGGGATGTTCCGGTAAAAATCGTAGCCCTGGCTCTCGCGTCCTTTGCCGATCAGGTAGTCGCGCCAGTATTCATCGATCAATTCGGTCTCTACGCGTGCGAGCCGTTCGCGCTCTGACGCTATCAGCCGAAACATTCGGTCCCGATTCGGACCCTGAGCCGTGCGCGGGTCGTCGAAAAGAGTGCGAAAGACCGCTTCCGTCATGATCTTGTAGCACAGAAGCGCGTCCTCGCTGGTGTGAAGATTGTGCCCGGTGGGGATCTCGACGATCTCCCGCTCCGCATTTGCAGCGATCGTCATGATATCCCGGACCTCACCCGCATCAACCCATCGATCGAATGCTCCGCATATCCAGCAGACCGGCACGTCCATTCGCGACATGTCGAGACGGGCATCGGTCAGGTAGGCGTACCGGTGACTGATAAGGTCGTTCGCCAGCGTATCCATGTTGACCAGATGCCCCAACATGCCCGAGATGCCGTTTGGAATTCGCATGCGGAAGTTTGCGAGGATGTCGAGTCCGCCGAGAATGTTTCCCAGCGTGGTCCGCGCCGCCGGGAGGCCCATTACGTTCAACCAGAGATGGACGCGTCGCCGGTTTTCTTCGGCCAGGATGAGCTTTCGGCCGTCGAGCGACGCCATGCTGAAGGTAACAAGCACCACTCGTTCGACCGAGAAATAGGGACTCTGATACGCGTAGTCGAGAACGGTTTGGATGTCATCCTGCCCCTGACTCACGCGATAACCGAGCATTTCGAAGCCACGTCGCGTATCGCCGTTCCGGTTGTAACTCTCCCCGGGACGGTCTATCCCGTCGTATCGAACGACAACCGCGTTGCGCCCAGCCGCCGAGAAGTTGTCCAGAAGAACGGCGGCGAGTGGCGAAAGAGTCTCTTTCTTTTTCCCGAACGCCGGCGGTGCGATGAACACGGTTGCGGGGGTGTGCCACCTGTTGGCAGTCAGGATCGCAACGATGTCCTGTCCGGAACGATTGCGGATGCGTACAACCTTGTTTTCGAGCGGCACTGCTCGATCGGCCGACTCGGATCGCTGCATTTTCGCCCGTTCCCAGTCGTCCTGCGTGTAGACCGTGTGTCGGCATTCCGCGCGCGCGATGTCTGCCTCGACGCCGAGCCTCACCATGACCGTCCGGTCCGACGACTCCGATGCTTCGGTGAGAGTTCTCGCGTGGCGGATTTCGCCCCGTTCTCCGAGCACGAGCGAGTCATCCACATCGTAGGCAACACGCAGGCCCGTCCGAAGCATCGCTGCCGTTTCAACCGGCACCCGCACATCGCACTGGAAGCCGCGTCGGCTGATATCGAGAACCCTCCCGGTCAGCGACCGACCGTGCCCGTGCTTCAGCGCCGTATCGGCCTGAACTTGCAGAGCAATTCTCGTGTCGACGGACTTGCGCCCGTAGGAGCGCTCTTCGCCGCGATAGAGCAGAGAGGGAAGCTGGAGGATCTGGCCGCGCTTCGTTTCACCGATGCGCGAACGGAAATAGTAGGTACCGCCGGAGAATGAGAAGGAGCAGCTCACCTGACCCGGATCGACACTCTGTTCGCATTCGATTCCAACGTCCGAATCCTCCCGGAAACCTGACAGATAGAGCGAATAGATCCTGTCTGCAGATTCGGTGATCGTGTGAATTGGAGCGTGATCCTCTATCAGATGGGCGAAGATGGTTCGTGCCCGGTCGCCTGGGACCGTCTCGAATCCGTCGTCCGGATTGTTTTGTGCGAACCATTCCTGGATCTTGCGACGGGAACTGGTAGACGCGTTTTCAACGACAAAGGCGCGGATACGCGCCTGGTATGGCTCCCGGAGACCTGCGAAACGGAAGCCGGCCGTCGCAATCTTACCCCCATCGTTTTCCACAACGTAGACGATTTCCCCGCCGGCTTCGAGATCCCGCGTATCCCCGGGCAGCAGGAATTTCAGTCGCAAGCGCCGGCCAGTTTCGACCCTGTTTGGGGCGCGGAAAGTGAACAGGGCCCCTTCGGTAGAGAGATTGTCGATTGAGATGATCTCGAGATCTTGCGAGTCGACGGTGACGCCGACGATCGAGCAGTCGCAGCGAGGAACCCGGCGTGCCTCGGAGTCTTCATGGCCCTCCCGAAGCGACTGCTCAACCATGTCCTTGATGTAGCGGTCGACGAGCACTCTCTGTGCGTCCGCCTCATATTCGAACGCGAGCGCGAGAAGCTGCCCATCGTCCGACTCGGTGCGGTCGGCAGTAAGGTCGGCTCGGACCAGATGGACGGGGATTTGTACCGGCTCGTGAAGACTCGGAAGGTGGAAGCTGATGCTTCGAACGTCGCGATAGTCTTCGGGGAGTCGAATGACGACACCAATTCCTGATCGGCTCAAATCTATCGACTGCGCCGAGACCGTGCCGGATGCGGCAGTTACTTCAACTCGAGCTCGATGTTCAACTCTGATGTTTCTACGGCGGTCGCTCATGGTATGCCGTCAGATTAACCGCATATCACAGTCTGCGCAAGTTTCCACCGCAGCGCCGGTCGATACTCAGGACAGGCAACGACACCCGACTCGCCGAATGTGAAGTCCGACTTGCCGCCGAGGCGGCCCATCATGCCGAACGTGGTCTCCAGGGATTCGAAGGAACCGAGACCTGGTTGCGACCTGCGTTGACAGGTTCAGACTTGGTGGATATCATTCGCGAAGTGATTACTCACTTTATGAGTAATTGCAATGAAGAATGGTTGGACGGCATGATACGACAGCATCTCCGATCGGATACGCGCTTCTCGGCCTGCTGCAGGAACGGCCGATGCACGGGTATGAGCTCGCCCAGCTCCTGCGGGCACAGACCGGCCTCGGACTCATCTGGGATGTGAAGCAGAGCAATTTGTACGGCCTGCTTGCCAGACTGGAGCGTCAGAGTCTTGTGTCCGCCGATCGGCAGGATCAGCCGAATCGTCCTGCGCGGAAAGTGTATCATCTGACCGAAGCCGGCGCGAAAGCCTTCGAGTCGTGGATCCGTAGTCCGGTTTCCCACGGACGGAGCATACGGGTCGAACTTCTGGCAAAACTCTACTTCGCCGAAAGGATCGATCGGATGGCTGCCATGCAGCTGATTGCTTCTCAGAGAGCAGAATGCAGACGTCTCTACGAAGCAATCCGGAAACGAAAATCCGATCTTGCGACGAGCGGAAGTTTCGATCTTCTGGTCTATGAGTTTCGCGCCGGGCAGCTCCGGTCAACGGAAAAATGGCTCGATCGTTGCGCAGCCATTCTGTCGCTCCACGCGCCGGAAAAGATCGTTCGACCGTGATCTCAAAGCCCCCGGCTTCGCGAAGTTGTTGGAGGATTTTCAGTTGAAACGAGTGTCGACGGTGGCAACACTACTGCTCTTTGGTGCGGTTGCCTGGGGCGGAGGGGTCAAGGAAACGGCCTCCGGGTCAATGCAACTGCACGGTGAAGTTGTGGTCTATGCCGCCGCCTCATTGACGGAAGCGTTTACTTCGATCGGTAACCTCTTCATGAAGCTGCATCCGCAAACAGCGGTCACGTTCAATTTCGCCGGTTCTCAGAAGCTGGCACAACAGCTTGCGCTGAGTGCCCCGGCTGACGTTTTTGCCAGCGCGGACACAAAGCAGATGCAGATAGCGCAGCGAAGCGGACGAATCGCGAAGGACGGACCCGAGATTTTCGCTCATAACCGGTTGATAGCCGTTGTAAGTCTGAACCCGACCCATCCAATTTCTCATCTCTTCGACCTTACGCACCCCGGACTCAAAATTGTGCTCGCCGCCGACACCGTACCCGTGGGAAGCTACACGCGAGCGTTCCTGCTGAAAGCGGCGCGGGATCCCGTATATGGGTCGGCCTTCCGCGACAGCATCGTCGCGAACACCGTTTCGCTCGAAGAGAACGTACGAGCTGTACTCAATAAGGTGGTTCTCGGCGATGCTGACGCCGGAATCGTCTACTCGAGCGACCTCGATGCGGTCTCCGCAGGGAGGGTGAGAAGAATCGACATTCCCGACGCGCTCAACACTATTGCCGACTATCCGATCGCCCCGGTCATCGACAGCAAGAACCCGGAATCCGCGTCGGCCTTTGTTCAACTTTTGCTGTCAACGGAGGGACAGAAGATTCTCGCCGAGTACGGTTTTATTCCCGCCGCGCAAAAGGTCCAATAGGTGGTGAGCGACAAAACGAGTTCCGGAACCGACCTAATGCGTACTCCGGGGCAGGAGCCTGTTTCGCCGTTTCGCGTGCGCGTCCCCCGGAGACGCATCGGCCGGGACCTCTGGTATGCGGCGATTGTCCCCTGCCTGGCTTTTCTCGTGGTCCCGGTTCTTGCTCTGCTTTTCTTCGAAAATCCGGCTACCATACTTGCGAACCTGGACAAACGCCAGGTTTCGCAGGCGGTTGGGCTCAGCGCCGTTACGACGATAATCACAACGCTCATAACGCTGGTGGTCGGAACCCCGGTTGCCTACCTGCTTCCGCGGATAAGAGGGTGGGGCCACCGTCTAATCGAAACCATCATTGATCTTCCGGTGGTCCTGCCGCCGGCGGTTGCGGGAATCGCACTGCTCATGGCGTTCGGACGGCGGGGACTCATCGGCACCTATCTGCACGCGGCAGGAATCGATATCCCGTTCACAACTGCCGCGGTGGTCCTGGCGCAGCTATTTGTTGCCGCTCCCTACTTCATAAAGACGGCGGCGGTGGGCTTTGCGGCGATTGACCCCGACACGAAGGAAGCCGCTGCTCTCGACGGCGCCTCGAAGTTTGCGACATTCCTCTACGTCTCTCTTCCTCTCACGCGAAGCGCGATCCTCAGCGGAGCGATCCTGACTTTTGCCCGCGCATTGGGGGAGTTTGGTGCGACGATCATTTTTGCGGGAAATCTGCCGGGCAGAACACAAACCATGCCACTCGCCATCTACATCGGTTTCCAGATAAACCTGAACGTCGCCCTTGCTCTGTCGATTCTGCTCATCGCCGTATCGTTCATGGTCATGTTTGTCACGCGAATGCTGTTGATGGATCCCCAGAAGGGATAAAGCGGCGCCGGTTCATCCATTGTTGGCGAGCACGAGCAGCAGCGGGAGGTGATCGGAATAGCCCAGACCCGTGTCCAGTCGCCAGCCGTATGGGTGCCCGCTGCCGTCCCGCAGGTATCCGTTCGGGACGACCCAGAAATCCACGTAGGTGAGTCCGTCCCTATCGAGAAGACCCGCGGAGAGCAGAAAATTATCGTAGGTCTCCCAGCTCCCGTTGTACCAGTAGCTCCCGCTTCCGCCCGTGGAGGAACCGCATGCGCCGGCCTCTCCCCACGGGGAGAACAGCAGGCCCGTGTCGTAGGCAGCCCGCGCTGCCGACAGGTCGACCGAGACGGCAAGGCTGCCGGACCTGGCATCGAGTGAGGAATCGCACAGCGTAAGGGCGGTCTGATATTGCATTCCGGTGCTCTGCCACTCATCCACGCTCTCATTCAAATCACCCAGCACGACAACCTCGGCCTCCGCATTTTCCGCACGGATGGTTGCCAGACGATCCTGTACGATCCCCGCCGCGCGAAGTCGCAGCTGTTCGGTATACTCTGCACCCCCAGCTTGTGACTTCCAGTGGCAGACAAGCAGGAAAAGCGTAGCTCCCTCGCAATCGACCGAAACCTGCAGGATGTCTCGTGTCGGTACAGGGTCGAAACAATCGGTCACTGGATAGGCGGCGGCATCCAGTACCGGAAGCCGGGTGAGCAGGCCCACGTTTATCGCCGACCCCGCGCTTCGAAAAAGAACCGGGCGGAGGTAACCAAGCTCGGCAAGATGAGTTTCGACAAGGGAATTGAGAACATCCTCATTCTCGACCTCCTGAAGCGCGACAATATCCGGACCACCCCGAACCGACTCCCGGATCACCCGTGCGGTTCGGGCCAGGCGCTCCCGGTAGAGATCGCCTGTCCACTGCCCGTTCTCGGGGTTGTATTCGGGGTAATCGGTTTCATCGGGCGAATCGTCGAAGAGATTCTGCACGTTGTAGGTTAGAATCGTGACTGGACGGTGAGGCCCGCGGCCTCCACCGAACCAGGCGCCGCAGGCCGTCACGATGAACGCGGACAGCAGACAGAGGCTGACCGCCGGTATCGGCGCCATTTGCCGTCTCGACCTGGAAAGAGTCATCAATCCTGAACACGCGCCGATTTCCGCTGCGCTTCAGGGAGGAGGCTATCTCTGTTCGATCGTTGAAGAGCGACCGTATCCCATCCGCGAAAGGAGCCTGTCCTTCAAAACGAACTGATGGTAGAGCGCACCCAGAACGTGAAGCCCAACCAACATCCCAAATATGACGAAGATCGCGGCATGTACGACCGGTGCGAATCCCATGGGAAGCGAAACCGGCTCGCCGACGACCAGCCGCAGAACGTGAGACTTCAGGGCGAGTAGCAATCCGCTTGCGCCGGCCAGGAGGGTGAACAGGTAGAGCAACCCGTGCGTTGCCCTGGCAACAGAGTCAAGAAAACTGCTTCCGGTCCCCGCTTGCGCCGGCCTCGACGCAGAAAATCGACTGACAATCAGAAGCACCACCAGGACGACCAGTACTATTCCAAGGATCATGTGGAGGGCCAACGGAGCAACTTTGGCGGCGGTATTTGGCAGGAAGTGGAGCAGTCCGACTCCGATGAGTGTTTCACTTAAGACGATCAGGGCGATCAGCCAGTGAAGCGTGACGGTGAACGGGTTGTGTCGAGGAGCGTTTCGTCGGACAGAAGATTTCTTGTTCATGAACAGAAGATGACACTCGACCGTGAAGAGTGCATGAAGTCGGAAATGGTCACGAGATCTTTCGCGTCGCCCCGGCGCGATTCCGGGCGGAGAAGACCGGGGAGCCGTTTCGCAACTGCATCTCCGCGGAGGCTGCCTCCGCGTCACCGGTTCCCCTCGTCATCAAATACCACAGTAGCATCGCCTACGCGCAGAACGTCACCCGGTTTCAGGACGCGTTTCTGCGTGGGACGATTGTTGACCATCACCGGTCTACCGCTCTCCAGGGTAAACTCACCGCTCTTCCCGTCACGCGCAACCGTAACCTCCTCGCCACTATGTGGGGCGCCGGTCGGATCCCCGGCGATAGTCACATCCGTTCCCGTCCCGAAACTTATGACTGTCTGGCCCGCAGTAATGGGAAAAACCTGAGTGGCTCCGCCTGCAAGGACTTCCAGGTTGGGGCCGGTGCGGCGATTCATGAAGCGCATGCGACTTATGAGGAACCAAAGCAGCAGCGCAACCGCCAGAGGGACAAGGAGCAGGGGGTTCCACCTGCCCGACGGCGCCCCAAAGAGCGTTCCCACGAAGTAGTACTGAGAAGAGTTTCCCTGTGCGTCCGGCCCGTGGTACTCCACCCGGACAACTCTGCGATCCCCCGGTATCATTCGTGGTGAGTAGGAGAGGCGGTACTCCTTGAGCACGCGCCGGCGGACATCGAGGTAGACACTTGCGAGTTCCTCCTCGCTGCGGGCGTCGTAGACTCGTCCGCCCGTCGATCGGGCAATAGCGCGCAAATTCGAGTCCTGTCGGGCCGGCCCGAAATGGATGGGAAACACCGAGATGCCTTCGCGGATGAGCGAATTGATTGCCTCATCGCTGGAGAATATGTGATTCCCGAACTGTGGGTTTGCGTCGCCGGTGTGGAGTGCGTATGGAAAGTTTTCACCGTCGGTCAGGAGAATGATTACCTTTCGTCCCTTCGAACCGGCGAGGTCGTGCGAAGCAGCGTCGAGCGACCCGTACAACTCGGTGAATGCGTCCGGCTTCTGCGGTTGCGAGATGTCCGCGAAGGATCTTTCGATGCGAGCCCGTACATCGGTCGGAAGAATCGCAACCCGGTAAAAAGTGTTGAAGGTGGCAAGACCGATACGGTCTGCCGGATTGTCCACGGAATTGAGGAAGGTGCTGATGGCAGCTTTGGCAGCTTCGATCCGAGTTTCGAGCACGGTACGAGGCGAGGAGGAATCGCCCTGACTCATCGGTTCGTACATGCTTCCGGAATTGTCTACGAGCAGGAAAAACGTAATGCCGTCACTGGCATCTGCACCCTCCTGGAAACCGAAGTTGTCGACCTGCTGCAATTTCCCATTCGGCGGACCTTCGAAGAGCGAGAAGTCACCTGAACGGAGTCCGTCGACGGTGTTTCCACTAGTGTCGGTCACACTCACGTAGACATCGACACGCTGTCCGGTGAGGAGTCGAGAGGGATCTATCTGGGCGATGGTCACCTCGGCTCCGGCGCGAACGCTGGTCGCCCCAAGAACGATGAGTACCAGGACTTGGATCGATAACGTTCGAATTCCTATTCTTCCTTCCGATCTCACTCATGGTTGCCTCCTATTCTCGACGGTAGATAAGCTTTGCGGTGCCGCAGGCAACTACATCGTCGAACTTGAGGGGGGAGCCGGGTTCCCTCTTCGTTGGTTGGTCGTTGATTCGCACCTCACCGTCTACGGCGTGGATGAAAAGATCCCGGCCGTTCACGACCATCCGGCAATGAAGACCCGCGATGCCGCGGTAACCTTTCCGCCCGCTTCCGGGATCTCCTTTCTCAGCCGATGGCAGGGGAATATCGCATCCGGGCAGGGACCCGATGGTGATGTTCCGCTGGTTCAGAATGAACTCTCTGCTCTTGAACGGACCGTTTAGCATTCGGAGCACGCCAAAGGAGAGGCGCCTCTCCACGAACGCGTAGGCAAGTCCAATCAGTATTCCCAGCAGCAGGAGTCCGACAAGGTGGACAACGGCGGCTTCGGGGAACAGGAGCCGTCCGTATTCGACTGCGGCACCGCCGAGCAGTCCGCCGGCGAATCCGCCGAGCGCGCCGATTCCGACCTTCCTGCTCGAGACCGAGCGTATGCCCGACGCCGCGCCGACGCCCGCTCCCAGTATCGCCCACCCAACCGAGCGTGCTATCGGCATCGCGAACGCGCGGACGTCGAACTGATTCCCGACCAGATACTCACCGACGACAAAAAGCACTCCCTGTGCAACGAGAAACCCGAGTGCACCGCCTGCCGCTCCGACCAGTCCACCTGCGGCGAACCCGGTTGCGATTCGTCGGCTGCTTGACGCGATAATTCCGTCCGCGCTCCCGAGAAACGCCCCGAATATCAGCCCGAACAGTGCTCCCGACGCCACCGTGTAGAGCAGGTAGCCGGAAAAGTAGATTTGAAGGTGAATGACAGATTCCATAATCGGCCACGTGGCGAGTCCTGCCGCAGTACCGAGTGCGAGCTGAATTATCCGTCGGATAAGTAGCGTCATTGCGGATTCTCCCTTTATCGAATCAGCTCCGGAGCATTTTCTGAGCCGGCGCTCTGAAACTGCAAGCCCCGGTTTTCGGGTCCCGGGGAGATGGATAGGACGAGGCGCTCGAGAGGTCGGACTGCACACACAAATCGGGCAACCGACGTTCCGCGGCGCGCCTCGAGCGTATACTCTCCCGGCGCCAGTATGAGAACTGTCGGCTTTCCCCCGATCGACGGGACGGCTTCCGGATGGGGATTGCGCCCCCCGGCGCGATAGCTCCGCGAGCCGTTCACCGAAAGTGCGATCGGCCCCGAAGATGTCGACAGGGCGATAGCCCCGGGGTAGGGGACCAGCGACGCGCCCAGGTCGAGATTTGTCTGAAACGCAGAGACCATGAGGTCAAAACTATCAGGATAGTAACCATCGTGCTCGACGCGGAATTGATATACTCTTCCGGACTTGAGCTCGGAGGCGACGGACCCGGTGAACGGGATCCAGAAGCCGTCCCGCAGGAGGGAGATCGACGATCCGGCGGTTATGTTCCCGCCGTCGGTTGCCGAGGTCACCGTGACGTCTACAGCAAGCGGAAGTGCCGGACCTGGGCCGACTGTCACCGTGACAAGCCTTCCTGCCGCTCGGTCTCCAGTTTCACGCTGGCGATCGCGTGATTCGAGGTAGAATCCCGTCCACGACAACTGCCCTGCCGCCACTACTTTCAGTCGATACTGGCCGGCAGGAACGTACAGCCGATTGCTCACAAACACCTCAGTCTCCGAAGTCGCCTGTTGCGGATCCCGGTGAAAGGTCAGTGCGGCGTTTTTAGCTCTCGGAATCGTCTCTCCGTCGTCGATGAACAGGTCGGAGGATACAAAAATCTCCTGGGCCGACCGAGGTCCGCGGTTCACCCTTACGGCGACTTGCAGAGAACCGTAACGATCCGGCTGGAGCAGTTCGTATTGCAGACCCGACCGAATGCCGTAGTAGGAGAGGCCTCCGCCGCCAAGAAGCACGAACAGCAGCACGATGAGGAGCGCCTTGCGCCTCGGTGACCGGTATCTTGGCGGTGTCCAGTTTCCGGCAAGAACCGAAGCAAGCTCCGATTTCTCATCTGGGTCGTGCGTCCTGATGCGCCGATCGAGTTTCCCGAGAATTTGCGAGAGATCCTGGTAGCGGCGTTTGACGCGCGCATGCATCGTTCTGCGGATCAGCCGCGCGGTAAAGCGGGTCAGAACCGGATTCTGCTTTCTCGGTTTTCGGTATTTTCCGTGCTGAATAAGTCTCAAGGTTTCTGCGGTAATTGACCCCGGGAATGGTCGTTTGCCGGTTGCCATCTCGTAAAGCATGACACCGAGCGAATAGATGTCGGCGCGCCTGTCCACGCTCCGTGTGTCGTGGAACTGCTCGGGTGCCATGTAGGATGGCGTTCCGAGCGTGGTACCCTCGCGGGTCAGTACATTTTCCGATTCGTCGTCCACATGAGCGATTCCAAAGTCCACAAGTTTGACGTCACCTTTTCGGGAGATGAGAATATTCCCGGGCTTGATGTCCCGGTGGACGACTCCTCGATCATGGGCGTACTTCAGTGCGCGGCACGAGTCCCGGAAGACCAGAAGCGCAACGCGCTCGGGCAGGTAACGGTCCCGCAGCAGAAGCTCGGCAAGCGACATCCCATCGACGAATTCCTGGACGATGTAGTAGGCGGGGCCCTCCCGGAAATGATCGAAGACGTCCACGATGAACTCGTTACGAAAGTCCATCATGATGGATGCTTCCCGCCGGAAGCGCTCCCGCACAGACGCATTTCCCCTCAGGGTCAGCTTCTTGATAATGACGAACCGGTCGAGAGTCGGGTGCTCGGCTTTATACACGGCTCCCATTCCGCCGCGCGCGATCTCCGAGATTACTTTGTACTTTCCAATGCTGTCAGGTATTTTCCCCATCGCTCGCGTCCTCTGGAGTACCGAATTCGAAAATGTCCCGTTCCGGATCCGCCGGTCTGTCCGGCGGAAGAACCGCCATCAGATATTTCGACGGATTGTGAATCTGTACGTAACGTCCGCGCAGATTGTAGCGGCCGCTGACTGGACGATGGCCGCCGAAGTAGCGGGCCTCGGCCTGGACTTCCGGGGCGAGATAGTGATCAATCATCTGTTCCACCGCGTCAGTATCCGCCTGGTCATCGTCGGTCCAGGTCATGCCGTAAACAACGTCCCCGCGACTTCGGTATTCGATGATCTCCTCTTGCGTGAACAGGCGCGCCGGTTCGGCGTGACTGACGAGAAAATGCTTTCCGACTGCAAGCAGCGGGAGATTCTTTTCGAAATAGTAGAGCCCCGCAAGAACGCGGTCGTCGTACACGAGGCGGATATAGTCCAGGACCATTGCCCCCTCGTAGGCGAATTTTCCGAACGGCTGATTTCCTCCCGCAGATTCGTTCGCGACGTTCTCGTGGTTGCCCTTGAGAAGGTGGATCCCTCGAGGCAGGGCGATTTTCAAGAGCGAGAGAATACGAATAACCGCAAGGCTCTCCTGCATCTCCCGATCCATCGCCTTGTGATTGCGAAAGCCGTCGGCAAACTCCGCGAACGCCTCCCGCCACCTGCCGCGAACCCGCCCCTCACCGTGGAAGTAATCGCCCACGCAGACAATCTGGGCCTTCCCGTCGGCAACCGCCTCGAGGACGGTTGCCCGGGAGACTGCGCCGGATCAAGCTCATGGCTGAGAGCCGACCACAGGAGACCCGGGCGCGCGTGAATGTCCGGAAGCACAACGGTGGTGATACTCGGGTCCAGCAGTACCAGTCCGCCGGGCATGCCACCGCTGTCACGCGGCCGCATCGGTCGATCCTCGGAGGTGAGTACCCCGTTGACCTCCACGAGAAGCGGCAAGAGCTCGTCGTGGTCGGGAAGAGACCGATCCCGTCGATGACGGGCGATTTCTTCCCGCAGTGCCGAAATGTCCCCCGTCGGATTGCTCACAAGATCAATCTGCAATGATGGTCTTGTTCACCTCGACAAAGTCCTCACTGAGCACCTGCGTGGCGTCCGTGAGTCTTTCCTGCTCCTCCTCCGGCGAAAGCTGTTCTTTGTGGACCGCGATCTTGAACACTGCCGAGCTCTTCTGAACCGGTCCTTTCGAAAAGTGTACCGGCTCGTCGGCGCGTATATCATCGGCAAGAATCGAAGCAGCTTCGCTCGCGCTGTCAGGCACGTCGTGGCGTAGACCGATACTCGCGTACTCAGCGGTCCTTCGGCCTTCTACCAGGGGCCCGAGCGTGACAAGGGAACCGGAATAGGTCAGGACAATTGCTCCTCGATCCTCTTCCCGTGCAAATTCGTCCCATTCTTCCATCTCGAACTCCGACAGACGGGATTCGAACGCGTCCCTTTTTTCGATCCACGCTTGTGCGACAAGTTCGATTGAATCGTCGCCGCCCGGCATTCCGGAGGTCGCGGTGATCTTTCTAATGTGTTCCCGGACGTTCTCCGGGACCTTTTCCAGGTATTCGCCCATCTTCTTCTCCTTTTTGCTTCACTGCATATCATATCCCGCGTTGGGGGGAGTTTCAGTTTCACGGGCGCGCATGTGATACGATGTATGTATGAAATACTCAGAAGAGGCGATGAAAGCAATCATCACCGAGCGGGTCGAGCGTCATCTCCGCTCGGTGACCGAGTCTTCCGGGCTCCCTCCCGGCGAGGAGTCTCTGCGCCGGATCCGAGATAACTGGCTCGAGAAACGGACGATGTTCGAGGAGCAGACCCGGCTCCTCGGTATGGTCATTCCCGAGCGGATTGATTCTGAGGATCCGCGGGGAATCATCCTTCTCACCTATTCGGGGTCGCTTGTCGCTCTCGGAACGCTCGGTGATAGCGGCCGGTGGTTCGAGTACGCGAGCATCAAACTGCGAAACGACGTACCGGACCTCGTGAAAGCACAGGGGGTATCTCTTGGCGGCCCTGTGCATGCCGCCGCACCGGTCCGGTTCACCCATTGCCCGATCGAGCAAAGCTCCGACGTCCTGCTGCTTGCAACCTTCCCGGAAGGCCTTGCACGCGCGGAACAGGAAAAACGGCTCCGAGAGGCGACCATATTTCTGACGAACGGCTTTGTAAAACTCAACCGTACTTTGACGCTGCCCGAAGACACGATCGGTCACTTTACCATGAAAAGCATGGTGCAATACCTTGCCGCAAAAAATGACATCTCGCAATCACTCGCTCGCCAGGTGCTCGACGACTATCTGACGATGGTGGAGGCGGGACTGCTTTTTGGCGAGCGCGTGCCGCTTGGCGCAATTGGTCGCCTGCATCTGGGAATTCGCCCGGCGCAGAAAGCGCGCATCGGACGCAACCCGGCAACCGGGACCGAGATGACCATCCCCGCCAAACCGAAAACTCCGGTCCCGCGCATGTCCTTCAGCAGCCGGATCAAGGAACGCGCCGCATCGATGCCGGTGGAGGATGAGTCGGACGGGGACTGACCGGCAGTCGATTTCTCGGACCGACATCGTTGTACGCAATGCGCGCTCGTTCGGACCGTCCCGTTGCGGCCGTTGACACACCTCGGCACTTCATGTACATTTTAGAGATAAAAGTAATAATGGTCTAGGCTAATCTGTAAGACAATATCGTTCAGTCATTCCAAGTTTCACTGGACCGGAGCGGATATATGAACGGAAGGAGTCGGGCATTCACGCTCGTCGTCTTGCTCGGGTTTCTGGTTTCAACTCAGTCGCGTGGCCAGGCATTGCTCTCCTCCGAAGGCACGGCTCTCGTCGTCGTAACGCAGACCGCTGCCTCGGCGGAGCGCGATACGCTGAACAAAATCGCTATTGAGTCGCTGGTGCAGGATTTCGAGCGGAGAGGATTCAATACGTCGGTTGTCGTCTCCACAGGAGCCGGGCGAGCCGATGTGGTCCGGAGCGCAATTGCGGCTTCCTCAGCTCCGCTCTCACGCTACGCAGTCTCTATCGTCACCGAAACCATCCGGTCGACAATCACTATTCAACTGGCCTGGTTCGATTCAAATTCGGATGAACCGGTCGCGATGGTCACCCAGGCGGGGCCGACAGACCTGTCGCTCGATCGCGTGGTGTTTTCGGCGGTTGATCAGCTTCTGGCGAAAGTCGGACCCATCGCAGCGGACCGGCAGATTCCCCGTTCGCCGTCCACACCTGCTGCTCCGGAAAATGCCGCTCGAAAAGATACCGTTCCGAAAGATACCGCAGTTGCGTCCGGATCAGCCGGAGCAGCAGGCGAGGCTGTCGCGCCCGCTTCGCGTGCACCGTCGGACTCCCAACCGATCGGTACGGCCCAGCCGGGCCCGGTTCAGACACTGCCTGCGACGCCGGCAATCCGATCAGCAGGCCTCGAGATCGGTTTCGGCGCGGCGCCGTTCATCGCGGCGGGTGATCTCAGCCTGTTCTTCCGTCTGTCGGGAAATCTGCAAGCCCGCCTCACCTATCGACTTCCCGGCCCGGCCGCGGATGTGGCCGTCGGAATCCTCGTTGCACCGGTGGTCTTTCAGGTCGAGGGCCCGCTCGATTCGGGCTATGGTCTTTTCCTCCCGATTGCCGCAGAGTTCCGGCTCAGCGGATCGCGGTCAGTCAACACATTCAGTCCGTATGCACGGATTGTCGGGGGCGCCGCCCTTCTGTTGGTGGCTACCGGGCTGGATGGAACTCGGACTGCCTATTTGCCCTATTTCGGCGGCGGTGTGGGGGTCACGCGAACGTTCGCGCGCGGCGCCGGTATTTCGCTCGATGTCCTGACGTCGATATTTTTGGATGGCGGAGACTTTATTATTGGTTTCAATCCGGGAATTGAGATAAGCTTTCCGTTAGGAGCATCCAAATGACTTGGTTCGTTCACCTGAGATCCATGAGCGTTTGGATTCTCGGTGCGGCAATTCTTACTTTCGGAACGCTTGTCACCTCCTGTTCCAGTCCCCTTTTACGGCCGCTTCTCGAGGGTGTCAACGGGTCGGCCTGGTCGGGATCGCTGAGCATTCATCCCGCGGCCGTCACGGTCATCGAAGGAACCGATATCGACTTCACGGCAACCGGAGGGTCGGGGAACTACCTGTTTTCGGTCACTTCGGGAACCGGGACGGTCGATTCACATTCGGGAACCTATCATGCACCGTTTTCTTCCGGTATCGAACGAGTGCGAGTCGCTGATGGCAGGGGATCCACGGTAGAGGCGCAGATAACGGTCACTGCAACCGGCGGGGCTAACCCCGACTATGCGGTGGCAGCAGCTCCGGCGGCGCTCTTCCCGATTTCCGGAACCGGCTCCGCCGGGTTTTCCGGTACGTTTTCAATCGAGAACAGCGCGGCGGATCCGGGCACCATGAGCCTGCTCTGGTCGGTCTATGTATCGGCGGATACCACGCTCGGGTCTGGCGACCTAGTACTTGATTCCGGATCAACGAGCCCGCTCGCAGCGGGCGCTGTCTCGACGTCAATTGCTTTCAACGGAGTCTGGCCGGCGGCGGGCGCAAGCTACTACTTGATCATCGTCGTCTCCTCGGCCGACGAAATAAATGTAGCCAACAATCAGCTCGCGAGCGCTGCCATTCCGGTTTCCGGCACGCCCGCCCCCGATTACTCGGTCGTTTCCATCGGCACGCCCGGCTCAGCCGTCGGTGGTTCCGCGTTGTCCGTCGCAGTGAACTACGCAAACGGCAGTTCCGCCGGCGGCAGCACCCCGGTGACATGGGAGGCCTACTACTCTTCGGACACAACCATAGATGCAGGCGACCAGTTGATTGGTTCGGGTACCGGCGGCGCTCTCGCTGGAGGGGCCAGTGCGAGTCCGGTAGTAAGCGGTACATGGCCGATGAGTGCCGGAAACGCCTACATCATAGGGCGTGTCTCATCAGTCGACGACGGCAACTTGACGAATAATCTGCTCGTGAGTGCCGCCATCGCGGTGACTCTTCCTGATGTGGACTACACCGCCAATACGGTCACCGCTCCTGCCTCTGCGCAGCCAAATGATGCAATTGCCGAGAGCTTCATGCTTCAGAACTCCGGGACTCAGAACGGGGCTTCGCCGGTTACGTGGGCGGTGTACGCGTCTCCGGGCAATCAAACGCTCGGTGATCCGGGCGACATCCTTATCGCATCCGGAACGCACGTTTCGGTCCCTGCCCTGTCGTCGCAGCGTGTCGATTACGGCGGAGCGTGGTCGGTGCCTTCTGGTTCCTACTATCTCGTCGTGCAGTTGAGTGCGGCTGACGATCTGAGCACGGCGAACAACATTTCCGGATCGGGTTCTGCGGTAACGGTGACCACAAACCCTCCCGACTACCAGATCACCTCCTTTCCGGCCCCGACAGGAACAATGGCTGGTAAGAACGTTAACGGCACCTTCACCGTGCGCAACAACGGGACAGGCGCCGGCGCCAGCCCGGTCTACTGGTATGCGTACGCTTCCCTCGGCGACACGATCTACAACAGCGGCGACGTCCTTATCGATTCCGGCTCCTTCGGCGGGCTCGGCGTCGGAGCCACCAGCTCCCCCGCCTACAGCGGGGCGTGGCCGACGGTTTCCGGCAGCTATTATGTCGTCGTCATGCTTCAGGCAGCGGACGACTCGACGAACGGCACCGGCGCATCCGCTGTCGTCGCCGTCACTCCTCCCGATGTCAACTACATCGTCAGCGCGGTGAACGTCGTTCCGGGAACGAAACTTCCGAACCAGGCGCTTTCCGGAACCTTTCAGTACCAGAATATCGGGACGAACAACGGACAGGCATCTCAGAAGGTAAGCTGGGCTGTGTACGCGTCGGTCAACACAACAATTGACTCGAACGATACGCTGATCGCCTCTGGATCAGGACTCGGCGCATTGAACGCCGGGGCCACCTCCGCAGCGATTCCGTGGGGTGGGCTGTGGCCACTCGGTTACGGGACCTACTACGTCCTTGTCCGGGTTTCGGCCGGAGAGGACATCAACCACGCTGATGATGTGGGTGTCTCTGCGGGAAACTACGCGGTCGGTTACTACACAGAGGTGGAAAACAACGGCGACTTCACCAATCTTGTCCAGATAAATGTTCCGGGAGTCACTCTTGCGCCCGGCATGACGCTGCAATTTACTGGAACGATGAACAACAGTGACCTGGATGACATTTTTCAGATCGACCGTGGAACTGCGACGGTGATTCTTGCGTCAATCTCCTTTGGAGGTGGGACACAAGATGTCAGCATTTACTATCTCGTTGCAGTGGGCGGCGTTTTTGCAGACGCGATCGAAAATGCTGCGACCAATACGATAGCCCTCGGGTGGACGATGACGCAGGCTCAGTTCTGGGTCGACTTCGAGAACAGCGCACTAAAGAACATCGGCGCGTACACCATGACCATTTCGGCCTTCTGATCTGTCAGCGGACAAGTGCGGAAATTTTGTCGAGTATCTCAACTACCGTCGCGCGGTCGTCGGCACCGGGAAACTGTGCTGCGGTAGTTGGGACTTTCGCAGTCCCGCCGATTGCATCCAGGACGGAAACAACGCTTGCAAGTGCCTCGGCACGACCGCGCTGCTGCTGCTGGGCCGAGTACAGGTCGAAGTAGCGCTGCATGGTGCGGTAGAGTTCGGGATGTTCTGATTTTACCGGCTCAGAGCCGATTATCTGCCAGACAAGAAGCTTCGCCTGAAGGAGGGATGCAAGGTCGGAAGTCGATATCGGGCCACCCGGCGACGCGTCCGGTAACGTGCGTACCTGCTCTGCGATACGATCGATATTCGCGGATAACTGCTTCGAACGGTCAAGCGCGGCCGATGCCGTGGACCACTTGGCGGCATCCTGCACCGCGCCGATCCGGTAACCGGCGTCGGAAACCTGAGCAGCAAGTCTATCGGCAGCCTGCTGGTCACCGAGAAGCAGGAAGAGCGCCTTCCGATACTCGGTCAGCGTCTTCTGCCAGTCCTTTCCGTCGTACGAGGCTGAACCGGAGGCGATCAACTTCTCAACTTCGGGACCAATCTTTTTCGTTTCGGTAGCTTGCTGCGTTCGCGCGCGGATGAGCTCCTCGAGTGAACCTATGATGAACATGTCTATCGGACGCCGCTCCTGAACAAGACGCGATGATACGGCCGGTTCTTGATCAAATGAGGCACGCAGCGTCGCGAGCGTGTCGAGCGCCTTTTTGTAGTCCGGAATTCCAATTTCAACCCGAGTCGTGGCGTAGGAGTCTAGGATCTGCGAAGTTAGAAGATCGTCTTGGGTTTGCGTAGTTTGCAGTCTTGCGAGCTCAGTCTGTGCCTGATTCGCCTTCGAAGCGAGCTGTTGCGATTGCTCGTTCAATTGACGCGACAATTGAGCTTCCCGGTCGGCGTAGGTTTGCTCGAGAATCTTCCGGTCATCCTGGACCTGTTTAAGACTGGCCTGGTAGGAATTGATCTCCTCGTTCACCGCTTTTTCGCGTTGTGTCGCGTTGGCCTCCGCCTCCGCCCGGAAAGCCTGAAGCTGGTCGCGAAAACTTGCCGTCAGTGTCGACTCGTACTCATTGAGTCGTTTCTCGACCTCTGGAGTCGAAAGTCCGATCTTTTCCAGGCGACTTCGTTCGGCCGCGATCCCGCGTTGGAGCTGGTCGGAAAACTCCGTTTCCCGCTGTTGAATTGTCAACGCTGCCTGATTCCGAATTGAGTCGCGCTCGAGCGATGCCTGGCGCAGTTTGTCCTGGATGCCGAGGATCTCGGAGTCCTTTTTTTTCAATTGATCCGCCGATTCCTGCCGGACAGCCTGAACCACCAGGCTTTCCGCTGTCTGGATCCCCCCTGGCTGGACTGCAACAGACGTTCCTGCCGGTTGAGCCGCCCGGAAAAGACCAGGAGAAGCGCGGCCGCAATCAATGCGATGATCAGATTTGCGGCTAAAGGAAGCAATCGCCCGCTTGAGCGTGCGACAAGTTTCAGTTCATCCGCCCCGATTCTTACGCGGTTTGTCTCGATGACCCGGTCGATCTCTTCGAGCACGGTATCTCGTTCCGAAATCGGGATTTCGTCGATACTCGACCCGTCATCATCTTCCGAATCGGGATGAAGATTCGAGTCTCCACGGTATATCACCAACGCACGACTATACAACCCACCCATACTTGTCATACCCTTATCGCGATATCGTCGCTATCGGCGGTCGGCATTCCGAAACCGTTCTGTTTCCATTGTCGGCTGAACGGCGAGTACAAGGCATAAAATGAGCATCCGAAACAAAATCATCGCTATTGTGCTCCCGCTGATTATAGCGCCGCTTCTCGTGACCGGCTACGTCTCGTCGCTCTCCGCGCGCAACGGAATAACGCACGCCGTGACAGGGCTTCTTCGATTCAAACAGGAAGAGCTGGTCTCGTATGCGAATAGTCAGTGGGGACTGCTCGTGGACAACGGGCTCGCGGACAACGACAGATTCGTGGGTGCCACAAAATCGGCGGTCGCCTCCTTCGCTCGCAACATGATCCGATCGGCTACGGAGCTCATTTTCGCGGTCGACGGCGATGCCAACCTTGTGATGTCGAGTTCTCCGGCGGTACTCACCGACGACGAGCACACCGCACTCCGGGAGCTCCTGGCCGCCCGCCCGGACGGTTTCCACACGGTAAGCATCGGTGGAGTCACCCGGGTGGCGCAGATCGCCGCTTTTGCCCCGTTTGGCTGGTTCTTTCTGGTGACCGACCAGCGCGAAGCATTCTATTCGGTCGTGACCGAAATGTATGTCCAAACCGGGTGGATTCTCGCGCTTTCGCTTCTCACCGCCCTGGGTCTCCTGATTGTATTTGCCTATTTGCTCATCCAGCCCCTCAAGCAGCTGCGTTCCGCCATGCGCGGCATTATAGAAACCAACGACCTCTCGCGGCGAGTAGACATACGGTTTCACGACGAAATCGGTGAACTTGGGCACACCTTCAATCTCATGACTCGACAGCTCAAACAATCGAGCGATCTGGTGAAATCCTACGCGCTCAAGGCGGTTGTGGCTCGTCACAAAGAGCAGAAGGTCCGAAACATCTTTCAAAAATATGTGCCCAAGAACGTCATTGACGAGTTCTTCACCAACCCCGAAAAGATGCTTGTGGGCGACGAACGCATACTGGCGGTCCTTTTTTCCGACATCCGCGATTTCACCGCCATTTCGGAGAAGATGCGGCCGGATGAAGTCGTTGAATCGTTAAACGCCTATTTCAGCAGAATGGTCGACGTGGTCATGAATCGAAACGGCGTGGTCGACAAGTACATCGGTGATGCGATAATGGCGTTCTACGGGGCGCCGGTCAAACGAGGTGACGAGGCGCAGCAGGCAGTCTATTCCGCATTCGAAATGCTCAACGCGCTGGGGGACTTCAATGCGTGGCAGCGGAACCGTGACCGACCGGAGTTCAAAATCGGGATCGGAATCAACTACGGTGTGGTGACCGTCGGCAATATCGGCTCCGAAAAGAAAATGGATTATACCGTCATCGGGGACATGGTCAATCTTGCCTCCCGTCTGGAGGGCCTCTGTAAAGTCTATCGCCAGGAGCTCGTATTCTCCGAATCCGTCGCGCGAAAGATTCAAACCGAGTACCGGTGTCGGCTTCTCGAGCGAGTTATCGTGAAGGGAAAGTCCCAGAAGATCGACCTTTACACCGCGAAAGAACGGCTCACCGCCGTCGAAGAGGCCGCCTGGAACATACACGACGAGGCGCTCGTCCGCTACTTTGCCCGCGATTTCGCCGGCGCGCTTACCCTGTTTCAGCAGATTCACGAGCAACTCCCGCAAGATGAGCCCGCGTCTCTGTTTATTCGAAAATGCCACGAGTTCATACGGGAACCGCCGCCTGCGAGCTGGAATGGCGCCGCGCTGATGACGGCCAAATGAACGGCACACCTCACTCGGATACTTTCGCGAAGTGTGCCGCGGCTCCTTTTTTTGGGATGACCCGCCCTCTTCAACCCGGCGCAACTCAACTCGAAGACGAGCATCCTCCGCTTCCGGTTCGTCTCTTATCCGTTCGGCTTTCACCGATCGATGAAGACTGTTTGCCAACGCCCCGATACGAGGTGCTACCTCGGCCACCGGGAAACTCCGGTCGAATACCTGCCTGACCGCCCCGGCTTTGAACTCCGCGGGGTACCATGTCCCTTGATTCCCCAGATGGCTATCCTTTGACACTCTCTCAAGAAACTGGAGTCGGGTATGTGGAAACTCCATGATAATGTCCCCATAGGAACTCGATTAGAATGTCCGGTCGGGTAGGATACAAGCCGAAAGGTGAGCTACCGCCACGCGAAACAAATCGACCGACGCTATCGCGCGGAAGGCGAAGGAGGTCTGAAACACCGGAACGTGGGTCGGCCCTTGCATCGCCGAATTAGTAATGAGATCCGTCGCGGGGCCCTTGAGCTGTACCGGCAGAAGTATGGCGACTTTGGCTCCACCTTGGCAGCGGAGAAGCTTGCGCAGCAGCAAGAGCTTACCGTTGACCACGTGACGCTTGGCCGGTTGTTCACAGGTGAAGGACTGTGGCAGCGCAAACGCAACCGGCACACCCACCGATAGCGGCGGCAGACGCGAGAGCGGTTTGGCGAGGTGGTGCAGTTCGACGGCAGTCATCACCGGTGGTTTGAGCAGCGAGGGGAGCGTTCTTGTCTGATGAACATGGTCGATGACGCTACCGGCAAGAGCTTCGGGTTTCTCTGTCCGCGGGAGACCACGATGGTCGTCATGCAGCTACCATGCGGCTGGATAGGCCGCGACCGCATTCCTCAGGCGGTGTATTGCGGCCGCAAGAACGCCTTCGTGCTGGATCGGGAGCCGACGATCGAGGAGCCCCTGAAAGGCATCAGCCCCAAGAGCCCAGTCGAGGTGGCCTGCGATAAGCGTGGCATCGGTGTGATTGTCGCCTACGGCCCTCCTGGCAAAGAGGCGAGTGGAACGCAGTCACGGCGTCTATCAGGATCGATTGGCAAAGGAGTTGAGACTGGCCGGTATCAGTGACATTGAATCGGCGAATCGATATCTGGAAATGGAGTTTCTGCCGCAGGTGAACGGCAAGTTCGAAAAGCCGTCGACCTCACCCGATGACGATCATGTGCCTCTGGTACTGCACCAGGACTTATATAACATCCTGTGCTTCGAGGAAAGACGGGTAGGCTCCCGGGATCACGTCGTACAATTCGGCGGGCGATTGTATCAGATTCTTTGGGACACCCCGCGTCGGCCGCGGCTCGAGACGAAGGTGACGGTACGAAAATGGCTCGATGAGAGTGTGCACATCTTCTGGGAAGAGACCGAGCTCCTGGTTCAGGAGATCGCGAAAACACAACGTAAGGAGGAAGCGAAAAAACTCACTGCATGACCCTGAAGGGGACATTCTAAACGAGGCCAAACAGGGCACATTCCAAAGGAGTCTTGACACACAGTCACCGAGCGCTTGACGCTGCATGCTGGACGGATCGACAATGCGATAAACAAACATTCTCGCGTACAAATTGGTTTGGAGCGTCTGAAAGGGGGCGAACGATGGCTCAAGAGGCACTAATTGAGCTCGGTTCGGTGCAGGAAACGTTTCCCCTTCCGCGGTGGGGCCGCGCGGAAGTCGAGATGGCGGAGATTCGGAGCCGGGCTTTCGGACCGTTACCGGATAATGTCGATCGTGCACCTGCGCGCCGGTGGTTGAAATAATACTCCGACGATACCCTGCGTTTCCAGGAAGAGATGGAATGAAAAGGCTGAGTCTTCTCCTGCCGCTTGTTACCGTTCTCTTCATCGCTTGCACCCCCGACAGACCGGTGAAGATAGGCCTGATCGTACCCCTGCCCGGACCCTCCTCTCCGGTAGGCACCGGTGTCCGCAACGATTTTCGCATGGTGGTTGTGGCGGTATCCTCGGCGTTCAATCACTACGTGGAGAGCAGCGAAGGCGGGTCGAACCGAATGCGACCTTTAGTGGCCATTTTGAATATGGCAATATGGATCGTTGGAATTCTTTTCCTGCTCGACAACCTCGGATTCAAGATATCAACGGTGATCGCCGGAATCGGAATCGGCGGGATCGCAGTGGCACTCGCAGCGCAGGCGGTTCTCGGTGATCTATTCAGTTACTTCGTCATTCTTCTCGACAGACCGTTCGAGGTCGGCGACTTTTTTATTTTCGACGACATTCTCTGATCCATCGAAAAGATCGGACTCAAAACCACGCGCATACGGTCACTCTCGGGGGAGCAGATTATAGTCTCGGATTCAATTCTTACCGGATCGAAAGTGCGCAACTACAAGCGGATGGAGCGCAGGCGGATTGTCTTCACCATCGGCGTCACCTACGATACCGGAAGCGAACTGCCGCCTAAGATTCCGGATATCATTCGCAAGGCGGTCGAAACCGACAGTCGAACCCAGTTCGACCGTGCGCATTTTGCCCGGTACGGTGAATCAAGCTTGGAGTTCGAGGCGGTCTACTACGTGCTCAGCGCCGACTACAATCACTAAATGGAAATTCAGCACCAGGTGAATATCGACCTCTACGAACGGTTCGAAGAGCTTGGGGTAGAGTTCGCCTTTCCCACCAGGACCGTGGTTATCTCCAATGGTGGAAAAGAAACCGGGTCCGGCAGAATCGTAGAATCGGATTTGATCGGCGGGTCCAATGCACGGACAGGTGGGGTTTCGTTCATTGTCTGTAAAAGGACGACACGGCCTCTTGCATTATAGATGAGTAAAGCACTAATGTAAATACAGATGCATATCCCGGGGTGTTCGATTACGGGAGTCGTACACAACGGACGGCACAAGACCGTCTACCGCGGTTCTTACGGAAATCCCCCTGCGCCTGTAGTGATAAAGGTGGTGGGCGGGGAAGTTCCGTCTCGCGGAGATATGGAGCGCCTGCGCCGGGAGTACCGGTTAAGCCGGAATCTGTCGATCTCCGGAATAACCCATTCATTCCAAATCGTACCGCACGAGCTCGGACTTGCCCTGGTGCAGGAAGATGGTGGCGAAAGTCTGCGCACGATCGCAGAATCTGCACCGATTCCGCTGGATGAAATTCTGTAATCGGAGAACAGGTCGCGCGAACCCTCGGGGAGCTTCACGCAGCAGGCATAGTGCACCGTGATATCAACCCGAACAATATTCTCGTGAAGATGACACCGGGCGGGCTGAGGGCGAGTGTCACCGACTTCGGTATCGCTTCGCTGCTGCCTCCCGAAGGATTGGGGAGCGGTCCCGGGATCGAAGGGACACCGATTTACATCGCCCCCGAGCAGACCGGCCAAACAGCCCGACGCGCCGATTTTCGATGCGATCTCTATTCACTCGGCGTCACGATCTACGAGCTATTGTGTGGTCGGCCTCCATTTCTCGGGGACTCACCCGCTGAACTCATTCATGCGCATGTTGCAGCATTGGCACCGAAGATCACGGACGTCAATCCGCTTGTGCCGAACAGCGTCGCCTCAGTTGTCATGAAACTGCTCGAGAAGGAGCCCGAGGGGCGCTACCAGAGCGGCGAAGGGCTCGCCGAAGATCTTCGCGAGTGTCGGCGTCGGATAAGAGAACGCGACGATGAGACTCCGTTCTGCCCAGCAATGCACGCTAGCGCCCACCGATTCATGCTTCCGTCGCGAGTATACGGAAGAGAGCCAGAACTCGGTCGGCTCAGATCGCAGTTTTTGGAGGTGATGTCCGGGGCGTTTGCGGCAATGGCGGTTGCCGGACCGGCCGGGATCGGCAAGACGGCACTCATGAGTGCCGGGCTGCTCCAATCGACCGCTCAGCCGTTTCTTTTTGCCCGCGGGAAATTCGGCGAAAGTGCAATCGGGACCCCGATGTCCGGAATCATTCAAATACTCAACGACCTATCAGCGCGAATCCTTTCCGGAAGTTACGGATCGGTCAACGATTGGAAAACAGAGCTCACGCGCGTGACCTCGCCAAATCAGGCGGTCATTACGCAGCTCTCCCCCGATTGGGTGCATATTTTCAACGATGCGGAAGAATTGGGCGAGCTGCCGCTGGAACAGGCGGATCGGCGCTTGCTTGGAACTCTCGAAGCGCTGTTCGCCGCGCTGCCCGCAATCGGCTGGCCGGTGGTGCTGTTCTTTGACGATTTGCAGTGGACCGACGGACTGAGCGCGCGGATCATTCGCAATCTTGTCACCGAACTTCGGCCTCCGAGAATGTTTGTCCTGGGCGCGTTTCGCGGATCGAGGGGGGGGAGCTCCGACGCTTCGGACAATCTTTTTGCGAATACGATCAACCTGGCGCCTGTTTCTGATACGGCATTGCGCGAGCTTGTATCGGACTTCCTGGGCGGCTCTTCACGGATCGAGCCTGATGCCGTCGACAGGATGCTCGCCCTGGGGGCAGGGAATCCGCTTTTTGTGCGGACTGCGCTACGATCGCTGGTCCGATCCTCCGAGATCGCAATTCCTCCTGATGTGACAATGCTGCACGCATCAAGCGCAAACGATCTTTCATCCGCGGTCCGTGCGTTGTTGTCAGATGCAGCATATCTTGGGACCCAATTTGATGTGCGAACGTTGGCAGCCGGGGCTCCGCCAGAGGAACTCGGAGATTCGGATGTCGAAAACCTCCTCGATGAGGCTGTCGCCGCCGGTATCATCGAACCTGTTGATTCTGCCGGAACCTATCAGTTTGTTCACGACCGAGTTCGCGAATCGATTGCCGAGCTTGTTCCGCCGGAACGCCGTGCCGGCCTCCACTTGAGCATCGGGCGGCGGCTTCACCGAAGTCTTGCGGACACGGACCGCGAGAAGCAGATTGTTCTCATTGCCGATCAGCTGACGCTTGGCTCGGAACTCATCGAGGATCCCGCAGAGCGTGAAGAGGTCGCCTCTCTTTGCGTCACAGCTGCTCGAGTCGGTCGTTCGCTCGGCGCCTACGACTCCTCAAAGGAGCTTGCGCAGAGGGGTATACGGCTTCTGCCTCCCGACCCCTGGACCCAGAGTTACGATCTTGCTCTCGCGCTTCATGACGAGCTCGCGGAGTCTGCCTACCTTGCCCACGATTTTGATGTCTGCGAAAGATCCGCGTCGCAGGTCGAAGCGCACGTACACACGCTTCTCGATGTGATACGCACGCAGGATGCGCTCATTCACGCGCGCATCGCCGAACAGCGTCTGACCGAGGCGTCAGCGACCGGAGTGGCGCTTCTCCGGCGACTTGGAATTCGTATCCCGAAGAAACCGGGTGTTTCACACATGGCTGTGGCGCTCTTAGGTGCGAAACTTGCACTGAGGGGACGAGGCCCTGAACAACTTGCCGCGCTTCCGGAAATGAAAAACCCGAAAACGCTCGCGGCGTTGCGGATCGCTATGGCGGTTTCGGCGCTGAGCTTCTTCACCGCCCCGGAGATCATGCCGGTGCTCGGTCTGAAGATCGTGGGTATCTCCGCGCGAGGGGGAAACTCCGCCTACTCGGCTTTTGCCTATGTGTTTTACGGAATGATAGTTGCCCTT
The DNA here is from genome assembly GCA_963832675.1 of uncultured Spirochaetota bacterium. Classification (GTDB taxonomy): domain Bacteria; phylum Spirochaetota; class Spirochaetia; order DSM-27196; family DATKUC01; genus DATKUC01. The sequence goes on along the minus strand of CAWHUY010000029.1, from coordinate 44,390 downwards.
CTGGGGAACGCGAAGCTGGCGCACGGGTTCGGAAGATTCGGTCTCGGACTCGTCGACCGGTTCAATGCCGAATATCTTCGTGGGACGATAGAGACCGCATTCTACGCCTTGATCGATCATCGTATAAGTCCAATCCGGCAATCCATCGACTCGTTGTGGCATGCCTACGAAAACAGTGTCGCGACGGGTAATCCGGAATTCGCGGCGCTCGCGCTCGTCAACTACGCCGCGTACAAACTCTTCAGCGGAACGGAGCTCGATGAGTGCGAGCGGGTGACAGCTGAGTGTATGGCGATAACCGAAAGACTTAAACAGAAGCGTCATCATTCAGATATGAGTGTGCTGCGACAATGCACCGCCAATCTGCTCGGCAAGTCGAAAGACCCGCGGCACCTCGAAGGCGATTTCTTCTGCGAGACCACCGACACGGAAAAGCTGCGTCAAGCAGGGGATCTTGAAACTCTCGACGAGATGTTTTCGCTTCGCGCTATGATCAGGCTGCTTCTTGGAGACATTAACGGCGCGATGGAGAACGCGGAAGAAGTCGCTGCGCACACGAAACGACGCGGAGATATCGGTGTCTATCCGGTGGAACACTTTTACTACGCATTGATATTTCTTGCGGCCGCCAAAGACGCAAAAGGGAAGCTGCGGAAACGATATCTTCGTCAGTCGAAATCCTTCCAGTCGGTAATTCGCAAGTGGGCTGAGTCGGGGCCGGCGAACCATATGCACAAGTGGCATCTGATCGAAGCTGAGCGGTACCGCGTCACCGGTCGACCCTTCGAGGCTGGCGCGAACTATGAGAAGTCGATATCCGGCGCCCGTGCGGGGAGTTATCCACACGATGAAGCGATCGCGTGTGAATTGTATGCACACTATCATCTCGAGCATGACCGCGAGGAGATCGGCCGGCTCTACATTCATGAAGCGTACAAGGCCTACGGCCGTTGGGGCGCCGTGATAAAGGTTCGGGACCTCGAACAGAAATACCGATGGCTCTCCGCAAATGCTCCCGATGATTCTCGACACACCGTCGCTCAGTCGAGCGAGTCAGGCGGTCGGACAACGCTAAGCCTGATGGACCTGTCGATGGTGATCGAGGCATTCAAGGTGGTGTCGGGAGAAATACTTCTCGACCGGCTGCTCGAGAAGATGATGAGACTCGTAATCCAAACGGCAGGTGGTCAGTCCGGAGTGCTCGTTCTGGAAGAGGAAGGACGACCCGTCATTGTCGCGAGCGGAACGGTCACGGGCGCGCGGGTGGAAACTACGCTCGAGCGGTGCAGCCCGATCGGTGAAACGCTCACCCTGTCCGTCGTCGACCATGTGCGCAAGACCGGGATGACAATCGTGCTCGATGATGCCCTGAAGAGCGAGATGTTCGGCGACGATCCTTATATAAGGGATAAGAATGTCCGCTCATTGCTTTGCATCCCGCTGCGCCATCAGGGACAGGCGAAAGGACTCATCTACCTGGAGAACAATCTGGCGGCGGGAGTATTCAATCCTGCCCGACTGGAGATCATTACTCTCGTCGCTTCGCAGGCGGCCATATCTCTCGAGAATGCCTCGCTCTACGAGAAACTTCGGGCAGACATCGACGCCCTTATTCGGGCGGAAGAACGGCTTCGAGAGAGTGAAGCTACTGCGCGCACCTTTCTTAACGCCCTGCCGGATGCAGCATTCCTTGTGACGGAGGGGGGAACGCTGCTCGACTATAACGAGGCATTCAGCTGCAGTTTCGGCTCGACTCTGGATCTACGAGGCCAACTGATTTGGCCGCTGCTTGGGGAGGACGGCGCCCCCGTACGTGAAATCATCAATCGGGCATTCGTTACATCTGCATCCGCCCACGCCGACCATCAATCCGGTGACCGATGGTACCACACGGTCGTATACCCTGTCGGATCGGTTTCAACACCTCGGGCGACAGCCATCATGTTCGACGTCACTGAACAGAGGAGGGCGGACGAACAGTCGGAGCAGCATCAGCGGCAACTACTCCATGCCGACAAACTGGCCTCAATCGGGGTACTTGTTGCAAGCGTCGTGCATGAAATCGGCAGTCCGAATCAGGCAATCGAGCTCGGGGGTCGAACTCTCCAGCAGGTGATTCCCGATCTCGTGACTTCTGTTGTGGAAAGCTCGGAGGATTCGAATCTCGTTTTCGGCGGCCTTCCGCTCGAGGAACTGAGGAAGCGCCTGCTCGATTCGGTGAACGGCGTTGTCGAGGGGTCAAGCCGCATCCGTTCGATTATTCGGGAACTTATGGATTTCGCCCGCGCTTCGGAACTCGATGTTAATGAATCTGCCGACGCGAATGCTGTGGTGAACTCGGCAGTCTCCCTTTTGGGAAGTTACTTGCGGCGGATGACGGATCGCGTAGAGATTCAGCTCGCAGACGATCTTCCTTCGGTACGCGGACAGCACCAGAAGCTGGAGCAGGTAATCGTCAATATACTTCGCAACGCGTGCCACGCACTTCCCGGTCGAAATGCGGGAATCCGAGTATCTACTGCGTGGCGTCAGGCACAGAATGAAATAACAATTGAGGTATGTGACGAAGGCGTGGGGATGGAGCCGGAGGTGTTGGCGAGGATGACCGAACCGTTTTTCACTACAAAGCCGGTCTCCGAAGGGACCGGCCTTGGACTCTCGATCTCGCGACGGATACTCGAACAGGTCGGCGGCGAGATCCGGTTTGCCTCGATGCCCGGTCGCGGAACCACCGTCTCGGTAATTCTGAAGCCGTTCATTGCTGTCTGACACCACTCCGTGCCGACCAGTTCACCGATTTCCGACCTGAGATCGGTGCAGTCTTTTGCTCAATGCGGCGGGTGTAATTCCGAGCATTCCCGCAGCGATAGCCTGATTTCCCTCTGATCGCGCAAGCGCCTCGGTTATGAGCTGATCGACAAGGCCGCGAATTGTCGGGAGGCGATCTCCGAATGCCATCTCTTCGCTGCTCGAATCGTCAAATCCGGCTCGCGCGCCCCGCCTGACCGTCTCGGAAAAGGACGCGGCGGTCAACTCCCCGTCGGGGTTTCGCGCGACAGCGTCGAACGTGAGCGATCGCAACTCCCGAACGTTTCCGGGAAACGGATACCTTCGAAGCAGATCGATCGCGCCCAGGGATATGCGCGGGACACTCTCGCGAAACTCATCTGCCGCAAGGGCCACAAAATGATCGAGCAGGAGGGGAATATCATCAGGCCGACGTCGAAGCGGCGGCACAGAGACAGAGTGAGTGGCGAGTCTGAAGTAAAGATCCTGGCGAAACTCACCGGACCTCACCTTTTCATCAAGATCCCGGTTGGTGGCGACGACGAATCTCGCGTCAGTACGGCGCAGGAGATCGGACCCGACGGGGTAGAACTCACGCTTCTCAATGAGCTGGAGTAGTTTAACCTGCGCCTGTTTGCTCAGATCGCCGATTTCATCGATGAACAGGGTGCCCCCCGCCGCTCGGGTCACGAGCCCTTTGCGTTCGTCGTCGGCCCCGGTGAACGCGCCGCGTGTGTGACCGAAGAAGGCGTCTGAGAACATCGCATCGTCGAGACCCGCCGAGTTTACGCGCACGAAAGGACCTTGCCGTCCGCTTGCGGTGTGTAATGCTTCTGCCAGAAGATCCTTACCTACGCCGGTCTCTCCACGGATGAGAACCGTCTCTCGCGTCCGGGTAACCGCTTCGACAAACAGGAACAGCGCGTGCATTTGATTGTTCTGCGTTACCATGTGACGAAACGCGTCGGGAAAGCGAAGCCTTCCATCGAAAATGCGGCGCCGCAGCTCGGCATAGTTGCGTTTGGTCTCACGCAGCTCGAGCGTCCGTTCGACGCCGGAGAGAAGCCTGTTTGACTCGATGGCCTTTACCATGTAATCAGATGCGCCCTCGCGCATACACTGGACGGCAGTGTCGATCTCGTTTGTTGCCGTCACCACAATGATGGGGACATCCGGATGTGAGTCTTTCATCCGCCGAAGGACGTCCAGCCCGTCCAGGTGCGGCATCCCAAGATCGAGGAGCACGAGGTCCGCGCCGTATTGATCGATCGTCGGGAGCACCTCCCGGCTGTCCTGTAATGTGGTGATATTGGTGTAACCGTGTGCGACGAGCGTCGTGGAGACGCTTTGAAGGACCTCCAGCTCATCGTCAACCACTACAATGGGAAGGTCCGGTATTTTTACCCTGTTCATGGTTCTTCGCACCGTGGGATGCAGACGGTCACGGTGGTTCCCTCTCCCGGGCTGGAGGTGAAGTCTATGCTGCCATTGTGGCCGCGGATGATGTCGGCGGTGATCGAAAGTCCCAGCCCAGTCCCGCCGCTCGCCGATCGAGTGGTAAAAAAGGGTTCGGTGAGCCGAGCAATATTTTCCGGCGAAATTCCGAACCCCTCGTCTTTGACTACAAAGCAAACCGAACGCGCGTCGGTACTCGCATTGGACTTGAGGATGATCCTGCTCTCCGTTCGTTCGAGTGACTGACAGGCGTTCTGAATCAAATTGAACACCACCTGCTGCAGGCGCTGAAAATGTCCTCTGACAAGCGGTAAATCGTGTTGAAGCTCGAGCGAAAAGCTCCGCGTGTGCTTTTCGATATACTTGCGTGACATCGAAACTACCGACTTCACCACATCGTTGAGCTGAAGTTTCTCGGGCGGCCGTTCTGATTCCCGTCGCGCGTAATTCTTCAATTCCTGGACAACCGACGCGACCTGTTCGGTGCTTCGTTCGATTCCCACAAGCGCGTCGGGAATACGCTGTCTGAGGTCGGCAAGGGGAGAATTAGGTCCCAATTCTTCTGCGTCGTCGAGCAGGCAGCGGTCCACCACGGGAAGGAGCCGAGCGAGCGCATCGAGCACGAACGACGCATTCATTCGGATTGCGTGATTTGGGCTGTTCACCTCGTGCGCGACACCGGCTACCAGAATCCCGAGGGAGGCGAGCTTGTCGGCTTCCATGAGTTGCTCGTGCAATTGGCGGTCGCGCGACTCTGCGTCTTTTCTCTCGCGGATGTCTCGAACAACCACCACATCCGAAGACTCGGTTTCCCACGTCGTATGGGCTCCGGTGACTTCTACCGGAATGAGATCGCCGGAACGATTGATGACTGTCGTTTCGTAGGCGCCGGGCGCCATTTCCCCCTCGATCCTCCGTTGCAGATTGGCAGAAAGTCCGGACAAATTGTCGGTTGGGACGAGCTCACGAAGCCTCATTTTCGAGAGCTCCTCATTCGGATGGCCGGTAAGGTCGGCGATCCTCCGGTTTGCGTACCGGATCTGTCCGGCTGCATTGAGAATTAGTATTCCGTCATTCGCATTTTCGGCGAGCGCGCGAAAATTGCTCTCCGCCTCACGCAGCGAGCGCGCGAACTCATTGAAGCTTCCCGCAATCAACCCCATTTCGTCCTGCGACCGCACAGGGATAACGGTGTCATAACGCCGAACTTTCATCCGGTCAATTCCTTCGACGATCAGTTTCAGCGGCCGTACAAGGGTCGTATTGAATAGCAAAGGAAACGAAACCGCGAGAAATAGCGCCGCGATGAACACGATCCACGCGAGCCCCGATTCGAACGAATGGATCAGAACGCGGTATTCAAGGTAGGAGTAACCAATTTCGTAGGTCTTGCCGTTCAGGGTGACGTCATATTCGAAGTAGAATGTCGATGGTCGTGCAATGTCTGCAAACCAGTATCTTCCGTCGGATACCTTTCCTTCAGGAATGGCATCGCCTGCATCGAATCCGGCGAAGCGAACGTATGAGGTAATGGTCCTCTCCTTGAGCGGCGCGCGCAGGTCTTTGCGCACGTAGATCGCGGTGGGTGGGTTGCCGCTTTCGGCAGCGTAGCCGACGGCGTTCGGAATCGCGTCCATGTTGCCATCCTGGACGAGGCGCGCCGTGAGCGCAGCGTCCGCACGATAATCGCGTTCCAGATTTGCATCGATCCGCTCGACCAGCACGTTGTTCGCGATGCCAAGCGCGACCAGCACCGCTGACAGCGTGATTCCGACGATCCGCTCGCGAAAACTCGACACCCGCGGGCCGTTTCCCACATAGACCACGTAGATCATGAGGCAGACGAAAAGCGATCCGGTGGAAAAGACCGCGCTGTAGGTCCGACGTGACACCGCTCCGACCTGCGTGGCACCGTAGAGCAGGGCCATGCCCATCGTCAACAGCACCAGGAACGCGAAGCTTCGACAGGAAGTGGCCGCAGTCCCCCGCGGTGCAGCCATTTCGACGATCCAGTTCCTGGCTCGCCCGGCCACTGCGCTTCGCGAAAAATGGACAGTCTTTCGAAATAACACCACCGCGGCCCAGAGGTACCCGACCGCCGTCAGGTAGCTGATGCGCGGGCCGTATTCGTAGGTGTAGTAGTGAGCTTCGAAATCAAAGGTCCAGTGGAGCGTCGGCTGCCTGATGAAGTTTGAAATCCAAATCGCCAGCGCGGCAGCGGCGAACAACGCTGAGATAATGCGCCGTTCGATCGGGAATATATCGGCGTGGTACCAGTAGGCGAACATCACCAGGCAGAGAACGCCGAAGACGATGAGATTGGATACCTGCCCGGTGGCAACCGCCCTCCGATCGACCACCGAATATCGCACCACGTAGGAAAGAAGCAGCAGCGCGAGCGCGGTGATGTAGCCGACGATCAGCCAGGTTTCTATCTTTTTTTCCTTGAGCAGCAGCAGATACCCGGTAATCACGAGCAGCAGAATGGATGTGACAAGATTCCCGATAGAATATTCAGAGAGGAGCAGGCGGAAAGAACCCATCGGTTACTAAGCCTCCTGTTCGCTGTCCCGGCGCTTCAGCCGCTTGCTGAGAGCCTGCGGGGAAATGCCGAGCAAACCTGCGGCGATAGCCTGATTCCCGTCGGCGCGTGCGATTGCGTCGTCGATCAGATGTTCGACCGCCGCTCGGAGGGTAGGAAACTTGTCCGTTGCCGCCCGGTCCCGGACTGCAGCCTCGTCAGGCTCGGCAGCGGAATCACGGCCCATGGCTTCCCGAAAGGGCGAAAGAGGGACCATTCGACTCTTTTGTCTTGCGACTGCGTCATAGATCATGGAGCGAAACTCGCGTATGTTTCCGGGAAAATCATAGCTTCGCAGCAACGGCAGAAGTTGCGGCGGTACCGCCAGCCGCTCCCGGTCCAGGTCCCTGGCTGCAGCCACCAGAAAATGATCCAGGAGCGACGGCAGGTCTTCCGGCCGCTCGCGCAGAGGAGGAACACGTACGGCGTGCGTCGAAAGCCGGTAGTAGAGATCCTTTCGGAACTCTCCCCGGCGTACCATCTCTTCGAGATTTCGGAAGGTCGCGACCACGAATCGCGCCTCAGTAGTGCGGGGGAAATCGGACCCAATCGGATAGTATTCCCGGCGCTCGAGCAACTGCAGCAGCTTCACCTGCGACGGCGCGCTCAGATCGCCGATCTCGTCGAGGAAGAGCGTCCCGGATTCGGACTGGGTAACCAGACCCTTTCGCGCATCAAGTGCTCCGGTGAAAGCGCCCTTACGGTGGCCGAAGAGTGTGTCTGAAAACATCGCATCATCGAGCCCGGCCGTGTTCACTCGCACGAAGGGGTCGATCCGGCCGCTCACCGCGTGAACCGCTTCGGCAATCAGGTCCTTACCGACACCCGTTTCACCGGAGACCAGAACCGTTTCCCTCGTGCGCCCGATGGACTCAACATAGAGAAACAGCGAATGCATTTTCCGGCTTTGCGTCACGATGTTAGCGAACGCATCGGGGTGCTGCAGTTCGTCACTGAGCAGACGGGACCGGAGGTCGGTGTAGTTCCGCCGAAGCTCGCGCATTTCGAGCGCCCGTTTCACACCGGAAACGAGCCGGCTTGCCTCGACGGCCTTGACCATGTAGTCGGTAGCGCCCTCCTGCATGCACTGGACTGCAGTCGAGAGATCATTGTTCCCGGTGATGATAATGACAGGGACCTCAGGAAAGCGCTCGCGCATCGCTTTGAGCACGTCGCGGCCGCTTATTTCCGGCATCGAAAGGTCGAGCAGGAGCAGGTCCGCGCCCGAAGACGCAATTGTATCAATGACCTCCCGTCCGTCCTGAACCTTGATTACGTTGGTGAACCCATTCGCCGCGAGGATGTTCGACTCGCCGGCGAGGACGTCGGGTTCATCGTCGACGATGACTACGGGAAGCTCCGGTCGCAGACCTTTGGTCATTGGCGCGAACTCCTTTAATCCAATTTAATTGATGCAGTCTCACGACGCCAACCTGCCGCCGCAGATATGCAGCCCATCGTTCCCTACGAAAGCAGGAACCGTGCCACTTTTTTGGCCACTGCCGCGACGTCTGCGGCACGCTGATAACTCTTTTTCGAAGAGAGAGTTGCGGCGATTCCACTTCCCGACGGTCACGACTGAATGCCCGCAAAGGGTATCAACTTTTGTCCCGCTGCGTACGAAGATTGATTTCGTAAACTTCGCAATCGTTCCAGAACCGCGATCAACTTTTCTCCGAATCCGTATCGATATCAACCTTTGTTTTGCCGTCCAGCCGGGGCGTCGAAAGGAATAGCGCCGTAAATACATATGAGAAAGCCACTTACGAAGGTCAGGAACTTTGGCACGATTCCTGCTCTTTGGAGGCATCACAATTCTGGAGGTGTCAGATGACACGAAAAATTATGGCGATGGTGACTTTGGCCGGCACGGCGCTACTTCTTCTCGCCGGCTGCGGGACATTCAACGCATCGACCAAACTGGCCGGGGGCCAACAGGCGGGCGACGTCAAGGACGATCTCAAGAACCCTCCCTGCATTGCGCGGCAGTTCGACGCCGATCAGGCGAAAATCGCGTCTGCCGTCCGAGACGTGTTCACCGCGAACGGCTACAAAATGATGGCAACGGAAACCGCCGCGTTCCTCGATCGCCGAGAACTGCCAAAAGATGCGGTCGGCGTTCGGGCGGTTCCATCCAGCGTGAAGGACACCGGGAAAGTTGTCGAAGCGCCCATCGTTCCCGCCGGTTCTATGTCGTCGAGCGTTAAGCCATCACCGAAAGCGTCCGTGTAAGAAATTGCGTTGATGGAAGCAACAATACAAACGGTCGACGGCAAGCAGACGGTAGTCCTTGCATACAAGACCGGTCAATCCTATTCAAAAGATATTTTTCTTCTTACGCATCCGGGAAATGTGGACACGAAGTATGACCTGCCCGATCCAAAACGTGCCGATGACCCCAGGCCTTATGGAAAGCTGCTCGATCAGGTTGCGGCGAAGCTTGGTTCAAAGTGAGGGAGGATCAGGTGAAGAAGATCTATCTTTCTGGTGACGCAGATACCACGGTTACCTTCATCGACGTTCCGGTGCGGGCCTTTGTCCGCATGTCGTCGGGAAACCTGTTCTTCCAGCCGCACCTCGGATACTACTACAGCCATCTTGCCATGGGCACAGGCGGTGGCACCGAGGTCACCGACGCTCTGGGAACGAGTCACTCGTTCGACCCGGGGCGATGCTTGGTTTCGGCAAGTCTTTCAAGTTCTTCTTCGAGTTCGACTACATTGCCGAGTTCACGCTCTTCAGGGCGGAGCATCCGCGCGCGGGGATTGGTTTTCTCGCGCATGTGGCGAGCTTCTGACGGGGGCCGATTCGGCGTTTCGTTTCACGCGAGTTGTCGGATACGGGGAGAGGTGGTGAATCGTTCCAATTGTGCGGTTCACTCCTCTCGACCTGTGGGCCCGATGATCCCGGCGGCGCAGGTATGTCGGCGCGAGCCGGCAAGAAAATGGGTGTCAACTTTTGTCATATTCCTGCTTTTTCGGGGACATAAGTTAATTCCGATCGGAATGGGTCGATTTCGCCTAAAGCAATAAGTGCCTGTGGGAAATAGACTTAGTCGATATCGGTCGACTGGTACGATTCTTGCGAGTGATAAGTTGCCCGCGCCGCTGGTCGGGCACACATGGAGGGTGATATGAAAACTCTTATTCTAAAGATTGTCGGCGCGGCACTTGCGCTCGGCTTGATACTGGTCCTGGCCGCCTGTCAGAATCCCATGAGCGACCACGGAGGCTCCGGCGGTAGCGGTGGCGGAGGGAGTCTCACCATCTCTGTCGGCGACGGGGTGAGCAGGACCCTGCAGCCCTCCCTTGACATGAATCCTGCAAGCTACCAGATCGACGGGGAGGGTCCCGGAGGAGCCACCTTCACCCGCACCATCACAGGCTCTGCCACGGTGACCGTCGACAAGCTTGCCTTCGGCCAGTGGACAATCACGGTAACCGCCTTCAACGCTGACGGTACGCCCATTGGGGCAGCGACGAGCACCGCTACCGTGCACACCAACACGGGCACAAATGTAGCCCTCACGGTCAAACCCTACGATGGGTTCGGCACCCTGAGCCTGGACCTGAGCTGGCCTGCGGCAGACATTGAAACCGCGCAGGTGGAGTCAACCCTGCTTCCAGTGGTAGGCGCTGCGCGCACACTTACCTTCAGTCTGAACGCGGGGGCGGGAACCGCGGACTTCTCGGCCGATGACATATCGACTGGCTATCACACGCTGACGGTGAAGCTTCTGGACAACGGGGCCCTTGCAATGGGAGCGGTGGAGCTGGTGAGAATTGTGAAGGACCAGGTGACAAGCGGAAGCTTCGCCTTCACCAACGTGAACAAACCCGGCGGCAGCATCGATGTCGAGATCACCCCCGACATGGGAAATCCGGTTGATGTGAGCATTGCCGGAGCGGCAGACACGAAGTCTGCCAACGAAATTCTCAACCTCACGGCGAACAATGCGCAGGGAGTGAACGCAACCTACGCGTGGTACGTGAACGGTGAGGCGAAAGGCGCCGGCTCCACATTCGCATTCGATGACACCTGGGCGGAAGGGTACTACCGCATCGATGTCACCGCGATCAGCGCGGATGGCAGCCGTGGAGGAAGTGCTACGGCGATGGTGCAGGTGGTGGCCGGAGCATCGGTGGCCTCGGGCACAGCCCTTTGGGCGCGAACGGTGAGTTCCGGGTCAAACGAATCGTACTTCTCTTCTGTCGCGACGGACTTGTCCGGTAACGTCTACGCCGCCGGCTCCCAATACGGCACCGCCACCTGCACCTATGGCCCGGGAGTCACCGTCGCAGGCATGTACGGCGGCGGCAGCAATGTCGTGCTCGTGAAGTACGACACTTCGGGAACCGCACAGTGGGCGCGGACAGTCAGCAGTGGCTCAAGTGGTTCAGGATTCAGCTCGGTCGCAGTCGACCTCGCTGGAAATATCTACGCTTCCGGCTACCAACAAGGTCTAGGCACCTTCACCTACGGCAGCGGGGTGACCACCGCGGGTGCGTCCACCGTCAGCAACCTCGTCCTCGTGAAGTACAACGCCTCGGGCACAGCCCTATGGGCGCGGACGGTGAGCAGCGGGTCGAATAATTCGGAATTCTCGTCCGTCGCGGTCGACCCGTCCGGTAATGTCTACGCGGCCGGCTATCAAAGTGGCGCCGGCACTTACGCCTACGGATCAGGGATAGAGGCTACGGCTACGTCCAGTAGCAACAACCCCGTCCTCGTGAAGTACAACGATTCGGGCACAGTCCAATGGGCGCGGACGGTGAGCAGCGGCTCGTTGATTTCGGTATTCTCGTCCGTCGCGGTCGACGATTCGGGCGACCTATACGCGACCGGCCTCCAATACGGCACCGGTACCTACACCTATGGCCCCGGAGTCACTGCAACGGGTGTGTCCGAAAACGGAAACCCCGTCCTCGTGAAGTACAATGCCTCGGGCACAGCGCTGTGGGCCAGGACGGGGACGGTGAGCACCGGATCAAGTTCGGCATTCTCGTCCGTCGCGGTCGACGCATTCGGCGACCTGTATGCGGTTGGCGCCCAATCTGGAGACGGCACCTACACCTACGGCCCAGGGGTCACCGCCGCCGCGCCATTCTTCGGCAGCAACGTCGTTCTTGTGAAGTACAGCAGCTCCGGCACAGCCCAATGGGCGAGGACAGTGAGCAGTGGCTCGAAAATTTCGACATTCTCGTCGGTTGCGGTCGACGCCTCCGGTAACATCCACGTCGCCGGCTATCAAAGCGGCACCGGCACCTACACCTACGGTTCTGGCGTTACCGCCGAAGGCACGTACGTCGGTGCCAACGTCGTTTTCGTGAAGTACGACGCTTCGGGAACAGCCCAGTGGGCGCGAACGGTTACGGCCGGATCGAATAACTCGGAGTTTTACTCCGTTGCGGTCGACGCTTCTGGTGATGTCTACGCCGCCGGCTTCCAAAACGACACTGGCGCCTACGCCTACGGCCCTGGGGTAACCGCCGCGGGCACGTACAGCGGGATCAACGTCGTCCTCGTAAAGTACGCGCATTGACGAGAGCGACAGACCGGTAACCGCATGGCGCGGGTTCCAAATGGATCTTGCTCGGGGCGTCCGCACACGCGGCGATGCCTGGATACGCGATACGGTCTGAAATCCGGAGACGGCAAATATGGAGGGTAGTATGAAATCACAAGGATTCAGAAATGCCGGCGCGGCACTTGCGCTCGGCTTGATACTGGTCCTGGCCGCCTGTCAGAATCCCATGAGCGGCCACGGAGGCTCCGGCGGTAGCGGTGGCGGAGGGAGTCTCACTATTTCTGTCGGCGACGGGGTGAGCAGAACGCTGCAGCCGGCTCTCGACATGAACCCTGCAAGCTACCAGATCGACGGGGAGGGTCCCGGGGGAGCCACCTTCACCCGCATCATCACAGGCTCTGCCACGGTGACCGTCGACAAGCTTGCCTTCGGCCAGTGGACAATCACGGTGACCGCCTTCAACGCTGATGACACCGCCATAGGGGCAGCGACGAGCACCGCCACCGTGCACAGCAACGCGGGCACAACTGTGGCCCTCACGGTCAAGCCCTACGATGGGTTTGGCACCCTGAGCCTGGACCTGAGCTGGCCTGCCGCCGACATCGAGACTGCGCAGGTGGAGTCGACTCTTCTTCCGGTGGTAGGCGCTGCGCGCACACTTACTTTCGATCTGAACGCGGGGGCAGGAACCGCAGACTTTTCGGCAGACGATGTGTCGACCGGCTACCACACGCTTACTGTGAAGCTTCTTGATAACGGAGCTCTCACGATGGGAGCGGTGGAACTGGTGAGGATCGTGAAGGGCCAGGTGACAAGCGGAAGCTTCGCCTTCACCAACGTGAACAAACCCGGCGGCAGCATCGATGTCGAGATCACCCCCGACATGGGCAATCCGCTTGATGTGAGCATCGCAGGGGCTGCGGACACGAAGCCTGCAGACGAAACCCTCAACCTCACGGCGAGCAACGCGCAGGGAGTGAACGCGACCTACGCCTGGTACGTGAACGGTGAGGCGAAAGGGACAGGCTCCTCATTTGCATTCGATGACACCTGGGACGAGGGCTACTACCGCATCGATGTCATCGCGATCAGCGCGGACGGGACGAGCGCGGGGAGCGCAAATGTGGAGATCGCGGTTATCGACTCCAGGGTTGCCGCACCGCAATTCACCCCACCGGCCGGCTCCTATTCCAGTCCGCAAACTGTGACGATAACTACCAGCACACTTGGCGCAACGATACGGTACACAACGGACGGAAGCACGCCAACCACGACGCATGGCAACACATATGCTGTCGGAATATCCGTCGAATCCAGCACCACGATTCGGGCGGTCGCTTATAAAAGTGGATTCGCCGATTCGATTATTGTGGAGGAGACGTACAGGATAGCCGGATATTCGATCGGGGGTACCGGTCCCGCGGGCGGAATAGTCTTCTACGACAAGGGAAGCTATTCGGAAGGCTGGCGTTACCTCGAAGCTGCGCCGAGCGACCAGATTTCCGCGGTTTGGGCCTTCCCCGGTGACTACGGTACCGTTACCGGTGCGAGCGGAATGGTAATCGGAACCGGGAGTTCAAATACCGCGTTGATTGATGGTGTCCTTGCTGCAGGGAGTCTTGCGGCACGTATCTGTACCGACCTGACACTCGGTGGCCACACTGATTGGTTTCTTCCTTCGAAGGATGAGCTAAACCAAATGTACATCAACAAGGAATTTCTCGGTGTTTTCGCGTCGGACTGGTACTGGAGCTCGTCCGAATATGATCCGTACAACGCATGGATTCAGAATTTCAATAGTGGGGACCAAATTATCGACGGCAAGATGAGCGGTTACCGCGTGCGTGCCATTCGGGCCTTTTAGTTGCTCTCAAGTCGCACGCTATCGGTTCACGCGTGATATACGAAAAGGAGGACACTATGAGACAAACAGCGACGTTTCGCGCGGCACTTGCGCTCGGCTTGATACTGGTCCTGGCCGCCTGTCAGAATCCCATGAGCGGCCACGGAGGCTCCGGCGGTAGCGGTGGCGGAGGGAGTCTCACCATCTCTGTCGGCGACGGGGTGAGCAGGACCCTGCAGCCCTCCCTTGACATGAACCCTGCAAGCTACCAGATCGACGGGGAGGGTCCCGGAGGAGCCACCTTCACCCGCACCATCACAGGCTCTGCCACGGTGACCGTCGACAAGCTCGCCTTCGGCCAGTGGACAATCACGGTGACCGCCTTCAACGCTGATGACACCGCCATAGGGGCAGCGACGAGCACCGCCACCGTGCACAGCAACGCGGGCACAACTGTGGCCCTCACGGTCAAGCCCTACGATGGGTTTGGCACCCTGAGCCTGGACCTGAGCTGGCCTGCCGCCGACATCGAGACTGCGCAGGTGGAGTCGACTCTTCTTCCGGTGGTAGGCGCTGCGCGCACACTTACTTTCGATCTGAACGCGGGGGCAGGAACCGCAGACTTTTCGGCAGACGATGTGTCGACCGGCTACCACACGCTTACTGTGAAGCTTCTTGATAACGGAGCTCTCACGATGGGAGCGGTGGAACTGGTGAGGATCGTGAAGGGCCAGGTGACAAGCGGAAGCTTCGCCTTCACCAACGTGAACAAACCCGGTGGCAGCATCGATGTCGAGATCACCCCCGACATGGGCAATCCGCTTGATGTGAGCATCGCAGGGGCTGCGGACACGAAGCCTGCAGACGAAACTCTCAACCTCACGGCGAGCAACGCGCAGGGAGTGAACGCGACCTACGCCTGGTACGTGAACGGTGAGGCGAAAGGGACAGGCGCCTCATTTGCCTTCGATGACACCTGGGCGGAAGGGTACTACCGCATCGACGTCACCGTCATAAGTGCGGACGCCACCCGTGGAGGCAGTGCCTCCGCGATGGTGCAAGTGGTGGCAGGAGGGTCGATGGCGTCGGGTACCGCCCTTTGGGCACGGACGGTGAGCAGCGGAGCAAATAGCTCGGTGTTCAATTCCGTCGCGGTCGACGGCTCCGGCAATCTGTACGCCGCGGGCGAACAATTGGGACTCGGCGCTTTCGGTTATGGCAACGGTGTCTCGGCTGCCGGCGCGTCGGACGGCGCCAATGCTGTCCTCGTGAAGTACGACATCTCGGGTACAGCCCTTTGGGCGCGGACGGTAAGCTCCGGGTTAAATTGGTCACAGTTCAGGTCAGTCGCCGCGGACACATCGGGCAACCTGTACGCGGTCGGATACCAGCAAGGCACCGGTACCTTCACCTACGGCTCAGGTGTCACCGCTTCGGGCACCAATAGCAGCGGTGGCAACGCCGTAATTGTGAAGTACAGCGCCGCAGGCGCGGCCCTTTGGGCTCGGACGGTAACCTCCGGTTCAAATAACTCGGAGTTCACCTCCGTCGCGTTCGACGCTTCAGGCAACTTGTACGTAGCTGGCTCCCAGCAAGGCTCAGGCATCTACACCTACGGCGGCGGCGTGACCGCCGCGGGCAGCTACGAATACGGTAGCAATGCTGTCCTCGTGAAGTACAATTCGTCGGGTATGGCCCTCTGGGCGCGGACAGTGAGTACAAGTACTGAGCCGTACGACTCAGGTTTCAGCGCGGTCGCTGTCGACACATTCGGTAATGTGTACGCGGCCGGCTCCCAATCCGGCACCGGCACCTGCACGTATGGCCCCGGGGTCACCGCTACGGGGACCTATGTGGCGTCGAACGTTGTCCTCGTTAAATACAACGCTTCAGGAACCGCCCTGTGGGCGCGAACGGTGAGTTCCGGCCCGAGTGCTTCGGCATTCTCGGGTGTCGCAATCGATGCGTCCGGAAACTCGTACGTCGCCGGATACCAGCAAGGAACCGGCACCTACACCTATGGTCCGGGCGTGACTGCTACTGGAACATATATCAATAATAATATCATCCTCGCGAAGTACGACACCACAGGTTCTGCCGTTTGGGCGCGATCGATTGGTTCGGGGCAGGACAACTCCGCTTTCCTGTCCGTCGCGATCGATGGGTCTGGAAACGTCTATGCGGCGGGCGGTCAGAACGGCGTGAACACCTACACCTATGGCCCCGGGGTCGCCGCCACCGGCACATGCGGCTGGGGAAACGTTGTCGTTGTCAAGTACAACGCCGCAGGCTCTCCTCTTTGGGCTAGGACGAACAGCTCGGGAACCGTCGCCGCAATGTTCGCCTCCGTCGCCCTTGACGGCTCCGGGAACATCTATGGCGGTGGCAATCAATATGGAGCCATCCCCTTTGAATACGGCCCTGGGGTCACCGCAGCAGGTGTGTATAGTTCAGGCAGCAATGCTGTCCTGGTGAAGTACGCTCCTTGATCGAGCGACAGGATCGGCGACTCGGAAACTCGGGCCACAATATTGGCCCGCGTTTCGTGCTATTAGAACGCAGTCCATTTTTCGGCGCGGGATAACCTGTCCCGCGCCAGATATCGTTCCCGCAGCGCGGCCATCGTGCACGGCGACCTTTAGCCTGCGCCAGGAACGCTCAATGATTGGTCAGTGCTGCCGGGTCAATCTCGAGCCGGATACTTGACACGAACTTTCGGATCTCCTGCGCGTGCGCTTCAAAGCCGCCTGACCCGGCGTTCACCAGAACGAGCAGGAGTATTCTGGGATCGGGTGAGAAGCTGAATGCAGCGTTTGTTTCACCCATGCGGACTTCGTCGACGGAAACCCCGTCGTCCCGCGACCAGGAGCTCGGAGGCCCGGACGGCTTGGCTCCGGAAGAAAGTGCAGCCACATCGCCGGCTTTCGCAGCAGCAAGGGATCCAAATTGTTTGACGATCATCTCGGCGGGCAGGGGAACGACGCCGACAACGGCTTCGCCCGCTCCGGGCCCCGACGAGCTTATTGCGGCTGCCGGACTCATCACCCCGACACTTAGCGAGTTTTCGTAAGCCTTCCAACCGTCGGGAATTTCGAACGAGAAAAGCTTGTTGCTATCGGTAAATCTTTCAGCAGAAACGAGACCCGTCGGCAAGACAAGAACGAACAGGAATAGTATTGACCGATGCATTTATTACCCTCCATGAACTGGTTCGTCATTTTTTTTGGCGTTGGATTCGCTCCGGCCGATTGTCAGGCTTGCTCTCCGCGATCCGCGAAACGGGTACCCGTCCTACGCTCGTTGCGCTCAGCCGCAAAATGTGAGGCCGTCGCGCACTCAGGGCACATTCTTCACGAGGACGGCGTTGGAGCGCGACGCGTAGCTCCCGATGGCGCTAACGCCAGAACCGTACGAAAAAGTCCTGTTTTTGATTTGAAAACCTGCCGCGTAGACATTTCCCGAACCGTCCACAGCAACAGAGTAGAACTCAGAGTTGTCAGTGCCCGAGTTGGCCGTTTGCGCCCACTTTGCCGTGCCGGTAGTATCATATTTCACAACCATGACATCGACAGCGCCCTCGCTGGCAGTCGTCACCCCGGTGAGACTTCCCTCCCCGTCGCTCGACGCCTCCGGTCGGATGGCGTTTCGACACTCCGCGAATGTTGCGCGGAACTCAGCGTCGAACAACGCGGAAACCAGAATAGTTGCCCGCGCTGTACGGATATGTGCCGCCCCGGCGGGCCACAGTGCAGTCGGACGCATTACTGGTCCAGCTGCCGCCTTGTACGACGCGGAGTGTGCCCGACGCGTTTCCACGGTAGTCACTTACTGGACCCGCAGGATACGCTCCGTACCAGTCCCAGTTCCTCTCCATAACGTTGCCGCTCATATCGAACAATCCCAACTCGTTGGCCGTTTTGGATCCAGCGGCATGTGTCTTACCTCCGCCGTTTGTGTAATACCAGGCATAGGTATCAATAGCGTTGCTACCCGTGCTCCCCGCAAAGGCCTTAAGGTACCCCGTAGTGTTCGTACCCCCGCCCTGCCCGTCCGCCGGGGCTCCCATAGCTGCCCACATCCACTCCATCTCCGTAGGCAAGCGGTAACCAGTGGCCGCCCAGTTGGCCGAAACGGCATCCCAGGTAGCATTGCTGGACGTCGGTATTGACGCGAAGGTCAACGTGGGAAAATTCACCCCTGCCACCGCGTACACTGGGGTCAAGCCTTCGGCGAGGCTCAGCTTGTTGCAGAACGCAATGGCGTGGTACCAGTTTACTTGTTGCACCGGATCGCTCGTACCGCTCGAATAGGTCGCGCTACTTGGATCGGTAGTAAGCACGGCGGCGAATTGCGTCCGGGTGATCTCGTACTGGCTCATCCGAAAGGAGGATACGGTGCTGGTGTTGGTGGCCGTGGAGACCCGCTGGAACGTACCGCCAGGGACGTATTTCAGCGTACCGATAGTCATAGACGTGTAATCACCGGCGCGATCGACCGTTATAGCGTATTTCTTCACCGTGCTTCCGTCCTCGGCGGTCACCGTGATTGTTACAGAATTGGCTCCCACGCTCAAAGCTTGAGGCATACCGTTATTGGCGCTTACGGTGGCAGCAGCGTCTGCCTTGGTGCCGGTGATCGTAATGCTGGTGGTCGCGTTGAGTACACCTACGCTGTAGGCCGTGGTTCCTGGCGCAAAGGCTGGGCTGAGCGTACATTCGCTCACACTCAGTGCGGACAGGTCGGCGTTGGTGCTGGCGGGAGCTGCTCTGGTAACTGTTACTTCGTAGTTCTTCACCGTCGTGCCGTCTCGGGCCGTTACGGTAATGTTGGCTATCTGCGCCACAGCCACCACCAGACTGCTTAACGTCACAGGGTCACTCACCGAGGCATTGGCGTCGGCTTTGGTGCCTGTCACCGTGACGAAAGTGGTGGCGTTGGGTACACTTACGTCGTAGGTCGTGGTTCCTGCCGCAAAGGCCGGGCTTAACGTGCCTGCGGTCACACTTAAGGTCGACAGGTTCGCGTTGTTGCTCATAGGGGCATCATCTACCGCCCCCGGAGTTCCAGTTGCCGGATTGGCGCAGCCAACAAAAAATAACGTTGCGGTCACTGCCATCAACAAGCCCAAGATCGTTGTTCGTGCCGATCGCGTCCGATCCGATGCCACGTTCCCATTACCCCTGTGCATAATGTCCTCCCACCGTGCGGGAAGCCGTACGGCAGAAGTCACAATGCACAATCCGTGCCAGCCCGCCTGGACGTCTTAAGTTGTGCCGATTGATAGAGTTACCGACGCTCGTCGACATCAAAAGTCGAAGCAGACCCGACATAAGTTGATAAACCCACAGAAAAAGGACGGACGTTGATACCGGTTCGGGCACTGCGGTCGCTAACAAGCCGTTCCAATTGAATCCAGAAAACTGCATGGCAAGAATCAACTTTTGTAGTCGCGCCGGTTGCGATACGTAAGAAAGTTGACGCACTTGATCGCCTTTCATGAGGCACCGGAACAAATGCTAATCATTGACCCACAAAGAGATATCGCCTTCGAATTTCGATGGCACGGGATTTGCATTGTCGAATACAGAATCGTATTTCGATGGAGGTCGTTATGAAAAAGCTTATTTTCAGGTTGTGTTTGCGTGTGCTGCTGATCAGCGCATTTGTCCTTATCGGCTGCTCGCAGCCTGTTGGGTCAGGAGGCTCGGGCGGTAAGGCAGGTGGATCTGGCACCGGTTCGGTTCCACTGAATGAGGGTACGCCGGAGGCGCCGGTGGATCTAGGAACGGTCGGTTCGCTCGCGATAAGCCGAACTGCGCAGGTGGAGAACGGGCAGGCCTACTACCAGGTGGTGGTAATCCCGTCTCACAAGTACATCGTCAATTTGACGGGGATGAATGGGGACGCGACGCTTGCCGTGTTTGCCACTTCTGAATTCGATCCGTTTAACGAACTTGGCCTGAGCGCGAACGTCGGCACCGCGGACGAGGGACTCAAGGTGACCTTCGAAGATGCCGGTGATTCGGGTGCCGTTGGAGCTCTCCTATACATTGGTGTCGCAACACTCTCCGAGACTGCCGTGAACTATTCGTTGCGTGTTGTAGACGATGCAGTGGGAACCGAGGGTTCGGTGGCGTCGCCGATGAGCGTCGGAAATGCGATTGTCAGCCAGGTGAGCCATGCAGGAATGGCAAATCTTGGCAACTCCGTCTACTACTCGGTTCAGACGATGGCGCTTTTGGAGAGCTACGATGTGAATGTTACCGGCATCTCCGGCGGCGATGTACTTCTGTCGGTGTATGGTCAGTCCACCTTCACGTCCCTCGTGGGCAACTCATTGAGCAGCGGCGAAGATGACATCACAGTCCACGTCTCGTCGGCGCCAGGATCCGTTCTTTACATCCACGTGCAGCCTGTCGGGTTCGCCAGGGTTGATTTTGTGCTCACAATCTCGCCGGATTTGGGCTCAGTCGCCCTCACCCCCGGCGGTCAGATCCCCGTCGACGGCCAATGGTACCAGAGAGAAATAGACTCAAGTGCACCCGGCGCAAGCGTCATCCAACTGATTCCTGTATCGAGCATGGGCACTTACGAAATCGAGTGAGATGATGCGTGGGGTGGAAGCGGCGTCTACACGCTCGATATAAAAGTGACGTACTTTCATGCCGGTGCGATGACCTCGTTCGTCGGCTTCAATGAACCCGGCGGTCTCTACGATGCAGATCCGAATTATGGGGCACGCGAGACCTTCACCGCCTCGCAAACGGGCTTCGTATGGGTGGTCGTCAGTCCGTACTATACGAGTGATACGGGCACTTTCGCCGTCAGCGTCACGGCCCAATAATGGTTGAGCCGCTCGGCGAAGCACGCTTGCTGCCGCGACGCGAAACGTCGCGACAGCCGCAGTGCTCGACCATCTTTCCATCTACGAATCTGTCCATATCGAAAACCGCCACCTCCTCCAGCGGGAACAAGACCGGCCATACCTACCAGTGCAGCGTACAAAAGCCCCGCTCCGCTCAGTCCGGCAAAAACCGTTCCCGCCACACATGCTAAGAGCAAGTACAGCTGAGCCCAACCGACTGCTGGTGGCCGCTGAGTCCATAAGCCGAAACCGTTTAGCAAACTGAATACGCGCGTGCCGACCGCAACGATACGCGCGGGCTCCGACTGGCTCTCAATTCCCATTCTGATCCAAGCGAGAGGGCCAAACACCGTAAGAGCGATGCAGAAAAGCAGCAACCATCCCCACACTCCCTTTGGTCCGTCCGTGTTTGCCATCGGCTGCCCTCCCTTCTGTTGAATTATCGTTCGTCGGAACACAAAATGCGATTCAAGGTCTCATGCCAGCGATCTGAGACAAAAGCCATTCGAGTTTGCTCGGAAACCGAGGGGAACCGCCATTCCGCCAGTAGTTTCGGAGAATCTGTGCACCGCCTACGTAGATTCCATTGTGTTTCTTCTGCGGCGTCTGTGCCGAGACCTCGCTGGTCACTTGAGCACTAGTACTACGTCTCGGGCTCGACGTCGGCTATCGATTCAATGAGTGTATTGGCCAGCTCAAGCGCACTGGATGTCGGGAACTCAATTCTCCCAGAGTTTTCGCCGTAGAGGATCAGGCGTACTTTTGCATCTCTCTGTTTAGTCTTCGGCCAGGACGCTATTTCGAACGAAAGTTCCGGAAGGTCTAAACGCTTCTGATCCGCGAACGCCTCCCTTACACGGCCAACGACGCCCCGACGGATGTTCTCTCCCATCGATGTATGCGGTCGCTTCGTGTAAAAGGATCGAGAGTTCACCGACCTTATCGGGAGACTTTACGGTTCTTTTGTGGCTATGTTCGAGCAGTTCCTTTTCGGCCAGCCGGATCTTGCGCACTGCCGTCTCGATTGGCGTAGCGAAATTCTTTGGTCCGTCTACGGTCATATCGTAGCCACTTGGCGTCGCTAAGACGCCGCAAAGTCATGTGACACTTTTGTAACACGCCCCATAGTCTGTTACAGGGCACCAAACGTAAATCATTACTGCACAACAAGAAGCAAATGGGCCTACTAGGATTTGACTTCCGGTCGGCCGCGTCGTGCGGCCTCCCGGAAGCTCGCCTCAGACGCTAAATCGCCATCCGTGGCGATTTGCGCTCCCTCCCGGTCGCGCCGCTCCTTCGTTTCAAGTCCTGCTGGGTCCTAGCCACAAAAAAGCCGCGCAACACCTCGCGGCGTCACGCGGCTTCTTTGGGCCCACCAGGACTTGAACCTGGGACCAACGGATTATGAGTCCGTCGCTCTAACCAACTGAGCTATGGGCCCGTGTGACATTCTGTCACTTTGCGGAATGGTCACTATATTGTCGGAACTGGACCCGGCTGTCAAGGTTTGGCGCTCGACAGGGTAGGCTCGGTCGGTAGAAGGAGCGTCTATCTCTCACGTGGCGCGCGCACGAAGGGCCGAACCGCGTTTACCAGCGAGCTCTCCGACAGATCAGGTGCGGTCATCCACGCCGCGGAGGCGCTACTGCCGGCGTCGGAATTTCCGGCTGCGCGCGCCGCGCTCGCCACGGCGAATGCACGCATTCCGGCTGCGACGGCCGCCTCCACGCCGGAAACTGCGTCCTCTACGACAACGCACGCTGAGGGGGCGACTTCAAGCGCTTCCGCGGCCTTAAGGAACACTTCCGGGTCGGGTTTGCTTCTTGTGATCATGGAACCATCGACTGCCGCATCGAAAAGCGACGATAGACCGGTGCATTCGAGTATGAGAGGCGCATTCTTGCTCGACGATGCGACGGCCTGGCGAAGGCCCATCAGACGCAGTGCGCGAACGGTTTCCGTTGCGCCCGGAAGGATCGCGTCGGGACCGAGCCCACCGAGCGATTCGACGTAGTAGCCGTTCTTGCGCTCTGCGAGGGACCGTTTCTCCTCGTCGGAGTAGCTTCGTTTCGACCTCTCCAGGATAATCGAAAGGCTTTCCATGCGACTTACCCCCCGGAGTCTCTCGTTGATGGTGCGGTCGAACGCGATATTTTCATCGTCTGCGAGTCGCTTCCACGCCCTGAAGTGGTATTCGTCGGTCGAGACGAGTACACCGTCGAGATCGTAGATTACCGCGTCGATGTAGGGTTGTCCTGGTCGAGATATGTCCACCATATGGGTAATCTACGCAATCAGCGCGCGAGTGCCAACCCGAACTCCTTCAGCGGGGATGAAGCTCACGGTCCACGAGCGCGGAATACCGGACGCCTGGCCGGACGCCCGCCGCGAGGTACCGGTCGACTGTTTCTTTTTAAAGTAACATTTGAGTATATTCATTTCGCTGAAAAAGGAAGACGAATGATATGAGTACATCATTGAAATATATCTTGACCCAGAATCCCGCTGATGAGCGATCCGACGGCAGGGACGATTCCCCGCGGAGCACCGCACCGCAGGATGTGGAGCTGCTGGACGCCTACTCAAGGGCGGTAACCGGGGTGGTCGAGTCGGTTGGACCGACGGTGGTGTCGATCCGGGTGCGGACTCCCGCGGCGGAGCGGCGCGGGCGGGACCCACGGGAATGGCGGCGGCCGTATGGCGCGCCGAACGGGAATGGCGACGGTCCGCAGATGCAGGAAGGCGCAGGATCGGGTGTGATTATCACCCCGGATGGCTTTATCCTCACGAACGACCACGTTGTCGCCGGTGCTCGCGAGATCCTCGTGATCCTTGTCGATGACCGGAGTTACACGGCTGATCTCGTCGGGCGTGATCCTGCGACCGACCTTGCACTCATCCGGGTGGCGGGTGAAAAACTGCCCGCCGCCGAGCTTGGCAGCTCCAACGGCCTGCGCCCGGGACAGCTGGTGATCGCGCTTGGTAATCCGCTCGGTTTCTCCAACACGGTTTCTGCCGGTGTGGTTTCGGCGATCGGCCGCTCGATGCGGAGTCCTTCGGGACGGCTGATCGAGCACGTTATTCAAAGCGATGTAGCGCTGAATCCGGGCAACTCCGGGGGACCGCTTCTCGACAGTCGCGGGTTTGTAGTCGGAATCAATACGGCAATTGTCCAGATGGCGCAGGGGATCAGCTTTTCAATTCCTGTAGACACGGCCAGGTTTGTGATAACCGAACTGATCTCCCACGGTCGCGTCCGTCGTGCGCATCTTGGAATCGAGGCACGCATCCATCCGATCGGTCGTCGCTTTCAGCGAGTGCTCGGTCACCCGGCATCTTCGGTTGTCGAAGTCCTGCGCCTGCAGAAAGGCGGACCGGCGCGCCGGGCGGGTCTCGTGTCGGGAGATCTCATTCACTCGGTGGACGGAGAGCCGGTCTCGAGCATGGACGATCTTCACCGATACCTGTCCGCGCGCGAACCGGGCGCGACAGTTTCTCTTGGCGTGGTCCGCGGTACCGAGCGCAAAAGACTGTCCATTGTTTCCGGAGCTGACGGTTAGCAGCAAGCTCCTGAAATCCGCGCGGCCGCCGCGATCAGAACATCCGGATGAGCGTTTCTGGATACCCGATCTGGCGCAGCTTCTGCTGCATAGTGATCACATCGGCGAGTGGAATCCCGGTCAGAAGCACCCGGTAAATTCCGGTGGCGCTTGACTCGATCGCGGGCTCGAGACCCAGGTCGTACAGTTGTTTCTGTACCCTGAGCGCATTGGTGCGCAGCGTGAATGCTGCGACTTGAATCGTCCGCATGGCGTTCTCTTGCTGCTGATGGAGAATGTCAAGCCGGACTTTCGCAACTCCATCGCCAAGCATTCCCAGCGCGCCCGCTGCGGCGTGGGTCAGGTCGATAATTCTTCCGGTTACATAGGGGCCTCGATCGTTGATCCGTACCACAACCGATCTGTTGTTTTCGAGATTGGTAACCTTCACAATGCTGCCGAACGGCAGGCTCTTGTGAGCTGCGGTAAATCTGTTGGTGTCGAATATTTCACCACTGGCGGTCAACTTTCCTTGAAAGTGCGGTCCGTACCAGGAGGCGTATCCTTCTGTTTCGATTGCTGCAGCGAAGGCGGCGCTTATAAGAAAAATCGCTGCCGCCAGCAGCGCTAGTCTGAGCCTTTTTTTCATCATCATAATTCCTGAGTTTATATAATACTGTTTGTTCGTTCCATTGCCAACTCACTTCGAATCGGCACCGGAGCTGGCCGTCGCGAACTTGATACCGGGATTGAGCCTCCGTATAATTGAAAATCATGAACAGTTCCATTGTAAACGTGTCACATTGGGCCGATACATACGCCGAACGCATCGTTCGCGAGAAAGGCGAGAAGCCACAGTACACCTGTGCTTCGGGCATCACCCCATCAGGAACGGTCCACATCGGCAATTTCCGGGAAATTATATCGGTCGATCTTGTAGTCCGCGCATTGCGAAGCCGTGGAAGAAAGGTGCGATTCATCTATTCGTGGGATGACTACGATGTGTTTCGAAAAGTCCCGAAGAACATGCCCAATCAGGAGCAGCTCCAGAATCATCTCCGATGGCCCATTACTCTGGTGCCGGACCCGTGGGGAAAGGAGTCGAGTTATGCCCGTGCAAATGAGGCGGATCTCGAACGGCTGCTTTCCACAGTGGGGATTGAACCTGAGTACATCTACCAGGCCGCGCGCTACCGGTCTTCAGTCTACGCGGAAGGAATACGGACGGCGATCGAGAAACGGGATGTCATTCGTGAAATCCTAAACCGTCACCGCACGGAGCCTTTGACCGCAGACTGGTGGCCGGTCTCCGTATTCAGCAATTTCACCAACACCGACAATACGACGGTACTCGGATGGGACGGCGCCTACGGGCTCACCTACCGCTGCGAGGACAGCGGGAAGACCGAAACCGTCGATCTCCGCTCGACGGCTGCGGTCAAGCTTCCGTGGCGGATAGACTGGCCCATGCGCTGGGCGCATGAAGGAGTTGATTTCGAGCCTGCCGGGAAGGATCACCACTCCGAAGGGGGCTCATTCGACACCGCGAAACTGTTGTGCAAGGATATCTACGGCGTCGACGCCCCGGTGAGTTTTCAGTACGATTTCATCAGCATCAAGGGGCGAGGGGGGAAGATTTCCTCCTCGTCCGGCGAAGTTGTCAGCCTTTCCGACGTCCTCGAAGTTTACGAACCTGCGGTCACGCGTTATCTCTTTGCCGGGACACGGCCGAATACGGAGTTCGCCATTTCCTTTGATCTGGACGTCATCAAAATCTACGAGGACTACGACAGAACCGAGCGCATCTACTACGGTTCCGAAGATGTCGGAGAGAAACGACGCGCAAAAGAGGCGCGAATCTACGAACTTTCGCAGGTCGACCAGCCGCGGCCTGACATGCCGTTCCAGGTCCCGTTCCGTCATCTGTGCAACCTTCTGCAGATCGTCGACGGCAACATCGAAAAGGCACTGGGGATGATTCCGGAAATCCGCGAGGCGGACCTGAAGCGGCTCACCGGTCGGGCGGAATGCGCCTGGAACTGGATTACCAGATTCGCCCCCGAAGATTTTCGATACGCCCTGCGCACAGCGCAGTCCGAACCGGTTCCTGTCGACGAACCATCCCGCAAAGCGATTGCCCTTCTTGCAGAGGAGCTGTCGACCCGATTTTCCGACGGGCACGACGAGAAGTCGCTGTCAGAATCGATCTATCGCATTTCCGGCGAGGCCGGAATCGACCCGAAAGAGTTCTTCACCGTCATGTACCGCGTGCTCGTGGGAAAGGAGCGAGGCCCTCGGCTGGCGGGTTTCATACTCACCATCGGACGCGACCGGATGCTCGAGCTCCTGCACGGGTACATCGCATGACGACGGAGGAGATCAAGGCAGCCGTGGGCCTGCACGCAGCCGACGCCCATGTGAGAAGTGGAATGAAGGTAGGAATGGGGACAGGGTCGACCGCGGTATGGAGTATCCGGCGCGTCGGAGAGCTTCTTCGGGCGGGGAAGCTCTCTGACATTATTGCGGTACCCACCAGTTTTCAGGCGGAGTTGGAGTGTAATGCGCAGGGGATTCCCGTGCGTTCACTGAATGATCCGGAGATCGGCGGGGTGCTCGATTTGACGATCGACGGTGCCGATGAGGTGGACAAGGAACTTCGATTGACCAAAGGTGGGGGAGCGGCTCTGCTCATCGAGAAGATTGTGGCGTACAACAGCCGGGAGCTCGTGATAGTCATCGACGACGCAAAACGCGTCGAAAATCTGGGACTGAACTTTCCTGTTCCGCTCGAGGTCCATCCGTTTGCGCGGACATCGGTGACCCGCGAGCTCGAAAGCCGCGGGATCGGTGTGCAGCTTCGGATGGCGGTTCGCAAAATGGGGCCTGTGGTCACGGACAACGGGAATATCCTGCTCGATGTCACGCTCGGCAGCCCCGCCGATCCGGCGCTGCTCGAGGTTGAGTTCAACTTGATTCCCGGTATACTCGAGAATGGGCTCTTCACCCGGTGCAGTCCCGTCGTCTACGTGGGGACTCCGGATGGAAACGTCGAGCGGGCTCACCCATAGGCAGGGAGATACGGTGCAATGAAACGGATCTGTGTGATTGGCAGCATCAATATGGACCTCGTCACCGTGACGCCCCGTTTCCCTCGCCCCGGGGAGACGCTCACCGGTGACTCTTTCGGCACCTTCCCGGGCGGGAAGGGAGCAAACCAGGCCGTCGCCTGCGGCCGCCTGGGTGCCGAAGTTGCGATGATTGGAAAACTCGGTGATGATATCTTTCGCCGGCAGTATGAAGAGGCGTTCAGAGCCGCCGGGGTCGGGCTCGACGGGATCGCAGTGGAAAACGGTGAATCGACGGGCCTCGCGATCATTGAGGTCGACCGTGCCGGGGAGAATCACATCATCATCATTCCCGGCGCCAACGCTCGGATGACACCGGAGGTCATCGAACGGAACAGCCGCATAATGGAACAGAGCGACATATTTCTGCTGCAGCTCGAGATTCCGATGGAGACCGTGGAGGCCGCCGCAGAAACGGCTCATCGTCTTGGCAAGGTGGTTATTCTCGATCCGGCCCCCGCACGCGAATTGCCGGTGTCGATCTACCGCCACGTCGATTACATCACACCGAACGAGACGGAAGTGGAAATCCTTTCCGGCATCGCAGTTCGCGATGCGGAGAGCGCATTGCGCGCGGGACGCGAGCTCTGCGGTAGGGGAGTGGGTACTGCGGTTATCAAGGCCGGTCGGCAGGGCGCGTTTGTGGTGAGAGACGACAAGGTCGAACACGTGCCCGGATTCGAAGTGGCTGTCGTCGACACCACCGCCGCGGGTGACTCGTTCAACGGCGGGTTGGCGGTTGCGTTAGCGCGCGGTTATCCGCTGTCACGCGCGGTCCGTTTTGCCAATGCCGTCGGCGCGCTCTCGACTACCGCGAAGGGAGCCCAAACGGCGATGCCGGAGAACTCCGCAGTTGAGGCTCTGATCGTCCGCTGAAGAACTCAATACCGCATCATCCGAAGTATGATATCACCAATGAACAGCCCGAGGCTTACCGCCGCGAGCCCGGCAAAGCCGCTGCCGAAAAAGTAGAGAATTCCGACGCCGAAGTGGCCGCCGCGGAGCAGGATGACGCACTCCATAGTAAATATCGAAAAAGTGGAGAAAGCTCCGATCAGGCCAATGGTAATGAGGTTCCGAGCTTCCACGGTGAGAAAGATTCGGTCAAACAGTTGAAACAACAAGCCGATGACGAACGCTCCGATGATGTTCACGGCGAAGGTTCCCCAGGGAAATACTGCGTCGTGCCGCTCGGAAATGAGGTGGGAAATCCCGTAGCGGAGCGCCGCGCCCAGCCCTCCTCCTATGAAGATGCCCAATATGTTCAGCATAAGGTGTTCTCCCCATAATTGACGAGCCACAGACATTCAATTAGGATGGGAGTATACCACAGAAGGATATACAGATGAACCTGTACGATTATCTGTCCGAGGACAATGTGTTGTTTCTCAAGTCGGACAACCGCAACGAATGTATTCACAGTCTTGTCCAGAAAGCCTACGATGCCGGGTACCTCGAAGACGCGGCGGAGTTCGAAGAGGCTGTGTTCGAACGGGAAAGCATCATGAGTACCGGGATGGGACTGGGCGTTGCTGTTCCCCATGCAAAGCTCGGCAGCGTTCGGGAGTTTTTCATAATGATCGGCGTTCTCAAACAGGACGTAGAGTGGCACGCTCTTGATCAGAAGCCCGTTCGAATTGTTTTTCTTATCGGTGGTCCTTCGGACCAGCAGAGGCAATATCTTACGATACTTTCCAAGCTCATGCTCGTCATCAAGAATCCGGCTATACGGGCGAGCCTTCTAGACGCCGAGTCAAAAGACCAGGTCGTCAAGCCTTTCACGAAAGTGTAAGACTCGATAACGAACGGACATAATGGAACAGAACATCTTCATTTACATCGGTGTGATGCTATTGGCCGCCCTGTTGGTAAAAGTATCGACGCGGCGACTGAAGATTCCCGAAGTAACCGGCGACGTAGTCCTGGGCATTCTGCTCGGCGGATCGGTTCTGAATCTGCTTTCCGCCGATCATCTGACCAGACTCGGCCCGATCTCCACCGTGGCGCTCGGTATCATCGCGTTCATGATCGGGATCGAACTTCGCATCGATGTCCTCAAACGACTTGGCCGACCGATCTTTTTCATCGTGGTATGCGAGAGCATCGGCGCCTTTGCGGTCGTCATAGTGTCTCAACTTCTGTTTTTCCCCGGACAAACGAATCAAGCTCTGCTTCTCGGTGCGGTGGCCGCGGCAACAGCGCCGGCGGCCACCGTCGCGGTGATACGGCAATACAAGTCCAAGGGCGCCTTGACCTCAACCATCCTCGCCGTAGTGGGGATCGACGACGCGGTCGCGCTCATCATATACGTGTTCGCCTCGAGTATTGTGAAGACCTCGATCGAGGGAACGCACGTGCAGGTGATAACGGTTATTCTCCATGCAGGCGTTTCGGTGCTCATCTCAGCCGGGATCGGGACGGCAACGGCGTTTCTTTTTGTGTTCCTGTTGGGCAAGCGCCGTGAGAACGATCTCGTGGGCCTGGGGCTCGCGGCCTTCATCCTTGCGCTGCTTGGACTGTCCGACCTTCTCGGTGTTTCCGAACTCCTGTCGATCATGGTTTTCGGCACCCTCGTAACCAATCTCTCTCCGATTCTCAGCAAGAAAACCGAAACGATCGTTGAGTTCTTCGCGCCGGTCTTCGTTGCGGCGTTCTTCGTGCTCGGCGGTGCACACCTGGACGTGCGCCTTTTCGCAAAGATCGGCTTCATCGGACTTATCTACTTCCTGGCGCGCGCCATCGGGAAGATAGGTGGCGGGAGTCTTGGCGCGGCGATCGGAAAGGCACCGAAGAACATAAAGAAGTACGTGG
This sequence comes from uncultured Spirochaetota bacterium, assembly GCA_963832675.1. Lineage (GTDB taxonomy): Bacteria > Spirochaetota > Spirochaetia > DSM-27196 > DATKUC01 > DATKUC01. The sequence continues at coordinate 13,857 of CAWHUY010000029.1, read as the reverse complement.
GATTTGCGCTTCTGCCGCAGGTCGGAGTCGCGCTCGCGCTTGCTCTTTCCATCGACAAGACATTCAATATCCCGAAATATGGAACGGTAGGGCACAACATGGCCGTGCTTATTATCAACGTCCTGCTGTTCACTACGATAATTACGGAGATTCTCGGACCGTTCATGACTCGTTATGTGCTCCGAAAGGCCGGTGATATCGGCGGCGAGAATGAGCAGAGGGATGAGTAAGAGGGATGAGTAAGAGGGATGAGTAAGAGGGATCGCGTATGTACTTTGTATTCATAAAGATAGTCGATATCGACTATAAGGAAGACGTTACCCTGGCCCTCGAGAGCGTCGGCATTACCAAGGCGTCCTACATCGACAGCTGGAATCTGGAAAAGTCTTTTTCCGACGAGATACGGCTGTTCACGGGCTTCTTTCAGCGGGAAAATCGCGGAGAACAGGTCATCGTCACCGCTCTCGCGGAAGAAAAAGAACAGATCAACCGCTTTCTCGATACGCTGCGCGCCGCCGGTCTCGACATCGACAAGCGGGAAATTCTCCGGGTAGTGCTTATGCCGGTGGCGCTGGTATTCGACTGGGATATCGGACTGAAGGAGTTTTAGTCTCCGGACTGTTCGCTGAATAGCCGCCACAATGGATCCTCGGACGGAGGCGGCGCGACGATATGCAGGTCAGCGCCGGTAAAGGGGTGCACGAACGACACCGAACGGGCGTGCAGGTGTATTCCGCCGCCCGGGTTGGTCCGGCGAGCGCCATATTTCACGTCGCCTTTGATGTGGCAGCCGATCGCCGCAAGCTGGGCCCGTATCTGATGATGACGGCCGGTCTTCGGCCGAACCTCCAGGAACCAGTAGCGATCCGATTTCCCGACGACCCTGTATTCGAGAACGGCATGCCGTCCGCGGCCAACGGGACCGCGTTTTGCGGCGACCTCACTCACGATGGTTCTGCTCTTGTTGGCGCGCGTATCCGCGATTATTCTATCTTCCAGAGTTCCCGATTCCCCCGGAGGCGCCGCATCCACCACGGCCCAGTAGAGCTTCTCCAGTTTTCCGTTGCGCAGGATCTTACTCATCGCCGCGGCGGACTTTCGCGTGCATGCAAAAAGCACAACGCCGCTCACCGGACGGTCGATTCGATGCACTACGTACGCGTCCCGTCCGCAGAGCTGCGATACCGCGGAGAGTGCCGATTCGTCGCCGGTTTTGTCCGGCTGCACGCCGATCCCGCCCTGCTTGTTGACGGCGATCAGCTCGTCGTCCCGGTACAGAACATCGATCGGGGTCGGACGGTTCCATGCCGCATCATTCATCAAAAACCTGCTCCTTGCCGAGTGCGGGTTTCCCGTCACGGAGGACTTATCCGGCATTCTTCCTGATCCGGGGCTCGACCGGAAGCGTGATCTGAAATACGCTTCCCCCGGCAAGTCCGGGCTTTGCCGAGAGCGAGCCTCCGTGTTGGCGCACAAATTCCCGGCTGACCGCGAGGCCAAGTCCGGTTCCCGCCTCGCCGTCGGTTCCCCGTGTCGGGAACCACGATATCGCCGGCGAGCAGGAGAGTGCATTGTTCGTCTGTCAAGCCGACGCCGCTGTCGGCTATTTCCAGAACAAAAGAATCCGCTTCGCGTCTTCCTCGAATCGAGATACAGCCGCCTCGGGCCGTGAACTTTATGGCATTTGAAAACAGATTTCGAACTACCGTAGTGATCATGTTCCGATCCGCGCAGATTCTGTTCCGGCGGGATCTCGATCGATGACTGTCAATGATTTGGTTTGTATTGCGCTTTTGAAAAGTTCCACGGTGTTGCCGGCAATCTCGGCGATCGAAAACTCCTCGGGTTCCAGCTTGAGATTCTCGCTATGTGATCTGGCCCAGAAGAGAAGGTTGTTGAGCAGCTCGAGCGACTGCGAGGCGGAGCGGTAGATGTGGTCCATCACTTCGTGAACCGAGAGCTGATTCAGGACGCTCTCGTCGTCGAGGATGAGACGGCTCATTTCGGCGATGCCGCCGACCGGATTCCGCAGATCATGCCCGATAATCGACATCAATCGGTCCTTCATATCGTTGGCGCTTTGAAGCGCCTTTTCGTGCTTCACGAGCTCGCGAAAAGTCGTGTCGTAGGGCTTGCGAAGGCTTGTTTCAATCACTGCTTTGTACATGAGGTAGAAACTTGCAATCTTGAACAGATGTCCAAGCACATTTGTGACGCCGTAGTTGTCGGAATAGGTCGGTAAAAAGAAGTTCCTCACCCACGGTAAGGATTATCGAGAGGCTCATGAGCCGTTTTACTTCAGGGTTGTAGCTTTCCAGAGTCGCGCCGAAAAAGGACGAGCGTTGCCAGATCAGCACGGCGCATATGACGTACTCGCTCGCGATCTTGAAAGGAGTCTGACCGATTCCTGCGGTGAAGCACGCAGGGAACACCGGCGACGACGAAGATCGTAAACACCGCAGCGGCCGCGACGAGCGGGAGGGTCAGGGCCACTATTCTGTCAGCCGTGCGGCTTCGCCGGCGAACTATCCCGAGAAACAGCAGAAGTGTAAGCGCCTCGGTGGCGCGCGAGACGATCCAGACCTGATTTGCATAGAAACGGTCGTCCGGGAACACTCCCATCCCCGTATACGAAATGGTATGCAGAACGTCGAGAAACGCAACGCAGAGATAACCCGCGCCGATGTAGAAAAGCGAAGACCCAGCATTATAGCGACGGGTGTTCCACGCGACGACGAAGACACCGGCGGCGATCGTAATGCTGAAAATCTCGGCGAGACTGTGAAACAGCAAGTATCGGTAGAGGCTGAGAAGGTAGAGCGCCAACCCGGAAACCACAATAACGAGAGCTGTCCGAACGGGGTGTCTGATCGAGGATCCGTCGGGCGGCTGCGACGGAACGATGTGCGGCTTGGTCGGTAAACCGGCAGTCTTCACGTCGTGATTCTACACTATCTTTATTGAATTCGCCACCAAGTCCCGAGGGCTCAGGAGCTCGGTCCCTGGAGCGAGATTCTTGTGCCGCCGAGATCTTCAGCATGGTCCGGGTGGCAGGTAAAGACGATGGTCTGATGCCGATCGGAGAACTCCCGCACCGCGGCCGCGGCGAGTTTTCGCCGATCGGGATCCATATCGACAAACGGATCGTCGAGGACGAGGAATCCCTCCTTACTTTTCAGCAGGTATTCCGCGAGGACGAGCCGGAGAGCCAGAGCGACAATGTCACGCGTTCCCCAGGACAAGATGTCGAAGGGGAGCTGGCCGGCGGAACTTCCCGCGAAGCTGCTCGGGACCCCCTCGTGCATTTCGGCCGAGACGAAGCGGCCGCCTGACATCTGTCCGAGGTACTCTGCGAAGCGGCGGGTGTATTCCGTGAATGTTCCGGAATCGACCTCCTCGAGAACTGAGGCGGCATTTTGTCTTACCGTGTCGATCGCTTCGCCTTCGCGCCGGATGCGCTGGTACAGGCCGCGTGCGCGGGCGGCGGCCAAAGCGAGCTGTTCCGACGATTCCTCCGGCAGTCCTGCCTCCGCGCGGGCCCGCTCCTGCAGCAGTCCGCTCAGATGGTCGCGTTCTTCCCGGAGTCGCTCATCAAGCGCGTCGAGACGAGAAAAGAAGCTTGCAGCCGATTCGAACTCTTCCGGCAGCGCCGGCAGTGCCGCGGCGCCCCTGGCGAGGTCGTCTATCTTTGCCGCCTTGCGTCCGACCGTCAGAACGAGATTTTCGTGAGCACCGAAACGGCTGCCATAGTCGGCGAGTTCGATCTCCATCCGCGTGATGTCTCGGGTTGTTGTCTCCAGGCGATGAGTCGCCGTAGCGATTTCCGCGGCGATCGTCTCAATCGATCGAACCGTCTGCATTCGGCTGCATTTGCCCCGCCCGAACGACGAGAGCGTCAAAATCCTCGTCTCCCAGCGCCTCGTGCAGCCGCGATGCCGAAAGCTGAGCTTGCTGAAGGGTGCGGTAGTACTCCCGCGAGCCCGCTTCAAGGGCTCCGACGTCCTCTACGTCGAATTCTGACAGGCTCTTCGATAATTCGGCTTCGGCATCCGCGAGGTCGCGCGCGATATCCTCCAGGGAATTTCCACCGGTTTCGTCTCCCGCCCACACGGCAAGCGAGAGATCGGGAAGATCCACTTCGAGGCGGCCCGTCGCGGCACGGCGGTAGGCCGCACCGGGACCAACGGAAACCTCTTCATTTCCCGCGCTTCCGTCCCGAATAATGACCAAGGTCTTTCTCGTCGCCTCGATGGACAATGTCATTCTTGAAGCCTCGAGTGTGGCGCGATCCTGACGCACCCGATCGCGCAGCTCGTTTATCCGAGCGAGATCTCCGTCGGTAACCGGACGCAATAGCGACAGGGCTGCCGCCGCACGCTCGGCCTCCTCTTTGAGCGGCCGGAGGAAATTGACCCGCTGCATGAGCTCGTGCGCAGCATTCTGCCTCTGTGCGGCGTTCTTTTCCTGGTCAAGAAGTCCAAAGCTTTTTTCGGTTCGTTCGCGCTCTGCCTTCAGGGTGCGCATACGTTCCTCTTTCACCGGCCACTCTTTCAGGATCCTCTGAACGCTCTCGATTTCGGCCCGCAGGGCGCGCAGCTCACTCTCGTTTTCCTGCCGAAGGCGGACTGCGTCGCGAAGCGGGAAAAGGCGCGCTCGTTCGAGCTCCGCGGATTCAATCGACTCCTGGCCCGTGCGTATAAGTGCGTTCAATCGGTCGATTGCGGTTTCCGCCTCGACTGCCGTCCGATGCAGCCCTTCGAGTCGGCTCATCTCGTAGTAGGCTTTAAGAATCGTGCCGAGATTCTTTCGATGCGGATTGTCGATCTCGCGGCCGGCTGCCGGGCGATTGACGGAGCTGTCCCAGTTACGAAACAACTCTGCATGCCGCTCCTCCAACAGCGTTCGAAAGCGGTCGATCGAAACGCCGCCGGTCTGCATGACGCTTCGTCGCAGGATGTCACCGAGCTCCCCGCGTACGGCGGCCCCCGGATCGAGACTTTCCTTGAGTGAAACCAGGGCCGCCTGCCCGGTGAGAAGAACTTCGCGCACCGAAGCAGGTCCCGACGGAAGTAGTGCTGCAAGGCGTTCGTCGACATCGGCTGTTCCGGTGAACTCGGCGCCCTCGGCCGTCACGAGCCGAGAGCTGCCCTTCCGGTTCCCTGCGGTCCACACTTTTTCGATCGAGAATCGGCCGTTGGCCGTGCCGAATTCCAGGCTCACCCGAACCGTGTCGCCTCCGGTCGCCGGAAGGAACCTGCCGATCGCGGCCGCGAAAGGCGCGGGGGTCAGACCGGTCGAGGTCAGAAGCGTGTGCAACAGCGCGTGGAACGCGGTCGATTTCCCGGCCTCGTTTGGTCCAGACACCACATTCAAGCCGGCGGAGAACGTGATCTGCCTGTCCTGGATTCCGGCAAACGGATGGAGGCGGAGGCTCTCAATGATCACCGCGCGCCTCTTCGATCAAGTCGAATGCGATGTCGAGTGCGGTCTCGTCGCCGGTCTCGAGTACTTTCGTCAGAAGACGCCGCGCGAACGAATCGTCGGGGAATTCGCGCGTGATCCTCTCCGGGGTAATGGCTTCCCGCATCCCGCGAAGTCCATACTCAGGTAGAAGGTGCGGCCTCGCAGAGTCGGACTCCAGTTGCGAAAGTGCCGAGCGCGACTCCGCGGATACCGACCCTTTCAATGCTACGCGGAGCAGCACCTCGGCACCGAGATCGTCGGAGATCATTCCGGGAATATCTGCCGGTTTTGTCTCGGGAGTAATGGTGAGTTCTCGATCTGCGAAACGATACCTCCCGGTCGCCACGGTTTTCACCGACGGAGGCGAGCCCGGCTCGAGGTCAAGTACAAAAGCGGCGCCCGCATGGTCGCAATCGAACCCGTCTGGCTCGGGCGTTCCGGGATTGAAGATGCGGTCACCCTTTCGCGGCACCGCGGGATAACGGATGTGCGTATGACCGAGGAGCCATAGGTCCACCGGAAGCTTCTGGAGATATTCCGGCGCCATAGGGTAGTACTGCATGTCCGGGTCCGGGGACAGTCCCAGAAGGCTGCCGTGTGCGATTCCGATGTGGTGTTCGACCTCGGCAATTCGCACCGCCGGATTGATCCACCCCACGTTGTTGACCGACGAGCGGCGGGCGGCACATGGCGCAGGGTAGACCGCCGCAGAACGGTCCGTAGTGGCGCAGATCGACGGCCTCCGCTCGGTCGAGAACAATGGTGCGATCACCGGATGCTTTTCGGAACCGGGTCCAGAGCTCGCTGTCCGGCGCGGCGAAGTCGTGATTTCCCGGGAGCACCAGAACAACGTCTCCCTCGAATTGCGCGAGAGCGTTTGCGGCTCTCTGAACCTCCGCCGCCGCAACGGCGGGGCGGTCGAAAAGGTCACCCGCAATGACAAGAATCGGTGCACCGTTCGCTGTTCGCGATCGCGACAATGCTTTCCAGCGTCGCGAAGCGGGCGGCGGAAAGCTCCTCACGCACTTCCGGGTAGGCCGAAAATTTCATGCCGAGATGCAAATCCGCAGAATGCATTATTCGAATCATGTGCGAGTCCGGCGCCATTGTAACGGCAGGGTTCCGAGGCGTCTACTCGGAACCGGTAAGACGGCGGACGAGCCTGTCGTTCGCACGCCAGTTCGCGGCGACTTTTACCCGCAGGTCGAGATGCACCGAATACGGGAATAGCCGTGCAATCTCTTTCTGCGAGGCGACTCGAATGTCACGGATCTTTTCACCGCCCTTTCCCACGACGATTCCTTTCTGGGATTCGCGCTCAACCATGATGAACGCCCGAATCCAGAGTGTCTTACCCTCGGCATGGACCTCCATGTCGGCGATGTCCACGAATAACGCGTGCGGAACCTCCTGCCGCGTCAGGAGCATCGCCTTTTCCCGGATTATTTCGGCCACCCTGAAGTTCGGTTCCTGGTCGGTGTAGATGTCCGGCGGATACATCGGCTCACCCTCCGGAGCCGCGTCAAAAAGAGCATCTTTGAGCTGGGCAACGCCGGTCCCCGCAAGCGCCGAAATCCGGTAAGTGTGGGCAGTCGGGATTGCCCCGGTCACGAACTGTTCAACGACATCCGGTACCGCGCGCTTGAGGTCGATCTTGTTCACGGCCGCCACGACCCGCCCGCCGTGCTCGGCAATGATTTTCGCGAGCTCCTCCTCCTCGTTTGCCGGCGGGCGGCTCGCGTCGAGCACGTAGAGGGCGAAGTCGGTTTCTGCGAGGGCCGAGCTCACCAGATCCTTAAGGTGAAGATTGAATTTGCGGTCCGAGTGGTGGAAACCCGGCGTGTCGATGAAGACAAGCTGGCCCCGCGCTTCGGTCAGAACGCCACGAACCTTGTTCCGCGTGGTCTGGGGAACGGGGGATACGATCGAAATCTTCTGCTCGCACAAGCGCGTTCAGCAGCGTTGACTTGCCGCTCGACGGCCTGCCGACGATCGCGACGAATGCGGCTCGGGTCATCGCTGTTTGCATCCTTTTCCCAATTCCAGTATATTCTCACTGATCACAATCACGTGAATGTAACACGATCAGAGAGGAATTGACACTCATGGATGAATGGAAAAAGGCGCGGTTGCGCATGCAGGGCGAAGAAGAAGAGGAACAGCAGCCGGAGAGCGGAGCTCCCGATTTCAGCGCCTTTTATCAGAAGATGCTGAAAACTCGCAACATTCTGCTTTCCGGCGAGGTCAACAAGCCGCTCGCCGAACGTGTCATCCGGCAGCTTCTTCTGCTCGAGGACATGGGCGAGGAGCCTATCAAAGTGTTTATCGATTCGCCTGGAGGAGATGCCGATGCCGGATACGCAATCTTCGACATGCTGCGGTTCGTCAAGCCGGAAGTACACATCATCGGGATGGGACTTGTTGCGAGCGCGGCGGCAATAATCCTGCTCGCTGCGCCGAAAGAGCGACGGCTCGCGCTTCCCAATTCCCACTATCTGATCCATCAGCCCCTTAGCGGAATGCGCGGCGTCGCCACGGCGATAGAAATCCACGCGCGTGAACTCGAGCGCATGAGGCAGCGGATCAACAAGCTCATCTCTGAAGAGACGGGAGTTTCGCCGGAACAGGTGGAGAAGGACACCGACCGAGACTATTGGATGACCGCCGACGAGGCGCTCAACTACGGTCTGGTCTCGCGTGTCATTCATCATCGGGAAGAAATCGGCGCATAGAACGATATGTCAAGCGGCGAAAAAGCTGCGCGAGTTTCTCCGTACCCGGGCTGGGCCGAATCCGGGGGAGGGGTACTTCCCCGGGGTGTCTCTTTCCGAACCGGCAAGGTGCGGGATATCTTCGAGCTCGGGAATGAACTTCTCGTCTCTACGACCGACCGCGTGTCCGCCTTCGACCGCATTCTCGGATTGGTACCCCACAAGGGGGAGGTACTCAATCGTATCTCGCTCTACTGGTTCGATCAAACCCGGGACATCGTTCCCAACCATATCATAGAGCAGGTTTCAGCCCGGACAGTCCGCGTGAGGCGATGCGAGGTGCTGCCGGTGGAGGTCGTCGTCCGCGGCTATCTGACCGGGTCCGCGTGGCGCGACTATCAGGCGGGCCGGTCCGTGTCCGGAATCAGGCTGGCCGCCGGGATGCGTTTCAACGAAAAGTTCTCTCGGCCGATCATAACCCCCTCGACCAAAGAGGAACTGGGCGCCCACGATCGGCCGGTTTCCGCGGCAGAGATCGTCGAGTCCGGACTGGTTGCGCCCGCGGTATGGCGTGAAGTCGAGGAGAAAGCGCTCGCGCTCTATGCGCGCGGTGCGACTGTTGCAATGCGACCGAGGCCTGATCCTGGTCGACACGAAGTACGAGTTCGGTCTTCTGGGCGGCGAATTAGTGCTTGTCGACGAGATTCACACCCCGGACTCCTCGCGGTACTGGTATGCGGACAGCTACGAACGGCTCTTTGCCGCGGGCGATCGGCAGCGGCAGATGGACAAGGAATATCTGCGCAACTGGCTCGCCGACCACGGTTTCACCGGGGACGGGGCGGTGCCGGAAATCCCGACCGACCTGATCGAAGAGCTCTCCCGACGCTACATCGTGACCTTCGAAGAAATAACTGGAACGAAATTCGTTACTCAGGCGCTATCGGCAGAAGCGGAACGCAAAAAAATCGCGTATGTAGTTTCGGGAGCGCAATGATTCGATTGATCAGGACATCCGGAAAGAGAGGGATTCTTTTTGCCGCACTCGCGATTTTCGCTCTTGTGGCCGGCGTTTTGTCGGCCGAGGGGAGGCAATCACGGGCAGGATCGGTCGTCACGATTGTCGCCTACAACGTTGAGAACCTCTTTGACTCCCGGACGGACGGCACGGAGTATCCGGAGTTTAATCCAACGCGGGGAAAGTGGAACGATAACCTGTTCCACCTGCGTCTGGAAAACATATCCCGGGCCATCCGTGAATCCGTGTCCGGTGGACCGGATGTCGTCGTGCTCGAAGAGATCGAAAACCCGAACGTGCTGCGCACACTCGCCAACGATTACCTCGGGTCACTCGGATACCGTTCCATGGTCATGGTGCCGGTAGCGCGGTCCGCCATCAACGTCGGCGTTCTGACGCGATTTCCCGTGAGCAGCCTGAAAGCGCACGAAGTTCACACCGGTCCGGGACATCCCCTGCGCAACATTCTCGAGATTCACCTCGACTGTGGCGGGGTTCCCCTTGTGCTCTTTGCGTGCCATTGGAAGTCGAAATCGGGCGGCTCCCGCGAGAGCGAAGACGAGCGGGTTCTCGCTTCACGCATCATCGTCGGCCGTATGCGAGAGATTCTCGCGCGCGATCCGGCAGCCGACGTCGTTGTCGCAGGCGATCTCAATGAGAACGTCGACGAGTACGAACGGGTCGGCGGAACATATCAGACGGCTATCATTGCACTCGAAGGTAGCAGGAAGTCGGAGACGGCCCTCTCGTTGCGCATGGTAGAAAACAGCATCTTCGTGGCCGATGGGGCAGATGACCTTCTCCGTGCGGCGAGCCCCGGTGCTGCCGGTTCGCTGCCGCCCCCCGTTACGATGTTTTCACCGTGGGTGTCGAAGAGCGCCCCTGCAGCGAGTTCCTCCACGACCATTATTCAGCCTGACTCTCCCGCATCGACCGGTTCGGCATCGAACGGCGTGGCGCCGACGGGGAGCTACTGGTATCGGGGGGACTGGGAAACTATCGATCAATTCCTGCTTTCCCCGGGCCTTCTCGATAATGCCGGGCTTACCTACGAATCATTTCGTGTGGTCGCATCGAGTTTCCTGCTGAACCGGGTCGGTCATCCATACTCGTGGAACACCGCCCGGGCGAAGGGTTTCTCGGACCACTTGCCGATCCTGCTGACGCTCACTCGCCAAAAAGCGGCAATTGACGCTCGAGAGTGAGGGCCTCCACCACCTCCGGACCTGTCGCCTCCGCAAACGCCTGGACAATAGGTCGCAGCTGCCGTTCGACGTAGTGGTCATAATCGATGGGACTGGTCCGCCGCTGGATCGGCTGCGGACCAGTCAGCGTCATTACGTAGCGGATTGTTCCCCGGCGAGCCGCCGGCGGCAGGAGCAGGGCAGCCTTCACGTGCGGTGGTTGGGAACGGGTGTAGAGCGAGACTGACTTGCGAAGATTCCGAGAGTAGATGATTTTGTCATCGTATCTGCCCGTTCGGAGATCCCGAATGAGGCGCCGGATGTGGGAGGCGAGAGCGATCGCGACTTGCGCGGGGGTCGGAGGACTGAAAAAGTTCCGCCAGCATCGAAAGTTGGAGCTCCTGTGCGAGCGCTGTCCAGTCCCTCCGAATTGCTTCCATGCCCTTCACCTCGATTCGTTCCGCGACTGTTTCGTTGTCTGGGGTTGATTTCCCGGATTCCTGCGGAGAAACGGCACATAGTCCGGCATATCCTTTTGCGCGGCCACGAACTCGGGCGGGCTGACCGTCCGGCGCCGTGACGGCCGCAGGCGAGCGGAGAGTCGGCACGAAGAAACGTTCGTACACCTTCTCGAACTCGAGCTCCAGACGGGAGCGCACCGAGTATTCCCGGCTCACGAATGCGGAGAGTTTGCGGTTGATCGTGCTTGCGAGCTTCGCTGCCTCCCGGTGGACCGTACCGGAGGAGACCGGCGCGCTCCCTTCGTCGCTGCCGGCGCGGGCTATAACAAAAAGCGAGTCGGTGTCTCCATTCATCATATACTACCCATCTCAACAAGCAATTGGTAGTGTTATGTACGCCTGACCCGTCTGACGTGCTCCTGCTGAATCTCAGCCTCGGCGGCGAGATCCTGCGCGCCGCTGCCGCTTGGCGTGAGGGAGACCTGCGGGAGGCGCTCGCCTCGGCGCTCCAGCCGCTGTACAGCCACTACCGGCTGTCCAAGCTTCTCGACGCGCCCGTCCGCGACGGGCTCGAGCGGCTGCTGCTGGACGCGGAGCTTCTCTGCCTCGATCGCCTGGACAACGCCAAGTAGCGATCCGGGCGACTGGAAGGGGAAGGGCCGGTGTACATACGGGAGTTCGGCATCGACGGCTTCGGCATCTTCGCCGAGCACGTCGTCCAGGGATTGGCACCGGGACTCAACGTGTTCTTGGGGGACAACGAGGCCGGCAAGTCGACGCTGCTGGCGTTCGTGCGCACTCTCTTCTTCGGCTTTGCGGATAAGCGCTCCAACGAGAACCCCTACCCGCCGATTCGCGGTGGCACACACGGTGGGCGACTGGTGCTCGAAAGCTCGAATCGCAACGTCTTCGCAATTGAAAGGCGTCCGGGGCCACGAGGGGGCACGGTTACACTCACCTGCGGCGCGGACAACAGCGTCTACCCGGAAGGGATCGGGGATCTCCTCGGCGCCACGACACGCGATGTCTTCCGCAACGTCTACGCTTTCAGCCTAAGCGAGCTCCAGAGCTTCGAAACGCTGCAAGCGGATCGCGTCAAGGCCGCGCTCTACGGTGCGAGCGCCGGCACGTCTGTGCTGGCGCTGCCCCGCGTGCAGACGGAACTCGAGAACCTGGCTGGGAATCTGTACAAGCCCGGCGGGATCAATCCCCTGCTGAATCAGAAGGTGAGCGAGTACGAGCGTGTCGAGGCTCAGCTCGCCAGAGCCTCGGGCACGGTGGAGCGATACTCGGAGGTCAGCGCTCGCATCGAAGCCATCGGCGCAGACCTGGCCGAGCGGCTGGCGACCCGGAATGCACGACAGGCGGATCTCCGCGAGCGCCAGACCTTCCTGCGCCTCTGGCCGAGTTGGCTCGAACTGCTGGACGTCGAGCGCCGTCTCGATGAACTGCCGCCGCCGGCGACGGTGTTCCCGGACAACGGGATCAACCGGCTCGACGTTCTGATCGAACGCCGGGGCGAGCGCCGGCAGAACCACCTGACCGCTCAGCGAGGTCTCCAGCAACTCCAGGAGGCACTCGGCCGGATTGCGGTCGCCCCGGTTCTGGCGGACCGCCGCGATGCCGCACGCGTCTTGCGCGACGGTGCCGAAGCGCACGCCGTGCGCCTTCAGAGAATGGAGGAACTTGCGGGCAAGCAGATGGAAACGCAGTGTGAGCTGGAGCGGTTGCTCGAAGAGCTCGGGCCCGATTGGACCTGCGATCGCCTGCGGCAGGTCGACCGGTCGCTGTTCACACGCGAGGAGATCCGCGGGTTCCGGACGACCTTCTCCAACGTTCGCGACGAACGGCTCGAAGCGGCGACGATGGGGCGTACGGCAGCCGGCTCGCTCGAGCGGGCGCTCTCGTCCGAGAACTTGCTGCGAAGCAAGCTCGAGGCTCTCCCGGACCCGGGGCCACCGCCGGACCGCCAGGCGCTGGAGGATCTGCGCCGGACGCGCGAGCTGGTCGCGCACGTCGCCCGCGAACTGCCTGACCTACAGGCCAACGCATGGGGCGTGAGATCCGAGCTGGCTCGAGCCATGGAACAACTCGGGCCCGGGTGGACCCCCGAGCGGGTAACGCAGGTGGACCTGTCGTTGTCCCGCCAGACGCGGTTTGACGCGCTCGAGCACGCCCTCGAGGCAGCGCAACTGGCACATGCCGAGGGGCGCGCCGCCGCTCTTGCCTCGCAAGGGCGCGTGGAGGTCGAGGCGAAGGCGCGTGCTGCCAGCGAGGAAGCACTGAGTCGAGTCGTTGCACCCTCGGTGACCTCGCGCCAGGGGTTGCAGGATCGGCGCGCCGCACTTCGCCCGCTCCGGCGTCAGGTGTTCGAGTTCGTCTTGGTCGCCGACGACCTGCGCCGTCAGAGCGGGCGCGCCGAAGATCTGAGGCGCGAGGCCGCTCGGCTCGCCGGTGCGGGAGCGGTGGGGCAGAATGCCGCGGGAATCGCCGGCGCAATCGTCGTTGCGGTCGCGGCGCTCATTGCGGCGCTGCCTCTGGCGGTGTCGCGCGGTCTCATACCCGAACTGCCGTCGCTGCCGTTCCAACTCGAGGCGGCGCCCCTCCTCGGCGCGCCACTCGGCCTCCTCGGACTCGTCCTCATCGCGGTGCAGTTCGCCCAGCGGCGGCGACAGCGATCGGCGATGTCCGATCGCATGGCGGCGGCGGCGAGCATCGAAGAGGAACTGGCTTCGAGCGAAACCACGCGGGTTGCGCTGACGGCCCGGCAGGCGGAGCTCGTAGATTGCATCCAGCGGGATGCGGCGGCGCTCGGCATGCCAACCCCTTCGCGTGTCGAAGAAGTCGAGGAGGAGGAGACGGAGGCCGAGACGGCACTGGCCGATTTCGATCGACATGCCGTCTTGGCCGATGCACTCGTCGCGGCGGGTAGCCGGCTTGCAGACGCGGAGCAGGCTGCGAAGGAGAGCGCGGACCGGCTCGCCGCGCTCGAAGCGGCTCTCCGGCGCAGCGAGGCCGGG
>CAWHUY010000028.1:0-33795 GCA_963832675.1 uncultured Spirochaetota bacterium | reverse complement strand
TCAACCTTTGGCGTGCGCTATTCAATTCCATTTTCACTACGGCGGGCGGGGTCGTGATCTGCGTTTCCCTCTCGCTCGTGTTTGCGTATGCTGTGACGAAAATGCGCCTGCGTTTCCGTAACCTCCTTTTTGTCTTTGTCATCGGGACGCTGGTGCTACCGGTGCAAACGATTCTATTCCCTTTGTACCAGACACTCGTCGTACTGCATTTCGTCGGGCACTATTGGGGCCTAATGGTTGCGTTTGCCACCTTTCTTCTTCCTCTGAGCATCTACTTGCTCGCCGCCTATTTCAAAGGAGTACCCGACGAGCTGATCGACGCGGCCCGAGTGGATGGGACAAATCACGGCCAAATTGTTCTGCGACTGATGATTCCGCTCGCTATGCCGGCGGTGGCGACCGTAGTCGTGATTGATTCGCTGCAGTTTTTCAACGATATCCTTCTGCCGCTTCTTATCCTGCCGGGATCGCGCCGGACGACTCTCATGGTCCACATCATGCTCTTTCGGGGCCAAAATGACCTGAGCGTGCCCCTGCTGAGTGCGGGTCTCTTCATTGCAATGCTTCCGGTCATCATTGCGTATCTCATCGGGCAGAAGCAGCTTATCAAAGGATTAACCGCGGGTGCGGTGAAGTAATGATTCGGACCAAACGCGTTCATGTCGACAGGCCTTCTGGTTTACGAGGAGACAACGATGGGTATCGAGTCCTTTGAAGTCTCAAAAGATGAGACGTTTGGTGATCTGTTGAACGACTACGAGAAGAAGGAGAAGGTCACGGTCGGGGTGTACACTGCCGGATACTTTGAATACTGGCGAATGTATCCCGGGACGTTGGAAGGCTACGTACGCCGGGACCTTGAGGTGGTCATGACCAATCTCCGCGTTCACCTCGGGAGCAGCGCAGAGATTGTATGGTCGGGGCTCGTATCGACGCTGGACGAAGCGGATCGGGCAGGGAGGATGTTCAAGGCGAAGTGCGTCGATCTGGTGATTTTCATCGCATTCACCTATACCGTTGACGTGATCTCGCTGCAATGTCTGCGCTATGTTGAGAAAGTACCGCTCGTCCTCTTTCTTCGGCAAAGCCATCGAGATATCGACTTCGGTTCCAACTATGAACAGACGTTGCGAAACAGTGCGATGATAGCCGCGAGTCAACTCACCGGGACTTTTCGCAAGATGGGTATTTTCGAGACCTTCGAGGTCATTGTGGGCGCGGACTTTGAGGAAGCTCCATATCTTGAGTTGAAGAGCTATGTCGACGCGGTGAGAGCCTACCACATGCTGCGCGAGCTGAACGTTGGAATAATCGGACACGTGTTCCGCGGGATGTTCGATCACGAGTTCGATCGCACCAGCATCACAGGAACCCTGGGGCCGCAGGTGATTGACATCCAGATATCGCATCTTCTCGACCTGTGGGAGAAGGTGACGGAGGTCGATGTCGACGAGTGCGCGCGCGAGCTCTCCTGGGTCCGGGAGTTTGCGTTTCGGGGCGTCACCGAAGAGGAGTTCCTCCGCGAATGTCGATTTACTGTGGCGTACAAGAGGCTCCTGAAGAGATTCCGCCTGGATGCGGTGTGCTTCCTCGGGCAACACTATGTAGAGGTGAAGACCGGGTGTACCGGTTATCTTGCGAGTGTGGTTCTGGCAAAAGAGAAGAAATACATGGCAAACACCGAGGGCGATATCAACGGGCTCATCATGATGTGCATCATGAACGCGTTGACGGGCCAGACCCCTCTTTTCGGGGAGTGGGGTGAGTACGGGGAGAAGGAAAACGCCATGCAGATGATGATGCACGGCTACGGAGATCCGGATCTTGCCAAAGGACCCGAGTATGTGACGATTACCGCTTCTCCAGAAGACTGGGGTCACCAGGGGAGCGGGTTGAGCGTGGAGTTCACTGCCCGGCCGGGCCCGGTCACCATCGGTCACCTGATCGATGACAAGAAGGGCTGGAGGATGCTCATCGGCAAAGGAGAGGCGATCGACACAGAGCGGAGCATTCCCTGCGAGGACGTCACGCTTCTCTTTCGGCCCGAAATGCCTATAAAGGAGTTCGTCCGCACAATTCTGAAGACCGGCTTCGACCACCATGCAATCATCTGTTATGGGGACGTGACGCGAGAGATGGGTTATCTTGCCGACCTTATGGGTGTAACGAAAAACTACGTCTAAGGGGATGAAAGTGGCCGACGGGGAATTTCTGTTGATTGCCAGGGGAAATCTGATCAGCAGCGACCACGCAGGGGAGCAGGGAGACGTGCTGGTTTGTGGCGAGCGAATCGAGCAGGTTGCTCCGCGAATCACGAGGCGCCAGGGCTGGAAAATGATCGATGCCCGCGGAAAGCTCGTCGCGCCGGGTTTCATGAACATCCACTCACATGCGGATTTCCACGTTCCAATCCCCGAGCACGCCCTACTGTACGACCGGCTCCTTGCTCAGGGGATCACGACGAACGTGGGCGGGCAGTGCGGCTTCGCTTTCTTCCCCCTCAACGCAAATCGACGACAGGAGCTTGACGACTACCAGGGCTTCATGCGCTACAGGGATTTCGAACCGACCTGGACCAGTTGCGACAGCTACCTCGCCTCTCTCGAGGGGAAACTATCATTCAACTATGCACAGCTTGCAGCCCATGGCACGATGCGGGTGAGTGCAGCAGGGTTCCGGGGGCGCATCTCTAATGCGGAGATGAAAGCCATGAGCCGCACACTTGAAGAATCTCTGGAAGCCGGATGCTTCGGATTTTCGTCGGGTCTCATGTACATGCCGGGAACCTTTGCGGATACCGATGAACTACTGACTCTGGCAAAGGTGGCGCGGCGCCATCCGGGGGCTTTCTACGCCTCGCACCTGCGCGGCTACAGCGCCACCTTCATTGAGGCCGTCCAGGAGGCAATCCGCATCGGCAGGGAGGCGAACGTTCCGGTGCAGGTATCCCACCTCGGTCCGTTCGGCGTGAAGAACGGTCACAAAATCCCGATAGTTCTCAAGCTTATGGAAAAGGCGCGGCGTGAAGGCGTCGATGTTGCCTACGACTCCCTCGGTTACTGCGGGAGTGATACCCTCGCGATTGCGCTGTTTCCTCCGCAGTCCTATAGCAGGGGCCTGGAGCGTTTCCTCGCGGATATACGTGATGACTCGTTCTGGAACGGTGTTGTGCGGAAACTCCAGACCTACGTGCCGCAGTGGCCATCATGGGAGGGCAACGGCTGGACAGACAATTTCGTCGAGTGCTGCGGCATCGAGAACATTTCTGTGCTTGGCGCACGAAATCCCGAGTTCATTGGCCAGAGCTTCGTTGCCCTCGGTGAGGAATGGGCAGTTGATCCCTGGGAGGCGCTTCGACGCGTCGTGCTTGCCGAGCGTGCGGATTTCAAGATTCTCATTGACGGTATCGGTGGCGATCTCTACGGCAATGCCGAGCAGCCGAACTTCGACGCAATGATCGAGCACCCGCTCTGTATTGATTCCGTGGACGAGGTCTTCGATCGAAACGGAAGGTCGTGGTTGGAAGCATGGGGTTCCTTTCCCCATGTCGTGCAGCGCTACGTGCTCCAGAAAAAGACGATTACGCTTCAGGCGATGATCCAGCGGTTCACAGCGGGAGTGGCCGCGCGTCTGGGCATCGTGGACCGCGGGTATCTCCGACGGGGGTGCTTCGCGGACATCGTGGTGTTGGACCTTGAAAACTACTGTGACCATCCGTCTCTCACGGTCGAAGGGCCGCAGCGCGCCACGGGGGTTGAGCAACTTCTCATTAATGGATGTTTTGCGATTGAGAATGGGAGTCCGACGCATGCGTTTCCCGGTCATGTTCTGAGGGCCAAATAGATCTCGGGGGCCCGGAAGGTCAATTCGCACGAGTCTCTCGCAGTTATGACTATGGAGGAGTAACTCGCAACATCCTGCGTCGGACTATCTGACTCCCAACCCGGGAAATGTCGAAAAAAGCGCCCGAGTCACGCAAATCGAAAGGTTTTCACGGCCCAGAAGGGAAATCGTCACTTTGACCAGTGCTGAGAGCAAGACGAGGAACGATTTGCCATGAAGTACGGTGTGTACCGACTCGAACGGCTTCAAGATGTCGGGACCCCAGTTAGTGCCTGCGGAGACTGCCTCCAGGGAATCCGGCGAAACCGAATCGCGGCGAAAGTAATTGGCGCTGAATCGATTTTCTGATTCAATAACGCCGTACTTTCTCTTCATTTTTCAACGTTGTGCCGAAACTACCGAATCATGGGCACCGTGACTTTCACCTGCGAAAAAAACGTTCGTCGACCCGATCTCTCTTCCGATGACCTCGTGCTCGGATTCCGTCCGGCAAACCACTTACGATTCGACAATGTCGAGCGTTCATCTCGACGGCAGTCTGCGGTGTCGATATCGATTCAGAAATTGTCAAAACTGTCCGTGTACTTGTGCACTGTTCATAAGGCGGATTGTGACACACTATCGAGGGGCGAGAATGCTCGCGCGTGACGATGGATTGCCTATTCGGCGCGAGGCGACCCTTCACGGCTTCCGTGAGCGGGTTGACGACGTGCCACATCGCCACGTGTCACATAGCAGCTTCCCGAGATTTGCTGAGGCGATGATCGACTAATCTGCAGGCCGTTAGTAAACCCGAAGGTGGGAAGGCCGCCGCTATTGCGAACAGCGCCACCGTCGCCACGATCTGTTTCATTCCCACACTTCCTCGACGCCGGGCTTCCACGCTGTAGGGGTACAGGTAGCGCCAGGTGAGCGGGAAAGCGGATCCGTCATTGCATCGTCGAAAAAGGCTTTCCAGTCAAGGATCCCGGTCATAAGCCGTTGAATGGTCGCTCGCCCGTGTTCGTTTGCCCGGGACCTTCGGTAGAGACGGTCTTCCAAGTATCATCTGCGTTACGCTTGATGTTACGAATGCACCCTTTAGCCGCGTCGGGCGAGTATGCTCAATGCACCCTCGGCGAGCCCGGACTCGCACGTGTACACGCGGCGAGAAATCTGGATTGTCTACAATTTCTGGGACGCTCACTGAAACGAACGCCTGAAATTACTCCTTGAGGAACAATGAACTAACTATGCCCGCGGCCAAGGTTTGAACGTGAAAGTCAATTTCCTCGCGCGAGAGCGGATCGTCGCCTTCTTCCGGCCTTGTCGAAGCGAACTTGCGCCACATAAGAGATAAGGATCGCCGCGCAAGGATCGCCGCGCAAGGATCGCGCCGGTTCCTCCTTCGGTTACTTTCGTGTCCGCTGTGACGCGGAGCTGCACGATTCCGTCACCCGCGTCGTGCAAGCTGATGTTCAGTGTTTCGACTTCGAGGACCGCGTCTAACTCTTCGACCGGAGACTGGGCGGCCTCCGCCGGACCGAGGGGCACAAACCGGCGACCGGTTTCGCCGACTCCAGCTGCGACAATGTATTCGCTCATGCGTTCCCCGAAGGGGTAATTGGCCGATTCGTGTGCCGCCGCCTGGATTTCCTCCACCCTTTTCCGGGGCACTGGATGGCTCAGGTATATAGCCGATCCAATCACCACGGCGAGCGCCGCACCTGAGAGGCCGGGGATCCAGATGTACGGCCAGAGGGATGGTGCCTCGTGGGATTGTGGTACGAAGCCCCTAAAGTAATTCGGCAAAAAGACAGTATAGCCCCACGTAGTAAAGCCAAACGTGACGCCCACCCCGGCTCCGATAACAGTGGCCAAAAATAGTTCTTTCGCACGGTCTTTCCTAAACGCATCCCAGGTGAAAACAGCCGTAAATTGGCAACGCACCCCCACTGTCCGTATAGAGGATTTCTTTTCCTCGGTAATAGATCTTGGGACTGAACCGCCGGACATCTGTACGCCCTTCGTGGGCGCGGTTACGCAACCGGCGGAAAGTACAGCGAAGACAAGGGCCGCGGAAACCAACCGGTCAAACCGTTTCAACAGTCCGAGTGTTCCACGGCAGAACATCGTGCCCGGCCTTAGGGGCAGGGATCGTAATCTGGCCATTTCTTTGCCCTCCTCGCCACACCTCGTGACTAACTTAGCAAGAATCATGCCAACATTCTCGATAGAGCTCAAGTCTTGCGAGGGGAAAGATTTACCTCACTTCTGCGCTATCCACGCCCAGGCCAAGAGGTTGCAACAGAAGTTGCAGTCACGGGATCACTCCGCTGATGGGGTTTGGTAGCACCGCCTGCCGAAATCGACAGGCAACTGAGGGCGTGATGGAAAAAGTCTGTGCGCAGGCAGGAGTGAACCTGCCCTCGGCGATGAGTGCAAGCACTTTTCGCCTGGCGGCAGATCGAGAGGTTTCGCCGGTCGAGCGGCCCGAATGCCGGCGACCGGACTTATCGCGAATCCTGACGTAGTACACGGTTTTTCCCATCTTGTTTTTGGGCTCCGCGTACAGGGTGAAGTCGTTGGTGAATCTCATACCGTATCCTCCCTTCCAGCCACGTGGTCATAAATCTGGCTAGAGTAGTTTTGGATACGCGGGATCGGATGCCGGAGGCATATTGTAATTCCAGTTCACAAAAGGAATTACATCTTGCGGCGAAGAGGACTTGAACCTCCACGGGGATTAACCCACTAGCCCCTCAAGCTAGCGTGTCTACCAATTTCACCATCGCCGCGTTTTTCAGGTTGCACTTGCAGGGACGCATTTTACGGAATGCGGTCACCATTGTCAATAGCGGTACGCGCTGCGCCGGGCGGGAAAACTCCTGGCGCAGCGAGCCCTCACTCCTGGGTAAGGCCGAGGTACTCGGACAGCTGATCTACCCGGCGGCGGAACAGCTGAAGCGCGTTCTGCACCGGCAGGGGCGTGGCCATGTCGACCCCCGCGAGTTTCAGCGATTCGATCGGGAAGCGGGATCCGCCGGACTTGAGAAAACGGAAGTAGGCGTCCCGTTCCTCCTTCCCGCCTTCGAGCACGCGCTGTGCGAGACTGATCGCCGCGCTGATGCCGGTTGCGTACTTGTAGACGTAAAAGGCGCGATAGAAATGCGGTATTCGCAGCCCTTCCAGATCCGCCGCTGGTTCTATAACGACGTCGGGGCCAAAGTAGATTTCGAGCAGCTTCCGGTATTCCTCTCGAAGCGAGTCCACCGTCAGCGGCACACCGGATTCAACCATCTCGTGGGTTCGTTTTTCGAACTCCGCGAACATCGTCTGGCGAAACAGCGTCGCAACAATATCATCGACATGTTTGTTGACCAGGAAACCGCGCATTGGCTCATCGTCTGCGGTTTGGAGCAGGTGCTGCAGCAACAACTGTTCGTTGAACGTGGAGGCAACTTCCGCCTCGAATATTGTGTATTCGTAATACTGAAACGGATTGTTCCGCACCGAATACCAGGAGTGCATCGAGTGCCCGCCTTCATGCGCGATCGTGAACACATCGCGGAGATCGTCTTCATTGTAGTTGAGAAGAATATGCGGATCACCCGCGTACGATCCCGAAGAGAATGCGCCGGACCTTTTTCCCCGGTTCTCGTACCGATCGACCCAGCCGCCGAGGAGCCCGTGACGAAGTGTCTCGCCATACTCGTCGCCGAGCGGTCGGAGGGCGTCGATCACGACTTCGACGGCCTGCTCGTAGGAGTGACGGACGTCTACGTTCGGCACGAGCGGGGTTTTCACATCGTAGAGCTGCAGGTCGGCGAGCCCGAGGGCTTTTCGCCGAAGGCGATAATAGGCGTGTAGTGTCGGCAGGCTTTCGTGGACTGTCGCTATCAGATTGTCATAGACCGATTCCGGCACGTCGTCGGAAAAAAGATGAGCTGCCCGGGAGGAGCTGAAGTTACGGATCCTGGCTTTGTAAACATCGAGATGAACACTTCCCGCGTAAAGGGAGGCGAGAGTGTTCCTGTGCCGGTCGTACTGGACCAGGAACTGTTTGAACGCCTGCCGGCGGAGCTCCCGGTTTGGACTGAGAAGAAAAACGCCGTAGGTCGCTTGCGAAAGCGGCCGTTCGCCATCCGGAGTCTTGATCGTGCCGAACTCCATGTCGACGTCGGTGAGTGCCGAAAATGACTTGTGAGCGGTCTGGTTCGCCTCCTCCTGCATGGCCAGGAGCCGCTCTTCGGGTTCGGACAGGATGTGCGGTCGGTAGCGCAGCAATTTGTTGAGCGGAATTCGGTACTCGCGCAGAATTCCTTGCTGCAGGAATCCGTTCATCCTGACTTCCGGTATTGCCTGAATTTCGGGAGACTGATAACTGGCGAGGGCCGCCATTTGCGTGGCGGCCTGAACGTAGCGCGCGAAGCGCTCCTGGTTCTTGCTGTCCCCCGCGTCCTCCGACAACCGCAGGTGGGCGTATACGCCGAGCTTCTCCGCAGTGGTCTCGATTCTCGTCATGAATTCGAGGCAGGCAAACAGGTGATCGACGGAGGTCGCGAGGGTGCCCTGAAACCGCCCGATTTCAGGAATCCGGTCCTTGAACTCGGAGAAGGATTGCTCCCACGCCGCATCATCGGCAAAGAGCGAGGTAAGATTCCAGGTGTCGCCGGCGGAGACTTCCTGTCGGGACGGGATCGTATCTTGCTGTGTACTCATAAAATTGACCTTTCCTTTCATGGTGCAATCTGTTGTGTCACACTGAATATAATGATTGACTCCGATGCTCTGCAATGGGAGAATGCTGCATGAACCCATGGCATGACATCGATTCCGAAAGAGTCACACCGGAAAACTTCATCGCAGTCATCGAAATTCCGAAGGGCAGCAAGAAGAAGTATGAGCTCGACAAACGCACCGGTCTGATTCGCCTGGATCGAATACTATTTACCTCCACACACTATCCGTCGAATTACGGGTTTATCCCCAAGACACTCGCGGAAGACAACGATCCTCTCGATGTCCTGGTACTTTGTTCGGAAACTCTCGATCCTCTTACGATCGTCGAGTGCTACGCAATCGGGGTGGTGACGATGATTGACAAAGGCGAAGTCGACGAGAAGATTCTGGCGGTTCCGTTTCGAGACCCCGTCTATTCGGGCTACCGGGACGTGTCGACGCTTCCGCAGCACATGCTTCAGGAAATCTCCCACTTCTTTGAAGTGTACAAGGCTCTCGAGCATTCGGAGACTTCGGTGAAGAAGATCCTCGACCACGAAAAGGCAGCGGAAATCATCAAGAAATGTCTGCAGACCTACAAGAAGGCGTTTCCGAAAAACAAACTGAACAAACCTGCTGCAAAACGTCCGGGAGCCTGAGTCTGCGGAATCCTCTCTCAGAAGCCGCAGAATCCCGTGCGCGGCTTTGGCTCGGTGGGAGAGCCGGTTTTTTTCCTCTTCGGAGAGATCGGCCGCGGTAAGGCCCCGATCCGGCAGGAGAAATACCGGATCGTAGCCGAAACCGCCGGTGGCCTGCGACGGCGATTCGGCGATCTCCCCATCCCATGTCTCCTGCACCGCCGCGAATCGAGCAGCTCCCGCAACAAGCACCATGCAGCAGACGAAGGACGCGTGTCGCTGTTTACCCCCCTTCATCCGGGAAAGCAACAGATCGTTCTTTTCCGCCGGCGACAGCAGCGGACCGCCGACGGTGGACCCATATCGGGCAGAGTGAATACCTGGCGCGCCATCGAGGGCGTCGACGGAAAGTCCGGAGTCATCGGCTATGACCGTGTGAGCGCCCACCGAGGCGGCGAGTTGAAGGAAAAGCGCGATTCCCTTACCGAGGGCGTTTTCGAGGTAGGTCGCACCGGTTTCCTCGAACTCGAAGGAAATTCCCAGATCTTTCGGCACCAGAATTTCGAAATCCGAGAGAATCCCCGCGAGTTCCCGCCGTTTGTGATCGTTTCCCGTGGCCAGCACAAGGGTGCGGTTCATTGAGGAAGCATACCGGAATTGATTTTCTCGGGAAAGCCCTTACGATTTTCCAGCGCACACCGGAGATAAAAGATTCCGGAGTCGACCGATCCTTTGGGTACGCCGAGCGTTCGTGCTATCTCGCGGTGGGTCGGCGTGCGAAGGACCGCGGTGGCTTCGAGCCTCGCACGTTCGAATCGCCGCTCGAGTTTCTTGTACTTGAATCGAAGCAGGTCGAGCCGCTCGCCTTCGGGTGTCTCCTGAACCTCCTCCTGCAGGCACTGCATCCGAACAAAAGTCTTGTTGCGGCGTACTGACAGCAGCTGATAACGGGCTTCCCGCGGCGAAGCGAGGAGTCGAAGCGCTTCACAATGATGTTTGACCTCGGCAAGACTCGCACCGGTGAGCCGAGCGAGATCTTCGACATCGCCGGGAGTAAGCTGTACAGAGGACTTCATTGCGGCAAGGAGCAGTCTCTTTCGCAGACTTCGATCTCTGAGCCGGCCGTTCTCTTCCACGGTGCAGTCGCGTTGCGAACCGAGGAGCGTTTTCCACCCGTCGGAAGCTCTGGGCAGCTCCGAAGGCAATCGAACCGGATCGCCGAGCATTTCCGTCCACATTTCCCGTCGTCCGAAGACCCTGTCGCGATGGTTGGCGCGGCGCTTTCTAACCGCGTAGGTCTTGAGCTGCCACCGCAGTGTTGTCTTCAGATAGACCTCGAACGGTTTTCCCATCGGATGAAATCGATTGATGAGCGACGAAATACGGGGGTAGAAAAACAGGAGAAACTCTCCACGGTCGTCTTCGCTGAAGCCATAGCATCGTCGCGGATAGTTGTAGACTATCATTGCAACGGAGGCCAAGAGGCGATCGTAACCAATCCCGGATTCCTGGAAGGCGAGAATCTGGTCGGTCAAAGTCTTCATGGGATCCTCCTGAGTGGCGGCGGGATATCGTAAAGCAATTTTCGTGCCACGAGAGCGATCGCCTGCTCGAACAGGTGCGGCTTATGTGGGTAAGTATTTACAACCTTTTACATTTAGTTACGCTGCGCTTGCCGCGCGATCGGACCGGTCAGGAACCTGGGGATGACAGCATTTCGCTGAACAGCGAGACGAGCTCTTTGCGGATCTGCTGAAGAGGCTGCTTCGCAACGAATCCTGCGGCGCGGGCGTGTCCGCCTCCGCCCCATTTCTGCGCAGCCTTCCCCACATCAATGTCAGCGAGGGAGCGAAGGCTGACGGAACAGGATTTTCGGTCAACGGGCCGCAGAAACACGATGACTGCGCAGTCTTTAGTCGTCATGAGCAGCTGATATAATGACATCGAATCGCGGTCTTCCTCTGTGAAGCGGCGCGTCTCGCCGTCGGTCAGCCATGTTACCAACAACTTTCCATCACAATAGGATCGCGTCCGGCGCAGGAGTAGCGACACGAACTTTCTCGATTCGATGGATCTGCCGCCGTACATCTTGTAGTAGGTCCGGGCAGGCGACGCTCCGGCAAGGAGGAGCCGGCCAACGGCTGAAAACACGTCGCTCGCCGAGCTGTCCATGAAGCGGAAATAGCCGGTGTCCGTGCTCAGGGCAAACAACAGATGTTCTGCATCGTCCGTTTCGATCGGGAAGTCAAGTGCTTCAAGGGTTCGCTGAACGAGGAAACTCGTGGCTGGCGAAGTTGCATCGATATAGCGGACATCGCCAAAGGGGTCACCCGATGAATGGTGATCGATAGTCGCAATAGGAAGTCCGTCGATCTGTTCCCCGATTTCGCCAATGCGGTCGCGCGTCGAGGCGTCGAGCACGACAACCCGCGGTGGCGGCTGCGCGTTGATTATGCCGTCCGGAATCTTCTTGAGGAACTGCCCGGCGAACTGCCGTATCTCAGCGCGTTCGAACGGTCCGGGATTGAGTTGGACTACGTTGTTGCCTTTTCGGCGCAGAACACCCGCAAGAGCCATTGAGGAGCCGATACAATCGCCGTCGGGATCCACGTGGCTCACGATCAGATAGGTGCCGGGAACCCGGAGATAGTCGAGCAGTTCCGGGGGTACCGGAGGTCGATCCACGTCAGTATTTCAGGTCGAGCGTGTCGCTTTCAGCGTTGAATTTGGAAGCGAGCCCGGGCGAATCCGGAAGCATCCCCCACGACGGATCGCTGTAGTTGGGAAAGAGAAAAAGAGCGATGTGGTCGAACTTGCCATCCCGCCAGAAGATATTCATGTAGGGGTAGCTTTTTTCGCTCCCGTAGAAGATCTGGCCCATTCCACCCGCCTTATTGAACCAGCTCATCGGCAGGTAGAGTTCCTGATATTGCAGCTTCGAGTCCGCATATGCGACGACATACCCGTACTTGGTCGGATATACCTTGTTGATTGAAATGGTCTTCGCGAAGTAGTCAACCGAACTCTGAGTTGCCTGACCTGCAGGCGGCTCGCTGTTCTGAGCCCAGATGAGGGCGGTCCCGAGAACTGTCAGCAAGAAGCTCATTACAAATATGCGCCGTCTCATTCCCGATGCCTCCTCTGCGCGCGAGACCACAACGCTGCTCGACACAACTGTTCGGGCAATCTTCATGCGCGTACTCACGTCAAAACATTTCGCTGTTAGTATATAGCGGGTAGAGAGCGAAATTCAAGCGAAAAAACGACGCCCGGAAGTACCCGTTCCGCGATTCTCGAATGGGTACCGCTATTGCGAAACGAAAGGTCAGGCCAGTCCGAGGGTCGCCAGCATGACCGCCTTGATCGTATGTTTCCGGTTTTCCGCCTGGTCCCACGCCGCAGATTGCGGGCCGTCGATGACAGATGACACGACCTCGTTTCCCTTGACGGCCGGGAGGCAGTGGAGAAAGATTGATTCCGGTTTGCCGGTGGCCGCCATTAGGTCCTCGTTCACCTGATATGGACGCAGAAGAGCGATACGCTCGGCGGCCTTCTCCTCTTCGCCCATCGAATACCAGACGTCCGTATAGAGGGCGTCTGCGCCCAGGACCGCCGCACGTGGATCGGCTACCACCGCGATCACGGCGCCGGTTACCTCGGCGGACCTCCGCACGGCCGTGAGCAGGTCCGGATCCGGCGAGAGTGACGCCGGCGTTCCGATCGTTATGTGCACACCGAGTTTTGCACATCCGATCATGAGCGATCGCGCCACATTATTGCGTCCGTCGCCGACATAGGAGATTTTTCTTCCCACAAGCGACCCAAAACGCTCGCGAAGTGTCATGAGGTCTGCGAGGACCTGCGTGGGGTGGTACAGATCGGTCAGCCCATTGAAGACGGGAACGCCGGAGTACCTGGCAAGCGTTTCAACAGTCTGTTGTCGGTAGCCACGAAACTCGATGCAGTCGAACATTCGTCCGAGGACTCTCGCGGTATCTTCAACGCTCTCCTTCTCGCCCAGATGGATGTCCCCGGGAGCGAGAAAGACCGGATGGCCGCCCTCTTCGCCAAACGCGGTCTCGAATGCGCATCGAGTGCGGGTAGATCGTTTTTCGAAGATCATCGCAAGTGTACGGCCCTCAAATCTGCGCGTATATGTTCCCTCGAGCCGTTCCTGTTTGACCCGATCGGCGAGGTCGAGAAGGGTGGTTATTTCCTCTGCGGAAAAGTCCAGAAGAGTGAGAAGTGATCGTCCCGTGAGCGGCGGCATCTGGCGTGCACCTCCTGAATTGATGGCGAGCCTCCATAATACCAGTTACTGACCCGGCGCAACAATCGGCTCGACGAGGTTTCGGGAGGCTATTCTGTACTGTCGCAAAAATTGGCGTAGAGGGAGGGGAAATCGCGAGTGGAATTGCTGGCAAACCTGGTCGGGCGGACGATCGCCCTCCGTCGGAGGGTGACGC
This sequence comes from uncultured Spirochaetota bacterium, assembly GCA_963832675.1. Classification (GTDB taxonomy): domain Bacteria; phylum Spirochaetota; class Spirochaetia; order DSM-27196; family DATKUC01; genus DATKUC01. The sequence continues at coordinate 20,147 of CAWHUY010000028.1, read as the reverse complement.
CTATGCGGACTTTCGCACGAGTACGATCTCCGGCTTCTCGGAGTTCTCGATTACTTCGCGGGTAATGACAACTTTCTTTTTTCCCTTGATGGAAGGGATTTCGAACATGATTTCCATCATGACGTTTTCTACGATGGCGCGCAGACCTCGAGCGCCGGTCTTCTGTTGAATCGCGCGGTCGGCGATCGCGCGGATCGCATCGTCGTGGAACTCGAGTTCCACATCGTCGAGCTTGAGCGACGCCTGATATTGCCGCAGGATCGAATTCTTCGGTTCCTTGATGATCCGAATGAGGTCCTCGGTCTCAAGCTCTCCGAGCATTACCTGGATAGGAAGTCGACCGACGAACTCGGGTATCATTCCGAATTTGATGAGGTCGTCCGGATGCAGGTTCGCGAAGATCGTTACCAGGTCGCGGTCGCGACGCGAATGGATGTCTGCGCCAAACCCCATGGCATGCTCGGCTACGCGCGACTCGACCATTTTGTCCAGTCCAACGAAAGCACCGCCGCATATGAACAGGATGTTTGTCGTGTCGATCCGGATCATCTCCTGGCTCGGATGCTTTCGACCGCCCTGAGGCGGAACCGACGCGACCGTACCTTCGATGATCTTGAGAAGGGCTTGTTGCACGCCTTCGCCCGATACGTCGCGGGTAATGGAAACGTTTTCGCCCTTCTTGGCGATCTTGTCGATTTCGTCAATGTAGACAATGCCGCGCTCGGCGGCGGCGATGTTGTTTCCCGCGTTCTGATAGAGCTTGAGCAGGATATTTTCGACGTCTTCGCCGACGTACCCGGCTTCCGTAAGAGTTGTTGCGTCGGCTATTGCGAACGGTACCTTCAGCTTCTTTGCGAGCGTCTTGGCCAGGAGCGTCTTTCCACTGCCGGTCGGCCCGATGAGCAGCACGTTCGATTTTTCGAGGTCTACGTCAGACTCGATCCGACCTCGCTGGGTGATCCGCTTGTAGTGATTGTAGACTGCTACCGCGAGCACCTTCTTTGCGGTTTCCTGACCAATTACGTATTGGTCGAGATACTCCTTGATGTTGTGCGGGCTGGGAATCTCGTCGAGGAATTCAGTGGTGAGGACGTCGTCTTCTTCGTCGAGGATCTTCTTGCAGACGTTTACGCATTCATCGCAGATGTAGACGCCGGGGCCGGCGATGAGCCGACGGGCAAAATCCGCGTTCTTTCCGCAAAAAGAGCAGACCTTGAGGCCCTCACTTTTCTGCTTGCTCATTTTTTCCTCTCACGAGAATCCTGTCGACGAGCCCGTATTCCACGCTTTCGGCGGCCGACATGTAGAAGTCACGTTCGGTATCTCGCTCGATGATCTCCTCGGACTTCCCGGTATGTTCCGCGAAGTAACCGATGAGAAGTCTCTTCAGTCGCACAATCTCCCGCGCCTGGATGCCTATGTCGGTCGCCTGGCCCTGCACGCCTCCCCACGGCTGGTGGATCAATATGCGCGAGGAGGGCAGCACGAGCCGTTTGCCCGCGGCGCCGGCCGCGAGCAGCATGGCTCCCATTGATGCCGCCTGACCGATGCAGATGGTCTGCACGTCCGGTTTTATATATTGCATCGTATCATAGATCGCGAGCCCGGCCGTCACCGACCCGCCCGGCGAATTGATGTACAGGCTGATGTCCTTTTCCGGATCTTGCGATTCAAGAAACAGAAGCTGCGCGACAACCAGGTCGGAAGACACGTCATGGATTTCGCCATCGAGAAAGACAATCCGATCTTTCAGAAGGCGCGAAAAAATATCGTAGGAACGCTCTCCGATGCCGGTTTGTTCAACGACAATAGGAACGAGATTCGACATGCGTTCTTCAGTAGCTCTCATATTTGATGTTCTTTCCATAATAACTATCGGCGATATGCTCCGTTGCATTCTCCACAAGTTACTGATTTCTCTTCATCAAGTCTATGAATTTTACCTTCTTGCCTTTCTTGATGGAGTTCACGCTGAAGAGCAGGTCGAAAAGCTTCCGTTCACGGATATCATGCTTGAGCATGTCGGTCATGCCGTTTCGATCGTAGTATTCCTTCAAATCCTCAAAACTCATGGAACCTGACTCGGCCTGTCGATGGATTTCTGCTTCTACGTCCTCATCGGTCGCCTCAACTTTCTCCTCTTCGATCATCTTCTGGATCAGAAGCTGAGCGACAAGACTCTTCTCCGCCGCGGGGCGCCACTCTTCAAACAGTTGTTCCTGCGACTTACCCTGCGCCTGGAGCATCGCAACTACCTGCTCTTCCTGTGCCCGCAACTGTGAGACAAAATTGCGCCACGAAGATGCAAGTTCGGCCGCGACCATCGATTCCGGCAGATCTATTCTTGCGTTTTCGGAGATCTTCTCCATGATTGCGTCTGACTTCAACTGACGGATCCGTGTTTGGGCACTCTCTTCGAGCCGCTTCCGGATGTCCTTCTTCAGGTCGTCGAGGCTCTTGTACTTGTCGCTAATGTCCTGAGCCAACTCATCGTCGATCGCGGGGAGCTGCTTCTCCTTAATCGCAGTAACCTTCACGCGGATCCGCTTGTGTTTGCCGCGCAAGTCTTCCATCTCGTAGTCGTCGGGAAAATCTTTTTCAATGATCCTTTCATCGCCGATCTTCATCCCGATCACGTCGTCGTCGAATTTGTAAAGATTGTATTCACTTCCTACCGTAAAAACGAAGTCCTGGCGGGCGGTACCGGTGATTTCTTTGTCTGCTTCGTCCACCTCTGCGTAGTTGACCGTGAGAATGTTCTCCTTTTCGGCCGAACCTTCCTCCTTGTCGATGACCACAGAGTTCTGCTCCTGGAGCGCCTTCAGCTCACGGTCCTCGTCCTCGTCGCCTATTGCGACCTGCGGTGATTCGACCTCGAGGCCTTTGTACGTGGGGAGATCAATGCTGGGATAGACATCGTAGCTGACCGTGAATGTGAAGTCATTTTCAAAATTCAGCTCCAGTTCGTTCTCCATCTTCGGCGTGGAGTAGGGAAGGGGCCGTTCGTCAATCTCATCAAACACCTCTTTCAGACTCTTTTCGAGGATCTTCTCCGCCGCCTCCAACTTTAGCTCTTCGCCGAATTTTCGTTCAAGAACGCTCACGGGAACGTGTCCGCGCCGAAAGCCTTTCATCTGGACATTCTTCGCGTAGTCGGTCACCAGAGAACTGTACTCGGTCACGGTCGACTCCTTGTCTACCGTTACAGTCAAGCGAACAGAAGATTTTTCCTGCGCTTCAAGTTTTTTGTCCTTAATCACAGCTTCATCCCTTTCCGGTTAGGTTGGTTTTCGCCGCCCCATGAGCGGGTTGTCTTTTCGATTCGAGAATACTCACCTGCCCGGGCAGCAACGCACTGCACAGGGCTGGTCCGTACAAAGGCTCCCCGACGCGGTACGGCCTGCGCACGGCATGTTGAAGAATAACATATTCCCGGCGACAGAGCCACGGGAACAAAAAAAAGGCGAATCGGACGTTTGGGGACAAACGTACACGCTTCGCCTGTGACCGAGCGGGAGACGGGACTTGAACCCGCGACATCCACCTTGGCAAGGTGGAGCTCTACCACTGAGCTACTCCCGCGAATCGATTTGGGAGCGGTCAGGTCCCTGCTTCTTTGCGAGAGAAGGGACTTGAACCCTTACACCCGAAGGTACCAGATCCTAAGTCTGGCGTGTCTGCCAATTTCACCACTCTCGCAGTTTTCCTTCGCTCACCCCAGGTGTGACCCCGGCAACGGTAAGTTCAGGCTGCGCAGGCACGTACATTAGCGAGACTGCATTATAGCCATCGACCGGCGTGCAGTCAACTGCTCGCGCGAACCAAAGCCGGCACGCCTGACCGTCCCCGTGGCAACTCGCAATTGTCACCGTTAGTGGCACGCGGTTCGCGCGCGAACCAAAGCCGGCACGCCTGACCGTCCCGGTGGCAACTCGCAATTGTCACCGTTGGTGGCACGCGGTTCGCGCGCGAACCAAAGCCGGCACGCCTGACCGCCCCGGTGGCAACTCGCAATTGTCGCCGTTAGTGGCGAGCGTTTCGCGCTCGCACCACTATGTCCTGAGCCGTGGAGGGATCGAACCTCCGACCCGCAGATTAAGAGTCTGCTGCTCTACCAGCTGAGCTAACGGCCCAAATGTCACTCGCGGCGTGTCCGTATGAGGCACAGCGCCGATTTGCGTCCGGCAGGATTCGAACCTGCGGCCTACGGGTTCGAAGCCCGGCGCTCTATCCAGCTGAGCTACGGACGCCCGGTTATCGCCGTTGGTGATGCATGGCGACGTTGATGCGCGACCGACTTGTACCCGTTTTGCTTCGAGGCGTACCGGCCGCGTCAGAGAAAGTTGCCACAGTTCCGCGTTTTTTTCAAGCCCCGAGGACCGGATCAAAACTGCATTTTTCGGCAACCGCCGCGGACGAAGGGTGGATGACGGGATTTGAACCCGCGACAACCAGAACCACAATCTGGCGCTCTACCACTGAACTACATCCACCACGTTTTCAAAGCGAAACATTGCACATTTTTCGACCGTTTGTCAATATTCGGCATGCTCGACGAGCCCGGGGCCCGCAGATAGCGCAGAAGCGCTCAGCTTTCGCCGGTTTCGGGTCGGCAAGGTCGGCTGGGTATGTGACAAAATCGTCTCCGGCTATCGCAGCCTCGAGCGCCGCATGGCCTCTGAAATGAAGGCCAATTTGTGACATGATCGTCTCCTGTTGCAGCTAATATTGCCACGGTCTACGCATTGGACCAGACTTCCAACGACTCGAGATTCTCAAGTCTCAGACAATGATTACGTCGATCTACGCCAAACGGGTTATTTCGGTTTGCACCTGTCGGTGTGTAGTATCTAAACGTGCGATTAAGGGACGAGTTATGACATCCGATGACTCAGACCGCCATGCTGAGCCGGAGCGCCGGAAAGCGGAGGATGCGGCCGCGGCAGGCTCCGCCGGGGATACCGGCACGGAGAGTTCGCGACGGCAGGACATGTCGGTGAAAAATCCGATCGTGGGCGACCCGCTCTGCGGGACCCGCTACTGCGGGACCCGCTACTGCGGGACCCGCTACTGCGGGTAGAGCACGTAAGCAAGACCTTTCCCGGTGTACGGGCCCTCGACGACATCAAGCTGTCAGTGCTTCCCGGCGAGATTCACGCCCTCGTGGGCGAAAACGGAGCGGGAAAATCCAGCCTCATAAAGATCCTCTCGGGTGTATATCAGGCCGACGAGGGTGCTGTGATCGAGCTTCTCGGCTCGAAGATGGCAACCGTTACGCCGCTCGAGGCGGTCCGTGCGGGCGTCTCGGTGATCTACCAGGACTTCTCACTTTTCCCGAATCTCACGGTCGCCGAAAACATTGCCATCAGCTCCGAGCTCGGCCGTGGCGTGAAGTTGGTGAACTGGCCGGCGATGCGGGATCTCGCGTCCCGCACGCTCAGTCGTCTGGGTGTGGATGTCCCGATCGAAACCCCTCTCGGAGATCTTTCGGTGGCAAAGCAGCAGATTGTGGCGATTGCTCGTGCGCTTACCTCCGATGCACGACTTCTGATCATGGACGAACCGACCTCCGCGCTGTCGAGGTCGGAGGTCGAGCTGCTGTTCACTATCATGCGTTCGCTGAAAGAGTCGGGTATGTCCATCCTGTTTGTCAGCCACAAACTCGACGAGCTGTTCGCGATCGCCGACCGATTCACGGTGCTTCGGGATGGGAAATACATGGGCACATTCAATCGGGACGAGCTTGACAACGAGAAGCTGATATCGTTGATGGTCGGCCGGAAAATCGAATATACCGTATATCCTAAAAGAAAACGGAACGAGCCTCTGCTTCAGGTGCGGAATCTTTCGAAGGCGGGCAACTTCATCGATATCAGTTTCGTGCTCCACCGCGGCGAGATTCTCGGAATCACCGGGCTCGTTGGCGCGGGAAGAACTGAAGTGGTTCAGGCCATCTATGGCATGAATCCGCCGGATTCAGGCGAGATTATTCTGGAAGGCAAGAAGCGGGCGATCGAGAGTCCGCAAGACGCTGTGGCGATGGGCATCGGGTACGTTCCGGAGAATCGACTCGAAGAAGGGCTTGTTCTTCGCCAGTCGACCGGCAACAACGTGGCTCTCGTGGCGCTTTCGCGGTTAACCAATGCGGTCGGAGCTATTCTTCGCGGACGCCGAAATCAGCTCGTGGACGACTCGATCAAGAAGCTGGCAATAAAGCCGTCCGATCCGGAGCTCGCTGTTTCGAAGCTCTCCGGCGGCAATCAGCAGCGTGTGGTACTTGCAAAATGGCTTGCGCAGAACCCCCGAGTTCTCGTTGTCGACGAGCCTACCAACGGCATCGATGTCGGAGCTAAATCGGAGATACATCGCCTGCTTCGTGACCTCGCCGACAGGGGTATGGGAATCATCCTCGTCTCTTCGGAGCTACCCGAAATACTTGCCATTGCCGACCGGATTCTGGTCATGCGCCGCGGACGGATCAACGGCGAGTTCGACGGCGAGGACGCGACTCAGGAACAGATTATGAGCAAGGCCATTCTCGGCGCAGAAGCCGCTGAATCCTCTATCTCAATCTCGGAGAACACATGACGTTGAAATTCGATCTGCGGAAAAGCCGGGAGTTCGGCATTCTCGGCGTCCTTGTTCTTCTCGGCATTCTGATCGGCGTCAAGAGCCACGCATTTCTCACGCTCGAGAACCTTTTTGACGTGATCCTTACAAATACCGTTCTCGGCATCATGGCGCTCGGCATGCTGATGGTCATCCTCACCGGTGGAATCGACGTATCGGTCGCCGCGATTCTTTCGACGGTCACGGTCATTGTTGGCCATTTTCTCGTAGGCGTGAGCGGAAACCTGCTGCTTGTCTTTCTTGTGGGTGCTCTGTCTGGCGCCGTTCTTGGTCTCATGAATGGGCTTCTGATCGCGAAGCTGCGGATACACCCCATCGTCGTCACCCTCGGCACGATGAGCATCATCTACGGTGTCATGTTCTACGTGACCGGTGGCAACTGGGTCAATTCCGGTATTCCGCAGAGTTTCATCACCTTCGGGCGTATTGATATCGGTCATTTTCACACTGCAGCCGGAGAACGAACCGGCATTCCAATTCAGTTTCTCTTCTTCGTGGCCGCCGCAATCGTAACCTGGTTCCTGCTCCGGTTCACGATGTTCGGACGCGGGATCTTTGCCCTCGGCGGAAACAGGGTGTCGGCAGAACGTGCGGGATTCAACATTCAGCGGATTACGGTTCTGGTCTATCTCTTCGAGGGTTTTCTGATCGGGATCGCTGGTGTCGTACACACGTCGATTGTGCGGCAGGTCGACCCGAACGCATTCAATGGATTCGAGCTGCAGGTGATCGCGGCGGTTGTTCTCGGCGGAACCAGTATCCTGGGCGGTTACGGATCGCTTTTCGGGACAGTTCTCGGCGTGAGCCTGATTGCCCTTCTCAATAACGGCCTCACATTGATGCGAATCTCGAGTTTCTGGCAGCGGATCATCATAGGCCTGGTCATCATCATCGCGGTAAGCGTGGACATTATCCGGAAGAAACACTCGGAGGCGCGCCAGACGCGCGTCGACATTGACAGCAGCGAGGAGGTGAGCGCATGAAATCAGTCCGAAGCGTTCTACTGCGCACCGAGTCTTTGCTCGGCATGCTGCTCATCGTTGTCGTCGTCCTTATGGCGATCCTCTCGGGCGGGAAGTTTCTCGGGCCGCGCTCGCTGCAGTCGATGGGGTTTCAGCTGCCGGAGTTCGGCATACTTGCCCTGGCGCAGATGATTATCATCATTACCGGCGGGATCAACCTGTCCATCACCTACAGCGCGACGCTCTCTGCCGTAATCGGAAGCGTCGTGATCGCGGCGCTCAATGCCGCGCACCAGAGCCCGGCTCTGGCGATTCTTGCCGGCATTGTAGTGATGTTCGCCGTGGGCGCTGCCTGCGGCGCCTTCAACGGCTCCATCGTCGCCTACGTCGGAGTCTCGCCGATCCTCGTGACCCTCGGCAGCATGACGCTTTTTGAAGGAATAAGCCTCCAGATCACGCGCGGCGGCGCTGTCACCGGTTTCCCCATTGCCTTCCTATGGATCGGCAACGGAACAATTCTGAATATCCCGGTGCCACTTTTTCTCTTCGTGATAGTCGCCGCGGTAACCTATTTTGTTCTGGAGCGCACCGCGTATGGGATGCGGCTCTACATGATCGGCGCCAACCCGACCGCGACTGTCTACTCGGGTGTGAATGTAAAGCGTATCCTCTTCCTTCTCTATATCTACTCGGCGCTGCTGTGCGCGCTCGCCGGTGTTATCATGACCTCGCGCTACAACTCGGCCAAAGAGTCCTACGGTTCCTCCTATCTCCTTCAAAGCGTGGCTGCCTCGGTGCTCGGCGGCACCGACATCGTGGGTGGGTCCGGCAAAGTGCTCGGAACGGTGCTTGCGGTGCTTATTCTGCAGGGCGTCTCGAGCGGCCTCGATATCGTCGGGCTTAATCGGTTTATCACCAACGTCATAATGGGTGGGATTCTCATCGCAGTTCTTTCGGTCAACTATCTCAACACTTCGGCCGGGTCCAAGATCCGGCTCCGTCGCAGGCAAACATCTGAGGTTCTCAGATGAAATATCTTTTCAGGGGGTAGCGCATGAGAAACGCGCTTCGTGTAACTTACATTGGTTTCGCTGTCTTGCTCCTCGTCTCGCTCAGTGCATGGGCGGGCGGGCAGAAGGAGAAGTCGGCAACCGGCACTTCCTCGTCGTCCAAGCAATATACCATTGCTCTGATTCCCAAGCTGGTCGGCGTTCCCTACTTCAATCGTGCCCAGGAGGGAGCCCAGCAGGCTGCCAAGGATTTGGGCGTGAACCTCGTCTATACTGCACCTACCACAGTCGACTCCGCGGCGCAGGTCAGCTCTATCGAGGATCAAATCGCCAAGGGAGTGAACGCCATTGCCGTCGCCCCGAACGATCCGGCGGCGGTTACTCCCGTGATGATGAAGGCGAAGCAGGCGGGTATTATTACGATGGACTGGGACACTCCGGCCGATCCGAGCGTCGTCGACTATTCGATTCATCAGATCGACGACAAGGAGTACGGTCAGCACGTGTGGGATCTTCTGGTGAAGTACATGGGTGACTCGGGCGACTACGCCATCATCACCGGTGGGCTCTCCGCTGCCAATCTCAATTCGTGGATAAAGTACGGCGAGGAATATGCCAAGACCAAGTACCCCAAGCTGCACCTCGTCACCGATCCGGTCCCAACCGATGAGAAGCAGCAGGTTGCCTATCAGAAGGCGCTCGATCTGATCAAGGCCTATCCGAATCTGAAGGGCATTATCGGAATCAGCACCCCGGCGCCTGTAGGTGCGGCTCAGGCAGTGCAGGAGAAGGGCCTCCAGGACAAAATCGCCGTTGTCGGGACCAGCCTCCCGAGCATGTCGGCGCCCTATTTCAGCGACGGCTCGCTTGACGCGGTTACTCTGTGGGATCCGGCGAAACTCGGCTATCTTACTGTCTACATCGCGAAGATGGCTCTCGACGGCAAGAAACCGACCACTGGCCTCGACGTCCCGACCGTTGGAAAGATCCGCGTGGCGGCCGACGGTAAGACAATCTTCATGGGCCCGCCGCAGGACTTCACCAAGGACAACTACAAGCAGTTTCCGTTCTGACGGAACGACGCCAAAGTCTTTCAGCCCCGGTCAGTGACCGGGGCTTTTTTTGTGAGGGTGATAGGGCGGAAGCGGCGGAGGTCGGGGATGTCAGTGGACGCCGAAGAGCATAATCAGTGAGTGCAGTAAAAAGCCGGTTGCCGCGCCCGAAACTGGTCCGATGGCCCAGCCGCTAAGAATTCCTCGGACTACCGACCAACGGATTGTTTCATTGCCACGCGCCAGCCCGGCACCGGTCATTGCGCCAATGAGGGCCTGGTTCATGGAGGTGAACAGCCCAAAGCCTACGGCGGCCAGAATGACGCATGCCTGGACCAGCTGCGCAGCGGTTGCCATCGCAAGGTCGATCTTTACCACGTCAAAGGCGACCCGCTTCAGAATCCGTCGACCCCAGCTGACTGCACCGACAGCCATCGCGATTCCGCCGAGGAGCCCGGCCACGGTTGTCGAAGTCAGGTGTACCATCGTAAATACTGCGACCGCATTCGAAACGTCGTTCGCGCCCAGAGCCAGCGATGCCAGACAGCCGACTGCGATGAGTGTACCCGGAAGCGCCCTAACCACCGCGGGCAGCGGGGCGGCGGACCCCTCGATTTCGGCCACGCGTCGCGTTTCCGTCTCGGCGTCCAACGGACGGACAAGGAGATCGAAACACCGGGTCAAGAGAAAGCCCAACAGGAACGCCGCGATCGGCGCCACTGCCCAAAGAAGGGCAAGGTGCAGAATTGTCGCCCAGTTGATCGTCGTGTGGGCCGCAACGCCGGCTCCTACAATAGAGAAGACGAAGATTTGTATGGTAGACGAAGGGATCCGAAGATAGGTATAGACGGTCGTGAGAATGGCTGCGCTGAGTACCATTACGGTTGCGGCCGCGACTGAAATGGAACTTGCGTCGACAATGCGCAGCCCTACCGTCTTCTGAACCTCGCCGCTGCCGAAGGTGGCGCCAAGAATCGTGAGGGACGCCATGAGGGCAAGCGCCGGCCGGATGCGGATTGCTCCCGATGCATGCGGCATTCCCATGACGGCGCCGGTGTAGTGGGCACCCATGCTCCAGGCGAAGATGAGCGCGACAATGACAAGAATCAGGTTGGCGGTGCTCAGTGCACTTTCTCCCGTGTGCGGGCGGACTGCCCGGTTTCCCCGCTGCTACGGCTTTCGGCCGCTCACATAGCAAACGCATATCCGAAAGGCGAGCTGTTTGTCGGCGACGGATTCGGCGAGAAGCTCCCGGTAGCGCGTGTGCTCCGCGTCCGACAGAGAGCTTCGCATGACCGCGCCGTAGCCTTCCGGTCGATCCCGGTTGTCGAGCCAACGATCCACGTCCGTCGCGCGGATAAGGCGCCGCTCCGGGTAGACCACGACCTCGGCGCTGCAATCGGCGAGCCCCGCGCGATCCAGCGCCGCGAGAATTTCCTCTTTGCCCCACCCGACCAGGAGGCTTCGCTTGTTGGAATAGATCAACTCTTCCGCGGCGATGACCCGGGTGCCAAGCGCTTCGTCCGCTCCCTCGAAGGAGACGAAATCGCTGAGCCGCGCGCCGTCCCGCGGAACAATCTGTGAGACGGCAAAAGTACCACCGCTCTCGAGAAGTTCGGCGATGCGACCGAAGGCGAGATCAAGCCGCGCCGTGGCGCTGCCCGCCTCCTCATCGTAGGTTTCAGGGACTCCGAGAACTGCGTTCCGCGGCAGCCCGCGGGTGACCGGATCCCGCGCAACAACGCGGTCGATTCCAGTTTCGACGTCGAGCGGGTCGAGGATTGTCCCGAGTCGTAGCACCGGTTGCTCGATCTGCGGAAGCGCGTCGGCAAGATGCCTGGCCACTTCGAGCAGCTGCGGTTCGGGGAAAACGCTGTAGACCAGCCCCTCGCGCGCACGGCGTACCGACTCCCAGGTGAGAGTGCCGACGCCGGGATCGAAAAGAAAGACGCGGCTGTGCCGGAAAATCTCGACCGCCCCGTAGAGTCGATCACGGAGATCGCTCAGAATCTCCACAAGCGCCATTGCCTGCTGCGGTCGCACCGCATCTCCACGGTATCGGCGTGCCTCCTGGACGTCGCTCACAGTTGCGGTACCCGAGGCTGGGGACCCGGCAAACTCGGAAGCCGAGATTCGCGCTACCCACCGGCGAAACTCGCGGCTCTCGGGTGAGAAGGTGAGGATTTCCTGAGGGGCCGGTTCCAGCATCGCTGCCAGTTGCAGTTCTCTCCTTCTCTCCACCTCCTCCCGAATCCCGCTTTCGTACCCGAGGTGGGAGGGATGGTAGAAGCTTCTCCCGCGAAGCGATGCGGGGAGATAGGCCTGGGCAACCCAGTGGTCGCGATAGGCATGCGGATAGAGGTATCCCTCACCATGGCCAAATCCCTCCTTGTCGCGGCTTGCGTCTTTGAGGTGTGACGGTACATCCGTCGCGCCCTCCTCTTCGACTGCTTTCAGCGCATCGAAGAATCCCAGCGCCGAGTTCGACTTCGGCGCCGTTGCGAGGTAGAGCGCGGCATGGGTGAGGTGAAACTGGCCCTCGGGCAGCCCAACCCGGTCAAAGGCGGCCGCCGCCGCTTCGACCACCGTTATGGCCATCGGATCGGCCATTCCCACGTCTTCGCAGGCGGAGATCAGCATTCTTCGGAACAGAAAGTGCGGGTCCTCCCCGGCTCGGATCATCCGTGCCATCCAGTAGAGAGCGGCATCGGGATCCGACCCGCGCAGCGATTTTATGAACGCACTTATAGTGTCGAAGTGATAGTCACCCTCCTTGTCGTAGAGCACGACACGCTTCTGGATACTATCCTCGGCTACCGGCAGATCAATTCGGATAGTGACACCTGGAGCGGGGGGAACTGCGTCGGGGTAGTTTCGACGGCCAACTGGAGCGCGTTCAGAAGCGTCCGGGCGTCACCGTCGGATACGTCGATGAGGTGGTCCATCGCCGCAGGGTCGACTTCCACGTCGTAGGAACCGTATCCGCGGACGGTGTCGCCGATGGCGCGACGTGCAACGGTGAGCATCTCCTCACGGGTAAGTGGTTTGAGCTGGAATATTCGGCTGCGCGAGACGAGCGCAGAATTGACCTCGAAAAATGGGTTTTCCGTTGTTGCCCCAATGAGGATGATCGTGCCGTTCTCGACCCACGGCAGCAGCGCGTCCTGTTGCGCCCGGTTCCACCGGTGCACTTCATCGACGAACAGAATCGTCCTTCGGCCGTACAGCGTGCGTAGCTCCTGCGCTTTTGAAATCGCCTCGCGGACCTCCTTGACGCCGCTCAGGACGGCATTGAGCGAGAGGAAGTGGCTCTTTGTTGTATTCGCGATCACTCGCGCAAGCGTGGTTTTCCCGGTGCCCGGCGGACCTGAAAAGATGACCGATGACAACATGTCTGCCTGAATAGCGCGACGGAGCAGCCGTCCTGATCCCATTATGTGGTCTTGACCGACGAACTCATCCAGGGTACGGGGGCGCATTCTCGACGCAAGCGGCTCCTCCGCGCGCGCAGCCGGGCTGGAGTCGTCTGAAAACAGCCCGCTGCTGTCAGGATGGGACGATTTTTTCATCGGTTTACTATAACACACGGTGCGATATAGGATCAAAACCGGGAATTCGGTACATTGGAAACAGCATGCAAGGAATCTCCATACCCATGAGCGAACGAACGGACAATTTCTCGCCAAAGAATCGGTCCGGTCCGGTTCTCCGCCGGGTCGCTCTGCTCGTAGCCGTTATGTTTCTGGCCAGCAGCGTAGTCCTATTAGCCCAGACTCCTGCACCGGTGAGCCCATCGCCAATTCTCGCGGGATCGACTAGCCACTGGTACGACTATCTGACCGGTCGGTCGCGCATCGAGGCCGCAAGGATAGACCTGACCCTGCAGCGTGCTCGAACCGAGTACCGGCAGGCCCGAGTCGAGAAGTTCAAAGTTCTTGCCGCATTAAAGGGTAGTTTCTCCAAGCGACTGCTCTCCGAAATTTCGGACGCAGGCGAACGCGACCAGAACCGGCGCTGCAGCTACCGGGTCTCTCGGACTCGTCGACGTACTATCCGGTCCGGTGCTTACCGCCCGTTCGGCACTCATTCACCAGGGCGAGTCCTACATAGCGGGCACACAGACAGCAAGCGGAGGGGCAGGCGGTCGCTCCCTCGATGCGCTTTATTCGGCCGTTCAGAATCTGGAGAGCGAGCGCAGCACGTTGCTCCAGAACAATATCCCCAACCCGGGAACTCTCGCCTTCCGCGGATTGTTGGCTGCTCGGATTGCGTTTCTTTCCGAACAGGGGATTGACGGTGCCCGGCTTACCGCCATCGGTAGGCAACTCGAAAAACTTCCTGGCTCGCTCTCCGACATTGCTGTGATGAAGGCCTATCTGCAGTCTGCCGGCGCAGATCTCGGCCGGCCGCCGCGATCCGACGATCTGGCGGGGTGGCGGTTTCTCATCGACCAGACACTAGAGAGCAGATGGCTGTCGATCCTGCTTTCTTCGGATCCGGCCGCACTTTCCAGGGCGCTGTCACAGGAGTCGCCGCTCGTCCAGACTCTTTCCGGAGAGCTCTCGGCTGCGCTATCGTCGTTTGCCGAAGAGATAAACAGCGGAGAGCGTGCCATACGGGACATACAAAGTTTCGCAGCCGAGCTCTACGCAGACACGAACACGGCGACCGTCCTTCTGATCGCGGATTTCTCACGAACTATCTCGGCTCCGGCGGCCCGCACGGCGTCGCTCACTGTTCTGCAGTCGCAGCAGCGGAACTTCGGTCGCTTCGTCGCCGATCTGCGAGTGGTCACCTCTTCGCGCCTCGCAGCCCTTGTCGCCGACGACCCACTCTTCGAAGCGCTCGCCGGAGATACCGTACGTGTTTTCGAAATAGTTACCGCCGAGGACATGGTTCTCTTCTCCCGGGCTGCCGCCGGTGATCTTACCAATGTCGAGATTGCGGTCGCACGACTCAAGCGAGCGAACAACGAAGGTAGAGACCGCATACTCCGTCAATTCGCGCAAAACGGTCCGGACACGCAGGGCATCGGAATCGATGACGCGGAGAACTATCTACAACGCCGCGAGGGCGAGGCGAAAAAGACGCTGCAGGAGGCGATTTCTACTCTCGACGACAGCGCCGATCTGCAGAAACGGCAGTGGGCCTTCTTATCCATTATGGAAAGCCGTTACGCGTTGCATCTGCTCAAGCAGGAGCTCGAATATGCGCCGCTTCGCCGCGCCTTTGACAAGTACGTGACCCAGGTTTTCGGTGCTACGGAGGCGCTCACGGCTTCGATTCTCCAACAATCCTCGACGGGCAAAAACCGGGTCGAGCAGGGGTCGACCTCAAGAATCACCGTGGTCCCTGTTGTCGAAGATTCGCCGGTATCCCGGGAGGTAAGTGCGTATCGTGAACAGACCGACAGCAGCGGAACCCTTGTCCGTGATGAAATTCCGGTCCTCGAGGTCGCGGCGGCCTATTCCACGGCGTTCTATCGGGTAACACAGGGCCGGAATCCCGAAAGCGACAACGGCAGTGTGACGAACTGGGCACTGATGCATGGACAGGCTGCGGTGAACTGGGAGTGGGACCGTGGCGAGGTGAATCCGCCGGCAGATACGGTAATGAACCTTCAATTGCTGGACACCTTCCTGCACGGTGTTCGCAAGATAGACCACCGGCAGTTGCCCGATCGGGTCAGGTTTCTCAAAAGTGTCGTTGCGCCCTGGGTTCAGCCGGCCGCATCCGCTGCCGAGTTTGGATCAGACGCGATTTCGGGGAACGTAACTTCATCCCCGGGCGGATCGGGCGCGATAGCTGCGGACCGGAACTGGGAACGTCTGGCCGTGGGATTCCTTCTGCTGCGACAGGAAATTGTCCGTGTCCTATTCACGCCGTTGGCAGCGTTCGGCTTTGTGCCGCGCGACCTTCTGAGCGATCGTGAACGATTCACTATGGAGCTTTTCTCGGAGCTCGAATCTCTTGCTATTTCGCCTCCGGATTTTTTTGCCCGGCTGTCTACGGTATGGCTCGGCGCGCCCATGGCGAATCCGGACGCCGCCACGGCATCGGCGCTTGCAGATGCAATCCTGTCCGGTATTTCCGCGACGGTCGACAGCGCCGACGGGTACTATTCGTTCGCTGCACGCACGGCGGCACTGGTCTCTTTCAAACGGTTCCTGGCTGAGTCCTATGATGAAAGTGCGGCCGACTACGCTCTACGAATTCTTCGCCGAATCGACAGCGACGCCCGACGCGGACGGGTCACGGTCGGAGAGTTCCGGGAGGCCCGGGCGGAGGCTTTCAAGAACTTGCGCGTGCAGATTGGACGGTCCGATCTGTCAGCTTCGGCTGTTGCCGAGTTGCTCTACGACCAAGGCCTTATTCGCGCTGAAGAAAAGAAGACTCTGGAGGGATCCTGATGAGCGTCGCTGAGGTTCCCCTGATGCCCCGAGCCGGAAGAGGTCGATTCTACGCTGGCCTCCCCATGCTTCTCGCCGCCGCGGTAACCCTCTTCGTGCTCGCCGGGTGCCAGGCCGGCCAGAAGAGCTCAGCGAACGCCGGCCAAAAGTCCGAACCGGGAAACGGCCCGACATCCGCGACAGAAGCGGAGCCTGGCCCGCCTGCGTTCAACAACTGGACTGTTCAGGGCGACAACGCCCGCACGGGAGTATTCCCCGTAGAGCCAATCCGTTCGGCCGCTGTTGTCGATTATTCACGATGGTTTTCTTCCGGAATCGCTTCCACTCCGGCGTCCGACGGTTCAATGCTCTTTCTCTCCGGGGATGATGGCTCGCTCCGCGAAATCGACACCAGGCAGATCGGGACCGGGTGGACGTTTGACGCCGGTGGAACAATCCTCGGGTCTCCGACGCTCATCAACGGGAAGGTGGTGTTTGGCACGGTCCTCGGGACTCTCTACTGCGTGGATGAACAGGACGGCAGGGAGGTGTGGCGTGCACAGGGAGCGGCACCGATCGCCGGATCCCCGGCCGTGACATCGGATCGAATATACGTCGGCCTGGGGGATGGTTCTGTCTCGGCTTTCAGCCTCGAGGACGGGCGGCAGATGTGGGCAACCTCGGTCGATTCGGGAAAGCCGATCCTCACACCGGCACTTGCTGAGGGAACCGTCTATGTATGCTCGTCCGGCGGTGCGTGCGCCGCCCTGAGCGCGGCCGACGGTCATACGGTGTGGAGTGTGCGTCCCGGCGGCGGCGCAGCCACACTGCCGGTCGTCTCGGGTTCTACGGTATTCGTGGGTGCGTTTGACAACGGATTATACGCTCTGAAAACGGATGACGGTAGCGAGATTTGGCACGTTCGCCTGCACTCCCCGATTATCGCGGCTGCCGCCGTTCAGGGGGATCGGATCTTCGTCGCTTCGCTCGACACCTATGTTCGTGCATACAATGCGCGTTCGGGCAGTCCGCTCTGGCGTTTCCAAGCGGGGGCCGGGTTCAAAGTCCCGCCAGCGGTTGCAGGTGATGTGGTGATGGCCGGCAACGGCGACGGCTATGTCTACGGTTTGGCAGTTGACGACGGACGACTAAGGTGGCGCGTTGATCTCGGCGAGCCGGTGGCAACCGGGTTTTCAGTCGGGCAACACGCGGCCGTCGTCGGCGGGGGAGGCGATGCACTCTACCGGATCACCGGATCGACCGCGTCGGTTCCGAATCCGGCCGAGACTCTGGTGCCGGGAACCGGGACCTGGCAGTACACGGTTGCGCCTGCACCGCGGCGGTTCTCGGTGCCTGTGTACGTAACCGGTCTTTATGCGGTGACGCTCCCCGACCAGACGCAGGTCCCGATGCGAATCACCGTTCGTGATCCTGACGGTACAGACGTCGCCACGAATCTCGGCACCGGGGGTGGAGAAAGTTCTCTTCCAGGGGAAGTTCAGCTCCGAATGACGGCGGGAAAACGCTACGCCATCGAGGCTGTGCCGGCCGGGATGGCCGAAACGCACCTGCTTCACACGTTTCGTCTGAGGATCCGACTATTTCGGGAAGACTGACCAGCGCTACAGTTCGAGCAGCTTCTCCTCCGCGCCCCGAGCCTTAACAAGCTTTCGTCGCTGCTGTTCGGTTTCGGCGATCTTACCGTTCAGAGAAGCTATCTCCTCCTGTTGTCGGCTAATCTGCTCCTCGAGTGTTTGGATTGTTCCCTGCATGTGTGCGGTCTCCCGGTCAAGCCGGTCGATCTCGATTGCGGCCGTCAGCCGTTCTATCGCCTGTTTTCGTGACGCGTTCTCTTTTTCGGTGTCGGCGATGCTGCGGAGGTACTCCTCCACCTCGGGCGTCGCCGTGTTTCCGTTTTCCGCAATTATCTGGCGATACCGTCGTCCGATTTGACGGTAGATCTGCGCGAGACGCAGGTGATCTTCTTTGACTCCGTTCTCGAGATCCGTGATCCGCCGCTGTGCCTTCCTGCCTTCAGCAAGAGCTTCGAGCTCTTCCTCGAGCCGCGACTCTTCCTGCCGAAGTTTCTCGGCCGACGCCCGCAAAGCGTCGATTTTTTTCACATTGTCGAGAAACGGTCCTGCGACACTCGATATTGTCTCATCCTGCGCCATCGACATGAACTCGGTGGCGCTGATCTTCTCACCCGCAGCGCGGAACATTCTTGGAAACGCATTCAACTTCGCCTGGCGCCGGCTTTTCAACAGAGCTGTCTTTCCACGCAGAACCACCCGGTCGAAGAGGGGGCGGTCTCCAATTTGCGATTCGTTTTCTTTGATGGAATTCTCGAGCTGGCTCAACTCATGCTGGTTCTGTACGAGCTCCGAAAAAACGTCCGCGTATTCCTGATCGGTGAATGGATTCTCCTGGTAGTATTCAAAAGCTGCGTGCCCGATCTTTTCATAGTGCGGTGTGTTGAGCTGAACGAGTCGTTTAGCCTCCGCCTCGTTCTTCGCCACCTTTGTACCGATTTCCAGAATACGGCTGGTGATGACTCTGATTCGCTCGATCTGGCCACGCTTCTGTTCAATTTCCTTCTGGCAGGATGCGCACTCCTGGAGATTCTCCGCGATGCCCGAATCGCTGACCGCCTCGGGTAGTTGTTGAACCACGATCTCACCGATGTTCTTCAGTTCGTCCTCGATGACTGACTGGTTGACGCGAATTTCCCGCTCCAACTGTTGTATTCGTGTGCGATAGGAATCTGTAGCCCGGTCTTTCATCCTGAAGCAACAGCGAAGGCGCCATTGGCCTTGGCTCGCTCAAAACCACCGTCGTTGAACTTGAGGCCGGTTTCACACGCGTAGCCGTGGTCGGGTCCGTCAAGTATTCGCGCCACTTCGGACCGTGTGAGATCGCCACAGCCCGCCAAGGTAAGAACCGCAGCGATTGCTGCCGCAAGCTCGAGGAAACGAGGCGCGCCATTCCAGTGACAGTTCATAGCGACGCCGATTTTTTCGACGGATATGGGCAAGCTAGACAGCGACACTGCGGCACCCTCAAGTAGAGTTGTGACCGTGACACAACCCTAGAGAGTCGGCAATGTCGCTGGAATCGCTTCAGCCCAATTTCTACGGAAATGGTCCAGCAGATCAGGTGCCCGGCCGTCTGGCGAAGGTCCTCGGGGCCTGTTCGACCAGCACCGCCTGGCCGTTGTTGATCTGATAGATCGCCAGGCTGCGCTGGTTCAGCCCGTTGGCCAGGAAGCGGAAGGCGCCGTCGAGCCCGATATAGCCGCTCAGATTGGTCAGCGTCTGCCGTGCGAAGCGCTGGTCGCCGAAGCGGGCGGTGAGGCCGGCGGCGAGGCTCATCGCATCGTAGGCAAGCGTTGATGTGCGGCTCGGCGCGGCGCCGAAAGTCGCCTGGTAGCGCTGGGCGAATCCGGCAAACCCGCTGTTGTCGGGCGCCCGGGTTAAGCGCCCCGTTCAGCGTCGATTCGCGCACCACCGCCGGATCGTTCCACTGGCCGCTGCCGAGATAGGTGAACTTTTTCGACCCGGCCGCCGCCATGATCTGCGCGAGGAACGGCGCCTCCTGGGCTCCGCCGGGCATGAACACCGTGTTCACCGTGCCGGACTTGACCAGCGTGGCGATCGCGTCGCCTTGGTCTGCCCTGGCGCTCTTGTCGAGGCCATAGCGCTCGACCGACATCACCCGGCCGCGGGCATTGGCGACCGCCCGCTGCAGCGCCGCCTCCACGATCGTGCCATAGGCGTTGTCGGGCAGGAGCGCGGCGAAGGAGCGCCGGCCCTTGGAGGCGGCGTAGCCGACGATTCGGTCGACGTCGCCTTGCGGCAGGAAGCTCAGGAGATACACCCCGGCCGATGCCGTCGTCGTATCGGTGGAGAAGGCGACCACCAGCACATGCAGATGGCCAGGGCCACTTGCGCCACCGCCTTCACCGACTGGGCGAACAGCGGACCGATGATCAGCTGGGCGCCCGGCCAGATGGCGGCGCTGGCCGCGGCGCGCGCCCCGTCGATGGTGCCGCGATCGTCCTTGACCAGGCACCCGGAAGTAAGACCCAACTGAAACGGCGCAGGG
>CAWHUY010000027.1:0-134373 GCA_963832675.1 uncultured Spirochaetota bacterium | reverse complement strand
GGCATCATCAGTTCCGTGGCGAACAGCACGCCGCCGATAGGCGTATTGAACGTCGCGGCGATGCCGGCGCCGGCGCCGGCAGCAACCAGGATGATGCGCTGGCCCATCGACATGCGGATGACTTGGCCGAAGGTGGAACCGAGCGCCGATCCGATCTGGATGATCGGGCCTTCACGTCCTACCGCGGCGCCACTTCCGATCGCGAGTGCGGAACCCAGCGACTTCGCCACCGCGACGATCGGGCGGATCACGCCGTTTTTATAATAGATCGCATCCATAACCTCCGGCACGCCATGTCCGCGTGCCTCGGGCGCGAAGTTGTTGACGATGAAGGTGACGCCGATCGCGCCCAGGACGGGCACGATGATGACCAGCGCGCCCCATGGCGCCATCGGCGTGAACACGCTTGAATTGTACCGAGAAGCTGAAAGGGCTTGCGAGTTCCGTCCTCGCCCGACTGGACCGTGCATAAGCGCGAGGGAGAGACCATGAAGGACAAGACCGAATCCGCAGCCGCAACCGTCGGACGGCTTGAGCCGCCCGCGGCGTTTTCTCTACTGGGAGAAAACCAAGGACCTGATCGATCAGCTTATCGATATCATTCTCAACTACAGGCAGAGCGGGCACCCCGGCGGGTCGCGTTCGAAGGTCCACATGCTGCTCGCCACCATGTTGAGCGGCTCGATGCGCTTTGATATCCGCCATCCGGAAAACCGGTTTGGTGACCGGTTTGTGCTGGGGGCCGGGCACACGATACCACTCGTCTATTGTACCCTGGCCGTTCTCAATGAGGCCCTGCGGGCCCGCTACGAGAAGTCCGGGGATTCTCGTTTTGCGATTCCAAAACAGGAGAGCCGCGCTCTGTACTGGGAGGACCTTCTCGGATTCCGCCGGCGCGGCGGGCTTTCCGGTCATGCGGAAGCATCCGGTAAGACACTCTTTCTCAAAGCGAACACCGGACCATCCGGCCACGGGGCTCCCGCGGCTGCCGGAATCGCGCTTGCGCTGAAGCGGGCCGGTGCCGAAGGGGTGAAAGTCTTTGTCATCGAAGGAGAGGGGGGCCTGACCCCGGGGGCTACACACGAGACGCTCAACTCGGCCTGGGGTATGGCGCTCGACAACCTGTACTTTCTGGTGGACTGGAACAACTACGGTATCGACGATCACACGGTGGGCTCGGTTGTCTATGGAACTCCGACGGACTGGTTTGCGCCGCACGGCTGGCGGGTCGAAGGAACCGAGAGCGGCAGCGAATGGGCCGCCGTAACCGAAGCCATTCTGAAGCTTGTCTCCGGGTCAAATCCCGACCGCGTTCCCGGAATGGCGTGGTTCAAGACGAGGAAGGGCCGGGATTATCTCAAGTACGACAACGCCTCCCATGGTTCGCCGCATAAGATGAACTCCGAGCTCTTCTGGAAGGTTCGAAAAGTTTCGCGGACAAGTATGGCGCTCACTTCGTGAACGTTGACGGCCAGGCTCCGTCCGACCCGACAGCGCTCGGCGAAGAGTTCCGTGCAAACCTGAAGGCGGTCATCGACGTGATGCGCGCCGATGACGCGCTGGTGACCTATCTGTCGGATCGTCTGGTGGAAATTGCAGAGAGCGTTCCGCGCGAGATTTCGTCGTTCAAGCTCGGAAAGAATGGCCGGCCATTCGATGATCCGGCGCTCTACGATTACCGCAACTATCCCGGCCGAACTTTATGTGAAGGCCGGCGCCAAAGCCGCCAACCGCGGCGCGCTCGCGAAGTGGGGCGCATGGGTCAATGCGTACACGGCGAAAAAGTACGGCAGGCCGCTCGTGCTCGCGGCATCTGCGGACCTCGCCGGGTCGACGAACCTCAAGGGATTTGCCGACGCTTTCGGCAATTTTCCCGGGTATGGATGGTACGAGCGGGCCGGTACTCCGGACGGCGTGCTGCTGCCCGCGGAGATCACCGAGTTTTCGAACGCCGCCATTGTTGCTGCCGCCACGACCGTCAATTTCGCCACCGATCCGGAGAAGCAGTTTGAGGGATTCTGGGGCGCGTGTATCCACCTACGGCTCCTTCTCCTACCTGAAGTATGGTCCGCTGCGCCTGTACAGCCAGTATGCGCAGGACTCGGACCTTCGGATGGGGAAGTTCATCTGGATAGCCGGACACACAGGACCCGAGACGGCGGACGACAGCCGTACCCACTTCGGAATCTTCTCGCCCGGCGTTACCAGCTTTTTCCCGCCGGCAGCATCATCAATCTCTATCCGTGGGAACACAATGAGGTCCCGGTGCTCCTCGGCGCGGCGCTCCGCAGGATTGCCCGCTCATCGCGCTTCATCTCACCCGGCCCGAGATCGAGATTCCCGACCGCGGCGCACTCGGGATCCCTTCACATTTTGAAGCCGCCCGCGGTGCGTACGTTCTTCGCGAATACGACGAAGCACGCGAGCCGGGCGGAACGGTAATCGTAGAAGGGACCAGTGCTGTGCAAAGCGTCGTGAAACTTCTGCCGCAGCTCGCGGCCGAAGGGCCGAACGTCCGCATAGTCTGCGCGGTCAGTCCCGAACTTTTCGCGGCACAGCCAGTCGAGTATCGCGAGACGGTCATCGGTTCGCGGGACCGGGTCGACTCGACTGTCATTACCACGCAGGCTCGCCGGCTTATGCACGACTGGATTTTCAACAGCAGTGCGGAGGAGTACGCTCTGTCGGCCGACTTCGACAACCGTTGGCGCACCGGGGGCACGCTCGATGAGGTGATCGAAGAGGCGCACCTGTCGCCGGCGCGGGTTCTCGAAGGGCTTCGCCGCTTCGCCGGCGATCGAAGTGCCAGGCTCGGTCGTCTGCGAGCTGATCTTGATGCGGCGATGTGGAAAAAGAATCAGTGAGCGGGGAACAGGCCACCGGCGAGATCGAGCATCCGAGAACCGGGAAGCACGGCGTGGTTGACGCCGCCGCCTTGCAAAGGTTCTGCGCCCGGGTCCTCGAGAATTCCGGTCTTCTGCCGGAGCACGCGGAGACGGTGAGTCGCAATCTCGTGGAGGCCGACCTTCGCGGAATCAGCTCTCACGGTGTTTCGCGTCTGCGATACTACGTGGACAAGATCCGATCCGGAGGATTCAACGTACGACCGCGGCTTCAGATTGTGAGAGAGGGGCCGGCATTCGCGGTGGTCAACGCAGACAACGCGCCGGGGGCGGTGGCGGGCGTTTACGCAATGGACCTCTGCACTCAGAAAGCCCGGGAGAGTGGTGTAGCGCTGGTGACCGTCTTCGGCGGGAATCACTATGGCTACGCCGGTTTCTACTCAAAGCGGGCGATTGAGCACGATATGATCGGCTTCAGCGGGTGCAACACCCCGGCGAAAGTGGCTGTCCATGGCGGGGTTGATTCGGTGCTCGGCACCAACCCCTTTTCGTACGCAGTACCTGCAGATCGCGCACAACACATTCTATTTGACGGTGCGACGAGCGTCGTCGCCCGCGGGAAACTCCTGCGCGCTTTCATGACCGGCGAACCGATTGAGGAGGGCTGGGCGCTCGACGCCGATGGATTTCCGGCCCGAAGCGCGGAGGACGCCCTCGCCGGCTCGCTACTCACTTTTGGCGAACACAAGGGATCGGGCCTGTCGATTCTCATTGAAGTGCTGAGCGTGCTTCTGAGCGGAGCCGAGCTCAGCGTAGACTCGGGTGAGATATTCTCCGAGCCCGCTTGCCCGCAGAAAATAGGCTTCTTCTTCGGAGCCATTGATATTGGTCACTTCGCGGATCCGTCGGAGTTCAAACGCCGCGTCGACACGCTTTCCGGCGTGCTGCGGTCCGGACGGCATCGCGACGGATGCGAAGAGATCCTCATGCCGGGAGAAATCGAGACCCGCAACGAGCTCCGACAGCGCGCCTCAGGAATTGTCATCACTTTTGATGTCTGGAATGAGTTGTGTGCGTTTCAGAAGGAGCTCGAAATTGACGACGGACCGTTTCCAGCGGGTTCGGCGCTACAGGAGTGCGAGCTATGACAGTAAAGCAGAGAGAAGTCGCGAGTGGGGTGGGATTCCTTGCACTTGCGGGAATCGTCTACGTGGCATCATTCAGCATCAAGAAGCTGGTTATTTCGAGAATCGGCGCAGCTTTTGTTCCGCAGCTCGCGGCCTATCTGTTAGCGGGACTGAGCATCGTTCTAATCATACAGGCGCTTCTTCTGAAGGCCGTTCCCGAAGCCGACAAATCCCACGAAACATCATCGAGGCGCGAGACTCGCTTTGCTCTCTGGTCGACCATCGTCCTGCTTACAATCTACGGGGCGGTTCTCGCACCAGTCGGTTTTCTGATCGCCACTACTCTATATTTATTCATACAATTTATCGTTCTCGCGGGTAACAAGAAAAAGAACTTCGTTCTGCTGGGTCTGCTATCAGTGGCAACCTCTGTGGCAATATACACGCTGTTTGTCTACGGTTTCGACCTCATGCTGCCAGCGGGAATTCTGGGATAGGAAGGGATCATGCTGCACATGTTTGCTGTCGGATTCGGATCGATTATTGCGGTTACACCCCTTTTGCTCATCTTTCTGGGGGTGGCTGTCGGGATTATCTTCGGCGCAATTCCCGGGTTAACAGCGACGATGGCTGTGGCGCTCTGCATTCCGCTGACCTTTGGAATGTCGGCGGTGGACAGCATGGCGCTTCTGGTCGGGCTCTACATCGGCGGAGTCTCGGGGGGCCTCATATCGGCCATTCTTCTCAAGATACCGGGCACTCCATCGTCTATAGCGACGACCTTCGACGGTCACCCGATGGCACGCAACGGGCAGGCCGGCAAGGCTCTCGGCACGGGCGTGTTCTTCTCCTTTCTTGGCGGGCTTTTCAGTTTTCTTGTTCTGTTCTTTATCAGTCCGCCGCTCGCGAGCGTCGCACTGCGCTTCGGTCCGTTCGAATACTTCGCCATCGCTGTCTTTTCGCTCACGATGATTGCAAGCGTGTCGGCCGGATCCACGGTGAAGGGGCTCATCAGCGGGCTGATCGGCGTGCTGCTCGCGAGCGTGGGCACGGCGCCGATCGACGCCTATCCGCGGTTTACGTTTGGATTCTACGAGCTTGACGGCGGATTCAACCTGCTTCCCGCCCTCATCGGCTTGTTTGCGGTTTCTGAAATCCTGAA
The DNA here is from genome assembly GCA_963832675.1 of uncultured Spirochaetota bacterium. Classification (GTDB taxonomy): domain Bacteria; phylum Spirochaetota; class Spirochaetia; order DSM-27196; family DATKUC01; genus DATKUC01. The sequence continues at coordinate 129,241 of CAWHUY010000027.1, read as the reverse complement.
AGCCGCCGAGTCGAGCAAGGACATCACGCAGGGGGACATACAGGACTACAGGATCAAAGGGTTGGGGTTCACCATCAAGGAGTTCGTGGGCCAGATCGGCAACTTCATCCGTTCGAGTTTGATAGGAACCGGTATCGGTATTCTGCCCGGGATCGGCGGCGGAACGTCGAACATACTCTCCTACCTCACCGCGAAGAAGAGCTCCAAGCATCCCGAAAAGTTCGGTACCGGGATCATGGACGGAATCGTCGCATCGGAAACTGCCAACAACGCCTCTATCGGCGGCGCCCTGGTTCCGCTGATGACGCTGGGGATTCCCGGCGACACGGTTACCGCGATGCTTCTCGGCGGGTTCATGATTCACGGCGTGACGCCAGGCCCACTCCTGTTCCAGAACAGCGGCGACCTTGTCTATGCGATTTTTGCCGCCCTCATCGTCGCAAACCTCGTTATGCTCGGAATGTCCTATCTCGGGATGCGGGGGTTCGTCCGGCTGCTGAAGATTCCGAAATACATCCTGCTGCCGGTGATCATCGGCCTGTGTGTGGTTGGCTCCTACGGGCTGAACAACCGGGTTTTCGACGTGTGGTCGCTTTTCTTCTTTGGGTTCCTCGGGTACGGGCTGGAGAAGCTGAAGTTTCCGCTGGTGCCGGTGATTCTCGGATTCATCCTCGGGCCGATTGCAGAGACAAACCTTCGTCGCGGGTTGATGCTTTCGCAGGGAAGCTTCGTGCCCTTTCTCACGCGTCCCATCGCCGGAACATTTCTCGCTATCGCGGCCGCCTCGATTATAATTTCGGCGATAAGCAGTGCGAGAAAGAAAAGGGAAAACGAAAAGGCCGCCGTCGAAGTGTGACCGTACGCGAACCGCACCGCCATTCGAACAAGGGGTTTGACATGTTAGAAGTGAAAGGAATCGTTTCGGCGCTCATTACGCCGTTTGACCGACAGGGAAACGTAGTTCCGGGAGAGTTGCCCCGTCTCGTCCGCAAACTGATCAACGCGGGCTCGCACGGGCTTTTCGTCGTGAGCAACGCGGGTGAGTTTTTCGCGCTGGACGAGGCCGAGAAGAAGCTGATTCTCGAAACCGTCATGGCCGAGGTGAACCACGAAATCCCGATCTACTTTGGACCGGGCGCAATCAGCACCAGGGAGGCGGTCCGTCTTACGAAGATGGCTGAGAGCGCCGGGGTCGAGGCTGTTTCGGTTATCAGCCCCTTCTTTCTCAAATTCAGCGACGACGAGTTGTACGAGCATTACCGCACGATCGCCGCATCGACCCGATTGCCGGTGGTGCTCTATTCGAACCCGGTGCTTACGGGTCTGAAGATGAGTACACCGCTCGTCAGACGGCTCGCAGAAATCGACAACATTGTGGGCGTCAAAGACTCGAGCGGCGATCTCGCGGTGACACAATCCTACATCGAGATTGGATCAGATTTCTCCGTTCTCGCCGGCCGAGACGGTCTCATCCTGGCGACACTTCTCCACGGTGGCCGCGGCGCCATTTCTTCACTCGCGAACGTCTGTCCGGAGCTGATCGTGGGCATCTACAACAATTTCGTAGACAAGAATATCGACGCGGCGCTCGATGCGCAGAAGAGAGTAGCGAGGCTTCGCGAGCTTGTCGGATTGGGAACTTTTCCTTCGGCGATCAAATATGCGCTTCAACTTCAAGGTTTCGATGTAGGCGAGGGCCGAGCGCCGATCCAGCCGCTCGGCGAAAAACAGCGGAATGCGATGCGGGACTTTCTCATTGAAGAAGGACTCGTGCAGGGACAACGGAAGGTGACGGTATGAGCGGGAAAAACGGGAAAATCGGATTCATAGGGCTTGGGATCATGGGACGGCCGATGGCGAAACATCTACTGGCCGCCGGCTACGCGGTTCGGGTGCACGACATAGTCGCAAGCGCAGTGAAGGAACTGGAAAGTTCCGGGGCTCAGGTTGGTGAGAGCCCCGCTGCAGTTGCAGCAGACTGCGACTTTCTCATTACCATGCTGCCGGACTCACCGGACGTGGAAAAAGTCGCGCTGGGCGAGCGTGGAACCATAGAAGGAATTCGACCGGGTACTTGCTATGCGGATATGAGCACGATCGCGCCGGTTTCCGCCATCAAGGTTGCGAAGGCCCTGGGCGAGAAGGGCGTCAAATGTCTCGATGCGCCTGTTTCCGGGGGACAGACAGGCGCCGAGCAGGCGACGCTCTCGATAATGGTTGGCGGCCGCGCGGAAGACTTTGCACAGTTTCAGCCGGTGTTCGAGAAGCTTGGCAAGACTATCACGCTGTGCGGAGACATCGGAGCCGGGCAGACGGTGAAGGCCTGTAATCAGATTCAGGTAGCGATGAACCTTGTCGGTATGGCCGAAGCGCTGGTGCTCGGCTCGAAAGCTGGAGTCGACCCGGAAATCATCATACGTGTGCTGAGCGGCGGGTATGCGCAGACCCGCGTAATGGATGTCCGGGGCCCGAAGGTGATAAAAGGCGATTTTGCTCCCGGGTTCAAGAGTCGTTTTCACTACAAGGACCTGAACATCATCATGAACACCGCGCGAGACTACGGCGTGCCGCTTCCGACAACCAGCGTCGTGCACGAGCTTTTCGGCGCGATGCTGGCGCAGGGCAACGGGGAGCTCGACCATTCCGGGATCATTACCGTTATCGAGTCGCTCGCGAAAGCCGAAGCGCGGACGAGGTCAAAGTAGCGTCCGAAGTCTTTTGCGGGTGGGCTGACCGATTGTCAATCGCCGTTGGTGAGTTTACCGCGGCGTGATCGTGATCATATCCGACCGAGTCAGTGTAGTCGCGTTCCGCGTCCCCGGGCTGTTCGAGAAGATGATACGCCACGTACTGCTCGACGTACACAGGCTCGGCCGACATGCCATCGACTGGAACTACCACCTTCAGTCCGCGAAGCGCGGCACCGGTCGCGGTATAGAGCACTGCGCCGTTCGCCGCAGTTCCTGTCACGATTACCGTTCTGATCCCATGTTCGGTGAGTATCTTCTCGAGATCAGTGTGGTAAAACTTATCAACACCCGACCTGACTACCGGGTCGCCCGGGGACGGGGCGAGGGCGGGGGTGATATCTGCCGGCGTCGCGTTGTTCGTATTGCTGTAGACAACGAGCATTCCGGCTGCTCGAGCACGGCTGAGAAGATCGCCAATGCGCGGAATCGAAGCTGATGCACGCGGGCGAACAGAGCGGTTGACGAGATTGTTCTGCATGTCGAGGACAAGGAGTGCCGTCGTCGCCGGATCCACGCTGACGCTGTCGAGTTTCGACGCGGGCGGAATCGGGATCTGGTTCCAAAGATCGATGACCGTGGCGGGTTCTGCCTGTTGCGCGGACAGGGTGACCGTGGAGACAACGAACAACGTCAAAATAGAAACAAAAAGGCCGGCGCGAGTTGTGACCTTCCGCATAGCCTACCTCCCTCAGGCGGCCGTGCCCCGGACTTCCGCTTCGGCCACCTTCCAGTATCGAATGTATCGCCGAGAGATGAGCATCGAATAGAGGGCGCGGTTGCGCTGGATGGGGGAGGACGGCAGCAATTAGGGGTCAGTCATCGGTTAGGTTGACAACCTCGGTCAACTTTCATACCATTTCGTCGGCCGTCTGGGAGGCTAACATTTTGCATCAGTCGACGCGACGGGTGTCTCTACCGCCGGACGCGCGTATAGTGACCTTGTACCCGCTTGTCGTTATTGGTCTAGGGTTCCTTCTGATCCGCGCACTTGCCAACGGATTCGACTTGACGATTTTTCAGCGATTTTCCGTGACCTGCCTGAGCATTCTTGTCGAGGCACTCCCATTTCTGATCCTGGGATCCATAGTCAGCGCAATCATCCACATGTATGTGTCTGAAGAGCTGCTCGCGCGGATCATCCCGAAAAACCGATTCGTCGGAGTGCTTGGCGCGTCGCTGATGGGATTTGTCTTCCCCGTGTGCGAGTGCGGCATAGTTCCGGTTGTGCGGAGACTCATGAAGAAAGGGGTGCCGCTTCACGTCGGGGTCACTTTCATGCTCGCTGTCCCCATGATCAACCCACTCGTGCTGCTTTCCACCTGGCTCGCTTTCTTCCAGTTTCCCCAGATGGTGCTCTATCGGGGCGTTCTTGGCCTTATCGCCGCAATTTTTGTGGGGCTGTTCCTGTCATTTCTCGCTGACCGAAAGGTGATTGACCCGGACGTCCTGCTGGCAGGCCTCGCTTCCCGCATCGGCGGGCACAACAGCGGTGAACCAGTCGATGATCACCGACCACGATCACACTCACGAAGTTGGCGGCGGCCTTGGAGCGCATGTTGGCGCCGTTCTTTCGCACGCGACGGAGGACTTCTACGATATCGGCCGCTACTTCTTCCTCGGAGTCATTCTATCGTCGATGATCCAGGTGCTCGTGCCCGCGCAGAGCCTCCAATCGATTGGACATTCGATGGTCCTCTCGGTTGTCGCGATGATCGCCGCCGCCTACATCCTTTCGGTCTGCTCGGAGGCCGACGCATTCATCGCGCGGGCTTTCATGACCCAGTTTTCCACCGGTGCGCTTGTCGCCTTCCTTATCTTTGGTCCGATGATCGACATGAAGAATACGCTCATGCTTTCGACGGCGTTTCGCGGCCGATTTATCGTTGCCCTGATAGTGACGATCGCGGCGGTGAGTCTGCTCTTCGGCCTTCTGGTAAATGGGTTCCCGTCGATATTCTCCATGGGGGCGATACTATGAGTAAACTGCCACTGCGTCCGCTTCCGTGGATCCTCATCATGGGCGGTTACTCCGGGTATTTTGGGTATCTGGTGATCTCGGGCAGAATGAAGGAGCTGGTGCATCCGAGAATGACTATTCTCGTCGTCTTCGGTGCAATAACTCTCGCGGCGTTTGTCGCCGTCGAACTCTGGAGTTTCCTTCGTCGTCGATCCGCGACAACGGTAAAGCCCGGCTTCGCGCTTTTCATCGTGCCGTTTGCTCTCATTCCTTTTTCGTTCTCGAACAATCCTTTGACCATGGCAAGCATCAGCTCGCTCTCCCTCTCGCAGGGAATGTCGACGCTCAACCTCAAGGCTACCAATGTAACGGCCAATGCGAACCCGTTTCTTCCGCCTGCCCCGGAACCATCTGACAAAAAGATCGAAGCGGTGCTCGCGGCGCCGGGGCCGGTGGTGATGAACGAGAAGGATTACTATCACCTCTACGGAAAGATCTACGAAGATCCGAGCAAGTATGAAGGCAGGCAGATCGTCGTGTCCGGCTTTGTTTTTCCCGTGGCTGGTTCGGCATCGGACCGGTTCATCGCGGCGAGACAGCTCATGTGGTGCTGTGCTGCCGATTCGGTAACGATTGGGTTCGTTTGCGATGCTGTGCCGCCGGGGGTGACTCTCAAGAGCGGTGACTGGGTGAAGGTATCAGGCATGATATCGTCGACTACCTATATCGACCCGAACACGCATGTCTCCTCCACCGTTCCGATGGTGAAGGCGCGCGAGGTGAAAATCTTGAAGGACCCCGATTTTGTTTTTGCGTACCCGCAGAGTTGAGGAGTTGAGTCGCTTGTGAGTCGTGTCCGTCTGTTTCCTCGACCCGCGCTCAGCTTCGTCTTCCTGTTTGTGCTCGTCGCGGCGGCCGCGCCGGTGCAGCTTTTCGCGCACCCGCACGTGTGGATTCGGTACCGCATCGGATTTGAGATGAACCGGAGCCGGCTCGACGGTTTCTCCGAAGAGTGGGTCTTCGATCCTGCGACGACCAAGTTGATCGAGGGAATGTTCGACCGCAACCGAAACGGTAGCTTTGAGCCGGACGAGCTTGCCGCGTTGAAGGCCGGCTATTTCAACAATCTCATCCACTTCGGCTATTTCACCAACGTCAGAATCAACGGCGAGGCGAAGGTGGTAGAAAAGGTCACACGGTTTTCTGCGTCGATTGTCGACGGGCGAGTGGTCTACCATTTTTTTGTCCCGCTGGAAATTGCGGCTACCGCGCGCACGCAGAAGGTTACCGTGACGATATTCGATCCAACCTACTACACCGATCTGGGCTTTGCCGATACCGAAGGAGTGGCCCTGAGCGCGCCGCCCGGCGCTGACTGCAATGTCACCATCGAGCCCGATCACTCGAGCAAGTTTCACATCATGCCGGGTATTCCGATCACGCAACCGCCGCCTGTGGTTCTCAAGATGGGCGTCGTTACCTTTCGCGGGAGTTGAAGTGCGCAGAATCGCTTACACTGCAGCGCTCGGTGTCTACGCTGCCTACCTGTCGTGCATGCTCGTATCCGGGTCGCTACGCAATCTCGTTCATCCCCGCCTGCATCCGCTCGTCGCTTTTGCCGCGTTCGGCCTGTTGTTGTTTTTCATGGCGGAGGTTGTGGCCTGGCGTCGACGCCGATCGACGCGAAGGCTGCCGGCGGGAGTCGCGCTGATGTTCCTGCCGATGCTGCTGGTTCCGTTGACGATCGACGATGAGGGGTATTCGGTCGGCGCGCAAAACAGGCGGCTCGTACCGCTCGCGGTGGTCTCGACGCCGCCGGCATCGAGCGCGGCGGCCCCGGTGTCGGCTACCGTAGACGCCGGGAATGCTCAATCGTTTGTCCTCACGGAAAAGAGCTTCTATGCCCTCTACATCCAGCTCTATTCGGCCCCTGCCGACTATCGCGGTGATACAATCACCCTTACCGGCAGGATCACGAAAACTGTCGGCATGGGAGCCGATACACTTTTCGCCGGGCACGAATTGATGTGGTGCTGCGCCGCCGACGCGGTGCCGGTGGGATTCCTTTGCCGCGGGGCGAGTCTGACCGCTTCTGCGGCATCAGGCTGGGTCCAGTTGCACGGAACGCTTTCGACCACCCAGTGGGCCGATCCCTACTCGAACGTAATCGAGACAGTCCCTCTTGTCCTCGTCACAAAATTCGAATCGATGGCTGCTCCGGATTTCCTTTTCGTCTATCCGGGAATATAGCGTCGCATTTCGAATCGGCAATCATCCTCGCGATTGGAATCAGTTCATCACGCGAAGCTGTTCCGGGGAGGAAAGAATTATCTCTGCACGTCCCTTGTACCGTTCGATGCGTCCGGTTACCTGAACGGTCCGGCCGGCCAAACCCGCGAGATCTGGAAATCGTGACAGGTCGCGGGCAAAGACCACTCCAGTGAGACTCTCTGCTGGATAGGGCGCACCGAAGTCGAGAAACGAGGGACTCTCCGCCGCGGCGCCGGCTCCTTCATGAACTTCAGTGACAATTCCCGTGACGGCCGCGTAGGTGCCGAAGTGGTGAACTGCCTCCGCGGCAGTGAAATGCGCGACAGGCGTGAGTTGCTCTGCAACGCGCGTTCGCCCAGGTGTCCCTGAAAGGCGGAAGATCGCGAAGGGAATAATGAGGGCAAGTGCTGCCACCGCGTAAAGGCGCTTTCCGCGCGATCCGTAGCGCATCGTCAATTGTAGCACGGAGCGGCGGCGCGGACGAGAGGAGGCGCCTGGAGGAATGCTCAGGCAGCGCCGCGCGGCTGAAGACGCCGTACACGACGGCCGGTCAGCGCGACCCACACTGAAGCGCACAATCCAATCGCACCCGAGATAACCATGCACACGCTCGCACTCGCCGCGTCCACGAGCGTCCCGGCGTACAGACTGCCGATGGGCGTTACCCCGCCAAAGACCAGCGAGTAGACACTCATCACCCTTCCGCGCATCGAGTCTATCGAGTTTGATTGAACGTATGCGTTGCACGAGGCGGAAAACGTCACCGAGAAGAACCCGGTCACCGCCAGAAGAACTGCGGAGAGAAGAAAACTCCGTTGAAAACCCGCAAGAAGAAAGAACAGCGACATGCCGGTCCCACCGGCAATGAGCCGTATTGCCTTCGGCCCTCCGGCGCTTCGCAGAGTCAGGAGCAGGCCGCCGGCGAAGGAACCGATTCCCATGGCGGTCATGAGGAGCCCAAAGGATGTCGCGTTTCCCGAGAGCTCGATCTTAACGAAGGTGGGAACAACGATGTTGAAATTCATCACGAAGGTGCTCAAGACCGCCATGAGTACGAGCGGCAGAAGGATGTGGGAGTTCTTCCGGATATAGCCGAGTCCCTCCCCAATACTGGAAAGAACACGCAAGAATGGATTGTCGCTGTCAGTATCGGCGGTTTGCGGAGCCCGATAGTCGGGAACATTGATGAATAGCAGGGAAACGATAACCGCGAGAAACGAGATACCGTTCAACAGAAAGCAGGGCGCAATCCCAATGAGTCCAATCAGAAGGCCGGCGACTGCCGGCCCCACGACGCGGGCCATGTTGAAGACTGTCGAGTTCAGGGAGATGGCGTTCATAAGATCTTTGCGCCCGGCAAGCTCGATGACAAAAGACTGCCGCGTCGGAACGTCGAGCGTGTTCACCATGCCAAGAAGGAGCGCAAGGACCAGGATATGCCAGTATTGAACAACGTGCAGGTAGGTGATCGCCGACAGAACAAAAGCAAGCAGCATAAGCATGGTCTGAGTGAAAATAAGCACCTTGCGCTTGGGAAAGCGATCGACGAAGGGCCCCGCAAATACTGACAACAGCATCACCGGCAGAAACTGAATCGTGCTGACCAGGCCCAGCTTGAACGGTGAGTTGGTGAGCTGCAGCACAAGCCATGCCTGACCAACGTTTTGCATCCAGGTGCCGATAACGGAAAAGCCCTGGCCGCTCCAGAAAATGAGAAAATTTCTGTGGGTCAGTGATGGAAAAAATCGATTGACGATTGAATTCGGTTGTTGAAAGGCCATGATGGCGAGTCGATCTTTGATATTCTATGGCGCCCGTGCGGGAATTGCAAGTGGTCGGTTTGAGGCCGGGATTCTGGGAGCCGCATAACAGGTTTTCTCCGCGGCTCAGCTCTCGCGGAATGCGTGGTAAATCGGGGAGAGTCATGCCATCCGTACCAAGCCCTGCTACCCGGACCATATTCGCCGACTGTCTTAACGTCGGTATTCTTCTTGACCTGCGGCACTGCTGATTTGTCTTCACCATTTCGCGGCTCATCTTCAGGCTCGTCGGCCGAAATGGCCGGGTGCAGAAACTGCTGCCGAAATTGTCAAAGGCCGACCTATGGAGCAATTGCGGAGGTAGTCATTAGAAATTGCGGCTACCGCGCGCGGAGAAGGTGACCCTGACGATACTCGATCTGACCTATTAATCCGATCCTGGATTTGCCAATTCGCCCTTCTCGGGACACGAATTGATGCCTGTCATCCGCTTCTTCTCGTTCTGTCCTGCAATGTGGAAGGCTATTTGCTATCGGGAACTACGCTTACGAGCGCGCCAGCCTCGACACCTGCTGCCGCGAATACGGCATCCTGAACCGCCTGCGCGGCGCCCGCGAACATCGCAGGATGGGCCTGGAGATAGGGGCCGATCCCGAGGCGATTCCATGCGGGCGAACGTGAAAGCTCCCGGGCGTTGCGATCATAATAGGCGGTGACCGCCGAAACCGATTGCTGCATAAGGTAGGCCTGGAACTCGTTGACTACCAGGTAGCCGTCGCGGGAATTGTAGGTTTTCGACCCGAGAAAGAGCTGCCAGAACTGCTTCTCCTGCGGCGGAATCGAGGCCCAGATTCCCGCGATCGCCTCACGGTAGGCGGGATGGGTGAAATAGATGCCGTGGTATCCTTCGTGGGTGAGAAGGAGGTAGCGCAGCCAGTAGGGATCGTCGTGGGATACGGTAATGATCGCACCGTTTCCCGGAGCGAATCCGGCTCCCTCTTTCTTGATTACCCCGTTTGCCGCGAGGATCTCCGCCAGTCGGACCTCCTCCGGATTCAGCGAAAAATGGTCGGCCACCGCTGCGGTGAAGAAGCGTGCCAGATCTTCCGGGCGGTAGTCGTGAGCGTTCCAGCCGTGCAGCGAATCGAGGGTCGAGTTCGGCCACAGTTTTCCCGCATAGCCCGCCTTCTCGACGAAGAAGGCAAGTCGTTTCATGTAGCGCGCCTGTACGGCAAGGTTGCGAAAGTCGACAACGAGCACCGATGGCACGAGGTTCCATGAAAACAGTTCGTAGTCCGGCTGCCGCCAGGAGGCGCGATCGTAGAGAAGCACTGCGCCCAGATCGGCTGGAATCGGTGCCGCTCCTTCCGGGACAGAGACGGAAACCGATTCGAGCCGAAAATCGGATCGACTCGACGTTATCTCGACATTTTCCGGCGCGAATCCGCACATCGCCGTGTAGAAGTAGTCGGTGTGCTCGCCCGTATGTGGCTCGATGACGAATCGCTTCGTTGCAGATGCATTCCACAGGGTCGCGCTTACCCTGCCGGCGCTGGGCTGGTACGCGTAGGTGACCGCGATCTGGACCTGCCGGCCTGCGGCGCCGTTGGAGAGCGAAGCGAAACTCACCGTCGACGTTTCGCTGTCGCCTGAACGCACCGACCTGTACCCGACGCCGGCTCGGATGACAAGATCGCCGTTTTCGAGCCGCACGCCCGGATAGTCTTTGGCCAACCCCGCTCCGAGAATCTTTACCATAGCCCCCGGGGTGCCGCTTGTCACCCGAAACCCGAGTCAGCCGTGTCCCGGCATCCAGCGGAACGAGGTAGCTCGTGCGGCCATCGCCCGTCTGCGGGGCGGGGAGGTCGGCGGCGATTTCTCCCGGACGCGGCGGAGTCGCCGGCGCGGACGAAGAGCTGGAGCTGCAGAGGTTCGCCGTTCGAGCCGTAGGTGATCGAAAACGCCTCGCCTGAGGCGACGGTCACCTCTTTCTTCAGCGAAAAACGCGCTGTTGTACGGGCCGGTTTTTTCCCTGATTGATCCACGGCCGGCAAGAATGAGCCTTCACTGCCGGTCGCAACCCGATGGTCCATCACGAGCGGCAGCGAGTCCGCCGTGGCGCCTGCGGAAGAACCGGTGGCCGGCGGCAGGTCGCCGCGAAAGCTGAAGTCGGTGACCGGGCGCGCGCACGCGGTTACCGAGAGAACCGCTGCGACGAGGAACAGCTGGAAGAGTGTTCGTCGATTCACCAGGTCATTCTACCATCGTGAGCCGTATCTGATAATACGGCTCGGGTAATTGCACGAGCAGACAATTCTTGCCGACAATAGGAATGGCCGGATGCGGTGGTCCGGCGAGTAGAGTTCTGCGTACGAATATTCGGAAGGACGTGACATGGCAACATATCGGATGCGCTCGATAGCGAAAATCTGTCTCTCGTTTGCGCTCGGAGCAGGAATCGCCGTCTCGGCGTTTGCCGCTCCGCCGCAGGTGCCGACCGGCGCGGGGCAACCGCGGTGGCTCCTCCCGTCCGGGGGAGCCTACCCGGTTATCGCGCCCGAAGAAGTTGTGTGGCTCCGTGTCTCCATTCCCCGGCAGCGGGTCTACCTGATGCGCGGAGCGACGGTCCTCTATACGATGACCGCCTCGACGGGGCTCGACTCTCCGCCCGACGACGCGACGCCCCGTGGAACCTTCTTTATTCAGCATGAACGCGGCGCGTGGTTCTATTCGGCCTCCGAGAAGGAGGGCGCCCGCTACTGGGTTTCCTGGAAGAACCACGGTGAATACCTTTTCCACACGGTTCCCATGGACCGTCAGGGCCGGATCATTCCCTGGGAAGCCGAGAAGCTCGGGAGCAAGGCGTCTCATGGCTGCATTCGACTGTCGGTTCCGGATGCAAAATGGCTCTACGAGACGATCCCTTTCGGCACACGGGTCGTCATCGGGGATTAACCGGTTACTGATACAACATCTCATTGACATTTCCTTCGCCCGAAAGTATCTTTCCACATGTTAATGATACAGTATATCATTAACGATAATTCGAGCGGCAAGGAGCGCGCCATGATTTCTGCATCATCCGGCCGGATTCCCCGTGACCGGACTCGTTTCGCCTACACCTTTGCCGTGGTCTTTGTACTGGTCGGATCGGCTCTCTACGCGGGGGGGGCAGCGGAAAAGCCGACTTCCGCAAAAGCCCCAGGGCTCCTTCGTGTCGTCGCCGCGGAAAACTTCTACGGAGATATCGCTACCCAACTCGCCGGACCCTATGCAACCGTCACCAGCGTTCTCTCGGATCCGAATGTGGATCCGCACGAATACGAGAGCAGCGTCAACGACGCGAAAAGCATCGCGGCGGCGAATCTGGTGATCGAGAACGGCGGCGGTTACGACGACTGGATGGACAAACTGTTGTCCGCCTCGCCGAGCGTCGGCAGACTGACCATCAAAGGATACGACCTCGCGTCGGTCAAACTACCGGACAACGAGCACGTCTGGTATAGCGTCGATAACATGAAAGCCGTCGCCGTAGCTATAACCTCCGACCTCGAGAAGCTCGAGCCGGCGCACGCATCTGATTTCGACGCCTATCTGCGCACATTTACGGGCAGTCTACAAAAGATTACGGCGAAGATCGCCGAAATGTCGGCGAAGTATGCCGGAACCCCGGTCGGGCTCACGGAGACCATATTTCTCTACCAGTCTGAGCCGATCGGCCTGAAAGTGCTCACTCCGTTCGACTTCGAGAAGGCGATCGCCGAAGGCAACGACCCGCCGGCGGACGCGGTCATTGCTGCGCAGAACCAGCTGAAAAACCGGCAGATTCGGGTGCTCATCTACAACGAACAGACGGTAGATAAAGTCACCACGAGACTCCAGAACCTCGCTGAAGCGGCCGGTATTCCTGTTGTGCCGGTTACCGAAACGATGCCTCCATCCCGGCATTATCAGTCATGGATGCTCGACCAGCTCACCGTGCTCGAGCAAGCCTTAGCGGAAGCCGCAAAGTGACATCGCAATCCGGGAGCGGCCTGCAGCCGGCGGTCTTCCTCAATGAAGTGCATTTTGCCTACGGTGACCGGGTGATCCAGGAGAATATGACGTTTTCAATCGAACACGGCGAGTTTGTGGCCGTCCTCGGCCCAAACGGCGCAGGAAAGAGCACGCTCCTGAACCTGCTTCTGGGCCTGATCAAACCCGACTCGGGCGAGCTCACCGTGCTCGGACGAAGACCGCACAGGGGAAACTCCCAGATTGGATATGCACCGCAGTTTCGAACGCTGGAGACGGATTTTGCCATACGGGCGCGCGACCTGGTTGGATTCGGTCTCGACGGTCACCGCTGGGGGCCCGGGTGGCCGAGCCGAAAGCGCGACAGGTTGATCGACGAGGTTCTTGCCGAGGTCAATGCCACCGAATACGCCGAAGCGGCCGTAGGAGAGCTCTCCGGCGGTGAGAAGCAGCGGCTGCTTGATAGCGCAGGCTTTGCTCGCAGATCCGCGGCTGCTTCTTCTCGATGAGCCGCTGTCGAATCTCGACATTGCGCACGGACAGGAGATCATCGCCCTGGTCGACCGCGTATGCCGTTCCCGCAAGATCGCCGTGCTGCTGGTGACCCACGACATCAACCCGCTCCTGTCCTACGTCGACAGGGTTCTCTACATGGCAAACGGCCGGTGTGCGGTGGGGACGCCCGAGGAGGTGATAACCCGCTCAACGCTCAGTTCTGCTCTACGGCAGGCCGGTGGAGGTGGTGGAAGCGATGGGGAAGGTGTTCGTGGTGGGAGTGGAGATCTGATGTTTGCCGCAATAGGTGAACTGTACAGCTACCAGTTCATTCAGAACGCGCTGATGAGCGGCCTCTTTGTGGCCGTCGCCGCGGCAGTCTCCGGATATTTTCTCGTCGGGCGCGGATTCACGTTTGCAGGCCATGCACTTCCGAATATCGGATTTGCCGGCGCCGCCGGCGCTGTCCTGATAGGCGTGCGTCCGGTCTACGGCCTTTTCGCGTTTACCATTCTCGCCGCGGTCGGCATGGGATTGGCCGGTCGCGACGTTAGAGAGCGGGATGTGTCGATCGGCGTCATCATGACGTTCGGCCTCGGACTGGGCCTGATGTTTCTCTCCCTGTACGCCGGTTACGCTGCGCGCATCTACAGCATCCTGTTCGGCACCATCCTTGGGATAAGCCGGGAGGACACGCTCCTGACCGGTATTGCGAGCCTCGGCGCTGTCGGCCTCGTGGTGGCTCTGTTTCGGCCGCTTTCGTTCAGCACCTTTGATCCGGCTGTGGCCGCGGCCAAAGGGGTTCCGTTGCGTCTTTTGTCAGTGGCATTTCTGATAATCGTGGCGATTACCGTGTCGCTCGCGGTCCAGGTCATGGGAGCAATGCTGGTGTTTACGCTTCTTGTGGGACCCGGCGCGACCGCAACCCGTGTGACCGGCCGGCCTGTCCGCGCGATACTGCTCTCGACGGTTCTCGGGGTCGTGTATGTTTTTGTGGGTATCACTCTGGCCGGCCTGAGCGGGAACTGGCCCGTGAGTTTCTTCATCGCTACGATCTCGTTTCTGGTGTATCTGCCTGTCCGGGCGTTCTACCGGCGAAAATCGGATCGAGCACGCGCTTCGACGCGCGGGGTCTCGCCACAACTGTTATCGGCGATTCCGCAAGATCCTGCGGAGCAGACGGGAACGGGGCGGGTGTGAAGTGGCTGCACTACTCGGTTCGCAGGTAGTACTCTACGCGTTCATCGGTGGATCCCTTGTTGCTATCGTGGCGGGAATTGTCGGCTATTTCCTGGTGCTCCGGGCCCACGCATTCGCCGGTGAGGCATTCACGGATATCGGATTCGCCGGTGCAACCGGCGCGGCTCTGCTCGGTATTGAGTCCCTCGCGGGTATGATCGTTTTCTCGCTGCTCGCGGCGGTGGGGCTCGGGATGCTCGGTAAAAGGGTACGAGGCCGAGACGTAGAAATCGGCATGGTGCTCTCGTTCGCTTTGGGCCTCGGTGTGCTTTTTCTGACGATCTACTCACACACCAGCGCCACCCACGTCCTTGGGGGAGTCAGCATTCTCTTTGGATCGATGCTCAGCGTCAATTCGACCGATATCTGGCTGGCACTCGCGAGCTGCGGGGTCGCTCTTGTTGTCCTTGCGATTGTGTATCGTCCACTGCTCTTCGCCTCGGTCGACCCTGCCGGAGCCGAGGCGCGTGGGACACCGACCCGCGCTCTGTCGACTGTGTTTCTTGTTATCCTCGCGCTTACCACCGCGGCGTCGGTACTTGTGGTCGGCGTGCTGCTCGTCGCTTCATTGCTGATCGCCCCTGCAGCCGCCGCCGTGAACCTGACGAATCGTCCGACTCAGTCCCTTATCGTCTCGGCGGCGATCGGGTTGGGTGTGACCTGGCTCGGCCTGGTTCTGACGTTCGTCGGTACCGGTCGTCATCTTCCGGTCGGCTTCTATATTTCGTCGCTTGCGGCACTCACCTATGCGCTCTCCTTCATCGTCCGCAAGCTCAGGCGGTCGACAAGATACGTCGCACTTCCTCATCTGGACCGGGAAACGAATAGGTCGCATAATGAAATCCATGGCTGACGATCTGGCCCACAAACCGGACCTTCGAATCGAAAACGCATTCGACGATCTCACTCGTCCAAACACCGGGCCGAGGCGAATTCTCTTAGAGAAACTGGGCGAGCTTGCAGAGACCGGCCGGTCGTTCTCCGTGGAGGATCTGTGGCAGGAGCTGCGCGCTTCGCACGGACGGATCGGCCGCGCGACGGTCTTCCGGTCGATCGAGCAACTCGTGGAAAAGAAGTTCCTTGACCGCGTTGAGCTTCCAGACGGGACGCACCGGTTTCGGGTCTGCAGCGGTTCGCACCATCACCATCTTGTCTGCACCGCCTGCAACCGAATCGTCGAGTTTGAGGAATGTCTTTCGGAGCCTGAAATTCAAAGGATCGGCCGGAGGTTTGGTTTTTCAGTCGAAGACCACGAGTTGACAGTATACGGCCGGTGCAGCCGCTGCGGCGCATCCGTTGAGGAAACCTAGATCCATGGAGATGGGGCTGCGGCCGGCAGAAAGGGTGGCATTGGGCGTGTCAATAGCCGTACTCCTTTTTGCCGCCGGTGTGTGGATTACATTGAGTCTCACCGGACAACTGTTGCCTCATCTCGTTGGAAAAGTACTCGATCCGCCAAAACCTGCCTTCGATTTCACGCTCGAGGACCAGAATGGCACTGCTTACCACCTCGCGGATGCGACGGGGAAAGTCGTCGTTCTGGCGCTTATCTACACAAGCTGCGGCGACGAGTGCCCGTTCATCGCGGAGAAGCTGAAAGTTGCTCACGATCTGCTCGGTCCGGATGCGGAGCAGGTCGACTTTGTTCCGATTACCGTCGATCCGCAAAATGACACGCCGGCCCGCCTCCTTGCGTACAGCGCTGAATTTGACATGTCGAAGACGTGGCACTTTCTCACCGGGACGGAAGCGCAGCTCAAGCCTGTGTGGAACGCCTATCGCGGGATGGTGAACCCGCCGATGGACATGTCAAAGATGTCCGCATCGGATGCCGCCGCAGTTACGGCCGGGTTGACGCCGACACAGCTGGACACGGGGAGGAAGGTTCTCGCTCGCTTTGCCGGGGGAGACGACATGGACCACGCGATGGTGCTCTGGCTGATCGACCGAAAACTACGGGTTATCGGCATTGTAGATGCAAGCCGAACCCCGGAGGACATCGTCCATGACATTCGAGTGCTCATACACACCTGAACCGGCCCGTTGAACCCCGTTTGAATTTCAGACTACCGTTCGCATACCGATACTCAAGGTATGAGTTGCGCGTGCAGACCAGTCGGGTCGAGGTCGATACTGTTCGTTTTCCTGCTCTTTTCGGCGGCGACCGCGCTGTATGGTGAAGTCAGTGTAAGCACGATACTGACGAAGACCGGCGGCTCCCTCGAGTGGGACCCGTTTCTCGCCTCAGGTGTGATCTTTCTCCAGGGAACGGCGATAGAGTTTCGCCCCGGCGTATCCTGGGCGCTCGTGAACTACCGGGAAAAAATCGACATCGGGAGCGTCAGCATCGACCCGAAGGGTGCTATTCTTTTCACCGACGGCGGCGCACGCGCGATCGAGACTGCGCTCATGGCGGCCGCCGCAACTGACCGGCCCCGCATCGCGGCTATCATCATAGATCCGGGACACGGAGGGATCGATCCGGGGACGCTGGAGGACCCCTTCAGCGGGAAGAAAAGCAACCTGATGGAAAAAAACATCGTGCTCAAGATCGGTCTGGACCTCGATCGGGAGCTCAAGGCCAACTATCCGGACAAGCAGATCATCATGACGCGGCACGACGACACGTTTGTCAGCCTCGAGAAGCGCACCGAGATCGCTAACAGCATCAAACTTCAGCCGAATGAGACGAAGCTATTCATCTCCATCCACGCGAACGCATCTTTCGACCATGAAGCGAACGGATATGAGGTGTGGTATCTGCCGCCCACCTACGAGCGTGACGTGCTCGACCCGAAGTCGCTCGTGAAATCGAAGCGCGATATTTATCCCATTCTGAACGCGATGCGGCAGGAAGAGTACACGATTCAGAGCTCGCTGCTCGGACGGGACCTGCTTGGCGGGATTCACGCAGCTGTTGGTGACAAAGAGACCGACCGGGGCCTGAAAGCGCAGGACTGGTACGTTGTGCGCAACTCGCGGATGCCGGCCGTACTGGTGGAGGTGGGGTTCGTGACCAACAAAGAGGAGGCAAAACTCCTTCATGACGACGCCTACCTGCAGAAACTTGCCGGAGGCCTCTATTCGGGCATCGTGGATTTTGTGGATCACTTCGACTCGCGGCAGAAGAGCAATCAGTAATCAGTGGCCCGATGGCGTGCCGATTGACCGGAGGGCAGGATTGCGACGATGATCTGACGATGCATCAGATCGGAAACAAGCCTGCGACCGAACAACTGAAAGCCCGTCATCGCTGCAGAACAATTCCCACAACAGGAGTAACCCTCGCTTTGGCGCTGTTTCTTGGGTTGGTGGGCTGTTCCGCCCCGCCCGCGGTTCGGATCGGATTGCTCGTGCCCGCAGGCGATCCGGCAGCGGCGCAGAGCGCAACACGCGGGGCACAGCTCGCCCTGAAGGGATTGAACGGAGTGGGAACCGGACCCCATTTTCAGCTCGAGGTGGCCGAGGTCGGCGACTCTGCGTCGATCGAGCGGCGAATGAGCGCTCTTGCTTCCGGCGGAGCAATCGGGGTCGTCACCGCCGACCAGGCTGTCGCCGAAGCCGCGGCAGCCTCTGCCGCTCGCGTTCGGCTGCCACTGATCGATGCTGCCCCGAATGTGCCGTCGGCCACTGGGGAGAAGAATCCATTCCTTTTTCTTGCCGGCTCGACGCTGGACGCGCAAGTGTGACACTGGCATCGTTCGCCCGATCCGAGCTTCACGCGACGCGAGCGCTCATCATCCCAGGGGCGGCGGAGCCCGATGTCGAGCGCGCAGGCGATCTGTTCGCGCAAGCTTTTTCGGGAGCCGGTGGTTTTTCGTCAACGCGCGCGGTGGCCTCCGATCTCTTGATGTCGCATCCGCAAAATCGGTTCTGGACCGAACCGGAGCGGATGTTATTTTCATGCCGTCGCCGGATCCCGGCGCGCTCCGGATGATTCGCGCAGCTTCCGGCGGCCGTTCTCCGATTCCGGTACTCGGCACGAGTTTGTGGCTGCGCGATGTTTCGGCCGACGCCGGCGGCGGCTTGTCGGGCGCAGATCCCTTCGCAGGGACCTTCGTGTGCGCAATCTGGACATTGTCGGCTGCCGGACCGAAGAGTCCCTTCGTACTGGCCTTTCGCGCCGCCTTCGGGGCTCCTCCGGACGAATCTTCCGCCCTTTCCTACGATGCGATATCGGCTCTTGCCGCCGCCGCCGGCCGGGACGCACACCCTGCTGCCAGTGGTGTACAGGCCAATCCGGCAAAGCTGGGTCCCTTCCGCGGCGCGACCGGAGTCATCCAGTTCGTCGCGGCCGGAGCGACGGAGCGTACTCTGCTCATTCTTCGGCGCGAACACGACTCGTACACGATTTATGAGCGAATCGAGCCGCAGGGTATCCACGATTTCGGCGAGACCGATCCGTTCATGAACGGGAACTGACAACGAGGGGGGGGGCCGGCCTCGATCGAGACTTTCGCTGCCGGAGTCACAAAAAAAGGTTGATAATAAGAATGATTCCGAGTATTATTAGACAGGGAGCCGCAAATCGACAAGAACATCAGGCGAAAACGCAGCCGGCAACGCGATCGGATAGTGAGTCTGCTGCGAAACACCGGCAGCCACCCGACCGCCGACTGGATCTACGACCAACTGAAGGGTGAGTTTCGGTCGTTGAGCATGGGCACCGTGTATCGCAACTTGAACATTCTCATTGAAGAAGGTGCCGTGCGCAGGATCGAGTTTGCGAGCACATTCGCGCGTTTCGACGCAAATGTCGAGCCGCACTATCATTTTGTTTGCGAGCGCTGCGGAGCGATCCGGGACTTGCCGTTGCCGATCGACGACGCGCTGAACGATCGGGTGAATGCCGCAACATCCTTCGTTGCACGGCGGCACCGTATCGAGTTCTACGGCTTGTGTGACAGCTGCGCGCATCAGTAGACCATTGCTGCCGGGACAGTAGGGAACTCGACGAAACACCCGTGCAAGGGTTTCGTCTACCACGGAACTAATAATAGTTCCGAATATTATTTATAGGAGGCCATACTATGGCACGAGTCGCACGAGAGATGGTAGAGAAGGCAGGAATCAACGTCGACCAGTTACTTGAGCTCCTGGTCAAGAACGCTTCAGCTGAATTGACGACGTTCTATTACTACACCATTTTGCGAGTGAATTTGATCGGCCTTGAGGGCGAGGGGCTGAAGGAGATTGCTGAAACCGCGCGCATCGAGGACCGAAATCACTTCGAGGCGCTGGTTCCGCGGATCTACGAGTTGGGTGGAAAGCTGCCCGGCGACATGAAGGCATTCCACGATATCTCCGCCTGTCCACCGGCGTCGCTCCCGAAGGATCCGACCGACGTCAAAGCGAGTCTCAAAGTTCTCGTGGAAGCAGAGCGCTGCGCCGTACGGGGATATTCCCACCTGTGCAATATGACGGCCGGGAAGGATCACCGAACCTATGATCTCGTGCTTGCGATTCTCAATGAGGAGATCGAGCACGAGTCCTGGTTTTCGGAATTCCTGGGTGAAGGCCCCTCAGGCCACTTCATGCGCCGGGGAGAGACTTCGCCTTTTGTCGGGAAGTTCCTCCGGTAACCAGGATGGCACACGGCGGCACGAAAGACAGTACCGGAGAACCGCTGTCTTCCAATCTGAGGGTCTTCACGCCCACGCAGCTCGCGAGCTTCGACGGCAGGGCGGGAAGACCCGCCTATATCGCTTGTCTCGGCCTCGTCTACGATGTTACAGACAGCTTCTTGTGGAAAGGCGGGCGCCATCAGGTGCTTCATGACGCAGGCCGTGATTTGACCAATGATCTGCGGTCGGCGCCGCACGGGCCCGATCTGTTCGATCGAGTGCCGCTTGTCGGAAAGCTGATCGAGTAGGCGACCTGGCGGATCAACGACAGGTAGATCATCGATACTCAGGACATCCCCGCGGGCGGAGAACAGCGTGGTTCAGCCTCCGTGACCGTGCTCCACACTCTCGTTGCAGGGAGCAGCTCCGCTGAGATTGCCGGCAAGGTAGGTCTTTACCGCCGCACTGACTGTTCCGGCCGCGCCGGTGGCCGCCTGGATACCCAGATCCGTAAAAAACTGAACGGCACGTCCACCCATGCCGCCACTCAGAATGGCGTCGGCGTTTTGTTCCTTGATGAAGCTTGGAATCTGCCCGGGGGCGTGCCCGTCGCCGAAGGGGTTCGCGACGCCGGTCGCGGCAGTGACTTTGTCGTCGACGACATCGACGAGGATGAAGTAGGGCGCGTGTCCGAAATGTTGCGCAACCACGCTTTCCAGACCATTGTTGTTTTCCGCAGTTACTGCGATTTTCATGTTACGTCTCCTGATTGATGAGTTCTTCGAGTTCTTTGGCCATTGAATAACCTTCGATCTTGATATCCTGTGATGTCACTCCGGGCACTTCCGCCATCGCGTTTTTGATGTCCACCGCCAGCATTACCGCAATGGGACAGACGAACGAGGAGGGACGAAACGTGTAGGTCACTTTGCCGAACGCACCGACGCGCAGGTTTTCGATCAGGCGCATGCGCACAACGTCGATGTTGGTTTCGGGGTCAATCACCGATTTCAGTCGTTCCAGAATAGTCTGTTCCAATGATATTTCGCTCACGATGACTCCAGAATGAGTGGGACGATTTGCCGCCAGATGGCGGTGATCGCGACACTTGCCGGCGATTCCGGCCGAAACGCGGTCACCGCTTCACCGGCCACCATTGCCGCGGTCACGGTGGTGTCGAACGGAATATTTCCGACGGTTTCGATGCCGGTTTCCCGGCAGAATGCCTCAATTTCTTCGGTTCCCGCGAGGTAGACATCAGCCTTGTTGATGCAGACAAGCGGCCGCACACCGAAATGCTGGACGGTTTGAATCGCCCTGCGCATATCGTGGACTCCTGCAATAGTCGGCTCTGCAACAACCAGCGCCAGATCGGCACCGGATATGGCCGAGATGACCGGACAGCCAATACCGGGAGGTCCGTCCGCAATGACCAGTTCGCGGTTCTCGTCAAGCGCCTGCAGCCGCGAACGCTGTTTGACCAGCGTCACGAGCTTTCCGGAGTTCTCCTGCCCTGGAAGAAGTTCGGCATGGTAAAGCGGGCCATAGCGGCTTTCGGAGACATAAAACGTCCCGGCGACCTGCACCTGCATGGTAATGCATTCAGCGGGACATTGATACACGCACGCAGCACAGCCGTCACATGCGACGGAATCAACGAAGTAGCGGCCGTCGGAGATGTTGATCGCATCGAAACGGCAGACCTCTTCGCAGCGTCCACAGGCGGTGCACGACACATGGTCAATAACGGCGACCGTCCCACCCCGGAATTCCTGACTCTCCAGCAATCGAGGCTCCAGTACCAGCTCCAGGTTTGCAGCGTCTACGTCGGTGTCGGCGAGAATGATCTGACCGGCAAACCGGCTTTGCGAAGCGAGATGCGCGAATGCCGCCGTGACGCTGGTCTTGCCGGTGCCGCCCTTTCCGCTGAGAAGGACGAGCTGCTTCATACAGCTACCCTCGCCGTCACGAACTCAAGCAGCGCGCGAAAATCGGATCGGTATTCAGGAGCTTCTTCGATCAGTGTTTTGCCTTTCGCAATGGCCTCGGCAAAGCGCCGCTCCATCGGGATGCGCATCAAAACAGGCAGCCCATTTTCGCGGCAGTAGGATTCGACCGTATCATCGCCAATTCCGTCCCGGTTGATCACAACAGCCGCGGGAATTTCCAACTCGCGCACAATCGACGCGACCTGCTTGAGGTCGTGGAGACCAAAGGGAGTCGGCTCGGTGACCAGAAGGGCAAAGTCCGCACCGCGAATCGTCTCCACGACGGGGCAGGATGCACCGGGCGGCGAATCACGAATCTCGATTTCCCGGTGGTCGGTGGCTGTCGATCTCTTCAGTTCGCGGATGATCGGGACCGCCATCGGCTCGCCCACGTTCATGACACCACGGGCAAAATCGATGCCTCCGGCGGCGTATCCCCGTTCCACGACCCCCATCACGTCAAGCCTTTCGCTGATTGCCTTTTCCGGGCAAACGAGCGTGCAGCTGCCGCATCCGTGGCACAGCTGCGGAAACACCAGGGTTTTCTTCCCTATGACGGCGATCGCATGGAACTGACACACCTCGGCGCAGCGGCCGCAGTGGGTACAGACCGATTCGTCCACGACCGGTAAGAGAATCCCGACGCTCTTTCGCTCGTTCAGCGCCGGCTTCAAGAATAATGCCGCGTTGGGAGCCTCGACGTCGCAGTCGAGCAGACGAACCGAGCTGCGTTCCGACGCGATCAAAGCCAGGCTCGTCGCAATTGTGGTCTTTCCGGTACCGCCTTTGCCGCTGGCGACGACAATCACCACGAGCGGCGGTCTCCGTGGTGAGCCTCATGGTGCCCTTCGTTCGTCGCGCCTGTCACCCTGGTCAATTCACCCGATTTGAACATGGCAAGGATTTGGTTTGCCGTAGCCGGTTGGTCGGTCGGCGCGACATACATTTCTATCTCAGCCGCCAAAAGCGTGTTATAGGCGTTCGGACCATACGCCCCGCTGACAACAGCCTGCGCGCCACGGTCGGCGACAAACTGCGCCGCCTGCACTCCCGCGCCTCCGGTTGCCGAAAGCGCGGGATTTTCGTGAGCTTTCCAGTCGCCGGATTCAGTGTCGACGATGCAGAAGGCCGCGGCACGTCCAAACCGCGCGTCAAACGGCGAATCGAGCGTATTTCCGGAGATCGAAATTGCAAGTTTCATGGTAGCCTCTTTCATTGTCTTTTTGGGCAGGCTGTGCGCGATAACGGACACAGCCTGCCGCTCATCATTGCTCAAGCTCTGCGATACGTTTGCTGACCGCCTCCAGTTGCTCTTTCAACCGGTCCGCGCCGGCCTTGAGGTCTGAAAGAGTCTCTTCGCGTGTGGGCGGAACGTAGCCCGGGTATCCCCAGCCTACCGGCCCCGTCGCACCGAAACGATGTCGCAATCCGAATCCTCGGCCACGACCCCGTCCGCGACCAGCCCCGGCGAAGCCGAACCCGGCGTTTGCATATCCCGGCCCTTCATAGCCGCCGCAGTAACCAAAACCGCGGCCTGTTCCCGGCCCTGCACCCGCAGGACCTGTTCGATCACCTTGTGGCATAGTATCCACCTCCATTCTCAAGATTGTTATTACGATTGCTCTCTTGCCGCATCGTATGCGGCCTCAAGTGCCTCGATCTCCTTTCGGTTTTCGCGCAGGCTCTCCATCCATCCGGCAAGCGCTTCTCTGCCGGTAGATGTGATGGTATAGATCCTCCGCGGAGGGCCGAGGCTGTTGTTGTCCCAGCTGTCGCTGACCAGACCCTCTGCCTCCAGATCACGGAGCGCGCGGTAGATGATGCTGACATCAAGCTGCTCCGTCACAAAACCGAACTGTTGGAGCCCGCTTATCAGGCTGTAGCCATATCCCGGCTCCCGCAGCAGCAACACCAACAGGGAAGACTCGAGAAAAAATATCCTGCGGCGTCCACCGCCGCGGCCTCTGCCGAATCCATATCCACGCGGCACTCGCTCCCTCCATCTGTCTACATAATACTAATCTATAGACAAATTGTCTATAGATTTCCGAACATTAGTGCGATCATGCTTGCGGTGATGGCAAGCTCTGCTTAATGCTCCAGGCTCAGACCTGCCGCGCCCTGCGACACCCGTTCACCCAACGCCGCACGGAGCGCGATAACCGCGGGTTCGCCGGTGCAGTGGCAGGGAATGATTCAGGGTGTTCACGTGGCCCGCATGACAGCAGCCGAGACAAACAACTCCGGGATCGCAGTACAATTCGACGTTGCGAGCTTGATCGAGAACGCACGATATTCCCTCGACGTGATCGTAGTGCCCATGGCTCAACACAAGGGTACGAGCCCTCGCCAGCTCGGCGCCAAGGGTCAGAACATTGGGTTCTGTTGCCTTTCCTTGCCCTGTGTCGAACAGGATGTCATTGAACACTCCTTCGCTGCATGAATTTGGCCTCGGCCCATGCCATGATTTTTCCATCGACAACGATCTCCGCCTTCAGACGGTACAACGCCGAAGAAGAAGACAACATCCAGGCACCTATTTCCAGCGAGGAGTTGCAGGAAACAGGATGAACGAACCGTACGTGCAGGTCCGCAGTGACGGCTTGAACACCGCGGTGGAAAAGGCAGTGCGTCATCGCGGCATCCAGTAACGAGGCAATAACGCCGCCGTGGAGGATATTCTCATATCCCTGGAGCAACGTGTCTGCTGTGAATCGTGCCCTGACGACACCGTCTTCCCCGGCCTGGAACGATAAACCCAACGATCTTGGATTCAGGGTCCCGCACAGCAAGCACCGGCTGTGGCCATTGTCGGCGGAGAAGATCCCGGGATCCTCACTGACCATCTGTGATCTCCACGACGGCTGCGGTCGGGTACGACATCTCGCCTTCATCTACCGCTGATCGGCTCGGGGTTCGCCGGTGGACCGAAGAACGTTCCAACGATTCACCGAAGTCAGTCGCCGAAAAAATTTGACGTGCAATTTCCCACACAATTTTCGCTGTCCGCGTGGTCGCGTAGTCCTGCAAAAAAGCTGCGCCGCTGTCGCAGGCGATCGCTACATCGGGGTCCATCGGAATGGCGCCCAGAAATGGCACACCCATGTCGACGGCAATCTCCATCCCCCTCTGAGGGGAAAATCTGGCTAACCTCGCCGCATTTCGGACAGACGAATCCGCTCATGTTCTCGACGATGCCGAGAACCGGCAGACCAAGCTTCCGACAGAAGGTGATCGATTTTCGCACATCTACCGCCGCCACTTTTGCGGGGTAGTTACTATGACCGCACCGTCCAGATCGCTGATAAGCTGACAAACCGAAAGCGGTTCGTCTCCGGTGCCCGGGGGTGAATCGATGATCAAATAATCGAGCGCTCCCAGCTCACGTCTTTCAAGAACTGTTTGATAATTGCCATTTTCAAAGGGCCACGCCAGATCACCGCGTCGTCGCGGTCTTCCAGAAGAAAACCGATCGACATGATCTTCAATCCCTCCGATTGCATCGGAAGCAGTCCGTCCTCTCCATTTTGAACAACCTTGTCTTCTATGCCGAACATGGTAGGGATGTTCGGACCATGAATATCTACATCAAGCAGCCCAACCTGCTTGCCTGACATCGTGAGGGCCATCGCGAGGTTTGCCGCGACCGTGCTCTTGCCGACACCGCCTTTTCCCGACAGAACGACTATTTTGTGCCGTATGCGGCCGAGCCGATTCTCGAGTTCCCGGCGCTCCTCGGGATCTTCTTCATTGTCACCCTCCTTCACGGGGTTGTTACACGCCGCGCGAAGCGTATCGGCGGCCAGGAGCGCGCAATGCTCATGTTCGGGTGGAAGACCACCGAGTGCGTCAAGAACGTCCCGCTGTCGCAGTGCCGCTGCATCTTCGATGCTCTTGCCTCGAGCGAGGATCGTAGTAATGCTTCCGCAGGCAAGCGAAGGACCGCACCCATCCGTGGCGAAAGAGACCTGATCCAGCCTGTCATTTTGCGCGAACAGCCAGATCTCCATGGTGTCGCCGCAGGGACCGGTAATGCGACCGTGTCCGTTGAAAATATCAAGCGGCCCGTAATTTCGCGGGTTCGTCGCGTGATCACGTGCGATGGCGGAAAAACCTTCATTGTCAATACATCCCATGACTCTCATCGCCTCCCAAAAGTTGCGCTACGTTGCTGTGCCTCGCTGCCCGGCGAACCGTCTCAGATAATAGAGGTGGTCGCCATAGGTGGTTACTACCAGATCGCCCCGGGCTGTCAGCCTATCAACAACCTCCCACGACGAGCCGGACCGGGCCAGAAGCGCATCGACAGCCTCTTTTCTCATCGGGTGGACGGCAGTTATGCCGAGGAGGTCTGCTTCAACGTTGCCGGTGGAGGCAAAGGCATCACCTTCGTAGCCGACCAGATATTCGGCCTGCATCACTCTTTCGGCCAGGATCTGATACGCCCTGTTGAGCGTCTGTTCGTCCGGGCTTCGGACCCAGCTTTTGGCCGGCGGGCGGGTGGGGATACTCAAATAAGCGGTGGCCGGGTGCAACGCATGAATGAACTCGGCAACCTCCGTGATGCACTCTTCCTGGTCATTGATCCCGCCGACGAGCATCGTTTCCGTTACCAGCTTTCCGGCATACCGTTGGGAAAATGTGCGTATCCCATCCAGTACCCGGGACAACCCCATTGCCTTGTGAGGCCGATTGATCTGCCGCCAGATCGTCTCCCGAACTGCATCGATCTTAACCGAAACCCAATCGGCCAGCGCGATTTCTTCTCGCACGTCCTCGCGCCACAGGAGCGAACCATTGGCGATTATACCGACCGGGATTTCCAGCTTCTTCAAGAGCGTGATTTCTTTGCCCAGGTTCACGTCCAGAGTCGGCTCCCCGTCCGGCACGAAGGTGAGATAGTCTACCTGTTCGGCGGCCTCCCTCGCCTTTTGCACTTTGGTCTGGACATCCCGGAAAATGATATCGGGCTCATAGTAACTGCGTCGATCCTTTTCCATCCGTGTGGTTTTACCAACCTGACAGTAGATGCAGGAATAGCTGCACACTTTGGCCGGGATATTGTTGATTTCCAGGCTCTTTCCCAGCGCCGTGAAGGACGGGCCCATAGCAGAATTGGACGTTGCTCGCGGTCATCGGCTGCACCGGCTCATCCGGCGTACCCCTGCCGCAACGTTTGGCACGCGATCTCCGCTGCATTGACGAGCTGGTAGGCAATCGGAGAAGTGGTAAGTGCCGGGTGCGTACCCATCCGGAAGAGTACGATTTCATCCGCTCGCATGTTTTTCTGTACCAGTGCGGCGACGATGTTGATCATTTCTCCGACCGATTCTCCCCCGCGGGCCTGTCCGCCGACCAGGAGACCGGTGGGAGCGTCGAATACGAGTTTCAGTTTGCTCGAAGAACCGCCGGGCATCAACCGGGATACGGTTGATCCCCTCGACACTCGCGGTAACCACGCGGTAGCCCATTTCGTCGCCGCTGCCTCGGTCAGACCGGAAATCCCAGTGCCAGGCCGGAGATCATTGCCGACCAGACACCTACGGTGCCGATTCCCTGCCGTCGCATCTCAAACAGTTTGCGCCCGCAATGCGCGCTTCCTGGGTGGCAATAGAGGCCAACTTGAGCGGCGACGGCTGTCCTCCAAAGAACGACACCTTTTCGGTGCAGTCTCCGCAGGCAAAAACGCCGGAGGCGGATGTCGCCATTCTTCGATCGACAACTATGCCGCCTGACTTTCCGATGGCAAGCCCGGCCGCGCGAGCCAGCTCCGTGTTGGCGCCGACCCCGATGCCGAGAATGACCAGATCAACCTTGAGCTCCTTGCCGTTCAAAAGCTTTACCGACTTTCCCGAGGTGTGCCGAGCAGCGCTTCGACGCGCGTCGAGGTATAATTCTCGATTCCCGTTCGCGCAGCTTTTTCTCGGCATCATCGCAAAACTCGGCATCATAGGAAAGTTCAAGGCAGCTTTCGAGCATCTCAACAATCGTGACCTTTGTGCCCGGATTCTTCGCAATCTCGTCGGCAACTCCACGCCGCCGAATCCGCCCCCGATAATCAGCACATGCTTTGCACCGGCTATCCGCTCTTTGAGCCAAACCAGAAACTCCATATCTTTACGGATCGCAAATACCTCGTCCAGCTCTGTTCCCGGTATGCGTGGCGGATCCATGTGTAACCGGTGGCAATGACCAGGCGATCGTAGAAACGCTGCCTTCTGCGGTGCGGACCTCTTCCTTCTCCACCTCTATCGAGTTACACCGGGATATCATTCACTCGATCTTGTTCTTGTCCAATATCGTGTTGGAGATGGGTTTTGATCCGGTCCGACAGGGTGCCGAACATATAGGGTATACCGCAGGGAATGAATACCTGTTTTTCTTCTCGCACAACCAGAATGCTCTTCTCCGGATAGTCGACGTGCCGATATAGCCGCCGTTATCCCCGCAGCGCTTCCGCCGATGATTACGATGTCTTTCTTGTTCATGTGTTTCCCTTCCTTCGTTGTACGTTTCTGGCGGACCGATTATCCAGCTCAAATCGTCGGTCTCTTCACGTTCGAGATGCTGACAGGAGCGTTACCAGATCCTCCCTCTGTGCTTGGAGATCCTCTTCATGCTCAACTTCGTCCTCCGGCATCCTGAAGAACGATGTTGTAGGTCACTGTATTCTTAGCCATGGTAAGGGTTATCATTCTTGTAGGTTGTGATCGTGCATCGTTCCCCCCTTGATGTTCTGGTCGAGAATGTCCTTCACAAACGCGTTCTCCGGCAGGCGTCGTAACCGCAATTGGTATGCTGATACCATCCTCCGGCGCGCGGGTGAACCGGGTGTGCCACCAAGCTGAATCATTCGCAAGCAGCAGCATTTCCGCATGCCGCAGCTCGTCGGTGGCGTGTTGCGTCAATTGGCGATCACTGCCTCTTTCATGGGCCCTTTCAGCATTTTCGCCCCGATCCAGTATTGGAAGTAGGCGAGCCATTCGTCTGAAAACGCCTTGTCTAAGAAGCCGGAACCAGTTGCTTCACGTCCATTTCAACAATTTCGATGCCTTTGGTTCCCATACGGGTCTCCAATTCTCCCAGCTCTTCCGGGTGACCGATGCCGGCCCCGGTCAATCGGGTCGCGCCGATCTTCCTCCGGTCATGACAACCGGGCATTGCATACGCATCCTGGCCAAGTTCGCCGCGCATCCAGGCTTGAATCACTTCGCGCAAATCCCCCGCCACACACGGGACTACCTGTATCCCCTGGGCGGAAATCAACGCAAGCATTGCCGTGGAGATGGCGCCGCAGACCAGACCATCAATATCCAGCGCTTTGAGCCGAAGTGCCCGGGCTGCAATTGCCGATTCAGCCACTCTTTCCACCGATTCGCCGGCGATGCATCCGCTGCGAACCTGAACAATCTGCATTTCCTGCGCGGTGTCTAATACTTGTGCCATTCGATTCTCCCAGCACGCGAAGGCAGTCTTGCCGTTCAACCGATGCGCAACGTTCACACGGGTTTATATGCAATAACCACGCCAATGTCTGACTGTGGACTGAGAAGGCGTTTAACTCACGACGAGCGAAGGACATAGTATCAATAGTGATCCGGCGTCGAGCTCCTAGAGAGTAGCGTGTATGCTACGGTAATGTCTTTCTTGTGATTGGCGCGCAAAGGCCATGAATAATTTTGCCACGTTATACGGCTCCCCGAAATCTGTTGGGATGGTCCCGATTTCGTCATTGCCGAGTGCCGCGTGCAGTTAAAGTTTGCGTCCTGCATCAAATGCTTACTGCCACGCAGATTGTTGGTACTGTTTCGGAGAAAATTGGCCTGCCGAATCGCTTGACGTGGGTGATCTTTTGACCAATAGGCTTAGTTGGGTACCCACTAGGGAGTGCGCTTCAACGGTGTCGGAATCAGTTTCAGCCATAACGCGAGGCAGAACGGGAATAACAGCACCCTGGCTGAGAAACCTTCGTGACCCATAAGCCTCACGGCTATCGCCGCCTGCCTTTTCGGCCGGCATACCGCGCATGCGCACCCGAAGATACTCTCAAGTGGGCTTGGTGAGCGGGAGTCGCTGATCCGCCGCTTTTCTAGAAGATTGCGTGCGGCAAAGTAGATCGCAAGCTCTCCGGATCATCCGCGGCACGTTTCGGGCAAAGCAGGCTGTCGCTCCTTGCTGGCTGTTCACCATGTACCGGCCGGCACCTCCCCGGTCCAATGTAGTTCACCGCACGCAGCGCACGGTCACGCAATCATCGTCCCCTGGCTGGCGCTACGCTGACCGATTTTCCGTCTACTCAAACGGTCCGCGTCGAATCCGGTGATGGCGCACACGGGGTCGCGCATTTAAGCTGAACCGACAGGCGAGCAAGGCGGCTACCGCAACGCCCAGGGAGATCCAGAGGTGAATGCGTGTAGCAGGCGTGTCCATAGCCGCAGTCCGCCTGCACGATGTGAAGCAGCGCCATAAGCCGTCGGGTCCCATCACGCCCGATATAGGTTGGTCTCTGCGGTTCCGGCGCGATCTCGAGCACATAGTTGACGAAACCGATTCCGCTGCCGCTGATAATTACCCCGCAATTGCGAACACCCCAATAAGCAGAAACCATCCTGTGTGGTGTGCGAGTAGAGCGAGCGCGGGCATGATGACGGTGGCTGCTGCGGTCAGACGCACCACGCTTCGTTTCCGAACCGGTCACTGAGCCATCCCCACAGAAAGTTCCATACGATGCCACCGGTCATCTGAGCGGCAATGAGCACTCCGACTTCTTCGGGGCAGGGACAACCGAGGCGGTTCTTGCCGTACAGGACATAGAACGGCATCGTGAACGCGAATAACATGGTCGCAACCTGGGTAAGGCAGAACGAGGTGAAATCTCGGTCGCTGCGAACAGCCCGAATGCCCCGGCACTGTAGGAATCGAAGGGCCTGCGTTCCGGGCTCGCGTCGCCTTCCGGTTCTCGCACCGAGGAAAGGGCAATCGCCAGAGAATGCCATGAGCAGAAACGAAAAAAAAAAGAGGAATGCGTAGTCTCTCGGAAAAACTATTGGAGAGGCGAGCACGGTCTTGACAGCGCCCTCGACCCAACTGCAAGTGGTCCCCCCTCCACAACTGCCGGTGTCCCCAAAAGCGGCCGCTAAGGCCGACCGGAAGCGTTTTTCCCCAGAGATTCATAAACAGCACGTTGGTAACACCGCCGGCGGTCGAGAACACGAGCAGGAGCACCGGACGCGAAATCAGTGTAAATAG
The DNA here is from genome assembly GCA_963832675.1 of uncultured Spirochaetota bacterium. Taxonomy (GTDB): domain Bacteria; phylum Spirochaetota; class Spirochaetia; order DSM-27196; family DATKUC01; genus DATKUC01. The sequence continues at coordinate 97,954 of CAWHUY010000027.1, read as the reverse complement.
GGGCTCGCAACCAGGCGCAGATCCAAGTGAGCAGACCGAGGACGGCCCAGGCGCCGGCGCGAATCCATATCGCCACGACAAGGACCGGCTTGGTCCAGGGCCCGCCCTCCCGAATCGGTGCGCGACTACAAGCTGCGGCAGCACGCCTCCTGCAGTGACAACCGCTGAAAACAAACCGAGAAGCGCGAGCGAGCCGGTGAAATGGCTCAGAAACGCCGGAAGAACCGTGCCGTCGGGGAAGAGATCGCAAGGCCGGTCTGGTAGAATGCGCCATGAAGGATGCCCATTGAGAAGTTGCGCCTGGCTCTGGAGCACTCGGAAAGCATTCTCTACATTGGCGATCATGCAGGCGAGTCGGTATTTGATCGCCTGCTCATCGAGACGATCGGTAAGCCGACAGTATATGCGGTGCGAAACGAACCTGTCCTTAACGACGTGACCGCGAAAGATGCCGAAGCGGCGGGGGTAGACCGGGTCGCGCAGATCGTGTCATCAGGCAGTGCCGCGCCGGGAACGATGCTGGAGCGCTGCAGCAGTGAGTTTCGCGAACGCTTCAGTCGCGCCGAATTGATCATCAGCAAAGGTCAGGGCAATTACGAAGGGCTTTCTGATGCGAATCGACCGGTATTTTTCCTGCTGAAAGCAAAGTGTCCGGTCATTGCCCGGGATATCGGAGTCAATACGGGAGCCATAGTGTTGAAGATGAACGGACAGCCGCGCTGAGGGATAGCGAATCCATATCAGGCACACGCGGACTGGCGAATCTGGGTATTCAAGAGCGCCGACGCTCGCTATTTCACGACAAAATCCCGCACCGCCCGAGTGAAGGCGAGAAGATTTTCCCGTTTTACCGCGAACGGTAGATCGCAGCCGGTGGACGCCACATAGTTCTTCCGTCCGTTCATCCGCATCAGAAGCTCACGGGTGGCGCGGTAGACGCCCTCAGCATCCATGTTGAGCATCACATCCACAGGCGATACGTTTCCCAAAATTGCAACATTTTTCGGGACCAACGGGGCGATCCCGGCAAGGTTCACATAAGAGTCCAGACTCAGGCCCTGGACGTCATTCTTGACGAAGCTGGGGATCAGTTTTGTGGTTTGTCCGCAAACGTGCAGCACGACCGGGATCCCAATCTCCCGGATCACGCGCTGTACGTAGGGATCCACGAAAGTTTCGTAAAGCTCGGGCGAGAGCAGGGTAGCTGTCGGCTCCAACACTACTACGAAATCGGCTCCTGCTTCCGCCTGCGCTTTTGCGTAGGGCACGCAGATTTTGGTTGTAAAGTCCAGAACCGCGTGACAAAAATCCGGTTCAGTCAGGGTTTTCAGGGCGATTTCTTCGGCACCCGTAAGCAGGCCGGCCAGCGTGAAGGGGGATGCCACGTAGCCGCCGATCACGGCGTCCGTCTCGGATTTCGGACGACGCGAACCGTCTCGATGTAGACCCCATATCGCCCTGCTTCGGCGACTGGAGAAACCGTCAGGTTTCTTCAGATCCTCGGTCGAGTGCACTGGGTGTTCGATCACGACCGGACCATCGTTCGGATTGAAATCAACCGAAAGACCAAGGGTCTCGGCCTCTACCGAAAGGTCCATGAAGGGAAAGAGGACATCCGGGCGAATTTCCTTATGGTATTTCAGCAGGGCCGCGGTCTGCACTTCGGCGTCCTTCACGCCGGTCTCAACGTCGGCACCGATGTAGGCCAGCGTCGGATAACCGACAAGCGGGGCGGAGAAAACTCCATGCCGAGACTCAATGATTTCAAATATACCCATGTTATTATTATGGGACGACGACCGGATTGGCTTCTATAATAAAACTACGATTCTTCTGAACTTTCTTGCGTCCGACGGCAACGACCGTCCCTTTCCGGCAGGGCGATGCCGAGCCTCTCCACCTTGCGGTAAAGCGTGGTCTTGTGGATTCCGAGCTCGCGTGCGGCTGCAAGGCGATTGAAAGCGTTACGCTCGAGTGCGGCCCGGATCCTCTGTGCCTCAAAAAGATCGCAGGCAGTCCCGATATGGGTCTCTTTGCCTCATTCCCGCTGTCCCGCCGTTAACTCCCCAGAACTGTGCGATTTCGATATGTCCCTCGTTGCGCAGAATGAAGGCGCGCTCTATCACGTTTTCGAGTTCGCGCACATTACCCGGCCAATCATGGGCCATAAGGAGGGAAACTGCTTCGGCGGAGACGCCCTGAATTGACTTTTGCTGCAAACGGTTGAACCGGGAGACGAAATGATCGACAAGGAGGGGAATGTCCTCTTTTCGCCTGCGCAGCGGCGGAAGTTCAACGCGCATGACATTGATCCGGTAGTAGAGGTCCTCCCGGAAAGCTCCTGTCTCCATCTGCTCGGCCAGGTCCTTGTTTGTGGCGACGATAACCCGAACATCGGCCGCTTCAGAACGCGTTGCTCCCAGGGGTTCATATGATCGCTCCTGTAGCACTCGGAGCAACCTGACCTGGAGAGCCTGGCTGATCTCGGCGATTTCGTCGAGGAAGATGGTCCCACCTTTGGCCAGCGCGAATCGGCCTGGTTTGTCCTTCTGGGCACCGGTAAATGCACCGGATTTGTAACCAAACAATTCTGATTCCAGGAGCGTATCGGGAAGGGCGCCGCAGTTTACCGCAACAAAAGGGCCTCGATTTCTCAAACTGAGCGAATGGATCGTTCGCGCTATCAACTCCTTGCGGGTCCCCGTCTCTCCGAGAACGAGTACCGTGCTGGGACTGACAGCGATGGCCGGCAGAACCTCAAACAACCGCTGCATCAGTGGGCTCCGACTCGTCAGATCTCCGACCTGATATTTCCCCTCAAGCTCTCGGCGCAACGCCTCAACTTCTGAAAGATCCCGGAAAGTCTCTGCCCCGCCAATAACACGGCCACCGGCGTCCCGCAACACCGCGGTGGAAGTACTGATGGGAATACGGTTTCCATCAGCATCGATGATATATCCGGATGTACCGATGATTGGTTTGCCGGTTTCCATGGTTTGACGAAGCGGGCAGCCGGATCCGCACATGCTGGAATGAAACACGTCTGAGCAGCGGCGGCCAATCGCCTCTACGCGAGATACACCGGTAATCTCTTCGGCGGCCCGATTGAACGACGTGACGTCCCATTTCTGATCGACGGTGAAGACTCCGTCGGAGATGCTCTCCAAAATAGCTTCGGTTAGCAAAGAAAGCGTTGGAGTTTTCTCATTCGCAATACGCATGGAAAGGCTCCCCCTGAAAAATATGATAAAAAAGGTCTCCCGCTGCACCGAGACGCTTCATAAAGCCCGACGGCAGTCCTTACGTGATCCTGTCCGATGACATCATTCAGCGCATTCACAGCGGCAACAGCCACGAAACGGCACAATAGATCCTCGCTGAAAATCTTTTTGAGAGGAAGCACGGCCTGCCTTCCTTTGCCGGTGTAGGAGGAGGGCGCAACGAGCGCCGCCCAACCGGCGCCCGAATCGACGAAAGTGCGATGCGGCCGCACGCCATCGAGAGCAAAGACATGAAACAGCAAGTCCCGCACGGGAGACTATAACGATATTCGCTTTTCCAACCATGTGCAACAGAGAATGTGGTTTTGTTAAGATTCGTTTAGCATGGCCCCCTGGGCGGCCATGCCGCGGCCTCGTTCTTACTGGTGCAGAAGAACCAGTCGTGGCAGGTTACGCCTTCTACCTTGCCTTCCATGCGCTCCTTTGCAACGCCGCAAGATCCGGCGGTCGGGACGATGACGTCGTCACCGGGGCGCCAATCGGCCGGCGTGGCAATCGAGAATATATCAGCGGTCTTGAGCGCCTGAATAACACGAAGAAGTTCATCGAAATTGCGGCCAAGGCTGAGTGGATAGTATATGATCGTCCTGATCAGACCCTTGGGATCGATGACGAAGACGGCCCGGACCGCCTTTGTGGCCGACTCGCCCGGTTGGATCATACCCTGCTTTTTTGCGACCTCCATGGTGATATCCTCGATAAGCGGGAACTCCACCTCGACATTTTTCATGCGCTTGTAGTCTAACTTGTCTTTGATGGTCCTGAGCCAGGCAATATGGCTTTAGAGTCAGTCCATCGAAAGTCCAACAAGTTTACAGTCCAGATCCTCAAACTTCTGCTCGATCGTGGCGAAGGTCATGAATTCAGAAGTGCAGACAGGGGTGAACTCAGCCGGATGGCTGAACAGTATGACCCAGTGACCTTCAAATTTCTTCGGGAAATCGATTTCACCATCGGTGGTTACGGCCTTAAATGCGAGTGCCTTGTCGCCTATGCGGGGCATCGGGGTAATGGCAGTAGCTCTATCGCAGTCCGAAGCGTCACAGACCCTGCAGGACAAGAACAACATGCTGATAGCCGAGCGCAACCTGCTGCTGTCGCACGATTCGAGACCTGGTTGGATCTTCGCCCAACTGGCTATCCGCCCTGGACTCGATGAAGCTGGTCGCTGCCGCGGAGTCTCCGGTGCTGCTGCTTGGCGAAACGGGCACCGGCAAGGAAGAAGCTGCTCGCGCCGTGCATAGGCTTTCACCGCGTTCTACAGGTCCATTTGTCGCTCTTAATTGCTCAGCGATGCCCGCGGCTCTGGCCGGGAGCGAGTTCTTCGGGCACGAGAAGGGGTCGTTTACTGACGCGCGCGCTTCGACGGGGACGCTTCGAGCTGGCCAACGGAGGTACCCTCTTCCTGGACGAAATAGGAGATCTTCCGCTTGAGATTCAGCCAAAATCACTCAGAGCCCTGCAGGAAGGCAGCTTCGAGCGGGTCGGCGGGGAGTCGTCGGTCCAGGTCGATGTGCGCATCATTGCGGCAACGCATGTCGAGCTCAGCACTGCGGTCGAGGCAGGACGTTTTCGCGAGGACTTGTTCTACAGAGTGGCGGTTATTCCGTTACTGCTCCCGCCACTTTGGGAGCGTCCCGGCGACGCAGTCATCCTGGCAGAGCTTTTCGCATCGAAACTGCGTGCACGCCACGGTTGGGACGCGCTCGTCTTCGATGCCGATGCTCTGGAGCTGCTGGAATCGAGTTCCTGGCCTGGCAACCTCCGGGAGCTGCGCAACGCCATTGAACGGGCCGTAATTCTGGCGCGAGGCAGCGTAATGGGCGCAGCCGTGCTGCGCGCCGGGGATTAGGCCAAGGGCCGGTTGGATTCCTGCCCAAGAAATATGCCATGTGTGGATTGATCCGAGGCAAACGGAGCAACGCTTCGGGAGGCAGCGCGACGATATATACACGCAGCGCTCTAACGAGCTCGCGGCAAGGTATACGGCCCCGGCGGCGCGGCCGAGGCTCTCGGGCTGAAGCCAAGCACGCTGCAGAGCAGGATGAAAAAGCTTGGCCTGGACAGAAAGATAGCACTGCGATGAACCTCAACGGCTTCTGGTGGAAAGGCGGGCGACATCAGGCGCTTCATGCCGCAGGACGTGATTTGACTACTCTACTCCCGTTGGCACCTCACGGGGCTGATTTGCTCAATCCGGTTTCCCTCATCGTGCGGCTAATCGGGTGGCCGGGTGCAACGCATGAATGAACTCGGCAACCTCCGTGATGCACTCTTCCTGGTCATTGATCCCGCCGACGAGCATCGTTTCCGTTACCAGCTTTCCGGCATACCGTTGGGAAAATGTGCGTATCCCATCCAGTACCCGGGACAACCCCATTGCCTTGTGAGGCCGATTGATCTGCCGCCAGATCGTCTCCCGAACTGCATCGATCTTAACCGAAACCCAATCGGCCAGCGCGATTTCTTCTCGCACGTCCTCGCGCCACAGGAGCGAACCATTGGCGATTATACCGACCGGGATTTCCAGCTTCTTCAAGAGCGTGATTTCTTTGCCCAGGTTCACGTCCAGAGTCGGCTCCCCGTCCGGCACGAAGGTGAGATAGTCTACCTGTTCGGCGGCCTCCCTCGCCTTTTGCACTTTGGTCTGGACATCCCGGAAAATGATATCGGGCTCATAGTAACTGCGTCGATCCTTTTCCATCCGTGTGGTTTTACCAACCTGACAGTAGATGCAGGAATAGCTGCACACTTTGGCCGGGATATTGTTGATTCCCAGGCTCTTTCCCAGGCGCCGTGAAGGAACGGGCCCATAGCAGAATTGGACGTTGCTCGCGGTCATCGGCTGCACCGGCTCATCTTACGCATTGCTGCGGACCACTATTTTTACGCACACCGGCGTCGGGACTTCCGTGACCTGTCCGGTGAGATGGAGTTCGCCGGATTCCGGGTCTATGCGAAACGTGACGATGATGTCGGAATCCTGGTTTGCAGCGAGCAGGAAATTGCCGGCCGGGTCGATGGCAAAGTTGCGGGGGGTTTTCCCCCGAGTCGATTCATGACCGATGACGTGGAGCCGGCCGGTGCTTTGCTCGATTTTATAAATGGCAATGCTGTCATGCCCTCGATTGGAGCCGTAGAGAAATTTCCCCGAAGGAGATATCTGCAAATCGGCGCAGGTGCTCAACCCTCGAAAATCCTGCGGCAGCGCTGAAATCGTCTGAAAAGCACTGAGTCCCCCCGCATCACTGTCGTATTGATAGGCAGCGATGGTGGAATCCAGTTCGTTGATTACGTAAGCATAGCGTCCGTTCGGGTGGAAAGCGAGGTGGCGCGGACCCGCACCCGGTTTCACTGCGACCGACGACCCAGCGTTAGGTTCCAGCTTGCCTGAATCGAAATCGAAGCGATAAATCAGCGTTTTATCCAACCCCAGATCCGGCACAAATGCATACCGATTGGTTTCGTCCAGTGTGACGGTGTGCGCATGAGGGCCTTGTTGGCGGTTCGGATCGATGCTGGAGCCATGATGCTGGATAAAATCCGAAGCATCGCCCAGGCTCCCGTCAGCCTGAATCGGCAAGACACATATGCTGCCGCTCATGAAATTGGCGAGCAGAACATATTTGCCGGTTTTGTCTACAATCAGGTGACAGGGGTCGGTGCCGCCCGTCGGTTTTCTATTTAATAGTGTCAATTTTCCGGTCTTTGAGTCCACCGTAAACGCGCTGACCGTGCCGGTCGCCTCGTCGCGGTAAGTCTTCAGTTCATTGACGGCGTACAGGCAGCTGCCGTCGGCATTGAAGGCCAAATAAGACGGATTCGTAATGCCGGAGTTCGTTCTGATCAACTCCATGGCGCCGGTTGCCGGATCCATGCGGTAGACGTATATCCCTTCACCTTTGCCGTCGAGGATTTTGCCGGTGCCAAACAGAATCGGATCTGTATAGGTGCCGACGAAAACAAGATAATCTTTTGTCATGATTTTGATTCCTTTTCTCTAAAAAACGAAACGTTTGCATCACAAACTGATCTCTGGTTCGTGACAAAGAATCCATGTCTTTGACTTCCCAGTCATAAAAACCGGAACCGGTTTCATAACCCGGGTTGCCATTGTCGACCAGATCCTTGAGTCGGCGGGTGGGACCGGGATCGTTGAACAGGACCGGCACCCGAATTTCCATTCCCATTTTTATGGCTCTATCGACATCTTCAGCGGTGGCCGGGTCGGATTCGACGATGTAGCTCGCTTCACGGATGATCGCCTGTAAAACGCGGTTGGCCGGCTGTCCCGGCAGATCCTTTTCAACTATCACCGGTGCTTTGCCCCAATCGAGTAAAATGGTCTTGCGACATCCGCAATGGCTTGATCAGTTACTTGACTCATGGCGATTTCTACCAGGGTACCAGGTGTTCGGGAAACCAGAAGTGGGTGGTCGCCGTTCGGCCCGGGCGTTTGACTTCTGCGGCAATATCCGTAGTACAGAGGCCGGAGGTATTGCTTGTCAACAATACGGAGGTATCCGTCATTTCATCAATGATTTCCAAAAGGGCTTGTTTGGCAGACAAGTTTTCGCTGATGCATTCGATGGCCCAGAGGGATCCTTCTATCTATGCCGCGTTTCAAGTCGGGTTCACGGCAAATCAATTCCCGCGCCCGGTGGGCCTGATCCCGGCCGATCAACTTTCCGCCAATGATTTGGGCCAAATTGTGCTCGACAGAGTCGATCAGCCGATCGCCCGATGCCGGGCTGCGGTGTACGATGACCACCGAATGTCAGGCCTAGTGCGGCACAAGTTGCAATACCGGCACCCATCATGCCGGCCCCCACCACGGTCACCTGGTTTTTGCTGGTCACCATACCTCCGATTATCTGTCAGTTTATCATCCTAATTATAGTCCACTATACCCTGTTGTTGATATCAGCTTTGCCGACAACTCCTAATCGGAGTGCAGAGTCTGAAAGACAAAACAATCGGGTTGGGCCGAACGAGTTCGGCAATATCGGGTATGATTCGACAGGAGAAGAAGGAATGCCAAAAGAGATCAAAATCGGAATAATCATCTGCGACCGCTATCGACGTTGCTCCGGCGGGAAATGTCTACGCGCCATGGGGAACCATGAAGGCGCCTTCAGCATCTACGCAGATGCGGAACTGAAACTGGTCGGCTACACGACCTGCGACGGCTGCCCGGGGGGCAATATCGAATATGCCGGTGACGAGATGGTGAAAAACGGTGCCGATGTGATTCACCTGGCCACGGGTCTCGTTGTAGGATATCCACCCTGTCCCTACATTGACACATTCAAACCCTTTCTGGAAAAACGCTACGGTATTAGAGTTGTTGTGGGGACACATCCGATTCCTGCCAAATATCTTGATATGCATACGCACTTGAAAACATGGGATGGTCCCGAATCCGGAAAATTTACCGAATTGATTTTGACCGATGAATCCACGCGTAAAGCCTACAATTGAAACATTAGGAAAAAAGACTTCGATGCGTACCTATCTGGACTGTTTCCCCTGTTTCGTAAACCAGGCGCTCCGTTGCGGACGGTGGGTCACCGACGACGAACAGATTCTGAAGAAATTGATCGATGAAGTGGGGATGATGCTCAAAGATATTCCCCTGACGAATAGCCCGCCGGAAACCGGGGAGATAATCTTCAGGAAGATCAGGGAGATAAGCGGCGTTGATGATCCTTTGGCAGAAGCCAAGATACGGTCAACTCGCGAGGTCTTGAAGCTCTATCCTGAACTGAAACGAATCGTAGATGGGTCCAAAGACCCGCTCTTGACCGCAGTCAGATTGGCCATTGCCGGAAACGTAATTGATTTTGGAATCAGCGACGATTACGATATCGAAACTGAAATCCAGGCAAACCTCGGGAAAACGTTTGAAATCTGCGACATTGAGAAGTTGCGCCCGGCTCTGGAGCAGTCTGAAAGTATTCTCTACATTGGCGATAATGCAGGCGAGTCGGTATTTGATCGCCTGCTCATCGAGACGATCGGTAAGCCGACAGTATATGCAGTGCGGGACGAACCCGTCCTAAACGACGTGACCGCGAAAGATGCGGAAGCGGCGGGGTTAGACCTAGTCGCGCAGATCGTGTCATCAGGCAGTGCGGCGCCGGGAACGATTCTGGAGCGCTGCAGCATTGAGTTTCGCGAACGCTTCAGTCGTGCCGAATTAATCATCAGCAAAGGTCAGGGCAATTACGAAGGGCTTTCCGATGCGAATCGACCGGTATTTTTCCTGCTGAAAGCAAAGTGCCCGGTCATTGCCCGGGACATCGGTGTCAATACGGGCGCCATAGTGATGACGATGAACTGCCAGCCTCGCGGAGGATTGTGAATCCATAGCTCAGGCATCGGTGGGCGGTTGACAATCCCGGCAAAGCTCCCGCACAGGGGGCCGAGCGCGCGGGGGATCGCTGCCCTCCTAATCGCGACTACCCCAGAAAGCGCTTCCGGATCATCGCGTCGAAACGATGATAGCCGAGCCAGCGGCGCAGGCGAATCATGAGCTTTGCGTCTTTCCCGGCAATGTAGCGTACCTCCGGTTTGCCGTCGGTCGCAGCCTCGTAGACCACCTCGGCGATCTGTTCAGCCGATGAACGGCTGCTGCCGCGCTGGTCGAAAACGGACCGGGCCTTTTCCACCATTGCGGTGTAGGCCGGGTGCGCGGAGAGCGCGAGCGATCTTCCGGCAAAATCCGTGCGGATCCCGCCGGGAGCTACGGTCTTGGCTCGGATGCCGAACGGAGCAAGCTCGTACGCGAGGCTTTCGTTCCAACCCTCGAGTCCCCACTTTGTGGCATGGTAGACCGAGTTGAACGGGAGTGCGATGTGCCCTCCTATCGAAGTGATTGCGATGAAGGTTCCCGCGTGCCGTTCGCGGAAATGCGGCAGGAACGCCTGGGTCACCCGCATCACGCCGAGCAGGTTGGTCTCGATCTGCCGAATCAGTTGAGCGTCGGTCACCCCTTCAAAAGCTCCGGCCAGCCCGAAGCCGGCGTTGTTGACTACGACATCGACGGTGTTTTCCGTCAGAACGGAGGCGACCACCATGCGTATCTGTTCGGCGTCGGACACATCAAGCGGCAACACGGAGATAGATGAATGGGTTCGCAGATCCTCACCTGCGGCAGGATTGCGCATGGTCGCGATGACGTTCCAGTCCCGCTGGGCAAACATGATAGCAACCGCTTTTCCAAGCCCGGAAGAAGCGCCGGTGATAAAGACTGTTTTGGACATGGTACCTTCCTTCTCCAGAAGATACTCACAGACGACTTCATAGCGGGCCGGAAATCGTCGATCGCCGACGGCAGGATCTTCGCTCTCTTTCTCATTCGCCGGTGCGGCCGCTATGCCTCCCGTACCAAAGGCCGCCGGAACGAGATGCAGGTGATCGCGATCATCGGGGATCCTGACGGGACAACGCCCTTATACTCTTCCAACCGTTCCAAGCCAGCGCACCGATTGGTTCACACGGCGTCGAAAAAAGGTTGACACCACCTTCGCTCTTTGGTACCTTAAGAATATTATTTAGGTAGTCCTAAATTATTTATTCGGGGTCCGCAATGATAACGGAAACAGATGAGAATTATCTCAAGGAAACCTACGCGCTTCAGAATGAGCACGAACAGGTAACGACTTCGATGCTGGCGGCCCGTTTTGGCACCTCGGCAGCAACGGTGACGGGAATGCTGAAAAAACTGGCTCACCGTCAATGGGTCGCGTACGAGCCCTACCATGGGATCAGGTTGACCGATGCAGGGAGGGCAATCGCGCTCGAGGTGATCCGTCATCACCGGCTCCTCGAGACCTATCTGGCCGAAGCCATGGGAATACCGTGGGATCGGGTTCACGAAGAGGCGGAGCGGCTCGAGCACGTACTTTCCGACTACCTCGAACAGCGAATCGACGAGCTGCTCGGTCATCCGGCCTACGATCCGCACGGTCAACCAATTCCCGCGGTGGACGGCTCTATTGCACAGTCCGATCGCGTGCGCCTTTCAGAGGTACCTGCGGGTACGCAGGCAGAAGTATCCGAAGTCTCGGATCGCGATCCGGACTTACTTATTCACGTGACCGCGCTCGGGCTGCATCTGCACACCCGACTCCTCGTCGTTCGCACAGAGCCTGTCGATGAGCTTGTTACCATCGAGGTTGAGAATAAACAACTCGTCATTGGCAATAAAACTGCCAGAAACATATTCGTCACCAGACTGACCTGAATAATAAGCGGCGAGAGCCCGGGAGGAGGTTGCGATGTCGGAACGCGATCGGACGGCGGAGAAGACGGGAAGCCAAAGCTTCAAGACACAGGAGGCTGCTCGCAGCTCTCTCAGCGGGGGGCGGCGCGGTCTGCGCGCAGTGCTTCCGTTCATCGGGCCCGCCTTTATAGCGTCGATAGCCTATATCGATCCGGGCAATTTTGCGACCAATATCCAGGGTGGCGCCGAGTTCGGGTATACGCTTCTCTGGGTGATCCTGCTCGCGAATTTGATGGCCATGCTCATTCAGGGTTTGTCCGCGAAATTGGGAATCGCGACCGGAATGAATTTGGCAGAGATGTCGCGCAGCAAGTTGCCTGTGTGGTTGAACTACACGTTCTGGATCGCACAGGAAATTACTGCTATGGCGACCGATCTTGCTGAGTTCCTGGGGGCTGCAATCGGTATCAATCTTCTGCTTCACATACCCCTGTTTCCTGCAGCAATAATTACCGGCGTTCTCGTAACCGTTGTTCTGGGCATCACAAGGGGCGGATTCCGTGGCCTCGAGATTTTTCTCGGCGGTTCGGCCGGCATTATTGCCCTTGCCTATGTCATCGAAACCGTGCTGGCAAAACCGGACTGGGGCCAGGTCCTATACCACTCGGTTGTTCCAAGTCTGCCCGGAAGCGAGGCGGTGCTCATCTCTGTCGGCATCATCGGCGCGACGGTCATGCCGCATGCCGTCTATCTCCATTCGAGCTTGACGCAGAACCGGATAGTGCCACGGAGCGAGGCTGAAGCACATCGTATATTTCATTTTGAGAAGATCGATATTGTCATCGCAATGGTAATCGCCGGCCTCGTGAACATGGCGATGCTTTTCATGGCAGCCAAGGTGTTTCATTTCACGGGCCACACTGACATCGCCGATATCAATACCGCTTACGAGACGCTCACTCCCCTGCTTGGTGCGGGAGCAGCCGCCGTGTTTGGCATATCGCTCATAACCTCCGGCGTGTCGAGCTCGCATGTAGGAACCATGGCGGGCCAGGTTGTGATGCAAGGGTTCGTCCGATTCTCTATTCCAATCTGGGTGCGCCGGGTCCTGACTATGATTCCTGCGCTGCTGGTCATCGGGATCGGATTGGATCCCACGAGAACGCTCGTCATAAGCCAGGTATTCTTGAGCTTCACCCTGCCGATTCCCGTGATCACTCTTATCATGTTCACCAGCAACCGGGAGATCATGGGCGCGCTGGTCAATCGAAAGATTACTACCATTGCCGCGACAGCGTGCGCGGTAGTCATCCTATTCCTGAACGTGGTGCTTCTGTATCTTACATTCGGTGGGTCGTTACCCGGCATGAACGGCTGATGGAGGTGCTTCGATGATCAAACATATCCTTGTTCCTCTGGACGGATCACAGTTAGGAGAGTGGGCGCTTCCCATCGCGGCTCGAATTGCGGAGTGCATGGACGCCTCGATTACGCTCATTCACGTGATCGAAAGAGGGGCGCCGGCGGAGGTGCACGGGGAGCGCCATCTGACCGGTGCCCAGGAAGCAGAGAAATATCTCGAGGAGATCTCGCATCGGAAAATCTTCTCCGGCGTCAATACAAAAACACACGTGCACACCGCCGAGGTAAGTGATGTCGCACGCAGCATCGCCGAACATTCGGCCGAGCTCGCTCCTGACCTGGTTATCATGACTACCCACGGCAAGAGAGACGCACGCCAGATGATCGTCGGAACAGTCGCGCAACAGGTGATCGGGCTCGGTCGCACTCCGGTGCTCGTCGTCAGACCCACTGAAGGCACAGACGAGCGGGCCAACGCTGGACTCGATAGCGGTTCACTTATTCTTGTACCGATCGATGCCGATCCCTCGCACCAGAAATCGGTGCCGATTGCATGCGATCTCGCCCGCGCGCTCCGCTCCCGCGTTCATCTTCTTATGGCGGTGCCGAAGATTGGGGACCTGCACGGCGCCGAATCGGCCGCTGCAATCATATCGCCTAACGCGATGCGAGTTAGGCTCGAGATGGATACCCAACGAGCGGACGAATACTTGCGAACGAGGACGGGCGAGCTGGCGAAAGAGGGGTATCCGGTGACCTCTGAATGCGTGCGCGGTGATGCAGCAAACGTCATCGTCGAGCTTGCCGACAGAGCCAGGGCGAATCTCATTGTTATAGCAACGCACGGTAAATCGGGATCCGAGGCGTTCTGGAATGACAGCGTGGCGGCACGAGTCGTGACGCGAACCCACGTCCCGGTGCTCCTCGTTCCGCTCGCGGAGTGAGCCATGCAGACGCCCAGACCAACCTGCTACTGGATCGTAGTCGCCTCCCGCGACCACGCATTCATAGGCGTTGAGAACTCGATCATTCAGGCAAATCACGGAAAGCGAACGGCACTCGACCGGATGCGGCCCGGCGACCGGATCGTGGTCTACTCCCCCCGGGAGACCTTCGGTGAACGCGGGAAGCTTCAGGCATTCACCGCGCTCTGCACCGTAGAAGAGGGCGATGTGTGGCAGGCCGATCTCGGCGACTTCAAACCTTTCCGGCGCAAAGCCCGGTACGAGCCGGTTACCGACGTATCCCTCCATTCGGTCCTGCCCGAACTCGGATTTATCCGCAACAAGGCCTCTTACGGCGCCGTGTTCCGGTTCGGTGTGGTCAAGATTCCCGAAGAGGACTTCCTCATCATCGAGTCCGCTCTCACACATTGATCTCCCGGGCAACCGTCCACGTTTCTGCAATCCCTGGCTCCGCCGAACCGCCCAGGCCTTCGCACCGTCCGATATGCGAAGACGAGCGCCGGTACGTCGGCTACTCCGGACAGACCTGGACCACCCTCGAAGCGCTTCGCCGGACGCATCATACCGTCCTCAAAGTCGAAGAGGAAAATCTCACCGGCATCGGCCGCGAGCCGGTCTTCGCGATCGGACAGCGCGCGCTTCTTGTCCGGGACAAAGAGGGCAATATCCAGTGGGACTGCATCCCGCTTGTCGATGAGAGATCGATCGCGGGCGTCAAGTCGCTCGGAGGAATCAGCGGCACCGCCATTTCGCACCCGCACTACTACTCGTCGATGGTGGAATGGAGCCGTGCATTCGGGGGCGTGCCGATCTACCTGCATGCCGATGACCGGCAGTGGGCGATGCGCCCGGACCCGGCGATCGAGATCTGGGAGGGTGAAACTCGTGCTCTCCCGGGCGGGGTCACGCTCATCCGCTGCAGCGGACACTTCGAGGGTGGCACGGTCCTTCACTGGCCCGATGGCGCGCAGGGCCGGGGCGGGCTCCTGAGCGGCGACATGATCAATGCGGTGAGCGATCGCCGCTTCGTGAGCTTCACGCGCAGCTGCCCGAACCTGATTCCGCTCCACCGCACGGCCTTTTCCCGAATAGAGGAGGCGGTGCACGCCTTCGCATTCGATCGCATCGACGGCGCCTGGTTCGGCAAGGTTGTGCAGGCTGGGGCAAAACAGTCAGTCGAAGCAACGATGGAAAGATACCTGAAAGCCATCGCAGGCTGACGGACGGCGGACGATGCCATCTTCGCGGAATAATCGTCACCGATCTTCGCCGAGGCCGGTAGCTCGGACAAGAATTTACTTGCGCTGAGCTCCTCGCGAACGTAGAACCAAGCCAATCTTCGTAAGCCACCTCAGAACCAGGTGAACGAGAGGCTCCGTACCTGGTTACGTCACGCGTGAAAAACGGCGTTCGAAAAAAGGTGATGCGGATGGCAGGATCCGGATCGCGACTTACGGTGAACCCGTCATCCACGAAATTCCTTCTGCAGTCAACCCTCCGGGGTATCCCGCAGCAGGAAACATGACAGCCTCCGGAACTCAAGGCGAACCTCAGACCCGATTTGCGGCAGAACCAGACGAGGGTCGTTGAAAATGTCGGCGCACACACTTTGGCGGCCGACCTGCACGATCATGCGCACGACCGCGCCCAGGAAGAGAACGTTGTCGAGTGTTCCCCGCAGCCTGTTCGGGTCCACGACCGGGGTCAATGAACCTGTGGAGCCGGTCAGAGCAATGCCGTTCTCGGCGACGATCCTTATCATCTCAGGACGCACCGTGACATGAACGACTGCGCGCTTCGAAAGATCGTCGAACCGAACCGGGTGACCGTAGCCTTTGAACCAGATGATCTGCCGTTCGCCGGAGTAGTGGAACTCATCCCAGAGCTTGAACGCATTCGGGTACGGAGCGTAGGTGTTGATCGCCTGCACGCAGATGCCAGCCACTACGCCTTTCTTCGGGATGACAACGGCGATATCCGGGTGGCCGGCGGCTGTGCCACGGTTGGAAAGCGCATTGCAGTCCCAGTGCATCGTGATGGGCAATTCGCCCGAATCGACGGTCCCGGGGAGCTCCGGCAAGCGCGATCTTACCCTTGTACTCCGGCTTCAAGAGATCGTTCCAGCCGGTCGGAACATGCGTCATTACGGACTTGTTTACCTCGAACCCAAGTCCGCCGCAGTGGTCACCGTACCAGTAACCGTCCGGAACCTCCACGTCTGCGGGAATGGTGTCCAATGTTGCCGCCTTGCCAGGGGCGAGAAGCCGGGCTGCTTTAGCCTGAGGACCGAATGAGAGCCCGACGTCTGTTGCGTCCGGCGTCCGTGGTCCCATGTTTCCCTCGTTTGCGCGAAGTGCCTCTATCTCATCGCCTGCGCCGGAGATTCCTGCTTGCCACTGGCAAAGATCGATTAAGCACAGAGCATGAGCGATACGACCCCTGTAACGAGCACCCAACTCTTCTTTATCGTCACTCCTTTTTTGATCATCGTTGGCCCTGACGGTAGCGCATCAAGGTGAGAGATGCGTGTGAGAATTGTGAGCAATCGACGAAGGAGCGAGTGATACAGGCGGCAGACTTTCGGATTGATGAATCGTATTCCATATGCGAGAATATTGTGTGGAGTGCACTGGATGAGCCCGATTCTTATCGCTGTCATAGTCTTCGCGATCGCGATCGCAGTATTCAGCTATTCGACCACCCGTTCGTCCAAGAGCGTGCTCGCTCTCGAGACGGGCGAAAATCCGATCATAGACGAGTCCCCGGTTCGGGTCGATCACCAATCACCAGTGAGAACGGCGGTGTACCCGCGATGCCGAGTCCTTGTTACCGACCGGCGCGTCCTCATCGCTCAGAAAGGCCTTTTTGGAACCGAGTACTCGGTACCTCGATTCGTCATATCCCTCTCCGACGAGGGCAAAAAGACCGACCTCGGCTCGAGTCTCAAAAGCGGTGTACTCTTCTTTTCGATTTCCCGAAACATGGTCGGGATTGAAACCGATGCGGATCTCTCAACGGTTTCAATTTCCATTCCCGATTCCGCTCTGACCGGAAGACAACGGGTAACCTATCTTACTGCCCGTGCAGACGAGTACCGGCGGCTGCAGGGATGACTCAACCCTTCACTACTGCCACGCAGATTGTTGAAGGGGATAGGGCAATGTTCGCCGGGAGAACTGTTTTAGGGTGGCGTATTCAGGCACGGGCGTATTTGGGTACCCGCTCGGCTCGTAGCTTCAAGGGAGTGGCGATCCGTTTCAGCCATAACTGCCGGTAGAACGGGGAAAGCAGCTCCCGAGTGAGAAACCTGCGGTGACTCACCATCCCGATCGCCATTGCTTTCTGGCGTTCGGGCCGAATGCCGGCGAAACTCGCGTGCGACTCGCGAATGGTTTCACTCGGTCCCGGTGATCGGGAACCTCGTATCCGGCGTTTCTTCAACAGGTTGTGATACGCGAAGTAGATCGAAAGCCTGCCGAGCATCATCGGCACGTTACGCGCGAAACAGAGGGTTTCCCGATGCTGATCAGCACAATCTTTGCGAATCTCACGGTCGATGTAGTTCACCGCCCGCAGCGGATTGGTCGCGGTGCGCGCCGCCTGAGAGCTTACCCTCTGATGAGCCGCCCACTGCCGGTGGGCAAGATGCTGGATATGAGGATGCTGGTTCCAGGCCGCCTGATACCCCTTGTGTTCATCGGTGTGAAGCACACACGGTCTTTCGGGCCGTTTCACCCACAGCCTGGTCACCAGGTCCAGGATCCGGGAGAACGACTTGCGGCTTGCCTGCGGATCGAAGCTCACCCGGCTATCGAGCATCGCCCGTGTGCGCTTCTGCTGCCTGGTCATCGAGCCGCAACGGCGTAGCAGTGCGTAATCAACTCCATATACGGTGTCGCTTCGGTCTCCGACAAGGATCGTCAGATCGCAGGGAAAGTACTGCGAGACGCAGAAGGAGCGAAACCCATCGGCACACAGATCTTCGGCCCCCGCCGACTCCCCTGCGATGTCAGACAGGGTCACCAGAGCCTGACGCATGAGCCGGTCAGTACGGTTTGCGACTGTGCCGGTACTGCAATGATACAGCCGTGCGATGGCCCGAACGCTTGCGCCCGACTGCTGAAGCTGCGCGAAGATCGGCAGCTCAATCATGCGCTTGATATGGTAGTGAACCGAGAACGTCTGGGTGCAAAAAGTGGAGCCGCAGCTTCTGCATCGGTAGCGCTGTACGCGGCCAAACAGACGATCGAAGAAGAATCCCCACTTCCAGTACCATCGCTCACCGGCCGAAGGGTGTCGATGGTGTCTGCATCGACTTGAAGGGCAGAAGGGTGGAACAAACTCTCGACCGGCGGAGGTTCGGTCCCGCTCATCACCGAAGCGGCGCAGAGCCGGAGACTGTGCCATCAGCGCAGGCAAGCTCATGCACACCTATACCCGCGGATCTGCGCGCTGATTTCCGGTCCGATAGGATTCAACAATCTGCGTGGCAGTTTTCAAAAGTTACACTTGACAGAGTCCGATCTTGTGCGATAATGGTTATAACCGGTTGTAACCATTATGCGGTGAGGTGATTCGGTGGAGCCGAACCATATTATTCGAAAGAACGCGAAAGACTCGATGCAGGCGCAGGTTGAATCATTTCTGCTGGACAGGATCGATGCCGATGTCTGGGTAATCGGCGCGAAGATCCCGTCTGAACGCGAGCTTGCCGAAGAACTCGGTGTCAGCCGGATAACCGTTCGAAACGCCATCCTCACTCTTACTAATCGCGGTCTGTTCGAGCGCTCGGTGGGCCAGGGCACCTTCGTGCGCCGGAGACAGTTGCGACCGGCGGCATCGCGGCCGACGAAGGGCACTTTCGGTTACGTGGTCTGCAAAGAAAAATCGACGAGAAAACCCATCTCTTCCGAGGCGTTCTATTTCGACGTATTCATGGGACTCGAAGAGGAAACCGCGAAGTCAGGACGGCATATCCTTTTCACCTACCTGGACGACTTCGATATCGAAGAAAATGAAACTTTTGCGTTATTCATCGACAAGGTCGACGGAATCGTTATTCAGGAGGCGGGAAATCCGGAGCTGCTGGATATGGTGAGGCGAAGCGGCGTTCCCGCCGTTCTACTCGCGCCGACCGTGGCCGCCGAAGGACTTGATCTGGTTACGATGGATCTCGCGGCAGGGGCACGGCGCGCGGTGGAGTGCCTGCGTGAGCTCGGCCACGAACAGATAGCGGTCATCAATGGGCCGCTGCGACTCGAATCGGCGCGCGTGCGCTTCCTTGCGTGGAAAGAGGCGATGCAGTCTTCGGGGTGCGTCGCCGACGAACGTCTGGTAGACGGGGACGACGGCTGGACGGCGGAGTCCGGGTATGCAGCGATGATCCGTCTCCTTGACCGGGCCCCCGACCTCACCGCGGTATTCTGTGCGAATGACCTTCTGGCAATCGGTGCTCTTTCGGCGCTGTCCGAGCGGGGCTTCAAGGTCCCGGATGAGGTAAGCGTCATCGGTTTCGACGATACGGAGCTTGCACGCCATGCGGTTCCGCCGCTTTCGACCATGCGCATCCACTCGAGGAATATGGCAAGAACGGCCGCAAGACGGCTGGTCGAGCGGCTCGAAACTGCAAGCACGCCTGCGGTAAAGATCGAGTTTCCGATCGATTTGATACAACGAAAATCATGCAAGGAGGTGAGAGAAGCGGAATCAAAGAGAGCTTGATTAAAGAAACCCGCAGTACCGAGGTTCGCCTGACCAGCTTTTCCCCGGCACCGCAGGTCATTGGGTACGTTCAATAATAGACCTTTCCCCACTGAACGTACAGTCGTCCGATTGGCCGACACCCGTGTGTCGGCACTTGGCAATCGATAAAAGGAGAAGACGAATGAAAAGGTTCGGCTATCTGGTCGGCGTCGTGCTGGTGCTCGTTTCTTTTTCCGTGTACGGTTCCGGAAAGGGAGAAGGGACAAAGTCATCTACGGGAAAAACTGAATTAAGTTACATGGCGTGGTACAACACCACGCAGTCGGAGGGCGCGCAAGTACAGGCAATTCTCGACCAATACAATCAGTTGCAGGACAAGGTTCACGTGAACCTGATAATAATTCCGCGCGACGGTTACGAGACCAAGGTCAACACGATGGCCGCCGGGAATCAACTTCCCGACACCACCGAGCTTTCTGAGGCGATGGCGATCACTTTCGCCGCTGCAGGGCTCCTTGCCGATGTCAGCAGTATGTATCCGGCGGAGAATGCGCCGCTGAAATCCCTCGCATTCACCTATAACGGAAAGGTTGTAGGTTACAGCTCCGGCGACGAAGTCCTGCTTCTCTACTACAACAAGAAGCTTTTCGACAAGGCCGGCATTCCCTATCCCCCGGCGAGCGCCGACAAGGCCTGGACGCTGGGACCAGTTTGTTGCCGCGGCGAAGAAGCTGACGGTCGACAAAAACGGAAAAACGGCGGATCAGGCCGGGTTCGACGCGAAACAATATCGTGACCTACGGTGCGGACTTCAATCGGCTCTGGTGGATGTGGCCGATCGTCACCTACTCGAACGGCGGAGGTCTCATCAGCCCGACGGCAAAGAGCTTCTCATCGGACAACCGGCTTCGATCGAAGCCATGCAGAAACTCGCCAACCTGTACTTGGTGGATAAAGTCGCCCCGTCACCGAGCGTCGGGTCATCGATGTCCACACTCGACGTCAACCTTCTGACCAACAAGGTCGCCATGGCAACCTCCGGTCAGTGGGAAATCGGCGTATCGCTGAAGAACTCGGTAAAAGACGGGCTCGACTACGGGGTCGGAGTTCTTCCCAGGATGAAGAAGGCGGTGACCTACAACACGGGCGCTCCCTACGGCATTTTCACCACGACAAAGAATCTGGACGCATCGATGGATTTCATCAGATGGTATTCGGACCCGAAGAATCAGTGGCCGGTCATTCTCAACGGCACGCTGATGCCGAACATGGAGAAGTACTACGCGACCGAAGATGCCATGCGACAGTGGGCCGATCCGGCCATTACCAAGACGGCGCGTCCCGCGTTCGACCAGTACAGGACGGCCGTCATCGACTATGCATTCCACAATGCAATACAGGTTCCCTGGTACTACTTCAACGGCTATCAGGGACTCGACGATATTCTCAGCTCCGGGATCGACGGCGTCTGGAACGGAAAGGTCACGGCACAGGCGTACATCACCAGCATCCTGCCGAAGCTCCAGACCTATTTCGACGAGCACAAGGCAAAATAACGAAGTTTCGTTCAATCCGGACCGGCCGCGGTTGGTAACAATCTGCAATCGACCGCGGCGGACCGTTCGGATAGGTATTCCACTTTCTGCGCTGTGGCGGGACCGGACACCGCCGCGGCCGAACGAGGTCTGTCTATTCACCGATGGGGAGGATGGGAACCATGAGCAGGAGAGAATCAGCGAGGGACACTCTTGTTGCATATCTTTTTCTGACGCCGGCAATTCTTGGCCTGATTCTGATGACCATACTGCCAATTATCGGTGTGGCGATAATCGGCATGACGAACTGGTCCGGCCTGGAACCGCCTGCCTTCGTCGGGCTTTCGAACTTCGTGGAGATTTTCACGTCCGATAATTTCTTCTACCCGTCGGTGGTTTCGACGCTCTATTTCGCTATCGGTTCGGTTGTTGTCGGCACGATCTATGCGTTTGCAGTTGCCCTGATGCTCAACCAGTCGGTTCGCGCTCGCGGGCTGTTTCGATCGATCTTCTTCCTTCCCTATGTGGTCCCCATTATCGGAACGAGCGTTGTTTGGGGCTGGATGTACGAGTCGAACTTCGGCGTCATCAACTTCTTTCTCAGCCTCATCGGCATCCATAAGGTGCAGTGGCTGGGGAATGACGCTACCGCAACTCCCGCCATGATCGTCATGACCGTCTGGGGACTCGGCAACTTCATCGTCATCTTCCTGGCGGGTCTGCAGAGTGTTCCGCGCACGTTTCTGGAGGCTGTGGAGATCGACGGGGGGAACGCCTGGCATAAGTTCAGACACATCACGATCCCCCTGATGTCTCCGATTATTTTTTTCAACGTGCTCATGAGCATGGTTGCAAATCTTCAGGTCTTTGTTCCTGCCTACACCCTGACCCGCGGGGGGCCGAACAACGCAACCCTCTATATGGTCTACCTGATCTTTCGGGAAGGTTTTCAGCGGAACAATTTCGGCCATGCTGCCGCGCTGTCGCTCATATTCTTCGTGTTTATCGCCGCTGTGACCGGGCTCATATTCGGCACCTCCAGGCGCTGGCTGTTCTACGAAGGGAACTGAGGAGACAAATATGGAATCTGTTCGCAAGTCTACAATCGCTACAACCACCATCCTCACGATTCTGGGTTTGGCATGCGTCTTTCCGTTTCTCTGGATGGTCAGGTCTTCACTAATGTCGAATCTCGAGATCTACCAGTATCCGCCGCTTCTGATTCCAAAATCGTGGCGGTTCGAGAACTACCCCTATACGCTGACGGTGTTTCCATTTGGAAGGTATTTCCTCAATACGTTGACCATTACAATTCCGTCTGTTTTCGGCGTGCTTTTCACATCAACGCTCGCGGCGTACGCACTTTCGCGTATGCGCTTTCCATTGAAGAAACTCTGGTTCACTCTTGTCGTGGGAAGCATGCTCATGCCGGCGACCGTTACCATCATTCCCATCTTCAAAGGGTGGGTAGCGCTGGGCCTTTCGAACGGGTATGTTCCGCTGATCGTTCCGGCATTTCTCGGCGGCGGTGGATTCAACATCTTCCTGTCTCGCCAGTTCCTGATGACGATTCCACGCGATATAGACGAAGCGGCCATCATCGACGGGGCGGGACATGTGCGCATTCTTTTCCAGATTCTTCTGCCGCTCATCAAACCGGTTCTCATTTCCGTCGGACTGTTCAGCTTCATCGTCTACTGGAACGACGTGCTCGGTCCTCTGATCTATATCTCGCGCAATGAACAGAACACAATTTCGCAGGCGCTGGCGAACTTCCGAGCCGGCTTCGGCACCGATTACCGGGCAATCATGGCGGCCTGTACTATGTCAGTAGCACCCGCAGTGTTTCTCTATCTGATCGGGCAGAAGTATTTCATCGAAGGGATCGTATTGTCAGGGTTAAAATCTTGAAGGAACACACTACAGCTTCCGACGTCGCGCGCACTGTGCTGGACTATCCGATATCGGCCGTTTCGGTGCGCAACGTACATTTCGAGGATCGGTTCTGGAGCCCGCGTATCGAAACGAACCGGACTGTCACAATCCCGGCGGTCTTCGAGAAATGCGAGTCCAGCGGTCGGGTCGACAACTTTCGGCGGGCGGCCCGCACGCTCAGCGGGAGTTTCGTCGGCAACCAGCCTTTCGACGACACCGACGTTTACAAAGTCATAGAGGGCGCCTCCTACTCGCTGCTCGACAGGTACGACCGGGACCTGGAACGGCGAATCGATGAACTGATCGCCGTGATTGCAGCGGCCCAGGAGCCCGACGGCTATCTCTACACGAATCGTACCATCGACCCCGAGCGGCCTCACCCTCTTGCCGGTCCACAGAGGTGGAGCAGCCTCGTAATGAGCCACGAGCTGTACAACTGCGGGCATCTGTACCAGGCGGCATGCGCGCATTTCCTGGCCACCGGCAACCGCTCCCTGCTCGACGTTGCGCTTCGAAGCGCGGCTCTGGTGAAACGGGTTTTCGGACCGGCCGGTCACCGCGATATACCCGGCCATCAGATCATCGAAATGGGCCTCGCGTGCCTGTTCCGGATCACACGGGACCGCTCCTATCTCGAGGCCGCGCGCGGTTTTCTCGAAGAGCGGGGCCGCCACCAATCGAGAGCACTGTACAGCTACGCGAACGATCCGGGGTACTGTCAGGACCACCTGCCGGTGCTCGAGCAGCGCGAGGCGGTGGGACACGCGGTACGGGCCGCCTACATGTACTGCGGAATGGCCGATATGGCCGCGCTTTGGCCCGACGAGGCCTATGCAACATCGATCACGGAAATCTGGCGCGACGTCGTCGAATCGAAAATCTACCTGACCGGTGGAATAGGATCGCGCCACAGCGGAGAGTCGTTCGGGGATCGGTTTGAGCTGCCGAACGAGCGAGCCTATGCCGAAACCTGCGCCGCAATTGGTTCCGTGATGTGGAATCACCGGCTGTTTCTCCTCACCGGCGAATCCCGATACTACGACGTGCTCGAACAGACTCTCTACAATGGACTGCTCTCCGGCGTGTCGCTCGACGGAAAACAGTTCTTCTACACGAACCCGCTCGAGTCCGATGGCAAATTTGAGTTCAACCACGGAACTACCGCGCGGCGGCCCTGGTTCGACGTTTCCTGCTGTTTCACGAACCTGTCACGGTTTTTCCCGTCACTGCCCGGGTACGTATATGCGGTTTCGGCCGACGGGGTCTATGTGAACCTTTTTGTGGCGGGTCGCGCGGAGATAGAAGCGGCGGGCGCGCAGATCGGGATAACCCAGGCTACCGAGTACCCGTGGGAAGGCGGCGTTCGTCTCACGTTTTCACTTCCGGAGCCCCGCAGTCCGGTGCAGTTTGCGCTCCGTATCCGCATCCCCGGGTGGGCGTCCGACCGGATCATGGGTGCAGATCTCTACCGGTTCGAGAGTCCGGTCCCGCACCGGTTTGCCCTGCGAGTCAACGGCTCTGTCCAGACGGTTGCCATCGAACGCGGTTTCGCGATTGTCGACCGCATGTGGCATGACGGCGACACGGTCGAAATCGACTTCCCGATGAGCGCACGCAAGGTGCTGTGCGACCCCCGGGTCTTCGAGAATCGCGGCAAGGCGGCGATCCAGCGGGGGCCGTTAGTCTATTGCGTCGAAGAGCGCGATGCGAAAATTCCGGTCGATCAAATTGTGCTAGCACGTGATGCGGTTCTCCACTCCCGCATGGAGCCGGACCTGCTTGGCGGTGTGGTAACCGTGCAGGGACCGGGATTCACCGCGGTGCCCTATTTTGCGTGGGCGAATCGCGGCCCGGGACCGATGCGAGTGTGGCTCCGAAACGGCGGCGCGGAGGATCGATGAGGGCAAGAATCACTGTTGACGAAGAATTCCGGATCGGCACCATTGACGACCGCCTTTTCGGATCGTTTGTCGAACACCTCGGCCGTGTTGTGTACGGCGGGATTTTCGAACCCGACCATCCGCGTGCCGACGAGAGCGGATTCCGCTCGGACGTCGCCGAACTCGTGCAGGAGCTCGGAGTGAGCGTCGTGCGCTATCCGGGCGGGAATTTTGTTTCCGGTTACCGGTGGGAGGACGGCGTCGGGCCCGTCGAGACGCGACCGCGACGACTCGATCTCGCATGGAGGTCGGTTGAACCGAATACCTTCGGTCTGCACGAGTTCATAGCCTGGACGCAAAAAGTGGGCGCTGCGCCGATGCTCGCCTTCAACCTGGGAACTCGCGGCATCGACGCAGCGAGGAATCTCGTGGAGTACTGCAATCACCCCGGCGGATCGTTCTGGAGCGATCTGCGCAAAGCCCATGGCGCGGAAATGCCTTTCGACGTCGAGCTCTGGTGTCTCGGGAACGAGATGGATGGTCCGTGGCAGGTAGGGCACAAGAGCGCCCGTGAATACGGGTGCCTCGCCGCAGAGGTTGCCAAAGTCGCCAAGCTCGTCGACCCGGGCGTCGAGCTCATTGCGTGCGGAAGCTCGTACCCGGCCATGCCGAGTTTTCCGGACTGGGAAGAAACAGTTCTGGACGTCTGTTATGAATCGGTAGATTACCTTTCGCTTCACAGCTATTACAACGACAACGGCGACGATTTGCCGACGTTTCTTGCCTCGTCGCTCGGCATGGACCGGTTCATCACTTCGGTCCTCGCGACGTGCGACTTTGTTCAGGCGAAGAAGCGTTCCCGGAAGCAGATGTTGCTCTCGTTCGACGAATGGAATGTCTGGTTTCATTCGCTCGACGCAGACCGCAACGCTGAGCCGTGGCAGACTGCGCCGCCGCTTCTCGAGGATGTCTACACGTTCGAAGATGCGCTGGTTGTGGGGTGCCTTCTCATGACGCTGGTCAGACACGCAGACCGCGTGAAGATCGCCTGTCTTGCACAGCTCATAAACGCGATTGCTCCGATCATGACGCGAACGGGGGGAGCATCGTGGCGTCAGACCATCTTCTACCCCTTCCTTCACATGTCACGATTCGGCCGCGGCGACGCGCTCGATGTCCGGGTCAGCTGCCCATCGTATGAAACCCGCGAGTATGGAGAGGTAGCCTACCTCGATGCCACGGCGACCACCGAGCCAGGAATGAACAGCGTTACACTGTTCGCCGTCAACCGCTCGGTCGACGAAGATTTGGATGTAGAGGCGACTGTTCGCGGATTTGCGGATCTTCGGATAGTCGAGCATCTGGAGATGACCCATCCGGACCCGAAGGCGACGAATACCGTTGAAAAACCGGAGGAAGTGGTTCCGCGGGCGGTCTCGGGTCGCGGACGCCTGGACGGCGGCGTTTTGACTGTACGGCTTGCACCCCTTTCGTGGAACGTGATTCGCCTCGCGCCACTCGGCGGTTAGCGCCGCTTCCGTCACTCGCCCCGAAAGCGCCGCGCGGCGTCGACCATCGCGAGAAATCCTGCGGGCGGGACGTACTCGGCAATCTGATTCCCCGAACCGAGTGCGAACCCGGGATACGGCTTTGCCGTTTCGAGCACATCGCGCACCCGTTCGGCGATCATTGCCTGCGATTCCCGGCAGAGCAGATCCATGTCGATGCCGCCAAAGAGTGCTATCCGGTCACCGTACCGCGTGAGCCATTCGGAAAATGGAGCGATCGTGTCTTCGTTCGAATGTTTCCCGTCGATCTGCGCCCCGGCAATTATGTCGTCCATAACGTCAAAAATCCGCCCGCACGAGTGCAGGAGAAACGGTTTTCTCGCGAGGTGAGCGAGGTCGGCGATCCGCCGGTAGGCGGGAATGATGTGCTTTCGGATCGTTTCGGGTCGTATGAGCAGGGATGATTTGAAGCCCAGATCGTCTCCCATCCGGAATACGCAGTAGGCATCACCGTAGCGCGGAATGAACCGCTTCCAGATCGCGGCGAGAAGGTCGGCCACTTTCGACCAGAGAAGCTCGTACGCCTCCGGGTCATCCGCCTCGAGGTAGGCGAGATCGGTCATGGGGACGAAATCCTGAATGCACTCGAAGACGCCGTTGCCGACGCCTGCCACTGCCATCATTCCCGGCGGGAGACTCTCCGCGAGCGCATCGAAATCTCGGCCGAATCGTTGGAAATAGGCTTCCACCAGGCCGTCCCAGTCGTACGCTTCGATCTCAGTACGCGAGCCGAAGAGCGCTCCGGCTCGGCCACAGAGCGCCTCCCCTCCCTGGACCAGCTCCACGATGCAACCTTCGAAAGGGACAACGTCATAGCCAAGGCCCGAGAGTGCGGCGCAGTAGGTGCGGAAGTATTCCCGCCTGTCCGAGTCGTCGCCGGCAGCGAGCTCGGAGAACCGTTGACCGACAATCGCTTCGAGAACGTTCGGATAGACATTGTGCTCGTAGAAGGGTAGACGCCGCGGTCTTTTTCTTCGCAGAGCGTCTACGAGATTCCGGTAGTCGGGCCGGAAATCGGCTGCCATCATACAGCGCCGTTTCTTCGGGCGGACGGGTTGGGATCGGCGGGGCGCTGTTCGATCAGTTTGTTGACGAAAGAAACGTCGTTTGCCAGCTGCGCGACGCGCTCGTCCTTGTCGTCCACCCGCGATTCCAGGACAGCGAGGCGTTTTTCCATTTCGTCCAATTTTGATTCGAGGGCCGGAGAGGCGTGCTTCTTTTTCTCGGTCAAATAGCTGAAAACCGAACTGATCAGAGTAATCACGATCACGCCGCCGATGATTATCGACGCAATTTCCATGGTAATCCCCCGCTGAACCGTCAAGAGCACCTAGCTGCGTTGTCCTGTAGTCGGTGGCCAATCCTACACCTTTTGCGGGAAGTTGGCAAATGACGCAGCGCTGCCGTGGGACTTCTCCCCGATCTGGACAAACGCCGGGGCGCCGGCTACGATCTATCGCGGCGACAGCGCGCTCCGAATTCGCCGGCAGCCCGACAATGGATTGTTCATCGGTTCGTACATACGGGCGCGGTCTGTGTGTTGCGGGAGGGGGGGGCTATGAGCGGTAACAGACGATACTGTCTCGTGGGAACGGGGTCTCGATCACAACTCTACCTCGAAGCGATGCTGGATGATTTCCGCGAAGTCGCCCTGCTCGTTGGAATCTGCGACATCAACCCGGGGCGCCTCGAACTGAACCGGAGCATATTGGCTGACAGATATGGTGTTGCAGTCCCCGCCTATGCTGCCGCCGATTTCGCAAAGATGATCCAAGAGTGCACGCCTGACGCGGTGATTGTGACCACGGGTCCCGATCGAACACACAGCGAGTACATCTGCCGGGCGATGGAGCTTGGGTGCGACGTCATCGCCGAGAAGCCGATGACAACCGACGAAGAGCAAGCCCGCAAGATTCTCGAAACAGCGCGAAAGACGGGCTGCAGACTTCAGGTCACTTTCAACTACCGTTATTCGCCGCCTCGCGCACAGGTTCGGGAGCTCATCCAGAACGGGACGATCGGGAAGGTACTTTCGGTAGATTTTGCGTGGGCGCTGGACACGCGTCACGGCGCAGACTACTTTCGCCGCTGGCACCGGCGAATCGAAAACTCAGGTTCCCTTCTTGTCCACAAAGCGACCCACCACTTCGACCTGGTAAACTGGTGGATCGACGACATCCCCGAAGAGGTCTTTGCCTACGGAACACTGCGCTACTATACCCCGGAACACGCCGACGAGCTCGGGCTCCACGGTCGCGGCGAACGCTGTACGGGTTGTCCGGTCGCCTCAAAATGCCCGTTCAATCTCGACACAACTCAGGAATGGTTCCAGAGGCTGTACGGAGAGCAGGAGCACCACGACGGCTATTTCCGGGACCGGTGCGTTTTCTCGGCAGAAGTCGACATTTGGGACACAATGTCGGTGAATGTTCGCTACCGGGGAGGAGCCGCAATGAGCTACCTGCTTCACACCTATTCGCCGGTAGAAGGCTATCGCATTGTGTTTAACGGTACCAAAGGGCGTATCGAGCACTACGCCAACGAGAACAGCTACATCAACGGCGACGAAACGGTTCCGGGCGAGTTTGCCCGGGACAGCGTAGGAATAACGGTTATCCCCGAGTTCTCCAGCCCGATACGGCTCACCGCGCGGACGGGCGACGGCGGACACGGCGGCGGTGACCCGGCGATGCTTGCCGACATCTTCGATCCGGCCGAACGATCGGATCCACTTGGTCGAATGGCAAACGAGGTGGACGGGACCTACTCGATCATGGTGGGAATAGCCGCGTGCCGGAGCATTCAGCGTCACGCACCGGTGCGGATCGACGACCTGATCGGGGATGCTCCGCTCACGACTTGAGGCCGGTGGTACTTATGCCTTCCACCAGATGCTTTTGGAAGGCGACAAACACCACAAGAATCGGGACGAGAGAAAGGGTTCCCATCGCGAATATCGCTCCCCAGTCGGTGGAGGTCATCGGATCTGAGAACATCCGCAGCGCGAGCGAAACCGTGTACAGAGCCGGTTTATTCAGATAGAGGAGAGGGCCGAGAAAATCGTCCCACCGCCAGTAGAAACTGAAGATTGTCGTGGTGATAAGCGCCGGCGTGATCAACGGAAACATGATCCGTGTGAAAATCCGGAACATCCCGCATCCATCCAGGTATGCCGATTCGTCCAGCTCGGCCGGGATTCCGCGAATGAACTGTACCATCAGGAAGATGAAGAACGGCTGCCCGAGGAACATCGGGACCACCAGCGGGGCGAACGTATTCACCCAATGCAATTTCTGGAAAATGATGAACTGAGGAATCATGATGATCTGATAGGGAAGGATCAGCGTGATGAACATGCACACGAACCAGAAGTTGCGACCCCTGAATCGAATCCGCGCGAACCCAAACGCGACAACTGCCGACGAAAACACCGTTCCGATGGTAGCGAGGCTGACGTAGAAAAGGGAGTTTCCGTAGAAGGTGGTAAACGTTATCCGCCCGACGAATCGCCATCCCCGCACGTAGTTGTCCAGCATGAGCTTGCCGGGAATGATGGAGGCGTTTCCGAAGATCTCACCGTTCGGTTTGAAGGAGCTCGCCACCATCCAGAGAATCGGATAGATCATGACAAGGCCGAGGGCCAGCATAAATAGCTGATACAGAAGCTCGTTGCGGGTCCTGGCAAGGCGCTTCGAGGGTTCCACTATTTGCCCTCCTTCGCTTCGTAGTAGACCCAGTCTCCTGACGATTTGAAAAGCAGCGCAGTGAAGAATCCGATAATAAGGACCAGAACCCACGCCATCGCGCTTCCGTATCCCATCTGATAGTACTTGAACGCGCGTTGATAGAGGTAGAGTGCGTAGACAAGCGTGGTATTCATGGGATCCCCGGTTCCGTTCGACACGACGAAGGCCTGCGTAAAGACGGCGAATCCATTGATGAGCTGCATGATGAGGTTGAAAAAGATGACCGGTGTGAGGTGCGGTATGGTGATGCGGAAAAACTGCTGCGCACCGTTCGCCCCGTCGATCTGGGCCGCCTCATAGTAGGTCCGCGGTATCTGTTTGAGACCGGCGAGGAATATGAGCATCGAGGAGCCAAATTGCCAGACGGAGAGCAGAACAAGGGTCCAGATTGCGGTTTCGGCCTTTCCAATCCACGAGATGTCTGACTGAATGCCGAAAACGCGAAGCACCGCGTTGATCGCGCCGTCGGACATGAAAAGCTGTCTCCACATGACCGCCACCGCGATGCTCCCCCCGAGAACCGAAGGCAGGTAGTAAATCGTCTGGTGGAACCGCTGCAGATGGGCTTTCCGGTTCAAGACCATTGCGATGAAAAGCGCGAACGCGAGTCGCAGCGGCACCGAGGCAAATGCGTAGGTAAATGTCACGCGGAGAGAAGTCCAGAACAGCCCATCCTGGATAAGCTTCTGGAAATTCTGGATTCCCGTGAAAACGGGAGCTTTCAGGATGTCGTAGTCGGTAAAAGAGTAGTACACCGAAGTTATCACCGGGATGATCGTAAAAGCCAGGAAACCGAGCAACCACGGCGATATGAACGCGTATCCGGCGGAGTTCTTATAGGTCACGCTGCCCCGGGACCGACTGCTCCCCCTTTTTCGTGCTTGACTGTGATCGTCATGTTTTCGCATCCGCACTACCCGTACCCGAGAGAAATCCCCGGGGGTGAGGCCACCCCCGGGGCCGCATAGTTCAGCCCCGCCGCTCCCTGATCATGACCGTGAGAGAATATCGTTGGCCTGTTTCATGATCTTTGTCGTCCCGTCCATAGCGGAGGTCTTGCCGTTGAGGACCTCCTGCGTCGTATCACGGAACAGCTTCAGGACTTCTCCCGTTCCGGCCGGGTCAGGGGGATCGATCGGGCTCGCGTTTCCATTGCCGACTGTGTTGATGAAGTCAAAGACGTCCTGCATCACCGGATCCACGGCATTTTTTACCGATGTCCGAACAGTCGCGATGATGGGAACCCCGCGTTCCCCGAGCAGAATCGCGTTCGCGTCGGAGTCGTTGAGGAAGAAGTTGATGAACCTTGCAGCTGCATCCTTGTTCTGCGACGACGCGGGAATCGAGAAGAACATCGACGGTTTCAGGTATGTTCCCGGCCGTTGCGATTTGTCGATTTTTGGCAGAATGGCTATCTTGAGAGGCCTTTTTGCGGCGACCGCATTCGCGACAACCTGGTTACTCCAGAGAAACTCGACCCAGGATGTTCCCTTCGCGAGCGGTGCCTCCTGCGGTGTGGTGTTGACGAATGCGATTTCCGGGCTGAGCATCACTCCGGATTTCAACAGGCGCAGCTGGATATTGAAGTATTCCGCAAGCGGGGCAGGGTCCGTGAATCCCAACGACTTGCCGTCGGGAGCGAAGAATGGATGTCCGGACTGCCGAATCCAGTTTTCGAAACCGACCTTGGGATCGGTGGTAAAGAAGGGGATCGTCTGGATCCTGGTCGCCGAATAAATCTTCGTTGCCATCCGTTCGAAGTCGGCCCAGGTCCAATTTGTGCCGGGTTCAGCTACGCCCGCCTTTTGCAGCACCGCAGGATCGTAGACAAGACAGACTGCATTTGTTCCCAGGCTGATGCCATAAAGCTTGCCGTTGACGCGGCCGCCGGAAAGATAACTTTCATCAACCCCGTTCAGATCGATGACTTTCTGTTGGGCGTACGGCGTCAGATCGCTCATGAGGTCTCTTCCGACGAACTGCAACAGGTACGCGTAGTCGTGCTGCATAACATCGGGCATGTTGTTGGATGCAACCTGAGTATTGATCCGATCCCAGTAACCCGCCCATCCAACCGTCTCCGGCTCGATCGTCACATTCGGATTCTTCTGCTGATACAGGTCAATCACCTTCAGAGTACGTTCGTCCCGAGTGGGGTTGCCCCACCACGCGACCCGCAGGCTTGTAGCGCCGGCGGTTGATTCGACTTTTCCGGAAGCCGAAACAACCAGCGGGAAAAGCATGGCCATAACAAGCACACAGAGAATCGTTGCCCTTTTCATCCATCTACCTCCATACAGGGACCAGGATATCTTTCGTTCGTCACGGACGAGTTATCTTTCTTATCGCGGCTCAAGGGGCGCCTACGTCGATCCCACCGAATTCCGTATGCTCGTCCTCGCGGCGATATTCGGGGCACCGCAGGATTCGCGGATCACCAGGTGGTGTCTCATGACGACCCGGACCGACTCTTCGAGGGGATTTTCGATAAGGCGTTTGAGCACGTCGAAAGCCGCCGAGCCCGCTTCCCGGAACGGGATATGAATGCTGGTAAGCGACGGGTTCAGGTATTCTGCCGGGTCCACATCGTCCATTCCAACGATAGCTACGTCTTTTGGAACGGCGATTCCGTTGTCCCGGGCCACCTTGATGAATCGCATGGCATGCTCATCCGAGGCGGCGAACCAGGCGGAGGGCAGCCGTTTTTCGTCGATGAGCTTCTGGACTGCTTCTTCGAGATCTCCGTGGTCACGGAAGTCGAGGCAGGATGCGGGAACGGGAACTCCGCGATCCTCATGTGCGCGGAGGTAGCCTATTCGCTTGTCACGATCGAGGCGGTATGTGTGCGTGATCCCCCAGGTTCCAATCTCCGAATGGCCGAGATTGAACAGATGCGAAACCGCCTCCCGGGCAGCTTCACGGTGATCGATCGAAATCCAGCTGTGTTTCAGATCGTCGAACACCCGGTTCACGAAGACGTGCGGAATCCCCATATCGCGCAATTGCGCCGACTCGGCTTCCTCCTCCTGGATCGTTTTTCCCAGGAAGAGGACACCGGCCGGTTTCGCCGATCTCTTCCCGCCGTCGAAGATTGAGGCTCCCGTTCCGGTTCGCAGCTGGACGTGAAAGCCTTCCGGATCGGCCCGGTTGATGAATCCGGCAATTGAAAGGTCGTATCCCTTGAATGACTTGAAATCGGGGCGAATGGCTATCAGCAGCGTGCTGCCTTTATGGATCGAGTGGTCTTCATGTCGGATATTGAGCTGCTGCATTGCCAGAAGAATCGCTTCGCGCGCCCACGGCCGAACGCTGTCGCCTCTGAGGAACCTGAAAAGCGTACTTCGCGACACGCCGGAGACCCGGATGAGATCATCGGTGCTCGACATTTCCACTCCCTTCCGTACAAGGGTATTGTCCCACCGTTTCCTCTATATGTCAATAAAATTGACACTAAGTGTTCCATAAACTGACCCTAAAGTGATACAAGATGTGGCGAACGCAGGGGAGATCGACCTGCCGGAGTGGGCGAAGTCCCGGCGTCACTTTGTGCAGGCGGAGTTCGATTCGCTCACTGGTATTTAACGAGGATCTCTTGACCGGGCGCTCCCCAGGGGATACCTGCTTCCCCGGGACCGGCGCCTGACAGACACGCCCGGGAGAGCAGGTCACGATTGCCGCGGACCGCGGCGACAGACCCGGATTCGCTCTCGCGGTATTCGATGTATTTCGGCGGGATTCGGTGGACGCCGCCTGATGAGGCGAAGGCCGCCTCTACACATCGAAGGTGGGAGATCGACTTTTCGATTCCGCCGATAAGCGGAGATCTTCCCTGGATTGCGTGGATGATGTCGTAGAACGGAAGACTGTGGACGACGATATTGCCATTGTCGAAGGATTCGGCAGCGTGGCTGCATGGCTCGCCACTATCGTCATTTTCGAAAAGGTGCACCGATCCATCGTATTTCCAGACAATCCGCCCTCGCTCGTACCGGAACTCGGTCCGGGGATCGCTGTTTTCCTCCACCGCGTGGGATGCGACGAACAGAAGTGTGACATCCTCGCGCGTTCGAACGCGGACGAACTGGGTGTCGGCCGACTCAATTTCGGCCGCGCGGTAGTTTTCTGCGTAGACTGACGCGGGTTCCGCACAACTATCGGCGGCCGCCGACGCAACGAAAAGCATGTTCTGGAGAAAATGCGCCGCTGCGTTCTGCAGCGGTGAATCGTAAATGGGAGCTCCTTCCACGGTCAAGCGCCCCGCCCATGAGGTTCTGCTGTAGTATTTGTCGCCTCGGGGCCAGAGCGTCAATGTGCGTGCCGAAATCAGCCTTCCGAGTCGTCGCGCAAGCGTCAATTCCTTGATTCGCCGGACGACCGGAGTCAATTGATGTTGAAAGCCTATCCCGAGAAATCGCCCGGTTCTTCGCTGAGTTTCGAGCATCCGCAACCCATCGGCCACACTTCCCGCCGCCGGCTTTTCACAGAGCACGTGAAAGCCGGCCTGCAGGGCCGAGATGCTCATCTGTGCATGGAACGGAATTCCCACCGGTATTGTTACAAGATCTACATTCCCGATCTCCCGCTGGAGCATTTCCCGATAGTCCCGGTAAACGCGAACGCCTCGCGCGCTCAGCTCAGCCGCACGCTCAGTTTCATCCCGGCGCGGATCTACCGGAACAATTGCCGTGACAGCCACAAGCTCCGCAATCCCCTCCCGGGAAAGGTGATCTATCGCCTCCAGGTGCATCCTGCCAAACCCGCCGATTCCAATCACCGCCACGCGCACCGGTACCATCGCGAAGCATGCCTCCCGCTATTTCTGCCGACGTTTGACCACATCATACCAGATTCCGCCGGCATTTTCCGAAGTGCCGCTATCGAGTCGGGCCGGCCCATTGATTTACATTCGGGTTCAGTATGATCAATACTTGACGGGCAGCAAACATTCGACTGAAAAGGACAGGAGGATCGATGAGCAACGAAAGTGCTTCCGCTGAAGGGTCTGCAGATGCCGGGTCCGTCTTCGCAGGTCTGTGGCAGGGCATCATTGAAGCAGGCGGCCAGAAGCTCCGGCTTGTTTTCGATGTAAAAAGTGACCAGGGCAGGCTCAGCGCAGTTGCGTCCAGCCCCGACCAGGTTACCGCCGACATACCGGTCGACTCGGTGGTCGCCGACGGTGACCATATTCGTTTCGATGTCCAGGCAACTCACGGGGTCTACGAAGGGACGATCAGTCGCAAAGATAATTCGATCACCGGAAAATGGAATCAGGGCGGAAGCTCATTAGCCGTTGACCTCCGCCGAATAGAACGCGTGGACCCGGTCCGGCGTCCACAGGACCCGGTGCCGCCCTTCCCCTATTCTACTCGAGAGGTTGCTCTCGCAAACGCGCAAGCGGGAATTTCGCTTGCTGGAACTCTCACCATGCCGGACGGCGCCGGTCCCTTTCCGGCGGCGGTGCTCGTGACGGGCAGCGGACCGCAGAACCGCGACGAAGAGATCTTCAACCACAGGCCCTTCCTCGTCATCGCGGACTATCTCGCGCGAAGAGGAATCGCTACCCTGCGATACGACGACCGGGGCGTCGGCGGCTCGGGAGGGAACGGTCAGAGCTCGACCGAGGATGATCTGGCCGGTGACGCGATTTGCGCCGTGGACTATCTTCGATCCCAACCGAAGATAGCCGTCGCGCAGGTGGGAGTGATCGGGCACAGCGAGGGCGGGATCATTGCCCCGTGCGTGGCGCACTCCCGTCCTGAGCTCGGTTTCATCGTGCTTCTTGCGGGTCCGGGTTTCAGCGGTCACGAGATTCTACTGCAGCAGTCAGCCGCAATTCTCCGCGCGGGGGGTGCTCCCGAGGCGCAGATAAACGAGGCGGCGCAGGCGAATCGTGCCATATACGATTTGATTCTCGCGGAACCTGACGACGCTCGAGCGGCAGACCGACTGAGGCCGCTGTTCGAAAAGGTCGGTGTTCCCGCAGAGCAGATCGACTCGCAGATAGGGGCGATACTGTCTCCATGGTTTCGTTCGTTCCTGTCTTCCGATCCGGCTGCGGAGTTGAGCCGCGTTCGGTGCCCGGTTCTCGCGCTAAGCGGCGCCAAAGACGTCCAGGTGCCGGCAGATCTCAATCTTGACGCGATTGCCCGGGCGGTTCGCGCAGGCGGCAACCTGCGTGTGGAGACCGTGAAGCTCGAAGGTCTGAATCACCTTTTTCAGCATGCAACAACCGGGTTGCCGCAGGAGTACGGCCAGATCGAGGAAACCTTCGCACCGGAGGTGCTCGAAAAGATCGGGGGATGGATTCTTTCGCTGCCGAAATAGGCGGAAGATCAATGCCCGTTTTCCGGATCGGTCTGCGAGAACTCCGGAAACTTGAACTCCGCGTACCCGCGGGCGAGATCGTACTCTTCGGATGCATTCCCGGATCTCACGCACGCCCGGAGGCCCGCTTCTGCAACGGCAATCGGGACGTTCAACTCGATGGCGACCTCGGATACGGTAAGGTTTCCGTCGTGTTCCCGGGCCAGCCGCAGGATTTGCACCGGAAGGAGGGGGTCAATGTCGATGGGAGGTTCCACTGCCCGGGGCACGAAACGGCGAATGATGCCGCTGAGACTTGGTTTGGCCAGGGCCCAGTAGGCGACGCCGAAGAATATCGCGCCAACGAAAAATGCTTCAATGCCGATCGGAAAGATCGGACTGAGGAACACTATCGTCGACACAGTGCCGAAAGCAATCGCCCCGTAACCAAGCACACGTCTGCCATCTTTCACGCCATTGTCCACCTGATCCTATTGTACGTCTTTCCCGCCTGCGGGACAACGCGGCGCCGGTTCTGTCCAGGGTTTAGTATATTTATCCTACCACGAGTCGAAGAGGGGGCAACTCAGTGAAAGCTGTCGGCCTATATCGGTATTTGCCGATCGAAGATCCGGAATCTTTGGTCGATGTGACCGTTCCTGACCCTGTTCCGGGCGATCGCGATCTTCTGGTTGCAGTCCGCGCGGTGTCGGTGAATCCGGTGGACACTAAGCAGAGGGCACCGAAAGAGAAGGTGGAAAAGTTGCCGCGCGTTCTCGGGTGGGACGCGGCCGGGGTCGTTCAAAAGGCGGGTCCGGGATGCACGCTTTTCAAGCCCGGCGACGAGGTCTACTACGCGGGAAGCATTACGCGACCCGGATGCTACTCTGAGCTTCAAGTGGTGGACGAGCGCATTGTGGGACGCAAACCGGGGAGTGTGAGTTTCGCCGAGGCAGCAGCACTTCCGCTTACGACCATCACCGCATGGGAAGCCCTGTTCGACCGGATGCATCTGGAACAGAGCGAGAAACCGGTGGAAAAGTCGATCCTCGTAGTCGGCGGCGCGGGAGGGGTGGGTTCGATTGCGACGCAACTTGCCAAGCGCGTCGCAGGGCTCACCGTGATCGCTACCGCTTCTCGACCCGAGTCCCGGGAATGGTGTATCGCCCATGGCGCCGATCTTGTGGTCGATCACACCGCGGACATCCCCGTACAAATTCGCGCGAAAGGTTTCAAATTTGTCGATTATATATTCTGCCTAAACAGCGTCGACATGCATTTTCCCGCCCTTGTGGAAATTGTTGCGCCCCTCGGTTGGATATGTTCCATAGTCGGCAGCTCAATGACGCCGGACGTCAAGTTACTTTTCGACAAGAGTGCCGGATTTTCCTGGGAGCTGATGTTCACCCGTCCCAAGTACGGGACAGACGACATGATCGAACAGCATCGGCTGCTCGACCGCGTTTCGACGCTGGTGGACGCAGGGGTCATTCGAACGACGCTCAGTCACCGGTTCTCGCCAATAAATGCTGAAAATCTGAGGAAAGCGCACCGCATGATCGAGAGCGGGCACACTATAGGCAAGATTGTTATCGAAGGTTTTTCTTGAAGATAGACTCATCTGCGACCGGCTGGAGCATCAGGCCACGCAGGGCCGGTCTCGTCGCAGAGCGTTCAGGTCGGGAGGACCGCAATGGCAACGAATGAATCAAAGACGAAATGTATCGGCATCCTCACCAGCGGCGGCGACTGCCCGGGATTGAACGCCGCGATCCGCGGGGTAGCGAAAGCGGCCGTCAACCGGTACGGAATGAAGGTTGTCGGCATCCATGATGGCTTCCGCGGGCTGGTGGAGAACCGTACTGTGGCGCTGGACGACAGAAACCTGAGCGGCATTCTCACTGTCGGCGGAACCATCCTCGGGACCAGCCGCGACAAACCGAACAAGATGGTTGTCGGCGGGAAGAAACTGGACATGACCGCCGCAGCCATCGAGAATGTCCACCGTCACCAGATCGACTGTCTGGTCTGTCTCGGGGGAGGGGGGACGCAGAAGAACGCCTATCACCTGCACACAGCCGGTAAAATCAACATCATGACGCTGCCGAAGACAATCGACAACGATGTTGCTGAGACCGACATCACCTTTGGTTTCGATACTGCAATGAACATCGCGGCCGAGGCGATTGATCGGTTGCACACCACCGCAACCAGCCATCACCGAATCATCATCTGCGAAATCATGGGGCATAACACCGGCTGGCTGACACTCGGCGCCGGAATTGCTGGTGGCGCGGATGTCATTCTCATCCCCGAGATTCCCTATGATCCCAAATATGTCGCCGAACACCTGCTCACCCGCAGGCGAAGCGGGAAACGGTTTTCGATTGTTGCGGTTGCCGAGGGCGCCATATCGATCGCCGAAGCCCGCGCAATCGAGAACGGCGGAAAAGAAAGGAAAAAGGCCGATTCCGGAGGGAAACCGGTTACCGCAAAGAACGAAGCGGGAGAGACCTACCATCTTGTCCAGGAATCCAAAGCCAGCCGCCTCGCGCGAGAGCTTCAGCAGCTCACCGGGATCGAAGCGCGTGTCACCTCACTCGGACATGTGCAACGCGGCGGAATTCCTACACCCACGGATCGGCTCTACAGCACGTTGCTCGGCACGCGCGCTGCGGAACTGCTGGCCGAGGGAACCTACAACGTCATGGTGGCAATAAAGGGGCAGGCCTGCGAGCCGGTACCGATCGAGAAGGTTGCCGGAAAGAAGAAACTCGTTCCTGCCGACCATCCATGGGTCATCTCCGCGCGTCTGGTTGGTTCCTGTATGGGAGACCGATTGGAAAAACGGTGACCGGTCGTCCCGGCCTTCTGCATGCAGGGTGCAGTCACCCGGCCAGCCGAAGCAACCGTCCGCGGAATGCGACGTACGCACAACAGAGCAGCACCACCGCAGAGCCGAGCAGCGCCGGAAACCGGATTTGCTCGCCGAACACCAGCAGCCCCAGGAGCAGGTTCAGGACCGGTGTGAGAAACGCCAGAAGGCTCCCTTCTGTCGCCGAGACGTGTTTGTAGGCCCAGGTCATCATCAGCTGCCCAATCGTCGCGATGATCCCGATACCCAACAGCAAAAGCCAGAGACTCCCGGAAAACGCAAACGAGCTCCTGCCGGCGGGAATAGAGACCACGAGCAGTCCAAATACGCATTGAGAAAGATAGATGACGTAGGGGGAGTCGGTCTCACGCAGTTTCTTGATGGCGACAACCGCGACGCCCGCCAGGACGCCGCCTGAGAGTGCCAGGATCTCCTCGACGCCGATCCCCCCGAACCCGGCAAATCCTCCGGGTGACCCCGAACTCACGATGAGCCAGATCCCGAAGAACGAGAGAAGCCCGGCAACGAGTACGTCCGGCGCGAGACGTTCCTTCAGGAGCACGGGCGCCAGAAGCGCGGCGAACATGGGATAGGTGTAGTTGAGAACCGTACCCTTCGCGAGGCCGATATTCATGATCCCGCGGTACAGGAGGTAGACTGCGGTGGCACCGAACAGGCCGCGCACTATCAGCCATCTGTAGTTGGTGATTCGCAGGCGAATGAGGCGCAACAGGGCCAGTCCGACAATCACCAACGCTCCGGTCAAGAAGCGAGCCGACGCAACGATTGAGGTATCAGCCGTGCGCGCAAAAGGAAGCAGCACCGCCATGGCCGAGAAGAGCAGGCTTGATGCGGCCATACCGAGCATGCCTCGCGCGGTTGAACGCATCATTGCCCCGACATGTTCATCTGATCCACCGTAAGAGTCCGGCGTATCGCATCGAAAGCGGCAAGAAGTGCCTCTTTGTCGAACGGTTTCACGGCACCAGGGGTATAGTTCTCTATGGCGTTGGAGTGGATGAAATAGCGAACCGCGGTGAGCGGCCTGCTTCCCGGGATCGCGTACACAATCTGGTCGTACAGGTTTCCCGCCCCGGCATCGGTGTAGGATGCCCGTGAGTAGGTGATGCCTTCCTGCGTTACCGTCGTGGCATCAATGCCGGCCTCCGGGAGAAACCGATCTACGCTGCCCGCGGATGAACCGGGGATCATCTCGATGCTGAGATGGGTGTCGGAAGCGAGGTTGGTTCCGGAGGCAAA
Organism: uncultured Spirochaetota bacterium; assembly: GCA_963832675.1. Classification (GTDB taxonomy): domain Bacteria; phylum Spirochaetota; class Spirochaetia; order DSM-27196; family DATKUC01; genus DATKUC01. Next base: position 57,314 of record CAWHUY010000027.1, on the reverse strand, counting down.
GGTCACCGGAATCGAGAAGGAGACTCCCCTGATCTCTTTTCCCGGCCCGAGCTCCGTGTAGACGTAGGATCGGTCGATTTCCCATCCATCGGGATAACGGAGGGAGATGCCGAGAGAGCTGCTTTCGAAGATGTTCGGATATCCGCCCGGGTCAGGCTTCACGACTATGCAGCCGACCCGAGACTGGCGGCCTCCCGTTGCGCTTTTTTCGATCATAAGCGCTCCCTGTCCCCTGGACCAGAACACAAACGACTCATCGGCATTCGCGTAGCGCGCCCCGTCGGCGGAAATGACCTGAGAAAGCGAGTAGCTCCGCCCGTCGCTCAGGTTGAGCGTGACCCGGCGGTCCCGATAATAGGTTGCCTTGATCGTTTCCCCATTGTCGCCCGCGTAGGTGACCGTTGCGACCGGGACGCCGGCCGGAAAAGTTCTGCAGGACAAAGGCAGATAGAGCAGGAGGGAAATCGTCGCTATGTAAACTGTCCGTTTCATCAGGTCCTCCTGTCCTGTTGAGCGCACCGGATACGCCGACCCCGGCGTCCCGCCGTCCGGTGAACGCCGGCGAAGCGATCGGCCTGCTTCCACACTCCCGGGATCGCGCGAGAATCGGCGAGTCTTCAGCGCGAGTCGAGCATTCCTGTCACGCCCCGACGATATCCCGTATCGAACCGTGTTGCAATGATCGGCGACCGACCGCTTCCCCGGCGTTGGTGCCGGCAGTAAATTGGTTCAATATGGAAACGAGCGGACATCAATCTGACGGACAGCAACGAATGGGCGCCAACGAAAAGGCTTTGAAAATGAACCTCGATCAGAGCGTCCACGGCGCCTTTGCAGAGATTGGCGCGGGACAGGAGGTCGCCCGATGGTTTTTTCACGTCGGGCACGCCTCAGGGACGGTCGCAAAGGCGATGTCGGCCTACGACATGGCGGTGAGTGACGCCGTCTATGGTCCGACCACACGTTACGTCAGTCGCCCCCGGCTGGACGCGATGCTCGATCACGAGTACGCGCAGCTTCTGGATCGTCTGGACGCCAAGCGCGGAGCAGCCACCACGTTTTTCGCCTACGCCAACACGGTGGCCACCCGCAGCAGCTCCCGGCAGCAGGAAGGTCGCGGCTGGATGGGTATTCGCTTTCAACATTATCCCCGGTCGGCACCCTCGGATATCGTCATTCATGTCAAACTTTACGACTCGGAGAACTCTCATGAGCAGGAAGCGGTCGGGCTGGTCGGCGTCAATCTCATATATGCGGCTTCCTACCTTCGCGACGATCCGATCCGGGTTATATCCTCGCTTCTCGATTCGGTATCGCGAGGCAGAATCGAAGTCGACATGATTCAGTTTCGCGGACCGGCATTCCCCGGGATCGACAACAGGCTGATGAGTCTCGAGCTGGTACGGCAGGGATTGACCGACGCGGTGATGTTCACAGCCGACGGAGAGGTCGTCGAACCGGCAGACGTCCTCTACAAACGGCGCATTCTCCTCCTTCGTGGCAGTTTCCGGCCGATCACCAACACCATCATGGACATGGTCACCAACGCGAAGGTGCAGTTCTCCCGGGACTTCCCGGGAGAAGACGACGAGCCGCTGGTGCTGTTTGAGATGTCGCTCGATAATCTGGTCGGCGAACGCGGCATAGATCCGGCGGACTTTCTGGTTCGGGCGGATATTCTCCAGACAACCGGAGCTTCGGTCCTCGTGACAAATCTGGCTCACTACCACAGCGTTGCTGCCACGCTCTGCCGATGCACCACCGCCTATATCGGCGTCGCTCTCGGAGTTCCGGCGCTCGCGGAGATTTTCAAGGAGAAGTACTACGCCGAGTTGTCCGGTGGAATTCTCGGATCGCTGGGACAGCTTTTCAGGCCGCAGGTTCGGCTGTTTGCCTACCCGTTCAAGAACGCGGCTGACGGCGTGGTTACCACTCTCGAGAAGCTCCGGGTCAGCGAAAACCTTCATCTGCTTTTCGACCATCTGGTAGCAAACCGACTGATCCTGCCGATCGAACAGTGGAAGGCCGACAGGCTCGAAATCTTCCCGAGCGAAGTCCGAAGAATGATTGGTGCGGGCGACAAAACCTGGGAGTCTCTTGTTCCGGCGTCGATCGCTCAGACGATTCGCGAACGGGGATACTTCGGCTACCGCGCCGACTGATAGTTCCGTCCGGCGTCCCACCGTCTATTCAAGTCTACATGCCGAAGAACCTGCGTGCAATTTCCTTCATCACTCCATCGGAAGCGTGCGAGTCGAGCACGACGTCGGCTGCATTCCGCGCAACCTGGTGGGCGTTTGCAACGGCCAACCCGAGCCCTGCCGCACGAATCATGTCGACATCGTTCGCCGCATCGCCGACCGCCACGGTTTCCTCGATTGGTATTCCGAGCGCCGCGGCGAGACCCGAAAGCGCGCTTCCTTTGTTGACGCCGGCCGAGACTATCTCAAGGTAGTGGGGCTTCGAGAACATCAACTCTGCCGGGCCGGCGACCGCGGAAATCGGATCGCGGTGCTCGACGAGAAGCTCATGCGCGCCGATGAAAAGCAGCTTCGGCGATCCGTCCGGCAGCGCGGATACCAAGTCGTCCACGACGCGCCATTTCGTTTTGGTCGATGCGGCGTAGGCCTTGACGGTATCTGTCAGCTTTTCAACCAGAAACTCATCCCCGAGGTAGCCCTGAACGTGAAGCCGGTTGTCCCGCGCGTAGGCGACAATGGCGGCGATCGACTGCCGGGTCAGATATTGCCGGGTGACGATTCGCCGTGTATCGGCGGTTACGACACGGGCACCGTTGAATGATATCAGGTATTCGTCGTCGGCAAGCGGCAGGATCGTCGATGCGATGCCGTGGATGCTCACGTCGGCACGCCCGGAACAGAAGACTATCGCGATCCCGGCTTTGTGCAGGCGGATAAGTGCTTCACGATTCGACTCCGGGAGGCTGCCGTCCGCGGCGAGCAGCGTGTCATCGATGTCGGTTGCAAGCAGTCGGTACATGCAGCGAATCTACACGCTGCGCGGTTCTGCTGCAAGGCGTTTCATACCCTGTCCGAATCGGAACAGGGAGATGGGAAATCGCGTGCGTCGCCCTCCGTCCTCCGCGTGAGTATCTTAGACCACCTGCGGGGGTTCTATGAGCAAGAATAGAATGGAAGCGTTCAGTGACGGGGTGATGGCCATCATCATCACCATCATGGTTCTCGAGCTGAAGATACCGCACGGCGAGAACATCCGCGCACTCGCACCGCTTTTGCCGGTTTTTCTGAGTTACCTGCTGAGTTTTGTCTACATCGGCATCTACTGGAACAATCATCACCACATGCTGCAAACCTGCCACAAGGTCACCGGGCCGATCCTGTGGGCAAATCTTCACCTTCTATTCTGGCTCTCTCTTTTTCCTTTCGTCACCGGATGGATGGGAGAAAACCGATTCGCAGCTACTCCCCTCGCGGCCTACGCGGCGGTTCAATTCATGGCTGCGGTCGCCTATTTCACGCTCCAGCAGGTCATCATCGCGTCTCAGGGCCCCGACTCACTGCTCAAGCGGGCTGTCGGTAACGACTGGAAGGGTAAGGCCTCCCCGTTCATAATATTGGCCGCCATTGCGGCGGCCTTCATGTCACGTTGGGTATCGCAGGGTCTCCTCGTTCTATTGGCGTGCATCTGGCTGGTGCCCGATCGTCGCATCGAGCGCGCGCTGGGAGGCGACGGGGCCCCGCCACGGCCGGGCTCTTCGCCGTGATCCGATGACTGCGGGTTGCTCTGCACTGCATTTGTCTCTACAATCCTGAGTATCCCCGGAGAAACGATGAACAGGCCCCCCAAAAAAAACAAAACCGCAGAGGTCACCGCACGGTGCGGTATCTGCACATCAAGTCAGCTTCATGGTTGCGGAACCCGGTGAGCTGCTGTTGTTCCTCCGCGACCGGTTGACCGGGAAGGGGCGCAACGCCGTCAAGTCCCTGCTCGCGCACCACGCGGTGTCGATCGACGGCGCGACTGTCTCCCGTTTCGATCACCCGCTGTCGCCGGGCCAGAAGGTAACGGTGATCCGGCCGGCGGGACCCGCGAATCCGGCGGTTCCCGGGTCTCGCGCAGCCGCCGCGAACGCGGGAAAGGGCGGTGGGAAGCCGGCCCGCGGCGGACTATCGGGCGCAGAAGAGAATATTTCCCGCGCAGGAATGCGTATTCTTTTCGAGGATGAATCAATCGCCGTCGTGGAAAAACCCGTTGGTCTGCTCTCGGTTGCGACCGGCAAAGGGGACGAGAAGACCGCGTACAATCTTCTGTGGGACCACGTAGCGAAAGAGGGCGAAGGTCGGCGGATCTTCGTCGTGCACCGCCTCGACCGCGACGCCTCGGGCATCATGGTGTTCGCGAAGAGCGCAGAGGTGAAGAGGACGCTCCAGAGCGAGTGGGATGAGGCAGTTGTCGAACGTGCCTATCTCGTCGTCGTCGAGGGGCGGCTTGTCGAGCCTTCCGGAACCGTTACTTCCTGGCTGAGAGAGACCAAATCGCTGCACATTCGTTCGAGCAAGGTGCCGGACGACGGAAAAAAGGCGATCAGCCACTATCGGGTGATGCGCGGCACGCCTGCCTACTCTCTGGTCGAAGTCACCCTCGAGACCGGGCGAAAGAACCAGATACGCGTTCATATGTGCGACCTCGGACACCCGGTAGTGGGCGACAAGAAATATGGCGCGCAGGGCAATCCGATCCGACGCCTTGCGCTGCACGCGTTTCGCCTCGTCTTTCGTCACCCGACAAGCGGCGCGCTCATGCGCTTCGAGAGCGAGGTTCCCCGCGAGTTTCTTCGACTTGTCGGGCCGGAGAAGTCCGCCACCGCCCGGCGAACGACTCGGTAACCGCGCTGTCACTTCTGCGCGCCAGCCTCCTCTGCTCCCATTTCCGTTGACAGTTAGTAAAGACAGCCATATATTTAATGTCACTTTATTATTTAGTGGAGTTACATGAATGAGTTCCGATACGCAGATAGTCGACGCTCTTCACGAGTGGCTGGAGCTTTCCCGGAACCGGTCGATGAGCGGGCTCTTCCGGTATGCCAGGGAGAAGGGGGTGTCGATGCATCAGATCGGAACCCTCTTTCATCTGAGCCGCCGCGGGATAAGCGGTGTGTCCGGGATCGGTGATGATCTGGGGGTGACGAGCGCGGCGGCGAGTCAAATGCTCGATCGACTCGTTCAGACCGGCCTGGTTCTTCGTACCGAAGATCCGAATGATCGCCGCGCCAAGCGGATCGTGCTCACCAGCGCCGGAGAACGAATGGTGCGGGAAAGCACGGAGATGCGGGGGCGATGGTTCGCCGATCTGGCAGGCCTTCTCTTGCCGGACGAACGGGAGATCGTGCTTTCCGCACTCCAGATTCTTATCACCCACGTGCGGGAAATGGGTCCTGCCGCCGAAGACGAGCTCTGCAACCGCGGGGCGCACAAATCTGCCAGGGAGACAGCGGAAAAATGACTCGCCTTGCCAGATACATACGGCCCTATCTGCCGCTGCTCGCAGTTGCCATCGTTCTCCTTTTCACTCAGGCCTACAGCAACCTGGCTCTCCCCGACTACATGTCGAAAATCGTCGATGTGGGCATCCAGCGCGGCGGGGTCGCCGCGGCGCCGCCGGTCGCAACCCTCGGGGCATCAAACCCAACCCAGCCGCAGATCCGATACATGGTCCAGACCGGGGGTTCGATGCTGCTTCTCACGCTCGTAGCGGCGGTCTCCGCAATTCTAACCGGTCTCATCTCGGCGCGAATCGCATCCGGACTTGCGAGGGATCTTCGCGCCGCGGTATTCGGGCGGGTGGTCAGCTTCGGGAGCGCCGAGTTCGACAAGTTCTCATCAGCATCACTTATCACGCGCACGACGAACGATATCATGCAGATCCAGATGGTCGCCGTGACTCTGCTGACCATGGTCTTCTATGCGCCAATAATCGGTGTCGGTGGAATAATCCGTGCCGTGGGCAAGAGCAGCTCCATGTGGTGGATCATCGGGCTCGCGGTTTCGGTGCTTATGGTGGTGGTGCTCACTGTCTTTCGCATTGCAGTACCGAAATTCAAGATCATGCAGCGCCTGATGGATCGTCTCAACCTGGTCAGCCGCGAGAGCCTTTCGGGAATGATGGTCATCCGCGCGTTCAACATGCAGCGGCACGAGGAGAAACGGTTCGAATCCGCGAATCGCGATCTCGCCGACACGATGCTTTTCGTGAACCGGGTCATGGTTGTCATGATGCCGTTCATGATGCTCATCATGAACGGGCTGACGCTCCTCATCATCTGGGTCGGAGCGAAAGAGGTAGCTGCCGCGAGGATGCAGGTCGGCGACATGATGGCGTTCATGCAGTATGCGATACAGATCGTATTTGCGTTTCTGATGCTGTCGATGATGTTCATTATGCTGCCGAGGGCCGCAGTCTCGGCGGCGCGTGTCGCCGACGTTCTCGAGACAGAACCCGCGATCAGCGACCCCCAGTCGCCCGAACGCTTCGATAGCGCGTTCGACGGGGTCATAGAGTTTCGAAACGTGTCGTTCCGTTATCCCGGGGCGGAGGAGGACGCTCTCCACGACATCAGCTTCACCGCGCTCCCTGGACGGACCACCGCGTTCATCGGCGCAACCGGCTCCGGAAAGAGCACGATCGTCAATCTCATTCCCCGGTTCTACGACGTTACCGCCGGTGCGTTGTTCGTCGGGGGGCGGGATACACGCAGTGTCACCCAGGAGGATCTGCGCGGAAAAATCGGGTTCGTTCCTCAGAAGGCGGTGCTTTTTTCGGGAACTATCGGTTCGAACCTGCGCTACGGCGATGAGTTGGCGGACGCGCAGGCCCTGGAACAGGCGGCGGAGATTTCCCAGGCGAGCGAGTTTATTTCGGCTTCGCCGGAGGGAATGGACGCCCCGATCTCTCAGGGAGGAATGAATGTCTCAGGCGGTCAGAAGCAGCGTCTCGCCATCGCGCGCGCGCTCGCGAAGCGCGCACCAATCTACATTTTCGACGACAGCTTCTCGGCGCTCGATTTCAAAACCGACGCGAACCTTCGCCGCGCACTGAAACAGCGGACCGGCTCGAGCACGGTGCTGATTGTCACCCAGCGGGTGTCCACGATCAGGAATGCCGACCAGATCGTCGTTCTCGACGAGGGCAGGATCGTGGGCCGCGGGACGCACGTCGAGCTCATGCAAACGTGCGAGACCTACCGAGAGTTCGCCACCTCACAGCTTTCGCAGGAGGAACTCTCATGAGCGATCACCGCGACGACGGCGGAAACCGCGCGACCGGTATGGACCGTCCGACCACGCGCGGTCCGGGAATGCGGGGCGGTCCGATGGGCGGCCACGGAGGGATGGGGGTCGGAGAGAAGGCGCGGGATTTCAAAGGGACGATGCGGAGTCTGATTGGCTACCTCGGCTCCTATCGCATCGCCATTTCGGTAATCATGATCGTTGCCGCCGGCTCGACCGTCTTCACCATCGTCGGCCCGAGCATTCTCGGAACGGCGACAACTACGCTCTTCAACGGGTCGATGGCTCAGCTCGCGGGAACCGGTTCCGTAGATTTTGCCGCAATCGGCAGGATTCTTCTCACCGTTCTCGCCCTCTATCTCGCTGCCTCTCTCTTGACCTACGTTCAGGGGTGGATCATGGCCGGGATCTCGGTGAAGATCACCTTCCGTTTTCGTCGCGACATATCGGAAAAAATCAATCGGATGCCGCTGCGCTATTTTGACCGAACCAACCACGGCGAAGTGCTCTCGCGCATCACCAACGACGTGGATACGGTAAGCCGCACGCTGAGTCAAAGCCTCACCCAGATCGTAACGTCGGTTGTGAGCGTTCTCGGCGTAGTAGTGATGATGTTTACGATAAGCTGGATGATGACGCTCGTGGCACTCATTATCATTCCGATATCGATGGTGGCCGTGGGCCTCATCGTCAGACGCTCCCAGAAACTGTTCAAACTGCAACAGGACTACCTCGGTCATCTCAACGGTCACGTCGAAGAAATGTATGGCGGGCACCTGGAGATGAAGGCGTTCAACGGGGAAAGAAGGAGTATCGCGAAATTCGACGGCTTCAACGCCACGCTCTACGAGACGGGATGGAAATCCCAGTTTCTCTCCGGACTGATGATGCCGATCATGTTTTTCATCGGCAATCTGGGTTACGTCGCGGTCAGTATTCTCGGCGGTCTGCTTGCCGTACGCAGGGTGATCACCGTCGGGGACATCCAGGCGTTCATTCAGTACGTCCGCAATTTTACGCAACCGCTCACGCAGCTCGCGAATATTTCGAACGTGCTCCAGCAGACCGCCGCTGCTGCAGAGCGGGTCTTCGAGTTCCTGAACGAGACCGAAGAGCTCCCCGAACCGGTGCAGCCAGTGAGGATTACGAGTTCCGGCGGCGCGGTGGAGTTCGATCATGTCCGTTTCGGCTATTCTCCGGAGAAGACAGTCATCAGGGATTTTTCCGCAGTTGCCGAGCCGGGTCACAAGATCGCCATTGTCGGTCCCACCGGCGCGGGAAAGACCACCATGGTCAAGCTGCTCATGCGCTACTACGACGTGACCGCCGGCGCAATTCTCGTGGACGGCACGGACATCCGCCAGTTCTCGCGCGGGGTTCTTCGGAAGACGTTCGGCATGGTGCTCCAGGATACCTGGCTCTTCAATGGGAGCGTTATGGAAAACATACGATACGGACGCCCTGAGGCGACCGATCAGGAGGTGATCGAGGCAGCGAAAACCGCGCACGCGGATCACTTCATCCGCACCCTGCCTCACGGCTATGAGATGGCGATCAATGAAGAGGTCAACAACATTTCGCAGGGTCAGATGCAGCTGCTTACTATAGCCCGGGCAATTCTTGCCGATCCCCGGATCCTCATTCTCGATGAGGCCACGAGCTCGGTGGACACGAGAACTGAAGTTCTCATTCAGCGGGCAATGGACAATCTGATGCACAACCGGACGAGCTTCGTGATTGCCCATCGGCTCTCGACCGTCCGGAACGCCGATCTCATCCTCGTGATGCAGGACGGGGATATCGTCGAGCAGGGCACTCACACCGAGCTTCTCGAACGCGCGGGATTCTATGCAGAGATATACAACAGTCAGTTCGACTACTCCTCGGCGTTATGACAACGACTCGGATGCCGCCGGGAGATGCGGTTGTCCGCGGAGGCGGTTCGGAGTAGAATTCAGGCGGAGGATGCGGTGAAAAGCTCAAAACGAATTGCTCTTGTGGCACATGACAACCGGAAGCGCGATCTGGCCGAATGGGTCTCGTGGAACCACGAAGAGCTCTTGAAACATCGGCTGGTCTGCACCGGTACGACGGGCAAGCTTGTAGAATCGACGCTGAAGGCGGAGCTGAAGCCGGGCCAGGCGCCCTACCCCTCTGTTACCATGCTCAAGTCCGGCCCTCTCGGAGGGGATCAGCAGCTCGGGTCACTGATAGTAAACGGCGAGATCGATCTTCTCATCTTCTTCTGGGACCCGATGGAGCCGCAACCGCATGATGTGGACGTCAAAGCCCTCCTGCGGATCTCGGTTCTCTACAACATTCCAACCGCATGCAATCGATCAACCGCCGATTTTCTCATCTCCTCCGCGCTTATGGGTGGCGAGTACAGCCCCATCCTGAAAGACTATTCCAGCTACGTCGGCCGGAAGATCGACGCATAGCAGGCGTTTGCCACTCGGTGACTTTCCATCAGCGGAATCACGCACTCCTTTCCCAGCCGAGATACCCCCGCACCGCGAGAAGCTCCGCGGTGAGAATTGCGCCTCCGGCCGCGCCCCGCACGGTATTGTGCGAGAGGCAGAAGAACCGATAGCCCAAGACTGGACAGGTGGTGACTCTTCCCACCGATACGGTCATGCCAGATCCTTCATCACGGTCCTTTCGGGGTTGAGGCCGGCCCGGATCCTCGAAGACACGGATCACCGGCTTCGGGGCGGTGGGCAGCTCCAGCTGCTGCGGAACCGGCGAATAGTCCCGCATCGCCTGAATTATCCCGGCAGTATCCGGGTTTCCATTCTCGACAGCGAAGCTCACGCAGGAGGAGTGACCGTGGACGACCGGAACTCGCACGCAGTGCGACGACACCGCCAGCGGCGCCAGCGGCGCTATCTTCCCGGCATCGATCCTGCCGAGGATCTTTGCCGGCTCTACGAGCGCCTTTTCCTCCTCCGAGGGCAGATGGGCAAGATTGTCGGTGACATCCAGTGCGGCGACGCCCGGATAGCCCGCTCCGGAGAGCGCCTGCAGGTTGGTCGTTATCATTCGATTCACAACGAATCCCGCCGAAAGGAGAGCCGCAAGCGGAAGCATGTAACTTTGTATGCCGCAGTTCGGCTTCGTGACGATGAAACCCGTGTCCCATCCTCGAGCTTTCTGCTGCGCGGGGATGATCTCGAGATGGCCCGGATTGATCTCCGGGATGAGCATGGGGACGTCGTCGGTAGTCCTGTGCGCCGAGTTGTTGGAAACCATGGGAAAGCCGGAGGCGGCGTAGGAGTCCTCCAGGGCACGGGTTGCGGCCTTGTCCAGGGCAATCGCCGAAAACAGCATGTCGCAGTCGCTGCCCGGCCTGGGGATCGCGCGCGCGTCGTGGACGGGCATGTCGCCGAATGGCCCGGGGACAGGAGTCTCCATCTGCCACCGGCCCGCAACTGCCTCCGCGTATCTTTTTCCCGCCGACCGCTCCGATGCGGCAAGATAGGTCACCTCGAACCAGGGATGGTTGGCGAGCAACCGGAGGTAGTTCTGGCCGACCATACCGGTGGCTCCGAGTATGCCGACTCGAATCTTCTTCCTGGACATTTGTGGGCCTCCTCGCAAAAAAAAGACCCCGTCGCAAGGACGGGGTCCGGATATCCTTCGGGAACTATCCTAGTCGTCTGCGCCCTCCGACAGAAGGTTGCCACCTGCTGTGGTTACCCAGGTGGTCGCAGGAGAAACCTCGTTTTTAAAAGAAAACGACGTGCGCTGACTCATAGATTGAACCGACCATATCCGTTTTGCGCAGAGGAGTCAAGAAGCTGGCGCATCGGGGGATAGAGGTCACCACATTTTTCATGCTGTGTGTCACGCAGAAGAGCGCGCCGCCCGGATTCGGGGCTTTGCGCAGCCGCTCATGCCTGGTTGTGCGATCGGCGCACCGATATGCGGGAACTGACCAGCGGTTCGGCAATGGATATCACCGGTTCAGCGCAGCTTCAGTGGGAGGGTTCGCAGCGCTGGGAGGCGGCGGACAGATCAGCCTTGTGATCCTCGATTCCGATCTCCCGGTTGTCGCAACCGCCCACACCGGGGAAACCATATTTCAGCCGATCAAAAACAGGTCCCTCCCGCCGTTCAGACACGCGGCCGCGACGTCGGGCAAAAGGCCCTTTCATCCCCCGGAATCGACCCCAATTCGGCAGCGAAAGGCGAGACCACCCGGTCAAGCACGCCCTGAAGATAGGAGATCGCCACGCCATAGTTGGTGACCGGAACGTCGAAGGCACTCGCTTCGGCGAGTCGGGACTGCATAGCCCGACGTGTGATCATACACGCGCCGCAGTGAATTACCAGCTTGCACCCTTCGACGTCGTCCGGAAACTGGCCGCTCGAAACCGCGACATCGAGCTCTTTCCCGGTATATTGCCTGAGCCAGCGGGGTATCTTTACGCGCGCGATGTCGTCGCAATGGGCGTGGTGGGCGCAGGACTCGGTGAGAAGCACGCGGTCTCCGTGGTCGAGCCCGTCGATGGTCCGGACATTCTGCACGAATGCCGGAAGATCACCCTTGAGACGCGAAAAGAGGATCGAGAAAGTGGTAAGCGGAATCGATACCGGGACCGAACCGCACGCCTTGAGCACCACCTGAGAGTCGGTAATCGCGAGATCAGGCGGCCGGTTGAGCTGCTTCAGCATCCAGTCAACCTCTCGCTCTTTGACGACGATGATTGAAGCATCGTCGTCGAGGGCCTCCCGGATTGTCTGTACCTGCGGAAGGATAAGCCTGCCTGCCGGTGCTTCGAGGTCGATCGGCACGATGAGCATGATGAGCTGGTACTGCTTGACGAGGTCCTGCAGCAGAGTCGGCTCGCGGCCTTTCCGGTTCTCGAGGTTATGCATGACGGCTGCTTTGAGCTCGTCCATCCCCGTACCCGTCCGGTTTGAAACCGGAAAGACCGGAATGCCGAGTCGCGCAAGCTCTGCAGAAACCGCGCCGCCCGTACCACCGTTGACGCCCGACTCCGTCTTCTCCGCGAATGTTTGCACTACGATGACGGGCGTGCCGGGGTCGGTCGGTTGCTTCGCACGCAGATCGGCGAGGAAGCGAAGATCTTCGGTATCGGCACGGCCGGGATCGACGACGTAGAGAAGCATGTCTGCCGAGGCGGCCGCACCTGTCGCCGAGGCGATCCGTTTGTCCCCGAGAGTGCCTCTGTCGTCGAGTCCTGCGGTATCTACAAAGACAACCGGGCCGAAGGGCGGGAACTCCATTGCCTTGTACACCGGGTCGGTGGTGGTTCCCGCAGTTTCAGAGACTATCGCCATCTGCCGTCCGGTCAGACTGTTTATGAGAGATGACTTGCCCGCATTGCACTTGCCGGCAATAACGATGTGCGGGCGCAGGGCCCGTGGTGTGCCTGTCATGATGTTCCCTCTCCTGAGCCGGTCTTCAGGTGAGACCGGACTCGCGAATACAATTCCTCGTCGTACCCGAGCTGATTCAGATTCCCCCGCGCGAACAGCTCCGCGAGATCCTGCGGTGCGATCAACCCCTGTAACGCCAGATATTCCTCCAGTGTCTGCCCGGCTGTGCGCGCTTCGTTCACAAACCGTTCGCAGGCCTGATACCCGAAAAGGGGAAGGAGCGCCACAATTTTCGCGAAGCTGGCGTCGATGTTCTTCCGGCAGCGGTCCTCGTCCACCCGGATAGCGTCGGTGTAACGGGCAAGCCCGTCCGTCGCGTTTGCGGTAAGTAGCAGCGATTCCCACGCCGCATAGGCGATGAGCGGCCAGAAAGCGTTGAGCTGCAGCTCGGACATACTGCAAAGCCTGGCGAGCAGGCCGTGGTTCGATTCCACGCGCTCGGCCGCCTGGATCACCGCCTCCGCGATAACCGGGTTCACCTTTCCGGGCATGATCGAGGAGCCGCGCAGCAGCCCGGGGAGCACCAGCTCACCGAAACCTGCGCCCGGTCCGGAAGCGAGCAGCCGGAAGTCGGACGCCGTCCGGCGCAGGTTGCAGGCGATCACCTCGACGGCGCCCATCGCCTCGAGCACCGCATCGTAGTTGGAGGTCGCCTCGACCAGGTTATCGGCTCGCGTCACCGGAAACGGGACCAGCGACTGCAGCGACTTGATTACCCCGAAGATATACCGTCGCGGCGCGCCGAGGCCCGTGCCTATTGCGGTTCCGCCAAGGTTCACCTCTTTGAGCCGTTCGCGCGCCTTGAAGATCCGCCAGCGGTCCCGGCCGATCGCTGCCGCCCAGGTCGAGAACTCGCGGCCCGCGGAGACTACCGTCGCGTCCCGAAGTTCGGTTCGGGCAGTTTTCAGCACATTGGCCCACCTCTGCTCATGTTGCTGCAACGCGTGCTGAAGCTGCTCGATTGCACGCTCCAGCCGGTCCAGCATGGACAGCATCATGATGCGAAGGGCGGTGGGGACAACGTCGTTTGTCGACTGGTGCATGTTCACGTGGAGGAGCGGATCGACCGAAGTCCTGCCGCCGGTCAGGGAGGATGCGCGCCGGGCGATTACCTCGTTCAGGTTCATGTTGAAGGAGGTTCCCGCTCCGCCCTGGAACGGGTCGAGCGGAAACTCGATCCCCAGCTCGCGATCTGCCAGTTCCGATAGCTCGTCGATTGCGCGAACAACCGCATCGGCGACGGCCCGATCGAGCGTACCGATGGCGGCATTCGTCAGTGCACACGCTTTCTTGACGGATAGACCGGCGCGCACGAGCTCCGCCGGCGTCGAATAGGGGGATATGCGGTACAGGGCAGCCGCCTTCTGCGTTTCGGTCGCCGGGGTGCTGGTCCGTTCAGTTTCCACGATCGAATTCTGCTCCCTCTTTTGTGCCGGCCTGACCGGGAAGCCTGGCGAGCGCCGATTTGACCGAAACGCCGGAAAGCCTGCCCAGTTTGCCCGTCAGCGCACCAAGTTCGTCGGTTGTGGCGTGAACTATCAGCGTGATTACCGAAAGCGTGTCCTCTTCGAGGTGCGGTAGTCCCATTCTTCCGCGGATGATATCGCCATATTCGCTGAGGATTGCCTGGATTCGCTCCCCGGCTCCGGCATCTCGCTTTCCCCGCTCCACAACGATTCCGATAAACCCGTAGCGTTTTTCGTTCATTTCGACCTCCTGGCAAAATGGGGCGAGTCTCCCCATGCGTTGAGCACGACCTCGCGTCCGGCTGAACGTGCGCGTCCAAGCAGGCAGGCGGCGCAGGCGCCGGACTCTTCGTCGATGCACGGTTTTTCCTCATACAGAAGGTAATCGCCGCGCACCTGTTCAGGCGTAGCCAGCGGCATGAGCACATTTGCGCCGAAGCGAAGCCCCGCCTCCCGGCCAAACGGATGAATCGCCTGCAGCGCTGTGGTCGCTGCAATATTCACATCCTCCAGTACAATTCTTGTTGCCGCGATCATGTTGAGGGAAAGGCGCAGGAGCTCCCCCGCGTCGGCGCCAATGACCTGGTTCCTGCACCGAGCGGCGTATCCGGGTGGGGCAGGAATGGACCCATCCCGATCATGTCGGCGTCAATCTTCCGGAAGAAGAGGATGTCGTCTGCGAGGTCCTCGACACTCTGTCCGGGCAACCCGATCATGACACCGGTGCCGACCTGGAAACCGATCTGCGCGAGCGTCTCGAGACAGGCTATACGGGTTTCGAACTTCTGACGTTCCGGGTGGATGCGCGCATAAAGTGCCGGGTTGCTCGTCTCAATTCGCAGAAGGTAGCGATGCGCGCCTGCCGCAAAGAGTCTCCGATAGGCTCTCTGCGACTGCTCCCCCACGCACAGCGTGATACCGAGTCCTACGGGGAGCAGCGTGGAACGGGTTGACTCTTTGATCCGTTCGATCGCGCGACAGACAAAGTCGACGAATCGATCGTCGCCGCGTTCGCCCGACTGGAGTGTCACCGAACCGTATCCGAGATCGGCGCACGCGCATGCCGCTGCGACAATCTCGTCCTCTGAAAGCGTATAGCGGCGGACCCTGAAGTTTGACCGGCGAATACCGCAGTAGAGGCAGTCGAGCCTGCAGGCGTTGGAAAACTCAATGAGGCCGCGGTAGTATACCTCCGGGCCGACTTTCGCCCGCATCACCTCTTCCGCATGTGCGCGAAGCTTTTCGCGCTCCACCGGGTCTTCGAGAGACAGAAGCTCTGCTATCTCGCTGCGGGAAATCCTTCCGGCCGTCTCGACCGTCATACCTGCTCTCATGATGTCACAGATAGAGGTCGCGAGTTCCGCTTTCGGTCCTGCGGTAGTAGTCGAGAAAGGTCGCACGCTCCTGCGGATTTCCGTTCCTTGAGAGCACCTCCTGCATCTCCCGACTTATCAATGCTTCCCCCGCCTCCCTGGTATCCTCTCCGCCGAAGTCGTCGAGCCACTCGCGAAAGGTGAGAATTGCGTTGAGCTTGCAGAAGTGCCCTTCCTTGCAGGAACGAAGCAGCTTCATGATGCGTTCTCCGGTTCGTCCTATTCTATATCCTGCAGTACAAAAACTGGTGATGAAGCCCACAGTGGCGAGGTCGCCGATGAGCTCGTCCACGGTGCGGGTATCCCCCAACATGAACTGCTGGCGCTCCTGGTGCTGCGCAGCTCCGATCTCACTGTAGGCGCCGATTCCAACGCGGGTGGACGCATCCATCTGCGTCACGCCGAGGCGAACCGACTTGTTGCGGATAGCGGCAGGCTCGCGCGCGGTGCAGATCATTCCGGTGTAGGGGACCGAGAGGCGCAAAACGGTGATGATCTTCAGGAAGTCCTCGTCAGAGACGCGGTACGGGGAGGCTGTCGCAACCGGCGCGTTGCTCGCCTGCTCGAGTCGGGGGAAGGAAATGGTGTGCGGGCCGATGCCGTTCCAGCCCCGTTCGAGCTCTCGTGCGTGATAGAGGAGTCCCATCACCTCGAACTTCCAGTCGTAGAGGCCAAACAGAGCGCCGATGCCGACGTCGTCGATTCCGGCATCAAGAGCACGGTGCATGCAGTACAACCGCCATCGGTAGTCGGATTTCAGCGAGCGTGTGCCGTGCAGACGCCCGTAGGTGTCGTGGTGATAGGTTTCCTGGAACACCTGGAAAGTGCCGATGCCGGCCTCTTTCACCCGCTTCAGATCATCGATGCAGAGCGGAGCGGCATTCACGTTCACCCGGCGGATGCTCGCGTGGCCTTTTCGCGTCGGTACCTGCTGGTCGTAAATGGTGTTGATGGTGTCTACGATGTAGTCGACGTGCGACGAGGGGTGTTCGCCGAACACCGCAATGAGCCGTTTGTGGCCGTAGTTGCCGGCCAGGGCGCGGGTCTCGGCGGCAATCTCCTCCATGGTAAGTTGACGCCGGACCATTTCGCGGTTTTCCGCGCGGAATCCACAGTAGGCGCAGCTGTTTACACAATGATTCGATGCGTAGAGTGGAGCGAAAGTTACGATGCGATTATCGTAGACATGCAGCTTGATTTCCAGTGCGACATGTTTCATCTCATCGAGAAGTTCCGGATCCTCGACGTTCAGAAGGGCGGCAGTTTCCTCGGGCTCGAGTGTCTGAATGGCGCGCGATTTCGCCAGGATATCGCGGATCCGTTTCGAGTCAGGGGCACGATTCTCCCGTATCTGACGCTCGAGCAATTCGTCGTCGACGAAATCGGCGCCCTGTCTGCCGAGGTAGCGTTCGACCTCTTCGGGCCGGACAACTCTGTCTTTGAATGTGGTGGTGGTCATACAGGTTCCTTCTCCGTCAGACGAATCCTCCGGATCAGTGTGATGGTCAATATCGTAGCATTCGGCGTCGAATAGGTCAAGTTATATCGATACTAAAATGACTATTACTCGGATTGAGAGTAGGGCACTGTCTGTGCAGACGAACAATCGCAGGTGCAGGCAGCCCCGCAACCGGGAATGCGGCATATAGCCCGTTTCGCGCAGTCAGGGCAACCAGATTTCGGTTCTCGATGCGTCGGTCCGGTCCTTCGAAATGACCGTTACCGTAGAGAAACAGGAAATGAGCACAAAAACGACCGCGTCCCGACGAGCGGTCTGCCGTTGCGCGAGGCCTCCCGTGATGACGTTTTCTCCAGGAATCACTATAATCGCGCATCACACGGGACGAACAGGAGACAATCCAATGCCGTTGATGGAGAAATTCATGCTCACCGGTCGGAAGGCTGTGGTCACCGGCGGTGCGCGGGGAATCGGCCAGAGCGTCGCGCTCGCTTTCGCGGAGATGGGAGCCGACGTCGCGCTGCTTGACCTGAACGAGTCGACGGAGACGGCGGAATCGATCGAGAAGCTCGGCAGAAGAGCCTTTTCCTACGCGGTCGACGTAACCGACGAACCGAGCGTCATTCGCGTCTTCGAGAAGATTCTCCGCGACATGTCTTCGATCGATATCCTGTTCAACGGCGCGGGAATCTGCATCGTTTCGCCTGCGGAGGAGATGAGCTACGACCAGTGGCAGAGGGTTATCGGTGTCGACCTGAACGCCACGTTCCTGGTGGCGCGGGAAGCGGGTCGATCGATGATTCGAAGCGGGAGAGGCGGATCGATAATAAACGTGGCTTCCATGTCCGGTCACATAGTCAATCAGCCACAACAACACAGCGGTTACAACGCGGCGAAGGCAGGCGTTATCCAGCTTACCAAGTCGCTTGCGGTGGAGTGGGCCGAATACGGGATCCGCGTCAATGCCATGAGTCCCGGCTACATTGCGACGCCGATGACACTCCCCGGGTACGAAGAGCTCGGACGGGAATGGTTCTCGGCGGCGCCGATAAAGCGACTCGGCCATCCGGAGGAGCTCCAGGGGCTTGCCGTGTATCTGGCCAGCGACGCATCCTCGTATGTGACCGGGAGTGATATTGTGATCGACGGAGGATACACGCTCGTGTAAGATGCATGCGGAGAGCGGCACGTCTACGCATGAGGCGATACCGGTGCCGATCAGTTAACGGAGGAATGGATGAATATCGGCAAACAGATTCGTCTGAACAGGCTTTTTGCGCACAAGAGCGGGCGGCTCATTTCGGTTGCAGTCGATCATTTTGGCGGCTATCCGGTGGGTCTTCCGACCAGCCTCGAACAGATGCAGAAGACGCTCGCACTGATAGTTGCAGGCGCGCCCGACGCAGTGACGATGCATATCGGGCCGGCGACGAACGCGTGGGGCGTCCACGCAGGAAAGATTCCGATGATTTTGCAGAGCACTTTTGCCCGTCCGGACGATTCGCACTATGAGCTCCTGGTCTCGCCGGAGGACGCGGTTCGGGTGGGGGCAGACGCATATGCCATTGCCACCTACGTTCGGGGTCCCACGGAGGGCAAGTACCTCGGGTTGCTCTCCCAACAGGTGCGCGCCGCCGCGCGCTGGGAGATGCCGGTAATCTGCCACATCTATCCGCGGATCTACCGGGAGTCGCGCGTAGACATTTCATTTGAGCCGGACGACATCGCCTGGGCAGTGCACTGCGCATTCGAATGTGGAGCCGACGTGGTTAAAGTACCCTACTGCGGAGACGTGAAGGCGTACGGCCAGATCGTGGACTCCTGCCCGGTCCCCGTTGTTGCGGCAGGCGGACCGAAGCAGGGGAGCCGGCCCCTTGCTCTCGCCATGATGGCGGATGTCGTGAAAAGCGGGGCGCGCGGCGCTACAGTCGGACGCAACATTTGGGGTTTCGACGAGATTACAAAATCAATTCTCGCCTACAAAGCCGTTGTCCATGACGGAGTGGAGCCTGCCGAAGCTCTCCGGAGCGTGGGACTGCCGGTCGCGTGATGTGGGACGTTCTCGCGTTCGGCGCCCTTGCCGTTGACGAAATATGCTATGTCGGCGGCTACCCGGTACCGAACAGCAAGAACGAGGTGCGCGCGACCGACCGGGAATCCGGGGGCCTTGCAGGAAACGTCCTGGTAACTGTCGCGCGGATGAATCTGAGCGCAGCCTATTGCGGAGTTTTCGGCAACAACGAACTGTCTCGCTTCAGCCGTGCGCAGCTTGAAAACGAGGGAGTCGACTGCTCGGCCTGCACCACGGTCGAGCAGGCTCAGCCATTTCATTCTTTCGTGATAGTGGATGAGTCCACCGGTTCGCGCACAATACTCTATTCAAGCGAAGGCGTGACCGAGCCGGAGCCAGACACCATCACGAGCGGGCTCGTCGAGAACTGCCGCGTCCTGTTTGTCGATCACACCGCGTCCAACGCGGCGCTACGTGCCGCTCGGATTGCCAGAGCCGCGGGAATACCGGTTGTCGCCGACATCGAGCGCGTCGAAAATCCGGCCGTGGATGAGCTTCTGGACATCTCCGATCACCTCATCGTGGGCATCGATTTTGGCCGTGCGCACACCGGCCGTATCGCTCCGGAAGAGGTTGTCGACGCGCTTGAAGGCGCCTCCCGTCGCGTCGTCGTGGTCACCGCGGGCGAAGAGGGATGCTGGTGGCGGAGCACCGGAGGCTCGGTGGCTCACCAGAAAGCGTTCCCGGTTTTGACCGTGGACACCCTCGCGTGCGGCGATGTCTTTCACGGTGCCTACGCCGCCGCCGTGGCCGAAGGGCACATCCCGGCCGAAGCGGTTCTCCGCGCAACCGCCGCCGCGTCACTCAAGGCTGCCCGCCGCGGCGGCCGGTCGGGAATACCACGGCGCCACGAGGTCGAAGCGTTGCTCAATACGCGCAACCCTTGAAAACTGCGCCATTCGCCACTACGATCAGTACTATGAACACGCAAGTCGACCCCGATCGTGTTCCCTCGCGGGCGCTCCACAACGGCATGGCGATTCCATGTATCGGATTGGGAACGTTCGGCAACGACCGGTTTTCCGCTCGCGAGGTCGCTCAGGCGGTTGGCGGCGCGGTGAGAGCCGGTTACCGCTATATCGACTGTGCCGCCGCATACGGCAACGAAGCAGAGATAGGTGAAACGATCCGGGAGCTGCTTCGATCCGGAGTGGTGACTCGGTCCGAGTTGACTATTTCGTCCAAGGTCTGGAACAACCGACACGGCGACGTTTCGGCGGCGTGCGAGGAATCGCTGAAAGACCTCGGACTTGAGTATCTCGATCTCTACCTGGTGCACTGGCCCTTTCGGAATCACCATCCGCCGGGCGCCGCTCCCGACTCGCGGCAACCGGACTCACGCCCGTTTTCCGCCGACGAGTACCTGACCTGCTGGGATCAGATGGAAGCCCTCGTACGCAGAGGCCTTGTTCGCGCGATAGGCAGCTCCAACATGACCATTGTGAAGCTGGAGGCGATCCTGCCTCATTGCTCCATCATACCGGCCGTAAACCAGATGGAGTTGCATCCCGCGTTTCAGCAGCCGGTGTTCTTCGACTATTGCATGGGGAAGAATATTCTGCCGGTCGCCTTCAGTCCGCTTGGTTCCCCTGTCCGCCCGGACAGGGATAGAATGTCCGACGACGTTTCGGTGTTCGAGATTCCGGAGATCAAAGAGATCGCAAAGGCGCACGATATACACCCTGCGCTCGTGTGTCTCAAGTGGGCCGTGCAGCGCGGCCAGATTCCGATCCCGTTCAGCGTGTATGAAGAGGAGTACGCGGCAAACCTGCGCTCGATAACGGAGGACTTTCTGACGGATGAGGAGATGCTTCGGATTTCCCGTGGCGACAGGCAGTGCCGCCTGATCAAGGGCGTTGTGTTCCTCTGGAACTCTGCGTCCTCGTGGCGTTCGATCTGGGACGAGGAAAATCGTGTTGATACGTGACAGTCGATGGTTCCTGGCTGTTTTCTTCGTCCTCGCGGTCACGCACGCCTCGGTTTTTGCCCTCGCGTCCAGTCGCGTCTCCGATTACAACGGTGACGGAGCCTGGTATTTTCAAATCTGCGTCCTTACGGCGGTGTCTTTCGGCCTGAGCGTGAACTGGCTCGTTCGCCAGGTCAAGAATGTGTGGCGTCCGATCGTCCTGGTCCTCTGTTACAGTGTCGTCGCGTACGCCAACCCCAACCATTTCGACGTGGATTTTCTCCTCCTGACATCGCTGATCTGCGAAACCGGACTTCTTCTGTCGGCCAGACGGGGACGGGGGATCATAGGCTTCGTCATATTCGCCGTGGTTGCGGTCAAATGGCTTGCGATAAACGGTTTTCGCTATCCGCCGGTCTGGAAGATCGTTTCGCTGACTCTCCTCGTCATCTACGTGGTTTTTCTCTATCTCATGTTCCGATTTGTTCAGCAAATGCGCGAGGAAATGCTGCGCCAGGACGCCATGCAAACCCGCCTCGACGGGGCGGTGGCGCAGCTGACCGATGCGAATCTTGGCTTCCAGCGTCACGCCGTACATGCCGAAGAGGCTTCCGCGTCGAACGAGCGTCGCCGCATATCGCGAGAAATTCACGACACGGTCGGGTACACCATGACGAATATCATCATGATGATGGAGGAGGCGAATGCCCGGCTCGAAACCGACATCGAGCGTGTGCGCCAGCTGATCCGCACTACACGACTGCAGGCCGAACGCGGGTGGGAGGAGGCGCGGTCGGCACTTCGCGCTCTGCGTGCTCTGCGGGGCGCAGAAATCAGCGGAGCCCTCGCGCTGACCAAGCTGGTTCGAGCCTTCGAGCAGGCGACCGGCATCGCCGTTCAGGTTTCGTTCGGGAATGTAGTGTGGCCTATGACTGACGAGCTGGAAACTGTCGTCTACCGTTTCGTCCAGGAAGGGATGACCAACTCCTTCCGTCACGGTCGAGCGACTCGGATTGACATCTTCCTGTGGAACGCAAAAGACGAGCTTCGGCTGACAATGTGGGACAACGGGGTAGGCGCCACGGAATTCAAGGAGGGAATCGGGATGAACGGATTGTTCGAACGCATCACCCCGCTTGGCGGCAAGCTGATCGCCCGGGGCTTGCCGCAGGGTTTTGAACTCGCCATTGTTATTCCCTATGTGCGGCAAAGCGCGGAGGTGTGACCGGTGGACAGAACGCGGGTTATGCTCGTAGACGACCAGACGCTGTTTGCAGAGAGCCTGAAGGGAGTTCTCGACTCCCGGTATCCGGAGCTCTCGGTGGTGGGAATTGCGAACAATGGGATGGCAGCGATCGAAGGCGTGCGGAAATGGTCACCGGAGGTCATTCTGATGGACGTGAGAATGCCGGTGATGGATGGAGTGGAAGCTACCGGTGAGATCCATGAGAAGTTTCCGGGTATCAGGATAATCATGCTTACGACCTTCGACGATGACGAGTATGTCCAGGAGGCCGTCGCGCGGGGGGCCGTGGGATACGTGTTGAAAAATATACCGATCCAGGATCTCGTGGATTCCATTCGCGTTGTACGCGAAGGTGCGTTTCTCATGACGGAGTCGGTCGCGTCCCGGCTCATGAGAAGATTCAACGAACCGACGGAAAGTCCGGTTCGCGGAGAAAAGTCGAGACCCGCGTGGTTCGAAAGCTTGACGCGGAGAGAGAAGGAGATCCTTTTTCTTATCGCAAAGGGTTGCGACAACAAGGATATTGCTGATAGGCTGTGTCTGGCCGAACAAACGACGAGAAACCATGTGAGCGTCATCTACGCGAAACTTGGCGTCCACGACCGTGCCAACGCCGTCAAGGCGATAATCGAATCAAATCTCGATGTGCCCCGCGGTTCCGCCTGAATACAGTACGCTTGTACTAGGTCGCGTCTAGTACAACAAAAGTACGTATGTAACCTGTACAACTGCCGGCAACTCCCCGTACAATTTTATCTGCAAAAAGGAGAATGTCATGCACACGGATTCTGTGGACATGCGGATGCCCTCACATCGCACTAGGATGTCGTCGCACGCTTGTCGCGCGTCAATTTCGACCGGGCCTTCCGGCTGCTGATCGACCATCCAATGTTGCAGGCACGTTCGTTGTCTTCCTCCGGGCCCGATCTTCGGAACCCGCTGCCGTTGCTCGATCAAAGCGAAAAGCGTTCGGGAGGAAGAACCTCCGATCCCCTGATGCGCGGCGTGCGGCTGCCCGGGGACAGTTCGGTTGTCCTCGCCGAATATCCGGTTCCCCGGCCGCGGCGTGGTCAGGTTCTGATCCGGATGAAAGCCTCCATGATCTGCGAAAGTGACATCTACACCGCGTATCGTCAGCACCTGGAACAGGGTGATGACACCTATGAAGGTGTTATCTGCGGTCACGAAATAAGTGGACAGATCGAAAATGTCGGGCCCGGGTCCCAGCTTTTTGTTCCCGGAGATCGGGTCATCGTAGCTCGCGTATCCGGCTGTGGCGACTGCATCGACTGCAGGCAGGGCTACCCGTCCAGCTGCTCGGGCACGAACCGGGCATCCTACGGCATTCAGCGCGACGGCGGAATGGCTGAGTTTCTCCTCGCGGATGAACGGGATTGCGTACGTTTGCCGGAGAATCTTTGCTACGCCGACGGCGCCAACATTGCGTGCGTCTTCGGCACGGCCTGGGAGGCTATGAATCGAATGGCCGTGGGCGCCGGTGACCGGCTTCTGGTGACCGGGGCCGGTCCCACAGGTCTCGCGGCAATGATGCTCGCGCGTTCTCTCGGCGTATCGGATATCATAGCGGTCGACCCGAGAGAAGAGTGCCGCAGATTGGCGGTAGATCTGAGCCTCGCGGATAGCACACTCGACGAGTACGATCCATCGGCCGCCGAGATTATCCGAATTACCGACGGGCGGGGTTGCGAAGCCGCTATCGACTGCTCAGGTGATCCTCTGGGCAGGGTGCTTTCCATCCGGGGAGCCGCCAGGTGGGGACGGGTCGCCTTCGTCGGAGAAGGCAACAGCGTCCTGTTTGAGCCGACGAGGGATCTTGTACGAAAACAGCTCACGATCTTTGGATCTTGGGGCATCAGCACGGCGAATCTGCGGGAGCTCGTGGAGCATCTGTCAGCCAACGAGATACATCCCGAAAAGCTCATAACCCACTGCTTCTCCCTTTCGGATATCCACAAAGCGTTCGCTCTTGCCGATCGCGGCGTCTGCGGGAAAGTCGCCGTCGTATTCGACGATGAGCCGTAGCGAGCCGTGCCGCACAGGTTCCGAAGGCCGAATTGACGGCCTCATCGCCAAGCGATGGCAGCGGACGTGGATAATCCCGATGCCACCGCGGTCGCAGCCGTCCAGGCCGATACCGCCCGTATCGATTTTCTCTCTCACCTCTCACCGCCCTCCGGCTGGTCATGCACACGTTTCTGTCGTCGGCGACGCTCCTTGACATCTCCGCGGTCTGGGTGTCAAATATGACGCCGGCCGTATGAAAACGGAGGACCCACCCACCGATCGCAGTCTTACGAGGAGTTGTCCATGCCGGAGTCTGAAGTACGGATCTACCCATATCGCTGGGTTGTGCTTTCGGTTTTCATGCTGATAAACGTGACGATGCAGATTCTCTGGATCTGCTACGCCCCTGTGGCGACGGTGGCCGCCGGCGCGTACCAGGCGAAACGAGAGGATATCGACCTTCTGGCCAACATCTTCCTCCTGGTCTACGTTCCAATCGCGATTCCTGCGGCGTGGGCAATAGACACTTTCGGGTTCAAAAAAGCTGTTGGGGTCGGCGCGATATTCATGGCGCTTTTCGGCATGCTCCGGGCCATGTTCCCTGCGAGCTACGCAATGGCCCTGGTCGGGTCGATCGGGATCGCAATCGGTCAGCCTTTTCTGCTCAATGCGTTCACGAAGCTTGCCGCACTCTGGTTTCCGCAAAAGCAGCGCGCGACCATCACCGGTGTGATCTTTCTGGGGCTTTTCCTGGGAATCGGGCTGGGTGAGGCACTTGGACCGGGGATCGTCGCGGCGTATGGTTTTGCGAAGATGCAGCTGATATACGGAATTGCGGCGCTGGCGACGGCCGCGCTCTTTCTTGTGTTCGCCCGGACAAAGCCGCCAACCCCTGCCGGTCCTCCGGGAGAGGAGGTGCGCGCTCTCGTCCTCGACAGTTTTCGTCAGATTCTCAAGAATCGGAACATATACGTTCTGGCGCTCGCGCTGTTCATAGCCAGCGGCATCGTAAACAGCGTATTTACGCTCATCGACGGGCTGGGCAAAGAGCTGTCGCTTTCGGTGAGCGACGGCGTTCTGCTCACCTCAATACTGCTGCTTGGCGGAATAGTCGGGAGCATTGTCGTTCCGGCAGTTTCCGACGCGATCAGACGGCGCAAGCCGATTCTTCTCGCCGCGGTGTTTCTCGGGGTACCGGCAACAATCGGCCTCGTATTGAGTAGAGGCCTGCCGGCCGAGATCGTCTTCTTCTTCGTCATGGGGGTCTGCATCACCGGGGTGGTCCCGGTCGCCTATCAGTACGGGGCCGAAATTACGCACCCCGCCCCCGAAGGCACAAGCAACGGCATGCTCGCGCTCGTGGTGCAGGCCGCCGGATTGCTCATAGTTCTGATGGACGCGCTGCGCGGAGTGTTCCACGATTCCTACATTCCCTCGTTTATCGGGTTGGCGGTTCTTCTCGCCGCAAGCGGGTTCCTAATGCTCGGGCTGAAGGAATCTCCGGAGATGGAACGGCGGATGGCGGAAACCAAACCGCTCAATCAGGATGTATGAGGAGTTAAAGAGAAGATAGCGGAGAAGGTGCTTACTTCGCCGGGTCGCTCACCAGGGCGGGAGCGGCGAAGCGGCGCTTCTGATCGTTCAGCAGATCGTCGATCGTCCCTGCGCGTTTAAGCGCATTCACGACCGGCTGGGCGTACATCGATAGAAAAGCTTCGGCCGTAGCCGGTGTCAATTTTGCGGCGCGGGAGAGCACGCGTTCCCCGCGTGCAAGATCGATGTGGGCGAGAATATTTGCGCGGGTGGCGTGGGCGACCCTTGCGGTTCTCGCGAAGGCAAGCCAGTTGGCGTCCCAGAGCCGATAGTTGGTCTGTATCTCCCGGTCGAGGGAAGCAACAATCTCGCTGCGAGTCGACCCCGTTACCCGCTCGCCGAACGCGATGTGTACCCGGCCCTTCCATCCGTTGATCTCCCCGACAATGTTGAGAAGATCGCGGTGACCGACGCTCGGTTCCAGCTCGTTCGCCACTTCACGTGCGAGTATCTCATCCTGCGGAAGCTGTTCCCACGAAATGGTCATCGGGACAATCCGCGTCCGCGCAGACCACTCTTCGAAACCGGAAAACGTACTGTTCATACTCAGCATTTTGAGCACTGAGGAGTCGGTCTTGTCGTCGCCATTCTTCGCACGGCCTCCGCGATGCGCAATCCAGACCGAATTCCCCTCACCCAGGAGATCCGAGATATAGGACGAAAGCCTGCGTGCTTCATCGAGCTTTTCCTGCACGCCGTCGACGTTTCGCTTTACCACAAATCCTTTGTTGAGCCGAATGAGATGCTGGATCCATGCGGTCTTCATCAAGTTGTCGCCCGCGGCGCTGTAGACTGTCGGCAGACCGCTGCCGGCGAGTACGAAGTTCAAATACGATGTGTCGAGCACCGTGCTGCGATGATTCGACAGGAACAGGCGCGAACCGCTTTGTGAAAGATGGTCGATGCCGGTCACCGTCAGTCCGTCGCTGGTAGTTCGGAGATTGAAATTCACCAGGTGAAACATCATCGACTGAAATTCGTCGATGGACGAAAAGGTCTTGACCCAGTGAAAGACAGACGCGAGGTTCTTTTTGTTAAAGACGCGCGGCAAACCCCAGGCCTTTTTCAGAATTGCCCGGAATTGCGGGTCCGAAAAGAGTCTTTTGATGGTGGTTGAGAGCCGCGATTCCGGATAGGCGGAGATATCAGTGTAACTCATGACAAGACCAAGTATAGCCCTATTCGCGCGAAACGAATAGTCGAGGTGAGGAGGGGTACGGGATTACTGATGTTTCCGGCTCTCCGGGAGCCCGGCCTGCTCGCCAATTTCGACAGCAGGAAATACGGGTTGTACGATCCGGAAAACCGGCGTAGAATGATCCTATCGTTGCCTCGTGCACGTGCACGAGAGAGTCTGAGGTCTCAATCTTGCGTGTGACACTGAAAACCATCGCTGATCTTGCCTCTGTCTCTCGCGGTACGGTGGATCGCGTGCTCTACAATCGAAAGGGCGTAAGTCCGGGTGTCCGCGAGCGTGTGCGGAAGATAGCTGAGGCGATGGATTACCGGCCGAACATGCTCGGCAAAGGGCTGGTCAACCTCAACAAGACTATCAAGATCCGCATTCTGCTCGCTCCGGACGAGAATCCATTCGTAGACGAAATAAAGCGCGGAATCCGCCGCGCGGCCGATGATCTCGCGGATTTCGGTGTCGAGCTTCGGTCCGAGGTCGTGCAAAACCTCGAACCTGAAGAGCAGCTTCGGCTGCTGGACTCCCTCGGGGAGATTTCCGGCCTCGCTCTCGTGCCGATCGAAGATCCGCGGGTCCGCGATCGGATCAACTCCCTGATCGATGCCGGCATTCCGGTGGTAACCTACAATTCCGATATCCTGGGAACCCGACGCATCTGTTTTGTCGGACAGGACCACCTCGCAGGCGGACGAACGGCAGGGGATCTGTTGGGCAAACTCCTGGGGGGAAACGGGAAAGTCGCCGTCATTACCAGCTCGCACAACCTGCTGTGTCATCAGCAGCGCTGTTGCGGATTCGAGCAGAAGCTGAAGGAAAAGTACCCATCGATCGAGATAGTTGCGATTCGGGAAAACGAGGACAAATCAGACCTGGCTTTCGCCATCACCGGGGAGATACTGGAGTCTGTGAAGGAGCTGCGCGGCATCTACATCACCGGAGGCGGTGTCGGAGGGCTTTCGAAAGCGCTCCAGGCCGCGGGTGCCGCGCACCACGTCCGGGTTGTCAGCCACGATTTTGTACCGGAAACGCTCGATCTTCTGCGGACCGGAGTAATCGACTTTACGATCGGTCAGGATCCTTTCAACCAGGGCTACCTTCCGGCGAGAATTCTCTTCGACTATCTGGCCACGCACAAACTGCCCGAATCGGAGTTCGTGCGAACGCGAATCGACATCCGGACCGGAGAGAACCTGGAGCCTACGCCGTGACCACGAAAGAATCGGGCATCGCAGACTCGGTCAGGTCGAGCGGAAACGCCCCGAGCAACCCAGGCAGCCGTCGCGAGTCGTTTTTTTCGCGTTCACGCGTGCAGGTGCACGCGTAAATCGATTTCAAGTCAGGAAACAAGGAGAGCAGTATGGAAAAACAGGAATTCCAGGTACAAGATGCAGATGTCGTGCGGAAGTTCGTCGCGGCAAGGAAGTCCACGGGAAACTTCGGAAACAAGAGACTCAATCTGTCCTGGAGCAACTGGGGATTCGGGATGGAGCCGTTCGAGCAGTCGGCCGCCCGGCTCGAGAAGAACGGGATACGATTCATCGAGCTTCATGGCAACCTGTACGGTCCCGATCTCGGCTACAAGGCGTCCGAGGTGAAAAAGATCCTCAAAGATCACGGGATCGCAGCCGCTGGGATCTGCGGAATGGTGAGCCGTGAATCGGAGTTTTCCAGCACCAGCCACGTGGTGCGACAGCGCTGCATCGACTACTTCCGCCGTCACATAGAGTTCTGTAAAAAGGTCGGCGGGAAGTACATTCTGTTTGCGGCAGGTGCTGTCGGTCGGCCGGTCGCGGACGATGACAACGAGTTTCGCCGCGCTGCCGACACAATGCGAATTGTTGCCGAGGATTTTCGAAAGAGCGGTATTACCGCCGGGATCGAGCCGGTGCGCAAAGACGAAGTGAGTCTCGTCCACACCTTCGAAGAGGCGACGGCCCTGATCAAGCTTATCAATCATCCAGGTATCCAGCACATTGCCGGCGACGTGTTCCACATGCTGCTTGGGGAGAAGCACATCGGAGAAACGATCATTGCCTACGGCGACCGGCTCTGCAACCTTCACCTCGCCGATACCAACCGACGGGCGCTCGGCACCGGAATGATGGACATCGACATCCTGGTCATGTCGCTCTACGCCGCGCGATGCAATCGTGATTCCTTTTTCGCGACTCCTGAACCCCTTGGCGGCGGCGGCGATCCCTACACGCAGATGTACGGGTATCCGGCTGCAGACATGCTAGACGAGCTTGTCCGCCAGACCGCGAGCACGTTCTACAAGCGGGAGAAGGCGGTGCTCGAGGCGAGCGACGAAGAACTAAAGCGCACGTACAACGTTGAATGAGAGGCTGAGGCAATGAACGAAGTATGGACGATGGGAGAAATTCTGGTTGAGATCATGCGCCCAAAAAGTGGCATGCAGCTCTACGACACGGGCGAGTTCCTCGGGCCCTATCCAAGCGGAGCTCCTGCCATTTTCATCGATGCAGTCGCCAGAATGGGCCACTCAGCGGCGATCATTGGCGGGGTTGCCGACGACGACTTCGGCAAGTGCGTGCTCGACCGGCTCACGCGCGACGGGGTGGAGACTCGACACGTTCTGCGGGAGAAACAGGCCGCCACCGCCGTGGCTTTTGTCACCTATTTCGCCGACGGATCGCGCAAGTTCATTTTCCACGTCGGGGGCACTCCCGCGGTTCGCCAGCGCTGCCCCGCCGCTGCGGAAATCGAGGCGCCGCTTTTTCTCCACCTTATGGGCTGCTCGCTGACTGCGGACGAGAAGTTCTCACAGGAGATTCTGAAGGCCGTCGGCCTGTTTCAGGAGAAGGGCGCGAAGATCAGTTTCGATCCGAACGTTCGGCCGGAGATGATGCGAGGCGACGAGTTGCAGCGAGTTGTCGACCAGATCGTCAGCCGTTCCTCGATTCTGCTCCCGGGCGTCGAAGAGCTGAAAGCGATAGCGAAGCGAGATGACCTGAAAGCCGCGGTGGCCGGACTTTTCGAAAACCGGGTGCTCGAAGTCATCGCCTTGAAACGTGGAAGCAAAGGTTCGACTATCTTCACCCGCGAGGGATCGTTTGACGTGGAGGCCTACACGGTCGCGACGGTCGACCCGACAGGTTCGGGCGACTGTTTCGACGCGGCATTTCTCTGCGGGCTCCTCGAAAAGCGGGAGCTCGCCGATTGCGCGCGCATGGCTTCCGCCGCGGGGGCGCTCAACGCGATGGCGATGGGCCCGATGGAAGGCGACATATCTCAGGCGAACGTCCGGAAAATCATGGCCGGGGAGACCGGTGCATGAGCCGACCTGCGCATCCGGTTCGGCGCATCGTCCGGGACCGGCACCAGCCCGGTGTCGAGGGAATCTACTCGGTATGCAGCGCAAGTGAGATGGTACTCGAGGCCGCGTGCCGCCGCGCGGCCGAGCTTGGCAGCTATGCACTCATCGAATCAACGGCAAACCAGGTAAATCAATTTGGTGGGTACACCGGCATGCGGCCGGCAGACTTCGCTGCGCGGGCGTACGAGATCGCCGACCGCGCCGGCCTCGACCGGGACCGGCTCATACTCGGCGGCGACCATCTTGGCCCGCTTGTATGGCAGGGAGAATCTGAAGAGCGCGCCATGGCCAAGGCGGCCAGCCTGGTCAAGGAGTACGTAGCCGCCGGATTCACGAAAATTCACATTGATACCAGTATGAGGCTGGGAACCGACGACAGGCGGCTTCCTCTGACTGACCGCACAATCGCCCGACGGGCCGCGGCGCTTGCCGCGGAGGTTGCGCGGGTGCGACTCGAAGATCGCAGCTACGCGTTCATCGTCGGGAGCGAGGTGCCGGTCCCCGGCGGCGCGCAGCAGGAGGAGGCGATCGCCGTGACCCGGGAAGAATCGTTTTCGCAAATGGTCGATACATTTCAAACGGAGTTCCGGCAGGCGCGGCTCGAGGAGGTATGGGAGGAAGTGATCGGTGTCGTCGTGCAGCCCGGCGTGGAGTTCGGCGACAGCAGCATCCACTACTATGATCGTGCTGCCGCTGCACCGCTTTGTGCGGCTCTGAAAAGCTACCCGACGATCGCTTTCGAAGGGCACTCCACAGACTATCAGCCTCCGACGCTTCTCAAGCAGATGGTAGAAGATGGGATCCGGATACTGAAGGTGGGACCGGCGTTGACTTTCTATCAGCGGGAGGCGCTCTTTGCGCTTGAGATGGTCGAGCGGGAGCTGATCGCCGGCAGCCACACGCAGCTTTGCCGATTTCGGGCGACTCTCGATGAGGCGATGACCGCGAGCCCCGCTTACTGGCAGAGCTACTATCACGGAGACGAACGGACCGTTGCAATGAAAAGGGCGTTCAGCTTCTCAGACCGCTGCCGGTACTACCTGCCTGACCCGAAGGTCGCCGCATCGATTGCCCGCCTCATCGCCAACCTTGAGAAAACGCGGATTCCCCTTTCGGTTCTGTCGCAGTACCTGCCGCGCCAGGCCGATCTGCTCTCCGCGGGCGCACTCCAGCCGCATCCGCGGAATCTCATCCTTTCGCGAATCACCGACTGTCTCGATGGCTACCTGTACGCAACGGGAGTTCTGCAGGAGTAGGGCAGTCCCCAAATCACCGGACCCGGCCGGAAATTCTCTGTTCATTTTTCGGTGGAAGGATCGGTGTGATCGGAGTACCGTATCAACATGAAAACTCCAGACAGGCGCGCGGAACTAACGCGCGACGAGATGTTCGAAGCGTTCATGAATGGGGATACTTCCTGTGACGGCCTGTTCTATACGGCTGTTGTCACAACCGGTGTGTTCTGCCGGCCGGGCTGCCCCGCGCGAAAGCCACTACGGGAAAACGTGCAGTTTTTCGGGAGCGCCAAGGAGGCACTCTTTGCAGGCTTCCGGCCGTGCAAGCGGTGCCGGCCGATGGATCGACTGAGGGAAACGCCGGACTGGGTTGGGCGGCTGATCGACAGGGTCGAAGCCGACCCGCGAACTCGTATCAGAGACGCGGAGCTGCGCGCAGGGGGGATCGATCCGGCGGCAGCTCGCCGCTGGTTTATGAGCGCCTACGGAATGACTTTCCAGGCCTATTGCCGTGCCCGGAGGCTCGGCGAAGCGTTCGCCGCAATCAAGCAGGGATCGAGCATCGACGATGCGGTTTTCGACCATGGCTGGGAGTCGCACTCCGGATTCCGGGACGCCTTCGCGAAGGCCGCCGGGATCGCTCCCGGCGCCGCGCGCAGCGGGGACTACGTGCGGCTCGCATGGATCGAAACGCCGCTCGGGCCCATGGCGGCCGGCGCAACTGAAAACGCGCTCTGCCTGCTCGAGTTCACGGACCGCAGGATGATGGAGGCGCAGCTCGAAACCGTGTCGCGTCGATTGAAAATGGCGCTGCTGCCAGGTGAAAGTCCGCTCTTCGACGACCTGCGTTCGCAGCTCGCCGAATACTTCAGCGGGAAACTCCATCGCTTCGACATTCCGCTCGATTACCCCGGCACCGATTTTCAGCGGTCGGTGTGGGATGAGCTGCAGTGTATCCCGTTCGGCGAGACACGCACATATGCTGATCTTGCGCGCCGGCTTGGAGTCCCCGGGGCGAGCCGTGCGGTCGGCCGGGCAAACGGCATGAACCGCATAGCTATTCTGATCCCCTGTCACCGCGTCATCGCGGCCGACGGTGGCCTCGGTGGGTATGGGGGCGGACTCTGGCGAAAACTGCGGCTACTCGAGACTGAGGGCGCGTGGGCGGCTCGCTGACGACCCGACCGGCGGCGGTGACGCCCGGGAATGAACAACATGTCTTCCGTGTGCGGTCGTTGACCCGGAAAAACCGCGAGGCGTTCGCGTGAGATACGACTCCTGATGGACATCGATCTCGGCCACGGGATAGACGGAATTGATTGACTGCAGATAGCGAAGTATAGTCCAGTTGGCGCGTTTTTCGCCGGCAATCTGCTCTATTCGGGAGAGTCCGTGTTCGTGTCCATTCGTAACCGTCTCGCTGAAATGGTCGCGGGGTTGTCACCGACCTACTGGCTGCTGTGGGTCGGAACTCTCGTAAACCGGCTTGGCGGCTTTCTCGCGCCCTTCCTGAGCCTCTACCTTACCGGCGAACGAAAAATCCCCATTGCGCGGGCCGCATTCGTGATCTCTCTTTTTGGCGCCGGCTCGTTTGTGGGCAGAATTGCCGGCGGTGAACTATCCGACAGGTTCGGCCGACGGCCGGTGCTTCTGCTCAGTTTCTTTGCCACGCCGGCCGTGGTGGTTGCCGTAGGGCTTTTGCGTCCGCTTGGCCTTCTTGCGGCGGGAACGTTACTGCTCGGCTTTTTCACCGACCTCTACCGGCCGGCGGTGAGCGCCGCAATTGCCGATATCGTTCCAGCCGAACGGCGCATCCGGGCATTCGGCTATCTGTACTGGGCAATAAATCTGGGAGCGGCGATTGCTCCGGCCATCGGCGGTTTCATGGCTCATGAGAACTACTTCTATCTGTTCGCCGGAGACGCCGCTACCACGCTGATTTTCGGTTTCATCGTGTTTTTCCGTTTTCGCGAGACGCAGCCGGAAAGCGTCCGGGCAGCGGCGGCCGCGAAAAGAGTCGTGGCTCCGCAGCATCGGCTTGCGCTCCTGGCGCGTGACCCGGCACTTCTCCTGTTCGCCGGTCTCACCTTTCTGTTCGGTCTGGTTTACGCACAGAGCTCGTCCACCCTTCCCATTGCGATGGGAATGCACGGTGTCGGTCCCGCGGGCTACGGAATCATCATCTCGTTAAACGGGCTGCTCATCGTTCTCCTGGGGATAACGGCCAGCCGAAGAGCCGAGCGGTGGCCGCGGTTTCCGTCAATAGCGATTGCAAACCTGCTTCTTGGGGTCGGGTTCGGTCTGACCATGTTCGCACACGCGCTGCCGCTCTATGCGCTGAGCGTGGTGATCTGGACGATAGGTGAGATCGTGAACGCGTCGGTCGCGCCCGCCGTTGTGGCCGACCTCGCGACGCCCGAAGTGCAGGGATTGTATCAAGGAATTTACGGCTCTGCGTGGGGACTTGCGTTTTTCGCGGGTCCGGCGTTGGGGGATGGGTGCTTTCGCGGCTCGGCGGCCCGGTATTGTGGGCCGCCTGTCTGGTGATCGGGGTTTGTGCGGCGGGCGGATATCTTCTGCTTGGACGGAAGATGGATCGCCCCCGGACGCTCTGAGCAGACCGGCGTCAACGCCTCTGTGACGGCGACAGTTTCGTGATGCTCTCCACGAGATATTCGCGCGCCTCCTGGGTCTGCGTGGGGTTTACCGGAAGCGTAATCATGCTTTCGGCGATTCGTTCGGCCACCGGGAACTGGCCTTTGCGGAACCCGCGCTTCTTGAAGGCATCGGTCAGGTGCAGCGCACCGTAGTGGGTTCCAACTTTGATACCGTAGTCGTAGTAGAGCGTGTAGATAAAGTCGTCCCGCGTCATTCCGAACTGCGCCTCATCGAACAGCACCGGGAACAGATGGAAAACGTGCGTGCGATCCGGCATGATCTTCGGCATCGTGAGGCCGGGGATATCTTTCAGATGTTCGCGGAGAAACGCGGCGTTCTGCTGCCTGCGGGCGTTGAGGCTGTCGAGTTTCTTCAGTTGGACGATCCCGACGGCGGCCTGCACGTCGGTCATTCGAAAATTGTAGCCGGTATCGTCGAAATCCTGGAACCAGAACCGTTTTCCCATCGGTCGTTTTGATTCGTCGATGCGGCAGTACTTGGTACTCTCACCGTACACCCGCGCGCAATGCGAGCGGTAGAGCGCGACCTGCTCGTAGAGGTCATCGTCGTCGGTAACTATCATGCCACCCTCGCCGAGGGTCGCCATGTTCTTCTGTTCGTGAAAGCTGAAGCTTCCGAATGTACCGATGCTTCCTGCTTTCTTCCCTTTGTATTCGGCACCGACCGCGTGACATGCATCTTCGATCACCGCAAATCCGTGCCGTGCGGAAAGCTCCATGATCGGGTCCATATCGCAGATCTGTCCGTAGAGGTGAACCGGAAGCACTGCCTTCGTTGAGGATGTCAGCTTCTTTTCCAGCCGGTTGGGGTCCATGTTGTAGGTCTCGGGGTCGATATCGACAAAGTCCACATCGGCGCCGAGGGTCGCGCCTACCGCCGCGGTGGCGATCCAGGTGAGCGGGGTCGTCAGCACCCGATCGCCGGTCCCTACGCGAAGCGCAACCAACGGAAGAAACAGGGCGGCCGTCCCGTTGGTGACCACCCGCGCATGTTTGCTCCCGCAATATGCGGCGAAATCCCGTTCGAACTCGACGCACTTTTCCCCGGATGTCGGTGCCCCGCTGCGGAACACTTCCAGCAGGGCTTGTTCTTCTTCGGGTCCGTATTCGGTACCGAACTTGATCTGGAGATCATGCTTGATTGCCGTTTTCTTCATAGTTCCTTATCTTCCTTTTTTTCGATAATCAAATCCATCCCCGAGTCGAGGTCCCGCCATGGGTGTGCGAAGAAGCAGCTTCGCCTTTTCGTTGGACAGTGTCACGTTCGGCGGTCTTTTTGCACGCCCGGTTGCGATCGCCGGCTTCTTGTCGATGACCCGTTCCCGAGAATAGCCGAGCTTATCGCAGATGCGCTGCGCCATCTCGTACCGCGTCATGCCGTCGTTTCCCGAAAGGTGAAAATGACCGCAGATGGTGCGTTCGGCGAGCTCGAGCACCGCCCGGCTCAAAGTGATGACATCGACCGGACTGCGTATCTCCGCCTGCGGGAATGCAATCTGCTCGCCCTTTTTCAGGTCACCGATCATGCGCCACAGGAACGAGTTGCCGATTTCACCGACCGGCAGCCCCATCACGAGTGAGGGCCTCACGATCACCCAACTGGGCGAACGGTTCATGACAACACGTTCGGCCTGCACCTTCGTCCGACCATACTCGTTGACCGGAACCGGGCTCTCATCCTCGCGATAGAGGCCGCGCTCTCCGTCGAAAACCGAATCACTCGAAAAATAGACTATCTTGGAATCGAATTCCCGGCAGAGATCGGCGAGGAGCTCGGTCACACCGACATTGATCCGCCGGGCGGTCTCCGGGTTGGCTTCGCAGTAGTCGATATCCGACATCGCCGCGGTGTGAACGACGGCCGACGGCCGCACGGCGGCGAACAGCTCGCGAACAGCGTTCGCATCGAGCAGATCGACGTTATGCCAGCTGACATTCTCCGGCCCGTTTTCCACAGTAATGCGATCCACGCCGTGAATTTCCCAGGTGGCCCCCGCCTCCCGGATGATGTTTCCCCCGACAAATCCGGCAGCTCCCGTGAGCAGCAGCCGCTGTTTCATGAATGTCTCCTTTCTGATTTTATGATCCGACAATATCGAATTTCCAGACCGGGGCGCCGAGGGCCTCGAGGGCGCGCACTACCGCGCCGTTGGATTCCGGCGGACAAAGCGCTATCATGCAGCCGCCGCCGCCTGCGCCCATCTGCTTGGCTCCGAGCGCGCCCGCCTTGCGAGCCGCACGACAGAACGCCTCCAGCCGGTTCGTGGAGGTTCCCATGAGCTTCTCTTCTTCCTGTTGAAGATTCATCAGTCTGCCGAGGCCCGGAAGATCCCCCGCTTCAATGGCCCTTCTGCCCTCTTCCACGAGGCCCACGACCCGGTCGAGCGAATCAAGGAGCAGTTTTTCCTTGTCTCGTATGCGCCTGCGCATCCAGACCTGAAGCTCCCGGGTGTTGTGCTGTTCCTGCGTGTCGGCGACCGCGATAGGAAGCTTTTTGGTCGCAATCGGGGTAGCCGCGGGGTCGGGTCCGGTGTCGATGTAGGTGACGCCTCCGAAGGTGATTGCATACTGGTCGAGCCTTCCGCATTCCACCCCAAGGTCCTGGCTTTCGATGACGTAGGCGAGCTCGGCTATCTCGGGTTTCGACAGTCCGATCTGGAAGGCTTTGTCGAGAACTTTGATTGTGGCAATACACAATGCTGTCGAAGAGGAGAGCCCCGCACCAATGGGGATATCGGACCGGATCGACGCATGGAATCCGCTCGAGATCGAGGATTTCAATCGACGGCACACGGCCATCGGGTAGCGCAGCGGTGAGTTCGGCGAAGGCGGCTCCCCCAGGCGATATTCCTCGGAAATTGAAAGATCGTTCGCAGTAAAGGAGATTTTTCCGGTGCCGTTCGTCTCGAGATCGATGGTCAGATACGCGGAAATGGCGGCAGCAAGCGTCGGCTTTTCAACGAGATCCGTGTTATCGCCGAGAAGGCAAATTCGGCCCGGCGTATGCACTGTGTAGACTTCCACGATCCGTACTCCCTGTTGGGCGTGGTTTCGGTTCAAGCTATACCCCGAATGATCGAAATGTCAATGGTTTGAGCAGTTAGTGATCGAAGTAATCATTATTATGTCTATTTTTACTTGACAACATAGATTGACATTACGTAAGATTTCGTAGACGGACCGGGATTGATGCGGAACGTTTGACATATCCGGCAGTCGCGACTTTCGTCGTCATTGCCAATGAGCAATAAGGAGAGGCAACTATGCAAAAGAGACTATCTCTTCTGGTTTGCATGATCGTCGCGAGCGTGTTCCTGTTCACGGGACCGCTGTTCGCCGGCGGAAGCAAAGAAAGTCCGGCGGCGGCAGCGGCCAAACCGGTGGAGCTGACGTTCTGGCACAACTACGGTACTGAAATCAACGCCACCACAACCCAGGCGCTGGTCGATGCATATGCGGCCGTGAATCCGAAGGTGAAGATCAATCTCGTGAGCCAGCCGGCGGACAACTATTTCGCTCTGCTGCAATCGGCGGCCGTTTCGAAAACCGGTCCCGACCTGGTTGTCATGTGGACCGGGCTTTTTGCATTGAAGAACAAGGACTATCTCGCCCGTCTCGACAAGTTTATCCCGGCGGCAGATCTCAAACAGCTCAAAGGGATCGAATGGAGCTCGGACAACTTCAATCCCGATGACGGGATCCTGGTCGCGCCGCTCGAAGATCAGTTCTACATTGGTTTCTATAATAAAGCGCTTTTCAAGAAGGCCGGAATCACCCAATTCCCACGGAACTGGAATGAGTTTTTCGCGGCCTGCCAGAAACTCAAGGACGCCGGAATCACCCCCATGATCTATGGAAACGGCGGGCAGAACCTGGGAGCCGCATTCTACCCCTGGTATGACTACAGTTATCTGATGATTGGAGCCTATCCGCTCGATCAGTGGAAGGGCTTCTATGACGGATCAATTCCCTATACCAGCCGAAGATCGTCGACCAGATGAACAAGTGGGTGAGCCTTCACCAGAAGGGCTACACCAATAGTGACGTGATCACCACCACGAACGTCATCGACAAGTTCATCAAGGGCGAAGCGGCGATGATCATGGATGGAACGTGGGACACGGCAACGTTCGAGAAGCCGATGGGCGACAACGTTGCCGCCTTCGTCCCGCCGTTCTCCGACGAACCGATCAAGGGCGTTGTTGAGTACGCCGGAGATGGATTTGGGATTACCTCCTATTCGCAGCATCAGAAAGAGGCCGCCGACTTCATAAAGTTCATGATTTCGCCCGATGGACAGAAGACCATCGACAAAGCGGGTCTGATCCCCGACCGGCAGGGATTCACGACCACCGACCCGGTGAACGAGTCGATGCTCGAATTCGCGACGAAGCAGGGATTTACCGCGTTTCCCGATGATCGACAACGTACTTCAGGGAGAGGTAGTCGACACCGGTTCACAGGTTCTTGATGCGGCCCTTGCGGGACAGACAACGGTGATGGATGCGCTGAAGAAGATGCAGGATTCGCTCATGCAGCTTCCGGCAGATCGGCGCTCATCGACTTATAAGTAGAAATGTGACTGGCGGTAGCCCGGACTCCACCGGTTCGCAAGAGCCGTGGAGATCGGGCTCCAGTTTCGACGAACAACCGGTATTCTTCTTTCAGTCAAGATTTGTTATCCTCCATATATAACACTGGATCGAGCGGACGGAGTACATGCGAAAACTTGGCGGTAAATCCATGTCCCATCGTCATGCTGCGGGGATAATTTTCACGATACCGCTCCTTGTCTTCTGGTGTCTCCTTCTGGTGCTTCCGATCGGACAGACGATCTACCACAGCCTTACTCAATGGAACGGAATCAAGTCCGCCTGGATCGGCCTTGCAAGCTACCAGCGGCTGCTGAACGACAGCACCTTCTGGCGAGTCATCGCCAACAACGGGATCCTCCTCGCCTCGGTTCCGTTCGCCGTCCTCATTCCGCTTGTCATAGCATTTCTCCTGAACGAGAAGGTGACAGGCTGGCGCGTGTTCCGGACGATCTTCTTCCTTCCCGCCACCGTCTCATGGGTTGTTATCGGTATGGTGTCGCTGCAGTTCTTCATCGGCGAGGGGATACTGAACCATTCTTTTGCCGCGCTGGGACTGGGTTCCGTCCGGCAGAACATGCTGGCCAGCGCCAAGCTCGCGATCATTCCGGTGGCTCTCACCTTTATCTGGTCACAGGTGGGACCCAACACGCTCATCCTTCTCACCGGTATGGCGACCATAAGTCCCGAGATCTACGGTGCGGCGAAGATCGAGGGCGCGGGGTGGTGGACGCTGATCTGGCAGATCACCGTGCCGCTGCTGCGACGGTTCATTCTGTTCTCGCTGACAATCACGCTGATCGCGGCGTTCACGGCTCTGTTCAGTCTCATCTACGTGATGACAAGCGGCGGGCCCAACTACGGGACGACGACACTCGAGTTCTTCATCTACCAGCGGGCATTCAATCAGGGGCAATTCGGCTTTGGCGCGACACTCGGCGTGGTACTTCTGGTTTTCATGCTGATCGTGAGCGTTCTCCAGTTCCGATTTGCGCGATTTGCGGAGGACTGAAGTAATGGCAGAAAGCCGCCGCGAGCATCGGCCTGTAGGCTCATCAGTCGGACGAAAGACCAGGAACGTCCTGATTTTCGCCGTTCTGATTGTCGTTTCCATCGTAATGCTCTTTCCCTTCTATTACATGGTGGAGAGGTCGTTCCAGTCTTCGAACCAGTTCGCGGTACATGGTGGCGGCGTCTCCCTGGTGAGCTGGAAGATCCTGTTCGAGACGCTCCCGATTTTCAAGCAGCTTCTCAACAGCACGATCGTGACGTTGAGCGCGATCGTCATTATCCTCGGTGTGGGCACGACTGCCGGGTATGCATTCTCCAAGCTGAAATACCCCGGTTCGACGACCATGTTCTACCTGATCGTGGGAAGCATGATGGTTCCCATGCAGTCGATCATCATACCCGAGTTTGTCAACCTTGCCGGGCTCCGCATGGTGAATCACCTGTACAGCGCGATCCTCGTGTATGGCGCCCTCGGGATTCCGTTCGGCACTTTTCTCATTACTTCATTCTACCGCAGCATTCCAAACGACATCATGGACGCGGGCGTTGTCGACGGCGCCACCTACTACGGCATCTACCGGCGCATCATGCTGCCGATGGCCACTCCGGCTCTGATTACCGTCGCGGTGCTGCAGTTCATCCAGATCTGGGATGACCTTCTGGTGGGGCTCCTGTTTCTGCAGACCCCGGAGTCCCGTACGATCACCGTAGGGCTCGCGACGCTGCAGTCCTCTCACATAACCCAGATCCCGGTGCTCATGGGCGGGTCGCTCATCAGCGCGCTACCGGCCGCGATCCTTTACCTCATATTCCAGCGATACATCGTCGCCGGTCTGACGCTCGGGATGAACAAGTAGCTCGCACTTCGAAGCGGCATTTACTTCCCGTCCGACCAGTCGCTCGTAAAGATCTCGGCAGCTCCCGACTCGCGCGATGCACGACCGCTGCCCGCCGTACCCGGCGAGCTACCGAATAGCGGGTAGCTCGCGGCAAGCTGCGGATCTATGCGGCTGGCACGTTCGAAGGCGTTTTTCGCCTCCTGCTGGTTTCCATCGTGGAAATAGGAGTAGGCAAGGCTCATGAGTACGTGCGCATTGTTCGGATCGATCTTTTCCGCCCGAACAAGGTAGGCACGCGCCTCATCATACTTCTGTCCGATGCTCAGGACGTTTGCCGCGTTGATCATCGCAGGGAGGTATTCCTCCCTTGCGAGCGCTCGCTTGAAGCGGTCGAGGGCCTGGGGAAAAAGACCATATTGCGCATAGAGAATTCCCAGCTGATTATCGCCGCTCGCTGATGGGGATTTGTCGAGACGCGCAAGGAGCTCAGCCTCCTTCGGACCGA
This sequence comes from uncultured Spirochaetota bacterium, assembly GCA_963832675.1. Taxonomy (GTDB): domain Bacteria; phylum Spirochaetota; class Spirochaetia; order DSM-27196; family DATKUC01; genus DATKUC01. The sequence goes on along the minus strand of CAWHUY010000027.1, from coordinate 16,112 downwards.
AGGTCACCTTGCGGTAGGCACTCAGCTCGTCGTTGAAGAGCGTCACCACCTGACTCTTCGGCGGAACCGGCGCCGCCTGCGGGGCCGAATAGGCCGCCGGCGGATAGAGGCTCCACGCGCTGCCGGTGGTAAAGAAGTTGGCGGTTTCGGCCGACTGCGCCTCGCGCCACTCGATCGCCGCCGTCTGCCACGCCCTGGTGAATCCCTGTTCGGGCAGCGTAGTCTCCACCGGGACCCAGGTCGTTCCGTCACGGAAGATCAGGTCGTCGGTTTTTGCGAAGACCTTTGTGGCGGTTGCCTGGCTCATGCCCAGATCGAACGCGGTCAGGATGTGTCCGGGGGTCGTTATGTAGGCCGTGTTTACGCCGACCGATTCGAGAAGGCTGTTGTAGAGCACCGACAGGTCGTCGCAATCGCCGCCGCGCTGATCGAGAGTTTCCACCGGGAACCGAACGAAATCAACCGCGCTCGCGTCCCGGGAGAGCGACGCGTAGGGACTGGTCGGATCTACCACATAGGTGACCCCCGCCGCACGTATCGCCTCGAACATGCGAATCGCGGTAAGCAGATTCCGGGTCAGAACGTTGGTTGTCGTGTCGTCCACCATGCCGGTGACCTGCCCGCTCCAGCGCAGCAACGCCGGATCGTTTGTGAACATGAAGGCTCCGACCTTCTTGTCGTCGTTCCAGCGGATGGCGTTGCGGTTGAGCAGCGTGACCGGGCGCGCAACGGTCTCCTTGTAGGTCTTGCCCTGAGAGGAGTATTGTACCGAGAGTTCGGCCGACGCTGCGGCACCGTCGGATTGCGAGAGGATCGACGGGGCGAAGAGCGCCCGGATATCTGCCGATTCCCGCACACCGACGCCGAGCGTGGAGGGAACATCGGCGGCCGTCGGAGACTGCGTGAACCCGGGCACGAGAAACTGCACAGAAACGCCGCTGATCGTTGCCGAGCCGATGTTCTGCAGCTCGACGTGGCCGAGCGCGTGATCGGAGTAATAGCGATAGAGTGAGGGGAAAATCCCGTCTATGGTGAGGTTGCGGATCAATAGATCCGGGCCGACGGAAACGCTGGGGACGCGAACGCCGTAACGGTCGAGCTGTTCGCCGGTAAACGGATTCTGCGAGAGTCCAACGGGAACCAGCTCGGATCTGGATGGCAGCTCGAGGCGGAAGTCGCCGTAGGTCGGGCCGTCCGGCGTCTGGACACGAGTCGCGATGACGCGGGCATCTTTCCACCTGCCGTACAGGTCGCGGGCTCTGTCCCGGTCGATCCGCACCGTCGCCTCCTCGTCCATGAAACGGAACGAGTAGATCTGCCGGTCGATGTTGTAGGCGCCCTGTGTCTGGAGCGGAACAGCGACCGCGTAGAGTGCGCCGGGGGCCGGCCGGCGCGTTGCCGCGAACCGTTTTTCCGTCTCCTCCTGAATGAGGGATGCAACCTGGGTTGCCGCACGCGCCATGCGGGCCGCATATTCCTGCTCGGTCTCGAACATGTCGCGAGGCGCGACGTCCGCTGCTTTCACCGAAGAGAGGATGCGCACGGCCAGCGTGTTGTCGAGAAAGCTCTTCTGTCCGACCGAAATTTTTCCGCCGAGGATCGACACGATCTCTCCGACCGGGGAGGGACCGATTCCCGAGAGCGTCCAGATTCCGAGGCCGTTTGACTCGCTGCTGCCGGCAATCGCAAGCTGTTTTCCGTCGAGGGAGAACTCCATGTCGTTGACGTGCCCCTGGTGGGGGCTGAAGGTTACCCAGGTTTTCCACTGCGTCCCGTCGAGGCGGTACCCGCGGAGGTCTTTGTAAAAGCCGCTGAATAGAGTGGTTGAATCCGGGGAGAACCTCAGGCTGAGGATCGACCCCAGCTCGATGCTCGCGATTGTCTGCGCCGGCTGGAGGTCGGTGGTCGTTCCGGCCGATTGAACAGCCGCGGGAACCCGCCAGAACACCAGACTGTCCGAATAGCCGGCGGCGATCCACCGGCCGTCCGGTGAGAAGGTTACCTGGCCAAAATCGCGCGACAGATTGTGCTCTTCCCGGGAGTAGGAGTAGATCCGGGAAAGCTTGTTGCCGTCGACACGGTAGACGGCAAGCTGCCGGCTCACATCGACGGTGACCGTCGTTGCTGCGAGAGTGCCGTCGGGGGAGAACGCCATGGAGGTGACCGACGGCGCGTCGCCCGGCAGCCTGTCGACGACGCGGAAAGAGGTGCCGTCGCGCTGCCAGAGAAAAAGCTCCCCCGATGCATAGGAGAGCAGGTGAGAGGCGTCAGGACTGAGCGAAAGCGATGAAACGTTGCCGGTGTGATCGGTCAAAACCGAGTAGGGTTCGCCGGATTTCGGGTTTACCACGGCTATGTCGTTGTCGGTGCGATATCCGGGAAAAATCAGAAATGATTCGTCGGGGGCAAACTGCAGCACCGGGGAATGCTTGAGCGTGCCGCCCCAGTAGTAGGGCTGTTTGTGCCGCCAGAGCAACTCCCGGTTTTCGTCGAAAACGGAAATCGAGTTGCCGTCGGTCCAGTCCGCGAGCGCCGCGTAACTACCGAACCGCGAGAGCTCGACGTCGACTCCCTGCCGGACGAACGGAAAGAACCTGCTCTGTGTTGCCTTGAACTCCTGACCGAAGAGCGAGGAGCCTGCCGCGACAAGAGAGAGCAGAAGTCCGATCACAAGCCTTCTCATCACCGTTCACCTCTCAGGATAAAATGGTAGCACGTGCTGCCGGGTAATGCCAGTTTCAACGAACCGGCGCCGAGGGGCGCAGCCGGCCGCAGCGCTAGAGCGCCCGGGTTGCGCGGGTATATATCCGGTATCGCTTGTAGAGGCGTGCTCCCATGCGTTCGGCAAGGTGCGGAGTGTAGGGATTGTCGGCCGAGGTGACCGAGAGATCGACGCGACGGTATCCCTTCGCGACTGCCCGGTGGCGCATCTCGTGAAAGAGCAGCACCGCAACACCGCTTCCCCAGTACTCGGGAAGCACCAGCACGCTTTTCACCGAGAGGCTCTTCGGCGCTCTGTGCGACCAGTAGAGCGCCCGCACCCTGTCCCAGGGACGGCGCAATCCGTTGAGATGAATAAGGATCTCATTGAGGTCGGGCAAACCGGGAAACCAGCCGATGGTCTTCCCGTCGATTTCGGCGAACAGAATGAGCTCCGGGTCGGCGATGGCGGCAAAAGGCTCTATAAGCGCCTGGACCGCTTCGCGCTCCCAGGGGCGGTAATCGGGAAGGTGGGTCGTCGACCTGTTCAAAAGCTCCTGCAGCACGTCGACCTCGCTCTCCCAGCGGCGAGGGTCGGGGGTGCGGATGGTGATCCAGCCTCTTTTCTTCAGCCGCTCGGCGAGCACGGCAGTGCGCTCGAACGTTTTGGAGGGTTGATCGATGGATAGCTCATAGGCGAGCCCGTCACCGCGAAGGGGGGAGAAGCCGCAGCCTTCGATCAGTGCCTGGTAGTAGCGGGGCGTGTGCCCACACAGCATGGCCGGTGGTTTGTCCCATCCCTCGATCAACACGCCGGAGGCGTTTTCGTAGTCGAGATTGAACGGGCCGGAGATAGTCGTGAGCCCGCGTGAACGCGCCCACTCCACAGCCTTCTCGAGCATGGCCGCCGCTACCTCGGCGTCGTCGATGCAATCGAAAAAGCCGAAAATCGACTCCTTCCGCCCGAGCCGCTCGTTCAGAGCCCGGTCCTCGGCGGCGCAGATCGTTCCGACTACGGTATTCCCGCGGTGAGCGAGAAAGAGCTCAGCTTCCCCGCGATGGAAAAAGGTCCCGCGTTCCGGATCGAGCTCCCGTCTGCGCTCCGCAAACAGCGGCGGAACCCAGAGCGGATCGCGCGCGTAGATCTTCCAGGGAAAGGTCAGAAACAGCTGCCTTTCGCGCGGTCCTTCGACCGGTCTAACGGTTATCGCGGGCATGGAAGTGATACGGCCTCCGGTTCATTGGAACCCGCCGGCGGCTGTTGGTCAAGAGCGGGCGACCGCGTCTGCACAGGAACGGCTCGGCGAAACGGGGTTGCAGAGGTTTTCCGATCGTCACTGCCCAGCCGTGATCAGTTTCGGAGGCGTGCCGCCGTCCGGAACGAAGATGAGCGCAGCGGAGTCTATGCAGTACCGCTTGCCTGTAGGCGCAGGTCCGTCGTCAAAGACGTGGCCGAGGTGCGATCCGCTCAGAGAATCGACAACCTCGACGCGCTGCATGAACATGCTGCTGTCCACGCGCAGGAGGACCGCATCCGGAGAAATGGCGCGGGTAAAACTGGGCCACCCGGTTCCCGACTCGAACTTGTCCCTCGAGCTGAAGAGCGGCTGTCCGGTGGCGGCCGAGTAGTAGGTTCCCTCGGCGTGGTTGTTCCAGTATTTCCCGGTAAACGGCGGCTCCGTGCCCTGTTTGCGCAGGATGTAGTACTGGTCCCCGGTAAGGCGAGCCCGCCATTCGGCCGGAGTCAGGGAGACCGCAAACCGGTAGTCGGGACCTATCGCTTTGGGTAAATCTGAATTCATCTGCGTGCTGCCTCCGGCATCCGCGACGACGGTATTTTGCGTCGGCTGATTCGCGGCAACCGGTTCCGCCGCGATTGGAGCGCCGCGCAGCGCGACAGCTGCGAGAGCCGCCGCAACGAGCGTCCCCACGGCAAGAACCGGTACCCATCTGCGCTTTCGGCTTCGTGTGTTCATGGACATATCGCAAGACCTCCTGTCCCCGTGTTCTGTCATCTACAGTACAACCGAAAGATCACGTCCGCGTCACGAAAGGGTAAAATGTCGCGCGCCGCGCGCGACGCCGGCGGTACGATTTGACGCCGGCGTCTGCCCGTGAGTAATCTTCGTACTATTACGAAGGAGAGATTGATGGCTCACATCGCGGTAATCGGCGCGGGCGCGATCGGCGGATCGGTAGGAGCGCTGCTTCACCGGGCGGGACACCGGGTAACACTCATCGGCAGGCCCGACCAGGTCCGTGCGATCCGGAAAGACGGCCTGCAGATCACCGGCGCGCTCGGCGAGTTCAGCGCACAGGTGGATACCGCGGAGCGCTTATCGGAACCACCGGAGCTCGCGTTGATTGCAGTCAAAACTCAGGATCTCGCCGCGGCGATAGACGAGAATCGCGCCTACCTGACCGAGGTGCCCGTAGTGACCATGCAGAACGGCGTGCGTGCCGACGACATAGCCGCGCAGTACCTGCCGGCTCGCAATATTGTCAGCGCCGTCGTGCTGCTTGCGGCCACCTATCTGACACCGGGCACCATTTCGATTCAGTCCCCCGGCGCATTCGTCATCGGGCATCCTTTCAAGACAGAGCGGGCAATCATCCCATCGCTCCGGCAGATCCTCGGATCTGCAGTCCCGACCCGGGCGACCGCCAATATCCGCGGCGCCCACTGGTCGAAGCTCATTCTCAACCTCAACAATGCGCTGCCGGCAGCCACCAACCTGCCGCTTCCGGAAGTTTTCGCCCTTGGTCCGCTTCGCCGCCTTGCAGTTCTTCTCATCCGGGAGGGGACCCGCGTGATCCGGCGGGCAGGAATCAGGCTCGAACCGCTGCCGGGCGCACCGGTCGCCCTCATCCGTCTGGTATCGGCGCTTCCCGTCGGCATGGGGGGCAGGGTCGCTGCCGCCCGGATACGGAGAGCAGCTTTAGGTCCCGATGCCGCCGATCCGCTACTCGGGTCGACTCTACAGAGCCTGCGGCGCGGCAGGCCTACGGAAATCGACTATTTGAACGGGGAGATCGTCCGGCTCGGCCGCGAAGTCGGCGTCCCGACCCCCCTGAACGGCGTCCTGGTCCGTATTGTCCACGAGATTGAGGAGACCCACCTGTTCTGGTCGCCCGAGAAGCTGGCGAGCCTTGTCGATGACCTGAGCGGTTGACGCCAGACGCCCGATGCGGGCGCGGAGATCAGGACGAAGCAGATGCGCGTGATGAAGGAATCGCGCCGTCAGAGCGAGCAGATGCAGAGGAACCGGTATCGACCTGTCCCGGGGATATGGTAGTCTGGCCGAAGGCGAAGGAGGCCGGGCATGGACGAAAAACCCCTCACAACCCGGGTCAAGGCGGTGCTGCTTTGCATGCAGCGCGACGCCTGGGAACAGGGCCTCTGCGCCCAGGCGCTCATCGCACAGGGTGACGAAGAGCTGGGATTGCTTCTCGCGCATGATTCAGTGGTTCACCAGGCCGACGATGGACGGCTGGGCGTTGTCGGCGAGAACCGCACCGTGTGCGATCCCGCCGCTAACGGGATTCCCGTTCTCTACGCCGCCCGACGAACGGGAAAGCCGGAATACGCACTTGCCGCGAAACGGATGGCTGACTGGCTCCTCACGACGCCCTTTCGAACTGAAAACGGGACACTCTACCATCTGGTCGACCGTGACGAAGTCTGGATCGATTCGATCTACATGGCTCCACCGTTTCTCGCGGCCGCAGGGCACGCAGGCGAGGCGGTGCGCCAGATCGAAGGCTTTCGTCGCCTGCTCTGGAATGAGAAGCTTGGGCTGTTTTCGCACAAGTGGGACGACGGCGCGAAGAGGTTCGCACGGTCCGAGTTCTGGTCGACCGGCAACGGCTGGGCGGCTTGCGGGCTCGCACAGGTGATAGCGCACCTTCCGGCGACGATGGCCCGGGAGCGTACGGCGCTTGGCGGTTGCCTGCGGGAACTGATTGACGGCTGCCTTGCCCGGCTTCGCCCCGACGGCCTCTACCACGACATAATGGACGACCGGGCATCCTTCGTGGAAACCAACGCATCCCAGATGATCGCCTGCGCGATCTACGAAGCGTGCCGGACCGGCATCCTCGATACCGGGTATCTCGAGTCGGCAGAACGTATGCGATCGGCAGCGCAGGGTAAAGTCGACGAACAGGGTTTTGTCCGTGACGTGTCCGGTTCCCCTACGTTCGATCGGCCCGGTGTATCGGCCGAAGGGCAGGCCTTTTTTCTCCTTATGGAAGCGGCCCGCAACGCACTCAACTCTCCGAAATCTTGACCGAGGTCATGGTCAGCGATCCACCGACGTGCCGATCGTTGAAGAACGAAACCTCGTCCTTCGGCGACTGGAGCCCGAGTGCGTACATAAGCGGGTAATAGTGGTCGGGCGTCGGAACGGCGAGCAGCGCCGCGGGGCCGAGCTCCTGGTAGGCGATGAGTCGGCCGTGATCGTGACCTGCGATGAGCTTTTTGAATGTCTCGCTTATCTCCAGCGCCCAATCGAAACCGAATCCCGGCGAGGAGAGCTTATCCCACGCGACCATGCGAAGGTTGTGGACCATGTTTCCGCTGCCGATGATGAGCACCTCTTTCCCGCGCAGAACGTCGAGCTCCTTCGCGAGCTCATAGTGGTAGGCGGCGGGCCGGTCGAAGTCGATACTCAGCTGCAGCACTGGAATGTCGGCATCTGGATACATCCTTCGCACTACGGACCAGCACCCGTGGTCGAGACCCCAATCGTGGTCGAGTCCCACCTGAGTCCTGCGCACGAGCGCCGCGGTATCTTCGGCGAGATCCGAGTCCCCCGGCGCTTCATACTGCACCTGGTAGAGCTCCGGCGGGAAGCCGCCGAAGTCGTGTATCGTGCGCGGGCGGTTCATCGCCGTGACGTGCGTGCCGCGAGTCAGCCAGTGTGCCGAGATGCAGAGCACTGCGCGCGGACGGGGAATCTGCCTCCCAAGCTCCTCCCATTTGCGGCTGAACTCGTTGTTCTCGATTCCGTTCATGGGAGAGCCGTGTCCGACAAAAAGGGCCGGCATCCGTCTATTCGTTTCCGGGAGATCCCGGATAAATGATTTGAACGATGAAAGGGACGACATAAGGACCTAATATACCAAGAAAATCACAGATCAGCTCTACGGGTTCATCCGCGCAAAAAGCTCGGCCGGGTTTGCCCGCATGCCCGCCGCAGGGCCGATTGCCGCCTCGAGGGTGTCGTTTTCTATCGCCTCCATGGCGGCAGCAATGAACTCTGCCACCGGCATCCCGCCGTGGGACTGGTTCTTGTCCGCGCGTCGCTCGGGGCCAAGTTCGGTATCGACCGAAGGAGGCGCAATCTCGAACACCTGTACGGAAGTCGCACGCAGCTGGTAACGCAGCGAAAGGGTCAGCGAATGTATGGCCGCCTTGGTTGCGCAGTAGACCGGCATGAATGCAATCGGTGCAAAAGCAAGTCCGGACGAAATGTTTATGATCGCGCCGCTCTTTTTGCCCGACAGGTGGGCGGCAAAAAGAGATGCAAAATGGATCGGCGCGACGAGATTCGTTTCGACCTCGGTGTGGACACGGGCAAGCTCCACCGGATGGGTCAGATCCATCGGGAGCTGGACGCCGGCATTGTTGATCAGGATGTTGAGATCCGGAAATTCACTCAGCGTCCATCGCGCGAGTTTTTCCCGTTCCACTGTGCTGGACACGTCGCACACCCGGCCGACGACTCCGCTGTTCTCCTTCTCGACCTGAGCCAGCCGCTCCGCCCTGCGGCCGCAGACGATGACTCTGCTCCCTCTGCTCGCGAATTGCTCCGCAAAAGCGCGCCCGATGCCTGACGTGCCCCCGGTGATGAGGACGGTGTTTCCCTTTGTCTGCACGTTTGTCTCCTTGGAGCAAAAATACCGCCGCCAGAGGCGATCGGAAAGTGCGGCCGCGGCCCCCGCGCCCGGATGCCCCTTGTAACAAGCGCAACGTTTCGCGACAATCCCACTTACCTGCGGGGAGGCGGGTTCCGATGGTCACCCTCATGGCCGCACTATTCATTGTTGGATACGCGGGAATAGCGCTGGAACACAACATCAAGATCAACAAATCCGCGACCGCACTGCTGACCGGAGTTGGCCTGTGGGTGATATATATCGTATCCACGCCGAACAAGTCGGAGGTGCTCACCAATCTCACCGAGTACCTCGGAGAGACCTCGAGCGTGCTGTTTTTCGTCCTCGCCGCCATGACCATTGTAGAGCTCATCGACGCGCACGACGGATTCGACATCATCGTGCGCCGCATTACCATTCGACGAAAAGTTGCGCTTCTGTGGGTAACCGGGGGAATCACCTTCGTTCTCTCCGCAATCATCGACAACCTCACCACCACGATTGTGATGATCACGCTCCTGCGCAAACTCATATTCGACAAACAGGAGCGGCTCCTGTTCGTCGGCGCGGTGATTGTTGCGGCGAACGCCGGTGGTGCATGGAGCCCGATAGGGGACGTCACCACCACGATGCTCTGGATCGGCGAACGGATATCTACGGTCAACGCGATTCGATCACTCTTCCTCCCGAGCCTGTTGTGCACGGTGGTGCCGCTGCTGTTCATATCGTTTCGGTTGAAGGGGGATGCAGGCGGGAATGAGACGAAACCAACGGAACCCAGGGTCTCGGTGCACCGGTCGCATCAGCTTCTGGTCTTCACGATCGGCATACTCGTATTTCTTATGATCCCGGTATTCAAGGCCGTCACCGGCTTGCCGCCAATGATGGGAGTACTCGCAGGGCTCGGCATCCTTTGGATCGTGATCGAAATCATCCACATCAACAGGGAAGAGGAGCACAAAAAGTTCTTCTCGGTAGTCCAGGCGCTGCGAAATATCGACACGTCGAGCATTCTGTTCTTTCTCGGCATTCTGCTTTCGGTCGATGCTCTCCAGTCAACCGGCATCCTTGCCCATATTGCGCAATGGCTCGACGGGGCAATCGGCAATCACAACATCATCATAGCGATAATCGGACTCGCATCTTCGATCATCGACAACGTGCCGCTGGTCGCCGCAACCATGGGAATGTACCCGCTCGAGTTGTTTCCGAAGGACAACGCACTGTGGGAGCTCATTGCCTACGCGGCAGGAACCGGCGGCTCGGTACTCGTCATCGGCTCAGCTGCAGGGATTGCCGCGATGGGACTGGAGACAGTCGGCTTCACCTGGTACCTGAAGAAGATCAGCCTCTGGGCGCTCCTCGGATTCGCCGTCGGGTTTGCCGCCTACATCGTAGCGCACTAAGCAGCCTGTTCTCGGCGCCGATTTCGCCGACGTTGAATCACGCCCGATTTTATCCGTTATTCAAAGACGCCACCCGGCCCCCATCTACCTCGCGCGAGCTGGGAGCGGCAGGAGATCTCTGTGACAGTGAGGATCAGCGGTGACTCGAAACCGTCGATTTCCGTGCGATTTCCCTATGATGCCCAGGTTGTAGCAGCAGTCAAGAGAGTCCCCGGTTCCCACTGGGACGCTGGAGACCGGACATGGCTCGTCCCCGATACACAGGCGCACCGGGACCGACTTCTGCTGGAACTCCTGGGCACCGGCATGTTCTCGGCGCCGGACAAGAAACGGCCGGACCCAACCGGCGCCGGACCGAGTGGGTCCGCCGTTGCTTCACGCCTGCTGACTCACTACCGGCAGGCTCTCGACGCGAGACACTACAGCCCCCGAACGAAAGAGGCCTATAGTTATTGGACGAAACGATTCCTTGCGTCTCACGCTGATCGCACGGCGACTTCTCTTGGGGAGAAAGAGATCAACGCATTTCTGACCGCCCTCGCGGTAAAAGACAAGGTGAGCGCTTCCACGCAGAATCAGGCACTTTCGGCAATCCTGTTTTTGGAGAGGCAGGTACTCGGCCGCTCTGTCGGAGACCTGGGCGGGGTGATCCGCGCCCGAAAACCGGACCGGCTGCCGGTGGTGATGAGCCGGGAGGAGGTCAAGTCGGTACTCGCGCAGCTCTCCGGCGACAAATGGCTTGCAGCCCGCCTCATGTACGGCACCGGGTTACGCCTGTTGGAGTGCCTTCAACTACGCGTCCAGGACCTGGATTTCAGCAGAAATGAGATAACCGTCCGCGACGGGAAGGGCGCCAAAGACCGGGTCACGATGCTGCCCGAAGCTTTGAAGGCAGCGCTTCGCGATCACCTTGATCGAGTCCGGGCCGTCCACGAACGCGACCTCAAGCAGGGATGGGGCCGCGCACCGTTGCCGGAAGCTCTGGAAAGAAAGTTCCGAAACGCCGCAACCGACTGGCGATGGCAATGGGTCTTCCCGCAGACGCGCCGCTGGACCAACAAGGAGACCGGGGAGCAGGGGCGCTACCATATGGATGAGACGCTTCTTCAACGGGCCGTCCATGAAGCGGTGCTCAAAGCCGGTATCACCAAACGAGCCTCGTGCCACACGTTTCGGCATTCGTTCGCCACCCATCTCATCGAAGCCGGCTACGACATCCGAACAGTTCAGGAGCTCTTAGGCCACACCGACGTGAAGACCACGATGATTTACACCCACGTCCTGAACCGCGGCCCCGCCGGCGTCCGAAGCCCTCTCGACAGTCTGTGAACGCGGATCCCGCGGCTGGTGGCGGGCGTCCAGCGGCGGTGGGGCGTCCAGCGGCGGGATACGTGGACCAGTCTAAAACAGCCAACCGCAAGGACGCGGCGGCCATAGTTGCACGTGGGATAGCAATTTGCGGCCGAGTTGTGGACCCAACGAAGGAATGTTAGGCTGACAGAAGTGCAGGCATTTCCAAAATAGGCTGGAACTGTCGAATTGTTGTTCTACCGACTGGAGAGGTCGGTCTGCCGAGGACGGCACATTCACATTTCAAAGAGAGAAATACAAAACTGCGAATTCGATAAAGCCCGCCGCAGCCGAAGTTTGGGCACAACGGAAGATCATGCAGTTCGGTCCAGTCGACGATCGGCGCGCATGCGCAATCGGGATTGTCCACAGTGGTCGATGCGATTGTCTCGCTGAAGAAGACGACAAATGTGAATGTGCCTGATGAGGAGCGGGGTACGATTGATTGGCCGTGAGGGTTCGAGATCCGGTAGAACTACCGCGTGAACCTGACTCACTCCTTTGTCACCGTTCTTGCTCGGAAGCCTCGGGCAAGAACGGCGCCAACCGCGCTGTGCGCGGACGGAGCTCGCAGGTTACGCGTAAGTTCTGCGGACGCTCCGCGCCGGAACAATGCGGGCGACCGCGCAGTGGCCTGAGATCGTGCAGTTGTGGGACAATGAGTGTGGAGATGGCGAAGGCAAAGACGAAAAGACCTGCCTCCGGCAGGCTGAAGAGAAGAGGAGGAGCTTGCCGTGCCTTCGACACTCAATCGGGAAATTCTCGTGCGATCTGAGTATTGATCGATTCCTGCCCAATGCGGAAAAACACCGGAGATAGCGAAGTATAGTTTGCTGGTGCATGGAAGTCTGTCATCGGGAACAAGAATGAAGAACCCAGGACGAAACGATTCCCGACCAATTCAGAAAAACCCAACGCCGGCTCGCCCTGGACTTTCAACGAAATCAATGGCCAGGATTTCACGAATAGATTCAATCGTCGGATCGAAAGAGATACGGAAATCGGAGAATGAAGCGCAGAACATTCGCTTCAACCCGACAAATCCTTTGACACGCGGCTTGCTCGAAGACTCGGGCAACCCGCGCGCCAAGCCCTTCGGGCACGGATTTGCGGGTTAAGCAGACGTTCTACCGACTGGAGAGGTCGGTCTGCCGAGGACGGCACATTCACATTTCAAAGAGAGAAATACAAAACTGCGAATTCGATAAAGCCCGCCGCAGCCGAAGTTTGGGCACAACGGAAGATCATGCAGTTTGGTCCAGTCGACGATCGGCGCGCATGCGCAATCGGGATTGTCCGCGGTGGTCGATGCGATTGTCTCAGTGAAGAAGACGACAAATGTGAATGTGCCTGATGAGAAGCGGGGTACGATTGATTGGCCGTGAGGGTTCGAGATCCGGTAGAACTACCGCGTGAACCTGACTCACTCCTTTGTCACCGTTCTTGCTCGGAAGCCTCGGGCAAGAACGGCGCCAACCGCGCTGTGCGCGGACGGAGCTCGCAGGTTACGCGTAAGTTCTACCGACTGGAGAGGTCGGTCTGCCGAGGACGGCACATTCACATTTCAAAGAGAGAAATACAAAACTGCGAATTCGATAAAGCCCGCCGCAGCCGAAGTTTGGGCACAACGAAAGATCATGCAGTCTCGGTCCAGTCGACGATCGGCGCGCATGCGCAATCGGGATTGTCCGCAGTGGTCGATGCGATTGTCTCAGCTGAAGAAGACGACAAATGTGAATGTGCCTGATGAGGAGCGGGGTACGATTGATTGGCCGTGAGGGTTCGAGATCCGGTAGAACTACCGCGTGAACCTGACTCACTCCTTTGTCACCGTTCTTGCTCGGAAGCCTCGGGCAAGAACGGCGCCAACCGCGCTGTGCGCGGACGGAGCTCGCAGGTTACGCGTAAGTTCTACCGACTGGAGAGGTCGGTCTGCCGAGGACGGCACATTCACATTTCAAAGAGAGAAATACAAAACTGCGAATTCGATAAAGCCCGCCGCAGCCGAAGTTTGGGCACAACGGAAGATCATGCAGTTCGGTCCAGTCGACGATCGGCGCGCATGCGCAATCGGGATTGTCCACAGTGGTCGATGCGATTGTCTCGCTGAAGAAGACGACAAATGTGAATGTGCCTGATGAGGAGCGGGGTACGATTGATTGGCCGTGAGGGTTCGAGATCCGGTAGAACTACCGCGTGAACCTGACTCACTCCTTTGTCACCGTTCTTGCTCGGAAGCCTCGGGCAAGAACGGCGCCAACCGCGCTGTGCGCGGACGGAGCTCGCAGGTTACGCGTAAGTTCTACCGACAGGAGAGGTCGGTCTGCCGAGGACGGCACATTCACATTTCAAAGAGAGAAATACAAAACTGCGAATCCGATAATGCCCGCCGCAGCCGAAGTTTGGGTACAATGAAAGATCATGCAGTCTGGTCCAATCGACGATCGGCGCGCATGCGCAATCGGGATTGTCTGCGGTGGTCGATGCGATTATCTCAGTGAAGAAGACGACAAATGTGAATGTGCCTGATGAGAAGCGGGGTACGATTGATTGGCCGTGAGGGTTCGATATCCGGTAGAACTACCGCGTGAACCTGACTCACTCCTTTGTCACCGTTCTTGCTCGGAAGCCTCAGGCAAGAACGGCGCCAACCGCGCTGTGCGCGGACGGAGCTCGCAGGTTACGCGTAAGTTATACGGGCGCTCCGCGCCGGAAGCAAGGGTGCGACCGTACAGCGGCCTGAGATCGTGCAGTTGTGGGACAATGAGTGTGGAGATGGCGAAGGCAAAGACGAAAAGACCTGCCTCCGGCAGGCCGAAGAGAAGAGGAGGAGCTTGCCGTGCCCTCGACACTGATCAGAAATATCTCGATGCGATCTGAGTATTGATCGATTCCTGCCCAATGCGGAAAAACACCGGAGATAGCGAAGTATAGTTAGCTGGTGCATGGAAGTCTTTCATTGGTAACAAGAATGAAGAACCCAGGACGAAAGATTCACAGACCATTCAGAAAAATCCAAGCCGCTGGCCCTGAACTTTCAACGAAATCAATGGCCAGGATTTCACGAATAGATTCAATCGTCGGATCGAAAGAGATACGAAATCGGAGAATGAAGCGCAGAACATTCGCTTCAACCCGACAAATCCTTTGACACGCGGCTTGCTCGAAGACTCGTGCAACCCGCGCGCCAAGCCCTTCGGGCACGGATTTGCGGGTTAAGCAGACGTTCTGCGGACGCTCCGCGCCGGAACAATGCGGGCGACCGCGCAGTGGCCTGAGATCGTGCAGTTGTGGGACAATGAGTGTGGAGACGGCGAAGGTAAAGACGAAAAGACCTGCCTCCGGCAGGCTGAAGAGAAGAGGAGGAGCTTGCCGTGCCCTCAACACTCAATTCGGATATTCTCGGTCGATCTGAGTATTGATCCATTCCTGCCCAATGCGGAAAAACACCGGAGATAGCCGAAGTATAGTTTGCTGGTGCATGGAAGTCTGTCATTGGGAACAAGAATGAAGAACCCAGGACGAAACGATTCCCGAACAATTCAGAAAAAGCCAACGCCGGTCTGGCCCTGGACTTTCAACGAAATCAATGGCCAGGATTTCACGATAGATTCAATCGTCGGATCGAAAGAGATAGGGAAATCGGAGAATGAAGCGTAGAACATTCGCTTCAACCCGACAAATCCTTTGACACGCGGTTTGCTCGAAGACTCGGGCAACCCGCGCGCCAAGCCCTTCGGGCACGGATTTGCGGGTTAAGCGGACGTTAGCACGCCGAAATAGCCCGGCTGGCACTTCGTGAAGTGAGATTTGCGTACTATCAGATCCTTATCAATCACCGAACTCTTCGTCCAGCGCTCAAGGGGGTGTTGACTTCATCCCAAGTTCGCCGTATTGTAAGGAATGTAAGGAGTGCATTGTATGGAGTTGGCTAAGGTCACCACCAAGGGACAGATTACGATACCCGTTGAGATTCGCAAGAAGCTACACCTGAAACCAGGGGACAAAGTGCTGTTTATCGAGGAAGACGGCAAGATTACATTCACAAACTCCTCTTTGGCTGCGTTGTCGACGATCCAAACTGACATGGACGGGGAAGCCGAGGAAGGCGGGCTCGCGAATGAACAAGATGTAGTGCAAATGGTGAGGCAGGTCCGCAAACAACGAACCAAAAGGTAAATATCGGTGAGACTGTTTCTTGATACAAACGTTCTCATTTCTGCGATCGTATTTCCCAACTCTCAGACAGCGGCCTTTCTCGCACGAGCAATTGAGCGCCATACAATCGTTATTTCGTCTTACGTCGTCGAGGAGCTGCACGAAGTGTTCCATCAGAAGTTCCCCTCACACTTGCCTGCACTTGAAACATTCTTATCCGAGTTCAGTTACGAACTGGTATACATTCCCCGTGAAATAGAGACGAGTGGAATTCCAGATATACGAGATCCGGACGACCTTCCCATCCTTGTTTCTGCAATCATGGGCGACTGCGACTATTTGATCACCGGCGATAAGGACATTTTGGAAATAGAGCTGGAAAGGCCAATGATTTTATCGCCAAAAGAGTTCGAGACGGTCGACTGTGATCAGTCCGCCGATTTTGAGTAGTTTACGCTGTGAGAATGTGTTTGGTGTTCCGCACGTTAAAGTTGATCGGCGTGCTAACATATCATTCGAGCTGTCGCTGGGCGAGATGGCGTCGGGAGCGAGAGTTCTTCGAGGTTCGGCGCTTTTCGGTCCCAGAAATAGCGTCGGTCGCGCAGCTCAATTCATCGT
>CAWHUY010000026.1:0-199662 GCA_963832675.1 uncultured Spirochaetota bacterium | reverse complement strand
CCAGGTTGCGCCCGAATCGGCGGAGGTCCAGATGTCCCCGGGTGCAGCCCCGGCGGCGAGGCGCGTACCGTCCGCGGAAGAGGCGATCGATGCCCAGTATCCCGAGCCGCCGGCTGTCCGCTCTGACCACGTTGCCCCGGAGTCAGAAGTGGTCCAGATACCCCCTGAGAAGACGTCGACCGCTGCAAGGTGCGTGCCGTCGGCCGAGGAGGCGATCGCTACCCAGAACCCAGTTCCTGCGCCCAGGCGGGGGATCCAGTTCCACGTAGAGCGGTACCTTCGGTGACCTCCACGTCCACACCCGCACTCCCCGCTCTGCTCCCGTCGGCGCTGAAAGCGGTCACGTCGATGCGGTAGTAGCCTGCGGTCCAGCTGTCGTCGAAGGCGAAGCTCGACCCTGTGGCGGCCGACTCGCCGTTGACGTACCAGACGTAGGTCGCGTTGACCGCTTCGGCGTTGCTCGCAGTAAGGTTCATCGTGTCGCCGCTCGCCTTCGTAGCCGATGCTCCGGCGATGCTCACCGTAAGCGGATCCCCCAGGCTCGGGGTGATATTCACATCGATACCACCTCCCGGCTTGTTGAGGTTTGCGAAGGTGAAGCTGCCGCTCGTTGTGGCATCCTTGACGATTCGTACAACTTCCACCGCTCCCATCGCAAGCGCTCCGTTGTCGAGCAGCTTCAGACTCAGTGTGTGGTAACCGGTCGCCACGTCGTCCGCGGAAAAACTCGCACTCCCTGCCCCACCGTTCACCGTGAAATCGAGCGTTCGCGTCGCTCCGTTTGCAGGCATCAGAGTCGATTCCACCTGTGCGATATCGATGTCGCCCGGGCTCCAGGCAAGGTCCAGGCTCAGCGTGCCGAATCCGTCGTAGGGCACCACCGTCAGCTCGAGGGTGGCGCTCGCATTCGAGTGCACCGTGACTGTCCCGGTTGCAGCACCGATCGCGGTCGCTTCATCGTTGAACGCTGTGACCGTCACCTCCCACTCGCCGAAGGCGAGGCCCTCAACAGTGACGCTGCTCGAACCGGTCACCGTCTCGCTGAAGCTTGCACCGCCCGGTCCCGAGCCGTCCACCTGGTAGCTCGCCGGGTCCATGCTCAGGTCGGGAAGCAGCGTCCGGCTCACCCCGTCGCCGATCGAGATGGTGAGGCTGCCGGCTTTGCCCGACCCGCTATCCGCTCCCCGGTCGCCCAGGGGATTCCTGCACGCGCCAAAAACAAGTAGCGTGACCAGCGCCAGGGCAGAAATACCTGCCGTCGCAAGAACTGAAGGGTTGTTCTTCATCTGTGTCTCCTTCCTTTCTCGTCGCTGATGCATCGACTGTTGTTGAAGGGCGGTCAGTTGAATTGTATGTGGTGATTGTATCTCTGCTGAAAAACTCTCGGCGGATCCTTCTCCGTTGAAAGGCAGGTCAGGTTAACCCGGATCGGTGAATCTGTCAACAATACGTAGTAAATTTGTCATATTTGTGCTATTTGAATTTTGGCTAAAATCAACTTCAGACGATCTTCGAACGTCATTTTGACGAGTTTTGCGCACAATATGAGGAGCAATTTGCCAAGAGGTACGGTATGTACTGGCTTGAGAGGATTCAGGATGTCGGAACTCGATTTCGTCGCCTGCGGGACTACCTTCAAGGGATGGCGCGAATCCGATGCACGAATCCCGAGTTCGGGCACGACTACTTTCGTCCGTTCAGTTGCAAGGGTTTCTATCTTTGCCCCTCGCTCCAGTCAGAAACGCACGATCCTGTTCGCCGAACAGCTCACTGAGAAAGTGCTCCTTGATCTGCCCCACCGTCAGTTTGTGTTCACCCTTCCGAAGGCTCTGCGAGTGTTCTTTCGTCACGACCGACGGCTTTTCGAAGATATCTCCCGGCTCATTTTCAATCTGGTGTGTGAGTTTTATCAAGAAGTTGCGGGCCAGATCGTTGCTCGGCGCAATAGACTGCGCACGGATTGATCGTTGCCCACCAGACCTCAGTCGACATGCTCCGGTGGAACCCGCACTTCCATGCTATCGTTTTGGAGGGTGGGTTCGATGAGTACGGGAGGTTCTTCTACATCCCTTTCAACGGCCTTCAGGCGATGGTCGAGCTGTTTCGCCGTCGGGTGATCCGACTGCTCACCGAAAAGGGGCCTGCTGGACGAGAAACTTGCAGGCGATCTATTGAGCTGGAAACACTCCGGGTTCAGCATCGACAACAGCGTCCGCATCCTGGACCGCCAAGGATAGGTGAATCTCGCCGAGTACATCTCACGTCCACCGATTTCGTTGAAGAAAATCCGTTACGAACCGTTCAAGGAAAGGTGCTTTTTCATACCAACTATTCGGAATATCTTAAGGAGAACGTGCATCTGTTCAATGCACTGGAGTTCATCGCCGAACTCACACGACATGTGCCGCCCAAAGGAGTTCAACTTATCCGCCGATACGGGTTGTGCTCCTCACGAATCAAAGGGCGATCGCCAACGAAGTTGGCGCGGGAGCAGCTCGGACACATCAGCCGTCGGGCTCCCGAGGGCTGGCGGCAGCAACATGCTCAAGCGACCAACGTGGAAGACGATCAGGGATTCGAGCCGTCGGCAAGGATATGCCGTCGGCAGGACTGCCGTTATCCGAAGCGGTGGAGGTGGATTCCTCTGAGTACAAACAAGCGTGGGCTCGATTGTTGGCGAAGATCTACGAGGTTGATCCGTTCGTCTGTCCCCGCGCCGTATTATCGGCGCTGTGGATCTGAGATGAAAGTCATCGCCGTCATCCAGGACCCAAGGCTGAGTGTACTCACTCAGCAGAGATCAAGAAGATTCTTGCCCACCTGGTAAAGGTAGGGCGTGCGCCTCCCGGTTTCGACCCGGTCGAACTGAACTGAATTCCTCCTCCTGTCCTATTCGGCGACCCAACCATACCCCTAAAATCCACTTGTTCATTACCGCAGTTGGCAGTACGATGGGAACTACCATGCGAGGAAGGGGAGAAAAAGACCGCCCGAGTCGCGTTTTCGCGCCGTCGAAGTCCGGCGTTTGCCGACGGCCGCCGAGTACTTTTCCTATCAGTCGCCGATTGCTTTTCCTATCAGTGCGAGAATCGCGTGACACCTTCTGCAAGGATATAGGCCTGCGACAGCGCGAAGACGTGCATACGTCATCGCACGGTCGGTCGTCACTCCGGATGCTGCGTTCGACTATGGTGCGGCGACTAGTCGTGTGGTTGCGAGACATCGACGCCACGCAGGAACACGTCGAAGGAGGACACACGTGCAAAATCTCACCTGGACACTCTTTTTCCTGATTCTTGCTTCGGTTCAGGGCGGCATTGGCTTCGCCGAGGCCCAGTCGAAAGGTGCGGTAGGCAAACTTAAGTGGTACTTTGCATCCAACTGCGGTTGTTCTGCAGCGACACGCCCGGCGGTCGGAACGGATGGTACGATCTATGAGTCATTTGATAACGGCGATGTCTACGCCGTTGGTCCAAACGGCAAGGCTCGGTGGTAAGTCTCTGTCGGCGGACAAGCGAGCGCACCGAGTCTTGGGCCAGATGGTACCGTGTACGTCGTCGGGGCAGATTCTCTCGAAGCACCGCCAATCTATCTCTACTCCATCTCTGCCAAAGGTTCGATCAATTGGCGGTATAGACTGGGAGTCAAGGCCTATGACTTCGGTAATGGTTTCACAAACGTTGAAGAGATTCGGCCGTCAGTCGATCGCGCGGGCAATATCTTTGTTCTAGGTGACGATGCAGCCTATTCGATCACAGGCGAGGGAACCAAGAGATGGGTAGTCACGCGTAGATCGGCGCAGACCGAATCGAATATGGCGCTCGGGGAGGACGGTACCTCGGTTTTCGGCTCCGGTGGTCTTGGCCGTGTTTTGGCGTTCGGCCCAGATGGATCTCAGAGATGGAGTTTTTCTACCCACCAGAGTACAGTAGGAACGCCCGCGATCTCTACCGACGGAACGATCTATGAAGGCACCGGTTCGACTGGCGGGACATCGGAATTCTCAGGTTTGTATGCGCTTCACACTGATGGTTCTATCCGTTGGAAGTTTTCGATCAAGAATGGAACCAGTGGATCTCCGTCGATAGGCCCGAAAGGCAGAATCTACGTAGGCGGCAACGTACTCGGTGGCGGCGGTCCGTCATTATACGCGCTCAACCCGGATGGTTCATTGTATTGGGAGTTTCACAATGAAGGAGACTTCGCTTCAGTAGATCGGCCGATTGTGACGTCTTCAGGTGACATTGTGGCGCTGTTCAACACGGCGGGAAAACTCGTCACAATTGGCCCCGACGGGAAAGAGAGGTGGGAATACTACGTCGGAGCTCTCAATTCCATTGCATCTCCGGCGATCTCACCGGATGGTGAGACGATCTATGTCGCAACCGGAGCGTCGGGCCGACTGCTCGCAATCGGCGCCGACGTAGGCCCTGAATACACAGCCGCTCCCGGTGCGACCAGCACGAGAAGCGTCTCTCTACGCTCGGTTGGTGTCCCTGAACCGAAGACTCAGCGGTCCGTATCGGCGCGTAACCATGTAACGAATCCGAGCTTTGAAGATGCCTTTGCAGGATACACCATGCAGTACAACACTGCACCCACTGCCCATTTCGAGATAGTTGCAACAACTTCGCACAGCGGGTCTCATTCGCTCGAGATAACGAATCGAAATCCGATGTCACCGAACGTCTACAAGACTTTCTATCAAAAAGTGAATGGCTTGTTGCCAAATACCGATTATCGCATAAGTTTTTGGACAAGAGCGCAGAACGCAATGAGCGGGGGAACGCTCGATCTAATAGTCGATGGCGACGCTGGCTGGAACGTCAGACTACACAGTGCTCGTGGAACTCACGGCTGGCAAGAGGTCGGCGGCGTTTACAACACGCGCGAGAAGACCTACTTCTTTCTTCGTTTTATTACCGAGGACACCGGAACGGTGTACTTGGACGACGTAACAGTCAGCCGGGCGAACTGACCGGGCCCAGCATGTCGGAATTTGTTTGTCCTCCGCCTCCGATGTCAGCCGAACCGAACCGCCGGGACCTATCTTACCGCGAAAGGAGCCAGCGGCACAGCATTCTACCACCCGTTTGACTTTTTGAGGTCACTTCCCGCCCATGCTCCGCAAGCGATGAACCTCTGCCGGCAACAATTTACGCGAAGTATCCCTACCGGATCGGTTCGGTTGACGGTTGCGTCAATGCCAGGACCGCAAGCGTCTTTGCTTAGGATACCGATGCACTACACTGGTTTTTGAGGTGGGAGACATGAGTACGAAAAAGACGAATTACAACAAGATCGGGATTGAGAAACTGCCCGATGACAAGCGGGTGGTTTATCAAATCGAAACCGAGGACGGAAAACCCAATTACATCGGCACGGCCAAGAAGGGCCGGGTCAAAGAAAGACTTCAAGAACACCTTGGCGAGATTCCCGGCGCAACGGTCAAGGTTCAGCAGTTTGATAGCATCGACGCTGCCCGCAAAGAGGAATCGCGGCTCATAGAGAAGAAGCAGCCAAAGGACAACGAGAAGGGCAAGTGACATTACGCCAGCAGTCTAGGCGGAAGTTCCAGCAACTACGCGGTCGAGTATTTTCTTCACGGTCGCTGCCTGCCACAAGCCGTGATTCTTTGTTGGGACCAAGCGCATATTGAGCTCATCGACTACCGAACGAAGTGTTTTCCCATTGGCTCGGAGTTGACGGATCAGACGAATGACGGCTTGCTCTTCGGCGCATTTCTGCAGTCTGCCCTCCGACAGCCCGTAATCGAACGGAATTTGCCCTTTCAGTTTCTGAGCGTCATTTCGATGAGCAGTACCATTCAGTCCGAACACACGAATCGCCTCCAAAACCGTCGAGTGACTTACGCCCAACCGCCGCCCGATCTGATGTGACGATAAACCGTCTCGAACGTGGAGGTGACGCAGGTAGTTTCGGCTGCGTAAGAGCAACCGGCCGGGAAGCACGAGCGCATCTTCAATTAGCGGCTGTGCGTGATTGTCACTCCCACAAAAAAACAGGTAGCTGGCAACCCAACTACCTGTCCAATCAGCCTCCCCCGGACAGACTCGAACTGCCGACCCGCTGGTTAACAGCCAGCTGCTCTACCAACTGAGCTACAGGGGAATTTGAAATCTACGCCGAATATATCGAACCGGTCTTTCTCTGTCAAGTGTTCGGCAGTGTGTCGAGTAGGTCGGGAACCGACTCGCCTCCCACCTCGAACGAGTGCATGACGATCCCGGTACTCCCTTTTCGCACCCACAGGTCGATCATCGGCAGACTCTCACCGTTCACCATGACCAGGTTCGATCGATTTTCCGCATGGAGAATGTCGGACAGACGAAACTCATAGAGAATATGCGGCGTCGCGAACGGTTGCGGTATGAGAAGGAGCTTCTGCCGGTCGTAGGGGTGTTTCCTGGCAGTTCCGGTGAAGAGAATACCGTCCCGTTCGTAGTTGCTTTGCGCCGCATAGCGAGTTATTTCGTGAAGCGGCGTGGTTTCCAGGTAATTCTGAACGCTCATGCTGCCTCCATCCGCAATTGTAGGCACCGGCATCGTGGCTTGTCAAGTTTGTCGGGATTTGAGCGGGGTAGAGGTTCGAGAAGCGCGAGAGCGTGCCGCCGTTACAAGTTCCCGGGATACGTGGTCCGAAAGATAGCGGGAGATAGCGGCACGGTCTGCCTCCGCAAGCGTGTTGAAGAAAACGTGCACAAATCCATCGTTGCGAATGACCATCGACCCGACTGAATATATTTCATCACCAACGCGGAGTGAACAACCGGGAAGCACGGTCCCAGGCACAATATCCGCGACGAACTCCGGAACGTCGGGTCGGAGCTTCAAACCACCGGCAGAGATATCCTGAACGGTACCGGTTATCATGCGAAGGGTCTCCGGGTGTGCGAAAAGAAAAGCGATGCGATCATCCGGTCCTGGTATGTATCGACGTTCCCGTCGTGCTTCCATGATGTCTTTGTACCGGCTTACCAGGTCCTTGAGCCTCCCGATTTCCCGCCGGTTCTCGAGATCTTCGTGCACGATGCCATTAGCTCCAAGGTGATGAGCTTTCGAGGCCTCTTCGAAGGGAAAATTGTCACCTTTGAGCAGGACGAAAACCGTCGAATCCCGGTCACGACTGCTTCGGAGGTAGACGAGAAATGGCTTCCAATGGCGCGGAAAATCGAGTGCAGAAAACAGAACCAGATCGGGCTCGATCTCGTCGATATTGTCCATCGCTTTGATCGGGTTCCCATACTGGATGACTTCTGACCCCTGGGACGCAAAATGCTCCCGGATGTGGTCTTTCAGTTCGCCTCTTTGCGCTACCAGGACAATTTTCACTATTCGGTACCTACATTTTGAACGTCATAGTTTGCGATGTACCAGATGCGGTCACGCCGTTCCAGCGTGTAGGTGTATCGCTTCACTTCGGTGAAACTGCCATTGTTGAACTTTTCAATTACTTCGACCGTGCCACGGTCGGGGGTGTACGAGGTTCTCACCACCTGAAAAGAGGTTGGCACCACAACGATGTCGGACACGGCGGTGGACTGTCGCTCGAGGTCGTTCCTGAACTTCGCGATGTATGCCTGCTGATCGGTCTCCGACATGCGGAGGAAACTGCGCGCTCGTTGAGGATCCCGTTTGATGAGACTGGTAACATCGAGATAAAGAAAGAAGCGATTCCAATCTCCCTTCTGGCGCGCCTGGAGCGTGAATGCCACAACCTGGTCCGGCGGAAGAGCTTCGCGCGAAAGAACCTGCTTTGTCTCCTGGTTGAGTCGCTCCTGCACGGCCGGCATTCCTTGCGCCGACGGCTGCACCGAAAGCGTAAGCCGGTTCGAATTGATTGTTTTCGGGTTGCCACCCGGCATGGTCATACCGACGTCCGTGTGCAGGTCCGGGTAGAATGTTGCGGATACCACATACATTCCCGGATCGCCCAGATTGTAGTAATCGGAGAGATTCTCGGTAAATGAGTACTCTTCGCCGGGATCGATGCTGACTTCCCGAAAGAACGCCGGTTGATTAGCGTTTATCTGTGTGGTAAATTTCTCCGATCTGGGCGGCTGAACATTCGTCATCGATCGCACGTCAAAATCGATACTGTAGAACCGGTTGTCCGCAAGCCTGAAGCGGTAGGGGCTTCCGGTATCGTTGGCAATCGTCACCTTGATCAGAATATCGCTTCCGGGAAAGTAGATCGACTTGTCGAAGTACCGGATCGATAGATTGATCCCTTGCAACTGGGCGGCGTCGCTCATCGTCTGGGCGCGGACGAGCGGGGAGGAGAGGCCCAGGAACGCCAGCAGGGCCATGACGAACAATAGCGGACACGCAACCTGTTTTTTCGTAGCTTTGACTCCGTACATTCTCTATATAAATCGGTAAAATTGGATGATAACCTTATTCTACAATAGAATCATCGACTCATTGAAGACATACCGGCCCTATCGCGATCTCATGCACAATTACTCGGGAAGGGCCTTTCCTCTGGATATTTACGGCCTGCAAGGCAGCTTTCTGGCGTTTCTGATTTCCCGGATGGCAGGCCAGATTCGTCATCCGCTTGTCGTGGTTGTGCCGACCGAACAGGAGGCGCAGCAACTTATCGACGACCTGACTTTGTTCCAGGTCGAACCGCAGCTTTTTCCGTGGTGGGGCACGGCCCCCTACAAACCCGCACCTTCGAACTCCGCGGTCTTCGGACGGCGCATGCAGGTCCTCGCGCGACTGCTGCAGGGCCAACCGACGCTGGTGGTGACCTCACTTCGCGCTTTCCTTACCCCCGTGCCGCCGCCGGACTACGTCCGGAACAAGTTGTTCAGCGTCGGGCGTGAAAAAAAGTTCGATATTGTCGGACTCGCGGACATGCTCGAGCGATATGGATATCTTCGCGTGCCGAAGGTCAGCGTGAGAGGGGAGTACGCTCTGCGGGGCGAGGTGCTTGACGTTTTTGTTCCCGGCGCCGAAGAACCGGTTCGTACCGTGTTTGAGTTCGACCGTGTGGAGGAAATTAAGACTTTCGACCCGGTCACCCAGGCCTCTACGGGTAGACTCGCGGAATTCCAGCTCTACCCGCTGAAGGAGATTGTCTGGCACGAACAGGAGCTTGCGGCACTTCAACGGCGGGTAGAGGAGTTGCCGGAGTTTCATACAGTTCCTCATGCCATTGATGAACTGCGAGAAAAGGGATATTGCGAGGGCGAGGAAATTTTCTATCCGCTTGTCTTCGACAAGCCCGGAACGCTCCTCGAGTACGTAGAGAACCTCTCGCCGGTGCTTCTCACCGAATATGACCGGCTGATCTCAGGCTCGGAAGCTCTCGAGCGAGAGTATGACGGCCTCTACCGGAAAGCGCGTCTTGACGGCGAAGTTCCCCGTCCGGAACGAATTCTGCTCGCTTTTGCCCGGATGGAATCGGACATCGTCTCCCGGGTGCGGTTTCCGCTGCTTCGGGATGCGAAGCCGGTCAACGGACGCGAATCGCACGTGCATCAGTTTCACGTTGATCCGCCTCGTTCGTTCTTCGGCAATATCACGTTTCTCCGCGAAGAGCTGTCCAATTTCACACAGGCCGGATATCAGATCTTCGTTTTTGCGGACGGCCAAAGCCAGGCCGAACGTATCGCGCATTTATTGAAGGACTACGACGTTTCGGTGCTCCCGGAGTCGATTTCTGCCGGATTCTCTCTGCCCGAGCAGAAGATTATGGTAATTGAGGAGAGCGAGATCTTCGGTCGCCGGAAAAGAATTCCCCGTTCGGTCAAGCAGGCCCAGAGCGCCGCGATCGACACCTTCGTCGACCTTTCTCCGGGCGACCATGTGGTCCACGTGAATTACGGCATCGGGCGATTCAAGGGCATCCAGCGGATCCGCGCCGCGGAGAATGAGCGCGATTACATACATCTCGAATACGCCGGCGATGAGTTTGTCTACATCCCGATCGAGCAGGTCAACCTCATCCAGCGCTACATCGGGCACAGCGACGGTGAGCCGCGACTGGATAAGCTCGGCGGAAAATCGTGGGAGACCCGCAAATCAAGGTCCGGCAGAATGTCGAAGATCTCGCCGAACGGCTCATCGCCCTCTACAGCCGGCGAAAGCGGGTGAAAGGTTTTGCATTCCCGTCCGACACCGAGTGGCAACTCGAGTTCGAAGCCACCTTTCCCTACGAGGAGACGGAGGACCAGACCCGGTGTATTGAAGAGGTCAAAGCCGACATGGAGAGCCCGTTTCCCATGGACCGACTTGTCTGCGGCGATGTCGGATACGGGAAAACCGAGATCGCCATGCGGGCGGCATTCAAGGCGGTGAGCGCCGGAAAGCAGGCGGCGATCCTCGCGCCGACCACGATTCTGGTCGAGCAGCACTTCGAAAACTTCGAAGAGCGGTTCAAGCCGTTTCCGGTTAAGATCGCAATGCTGTCGCGATTTGTGTCGACGCGCGATCAGAAGCGCGCGCTCGAAGGTCTGCGTGAAGGCAGCGTCGATCTGGTGATCGGCACTCATCGACTGCTGCAAAAAGATGTGAAGTTCAAGAATCTCGGTCTGCTTGTGGTGGACGAGGAACAGCGTTTTGGCGTGAAAGACAAAGAGCGGCTGAAGGAGATCAAGACCATCGTCGATGTCTTACGCTCACCGCCACACCGATTCCACGAACGCTTCATATGTCGCTGCTGAAAATCCGGGATATGTCCGTGCTGAAAACAGCCCCGCACAATCGTCTGCCGATCGAAACCATTATTCAGGAGTTCGACGAAGAGCTCATCGCGCAGGCAATTCGGAAGGAAATGGCGCGGGGCGGGCAGATCTACTTCCTGCATAACCGTGTGGAGACTCTCGATCATGTGAGAATGTTTCTCCAGCGGCTGGTGCCGGAGGTCCTGGTCGAGATCGCGCACGGCAAGTTGGCGTCCCAGGATCTGGAAGACATCATGCACCGCTTTATCCACGGGGGTTTTCATGTCCTTGTTTCCACGACGATTATCGAGAACGGGATCGACATTCCTAACGTCAACACTATCGTCATCGACCGTGCCGACATGTACGGTATCTCACAACTCTACCAGCTTCGCGGGAGTGTCGGCCGATCGGGCAAGCTTGCGTACGCATATCTCTTTTACCCTGAGCAGCGAGCCCTCTCTGAACTTGCGATGAAGCGGCTGCAGGTCATTTCCGACTACACCGAGCTTGGTAGCGGGTTCAAGATCGCGCTGAAAGATCTGGAGGTTCGGGGCGCGGGCAATCTTCTTGGCCCTGCAGCAGAGCGGAGACATCCTTTCGGTCGGTTTCGATCTTTATCTGCGGCTTCTGGACGAAGCAATACGCAGACTGGATTCGTCCGAAGAGGAACTGCCGCCCGAGGTGTACCTGGAGCTGGAGTATTCGGGTTTCATTCCGGACAGTTACATTTCCGGGCCGATGGAGAAGATGGAGGTGTACAAGCGAATCGCCTCGATCTCCACCGACGAAGAGCTCGACACGGTGTTCACGGAGCTGGAAGATCGATTTGGTCCCTGCCCGATGAAGTCCAGAGTCTGCTTTCCGCTTGCGGAGATACGAATCATTTGCCGGAGGCTTCGTATTTCATCTATGCGAGAGCGGAAGGGCCGGCTCGAGATGGAGTTCTCAAAGGTGGCCGCGGTCTCGGCCGACAAGATCGTCAAAGTGATCGAGACAGGCGGCGGGTCGGTATCGCTGGATCCACGGAGGCCCAACGTTCTGTTCATGAACACGGCATCGGTCGGCCTGAAAGAGAAATCTGAGTTTATTCGCGGGCGGCTATCGGCGCTGGTCTGACGCCGCGGAGGTACCATTGAAGGATCGAAAGGAAAACATTGATCTTGTGTGCAGCGTCGCGGAGCTCGCCAGTCTCTTCGAAAAACCGGCCGGGATTCAGGGTTTTCTCCAGAACGTAGTCGAGCTCGTCTCGGATCATATGCACTCCGACGTTTGCTCGATATATCTTTATGAACGCGAGGAACAGGAGCTCGTTCTTCGGGCCACGAAGGGGCTGCATTCGGATTCTATCGGAAATGTGCGGTTGAAGATCGGCGAGGGAATCACCGGCCTCGCGCTGCGGGAGCTGCGGCCAATTCTCGAACCACGCGCTTCGGACAGCCCTTTCTTTAAACGTATCCCTGACATCAATGAAGAACAGTACGAGGCCTTTCTTGCCGTTCCAATCCGGCGTGGACTGACGCGAATCGGCGTGATCACCCTGCAGCACCGCCGAATCGATTACTTCGACGCGCAGGACTCGAAAGCTCTTCGGGCCATCGCAAGTCAGCTCGCGGCTACGTTGGAGAATGTTGGCCTGCTCATGGAGCTGCGAGACGGCCCGGAAAAAGTGTCTCCCTCTCCGAATACCGCTCCGGGTGGTGTCATAGGCGGGATTGTTGCAGCGGGTGGAATCGCTATCGGAAGCGTAACGGTCTTCGGCCACGGACCGGACCGGCTCGGGGAACAGTGGACACCGGATGCTGCGGGGACGGCCTCGGCGGATGATGCTCAATCCGGCGAGGATCTACTTCGCAGCGCCATTGAAAGGACCGAGGAACAACTGGAAACTCTCCAGCGGAAAATGGAAGAGGATCTTGCCGACATCGCAACACTCATTTTCAACGCGCATCTTCTCATGCTTCGCGATGATGAGTTCACCGGTCGAATGGTGGAGCTCGCGAGAGGCGGAGAAGCGCCCTGGTCTGCCGTTCGCAAGGTGGTCGAACGATTCGTCGGAATCTTTTCCCAGAGCAAAAATGCGCGGATTCAGGAGAAGGTTCAGGACATTCAGGATCTGGGGCATCGAATTCTCGTGAATTTGGACCGCGGTGCAGATGTCCATGCCGACTATCGCGGCGCAGTAGTAGTGACTGCGCGACTTTTTCCATCGGAACTCGTGCGTCTGGTCGCTCAAAACGCAGAAGGGATTGTGGTAAGCGGCGGCGGGAGCCCAACGTCGCATATCTCGATACTCGCGCGATCCCTGGCGATTCCGGTACTTTTTGTGTCCGACGATCGGGTACTGCACACCCCGGATGGAACAGGCGCGATTCTCGATTGCGAACTCGGTCGGCTGCTGATCGACACCGATCGGGAAACTGCCGACGTCTACCGGTCACGGATCGCAGAACAGACCCGGACGCAGATTTCCGCAGACGATGTGCCGGAACAGTGCCGCACCGGCGACGATGTGCGTGTACAGGTACTTGCGAATGCGAACCTGCTCCAGGACGCGCGGCTTGCCCGGCGCAACAAGGCGGAAGGGATCGGTCTCTATCGCAGCGAATTCCCATTCATAGTCCGTGACGACTTCCCCTCAGAAGAGGAGCAGGTGTCGACATATCGCCGGATAATCGAGGCGACAGGCGAGCGGGAAGTGACTCTTCGTACGCTGGACATAGGCGGGGACAAGCTGCTGCGATTCCTGCCCGACGCGCGCGAGGAAAACCCGTTTCTCGGTCTGCGAGGGATTCGTTTCTGCCTGGCAAATCGGGAAATATTCGCCGATCAGCTTCGTGCAATGCTGCGTGCGGGCGTCGGGGCGGATCTGAGGATCATGTTTCCGATGGTCTCGTCACTGGACGAGTTTCTTGAAGCGCGCGAAATACTGGATCTCTGCGCGGACGAACTGCGGCGGGACGGGATGGAACACAACGGGGCACCGCTTATTGGCGCCATGGTCGAGCTGCCGTCGGCGGTGGAATGCGCTCCTGAGCTCGCCGCGGCGTCCGATTTTCTCTGTATTGGAAGCAACGATCTCATCATGTACATGCTTGCCGTCGACAGAACAAACGAACACGTGGGCTCGATGTATCAGAGCTACCATCCCAGCGTGCTGCGTGCGATAAAGCGCCTGGTCGACAGTATCGGTGACAAAGTGACGGAGCTGTCCATTTGCGGCGATGCGGCCTCGGATCCGCTTCTTCTGCCGTTTTTCCTGGGAATTGGAATACGCCGGGTGAGTGTCGAGCCGAAGCAGGTGCCACGCACGAAACAGCTCGTGGGAGAGCTGATGTTGGACCAGGCGGTTGCGTATGCCGGTGAGCTTCTCTCCCGGCCGCGTCTGAAGGACGTGCAGGCGTTTCTCCTGGAGAGGGATCGGAAATGACGGCCCCGCGAATACGCAGCTATGTCCTGCGTCAGGCGCGAATGAGTCCGCTGCAGCAGCGCTCTTTCGATACGCTGTACGACACCTATTCGCTCCCGCTTTCCGATTTCCCGGTTGATCTGCAGCATGCGTTCGGCAGTCTCCGACAACGGTTGGGAGTGCCGGGCACTCCTGGAGCAGAACAACCGCGGGAAATCATCCTTGAAATCGGATTCGGCATGGGAAGCGCTACGGTCGAAATCGCCGAGGCCAATCCGAATCGGGACTATCTGGGTATCGAAGTTCATACACCGGGTGTCGGCAAGGTATTGAGCGAGATAGGGAGGCGAAAGCTCTCCAATCTCCTGCTCATTCGGGCGGACGCGGTCGAAGTTCTTTCAAAGATGATCTCCGGGCACTCCCTGGGCGGCGTCCACATCTTTTTCCCCGACCCGTGGCCGAAGAAGCGTCACCACAAGCGACGGCTCGTTCAGCCGGACTTTGCGCGGCTCGTTGCCGAAAAAATCCGAGCAAATGGCTACCTATACATCGTCACCGACTGGGAAGACTATGCGCTCTCCATGCTCGACGTGCTCGAACGGACCCTCGGCATAGCCAATACATCGGAAAGTTTCGCGCCGCCTGCGCCGTGGCGTCCGCGGACCCGCTTCGAGCAGAAGGGTCTCGATCGGGCGCACGCCATTTTCGAGCTGTTCTTTCGTCGGATTGTCCAATCCTGACCAGCCTGTTCCGCCCGACCACCGCTATCTTTGCGTGCAGCCCTCTCGCATGCTATAGTGCTCTGTTCCGTTTCAGTCGACATAAATATTCGCAAAAAGGGGTATAAATATGAGCTCCAGTCCTATTCGGTCGCAGAGCGAAGAATCCTTTCTCGATTCCCACGCACCCCTTGCCGAACGGCAGAATGTGATCAACCCGGATCTGCATAAGAAGTACAACACCAAACGCGGTCTCCGAAACGACGACGGCACGGGTGTGCTGATCGGACTCACTGAGATCGGAGAGGTCCACGGCTATGTCCTCGACGAGGGGGAAAAAATGGCGGTCGAGGGCCGCCTTTCCTACCGTGGAATCGATGTCGAGGAGCTGGTGACCGGATTTCAAGCCGACGGGCGCCTCGGCTTTGAAGAGGTGGTCTACCTGCTGCTTTTCGGCGTTCTCCCGAGCGCAGTGGAACTTCAGGCCTTCCAGGAGCTCCTATCCTCGAAGCGCGAGTTGCCGAATGGGTTTGCTGAGGACATGATCTTGAAGGCGCCGTCTCAGGATATCATGAACAAGCTTGCACGCTCGACGCTGGCCAGCTACTCCTACGATCCCAACCCCGAAGATTTGTCGGTACGAAATGTCCTACGGCAGTGTGTCGAGTTGATTGCCCGTTTTCCGACAATGACTGCGTATGGTTTACAGGCAAAAAGACACTATTACAACGGCGAGAGTCTCTTCCTTCACGCGCCGGACCCGACTCTCGGTACGGCGGAAAACCTTTTGCATATGTTTCGTTCCAATCAGAGTTTCTCGCGTCTCGAAGCAGAAACACTCGATCTCGCCCTGGTTCTTCACGCGGAGCACGGCGGCGGAAACAATTCGGCTTTCACGATTCATGTGGTCTCGTCTGCGGCCACAGATACCTATTCTGCGGTCGCAGCGGCCGTCGGATCGCTCAAGGGTGCAAAACATGGCGGGGCGAATGGCCGCGTGATTCAGATGATGGAAGACATAAAGGAGCACGTGAAGGTCTGGAACGACGATGATGAGGTAGCCGACTATCTGCGGCGGATCCTGCGACGCGAGGTCTTCGACAGGAGCGGACTCATCTACGGGCTCGGGCACGCGGTCTACACGCTGTCCGACCCGCGAGCAGTGCTCCTGAAACGAAAAGCGGGAGAACTTGCGGAGAGCAAGGACTTTGGCGAAGAATTCGGACTCTATAACGCGATCGAGCGGGTGAGCCCTCGCGTATTCCGCGAGGAAAAACAGAACCAGAAGAACATTGCGCCGAACGTCGATTTTTTCAGCGGATTCGTCTACAAGATGCTGAATATTCCCGTCGAGCTGTATACCCCGATCTTTGCGGTTTCACGAGTCGCCGGCTGGTGTGCGCATCGTATCGAAGAAATCGTGTCAGGTGGCAGGATCATCCGACCGGCCTACAAAAACGTTCTCGGCCACAGGCCCTACCTTCCCATGGCCAAGCGATAGAATACGCGGTCAACCGGCAGCTTTCTCGGTCTCCGCCTGCTTGATCACGTCGTCGGCTATCTTACCGGATATCGGCGAATAGTGGTCGAACTCAACTTCGAATCCGCCGGTCCCGGAAGTAATCGATTTGAGGTCGATCGCGTAGCGCAAAAGCTCCGCCTGAGGCACCTGCGCCTTGATTTCGATGATTCCGCCGCCAAGCTGTTCCTGTCCTAATACCCGCCCGCGGCGGGAGCTGAGGTCGGAAAGCACGTCGCCGAGGTAGTGTTCTTCTATGAAAACGCTCAGATTCATTACCGGCTCGAGCAGAGCAGGATGAGCTTTGAGCATTGCCGCCTTCAGTGCTTCACGCGACGCGAGCTTGAACGCCATTTCAGATGAGTCCACCGGGTGTTCCTTGCCGTCGAGAAGGGAGACGCCGACGTCGACGACCGGATAGCCTGCCAGCACCCCGGACTCCATCGCTTCGTGAAGCCCCTTTTCGATACCGGGGATGTACCCGCGTGAGACGGCCATTCCTCGTATGGCGTTGTCGAACGCGTAATACTGCCCGCGTTCAAGCGGGTCGGACCGATATTGACACCTCGGCGAACTGACCGTGACCGCCGGTCTGTTTCTTATGTCGGTAGAGCGCGTCCGACGGTTTGGTGATCGTCTCCCGATAGGCAACCTTCGGTATTCCGGTCTCGATGTCGATCTTCTGGCTTTTTCGGATCTTGTCGAGGATGATGTTCAGATGCAGCTCGCCCATCCCCGAAATTACCGTCTCTTTGGTCTCCGCGTTGAATGCCACCACGAAGGTGGGATCCTCTTCGACGGTGCGCTGAAGCTGCTGGGCAAGCTTGTCCTCGTCCTTCTTGGCGTTGGTGTATACCGAGACCGCATGCACGGGCTGCGGAAGCTGCAGTGGCTTGAAATGGACAATCCGATCCGGGGCGCACAACGTGTCGTTGGTGGCCGCGCTGTTTACCTTGGCAATGATGCCGATGTCACCTGCCGCCAATTCGGAAATGTCTTCGAGTTTCTTACCCAGATGCGGTATAGAGCTTTCCAACCTTCTCCTTGTGCTGATCCCGGAACACCAGCAGTTCGGAGTCTCCATTCAATCTGCCGTTTACAACTTTCACGTAACTGAGTTTGCCGGAGAACTGGTCGATGCTGGTTTTAAAAGAGAAAGCGGCGAGCGGACCTTCGGTCGTAACCGCCAGGCGAAGCTCTTTCTCGTCTTTGTCGTACGCAGTCTCCGGAATACCGGCAGGAGATGGTGCGGCGACCGTGAGAAAATCGAGCATCGGGGAGATGCCGGAGCTCTGCGTCGCGACGCAGCACAGAACCGGGACAAGCTTGTTCTCCCGCAAACCGGCTGTGAGACCGCGAATTATTTCTTCGTCGGAGAGCGTCTCTTTTTCGAGGTACTTGTTGATGAGCTCGTCTTCCCCCTCAGCTGCAGATTCCATCATCGACGCGCGGTATTCGTCGACGCTCGACTTGTATTCGTCGGGAATGTCACCGACGGCCTCTTTGGTGCCAAAGCCGGCGCTGATGTAGGCCTTGAGGGCGAGCAGGTCAACGACGCCTTTGTAGGCGCTTCCGGCTCCCATCGGAATGGAGACCGGCACAAACGTTCCATCGAACTTCTGACGCAGATCGTTCAAAGTGCGTCCGAAATCGGCATTTTCCATATCCATCTGCGTGATGGCTACGATGCGCGGCATGTTTCGCCGATCGAGTCTGCGCCAGAGCTTGATCGTCTCGATCTGGACTCCACTTTTTCCGCTTACCACCATAACGGCGGATTCCGCCGCGCGAAATGCGGCGACTACTTCGCCAACGAAATCTCCGAGTCCCGGGGTATCGAGGAGGTTTATCTTGTGATCTTTCCACGTAATATGTGAAAGAGAGGTGCGAATCGAGTTGCGATGCTCGATCTCCTCTTCCATATAATCGCTGACCGTCCGACCTGAATCGGTCGCCTCGGGCTTCTGGATCGCGCCGCCGTAGAAAAGGATCTGCTCCACTAAAGAAGTCTTGCCCGTTCCGCCATGGCCCGCGAACGCAACATTTCTAATGGCATCGGTGCTGAAGCTCATGACCCCTCTCCTTGCTAAGCTGTGTGTTATATTACCGATTACTATACGGGGCACGTTCGATTATTGTCAAGGAGAATGCCTCGGCGGTGATAATCGAGTTAATTGATGTTATCTGCCGCGGGCAGGCTGTTTTTCCGCCTTCTTCTGGAAATGAGAGAACTCCATCGAATAGGTAGCGCGTCCCTGGGTGGTGCTTCGGAGCGCTGTTGAGTAGCCGAACATGCGCTCCAGGGGCACTTCAGCATGGATGTGTTCGATGGATGTGCGTGATTCGAGACTCTGTACGAGTCCGCCCCGCATAGTTATTCCGCTTATCACATCCCCGAGAAAGTCCTTTGGACACATGACGTCGAGCCGCATGACCGGTTCGAGCAAAATTGGGTCGGCCCCTCTGCACGCGTTGTCCAGGCCGATCGACCCCGCAGCTTCGAACGCAAACTCGGTGGAAGTAGTCTGACTGTAGACCGCGTCCCTGAGTGTCACACCCACGTCATATGCAGGATAGCCGAAGACGATCCCCGAGGAGAGGCCGCCTTCTACGCCTCGTTTGACCGCATCGACGAGAGGTGCCGGAAGTCGATCCTTGGAAACTCCATTTACGAAACGGTTGCCGGTCCCGCGGGGGAGAGGCGCGACCTCGAGAGTTATCTCGGCGGTGTTTTCCTTTCCGGCGACCATTCGGCTGAATCGTTCGGTGTGAGAGACAGAGCGGGTCACCGATTCCCGGTAGGTCACCTGCGGCTTTCCAACCTTCGCGGCCACCTTGAAGTCGTCAATGATCCGGGTTACCAGCACATCGAGATGCAGCTCGCCCATGCCTCGGATGATGAGCTGCCCCGGTGTCGCTGTCTTCGTGCCAGAAGAACGTCGGGTCCTCCTTGGTGAGAAGCTCGAGCACCTCTTTCAGCTTGTCGCGCTCGGACAGTGTTTTCGGCTCGATCGCGACAGAAATCACCGGCTCCGGAAAGTGCATCCGTTCGAGCAGCACCTGAACGCCCTCGCTTCCGATTGTGTCGCCGGTTTGCGCCAGTTTGAAACCGATAATCACGGCAATGTCGCCCGCAGAAATCGAGTCGATCTGCTCGTATTTTGCCGCGTGCATGCGCAGAAGCCGGTTGATTCGTTCGCGTTTCTTTTTGTCGATATTGAATACTGCAGTCCCCGATTTGAGCGTTCCCGAGTACATTCGGATGAAGCAGAGTGGGCCGGCTTCGCGATCGTTCTGGATCTTGAATACCAGTCCGAGAGGCGGTCCATCGACCAGCCGCTCTACGTCCACCTCTTTGTCCTTCCCGACATGATGGCCTTTGATCGGTGGAAGCTCATCGGGAGCCGGGAGATAGTCGACAACAGCGTCGAGGAGCGGCTGCACGCCCATATTGCGCAGAGATGCACCGCAGAAGACCGGGACCAGCCGCTCGGCTATCGTCTCGCTGCGTATGACCGATTTCAGCAACGCCTCCGGGATCTCCTTGCCGTCGAGGAAAAGACCGGTGAGCTCGTCCGATGCCGACGATAGGCTGTCGATCATCCGTTCGCGCCACGTCTCCGCAATCTCACGGTGCTCTTCGGTCAAAGGCACGCGCATGACCGCAGCGCCGAGCGATTCCGGATCCCAGCGGATCTCTTCCATCGCAACCAGGTCGATTATTCCCGCAAACTCGGATTCGCGACCGATCGGAAGCTGGAGTGGCACCGGGAACGCGCCGAGTTTCTTCGTCATCTCCTCGATCACGCTGTAGAAATCCGCCCCCACGCGGTCCATCTTGTTGATGTAGGCAATCCGCGGCACGTGGTAGTCGTTGGCCTGATGCCAGACCGTTTCCGACTGGGGTTCGACGCCGCTGACTGCGCAGAAGATCGCGACCGCTCCGTCGAGCACGCGGAGCGACCGCTCGACCTCGGCGGTAAAATCCACGTGGCCCGGAGTGTCGATGATGTTTATCTGATGATCTTTCCAGAAACAGGTTGTCGCCGCCGAAGTTATCGTAATTCCCCGGTTCTGTTCCTGCTCCATCCAGTCCATTGTCGCATCGCCGTGGTCGACCTCGCCCATTCGGTGGCTCTTGCCGGTGTAATAGAGAATTCTTTCCGTCGTGGTGGTTTTGCCGGCGTCGATGTGCGCCATGATGCCGATATTCCGCATGAGTAGAGGCGCCGTGTTGGTCAAGGTCGTTTGTTTGCTCATATGCTCTTTCTTGTAGACTATGGCTTTCCGGGGTGATCCCGCGAACGGGCGTTGTTAATATAACAGATTCACATCGACATGAAAACTATCGCGCTTTCGAACAGCTCCAAATGGCGTCTGGCAATGAGAATTAGCGAACCTTGACAAACAGATTCGCCTGTGGTAGGTTCCCCAGTCTCCGGAACCGGAGACGTGTGAACTATCTCGGCGACTATCCGGGTGCTTAGCTCAGTGGGAGAGCGCCTGCCTTACAAGCAGGATGTCACAGGTTCAAATCCTGTAGCGCCCAAATCTCGTCCTATGCTACAATTGCACGACGTGACGCACCCTACCGCCCAAATACCAATCTCAGACGCAGCTTCTTGACCATCACGGCAACCACGCTTTCCGGACTCGAGTCGGTCCTCGAACGGGAGATTGCAGAGCCTGAACATGGCAGGTGCTCGGGAACCGAAAACCGTGCGGTAACTTTCAGAGGTTCGCTCCGCGATCTGTACTTGTCGCTCTACCATCTGCGCACGGCCCTGCGCCTTCTTGTTCACATCGCATCATTCGACGCGCGAAATCCCGAGGAGCTGTACCGGCTGACCGGCCGAATCGACTGGTCGCGGTATCTGGACGGCGACCAGACATTTGCCGTCGATTGTACCGCGAACTCGCAGATATTCCGCCACGCGGGCTATGCAGCATCTGAAAACCAAAGACGCGAT
The DNA here is from genome assembly GCA_963832675.1 of uncultured Spirochaetota bacterium. Taxonomy (GTDB): domain Bacteria; phylum Spirochaetota; class Spirochaetia; order DSM-27196; family DATKUC01; genus DATKUC01. Next base: position 178,351 of record CAWHUY010000026.1, on the reverse strand, counting down.
TGTGGACCAGTTTCGCAGACGCACCGGCGGGCGTCCTTCGGTCAGAACGGATTTTCCGGACCTTCGGATCCACCTTCACATCGAGGACACTCGTTGCACTGTTTCGCGCGATGCGGCGGGAGATTCGCTGCACCGCCGCGGTTACCGCACACGCGCGGGAGAGGCTCCGCTGAACGAAGTGCTCGCAGCGGGAATGATTCTGTTGGCCGGATGGACACCCGGGATACCGCTGGTCGATCCTTTTTGTGGTTCGGGGACCATCGCCATCGAGGCCGCGATGATTGCCGCGGGAATTTCCGCCGGGCGCTATCCGTCGCCGCATGGGGGCGGGAGAGGGCGCTCGTCGGCGTCGTCCGGCAAATCTGTCAGGTCCTGCATATCCCGGAGATCGGGCAGATCCGGCGGGCGTCCGCGCGGTCTTCCCCGGTAGATCCGCATACGGTTGTCAGTCCTGGAGGGACTTTGACGGTCAACTCTGGGACGCGATCCCACCGGTAGCGCCGGATGGCCCCCAACGGGCGACTCCCGGCAAAGTGATCGCGGGGGCAACCGGGCCGGAAATATTCGGTTTTGACCTCGCCGAAGATGTTCTGAGCGCCGCCCGGGAGAACGCCAGGGCCGCGGGAGTGCAGCAGCTCATCTGTTTTGATCGGGCCGATGTTAAGGAGCTTCGACCCGGACGGCTCTGCGGGGGCCAATGGCGAAACGAGGTGAACCCGGGGCTCATTGTGACAAATCCGCCCTACGGCGAACGTCTGTCGGATCTCGCCATCACTGATCTGTATCGCGCCGCCGGGGATACGTTTAAAAGAGCCTTTCCAGGCTGGCATGCCTGGATTCTGAGCGGCAATCTGCCCGCGTTGAAGCATGTGGGGTTGCGTTCCGAACGGCGAATTCCGCTGCATAATGGACCGATAGAGTGTCGCTTTGTGCACTACCCGCTCGCCGCGCACCGGGCGGAAAACTAAGAAAGGAGAACTTCAAATATGCACATCGGCTCGCGCGACGAACTGTTTTCCGGTCTTCGCGCCTTCATTGAATCGTCTCCGACACCCTTTCACGCCGCCTCTTCAATTTCCGGTCTGCTCGAGAGCGACGATTTTGTCCGACTTTCTGAAGGTGACGCCTTTTCGTTGACTCGCGGGGGCGGGTACTATGTCCGCCGAGGCGGCGCAGTCATCGCATTTCGGGTCGGCGAGGAATCTCCGGCATCCACCGGATTCCATATCGCTGCTGCGCACACTGACAGTCCCTCGCTCAAATTGAAGGTCGGCGCGGAGCGGCGGTGTCACGGGGTTGTCTCGATGCCGGTTGAGGTATATGGCGGGGCGATCGTATCGACCTGGATCGACCGCGATCTTGGTGTTGCCGGAGTGCTCGCTACCCGCGAGAGCGGGGAGGCGAGAATCCGTTATTACCGAACAGAGAGACCGGTCGCCGTCATACCGAGTCTTGCGATCCATCTCAACCGCTCAGTCAACGAAGGATTCGAATACAACAAACAGGACCATCTGCCAGCAATTCTCGCGATCGATGACGGCGCTTCCCAGGAGGCAACCGAGAGCTCTCCCCGCGGTTCCCATCTCCGGGTCTGCGAATCGGCACTCGTGCGGTACGCATCGTCGCAGCTTGACATAGACCCGGACTCCGTCATCGATACGGACCTCTATCTGTGGGATATGCAGCCACCCGCTCTGCTCGGCATCGATGAATCGTTCGTCTGCTCCGGACGCCTCGACAATCTCGCGGCCTGCTACTCGATTGTCGAGGCGATGCGATCCGCAGAATCACCACGGACCACCACAGTCGCGGCATTCTTCAACAACGAGGAGGTTGGGAGCCGAACGCGTGAAGGTGCGGACTCTGCGATGCTCTCCACCGTGCTCGAGAGGATAGTGCTGGCGCTTGGCGGCGGCCGCGAGCAGTTCCACCGAGCTCTCACGTTGTCCTTCCTTATATCCAACGATGCGGCTCACGCGGTTCACCCCAACTTCGCCGACAGGCACGATCCAGCGTTCTCGCCCCGGTTGAACGGTGGGCCGGTGATCAAGTACAACGGCAATTTTCGATACACCACAACCGCGGAGACCGCCGCCTGCTTCGAAGATCTGTGCAGGCGCTCTGAAGTACCGGTCCAGAGATTCGTGAACCGATCCGACATGACCGCCGGCAGTACGATCGGCCCGGCGGCGTCAGCCCTGTCGGAGGTTCGGGCCGTCGATGTGGGCATTCCGATTCTTGGCATGCACAGCGTGCGTGAAACGGCGGGAGTCGACGACCCCGCGGCGATGTCGCGAGTACTGGCGCGCTACTTTACCGAAGATGGAGCTTCTTAGGCACGTGTTGACCGCGATAGTCGGAAAAAACCCATATCTCAGTGGAAACGGGGCCCCTCGAAGAGACGCCCTGTCGGTCGCGTGCAGCTTTCGAGCACCGGTGATCTCCGCCAAAGCCTGTTCACCGCCTGGCGCAGGAGGGGCTGGATTTGACCGCAGTCGCGGCGACTAGATCAAACCGACAGCGCGCCCCTGTTCCCCTGCGATCTTCAAAATGAAGTCGAGCTCCTGGTCTGTGTGAGTCGCCATGTAGGATGTGCGCAGCAGCGATCGGTTCGGCGGAACAGCGGGCGAAACGACGGGATTGGTGTAGACACCGTTCTCGAACAACCCCTTCCAGAATTGAAAAGTCCTGTCAAAATCGCCGATGACGAGCGGGACGATCGGGGTTTCGGCGGTGCCGACGTTGAACCCCAGACGTTTGAACCCGTCGATCATTCTGACAGCGATCTCCTGCAGGCGGTGTACCCGCTCAGGTTCGCTTTCAATGATGTCGAGCGCCTTCATCACTGCCGCCGCCTGCGCAGGTGCAATGCTCGCGCTGAAGATGAGCGGCCGCGCAAAATGCTTGATGTAGTCGATCACCAAACGATCGCCGGAAACAAACCCGCCGATCGACCCGAATGACTTGCTGAATGTGCACATAATGACGTCGGCAAGGGCAGTATCACCGTAGTGCTCGCAGGTTCCCCGCCCTGTGGATCCAAGCACACCGATCGCGTGGGCCTCGTCGAGGTAAATCCGTGCGCCGTACTTGTCGGCAATTTTTCGCATCTCCGGCAGCAGGACGATGTCGCCCTCCATACTGAAGACTCCATCGGTCACAATAAGTTTGGCTTCCGTAACGGGAATAGCGGCGATGATCCGCTCGAGGTCTTCCATGTTATTGTGCTTGAATCGGTGAACGTGCACGCTGTGGTTGATCCCGACCGAAAGAAAGATGCCGTCCATGATCGAGGCATGATTGAGCTTGTCGGTTATGATGTGATCGCCGCGACCCGCAAGAGCAGAAATTGCGCCGAGGTTTGTCTGGTAACCGGTGGTGAAACAGAGAGCCGCCTCCTTCCCGGTGAAAGCGGCGAGTCGAGCTTCAAGCTCCTCGTGGAGCGCGAGCGTGCCGTTCATAAAGCGCGAACCGGAGCAGCTGGTGCCGTATCGATCGATCGCCTGTTTACTTGCTTCGCGGACGCGACTGTCCAGCGCGAGGCCAAGGTAGTTGTTTGACCCGGCCATAATCAGCTCACGGCCGTCGATGACGACTTTGGTACCGTGGCTCTCTGCTATCGGGCGGAAATAGGGATACCAACCCTCCCGGCGGGCGCGCTCAGCTTCCGTAAACGCCGAACACTTGGCAAATATGTCGTTGCTTGTTGTGATCATGGGTGTGTCTCTCTCGTGTGTTCAGATCCTTAGTAGATACTCTTTTTTTTTCCATTCGTCTACATCGGGTTTCACCTTTGTCGGGTGATTGCCCGACTAAATATTCGGGTGATTGACCGATTTAGGACCCCAAGAGAGAACTCTATCGGTCCCGGAGCAACTTACCATCTTGGCAAACCCCAATTTGTGACTTACAGTATAACGATCTAACTATTCCACATCCGAAAGGGGGAGGACAAATGAAGAAGTACCTGATAGCACTCGTCGTGCTCTTAAGTGCTGCGTCGGTTTTTGCAGGCGGAAGCAAAGAGTCAACCGCTCCTGCTACGCAGAACACGCAGCAGGCTCAGACACAGGCTGTGCCGCTGAAAAACCCGGATACGGTTGTTTTCGCGACCTACGGTGATGTTGCGACGCTTGACCCGGCGACCGAGTACGACAGCCAGTCTCAGACGGCGATAAAATTACTCTACGAGCCGCTCATCACCTACGACGGCAGCTCGACCGAAAAGTTCATACCGGTGCTCGCCACCGAGGTACCGACCGTCGAAAACGGCGGGATCCGCGACGGCGGGCAAAACCTATGTGTTCCACATCCGCCAGGGCGTGAAGTTTCAGAACGGCGATCCGATGACTGCCGAGGACGTTGCGTACAGCGTGAAGCGGGTACTCGTCCTCGATCAGGATGGTCAGTACGCGTGGATGGTCTGGACGGCCTTCTTCGGTGGAGACATCTCCGGATCACGCGACGACAACGGAAACATCACCGTATCGTGGAACGACATAAACGGCATCGCAGAGGTGAAGGGAAACGACGTCATCTTCCATCTGAAGAAACCGTGGGCTCCCTTCCTCAGCATGTTCGCTACCCCCTATGGTGACGCCGTAGTCGACAAAAAGTTCGTGACTGCGAACGGCGGTTGGGACGGAACCGAGGCAACCTGGAAGAAGTACAACAATCCTGCAATGTACAAGGAGACCCTTGCGAGCATTTCCAACGGAACGGGCCCCTACAAGCTCACCCGCTGGGACAAGGGCAACGAGCTCGTCGTCGACCGGTTCGACGGCTACTGGGGACCGAAGCCGACGATCCGAGAAGGAATCTTGAAGGTCGTGAAGGAGTGGTCGACCCGTAAGCTGATGCTGTTGCAGGGTGACGCGGACATCGTAGATGTCGATCCGCAGTACTATCCGGAAATGGACAAGGAAGCGGGCCTCACCGTCCAGCGAGCCATGCCCACCCTCGACATAACCGCGATGTTCTTTAACTTCAAGGTCGCGACCAAGGACAACCCCTACGTCGGTTCCGGAAAGCTTGACGGCGAAGGCATCCCCCCTGACTTCTTCAGCGACCCCAACGTCCGCAAGGGTTTCCTCTCCGCGTGGGACGAGCAGACCTACATCAAAGAGGGAATCAACGGGAACGGAATCGACCCGGTTACCCCCTTCCCGAAGGGGCTTCCCTACAGGGATGAGAGCCTCAAGCGCATGCCGTTCGACATGAAAGCGGCCGCTGACTACTTCAAAAAGGCATACAACGGTCAGCTGTGGGCGAAGGGCTTCAAGTTCCAGATTTTCTACAACACCGGCAACAACGCGCGCGAAGTCGCGGCGAAGATGCTTGCGGAAAACCTGGCGCAGCTCAATCCGAAGTTCCAGATCCAGGTGAGCGCGATCGAGTGGCCGCAGTACCTGCAGGCCTACCGCCAGCGGACCCTCCCGATCTTCATCATAGGGTGGGGCCCCGACTATCCGGACCCGGACGACTACGCCGATCCGTTCATGTCGTCCACGGGCGCATACTCCGGTAAGCAGGGCTACGACAACCCCGAGGTTGACAGGCTTGTGCTCGAGGCGCGTTTCGCGACCGATCCGAGCGTCCGCAAGGCCGACTACTACAAGCTGCAGCAGATTTACCTCCAGGACAATCCCGGCACGCCGGTCTACCAGAACGTCCGCAACATCTACTGGACCAATCATGTAAAAGGCATGAACTTCAACCCGATGTATTCGCAGAGCTGGCTTGTCTGGTTGCCCTACATGACCAAGAATTGATCCTCGTCTATTCGTAAATCTTTACAGGGGCCGGCTTTGCCGGCCCTTTTTCTTGCCTGGCGGAAGAGCGAATCATTTTTGTTGCGTTAACCGAATCGTTCGTGTAAGATGAACGGACTTTTCCACTTCTTGCGGAGACTTCGTAATGAATCTAATTTCCTACATAATCAGAAGGCTCCTTCTGATGATCCTCGTGCTCTTCGGCGTAACGCTGATCGTCTTCTCGACCATGATGCTTCTCCCACCCGGGATGCGCGTGGCCGCATACGTTCGGTCCGAAAAAGTTACGCAGGAGCAGATGGACTCCATGATCCGAAAGTACGGTATGAACGACCCGGCTCCCGTGCAGTACGTGCGCTGGCTCGGGAACATCCTTCAGGGAAATTTCGGCTATTCTTCCACGGCACAGGCGCCGGTTGCGGAAGCGTTCAAACAGTACTTTCCCGTCACGCTCGAACTCGTGCTTTATACGGTGCCGCTCATAATCATCGTCGGCATCTGGCTGGGTACCATCGGCGCAGTACACAAGGATGAACCGGCCGATCACGCGACGCGGGTGATCGCGATCGTCGGATATTCACTTCCGACCTTCTGGCTCGGCCTCCTTTTGATGATGATGCTCTACGGACTATTGGACATCTTTCCGCCAGGCCTTCTCGGCAACAAGCTCAATGATCTGATTAACAGCCCCGCGTACCACGAATACACCGGAATACTCACCCTCGACGCCATACTCAACTGGAGATGGGACGTATTTCTCGACGCGCTGTACCACCTGTTCCTGCCGGTTTTCAATCTTATGCTGATCCAGAGTGCGACAATCATGCGCCTTACCCGGTCGAGCATGCTGGAGTCGCTCGGGCAGGACTACATCCGTACGGCGCTCGCCAAAGGAGTGAGCCGAAAGATCATCATCAACCGCCATGCGCGGCGGAACGCGCTTCTGCCGGTAGTGACGATATCCGGCGTCCTCTTCGCGACGCTCATGGGCGGTGCGGTCATCACGGAGACGATTTTTAACCGGCCCGGCATCGGGTTGTGGGTCGCTCGCGCTGCGGTCCTGCTCGACGTGCCGGCGGTTATGTTCAACGCGCTTTTTCTTGGCGTTGTATTCGTTGCCGTCAACCTCGTGGTCGACCTCATTTACGCCTATATCGACCCGCGCATCCGTCTGGTCTGAGAGGGGCACAGGAGTTACGAATATGTCTGAAGCAACTACTTTGACAAAACACGAAGAGGCCGCGGATAGGCCGCCGAAGGGGAATATGCATCCGCGCTTGCGCGAGTTGCTGTTCGGCCTCAAGCGGTTCGTTTCCAATCCGCTTTCGGTCGTCGGCCTCGTAATCATATTTTTCTTTGCAGTCGTGGCGATTTTTGCACCGATTATCGCTCCGCCGAAAAATCCTGACAACCCCTACATGATGCCGCATACCGGATGGGATACGACGCCGTCGCCGCCTTCGGCCGCACATCCGTTGGGCACGCTTCAGCAGCAGTACGACATTCTTTATGGCATTGTCTGGGGTACACGCAGCGCTTTCGCAATCGGCGTCGCCGTTGTCCTGGCAAATCTTATCGTGGGAATCATTCTGGGCGTGATCGCCGGGTATTTCGGAGGCGCATTCGACGAAATCATAATGCGCATAACCGACGTTTTCTTCGCGATTCCCTTTCTTATAATGGCGATGGCGCTCGTGGTGGTAATAGGCAGGGGACTGAAGGCGGTGGTGCTCGTACTCATCATCCTCAACTGGCCGCAGTACACCCGAATCATACGCAGTGAAATCCTCGTGATTCGTGACCGGGAGTTCGTCCAGGCGGCACGGGCGTCGGGAGCTTCGCACCTCCGAATCATGTTCCAGCACATCATTCCCAACTCGATCTATTCCGTACTGATTCTAGCCTCCCTGTCGGTCGGCGTCACGGTACTGAACGCAGCGGCCCTGTCGTTTCTCGGCCTCGGATCGGACACCGGTTACTCGGACTGGGGACAGATGGTATCGACCGCGCGCAACTGGATAGTCGGCCCGCCGGGCGCCCGGCTTGCCTACTGGTACGTGGTTTTCATTCCCGGTTTCGCGATCGCGCTTTTTGTTCTCGGATGGAACCTCCTTGGTGATGCAGCGAGAGACGTTTTCGACCCGAAGCAACGGAGGAAGTAGTGCAACCCCTTGTCAAGACGGAAGATCTGTATACGAATTTTTACACGTTCGAAGGCGCCGTACGAGCGCTGAACGGGGTAAGCATAGCGGTGAACGAAGGCGAAACCTACGCGCTGGTGGGCGAATCCGGATGCGGAAAAAGCGTGACTGTCCGGTCTATGATGCGCATAGTCCAAAGTCCGGGAAAGATCGAACGGGGCAAGATCCTCATCTTCTTCAATGACGAGGACCGGGCGCAGGGTATCGATATCCTGAACCGCAGCGAAGCGTTCATGGAGTCGCTGCGCGGCAATGAGATATCGATGATTTTCCAGGAAGCGAGCGCGTCATTGAATCCGGTGCTCAGCATCTCGGAGCAGGTTGGCGAGAGCTTCTTTGCGCATCGATCGGGCGAAATACTCGCATCGACCGTCAGCGCCATTGAATCTGAGCTGAAAGAGGGGCGCTCCCCGCTGGTCCGGATCTGGCGAAACTTCCAACTCACAATGTATAAGCGCGAGGCTGCAGATCTCGAGCGATTTAAGGGCTGGATGACCGATTTCGACAACCGGCTCTACGAGCTCGAGGACAGTACCGAAGGCGCGTCGATCCGTGAGCGGAATCGAATCAAGCTGCGCCGCGAGCGATACAACAGGTCCGGTCTACTGGTTCGATTCGTCAAGAAGGTTCCTTTCCTGCGACATTACTACGGGCGTGTGCGGAACACCGTCAAGCAGGAGGTTGTAAAACTTCTCACAAGTCTCGGGATCCCGAATCCGGCCAATATTGCCAACCGGTACCCCCATGAGCTTTCCGGCGGCATGCAGCAGCGTATTGTCATTGCAATGGCGCTCGCCTGTAATCCGATTCTTCTCATCGCGGACGAACCGACTTCCAACCTCGATGTGACCATTCAAGCCCAGATCGTGGAGCTCATTCGCACGCTGAAGGAGACGGTGATTTCGTCGGTTCTCTACATAACGCACGACCTGGGCCTCGTGGCTGAAATATGCGATCGCGTGACGGTGATGTACGCCGGCGACACGTGCGAAACGGCAACCGTCGTGGAGATCTTCGAGCAGCCCCTTCACCCCTACACGCAGGGTCTCCTGAATGCGGTTCCCAAAGTGAACCAGGAAGGCGCCCTGAACACGATTCCGGGCAGCGTGCCCAACCTCGTTCGTCCGCCGTCCGGATGCCGCTTTCATCCACGCTGCCCAAAGGCGATGGATATCTGTTCACGGCAGAAACCGGCTCCGATGGAATACTCTCCGGGACACACGGTGTCCTGTCATCTCTACCTTCCCAAGGAAAATCAGGCATGAGTGCAGATGTTGCTGTTGAACAGAAGAGCAAGGACATCATCGAGATAAAGGATGTCAAGAAGTACTATCCGGTGAAAGCGGGTATCTTTCTGCGCCACGTGGCAGATGTGAAGGCGGTCGACTCGGTCACCCTGAACATCCGGCGAGGGGAGTGTCTCGGATTGGTCGGGGAGTCGGGCTGCGGTAAGACGACGCTTGGCAAAACCCTGGTGCGACTGCATGAAGCGTCCTCGGGGCGCATCTACTTCGACCAGCCGCGTGATCGGGTCGATGAAATCGAGCAGATGCTCGCAAGCGACGACCCGGTGAAAGTGGCCGAAGCGAACCGTCTACGGAAAGAAATCGACATCACGCAGCTCTCGCCGCGGCGACTGCTCGCGCTGCGGCGGCGCTTCCAGATCGTCTTTCAGGACCCGTCAAACTCGCTCGACCCGCGAATGCTGATCAAAAACATCATCGCGGAACCGCTCGTGTCACAGCGGCTTCTTGACGCCCGCGAAATCGACGCTCGCGTAAATGAGCTCCTCCGGATTGTGGGCCTTTCGAAAGAGCACCGGATTCGCTATCCGCACGAGTTTTCAGGCGGGCAGCGGCAGCGAATTGCGGTGGCACGCGCCCTTGCCACCAATCCGGATTTCATCATGATGGATGAGCCGACTTCCGCGCTCGACGTTTCGGTTCAGGCTCAGATTCTCAACCTGCTCAAAGCGCTGCAAGATGAGTTCAAGCTGACCTATCTGTTCGTGACTCACCATCTGCTCGTAGTCAAGTACATAAGCAACCGAATCGCGGTTATGTATCTAGGAAAAATGGTCGAGATCAGTCCGACGCAGGCCCTCTTCAATCGACCGTTGCATCCCTACACAAGAGCTCTTTTGTCGGCGATTCCCGTACCGGACCCCAAAACTAAGCGCGAGAAAATCATCCTTACGGGCGATGTGCCGAATCCGCTGAATCCGCCGGCCGGCTGCCGTTTCCATCCCCGCTGCGCCTTCGCAAAGGACATTTGCCGCCAGGTCGAGCCGCAGCTGGAAACCGCCGACGAGGAGCATCTCGTGGCATGCCATCGATGGCGGGAAATCTGACAAGCGGTGTCTCAGATGGCGATCCGTATCATCATAACGGGTGGAACTTTCGACAAGCAGTACGACGAGTTGCGCGGTGAGCTGACCTTCAAGCAGACTCATCTTCCGGAAATCCTGAAGGACACCAGATGTACGGTCCCAATCGAGCTCGAGATAAATCAGCTCATCGACAGCCTGGATATGCAGGACAAAAATAGAGTTCGGGTTCTGGAATCCTGCCGACGGAGCCCTGAAGAGCAGATTGTGATCACACACGGTACGGACACCATGACCAAAACCGCACAACTGCTTGGCCAGGCGGGGCTCGAGAAAACCATCGTACTGACCGGTGCGATGATTCCCTACGCCGTCAGCGGCTCGGACGCGGTTTTCAATCTGGGCTGTGCGATCGCGGCGGTCCAGCTTCTGCCGAACGGTGTATATATTGCCATGAACGGTCGCACTTTCTCCTGGAACGATGTTCAAAAGAACCGAGAGCTCGGCGTGTTCCAGGATGGTGATCCCGGACGATAACTCAACCTTGACAGCCGAACACGGCTCGGTTAGAGTACGATCCACCGGATTTCGGTTCTGCAATCACTGTCCCACGAATCATCCGCAAGGAACACATTCAGACGGCGAAATCGTTGAAGGAGCAATGTATGACAACAAGACCTCGAGGATATACCACGCTGTTCGTAGCGATTATCGTTGCCGGCCTGGTCGCCGGGTGTTCCGGGACAAAGGCTGCCGACACCACGAAAGATGCTGTCGCGACGGTGAACGGCGTAGGCATCAGTCGAGCGCACTTCGATCAGGCGCTCGCGAGCAGCGAGCAATCCTACACAAGTCAGAATCAACAACTCAACGCCGACCAGCTGAAGACGCTGAAAGCCAATGTCCTCGACGGTCTCATCGCGCAGGAGCTTCTCTACCAGGAGAGCAAGAAAGAGAAAATAGTCATCACCACGAAACAGGTCGACGACCAGATGGGCTCGATTCAGAAACAATTCACCGACGACAAGGAGTTTCAGACCGCTCTCGAAAAGACAGGTATGACCAAAGATTCGCTCCGACAGAACCTGCAGCGGTCGCTCGCGATTCAGGAGCTGCTCAAAAAGAACGTGCTCGACAAGATTACGATAACCGCGGACGAAGAGAAGAAGTTCTACGACGAGAATACAAGCCTGTTTCAGCAACCCGAGCGGGTCCACGCACGGCACATTCTCATTTCCACGAAGGACGCGAAGACGGATGCCGAGAAGGCGGTGGCCAAGAAGAAGGCCGAGGACGTCCTTGCGCAGCTGCGCAAAGGCGGCGACTTCGCGGAATTGGCAAAGAAGTACTCCGACGATCCCGGTGCGGCCAACGGTGGTGATCTGGGAGTGTTCGGTCGCGGTCAGATGGTTCCCGAATTCGAGAAGGCTGCGTTCTCCCTCAAAGTCAATCAGATTTCCGACATCGTGGAAACTCAGTTTGGCTATCACATTATTCAGGTCCTCGAAAAACTCCCCGCGGGCACGGCGCCGTACGACGACGTCAAGTCCCAGATCAACGCCTATTTGCTGCAGCAGAAGCAGGGCACCGCGGTTCAGGACTACATCACCGAGCTAAAGAAGACAGCGGATATCAAACAGCTCATTCAATTTACGTGAGAACGTGATAGTATGAGTTTGTGGCCGTCACGCTCGAAGTCGTAATAGAAGAGCGCCGATTTGTCCCTTTCGAGGTGCCGGATTCCGGCGAGCCAGTTACTGTGCATCTCACCACGGTTGAAAGCGGGCAGCGGCGTGCAATCATCCAACTCACCAGACAGAAAGAAGCCGAACGGATCGAGCTTGCGCGGTTCGAGCTCCGCGATCTTCCTGTCACGCCACACCGTCCCCGAATAGATCTTGACGCGAGGATTCGCGGGAGGAACCGGCTTCGCGTTCGAGTGCACGTAGACGGGACGGTCGCGGTAGAGCAGACGATTCGGCTTGGAAGAAGCCGCCGGGCGCTCTTGTGGATCGCCGCGGCTGTTCTCGTAGCAGGCGGCGCGGCGATTCTCCTGATCGCGCCATTTGGTTTGCGCGGAACTTTGCCGCAGACGGCAGCGACCTCACCGCAGACGGCAGCGACCTCACCGCAGACGGCAGCGACCTCACCGCAGACAAAACCGCATTGGAGACGGCACCGGCCCCGCCACAGGGAACAACGGCCTCGCGGTCCGGCACACAGGTGAGCCAGCCGGCCATACCGGTTCAACGCGAGTGGACGATCTATTTTCGCCCCGACGATACCAGCCTTACTGCGGAGGCGACCAAAGCCCTGTCGGACATCGCCCGAGTTCTCAGTCCCACGGCGATTGAAGCGCTTTCCATTACGGGGCATTGCGCGCTGGCAGGCTCGGAAGCTGGAAGGGTTTCAATTTCTGTCGGGCGCGCCCAGGCCGTAGCGGACTACCTGCGCGAGAACGGTGTATCCCTTTCGGATTCGGCGGTGGTGAAAGGTGTGGGTGCGACCGATCCGGCGACAACCGACCTCGATAAGCAGGATCTCAACCGCCGCACCGTTATAGCCGTCCGTTATCTCAACCGGTAGTTTTTCGGTAAGAAGTGATCACCACAATGCCAAAACGTGTGGAAACTCGGGTGCGTCCACAGTATACTGGTAGCAAATCGCTCGACTGGTTCGCAAACCACGGAAGGAGAACCGCCGATGAATAGCCCGATCTTCTATGTCAAAGTGAAAGATGACCTGGAAAAAGCGTTTCGGGACTTCTTTCCCCATATGTCTTCCAGCTACATCCGTATGGCTAAACTTTTCAAACAGGGAAAGAAGTATCCCGTTCTTGCCGTAGAGAAGGTTACCGTATTCACCAAAGACGGCGACGAATCGGAGTCTGCGAGATTTCTCGTGCCGACTGAGAACCGAAACTTCATCTGGATTCAGCAGGAACTCTTTGAATACTACGGTCTGTTCGAAGACGGGGCCGGCGCGGACTGATGCTTGCCCAGCAGAAGGTCCTGCTCTGCGTCGACATTGGCAACTCCAATATTGCCATCGGCGTCTATAGCCGCGGTGAGCTCGTAAGCCGTTGGCGCCTTGCCACCCAGGTGAAGAAAACTGCCGATGAGTACGAAATTGACCTCCGGTCTCTGCTGGGTTTTGCCACGAGAGATTCTATGACCATGCCGGTAATGGCGGTATCCGACGTGGTTATAAGCAGTGTGGTGCCGTCACTCACTGCGACGTTTGCACAAACCTGCCGAAATCTATCCCGGAAGGATCCGCTGGTAGTTACACCGACGACTCGCACCGGGCTCACCATTCAGATCGACAACCCGCGGGAAATCGGGTCCGATCTCATCGCCAACGCCGTCGCGGGGCTCCATCGCTATCGCTCGAACTGCATCATCGTCGATTTCGGGACAGCCTTGAGTTTCACCGTTGTGACCGGGGATGCAATCCTGTTGGGAGCATCAATCGCTCCGGGGGTTCAGGCTGCAATGGATACACTCTCACGCAACACGGATCAACTGCCGCATGTGCCGCTGGTAATGCCGTCTACGGCTATCGGAAAAAATACAATCCATGCGATCCAATCGGGCGTCCTGTTCGGCTACCTCGGACTTGTGGAGGCCATAATCGGCCGCCTCAAAGAGGAGATCCCCGGGGGCGCAACAGTTGTGGCCACCGGAGGTCTCTCGCAGCTTGTCGCGCCGCATTCCCGCTCGGTCGATCACGTCGAACCCTGGCTTACACTCGACGGGCTTCGCTTGATCGCCGAAATGAACGGGTGGAGCGCGGCATGACGGATCCAGTCATATCGAAATCCGTCGCAAAAGGAAATGCCTACTATACCGTCCGCTGGTCGGTTCTCCGTCAGGCGGACAAATTCGATATCTTGAACTCCGTACCATCGGTTTCCGGAATCTTCGAGCTCTACTTCGTCGACCGGAACAGGACCCTGAACTATATCGACGTCTACCGCGCGTGGTACGGCGGTCTACGAAATACACTTCGTGAGCTGACTGATCCTCTGATAACAAAAATCCCCGGTCTCAGAGACCTGGCCAAGCGAAAGCTTCTGGTCTACCGATATTCCCTCAGCAATTCCAATGCGGACATGGCGGATATCATCTATTTCTTTCGAGATTCCAGACGCGGAACTGCCACCGGCGAAACTCATCCCGAATTAGCGGGGATGAAGTCCGAACCGATGGATCCTTCCGGCCGCTACCGGTACGTCTACGTGAACGAAACCTCCCCTGACAAACTGGTCACGATATAGGGCCGAGGCCAAGCCTTTCGGGCAAAACTCTTTCGAGAAACTGCGTATATATCTCCCACGAGCTCTTGCCGTAGCCGCCGGCCATGACGTAGGCTGCGGGAATTCCGGCGCGCGGCGAGAAAACGGTAGACCATCAGGTCTCGCTCGAGCAGCTGCTGTTTGGAAAGCCGTATGAGTGAGCTTGACGGGAGTTCGTCTTTTTCGTACGGGTCCGCACCGCAAACAATTATGGCCAGATCGGCCCGCGGGTACTCCTCGGACAGTTTTTCGAGGCCCGCCCGCAGAAGGCGGTTGTATTGTGCTTCCTCATTTTCAAAAACCGGGACATCAATGTCGCTCGGGATGAAGGAACGGTTTCGCTGACCGTCCGGTCCATACTCCTCGCCGTCCAGCGGCCACCCGTGTCCCATGTGAATGCTCAGCGTCGTAATCGTAGGATCATCTTCGACCAGCTCCGCGGTGCCATCGCCCTTGTGAACATCGACGTCGATTACCCATATCTGGCGGACGCCGGAACGCGCCGAATCGGCCTGCATCACGCGAGCCGCGATTACCAGATCGTTTACGACGCAGAAACCCTCGCCGTAGTCTTTCTTCGCGTGGTGCGCGCCGCCGCCAAAGAAAAATGCGAATCCGTTCTCCATGGCGACTCGACAGGCGAGGGTGGTACCTCCCGCGTTTCGAAGCGATGACTGGAACAATTCGGACAGAGGGCGTTTTGCGCTTGCGGGGTCGTATCGATGGTAGTTTCCCTGAGTATCTACGAGTTCGTAGACCCGGATGATCTCCTTCTCGACCTGGTTCGACGTGAGCCGGTCGACGTAGCTTCGGCTATGAACACGTAACAGGTCCTCGAGCGATGCAGGCATTACCGGCGTGGTTACCAACCAGTTGCCGATACGGGGGCCGAGAACCGGATGGGTACGGAGAAACTGGAACGTCTGGTGTCGTTTGCCCGGATGCACGGGAATCTGAATCCCGTACTCGAGCAGCGGATGTTGCTCCTGCTGGTCATAGATGATCATGGGACAAATGTACAGAGAAATGATTGCCGGCTCAACGGGAAGGAGGTTGAAAAGAGCAACGCTCAGGAGTAGGGTACTATCCACTAAACAAACGCAGGAGGAGACTGGAATGGTGCGTCTGCCGGTTGCCGGCTCTTCGGAGCTCTACTCTGTACAGCCAAGCAAGATCATTGCTCTGGGACTGAACTATCTGGATCACGTGGCGGAGAGCGAGTCGGTAAAGGTCTCGGGGTTCACAAACGAGGTCCCCGCAGAACCGATTCTGTTCGCCAAAACGCCGAACGTTCTCATCGCTGACGGCGAGGCAATAGTGCTTCCGCGAATTCTCGCCGACTACAAGTTTCCCGAGGCACGGACCGATCACGAAGCGGAGCTTGCCATCATCATCTCGAAGAGATGCGCTAATGTCACCGAGCAGAACGCGGTTTCCGTGGTTCTCGGCTATACGTGCATGAACGACGTTAGCCAGCGCAACATCCAGAACGGTGACCGTTCCGGGTGGTTCCGGGGGAAGTCATTCGACACGTTCGGTCCAATCGGCCCGCGGCTCGTCCCCGCCGACCAGATTGGCGATCCGCAAAACCTGGAAATCGTATGCCGGTTGAACGGCGTTGAAACCCAGCACTCGAACACCCGGCACATGATATTCCCAATTCCAAGGATCATCGCTTTCGTATCGCGCAATTTTACGCTGGAGGCGGGAGACATCATAATGACCGGTACCCCCAGCGGAGTCAGTCCTCTGCATGCGGGTGACGTTGTGGAGGTCGAAATAGAGAAGATCGGAGTGCTGCGCAACCCGGTCACCGCTGTGCGATAGCCCGAGCGTCTACGTTCTCTCCGCGCGATCCCCGGCTACCAGCTCCTCAAGCAGGGTCCGCACAGAGTCGGGCGAATCGAGGTAGTACTTCGCATTCGAAAAATCCGAACCCACCTTGAGCGAATATGCATCATCGGGGAGAATCGAGAACATGTCCTCATCGGTCCAGTCGTCGCCGACGGCGAGGATGAAGCCCCAGGCGTGTTGCGAGGTCCAGAGTGTAGCGGCGCGCCCCTTGTTGATGCTGGCGTTTTTCACCTCGAGGACCTTCTTTCCTTCGAGGACCGATAGGTTGAAGTTGGCGGTCAGGCTCAACAGCGCGTCTTTGAGCTCCGCGACCCGTACCGAGGCGAGCTCGGGCTCGGCCCTCCGATAGTGCCAGGCGAGCGAAAAGTCCTTCTCTTCGATGATTGTCCCGGGAGTCCGGTCGGCATAGCGCTCGAGGATCGGACGCAGCGCGACTTTCCATTCGCCGTGGATCGGCTCGATCAGACGCCATTCGTCTCCCTTTTCCGTGCGCAACCACGCACCGTGTCCGGAGACCAGGCCGATGTCGAGCGCACCGAACCACTCGTCGAGAAGGCTGCGTGAACGGCCGCTTACGATGACCACAACATTTCGTTTGTTCTCTGCCAGCCTGCTCAACAGATCGAGAAGCCCGCGGTCCGGCGCCGCCTTCCGCGGTGAATCGGAAAGCTGAATGATGCTTCCATCATATCCCAGCAGCACGAGTCGCTTGTCAGCTGCCCGGTACCGCTTTTGCAGCTCCGTTCGCAGAGCGCCAGTCAGTCTTCGGGAGCTCAAGGTACGCTGCTCTATGGCCACGGTTCGGAGTTTCTCCATGAAATCATTTGCCCAGAAGTGGATATCATACCGTTTGAGACGTTCGTGCATGCTCCTGCTGTTTTCGGCCTTTTCCTCGTCGCTCTGTTCGAGCCCTGCCCTGATCGATTCGGCAATTTCGTCGATGTTGACCGGATTCACAATGAACGCCTCACCGAGCTCGCGTGCGGCGCCTGCAGTTTCGCTCAGGACCACAACTGCTCGCATGTCTCTGTGCGTTGCGATGTACTCTTTGGTTATCAGATTCATTCCGTCGCGAAGCGGCGTAACCAGCAGCAGATCGGCACGCGCGTAGAGTGCCGTCAGGTGGGAAAAGTCGAAAGTACGGTAAAAATAGTGAACCGGCGTCCAGTCGAGCCTCCCGAACTCGCCGTTGACAATTCCGACAAGCTCGTCGAGCTCGCGCTTGAGCTCAATATATTGCGGTACCTTCGTGCGGGAAGGTGAGACCACCATGACCATCGACACCTGACCGGCGTAATCGGGGTACCGTTTCAAAAATGCGTGGAAGGCGCGAAGTCGTTGTGGAATCCCCTTGGAATAGTCGAGGCGGTCAACCGAAAGAATCAACTTGCGGTCGGTGAACTCTCTACTGATCCGCGCGAACTCTTCGCGGACATCCACTCGATCGGTCGCTCCGGCATACTTTTCGTAGTCAATTCCCATAGGGAACACGTCTGTCTTTATCGCACGATTCCCCCGGCGAATGTTTCCCAGGCTGTGCTCCAGGCTGAGAAGCCGCCGTACACTGGAGAGGAAGTGTCGGGCATAGTCGTAGGTGTGAAATCCGACGAGATCCGCACCGAGAAGACCGTCCAGAATGCTTTCGCGCCATGGCAGGAGCCGGAATATCTCATAGGAAGGGAAGGGGATGTGCAGAAAGAAGCCGATCGTGGAATCGGGCAGACTCTGCTTCAGCATATCGGGGAGAAGCATCAGCTGGTAGTCGTGCACCCAGATGAAGTCGCCCGGTTCTGCAATTTCGAGGACTCGCTCCGCGAACTTTCTGTTTACCCGAAGGTAGGACTGCCACAATTCGTTGTCGTACTCGACGTACGTCGGAAAGTAATGAAAAAGCGGCCAGATGATGTTGTTACAAAATCCGAAGTAGAAACTGTCAAGCTCGTCGGCCGAAAGGTCCACGGTGATGCTGTGAAACTCGGCCAGAAGTCTCGCGTTCAACGATGCGCGTTCCGCCGGGGTGAGGCTGTCCGAAGGAAGTCCGCTCCATCCGACCCAGACGCTGTCGGTCGCGCCATGCATCGAGCTCAGGCCGGTCGCAAGGCCGCCTACGCTCGGGCTGAAAGAGAAACTACCCTTCCGCCGTTCGGCTCACGGAGGTGGAAAGTCTGTTCGAGACAAGGATGATCTTCGACATGCGAAATAACTCCAGACGAGGTATAGATATAAAGTCGACAATCGCTTTCGTGATGTCAAGAAGCGTTCCGTCCCGTCACGTTCGGCACGATCAGGCTTGATCCAGACCGGACTGTCGACTATAACTACACTCCACTGACGGAGGCGAACTCAATGGGGATTCCTGCACAGAACGGAGAAATGACGAACTTCCTGAAGAGCCTTGGCTTTCCCGAGTTTCGGATCCATTCCGCCGTAAGTCACTTCGATTTCTCGCGCGGCGGGAGACGAATCCTCGTCATTGGACCCATGGGGTCGGGCAAGACCGAGTATTCTTCACGAGTCTGGCGCGACTCTCAGGTCGCACTGCGCAAATCGGAATCGCTCGGGCGGAAAATGCGGTCCGGCAACGCGGACAGGAGAAGGGTCTTTTTTGTCCGCTCCAGCCTGGACGCAGGACGCTTTCCCGACTACCCCGAAGATGCCCTGGCCTACCGCGGAGGCTATGAGCGGTGCGGGACCGCGATCGCGCGAATTCGCGACTCGTTTGAACTCGAGGCTCTTATCGCCGACCATCCCGAATTCGGAACCTGGATACTCGACGAGGTATCGTTTTACGACGAGCGAATCGCGTACGTGGTTTTGCGGGAATCGGAACGGAGCGGTCTGGTGTTCATTTTTCCGACTTTGATTCTCAATTTTCGAAAAGACATCTTCAACTCGACGGCGCGACTTCTGCTCGAGCTCTCGACAGACGTCTTCCCGCTCACCGCCTACTGCGAGCACCCGGACTGCATGAAGGACTCCTTCTATACCTACCGGTACTATCGCATCAACGGAGTAGAATGCCCCGCGCTCTACTTCGATCCACTGATCATCATTGGAGGAGACCGTGAAAAGGAGGATCCGCGCGATCCGAGCTATTGCACCCGGTGCGATGCACATCACTTCCTTCCCGGAAAGGAGTACACCTACCTTATCCTGAAACCCCTCGGTGTGGACGCTTCGCGCGGAGATCTGAAACCGTTGATCAATGAGCTTTCCCTCATGCAATCAAACATGGAGGGATCGCGCCTTTTCAAGCACTTCGCGGCCAGACATGCAGACATAAGCTCCGAAGCGGCTCAGGTCAACATGAATGCGCTTCGGGTACCCTGCATTGCGGAAAAGGCATCGCTGTTTCTTTATCTTGAGCAGAATCTGCTGAGCCTCGAGCAACTGCGGATTCTGGAATCGGAGCTCAATCTGGACAGGGACTACATCGCCCGAACGCTTGCGGATCACGGACGATCGGGCGAGATTTCGCCGGGAGCCGCTTCGGCCTGATGAATTTCTCCGCCGAAATGCTCTTTCTTGACACGGTACAGGGCCTGTATTACCATGTGAGTCACCGTATCGTTCCAAAAAAACGACTCGAAATTCCAAAATGGAGGATATTTTGATGAGAAGAACATTCACCGTGGCGTTGGTGGTTCTCGCGTTTCTCGCAGCCGGGAGCTTGTTTGCCGGCGGTTCGAAAGAGCAGCCTGCGAACAATCAAGCGACCCAGAAAGCCGCAAATCCAAATGCCAATTTCCTCGCAGGTCTGGTGACCGACACCGGTGGTATCGACGATCGTTCTTTCAACGCTTCGGCCTGGCAGGGCGTTCAGAAAGCCCAGGCAGACCTGGGACTCCAGGGTCAGTATCTCCAGTCATCGAACGAGAGTGACTATACTCCTAACATCCAACAGTTCGTGCAGAAGAACGCGAACATCATCGTCACCGTCGGATTTCTGATGGGAGATCAGACCAAAGCCTCGGCGGCAGCGAACCCGAATTCGAAATTCGCCATTGTTGACTACAGTTACGATCCGCCGCTCAACAACGTTCTCGGACTCACCTACCAGACCGATCAGGCGGGTTTTCTCGCTGGATACCTCGCGGCGGGGATGACCAAGACGGGAAAAGTGGGAACGTTCGGCGGTATGAACATTCCGACTGTCACCATCTTCATGGAAGGATTTGCAGCCGGTGTCCGTTACTATGATCAGCAGAAGAATGCGAAGGTTCAGGTGCTCGGCTGGGACCCGGATAAGAAGTCCGGAACTTTCACCAACGATTTCACCAACCAGGCGAAGGGCAAGACCGTTACCGAGACGCTCATGAACCAGGGCGCCGACGTGATCATGCCGGTTGCCGGTTCCGTCGGTCTCGGCGCCGCCGCGGCCGTTCAGCAGCACGATCAGGCAGGCTCGGGGAACTTCGTCTACTTCATTGGTGTTGATACCGACTGGTTTGTGTCCGCACCCCAGTACAAAGACATCCTCCTTACGAGCGTTGTCAAGGGAATCGCGGTTTCGGTCGAAGCTGCCATCAAGGAAGTGGTCGACGGACAGTTCAAAGGCGGCAACTATTCGGGCACGCTCGCCAACGACGGCGTCGGCATTGCACCGTTCCATGATATGGACAGCAAAGTCTCATCGTCGATGAAGTCGGAACTGGAAACGATCAGGAAGGGAATAATCAACGGTTCGATCTCCGTCGATCCGCTGAAGTATCCGGCCGCAATGTAACAAGCTGAGAAGTACGCGATGCGACTTGAGCTTCAAGGCATCACAAAGCGGTTTGGGGACCTTGTTGCCAATGACCGCATCGATCTTACGGCTGAGGAGGGGCGTATCCACGCCCTCCTCGGCGAAAACGGTGCCGGCAAAACAACGTTGATGAACGTCCTCACCGGGTTATATCACCCGGATGAGGGCCGACTCCTGCTGGATGGCACGGTTACCCAATTCCACGATCCGGGAGAGGCTATCCGCGCCGGGATCGGCATGGTTCATCAGCATTTCATGCTCATCCCTGTCTTTACCGTCGCGGAAAATGTGATGCTTGGTTTTGAGCGCACCAGGCAGCTCGGTTTCCTCGATCTTCGACGAGCAAATGATGAAATTCGTGAACTTTCGCGAGCATTCGGTTTGGAGGTGAATCCGACAACCGTAGTCGAAGAGTTGTCGGTTGGGCAACAGCAGAGAGTCGAAATTGTGAAAGCACTCGCTCGCGATGCGAAGGTTCTTATTCTGGACGAGCCGACTGCGGTTCTGACGCCGCAGGAGATCGAAGATCTTTTCAAGGTCATGAGCTCGTTGCGCGAATCGGGACGCACGATACTCTTCATAACTCACAAGCTCAAAGAAGTTCTCGAGGTCGCCGATACGATTACCGTTATTCGGGCAGGAAAAGTTGTAGGCACAACGACCCCGGCGGAGACAGACGAAAATGAGCTCGCCTCGATGATGGTCGGACGAGGCGTGGAACTTACGGTTGAAAAGAGCCCGGCGGAGCCGAAGCAAACCGTACTTTCGGTAGAGGATCTCGTCGTTCTGGACGAAGCGGGCCGGGTCGCCGTCGAAGATGTCTCGTTCGAGGTACGCGCCGGGGAGATTCTCGCGGTTGCCGGGGTTGAGGGAAACGGGCAGACCGACCTTGTTCGGGCGCTCACCGGTCTCGCAATTGTCGCCGGCGGCTCAATACGGGTCGGCGAAGAAGAGCTTACCAATGCCTCGCCCAAGCGGATGCTGCGTGCAGGGGTTGCGCACATTCCCGAAGATCGGTTGAAAGACGGTCTTGTCGGAAGTTTCACAATTGCGGAAAACCTCGTGCTCGACACCTACGACGGCAAGCTATACTCGCGCGGCGGTGCATTGAAGTGGGACAGCATCCGTTCCGATGCCGAAAAACGAATTGAAGAGTTCGATATCCGTACACAATCGATCTCATCAACCGCATCCACCCTTTCCGGCGGTAACCAGCAGAAGATCATCGTGGCACGGGAGCTCTCCCGTCCAATTCAGCTTCTGGTCGCATCTCAACCGACCCGCGGACTTGACGTAGGGTCGATCGAATATGTTCACGGACGACTCGTGCAGGCACGCGACAACGGCGCGGCCGTCGTGCTGGTGTCCGCAGAGCTGGACGAAGTGATGGCGCTTGCCGACCGTATCGTGGTTATGTATCGCGGAAAGTTGTCGGGGCCCTATCGGCGCGATGAGCTTTCACGAAATCGGATTGGACTCTTGATGGCGGGAGCTGAACAGTGAATCAACAGGAACTGGATTTGAAAAGAACGCGGCTCCAATCCTTCCAACGTTCGGTGGTTCGTCTGTTCACCACAGGGAACAGCTTCATCATCACACTTCTCGCGTTCCTCAGCGCGCTCATTGTGGGCGGAGTGATCATTATTATGTCTACTCCGGCGGCCGCCGCTTCATGGGGGCGTTTCTTTTCGGCTCCCGGCGCGGCGTTCGCAGAGAGCTGGCACGCGGTTGCGTCGGCCTACGGGGCGCTTTTTGTCGGTTCGATCGGTAATTTTTCCGAAATGTTCACCGCAATCGGCAGCGGTCAAACTGATGCCCTTGTTCGCTCGTTCCGGCCAATTTCGGAAACGCTTGTATATTCCACCCCGCTTCTCATGGCCGGGCTTGGAATTGCCGCCGCCTTTCGCGCCGGTCTGTTCGACATCGGCGGACAGGGCCAACTGATTCTCGGAGCGGCCGGCGCAACCCTTGCGGGGTTCCTGTTTACCGGCCTTCCCCCAATCCTCCACATCTTTGTCGCGATTATCTTCGGTGCAGCGTTCGGCGCGGCGTGGGGTTTTGTTCCCGGTATTCTGAAGGCGAAAACCGGAGCCCACGAGGTGATTACCTCCATGATGATGAACTATATCGGGTTGAACTTTCTTGCCTATATCTTGAAGAACCCGCCGTATCAGGCGCCTCCGTACAATCAGGCTATTTCCAAATACATCGAAGATTCTGCGGCACTGCCGCCAATCTTCGGCCCTTCGCTCCGCGCGAACCTCGGCTTTGTCCTTGCCGTTTTGTTCGCGCTCGGAGTCGCGTGGCTCTTGAGCCGAAGCACAACCGGATTCCGGTTCCGGATGCTCGGCGCAAACAAGAATGCGGCACGGGTAGCGGGCGTGAACATCGAAGCACACTACATGATCGCGATGACCCTTGCCGGGATGCTGGTCGGCCTGGCGGGAGCCTTCAATGTTTTAGGCGTCGATCACCGCATGGCCCCCGGATACGGGGGCACAACCGGGTTTGACGCCATCACTGTTGCAATCCTGGGGCGGGGTACGCCCATGGGGGTAGTGCTCTCGTCACTGCTTTTCGGCGCTTTCGGCGCCGGCGGCCGATCGATGCAGCTTGCCGCGAACATTCCCCTGCAGCTCGTTCAAGTGATTCAGGCGGTTCTGGTTCTATTCGTGGCGGCACCGGGTGTAATTCGAACAATTTATCGAATCCGAATAGCGCGATCCGGTGAGCGGATATTTGGAGGTTGGGGAGGATGAGCTCGAACGACCGTCCGCAGCATAATCAACGCGCCGACCGTAGGGCGACGCAGGCCGTTCAGGAGCGCGAACTCCGCCGCGATCCGGCGAATGCGAGGAGGCTCGGCCTCGGCATCGCCCTTCTGGTCCTGGCTATAATCATTATCGCAATTTTCGTACTCAAAATTCCCCGGGATGTGAGTGTTACTTTTCGTCTTAATGCACAACCTGCGTTGAAGATTCCGGATATTCATCTTCCCGTATTTGCGACGAACCTCATTCTGGGTATTCTGACCATGGGTCTCGGTGCGGCACAGCTGGTGTGGCGAAAAAACAGACATCCCTACATGTTCTTCACCGCAGGGCTGGTATTTTTTGCCATCGCATTCATCGCCTGGGCGGGAAAGGCTCAATCGGTGGATTTCGAGGGCCTTCTGATGACGACGCTCATCCAGGCGGTGCCGCTGACGCTGGGAGCATTGGCCGGGCTCCTTTGCGAGCGGTCCGGTGTGATCAATATCGCCATAGAAGGTCAGTTTCTTGTCGCCGCATTTTTCGGTGCGATGATCGGAAGCGTTACGCAGATGCTCTGGCTCGGCCTGCTTACGGGCGCGGTAGCCGGCGGACTTCTTGGCGTGCTGCTGGCAATATTTACGATCACCTACATGGCCGACCAGATTATCGTCGGTGTGGTCCTCGACGCCTTCGCGCTCGGACTGACAACCTTCTTCACGCAGAGCCTGCTCGTACCAAATCAGGCGACGCTCAACAGTCCGGCGGTCTTTTCGCCCATCTCTATTCCGATACTGAGCAAGATTCCGATTGTCGGCCCGTTGCTCTTCAACCAGAATATTATTGTATATCTTACAATACTTATTCTGATCGCAGTGCAGCTCGGCCTGTTCCACACCCGGTGGGGTCTGCGTGTGCGCGCCGTGGGAGAAAATCCGAAAGCCGCCGAGACTGTCGGAATTGACGTGCGGCGAGTCAGGTATCGCAACGTAATACTCGGAGGTATCGTCGCGGGTATCGGCGGCGCCTCGTTTACCATCGGATCTACCGGGCAGTTCGCGGTGAACATGACCTCCGGCCTAGGCTACATCGCGCTCGCTGCAATGATTTTCGGGCGCTGGCGACCCTTTGGAGCTCTTGGGGCGGCGCTCCTTTTCGGTTTTGCCGACGGGTTACAGTTCACGTTGTCGGTGCTGAACGTCCCGATTCCATCAGACGTTTTGAGTATGTTTCCTTATCTCGCGACGATCTTCGCAGTTGCCGGTCTGGTAGGCCGTGTCGTGCCGCCCGCAGCCGACGGGCAGGCTTACGTTCGTGAATAGTCGATGACAGCACGGAAGGGGGGAGCAATGGCCGCACCGCTTTATGGTGGAATCGAAGCCGGTGGAACTAAGTTCGTGTGCGCGGTGGGAACCGGTCCGGACGATATCCGGGACGAGGTACGGTTTCCCACAACCGAGCCGGAGCCGACACTCCGAAAAGCCATTGAGTTCTTCAGAAATCAGAAGAATGGTCGGCCTGCGGCAATTGGGATCAGTTGCTTCGGGCCCGTGGACCCTGACCCCGGGTCACCCACCTTCGGCTTCATCACCACCACTCCGAAAAAACCGTGGGTACACACGGATTTCGCCGGACCGATCCGTCGCGCGCTTGCGGTACCCGTCGGGTTCGACACCGACGTCAACGGAGCGGCCCTCGGCGAATGGCGATGGGGTGCCGGCCGGAGCTTGAACACGATAATTTATCTCACCGTCGGGACCGGCATCGGCGGGGGAGTCCTGATCAACGGCAGACCGCACCATGGAATGATCCATCCGGAAATGGGCCACGTGCGTATACCGCACGATCTTTCACGGGATCCGTTTCCCGGAATGTGCCCGTTTCACGCCGATTGTCTTGAGGGCCTGGCCTCGGGTCCGGCAATAGAAGCGCGCGTGGGAAAGAAGGGCAGCGAAATCGCCTCCGCCGATCCGGTTTGGGACATTATTGCCGAGTACCTTGCATACGCGCTGGTGAATTATATCGTCGTCCTTTCGCCGCAGCGGCTGATTCTCGGCGGCGGCGTCATGGACCAGGAGCAGTTGTTTGCGAAAATTCGAGATCGCGTAGGGCGAATGCTCAACGGCTACATCCAGTCCCCGGCGATCCTGGACCGCATCGACTCATTCATCGTGCCCCCCGGACTGGGAAACCGTGCAGGAGTACTGGGAGCTTTCGCCCTTGCCGAAGAGGCACTGCATCGCGACGGGTGATGCCGGACCCTCGCTACTCTTTCCAGGGGAAGATCATGCCGCGCAGCGTCCTGTTGCCCACCTTCTCCCGCTCGTCCACCAGAAGCGCGTCCCACGGTATATGCCTGCGGTTTGCGTCCGGCGTCGCCTCCAGGTAGTCATACTTCAGCAGCCGGAGCTTGAATCCCACGTTCAGCCACAGAAGAATGCCCCCGAATCCGGGCAGCAGGAACGCCGTGAAAACCGATATCACGAGCGTCACCGCCGCACCAATTCCCGCGAAGATCGAAAATCCGGTGTTGTCGAAAAACACTATGAAACATTTGCGGAGTATTTTCGGAATTTTGCGATCGAGTCGTGCCCGGATAGGAAAGAAGAACTGGCTCGACAGAAGCCAGATTACACTTGCCCAGAAAAGAAAAACCAGCGCAGCGAGGCCGAGAAGACTTCCCATGCTCGAATAGACCGGAAGGGCGACGCTCAAGACAAACACGTGCAGCAGATAGATTACACCGAGCACCAGGCTCACGCCCCACGTCTCTTTGAGGTATGACAAAAAACTTCCGAATTCCGCCGATTTGTAATCAGAAATATCACGAGTCAGGAAGGAGGCCGCTCCCGCGTAGACGAACAGCAGCAGTACCCCGGCAACGAGGGCGATCACCGAAAGTGGCGTGCTGACCGGCGCGAGCGCATAGGGAACGAGCAGTGGTACACTCAACACGGCAACAAAACCGATGTTCAGCAGGATAATTGCGAGAAAATTGTCCCACATGTCGAAGAACGCCTTTTTAATCATGAAAAGCAGCATAGGGCTGACTATAGACGGATTTCGGCGCTCCTTCAATAGATTTGCGATTGTTGTCCGGTCCGGAATGCGTGTATAAGTTAATAACGATCTAATGAGAAACATGAGGAGGAACAATGACCTATCGGGAGCTGGGAAAAACCGGTTTTCGCGTCTCGGAAGTGTCGCTGGGAACCTGGCAGGTCGGCGGCGGCTGGGGAGCGGAGTTTGACGACGGGAAAGCCGATCGTATCATCAACACAGCGATCGACCACGGGGTGAACTTTCTCGATACGGCTGACGTATACGGTGACGGGAGAAGCGAAGCGGCAGTTTCGCGCGTAGTGAAGAAAAGGACGGAAAAGATCTACATCGCCACGAAATGCGGCCGCCGCCTGTCGCCCCACACCTCGGAGCAGTACACGACGAAGGCCATGGCAGGTTTTGTCGAGGACAGTCTGCGAAACATGAAACGGGACACCCTTGACCTTATTCAGCTTCACTGCCCGCCCACCGAGGTCTTCTATCGCCCGGAAATCTTTGAATCGTTCGATCGGCTCAAACAGGAAGGCAAGATTCTCAACCTCGGTGTCAGCGTCGAGAAGGTGGAAGAGGCTCTGAAAGCAATCGAGTATCCGAATGTCACCACCGTGCAGATAATCTTCAACATGTTTCGAACAAGGCCGGCGGAGCTCTTTTTCGCCGAAGCGAAACGCCGGAACGTGGGCATCATTGTCCGGGTTCCTCTTGCCAGTGGACTCCTTTCCGGCAGATTCGCCGAGACGACATCCTTCAAAGAGGGTGACCATCGAAATTTCAATCGCGAAGGAAAATCTTTCGACAAAGGCGAAACCTTTTCGGGAGTTCCCTATGAAGTGGGCATCGCAGCCGTCGAACGCCTGAAGAAGACACTACCTGGCCGGGCGCCCATGGCTCTCACGGCACTGCGCTGGGTGCTCATGTTTCCAGAAGTAAGCACCGTCATCCCCGGTGCAAGCCGGGAAGACCAGGCGGAACAAAACTCCCGCGCGGCGGATGTCGCGGGGCTTTCACCGGACCAGATGGCCGAAATCCAGAAGATCTACGACGAGATGATCCGACCACACGTTCATCAACTCTGGTAGCAGATCGTTTACGGTCCATCACCGGGTTCTGTGCCCTGCGGGGCGGAACGCAGCGGGGTGCGATAGCTACTCAGAAAGTAGATCGCGACGAAGACGTCGGTCGTGATCATTGAGTCGTCGTGGTCGGTTTCAACAAGTTTCTTTGCCTCCTGGAGAAACCACCACCAGATGGCCAGCCTTACGTCGACGAACACTGCGTACTCGACATACAGGTCGTCGGGAGTGCCAACGGGCAGAAGTAACGAAACCAGCCTGTACGCAATGCGCTCACAAAGGTCGAGCGCCTCCCGGCGCATCTGTGACTCCAGAAATCCGCGGACATTTCGTACGTCCGCCGAAAACTGCGTCTTTAACTGCTCGAATCGGTCAGAAGTAACGCGAGGAGCTCGGATAATATTGGGGAGGTTGCGCTGGGCCTCGCCGAACAATCGGTTTCGTCGCGATTCCCGCTGAGAATCGCTTCCGGTAATATACTGGTAGAACTCACCCGGTTTGCCGAGCAGGTTCCCGAGAGCTATTGCGAGTTGATTGCGCAGGACCGGATTCCGCGTCTCATGCATTCGCGGTACGATTTCCCATGCCGCTTCGAGCACTCCCAGCTTGGATACCGCCGCGGCGCCGGTGGCCACAAGACGCTCTGAATCGATTCTGCGGAAGACCGTCAGGAGCTGTTCGGCAGCGTTCTCGCCACCGACCTCGCCAAGCGCGTAGAGACAGGCATCGCGTAGATCTTCGGACGGATCGGATATCGCCTGGATGAGAAATGGCAAGGCTCGGCGGTCGCCGATTCGTCCAAGCGCGCGTGCCGCGGCGCTGCGAATTGTCGACTGCGGATTGACGAGCTGTCGCACCAGCGCATCGAAAGCTTCCGGCGAACCTATCCTTCCGAGAGCCCTCGCGGCCTCGTCACGAACATCGGAATCCGGGTCCTCGAGCCGGGAGAGCACCTCATCCAGCGCGAGGTTACTTGTCGAGCCCTCTATGGAGCGCAACGCTCGCGCCACACGGTAGGATTCGGTTGTGCGGCCAATGGTGCCGATGTTCAGGAACGTACGAAAAACACCCGGGTTGGTGACAACTGAAAAGACGAAACCCACTGGTTTGCCGCGGCTCTCCTTTATGCGGGACAGAACGAGCAGGCTGAAGGCGATCAGCACCAGAGAGACGAGTATGACTATCTGCAGTCCCCGCAGAGTGAATCCGGGAGATAGCTGCAGTCGTACATTACGCAATCGCGAGTCGAGAATTCCTCCAAAGATGCTGCCTCCGCCGGAGATGACACCGATCGCCGCCCAGTACCACGCCACGAACGATAGTCGATTCTTCTCCGGTGTGAGACTCAGCATCAGCTGGTTCGTTCCATCCCAGAAAGCGGGGGCGAGCGCCCCGCCGGTCAGCGCAATTACCGGCAGGATAAATGTGTAGTTCGCATGGTTCAGAAACAGGTAGCCGATCCAGCTCAACGTGAACAACAGACCGATCATAACGACGGGTTTTCGCCCGAAACGGTCCATGACCATCCCCCAAGCAGGCGACAGAAGTATCCACAAAAGCTGAGAAATAACGAACATGATTCCCAGCCAGGTATTTGGTGCGCCCACGGCGTCGGTCGCCGTGATGTAGGGCGCCAGAAAGGGACCCGAGACATTAATGGAGAACAGCGCGACGCCAATCGACAGGCAGAGACCCACGAAGTTTCTGTTTTTCAACGGTTCGAAAAAGTCTTTGACGCTGATCTCGTGCAGATCATCGGAGGCGGGTGAAGGAAGCTCCGGTATGAGAACGTGAAGAAGGATATCTGCGAGTCCGCCCAACCCGCCAATCGCAAATATTACGGCATAGGTGTAGAAAAGCGCACTGCCGGACACAGCGTCGAGCACAACGCTGACGAGAAAGAACCATCCGATGTTGACTATGTTCGATATGCTCGATCTTCTGCCGAAAAAAAACGCCCGTATCTTGTCCGGTATGATCTCGGCCATCCAGCTCCACCAGCCGGAGGCACTGATGTTCGTCATTATCCAGCTTGCCGTCATCCCATAGAGAATGACCTCGAGGCCCCGGGACGGAACGCCGCCGCGTGCGACGGAAAAGGCGACACCTGCAAGAACGAATCCGTTCAATCGATGAATAGTGCTCGTGACAATCCAGAAGACCTTCTTGCGCCGGAGCCGGGAATAGATGAAAATAGAGGGGATCTGGAAAACCGCGGCGAAAGAGAGTATGCCAACGAGCAGACCCAGAAACGCCGAGCCGCCAGACATTGCGTTGCTTACAAAGACGTTAAAGATTGGCTGCGGAGAGCCGACGATGACCCACAATGTGCCGGAGGCACCGGATGCGATACTGACGGCCATCGAGCGGTTCAGCTGTGTCTGAGATAGCTGTCGTAGACTGGTCATCTTCCTTGTCGTTGCGCCTGCGTGCCTGCCGGTCCAGGTGCCGGCTTTACTGGCCGGTCACCTCAATGTAAAGTAACGGGATGACCGTTGCAAGCCAGCACGGCCGGCGCCTAATTCTACTCCGAGTGGTATAAACAATTCGGGTGCATGCCGATGTTAATGGTAACTAAAGATTATGGGATACGGCGACATGCAGGAGTGGATGTGAGAGTAGGAATCTTTTGCGAACCGTCTCAGAGAACCGCGGCGGAGCAGCTCCTGCGGGCGCTGCGCGAGTTGCGGATCACGGCAACCGCATATCAGCTCGGCAGAACGTGGCAACAGCTCAACGGTGAAGAGGTGAGATACAATTTTTCCGGCCTTACCCATCTCGTCGTGGTTCTCGCCGGCGACGCGGCCGAATCCCGCTGGCTCGGTTTCGTGGGCGGTTATGGAATGGGGCGCAATTGTCCGGTCTACTTCTACTGTACCAACGGCTCCACGCCGCCGGAGTATCTTCGATCGTTCAGTCGTCTTCAAAACATAGAGGAGCTGAAAAGCGAACTGTCGCTTGCCCGACAGGTGTGGGGTAAAACAGAGATAATCGAACGGGCTCGTGAAGACCTTCAGGCGCGGGGCCTGGGCATCGCCGAAGAGGTATTCGCCGCCTGCGTGGCCGAAGGGGACGCAAATGCGGCCGAAGATTTTTTGAGAATCGGATTTTCCCCCGACAGTCGTGACGAAAGAGGAGTGCCCATCTTGAGCCTCGCAATCCGTGGGAGACATCGTGACCTGGTCGAAATGCTCGTGCGAAGAGGGGCAAACGTGAACGCCGTAAGCCATGACCGGGGGAATAGTCCGCTCATGGAAGCGGCGGTGCGCGGTGACTCGGAGACGGTGATTCAATTGCTCGAATCCGCGGCCGATCTGGATCTCCAGAGCAAGAACGGCCAGACCGCGCTCATGCTCGCCGTCGGAGAGGGTTTCACGGGAGTTGCAAAGACGCTCCTTGAGCGTGGCGCCGACATTACGCCCGTCGACCAGCTGGGAATGACGGCCGGGAAGTATGCCCAACTCTTTAAACACACGGAGATCTCAGAGCTCATCCTCCGGCGCGATTCGGGCACCGGGGATCTCGCTGCACCCGATGGCAGTACAGACGGTCATTGACGAGTCACAAGAGGCGTCGCTATGTTCTTCAAGGTCGGACAACCAAAAATTTCATACATTTTCCATATCGAACGTGGCGGATCTATGCCGCTCTTCTTCCATCCGTTTGACCGTCGAGGGGCTGTGCTTCGCATCTTGTCGAAGGGTAGGGTGCGCGGACTTTTTGGCACAGACCCGAATCTCCGCGCGATAAACCGTTTCCGAAATGAACTGTACGACCACGTCAACATTGCGGTTCGACAGTGGATCGGCGACGTCCGGTTCATTCCGCGTTTTCTCTATTCCGCCGCCTCGTTTCTCGTTATCTATCTTGCCCTCACGCTCACGTCACACATTCGGCTGCCTATTCCGTTAAGTCTCGGTATATCTCTCGTCTGTGGTCTGTCTGCGTACGCGGCCGTGAGCAGGCGCGACCTCCACTCGCAGCTCGCGCTCA
The DNA here is from genome assembly GCA_963832675.1 of uncultured Spirochaetota bacterium. Classification (GTDB taxonomy): domain Bacteria; phylum Spirochaetota; class Spirochaetia; order DSM-27196; family DATKUC01; genus DATKUC01. Next base: position 146,276 of record CAWHUY010000026.1, on the reverse strand, counting down.
GGAAAAGGATTGCGCTGCGCGCGGAGATTGATCGAATTCGCTTTCAGGAAAGTGAGTTCGTGCACGCCGTCGAAGAGCAGCTTGCGCTTATCGAAGCGGGCGGGCGGACACCTGACCCGCTGGTCTTTCGCGAGCTTGCCGGGCTTTTTCCGCTCGAGTCGGCACAACTGCGCCGGTATCTGAATGAGCGGATATCCCAGGCTCGTCGAAATCGGTCAGACGCGAGTCGACTGCGGCGAGCCGGTCGCGAAACAGGATTCCTGCGCCGATGGCGGGTTCCGGGCTTCACTCATCTGGCGTCGCGAGCCGCGCGAAAGCCGTCCTGGGCCGAAGTGCATCTCAAGGCGGCCGGGCTTGTCGGTGCGGAAGAGACATCCCTCGATCAGTTTCTGATAGACGTCGCGAGCGGGGAGCCTGTTGCTTCGCAACATGAGGGTCAAAGAAAACGGCGCGGTGACACCTCGATTGATGAGGCGCTCGCGATACTCTGCGGGGAGTTCGATCGAGCTTTTACGGATTCGACGTAGTCGAACCGGCCGCAGCAGACGGCGAGGTCTGCAGAGTCGGTTTCGTGAGCTGGTCCATCTGCTGCTGAAGATCCATGCTGCGCATTACATTGTTGATGGTTTCTCGTGCCGGATCAAACGAGGGATCCTGCTGAAGAATCTCGCGGCAGATCCGCAGAGTGGTGGGGTAGTCACCTTTCGCCAGGGAATCCAACGCATTCAGGTACTGATCTTCGATCTTTTTCTCCCTCTCCGCCCGGCCACGATCGCCAAAATTGAAACGAACCTGCACGCTGAAATTGTCGAGCGCGCCGAACTGAGTGGTCATGTCGAGGATGTAGTTCACGTGCAGCGCAAATCCGGCGAGTTTCACGTCGGCCCCGAGGCTGACCCTCGGATTCCCGCCCTTGAGCAGAAAGCCGGCCTGAGTGGCAAAAAAATCGGTAATCGTTACATCTACCCCGGAGGCGAATCCGATTCCGGCAGCCGGTACTCCAGGCATGAGGCTGACAGGAACGTTGAGATCAAAGGCAAACAGGAGAGGACGGAACGGCGAATATGCAATACCGGCCGAAAGCAGCGAAGGCAGCGGTTCCCCCAGAGCGGGCGGACCGAAGTTCTTCGCAGCTACGCCGACTGAGAAATTTCGTGTTCGCGACGGATAGAACTTCAGGATGTTGAACCGGGCAAGCAGGCCGGCGTCGGCCATTATCGCGAACGCGGACTGGTTTTCGATGAGCCCCGGCACATTCGGTTCTCCGCGATAGGCCACTTTGAGGTTGGTTCCGAAAGAGAGGCCCTGGAAGTAAAAGCCGTGGAGGAAATCATAGGACGCATTGAGTGTCGCAACCGTCTCCGTGTAACGGAAGGTGGTGGTCTGCTGGCCGACACTCCCGTAGCCTGTGAACGGTACGTGCAGAAACTTCAACCCGGCACCCAGGCCAAGGTTGTCGAGCCGCGTGGTATACACAAGACTTTCCATGTTCGCGTCGGCGATCAGGTTCTTATGCTGGATGGCCAGTTCGGTGTAATCCATGACCGCGCTGGCAGCCGGATTGGACTCCAGATATCCAACGTCTCTCCCGACGGCGGTGTATGCGGTTCCCATCGCTTCCACGAGTCCGCCCATGGGAATCAGCAGGGTCGGAAAGATGGTGAGCCCGGTATTTTGAGGACCCTGCGGATCAAAGACGCCGACAATGTAGTTATAGGTGTCGGCGAAGTCGGCCGCGCGAAGTTCTACCGCTGGCAAGAGTGAGACGAATAACGCAACAAGGAGAAACGAGCCTGACTTTTTCATCCCGAACAAATTATACTGCCCCGATGGTCATTATTCCATAATATCGGCCATCCTGGAAGGTTCGTTCACGATTAACACTCACAGATACAGTGCGCGGTGTATTTCTGCCGAAACTAAGGTAGAATGATAATTGGAGTAGGAGACGAGTTTTCAGGTGCATTTGCCCCATTTCCGAGGTAAGAAAGTCGTCATATTCGTCGGAGTACTCCTTCTTGCCGCCGCCGGAACCGTTCTGGCTGGAGGGCAGCAGGAAGATCCCATCGCGATCGCCCGCGATCTTATCATACGAAACAGGCTCAATGACGCCATCCTTCTGCTCACCGAAGCTGTCCGGAAAAACCCTCAATTGATCGATGAGGCCGAAGGCCTCATGCAGAAGATCCGAAGCATACGCAGTGAATACTACGCGCTCTGGGAACAGTTGATATACACCATAAAGAACGAGCCGGACAAACCGGACAAAGCCATTGCTATCATCGAGAAGATGAAGAAACTCGACGCGGCTCCAAACGAGCAGACCCGACAAAACATCAACGAGTGGCAGAATATCGTTCAGTTTCGGTTTAACCTCGACCGGTTCAACAAGATCATGGTTGCCTCTGATCAACTGCTCAACAGCTCGAAGTATCCGGAGGCAATCGATAGCTACATGAGCGGATTCGACATTTTTCGCCCGGAGTTCGAGTCGGCAGGATACTCGCAGGATCTCGTCGTAGCCAAGGTAGATGCCGCGGAAAAGCAACTCACCGAGATGATTCAGAAGTTTCTGGTACAGATGCCGCAGACCTCGTCGGCGGCCGACTCTTTTGCCGCGACAGTGAAAACCGCTGCGCCGAACGAGCTCGAGAGGAATTTGGCCCAGTTTCGAGGCCAGCTCTCCCGGGCACTTTCAACTCGCGACCAGCTGCAGACAATCGCCGACAATCTCGACCGCGTCAATGAACAGATACACCTGGAAAACGCGAAAGTTCCGCAGGACTGGCACGTTACTTTTCTCACCTGGTATATCCGCGGACGTCCGGAGGTGAAGTCAAGCGAGGGGCTGATCGCTGCAATTGCCGGATTCGTCGATTCGGCCCAACGCGGTCCTGACGCTGCGATGGTGTCCCGCGCAACAGACGATTTCAAGAAGGCGATCACCGTCTATGCCGACGGTCCTCCGGGAGACGCTCGGTCCGCCTTCGCAACCGCCCTCGCCACGAGCAATCTCGGCCTCCAGATCCAGCGATTGTGGGAAGAGCGGCTCAATCCCGGACCGCAGCTCAATTTCAGCACCGATGAGCAGAGCGCAATCAAGACGCACCTGCCGGAGTACCTGCTCTATGAAAAACAGGCGCAGGCGTCACAATCCTACCTCGATCTCATCGGGATTCGTCAACGGACGGAGACCGTTGACGCGGCTTCCGGCGACACCATTCCATCTCTCGGGCCGAAACGCGAGATCATCGAGCAAGCGCTGAAGTCTTTGGATCAGGTGGCCGGCAAGTGGCGGCAAACCAAGGCCCTGCTTGAGGGACCCCAAGCCCCCTACGCGAGCCAGGATTCACGCGATGTGGTGGACAGGATCCTCGCCGACTCCCAACGGGAGATTTCCGACCTCCAGACGCGCGACGTGCGAATTGTATCGCGGATTGCATCCCTTGAACTTGCGGGTTTTCAGCAGGAGTTTTCTCCGCTGCCAGCTCAGCTGGACGAAGCCGCGCGAAACCTTGACGGGATAGAGCAGACGGTGACGACGCAGGGAACGACGACAACGGTGACAACTCGATTTCCGGGTAAGGCTCTTGCGATTTTGGAGCAGACGCAGAAAACACTCGGCTCGCTCGACAAATCGGTTGGAGGATACCTTTCGGACCTTCAGTCAAGCCCGCCGTTCGTCCAACAGGCGCCAAGCGTACAAACGAGTCTTTCCGCGGCCTCGCAGCTAACGGCTTCGATCAAGCAGCTGCTCGGAACTCTGACGGACAGGTTCGCTACAGCTCAGAAGGACGTGCAGCTCGCGACCTCGCTGCGGGCTCGAGCGGACCGAAGCATTCAGGAAGCGACTGCGGCACTGTCGCGCAACGACGCCCAGACCGCTATCAACAAGATCCAGGAGGCGCGAGATCTTTCGATTCAGGCGCTCCAGATCCAACAGGATGAAGCTTACAGCCAGAGCGTCGACAAGCAGCTTGCTGCGTTAAGTGAGCAGATCAAGCAGGTAAACTACGTGCGAGTGGTGAACCTGGTGCGGGACCTGATAAACAAGGGACGTGGCGAGTATCAGCAGGACCAGTTTGCACAGGCCGAGCGAGACCTCCTGCAGGCGCGTCGACTGTGGTCCCAGGTTTCTCCCAGTGAACCGCAGCAGGAGGTGGAGAATTGGCTCCGCGTCGTCCAGTCGGCGCTGAACCTGCAGAACACCCGCGAACTTACCGAAATCGATCCGCTCTTCTTCACGCTGGGAAACTACCTCAATCGCGCAAAGGAGAATTTCGCCGAGGGAAAGCAGCTCTACGCTTCGGGAAATCCGCAAGAGGGACAGAAATTCCTCACGAAAGCGGAGGAGAATATCCAGAGCGTCGTCGTCGCGCGCCCGTTCAACCAGGAGGCCCGCGTCCTTTCGTTGCGGATTCTCCAAATTACCAGTCCGAAACAGTTTCCCGAAATATTCAAACAGCGATTCGATGAGGCTGTGGGCCGCAGCAAAACCCAGCCGCAGGCGGCTTTGGTCGATCTCTACGATCTTCGAGCGATCGATCCCACCTTCCGCGGACTGCAGGACGCCATCGTGGCGCTCGAGATTCAGCTGGGAATTCGCCCTAATCCCGTAACGATTGCGAAGAAACAGCAAGCCGATGCTCTCGTGGCGGAGGCACAGCGTCTTGCGGCAGCAGGGACCCGGACTCAGACCGAGGTAGCGGTGGCTCGGCTGCAGACGGCGCTGGAACTGAATCCCGATAACACAAACGCACAGGTTCTGCTCGACCGGTATCGAATTGCCCTGGGAAGTCCGGCAACCTATACCCTGCCAAGCACAACCATGCAGGAGTTTTCGCAGGCGCAGAACCTTTTCATCGCCGGACGACTCGCCGATGCGCTTGCTATCGTTGATCGAATCTGGCAGAATCCTTCCAACCGCGGCTACGCCCCGCTGGTTGACCTACGCAAGAACATCCTAGCAAGGCTGGGGCAGTGAGTAGAGGTAGAGACTATCGAAGAAGCCGGGAACTCGTTCTACGCTGGACCCTTGCGGCGGTCCTGCTGGCGGGCTTCTCCGGGCAGCTTCTGGTCGCACAGGATTACTACTGGGATCAGGCCCGGATTCTGGTGCCTCAGCGCGTCCGATTTCCGCAGGCGCACGCTATTGGCGACCATATGGTCGCTCTCTATCAGGAGATCGTCCCACAGACCGATACCGCCGGACAGATATTCATCGACCTCGTGGATTCCACCGCAGACGGCACGTTCACCCCTCCTCGGCGTATTGCGGGCCCGTTTTCCTATGATGGATCGGTTCCGCTGATCTATTGGTCCGTTGTCGACTCACAGGGACGAATCTTTGTGGTGATTTCTGCGACCGGCAGCAGCGTGCAGATCATCCGGTCCGACGACGGAGGATCGCGATTCGTCGACAGCGGTTCGATCAGTTTCAACGGAGCTACGGTTTCGCCGCGGATGTTTACCCGGGACGGCGGCGGGTACATTCTTTTCGCAAACCGGAATGTTCAGGGAACGCTGAGTATCCTCTATTCGGTTTCCAATGACGGTCGGACCTGGCCGGATTTCAAGGTCCTCGAGCAGGATCCCGGTTTGAGCCTCAACTTCAACCCGGAGTTCCTCTCCTACGACGGACGGCAGTACACTGTCTTTCAAAGCGCAAACCCTTCCGTCGGAGGCAACTACCAGATCTATCTGAAGTACAGCGACGACGGCGGACTTACCTGGAGCCGGGCGAACAGACTCACTGACTTCATGGATCCGGGAGACAATCCGGCAACCTACAACATCGATTCCTATGACAATCAGCGCCCCTACCTGGCAGTGACCAGCGACGGGCTCGCGGTTGCATGGGAACGTCGGACGGGGCGAGATTCGAATCAGATTGAGTTTGCTCTGCTGACGAAGGATGGAACCGTCGCAGGCGACGCTATTCCTGTTACCCGCGGGCCCCAAACCGCCAACTATCCCATCATTGTGCCGGATGGAGCCCAAACGAATCTCGTCTGGTTCGATAATCGTTACGGGAACGACCGGATCATGTTCGCGACGAAACAGGGAGTGTTCTTTCGCCAGCGCGACGTCGGCGCGACGCCCGGGGATTCGACATTTCCCTCGCCGGTGGTGCTCAATGGCCGGATCTATCTCTTCTGGCAGAGTCGGCGAAGCGCCACAGAGATCAATCTCGTATACGAGCCGCCGGATACTCAGGTAAACCCTGCCGAACCGCTGCCGGTGAACTTTGTCGCGGGCGGTCGCTCGTCGCGCAGCGATGTTCGTATACGTTGGACGGCGCCGCAAGACGCGTCGGGGATCGCCGGCTACAGTTATGTCTGGACACAGGACCCGAACGCCGCGGTTCCCGAGAAAGTTTCGGCGCAAGCAGGGAGCACCTCTGCCGATCTGACAGCCACAGCAGACGGATCGTGGTATTTCCGGATGCGCACCACCGACTTTGCCGGGAACTGGTCGAGCGTTGCCACCCTTCGATTTATTCTCGACACGACACCGCCCGGGCCGGTTGCGTTCGTTCCACCTGCGCTCGATGAATCCGGATTCCTTGTTTCAAACAGTTTCACGGTGAAGTGGCAACCGCCGGCCGATCCCGATGTGGCCGGCTACACCTATTCAGTTGATTTTCTGGGCGGGCCTATGGCAAGGCCGATTCCCGCCGACTACAAGATTCCGGAACCTCCGGCCCGTGTGATCACCGCTTCGCCGGACCTGACCGAAAACAACTTCGACAATGGTCTGTGGGCTCTGACGGTTTCGGCAATCGACACGGTCGGGAATATCGGTAAACCGTCCACCCTGCTGCTGCGACTGAACAAGTACGTCCCGACTACCTACGTATCGTTCGTCGACACCAAGAAAGACTCGCTCGGCCGGGTTTCGCTCGACATCATCGGCCGCGGATTTACTGCGAACGGGGTGATTCAGGAAGTCATCCTTGACCGTGACGGCAAAGAACCATGGGACTACGCATTTTTGCTCAAGAACGGCAGTTTCACCGTGACGGACGACCGAAATATCTCGGGCCCGGTCATCGATCTGGTAAACCAGGGCACCTACCGCGTCGGTCTGGTACACTCTGAACGCGGGTTGTACATGACGCAACCCCTGCTTACGTTCGAGAGCTCCGGAACAATCAAATTCGGTGATTTCACCGTACACTATTCGCCGCAATATCTGTTCGCACCGCCGCGATTCTTCTCGGTACCGGTGGGCGAGCTTCTTCTATGGACCACGCTTATCTTTCTTGCGGTCGTCATTTTGTTTTCCTCTATGAGAGTCGTGGCGCTGGCGCGCGAAGGACGGATGCTGCGCAACGAGGTTCACGCGCTTCTTGTAGGCAGACGAGCGATCGGCCCCCCCGAAGCGGGAAGGATTGAAAAAATGCAGAAGAAAGGATTCGGAATTCGGATCAAGTTCTCGTTCTTCGTGGTGATATTGGTCATCGCTGTAGTGCTCATGGTGGCAGTGATCCTCGGACGTTTCATGCTCGACACGCAGCGCAGTACACTCGCCGACGGGTTGAAGAACCGTGTCGAAGTCCTCCTGCAGAGCATCGCTACCGGAGCGGGGCAGTACCTGCCGAATGCGGACCAGAATGTGCTGGCGTTGAGCGGTTTGACAGAACAGATGTCGGCGGTCCAGGAGGCGCAGTACGTCACAATTACCGGGCCGGCCGGGGGCGGGGCTACCTCGGATACCTACGACTACATCTGGGCTACGAACGACCCGCGTATCACCGATCCGAAGTCTGTTCAGAGTATGGGCCAGCTGAAACTCATTCCGGAGGAGTTCCAGCGCGGTCGAACGCGCATCCAAGATGGAATAACCCCTCTCGCCCCGAACCTCGAACAAAAGATCAACACGGATGCTCGCCAGGCTCTCGGCAACCTACCGCAGCAACTTGCGGATTTGTCACGACGTATCCTCCAGCTGGTTCAGCAGACCGGTCCACAGGCGGAAGCCGAACGGACAAGCGTCGACAACACGCGAAGTGAGCTCGAGCGCCGCGCCAACCAGCAGTTGACCAAGATCGGAAACTTCATCGGGAGCGTGCCCGACTTCAATCCGAACAGCCTGAACCGGAGTCAGACGCTGTACGAGTTTTATAAGCCAATCGTCTACCTGCAGCCCAACAGCGACATCTACTATCACGGTCTGGTTCGCATCGCGGTGTCCACCGACCGAATACTCGCACAAATTGATGACGCGACGAAGAACCTCATTCGCAACACCGTGATCATCGCGATGATCGCGGTCGGCATTGGAGTTCTGGGAGCTCTTTTGCTGGCGACCATAATTGTCATTCCAATCCGACGCCTGGTACAGGGCATTGAGGTGATACGGGACACCGAGGACAAAAGCGAGCTCGCAGGTCACGTGATTGACGTGGGCACCCGCGATGAGATTGCAACGCTGGCCGATGTGATAAATCAGATGACCCACGGACTGGTCAAGGCCGCTGACGCCGCGAAGATGCTTACCGTCGGAAAGGAAGTCCAGAAGATGTTCATTCCGCTGGACAAGAATAGTGACGGGTCAAAGGGGACTACCGGCAGAACCGACACACCCGGCGCGGAGTTTTTCGGATACTATGAGGGTGCGAAGGGTGTCTCGGGAGACTATTTCGACTACGAGCGGATCGACGATGAACACTACGCAATAATCAAGTGCGACGTTGCAGGAAAAGGAGTTCCGGCCGCCCTTATCATGGTCGAGGTTGCGACGATTTTTCTCAACCATTTCCGCAACTGGTCCGCCAAGAGCATTGACTCGACTCTCCCGGACCTTGTCGGCACGATCAACGACCTGCTCGAAGAACGAGGGTTCAAGGGAAGGTTCGCTGCGTTGATGGTGGTCATCATGAACATCAAGACCGGGGCATGCAGTATCTGTCATGCGGGCGACAATATCGTTCATGTATATGACGCGACGGCGGCGAAAATGACGAAATCTATCCTTCCGGAGCAGCCGGCCGCGGGTGTCTTTGCAACCATGCTGGTCAGGGGAGGCTTCGTCCAGGTGCCATTGAAACTGAAGGCCGGGGATATACTCCTGCTCTACACTGACGGTCTGGAAGAAGCGAAACGAATTGTGCGGAGCTCCGATTTCGAACCAGTGATCGTCACCCAGGAGCAGATTGAAAGAAACGAGTATGAGGCGACCATGCTCGGTCAGCCTGCCGAGGAGGAAATCGGGCCGGAACGTATCGAGGCGATAGCGGCTATGATTCAAAAACGAGGAACTTTCCGGCTGCACAAAGCGAGCAACCCGCTCGGCGACGAGGAGCTGGTATTTGACTTCTCGGCTATTGAGCCGACTGTGGAAAATACGGTAATGGGTCTAATATCGGTGGAAAAGATGTTCCGCATCTATCCCGATCCGCGCGCCACCGAAGAGGACAGAATAACGGTCGACAGCAAAGTCGACCAGTTTCTCAAGAAGTGTTTCAAGCAGTACGACCGTTACTTCCCGGAACCGCTGGAAAAGAATCCGGATACAGCCGAATATCTGACCTTCGTCAGGTTGCGCGAAGACGAGCAATACGACGATCTCACAATCGTCGGGATTCGAAAGAAGTAAGCGGGAAATCCTCCGGTGCCGATAGGAAGAATATGATGAGAAAAGCTGTGATCACTTCGCTCATTCTTCTTGCGGTTTGCGTGCTGCCGGCCGCCGTTCACGGATTGACGATTCAGAACAAATCCGACGGGGTATTCTATTTCGTGTTGGATCGGGCTGCGCAATCTGATTTGCAGGCGCTGAAAGATACTCCGCAGGCGATCGCACAGTACATCCTTTCACATCAGAATGCGCTCGCATATTTGCCGCCCGGCGGAGTGGAGCCGGACCTCGATGCGGGCCCGGGTCCGCTCGCCGTGCTCGGTTTCTTTGTTCATCCCGGTGACCCCACCTACCCGGTAACGGCGGTGTTCGTAAGCGCCGCCGACACCTCTTCTTCCTTCTCTGTTGACGAAAACCGAAGGGAGGCTACGGCAAACGTATCCGTCCGCGCGATAGACGTGACTCTAGGCAGCGAACCGGTTTTGATCGACAACCGTTACCTCGACTGGCTCAAGGTCCCGACGATGGCGAGGTACCCTGACTATTATGTTCCGCGCCGCTTCATTCGCGAACAGGGTGGCAACCGCGAGGAAGAACCGATCGAGTCGTCGCTCTACTGGAAAAAAGGCGGGACACAGATCCAGTATTTCAAAGCAGTGAGGTCCGGTTCCTACCTCTATCTGCTGTTCTCTTCAGCCAGCGAGTTGTCGCCCGGACTATCCTATATGCTCTATCTGTACCGCGACCGAACATCCGGAGCAGGAAAGTATACAGTGGAAATTCCGGTCGATGGACAGGCCGGACTGGTCGTATTGTGGGAAAACGGCGCAAACAGGCCAAAGGTGATCGGCGATTTTGTGCACAGCACCTTTTTCATCGAGGCACGAATCCGCCTCGATCAGCTTCCGGCCGATCTGGCGACCACCGGTTGGTCCATAGACCTGGCAACGCTCATGCGCGATGCAGGGCTTATCGAAGAATTCTACTTCAGCACGCTTTTTGTGCGAGACATTCCCAGGTGAGGCGTGAAACGCGCCCGTTTCTTCTGTGAGAACTGCCGCAACGAGGTACGCTGGGACGCGAAAGTGTGCCCGCACTGTGGCAGATTCTTCTCATCGGTGAAGTGCCCGTCGTGCGAATTCGTCGGCGAAAGTCGATTTTTCGTTTTTGGGTGCCCGAATTGTGGGTACGCGGGTGGGGAGGCGTTCGTCACCCGCGAAGGCGAAATTACCCCGGGGTCTGACGTGGAAACATACTCGCTGGAAACTTTTGACATCGCCCGACAGGCTCGCAAAACTCAGATCCCGCGCTGGGTCTACCCGCTGGCAATCGGGATCCTCCTGACGACTTTCACCGTCCTGGTAATCATCTATCTCGCGATGTCGCGCTGATCGACCAGTTGCCGCTCTCAGTAGAGAAAGCCGACCCCGCCCCCCGCCATGATGTAATAGTCGCTGGGGCTGGAGATCTCCGCCGCACCGGTTATTCCGACGATGACCGACGTACCCGGGATGAGCAGGTGAAATTCCGCTGCGACGAGGATCGGCAGTTGATAGAATTCGGTAAACGGTATTGTGGTTCCCTGTGGAGCCGAGAGGGGTCGCGTCCGTACGGCCGCCGAAATGCCGGTCAAAATGGTCCCGGTATCCACATAGAGCGCTGCGCGTCCGTAGCCCCAGATGTAGAGATCAGGGGTCCACGGACCGGATACCGGGTAGATCGGGTAGCTGTTCCCGACGATTTCCGGGGTCACCGACAAGCCCACCGGTCCAATTCTCACGCCCAATGGAAGACTGAAACCGAAACTGTCGAAATTGGTCAACGTGTCAGTGGCAGCGCTCGAAAGGAACGTTCCCTTGGCTGCGATCATTGCACTGGCGCTCGCCGGCCCCGCGAACGGGAGATCAAGAAACTTCCAGCGCAATCCGATACTCACCGAACCGTCGTCGAGATTCGGATCGCTGTATAGAACGCCCTGAGCGCTCACATTTGCTTCGAGGTTGAAGGGGAGTCCGTAACGGATCCCCGCCATTACCGGAAACCGGCCAACGAGGGTGCCGGCCGAATCCTGCCCTACGTGTCCGAGGAACTCGGTTACGACCTGAAAGCTTCCATCGGGCAGCGTATCGGGAATAGGCGCGTAGGCGAGACCCGGGTTACCGCTCAGCATGTCGCGAAAGCGTATTGCCAGCGAAGAGTTCACGTAGACTACCGTCGTGTCCTGGTGGAGCGGACCTCCGTCAGCCGATTGCGCCTCCACCAGGGCGATATAGGTCCCGTCCGGCACCACATTGCCAGCACTGTCCTTGCCGTTCCAGGAGACCTCCTGATCCCACGTGGTGAAATTGTTGAGCACAATGGTGCGCACCGGCGACCCCGAGCTGCTGCCCGGGCCCTGGATTGTGACCGTTCCGCTGCCGTAGGAGGTCACGCGGAACCTAATGATAGTTGTCCCCAGGGGACCGGGATTGGCGGGATTGAAATGAGCTCGGGAAGCTGCGACGCTCTGCAGCTCGAACGGCGCTTTGTCCAGCTGGACCTGAATATGTGTTGTCCGTTCCGGCTCTATGTCGACAGACTGCTCGTAGGTAGCATAGCCAAAACGTTGAACCGTTACCCGGTGCATCCCCGCTGGCACCCGACCGGGCGAGGAATAGACGCGATCGCCGTCGACGAGGACCTCTGCGTCCGCCGGACTGCTGTCGACAGCGAGAAATCCCATGAGCCGCGCGAGCGTTATGTCCAATTTCACACTCGTGCCGGAGTTGACCGAGATTCTTCGATACAGCGTGTAGTAACCCGGCTTCGAGACCCGCAGACTATAGGCGCCCTCTGTCGCACTTTCGATGACCACCGGCGAATACCCTGCAAACTGGCCGTTCAGATAGACTCCTGCACCGCTTGGCGACGTGTCCACCTCCAGCCGCGTAGTCGTGTGGGTCTCGGTCACGGTATCAACCTTTTCGCCGTTCTCTCCGCTCGAACTCGACGAGGAAACCTCTTCCTTGCTCCCGCGCATCGAATCCGTGGAGGTGCTGCCCGCATCGGATTTCCGCTGCTGCTCAGCTGAAACCGTCGAGGAGTAGGTTGATCCATGCTCGGTCGCGCAACCGGTAAGTAGGAAGAAGAGGCCTGCGAGCGCAATCACTGACGAAACGACGTAATGCTTGCTACCCATCCGCCAATAATACACGCAAAGTGTGGAAACTGGAAGGGAAATGTGACTTCCAATCGATCCGAACCGCGCTTTCCGATCGCGGCATTTATGACTTGTGCCGATACTTGGAACAGGAACGTAGAGATGATAAAGACGTGGCTATCGGCGTTTATGTTCATGGTGATGGTCGGGATCCTGACCGTTCAGGGACAGCAGACGGGCGTCCCTGTCAGTCCGTCGACGGCAGGCTCACCCCAGGCGGGTGCGTCGCCGGGGACGCCTATGCCGACGGCAACCTCCGCTCCGGCGTCACCCGGCGTCGAAGTAGCGAACCGACCGCTTACGCTGCCGCGCGGATTCGAAGATCTTCTTCTCGGACTTCCGGTCGACGAAGTGAAAAAACGCCTCCAGGAGAGCCCATACTTTCTATACCGCGGTGACCCCGATGTGAGTCTTGCGCCGGTTGATAAGCAGCCGATTATCGAAAGTGCGGGAGTACGTTTCGTCACGACGGGCATCTTCCAGTTCCACGACGATCGGCTCTACACCATAACGATCGCGCTTAACCAGAAGCTGCTCGATTTCTATTCAATGTTTACCAGTCTCTCAGGAAAATATGGTGACCCGGTTTCCCTTTCGCCCTCTGAGGTTATCTGGCAGAATGATCAGGTGCGCCTGTCGCTGGAAAAGCCTCTGACTATCAAGTATATTGACCTCGTCGTTTTCGACCAAATCAAAGCGGTGGGAAAAGCCGAGAAATCGCTTCAGGAATTGTCACGTGAAGATTTCATTCACCTTTTCTAGAGAATCATCCCGGTGGGAAAAACCCGGTGTTTACCCGCGGAAGAGAGATCTTGCGCGCCGTATCGTGATGATGCTTGCTTTTGCCGCACTCGCAACCGGCTGCGCATCGTCACTGCCGACCGCAAGCCTGAAAGTCGGCGACGCAACGCTGTCGGTTGAGATTGCGCATACGCCTGCACAGCGAGAACGCGGACTGATGTACCGAAAGAGCATGCCGGAAGACCACGGCATGCTCTTCGTCTTTCCGCGCGACGAGCAGCTCTCTTTCTGGATGAAAAACACGCTGGTTCCGCTTTCGATTGCCTTTATATCGAGCGATGGGACGATCAAACAGATTGCCGACATGCAACCGGAATCACTCGCGAACATTCCCTCCGACTATTCCGTTCGATATGCACTGGAAGTGAATCAGGGTTTTTTCGCACGGCACGGTATCAGAGTCGGTGAGGTTGTGACGCTGCCAGCCGATATTCCTGCGGCGAACGACTAGCCGTTACCCTTTGTCGTCGTCCAACTCCGGAAAGAGCTCAAGCACGGGCTTTTCTCCCTCTTCCGCGGGTTGGTTTACCAGAATCTCGATCTTCCGTTCAATGCGAGAGAGATCCTTCTCCAGTCCTCTCGCCAGCTTGATTCCCTCTTCGAACATCTCTGCAGCCTCCTCGAGGGAGACCTCGCCGTCCCGTATCCTGTCACTGAGGCTTTCCAGCCGCTGGAGTCGCTCTTCAAAGTTCTTCATTGGTTCGATGATAGCCAAAGTTACTACCGACTGCAATGAGGAGGAGTGTCGCTGCAGGTCCGACAATTTTCTTGCGGTTGGCCAACATCGGGCGTATAATCTGATCACACTTTCAGCACCAACGCAGAGAATTCTCGTGACACTGCCGCTTGCCGGCGGGAAGGAGGATGGCCGACGGAGAATCGCGTGATGGGCCAATTGTGCCCGTCGTGCGGAACGCAGAGCGGGCAGGAATCGGATAGCAGGCTGTTGTCGGAAGTGAATTAGAGGAGGAGTCATGAAACGTTTGGCACTATTCGGACTGATGTTCTCACTGGCAGTCGCAGGGGTTTGGGCCCAGGAGAGCGTAAACGCTTACGCATCTTGCGACGAAGAACTGGCGAAACAGCTATTTGCAAAGTTCACGCAGGAAACGAATATCAAGGTGAACTTCGTACGACTCTCGGGCGGAGAGGCGATCTCCCGCATGGAAGCCGAGAAAGAGAATCCGCAGGCGTCGATATGGGTGGGCGGCGTCGGACTCGACCACATTACCGGGAAACTCAAGGGACTCACCACCCCCTACCGGTCCAGAATGGCCGAAACCATTCCGGCGAAATTTCGCGACCCGGAGAACTACTGGACGGGTCTGTACATCGGGCCGCTGACCTTCTTCACGAACAATGCACGAGCCAAAGAGCTCGGCATTACCCCGCCGACGAGCTGGGCGGATCTCCTCAAGCCGGAGTACAAAGGGCGAATTCGGGTCTCGAATCCTACCACCTCGGGGACCGCGTACACGATCATCACCACGCTCCGATACATTTTCAACGGGGACGAAAACAAAGTCTTCGATTATCTGAAGAAGTTGGACGTGAATGTCGATCAATACACCCGTTCGGGAGCGGCCTATACGACCAGCGTTGCAATTGGGGAAATTCCGGTAGGGATCGGTTTTGCGCACGACCAGGTGAAGATGCTGAATCAGGGAGTCGACGCTACGATCACCGCCCCAACGGAGGGGTCGGGGTACGAGCTTGCTGCGATGTCTTTGATCAAAGGCGGAAAGGATCCGGTGAACGCAAAGAAACTCTACGACTGGATTCTCGGCAGATCTTCGCAGGAAATCTTCGCGAGCTTCTACGTGCTTCTGGTGTCGCCGGGTGCGCCGAGAAATCCGAAAGCTCTCCCGATGACTGCCGTGAACGCACTGACGCAGGATCTGCAATGGGACGGCGCCAACAAAGACCGTCTCGTCAAGCGTTGGACAGAAGAGATAGGTTCACGACGGAAGTAGGAAGACTCAGGCCGGCACGCCGTGGATCAAGGGCTGCCGGCCACCATTTCGGATAAATGTATTCGGATCTGCCTTCTTCGGAGGGAGGGAATGTGACGCCAAAGAAAAAACTGGTGCGCCTTCTTTTGGTGGTGATTGCTTTCACCATCGTCGACGCCTGGATCTACTCCTCTCTCCGGAATGCTTTCCACTCCGTCATGGCAGAGGCCCAAGCGAAGGATATCGCCCTTTTCGCGCAGACCGCACCCAGGAATCTCGCAAAAATTGCGGATTGGCTGAAGACATCTGGCGATATCCTTCCTGGATCGCGGGCGCTATTCCTTGCGGTTGATCCTGCAGACGCCAAATTCGTCTATGGCGCTGGAGATCGCGGCGTCGAGGAGCTGTTGCAGAACAACTCCACGAACGAAGACTTCAAAAAGGGAATGGACAGCGTCTACTATCTGGAACCGTTTGTATCGAAGAGCATCTATTCGATTCCCGCCTCCCAGGGAAATCTGGCCATAACCGGACGCGTCCACTTTGCCCCCATTCCCGATGACACCGGAGCCGATGTTCGCGGTGCTCTCCTGATACTGGCGTCCGGATCGGTGACAGGCCAGTACGACAACCTCCTGCTCAGCCTGGCAATCGTCGCGGCGATATTGTTCATCGCAATCTACTCGGTGACGAGTTTCAGCCGGGACCCGATCATGGGTTTCGCCATACTCGGGCTATTCGTCGTTGTCGCCGCCTTTGTAGCATTTCCCCTGTTTGAGTCGGTCCGGCTGACATTTGTGGAGAAGGGTGCATTCTCGCTCGGAATTTGGAAAGAGATCCTCACTCCGCGCTACCTTGTCGCGCTCTGGGGATCGGTGAAACTCGGGGTCTGGACCGCCAGCTTTTCGACGATAGTCGGATTCATTTTCGCCTTCTTGACTGAACGCACGTCGGTCGGAGGAAAGAAGTTCGTTGCGACAATGGGGACCCTTCCGGTTATTTCACCGCCGTTTTCGCTTACACTGAGCATAATTCTCCTCTTTGGGAACAACGGCCTCCTGACCAGGCGTCTGCTCGGCCTTGAGAACTTCTCGATATACGGACTCGGAGGTCTCGTCGCCGTTCAGACGATCGGAATGTTCCCAATCGCGTTTCTCACCATGTCGAGCGTTCTCAAGGCGATCGATTCAACGGTAGAAGATGCATCGCTCGATCTTCGGGCGTCGCGATTACGAACCTTCACGTCCATTACGGTCCCGCTCGCGATGCCCGGCATACTCTCGGCATGGCTTCTGGTGTTTACCAATTCCCTCGCTGACTTTGCCAACCCGTTGCTGCTTTCCGGTTCCTATCGGGTTCTTTCGACCGAGGCCTACATGGAAGTGACCGGTCGAAACAATCTTGGCGGCGGGGCAGCGCTCTCTCTTCTTCTTTTGTTGCCGACACTCAGTGCTTTTTTTGCGCAGCGCTACTGGATTTCGCGGAAAAGTTTTGTCACCGTGACCGGGAAACCCTCAACGCGCCTGACCGAGCTTGCTTCCAGGCCGGTGCGAATCGCGCTTGTCGCATTTGTCGGGGTTTCCATCGCGCTGATAATCTCTCTTTACGGAACAATCGTCGCCGGCTGTTTCGTCAAGAATTGGGGTATCGACTATTCCTTCACGCTGGAAAACATCGGAGAAGCTCTGAGTCGGGGCTCGAAGGCGATCGTCGACACGGTGACGCTCGCCGCAATCGCCACACCCATCGCGGGCATACTCGCGATGATCGCCGCCCTGGTTGTGGTGAGGCGGACCTTCTTCGGCAAACGCCTTCTCGAAGCGTTGATCATGACGCCGTTCGCTGTGCCAGGAACGCTCATCGGTATCAGTTACATTCTTGCGTTCAACAAGGCACCGCTTCTCCTCGTGGGAACGGCGGCGATCATCGTCATCAACTACATCGTTCGCGAACTGCCGGTCGGACTCGAGACGGGGGCGGCCTCGTTGAGACAGATCGATCCCTCAATCGAAGAGGCCGCACAGGACCTCGGCGCAGACATGCCCACTGTGTTTCGCACAATAGTACTGCCGTTGATCCGTCCGGCATTCATTTCCAGCATGTCCTACACGTTTGTCCGTTCGATGACCGCGGTAAGCGCGATAATATTTCTCATTTCGGCGCGATGGTACCATCTCACGGTTCAAATCTACAATTTTTCGGAGCTGCTGCGGTTCGGGCTTGCCAGTGTGCTCGCCACGGCGCTCATCATCATCGTTCTTCTCGCTTTCGGCATCATGCGGCTGATCGTGCGCGACGCGGGCCTGACCGAGAAAACGGTATCGCACTAGGAGTTCCGGAATGCCTACGAAAAGTATGTCGGTGAGAGTGAAGCGCGTGACAAAACGCTTCAAGAACACCAAAGGCCGCAACGACGTCATTGCCGTCCGTGAGTCCGACTTCACCGTCGCCCCGGGCGAGCTTGTAACTCTCCTTGGCCCCTCCGGATGCGGCAAGACAACGACCCTTCGGATGATCGCAGGATTCGAAATCCCCACCTCAGGGCGAATTTTCATCGGCGAGGAAGAGGTGACCATGCTGCCGCCCAATCAGCGCGACACGGCGACGGTCTTTCAGAGCTACGGATTGTTTCCGCACATGAACGTTTCCGATAACGTGGCCTACGGACTCAAGATACGGAAGATTTCCAGACCGGAAATCAATGAACGAGTGACAAGGATTCTCGATCTCGTGGGCCTTGGGGAATTGGCCGATCGCGCGCCCGGAAGGCTCTCGGGCGGACAGCAGCAGCGGGTGGCTCTGGCCCGGAGTCTTATAGTCGAGCCCTCGGTTCTGCTTCTCGATGAACCACTATCCAACCTTGATGCGCTTCTGCGAGAGCAGATGCGCATAGAAATTCGGAAGATCCAGAAATCACTCGGTATTACGGCGATATACGTGACTCACGATCGAGTTGAGGCAATGAGTCTGTCGGACCGCGTCATAGTAATGCGGGACGGAGAGATCATGCAGATCGGCACGCCGCAGGATATCTATGAGAATCCGGTCTCTCAGTTTGTCGCGGGATTTGTCGGGAAAGTCGCATTCTTTCCTGTGGAGGTCGCTGGAAAGGAGGACGACGGCTGGCACTGTCTGCTCAATGGTGGAAAGCTCCGTGTCGAACAGGGGGCCGAGGGTATACTCGCGGGTCAGAATGCCGTGGTGATGGCGAGACCCGAATCATTGCGGCTCACGGAGTCGAGTCAGGGGGTCATCGAAGGCAGCGTACGGATGAACGTCTACCTGGGAAGCAGCGTTGAGTCATTCGTCGACACGGCCTACGGTCAGGTGCTCATTCAGATCGACGACCCTGCATCGAAACGTGTCTATCCCGAGGGAAGCCGCGTGGGAATCCGTTTCGAACAGAATCGAACCAGACTTCTGCCGGATGAAAGCGACTGAAGCCGGTGCCCCGGAGGACGGCCCGTGGAACTCCGGTTTTCGTTGTTCTGCGCGGGTACCGTTGCCACGGACACCAGTTCCTTTGCGCATTCCGCTCATGACTTTTTGATCTCGCCGCCTTCGCCGTTCTGCCTCTTGGCCGCAACCTGTGCATCGAGGCCGCTTCTGTGAAATCGTATCGAAATGGGATCACCTATCTCAACGGCATCCGCACCCGAAATAATGGTCCTGTCACTGGATCGGTAGACAACTGCGTAACCCCTTTTCAGCACTTCAAAGGGAGAACAGGCTTCGAGTGCCTGAGTCGAGAGCGAAAGGCGGTGACGGAAATCGCTTACGCGGCGGTCCATGGCGCCAAGGAGAGACTCCTTCGCGTCGTCCAACCGCAGGAGTAACGGCTGCACCAGAACGCGAAAACTCCGTTCGAGACCCTCCGGAGTAAACTGACGCAGGAGAAGCCGCGCTCGATCCAGGCGCTCCCGGAAAACCCGCGCAATGGAATGACCAAGATCAAGAATTCGGAGCAACAGCTCATCGCGGCGCGCGGATACTATCTCGGCCGCCGCCGAAGGCGTCGGGGCGCGCATATCGGCGGCGAGATCCGAGAGCGAAAGATCTATCTCGTGACCAACGGCCGAAATGACCGGAGTCTCGCAGGCAGCGATTGCGCGGACTACCCGTTCGTCCGAAAAGGGGAGCAGATCTTCGAGTGAGCCGCCACCGCGGGAGACGATGATGACGTCGCCGAGCTTGAAGCGATCGGCAGTCACTATTTGGCGCGCAATGATCGGCGGAGCCTCGTCACCCTGGACTGGCGCCGGCAGAATCACCACGTCAATTCCTGAGTTGCGCCGACCGAGAACGTGGAGTATGTCGCGCACCGCTGCGCCGGTGGGCGAGGTGACCACCGCGATTTTCGACGGCAGCATCGGAATCGGGATTTTTCTGTCGGTGTCAAAGAGCCCCTCTGCGGCGAGACGCCGTTTTCTCTCCTCGAGCATCACCAGAATCTCGCCCTCGCCGGCGAGCTCGAGGCTCTCGCAGATGATCTGGTAGCTTCCCCGTTTCGGGTAGACCGAGACCGCGCCACGGGCGACGACGAGCATCCCATCCTCCGGAACGAAGGGAAGCGAAACGGCGCGGTTTCGGAACATGACCGCGGACAGAAGCGAATCGCGGTCCTTGAGAGTAAAATAGAGATGACCGGTGCTCGACGGTCGGAAGTTCGATATTTCGCCTTCAACCGCGATCGCCGGAAAGGAACCTTCGAGGGTCGATTTGATAAGCGAGGTGATCTCGGAAACCTTGTAAGGACGAGACTTTGTCTCTATCATGTGCTCTAGATTACCGGTTTCGCACCGGAAGGACAATGATTTACAGGAGACGGCGCCCGAGATGAACAAAGTTGTCTGTATCAACGCGATAGGGCTCACCGACTATGCGACGATGCCGATCGCCGACGGCGAATCGGCAGTAGACCGCGTAAAACGGTTCGTCGCGGGGCTGCCGGACGTCAAAGGAATCGTCACCCTTGCGGACTCCGGAAAACCGACTCCCTTCACGTACGATCGGATAGATTTCACCTCGCGGGATTCGCGCTCGCTCGTGGAGGCTCTCATTCAGGCGGGCGAGGGTGCCGATCAGCTCTTGTATCTTTATGGGGACTGCCCATTTCTGGACGCAACGGTCACCGCGCGCATGCTCGAGAACCATGAGCGGTACTTCGCAGAATACACTTTCGCCGACGGATACCCCTATGGACTCACTCCCGAAATCGTCAACGCCTCGGTTCTCCCGTTGCTCCTGCGGCTCGTCGGCGGTGGCTCGGAAGGGACCACTCCAATCTCGACTGAACCGATCAGTCGGGAAACGCTTTTCACCATCATCCAGAAAGACATCAATTCGTTCGACATCGAAACCGAAATAGCGCCGGTTGACCTCCGCATGCTGCGGCTTTCGCTCACCTGTGATAGCCGCCTGAACTACCTTCTATGCCGGAATCTTGCCACCGCCGGCGCGGTCGATGAACCTGGTGTCCTCGAAATCGTGCAGAAACAGCAGGTACTGCTCCGGACGGTGCCCGCCTACTTCAATATCCAGATCATTGACGGTTGTCCGCAGGCATGCGGGTATTGCCCCTTTCCGCAGTTTGGAGGCGACATACTTTCAAATCGAAACGAAATGTCGCTCGATTCGTTTCGCCGAACTGTCGAACAGATAAATGCGTTTTCGCCGGAGGCAACCATCAGCCTTTCCCTCTGGGGGGAACCCGCGCTTCATTCCAGGATTGCCGAGATGATCCGAATTGTCGAGAACAGCGGATCAATACACCTGAATATCGAGACCTCCGGAATCGGCTGGAACCCGCAGACTATCACGGAACTTGCAAAAGTCGGGCTCCACCGCACCGAATGGATCGTGTCGCTGGACGCTCTGCAACCTGATCTGTACGCCAGGCTTCGCGGGAACGGTTTCGCAGAAGCCGTTCGTTCGATCGAATTGTTGCTGAAACATTTCGATCGTCACGTGCACGTGCAGGCGGTGCGGATGAATGAAAACGAGGAACAGCTCGAAGAGTTCTATCGTGGATGGAAATCGAAAACCGACAACGTCATCATCCAGAAATACGACGATTTCTGCGGGCAGCTTCCGGCACGGAAGGTGACCGACCTGTCCCCGCTTGCCCGTCATCCGTGCTGGCATCTGAAACGGGACATGGTCGTTCTCCTCGACGGGACAGTCACGATGTGTCGCGAAGACATTTTCCGTAAACAGGTGCTCGGCAATGTACTCAACGAGGAGATCGGAGAGATATGGCGCCGGGGCGAAGATTTGTACCTCGCCCACCTGCGGAAGGAGTACCCCGACCTCTGCAAGGGATGCGATGAGTACTACACCTTCAACTATTAAGCACCCCGGAACTCCCTACACCGTGGTCGGGGGGAAAAGAGTCGAGCGCAAGACATCGGCGCCTCGAGTACTGTCGGTTCTGGTGCTCAATCGCGGCGGAAGATTCAACCGCGCTGACTACTTCGACCAGCTCGAACAGCTGCACCCGGATGAGATCATCTCGATCGAACCGGTCGGAACTCCGTACGACGTGGAGTCCCTTGCAAATCGGCATGAGAACCTCCGTTTTCTCCTCCTGCATGCCGACACGAACCGCGGCCAACAGGTCAACATCGGAATCCAGGAGGCACACGGCCGGTTTGTTCTGGTAGTCTGGAACGACATGGAGATATCCGCGCTGCCGTCACGCGTGTTCGAGCGTATGCACGACGAGAATGTCCTCTGCACAACTCCCGTACTTCGCAGCGACAAAAACGAGATAATGCCGACGATACAGGCGCCGGCATTCTACCGGAAGCTGTTGCGGGTCGTGGCGGTGACTCCGACACGGGACAATGCACCGACTCTCTTTCCCTACGAGTATACGGGGCTTTTCAACCGTGAACGGTTCATCCGGACTGGCGGATTCGATGCGACCATGACCAGTTCCTACTGGCAGAAGATGGATTTCGGGTTCCGGGTCCATATGTGGGGAGAGAGCGTCCGAACAAACCTGATGTTCCGAATTACCTGCATTTCCCCGCCGCCGGCCGAGGACATCACTCCTGACGCGGACTACCGGGTATTTTACCTGAAGAATCTTTCGATCCGTTATACGGGGGACCAGGGCCTCCTTCCTCTGTCACGTTTCCTCCCGTTTCACCTGCGGGCCGGAATTGGGCTGCTGCAGTCCTATCGGTTGTTTCGCAGCATCGAATCCTGGGTCGAGACGAATCGTTTTCGATTTGTTCAGGACGCGCGCAGCGTGACCGATCTATGGGAAATTCACGACCAGTGACCGGAGTCATCCTGCAGGTTCGCCTCGATTCGTCGCGCATGCCCGGCAAAGCGCTCCTCACGATAGGCGGTCGAACTGTCGTCGAGCACGTCATGATGCGGCTCAACCGGGTGGAGACAGATGCGCACGTTCTTGCCTGCGATGAGGCGAGTTTCGACATTCTCGCGCCGTTTGCGCGGAAAGCGGGATTTACGCTTTTCGCAGGCTCAAAAGATGATGTGCTGTCCCGGTTCGTCGCGGCGGCGGAGAGTATGCGCATTACGACAGTCGTCCGTGCTACCGGTGACAATCCGCTCGTTGCCCCGGAGTTCGCTTCTCTCTCCCTCGAGGCCCACGTTCGCGATGGAGCGGACCATACCATCGTCACGGGCCTGCCGATCGGTACCGGCGTTGAGATCGTCGAAACATCAGCGCTTGTTCGCGCGAACAGCGAGAGCGACTCGGCCTACGATCACGAGCATGTAACACCCTACATCTATTCACACTCGGAACTGTTTCGACTGAAGCGAATTCCGTCCGAGCTGGGCAACCAGGCGGCCGGTGCCCGCGTGACCCTCGATACGCCCTCCGACTACCGACGCCTTCTTCGTATTTTCCGTGATACCGGGGAGGGAGTCGACCTTCCGTCATTCGAGACACTCAGGCTGTGGCTCGAGGCGCATCCGACCGAAGAGACCTCCTCGTGAGCAGATCGATCACCCCGAAAAGGATTCTCCTGGTGCCGGAGACACGTCCCGGTCACGGAAGCGGGCACCTCAAGCGCTGCATCAGGCTTGCGAAGGAGCTTTCCGGAAGTGCGGAGGTGCGGATATTCGCGGGTCCAGAGACCCGACGGGCGATTCTGATTCCGTTTGGTCTCGAGGAGCGGGAACTGACTTCCGAGGCGACCGCTTCACCTCCCTGGGATCTTATCGTTGTCGATCGACGGGAGAGCTCATTCACCGAAATCGATCGTCTTCGCGCCGAGGCGCCGGTCGTCGGGATCGATGCCGGGGGTCCTGGTCGGAGCTACATGTCCTACCTTTTCGACCCACTGCCGAGAACGGATCGGAGAGCGCGCCATGCGTCGAACGAACGCGGACCGCAGTTCTTGAGTCTCCCACCGTTTATTGCGAAAACCAGTTTTGAGGGCGACGAAAACCGATCGGCTGATTCGAATCTCCTGATAACGTTCGGCGGTGAAGATCCCGCCAGGCTCACCGAAAAGACTCTCTCCGCGCTTGTTCGGATGAACTTCCCCGCGAAGCGCTCTATCGACGTAGTTAAGGGTCCGCTTTTCGACGCGTCGCGATTGGCCGCCGGATCGGTCGCGGCGGAAGTTCGTCTCCTCGAAGCGCCCGAAGAGCTCGCGACGATTCTCCACCGTTACGGAATGGTTATCACGTCGTTCGGGCTCACGGGCTTTGAGGCGAGAGCTGCCGGAGTCCCGGTAGTGCTGATCAACCCGACGCGCTACCACACGAGGCTTGCTCGTCAGGCCGGATTTCTCTGCTGCGGGACAGGGCGTCCGCAATCCTTGAAACTGGCTTCAGTACTGCGCAGCTGGGCATCCGGCAAGTTACCGGTCGAGCCGAAGCCGCTCGATGGTGCATTTTCACTCCAGCACGTGCGGGAGGTCGCCCATGGGGGGCCGTCCCGGATGGCCGAGCGGCTGCTTTCCCTTGAGTGCAGCCGAAAAAGTGGTTGCCCCGTTTGCGGAAAAAAAACGAATCGAGCAGTCGCCCGACTGCGTGACAGAAGTTTTTTCCGTTGCTCCTCATGCGGCGTCCTCTACCTCGAAAACTATGGCGGCATGGAGATCTCCTACACGAGAGACTACTTCTTTTCCGACTACGAAAGGCAGTATGGCAAGACCTACGTCGAGGACTTCCCGAACATTCGCCGGATGGCGCAGCCCCGACTTGAAAGGATAACGCGGCTTTCCGGGCGGGGCAGCTCTCCCGGATCGCGGAGACGGCTCCTGGACGTCGGGTGCGCCTTCGGACCGTTCTTGGCGGAGGCGAAAGCCCACGGCTACCGCCCCTTCGGGGTAGACATCTCGGAGGAGGCGATCGCATACGTCAGGGATACGCTTGAGTTGCCGGCGGCGGCGGCTTCAATCCGCGATTTCGATCCACGAGAGGCCTTCGGCGTGGACTATTTCGACGTCGTGTCAATGTGGTACGTCATCGAGCATTTTGCCGACGTCGGGGCGATCCTCAAAAGGGTGAACAGCTTTCTCGGGATTGGCGGCGTTTTTGCATTCTCAACGCCAAGCGGCGGAGGTGTTTCGGCACGGTTCCGGCCCGATCACTTCTATTCCCGGAGTCCCGAGGATCATTTCACTATCTGGGAACCTGCAAAAACCAGCGCGATCCTTCGACGGTTCGGCTTTTCGCTGCACTCGACACGAATCACCGGGCATCATCCCGAAAGGTTCTTCTCAGCCTCACCGAATACACTGCAATCTGCCGGAGAACCTACCGAAAATAGGTATGTGAATCGATTGTTACTCCGGAGCGCTGGTTTTCTCTCGCACCTCTTCAGGCTCGGAGACACGTTCGAGGCCTACGCAATCAAAGTCCGGGAGCCAGACTGATGAGTCAAGTGTTACTGATTCTCGGCGGGGGCGTCATGCAGCTGCCCGCAATTCGCATAGCTAAGCGCAAGGGTTGGTACGTTCACGTCGCCGATGGAAACCCGGCCTGTCCGGGTGCATCCATAGCAGACAGTTTTTCCCCCGTCGATCTGAAGGACACCGAAGGTCTCATTGACGCCGCGCGATCGGCGGAGCCTCGGGTGACCGGTGTCTTTACCGCGGGGACGGACTTTTCGGCGAACGTCGCCAGGATAGCGGAGGCTCTGGGACTGCCCGGCACCTCCTACCAAAGTGCGCTCAACGCCTCCGATAAGGCGCGGATGCGCAGATGCTTCGCAGAGGCGGGAGTCCCTTCACCCCGATTTGTCGAATTGTCGGAGAGCGACGACACGGTTGTCTCCACCGAAAACCTCACGTTTCCGCTCGTGGTCAAGCCGGTCGACAACATGGGTGCACGCGGCGTGCGACGAGTGGAATCTGCGGAGGAACTCGACCTGGCCGTACAATCGGCAATTGAGTTCTCGCGAACCCGACGCGCTATCGTCGAGGAGTTCATTCCTGGCCCGGAGTACAGTATTGACGCGATAGTCTATCAGGGAGAGATCACGATTTGTGGACTCGCGGAACGCCATATCTACTTCCCGCCGGCGTTCGTCGAGATGGGCCACACCATCCCGGCCGAAATCGACGATCGCGTAACTCGTGACCTTGTCGAGGTATTCTCCGCGGGCGTTCGCGCGCTCGGTATTACGACGGGCGCCGCGAAGGGTGACGTATTCCATACCGGTAAGAGGGCAGTGATAGGGGAGATTGCGGCGCGGCTGTCGGGCGGCTACATGTCCGGATGGACCTTCCCCTACGCGTCTGGACTCGAGGTCACAGAACCCGCTCTCAACCTTGCGGTGGGACTTCCCCCGGGCGATCTTTCGCCGCGACGCAGCTGGGTCACCGCCGAGCGCGCTTTCATATCCGTTCCCGGTACGGTGGCGCAGATTTCCGGCGTAGCTGCAGCGCGTAGCATCCCCGGGGTCAGGGACGTCTTTCTTCGTGTGGAGACGGGAGCGACAGTCAACTTCCCCGCGAACAACGTCGAAAAAAGCGGAAACGTAATCTCGTGCGCCGCGAACCGAACCGAGGCAATACGGGCAGCGCAATATGCGCTGCGCTGCATCGAGATTCGTCTCGAGCCCAACGTCGCGGAGACCGATCAATTCCTTTTTTCTGCTGACCAGCAGCACGAACATGCCCTCTTCGATCTGGTCGAGGCGTCGAATCGCGTTTTCTATTCTGACCTCCAGAATCGGCAGCCCACCCTGGACAGGGTCAGCTCGAAGCTTTCACCGTATAAGACGGAGCCGGCCCCCCTTCCGGACATCTTTCCGCTTCCCGCGTGGGAGAGGGAAGGCGTGCCCGCCTGGTCTGGTGCCACCTTGAATGATACAGTCCGGACCGGCCTTCGCCGCCACGGACTTTCGCTTGCCCCAAAGCTGCCGGTTTCGCAGCGCATCGCGGACATCGCAGAATCTGGCGCCCTCTCCCTCGATTTCAGCGCGCTATTCTGGACCGCACTCATCAGAGGCGGTATCCAGGGGGTCGACTATCTTATCGATTCGCTCGGTGCAAGAATGCCTTTTGGGGTGGCCGCCATCGCGTCGGACTTTGTACGTCCGGTGGAGGTCTGAAGCGGTGAGCCACCGCAGCGTTCGGGGAGCCTTTCTCGCATTCTCTATTCTCCTATTTTCTACGGCCGCTTTCGCTGAATCGGTTCCCCTGCTGTCGGTGCTCGACGGTACCGGAGCACAACTGGAGTGGGACAGTTATCGTCGGCAGGGAGTTATCTCCGACGGTTCGAACGAATTGGCATTTCGGGTCGACTGGCCAACCTTCGTTCTCAATAGCCGACAGCAGAAGAATCTCGGTGAAGTCTCGGATGCAAAAGGCGTGCTCACTGTTTCCTCGTTGGCGGCCGCATACATCCAGAATCTTTTCAGGCAAAAACCCGTAGTCGCGACGGTGCCTCTTCGCCACATAAGCACCATCTTCATAGATCCCGGGCACGGTGGAAAGGATCCGGGGGCGATCGGATGGCACATGATCAATGGTAAAAAGGTCGGCATCCAGGAAAAAGAGGTGGTGCTGAAAGTTGGAAAGATCCTCCGCGACATGCTCGAGACGAAATACCCGGAGAAGAAGATCGTCATGTCTCGCGATAGTGACACCTACCTGACACTCGAACAGCGTACCGAGATGGCGAACGCAATCCCGGTCAAACGGGATGATTCGATTGTTTTTGTATCGGTCCACGCGAACGCCTCGCTCAAAGCGGACACCCGGGGGTTCGAAGTCTGGTACTTGCCCCCCGAGTACCGGCGTAAGCTTCTCGACCCGTCGCAGGTCTCCGCCCCATCCGCCGAGGTGCTGCCTATCCTCAATTCCATGCTGGAGGAAGAGTACACGATCGAAAGTGTCCTCCTCGGCAAGAGCATCCTGGATGGTCTGGACTCGCAAATCGGCTCGGTATCTCCGCGCCTCGGGCTGAAGGAGAATCCCTGGGCAGTCGTACGAAACGCGAAAATGCCGTCCGTCCTCGTCGAAATCGGCTTTCTCACGAATCCCGAGGAAGGGCCCCGACTCGATGATGATGCGTACTTGCGGAAGATAGCCGCGGGAATCTATAATGGCATCGTTCGTTACGTCAGCAATTACGAGCAACGCAATACCGTGGAGTAACCTGTGGACCTGATCCGAAAGCGGCCATATCTCCTGTGGGCCGCGCTTTTTGGGGCGAGCCTGCTTCTTGGCCTCGCGTTTTTCTTCCTTTTTCCCGTAAGGCAAACCGAACGCTATCTCTTCTTTCCCGAAAACATCACCGGGAAGCTCAACGGCGAATCCCGACTCGTGCCATGGCAACCCACGCTGGAGCTCGCAATCCATGCGCTCATCGCTGAGGAGCTCCTCGGTCCCGAACGACTCCGCGACCAGCGCGTGGCCCCCGTCGATACACGAGTTCAGGCACTTCTCGTCCGCAAGGATCATGTCTACATAGATTTTTCGACCGAAATGGTTACCGCTTCAGACCAGATCCAGGA
Organism: uncultured Spirochaetota bacterium; assembly: GCA_963832675.1. Classification (GTDB taxonomy): domain Bacteria; phylum Spirochaetota; class Spirochaetia; order DSM-27196; family DATKUC01; genus DATKUC01. The sequence continues at coordinate 117,787 of CAWHUY010000026.1, read as the reverse complement.
GTCTGTCGAGCGCGCGATCGAGATATTGACCCACACGGTCCGCTTCAATTTTCCCGAGATCAGGCAGGTCACCGTGACGATAGACGGACAGCTTCCCGGCCAACCCTATTTTTCGATAAAATAAATAGATAGATCACTATGGCAAATTGGTCCAGTGGGAAAAAAATCGTTGACAAAGGTTGCTGCCTGCGTATAATTTTAGGTAAGTTAGGGTGTTTCACAGGGAAGGCTTAGCAAGTAAAGGAGTATGGGATGAAACGTTTCCTGATTCTTATCGTTGTGACGTTCTTGGCGTTGAGCGTTTCCGTCATGGCGGAACAGTCCACGCTGATAGATTTTGCGAAGCTTGCGGCAGACGATACGTCGACTACGCCGGCACAAAACAAGGCCACCGAGATTGATTTCAGTAATCAGGCCGGGGCGAGCTTTACCGAGGTCGACAAGGCTGCGATGAAGAGCTCGCTTGCCATCGACAATTGGGACGTGTCGCTTGCGTCCTCATCCCGCAATGTAATAAGAGACAGCGATTCGGTCACCAAGTCCGCGAGCGTACGGCAGGGCGCCTCCAAGTTTGCAGGAGACACCGTCATGGGCGTGCGCATTCATTTCCCCACCGAACCCTTCAATTCCTACGCCATCATCAAACCACCGTTCGAGATTCCGGTCTACAATGCAGGCAATGCCAATGCGTTTGACGGAAATGGAGTCGTGAAGAACGTGGGTACCCTGAAATCGCTCTCGGTCAATGTCATGGGTCTCAACTATCCCGAACGATTTGGGGTGATTCTCACGAACGAGAACAACGACACGCGAGAAATTGATCTTGGCGCGTTGAACTTCGACGGGTGGAGAACTCTGACGTGGGAAAACCCTGCCTACATAACCGACGTCCGGAATCGTGCGCTGTACAGCGCACCGCTCTATCCCCATCTCACCCCCTATGTCCGACTCGTAGGTTTTGTGATCTACCGCGATGCGGAACAGATCGGCGGGGATTTCATCTCCTACATCAAGGACGTCAGCATTGTCTACGACCTTGCTACACTTAATCTTCAGAGCGACGTAGACAACGAAGCACTTTGGGGTATCCTCGGCCAGCGGGAACAGGCACGGCAGCGTGCAGAGCTCCAGCGGCTCGGCAATATTCAGGTGCTCCGCTACCTTGAAATGCAGAAAATGGCAAAGCCGGCAGATCAGACTCAGGGCGGCGCGGCTGGTACTACGGGAACCGGCGGCACGACCAAACCGTAACCTCTACCGAGGTGCATCGACATTCCAAACCGGCTGCGGCGTCTACCGCGGCCGGTTTTTTTATGTCGGAGCTGGAAGATGCAGCTCTATGCGGAGTACTGAATCACGCGGTGAGAGAAGCTCGGCTAATGGGAAGTAGCGCTGTCGAGGTTCAGCTTGATGCCCGCTTGCGCGCGGAAAAGGAGTTTGTCCGACACTGTCACGCCCGAGAGGGAATCCAGTCCGAACGTGTAGATGTTTCCTTCAAATCCGGTGACAAGCGACAGCAGATTGCTCATCCTTACGGTGACCCTCGCGGCGAGAACCAGAGAGGCGAGCGTGTGAGTAGCAGGAACCACATAGTCGAAATACTTCGATTGCAGTTGATAACCGAATTTTAACAGAACATTGTACGGGACATTCTTACGAAATACGTCGGTCTGAAACGAGTATTCGCGAAAAGAATCCCGCAGGATCCCGTTGGCATCTTTCTGGGAAAAGGCACTCTGCTTCAGGTGTAACGAACAGATTGCGTTGTACACGTAGAAACCGGCCACTATTTCGCTCATCTCTTCGCTGTAGTCACCGTTCTGCACCAGCGTCGCTCCGATCGTGCTTCCTGAATCGAACGTGATGAACACAACGCCCGGAAGCTGTGCGGTGAGACTTGCCCGCAAACCGGTTTTCAGAAGAGTACCCGCCGTATTCAATACGCCGAAGAATGGTCCTCCCTCTATCGCGAAGTAATTCGCGTTGTACCGAAGTGTTGCGGCCAGCGTATTGCGAAGGACCGGATCCATCGTGAATGCGGCGGTTGCCGTGACGGAATCGTCCACTTTTTGAGAAACTGAGGCATCGATTCCCCAGGCCGAGAGTGTTCCCGGAAAACTGGTATCGGTAGATGATCGGCTCTGCGCGAAGTCCAGATTACCCAGATGAAAGAGCAGATCGGTTTCGAGAGCGTGCAGCGGTAACGTTGAAATAGCGAGGAACAGGGAAACGGACACGATCTTGATGAGATTCATGATCAAAACTCCGTACGTATGCCGATGTAGGCCTCAAAGAGATTTCCCTGAACGAATGGTAGCAGGCGTGCGGAGAATTTGAAATCCCACACAACGCCGGTAGCATTCATGCGGAGAAACGGGGAAACGGTGTAGGCAAAGTCGTTCGTTCCGGCAGAGTAAAGCGAAACGAGATTGTCAAACCCCGCGGCGATGGGGTCCTTCTGCTCGTTCCCCAGTTGAAGACGGACGTTCAGGTCAAACGCACCACCCTCACCGGTCGGTGCCTCCAGGTAGTACGCGGGATGCCAAAAAAGCGTCATTATGACCGAAATCGGGTTGAGACGGATGCGCGGCTCAAGCAGCATGTAAAGTTGACTCGCCGAGAAAGCGGTATCGGGCGACCAATAGGGAAGGCCGATGCCGGTAATGAACTGTCCGGTATCGCTGGGGCTGTAGTAGAAGAACAGGCCCGCCCGATAGAGGCCGTACGGAGTGTAGGGAAACGATGCTCCGGCGAACGTTTCAATCTTGAAATTGTCGGTGTTTACGGCGGCTCGGATATCCGCCGCGTAGACGCCGCTGCCGAGGTAGGCGTCGGTGTGAAGATAGAGGTCTACCAGAAAAGTCGTAGGGTTGCTTGGCAGGGAGATGCGAAGCCCGGTACCGGAAATTCGATAGATTCCGTCGTATTCAATTGCGGGCGGCGTCGGGTAGCTCATATAGCCGCCGAAGCTGCTCTCAATAGAGGCCGTTCCGTACCGATCGGCAAAAACGGATCCGGACGCAAAAACATCGTTCAGCCCGATAAAATATGCGAGGTCCATCGCGCTGCCGAGAACGTGTTTAGCCGTTATCTCTGCGCCGTTGAACAGAAGCACTCGCTGAAGGATTGTTGAGGCCGGTGCGGTGGAGGGAAGGGCGGAAAAGTCGGCATTCGTCGTGTCAAATCCGAATGAAAGCTTCGCGCCGAATTTATACCCACCCCCGATCGACAAATCGAACTTTGATCTGCTGTCGAGAAGAAACGTTCCGTTCTGCAGGTAGCCGCGCGTGTAAAGCTGTAGTGAGCCGACACTCAGGTCTGCAGCGTGCAGATCCGCGGCCGATGCAAACAGGCCGAAGAGAAGCACCAGACCCGTTGCTCCCGGCCGGATAGCTCGGTTCATGTAATTCCCCCTGTCTTATTATCGTTCCGTCCGCCTTGAACCTTGATCACCGCCGTGTTACGTCTTGACGAAAGAGGGTGTATGGATAAGATTAGAGCAATATGAGCGATTATCTTGATCCCGCGAACGAAGAGCTCCTGAAGGATTTTTTTGTCGAGGCTCATCTCCAGGTGGATCTTTTGGAACAGAATATCCTGGCTCTCGAAAACAATCCTCAAGACAGAGACGCGGTGGATGAGATATTCCGCGCCGCGCATACGCTCAAAGGGGCTGCGGCAACCGTTCAGATGCAGGAACTGGCCGAGTTCACCCATCTTGTCGAAGACGTCCTCGATCGTATCCGGTCGGATGATCTCAAGATCGACGGTTCGGTTACCGACACGCTGCTTACGGCAATTGACGTTACGAAGTCGATGATGGAAGCGAGGACCGAGGGCCGCGTACACACGGAAGACATTTCCGGCATCACATTGGTGCTGCGGGGCTACTTGAAGCCTTCGGGCGCCAAGACCTCAGGAAAGGCGTCCGCACCGAAAAAGAGTGCTGCGGCACCGGAGCTGCCGCCCGCGGCTGTGCGCGAAATTACCACCGAGGACCTCACCGAATATGAACTTCTGGAGCTGAACGAAGCAGCCGGGCCAGACAATACCATCCATCGCGTCGAGGTGACCTTCAACGAGGATCATCCCATGAACACGGTGGGAGGAATCCAGGTCTTTGCGTCATTGAAGGCAATCGGTTCCGTGTTGCGCACGTTCCCCGATTTTGAGCGCCTTTATGAGGACACATTCTTTCCGACTGTGAAATACTACGTCGCGGCTCGCGAATCGTCCGAGCGCATTCGTGAAAAAATCACCATCCCCGACGTGACAACGGTTGTTTCCGTTACGCCGGTGTCGGGCGCGACGACGGAATCGTCCGCCCCGGCTCCAAGAAAAGCTCCGGGCGGGTCCGGATACCGAGCCACGGGGCAGCCCGGCACCCAGCCTGAAACCGGATCCCCGGTGACCGGATCGCAAAGAAACGAAGGTGCCGGGCAGGACTCAACAACGGGCGAATTGCGTCCGACCGCGATAGCCGAAGGGGCAAAAGAGGGCGAAGCTCGAAAGCAATTGTCGCTCGGCTCGGTCTTGCGGGTCGACAGCAGACGCATCGACAACCTTCTGAATCTCGTCAGCGAGACGGTAATCAATAAAGCGTCTTTCAATCAGATCAGCAGTCAATTCGCGGAAAGCGTAAGTGCTTTTCAGACGGCTGAAACCGGCTATCGCGAAAAGCTCAAGGAACTCTTTGATGCCCTTCCCGACTACCTCGAATCCATTCAGAACGGGGGATCGGTAAAGGACGCGAAAAGGGACATTGTGGCGCGCTTCGGAGACCTCCTCGAACTCTTCGACCCGTTTCAGAGTTCGCTCCGAAATACGGTCGCGAAGTTCCGCAGCACATCTCAAAACCTCGGGCGGATCACGGGAGAGCTCCAGGAGGGGGTCATGCAAATTCGCATGGTACCCATCTCTCAGATCTTCTCGCGATTTCCGCGCCTTGTTCGCGATCTTTCAAAATCTCTCGGAAAACAGGTTCAGCTGATTGTCGACGGTGAGGACACTGAACTCGACAAGTCGGTTATCGAAGACCTGCTCGATCCACTGATTCACTGCGTTCGCAACTCAATAGACCATGGCATCGAAAAACCGGAAGAACGGCGCAGTGCAGGAAAACCGGAAGAGGGGAGTCTCCTTCTCCGCGCCGCCAACGAAGGCAACATGATCATCATCGAGATCGCCGACGACGGAAAAGGCATCGAGGTCGAACAGGTAAGAAAGCGTGCGGTCGAAAAAGGCATGATCCATCCCAGCAAATCACTTTCGGACATCGAGGCGTTCGGGCTGATTTTTGCGCCGGGGTTCTCGACCGCCAAAGCGGTTACCAGCATCTCCGGGCGCGGCGTAGGTCTGGATGTCGTGAAAAAGCAAATCGAAAAACTCAACGGAACCGTGACCGTAAGCTCGGAACGCGGCGTCGGCAGCCGCTTCGTCATCAAGATTCCGCTCACCCTGGCAATCATCCAGGGACTCCTTGTTCGGGTGGGGCCGGAAACCTACGCGATTCCGATCACGTCGGTCATTGAAAGTCATCGTATTCGTCCGACGGAAATCAAGATGCTGGACAACTACGAGGTGTTCAACGTTCGCGATGACGTAATTTCCCTTCTCCGGCTCAACCGTCTGTTCCGGGTTCCTGCGAATGAGCAGCGAGATTATTATTTCGTGGTAATCGTGGGCAGCGGTAGCCGTAAAATGGGACTGATTGTCGACAGTCTCATAGGCGAAGAGGATGTTGTCATAAAGCCGTTGCGGGATCACTACACTAACTCGCCGGGTATTGCGGGAGCGAACATAACCGGCGACGGCACTGTTTCGCTCATTATCGACGTGAGTCAACTCCTCGAACTCGGCCTGCAGCGCGAACGCGAAGCACGATCGAAACGGGAAACCACGATAGGCTGACCGGAGAAACGCATGAGTGAAACAGACACAGAGAGAAGGCCACTCGTCGACGCCACCACCGAGGATCATCATCCCTCAGCCGCTGGGCCGGCGAAGTCTTCGATGCGGAACCGGACCAGGCGGTCGCGAAAAGACCGGGCCGCAGACGAGCAGGTGGAGACCATCGACTTCAAAATGGTTTCCTTTTCCCTGGGCGGAAAGGACTACGGAATCGACATCATGAAGGTGAAGGAGATTGCCAGGTTTACTCATTTCACCTACGTTCCGAACTGCCCGCCATTCGTCCGTGGAGTATACAACCTTCGCGGCGATATCATTTCCGTAATCGACCTTCGCCGGATGTTCAATATTCCGGTTCCGGAGCGAAAAATAACCGCCCCAGACGGAAACAGGGCAAACAGTCATGTGGAAAGCGGGCTCATCCTGCGACTGGAGACGAGTCTGATCGGAGTAATCGTCGACTCGATCGACAAGGTGGTGGGCATCTCGTCAACGTCAATTCAGCCGCCGCATCCGATATTTGCCGACATCAACATCAAATACATAAGCGGTGTGGTCGAGCACGAGGACCGGCTCTACATAATCCTCGACGTGGAACGCATCTTTTCCCGCGATTCCGAAGTCGGAGCCGCCGCTGTTGATGTGCGCGACTTCGACCACACGGAAATGATTCAGACAGGCCGCGATGCGTCCGTAGAAATCAGGTCGGAATCGCCGGGAACGAGTCCGGCGCCGAACGGCGATGTGGGTTTCGGGTTCATCACCGAAACGTTGACTACCTTCGCAGGATTCCACACAACCGGCCTGAACCGCGAATGGGCCCTCGAACGCTACAAGTGGTGGAAGCAGGCGAAAGGTGAGAAGATTCAGCTTGCCTCAATCGAAGACGCCGGTGCGTTCCTCGAAACCTTCGAATCTCCGGCAACCGGTGTCTTCTGGCCCGACGCATACGCAAAACAGATCGAGAAATGCCTGCCTCCCGGATCGCCGCGAAGCGTTCAGGTATGGAACCCCGGCTGCGGAAAAGGCCACGAGAGCTACAGCTTCTGCTGCCTGTTGCGAAAGAAGTACTCTGACGCGAGAATAAAAATCTGGGCGAGCGACAAGGATCTTCTCAGCATCTCAACCGCGCCCAACCTGGTATTCCCTGAACATGAGGCTCCGTCAAGCTGCAAAGACACGCTCGTCTCAGGAAGAAACGGCTATTCGTTCGGTCCCGAAGTCAAAGATCTCGTGGTGTTCGAGTACCACGACGTCCTTCATGAAAGCAACGTCCCTGATGTCGATATCATTCTTGCCCGCGATCTGCTCTCTTATATGAAGCCGGCCGACCAGAATGTTCTCCTATCGGAGTTCGCGGAACGACTTAAACCCGGCGGTGTCCTGATTGTCGGCACAAATGAACGGATACAGAATGACGAGCAATGGCGCAAGGCCGGCGATGGCTCCATAAGCGCATACACAAAGACCTGACTACCCGGAGGACTGACCTAAAATGAGAGTGGAATATATCAATCCCTTTGTTGAATCGGCGTATGGCGTTATCAAGGAAGTTTTGAACACCGAGATCACGCGAGGCGAATTGTACCTCAAGTCGACCTCCATGCCGGTGCTCGGAGTCGCAGCGATAATAGGGCTTGCCGGCGACGTGGAAGGCCGTGTTCTTTTCGATATGACCAAGGAGACGGCCATCAAGATCGCCAACGAAATGCTGAAGTCGATGGACATGGAGCCGATTACCGAGTTGAACGACATGGGAAAGGCCAGTATCACCGAGCTGGCAAATATGATCACCGGACAGGCAGTTACGAAGCTGCACAATCTTGGATTCAAATTCGACCTCACTCCACCGGCGCTTTTTACGGGAGACAACATGGAGGTGTCGGACCCCGATGTTGAGGCGCTCATCGTACCCATGGAAATCCCACAAGGCAAGGTTGAGATCAACGTCGCCATCCGTGAACGGACGTGAGCTGGACGAAGTTCCATCCGGAATCCCGAGGGAGGGCAGCCTGATGAATACTAAACAGGATTTCCCGAGCATTAACGAACGGAAGGCGGAAGGAGTCAGCGAAACCGGGACTCCATATCGGGTACTCATTGTTGATGATTCGATGTTCATCACCAAGCAGATAGGGCAAATTCTCACATCTGAAGGGTTTGATGTCGTTGGAACTGCAGAGAACGGGCAGGAGGGTGTGGAAAAGTACAAGGAGCTCTACCCCAACGTTGACGTCGTCACTATGGACATTACGATGCCGAAAATGGACGGAGTGACAGCACTGGAAAAGATCGTCGAGTTCGACAAAGAGGCCAAGGTGATCATGATAAGCGCGTTGGGAAAGCAGGACCTCGTCAAGAAATCGCTTCTCCTCGGGGCGAAGAACTATATCGTAAAACCTCTCGATCGAAAAAAAGTGCTCGAAAGGGTCATGATGACATTGAAATAGTAATCCGGAACATGGTATATTCTGGTGCACACGAGAGGGCGGTTAGCTCAGTTGGTTAGAGCACGTGCTCGACACGCACGGGGTCGATGGTTCGAATCCATTATCGCCCAGACTCACGAAGATTGATCGCAGAAAGGGGCCCCGACACGGGGCCTTTCTTTATTTTCACACCTTCACAGAATGAGCTGCGAACGGGAGAAGCCGACGCACACCGGGCGGGATAGTGAAAGCGAATACCCGGTCTCATTCAGCAACCCTGCGTCGAAACGGAAGCTGATCAGCTCGTCACTGTCCTGGTTGGCCACCACAAGGAGATTAGTCCCTTCTACGAAGGTAAAATTTCGCGGCGTCCGCCCGCGGGAATGAACAGCGTCCAGATATTGAAGCGTCCGCCCGCCACCTGTGACCGAAAAAATCGAGAGAGTGTCATCTCCTCGATTCGAGCAGAGCAGGTGGGACCCGGTGGGTGCAAGGTGGATATCCGCGACGGTGTTTGCCCCATTCCGGCCCGGGCGAGTTGACCAGGTACCGAGATGCTCCAGCTCCCGCCCTGACTCTTGCCATCCGTATGCGGCGACCTCTGAGGAAAGCTCGTACGATACGTAACAAAAGGTCCCGGAATGATCAAACGCGAGGTGCCGCGGGCCCGCGCCGGGGGAAGCCATGACCGGCTCGTCGGCGGTCAGATCACCTGTTGCACCGTCGTATCGGTAGACGTGGATCCGGTCGGTCCCCAGATCGGCCACAAGCAGCGCACGGCCACCGGGCGAGAAGGTGACTGAGTGCGCGTGCGGCGCCTCCTGACGCAACCGGTCTACGCCATGGCCCGAGTACTTCACGAATGCCGTTCGGGCGCCAAATCCTCCGCCCGGACCGATCCCGAAAATGGAAACCGACCCGCCTCCGTAGTTGGCAACCGCGACATGTGAGCCTCCCGGAGCTACGGCGACGTGACACGGCCCTTTGCCGCCGGACCCCACTACCTGACGCAGCGAGAGCGTTTCACCGCCGTTTTCCACCGCAAAGGCGGCGATCGCACCTTCACTGCGGCCATCGTACTCGTCCACCTCGATTGCGGCGTAGAGCGTTCTGTTGCGTCCGTCGAGTGCGACAAACGACGGATTGGACATCCTGTCCGATGCGGACACCCGTTCCATCTTCCCGCTTTCGGCGTCGAGCGAGATCACCTGGACGCCGTTCGAGCCGGCGCCAGTGTAAGTACCCACATATCCGAGCAGGCGAGATTCCGCTGCCACGATGATCGGACTCAGGCTGTGGTCATTTCGCCGCGGGCGATCAACACCTTTCCGGTACGAACCAGCTCCCGCACGCCATAGCGACTGACGATTCGATTCACATTGTCTATCTTCTCGGTTTCACCGACGACCTGAAAAGTGACGCTGGTGTCGCTAAGATCAACCGTTTCACATCCGAGCGCGTGAGCCAGCTGGAGAATCTCGACGCGGTGTGCAGGATCGCACTGGATCTTCAAAAGAGCGAGCTCGCGGTGGATTGTCGACTCACCGGTCCGATCCGTGGCATGCACCACATCCACCAGCTTGTTCAGCTGCTTCAGAATCTGATCGAGCGTTTTCCGGTCGCCACTGGCTACGATGTTCATGGTCGAAAAATCCGGGTCATTCGATTCCGACACCACAAGGCTGTCTATGTTGTACCCGCGACGGGCGAATACGAGAGATATACGGATCAGGACGCCCGGCTTGTTGGCCACGTAGAGACTTATCGTATGGCGTCCCATCTCACCCGAGGTGGGCGAGGCGGTGGTGGTATTGCGTGTCTCCTGTACAGCGGACCGGGTGTCGGCCAAAGAGGTGACGAGTTTTGCGTTTCCGTTTCTGCTGTTTGTGTTCATTACGAGCTCCTCCCTTCTCACGTGCTGCCGACGGGTTTGGCCATTCGTGTCTTCGGTGCCTCGAGTATCATCGCTGAGAGCGCCGCACCGGCGGGGATCATTGGAAATACGTTGTCCTCTTTTTCCACCTCGACATCGATGACACAGGGACCATCTTTGTATGCAAGCGCATTGCCGATTATCCGACGGACGTCGGCGCTTCGTCGGATGCGAAATCCTTTTGCGCCATATGCCTCGGCCAGTTTGACGAAGTCCGGATTGCCTTCCAGATCGACGCCGGACAATCGGTTCTCATAGAACAGGCTTTGCCATTGCCGAACCATACCCAGATATCGGTTGTTGATAATCATGATTTTGATGGGCAGCTTGTTGATAACGGCGGTTGCGAGCTCGCTGAGAGTCATTTGAAAGCCGCCATCGCCAACGACTGCTATCACCAATTCGTCGGGATGAGCCAGTTGCGCCCCGATGGCGGCCGGAAAGCCGAATCCCATTGTCCCTGCACCGCCCGAGCTGATCCAGTGAAAGCGGTGGTCGGTAAGATAGAACTGTGCGGCCCACATCTGATGTTGCCCCACGTCGGTGGTTACGTACGCCTTGCCCCCGGTCTGATGGTAGATTTCGTCGATCGCGTGCTGAGCTTTTAGCTTTCCGCCCTTCTTGTATTTGAGCGGATGAAGCTTTTTCCATCGCTCGATCTGTTTCAACCAGTCGACGGTGTCGCCTCTTTGCGTGATTGCGCCGAGCGCCTCCACCACGTGACGGGCGTCTCCAACGATTGGCACATCTACGGTGATCATTTTGTTGATTTCTGACGGATCGATATCGATATGGATTTTTTTCGCGTCGACGCAAAACTCATCCTGCTTGCCGATGATCCTGTCATCCCAACGCGATCCAACGGACATTATGAGGTCGCAATTGGTGACGGCCATGTTGGCATAGGCGGTGCCGTGCATACCGAGCATTCCCAGACTCAACTTGTGCGTCTCAGGAAAGCACCCCTTTCCGAGCAGAGTATTCGTGACCGGGATCTGCAGTTTTTCCGAGAGATAGGCAATTGCCTTCTCGGCGCCCGAAATGACCGCACCGTGACCGACAAGCAGAACCGGACGCTTTGCCTTTTCTATCAGGCGCGCGGCTTCACTGATGGCATCCGGATCGCCCTCCTGCGGAACGCGGTACCCGGGCAGGTGAAACTCTTCGGTATAGTCGGGCACCGTATGCGCGCTCGAGACATCTTTGGGAACATCGATGAGCACAGGGCCCGGTCGCCCGGTCTGTGAGATATAGAGCGCTTCGCGGGTAATCCGTGCAATGTCGGACGCCTTTTTCACAAGATAGGAGTGCTTGACAACGGGAAACGAGATCCCGGTCACATCCGCCTCTTGAAAAGCATCCATTCCGAGCATCGAGGAGACCGACTGACCGGTGATGATGAGCATCGGAACCGAGTCCATGTGAGCCGTGAGTATCCCGGTGATCGTATTTGTCGCGCCCGGGCCGGAGGTCACCAGCACCACGCCTGGTTTCCCGGTTGCGCGAGCATACCCGTCGGCCATATGAGCCGCGCCCTGTTCATGCCGCGTCAGAATCAGCTTGATCGGCGAGTCAACCAGGGCATCGAAGATCGGGATCGCTGCGCCACCCGGAAGTCCGAAAATATATTCCACACCGTGCTGCTGTATGACGTCGACCAGCACCTGTGCTCCGGTGCGTTCTGTTTTGCTCACGATTGTACCTCCGTTCAAATACGGTCTTTTAATAAAGAAAATCTATCACTCGGAACGCCCAAGTGTCAATATGGAGACTCAAGGAATAAATATTTTTCACTGAAAAGAATATTGCGCCACATTTGTCGTTTCTCCCGCATATTATTCCTTTTGAATGTTATCCGGGAACAACTATTCCAGAAAATTCCACGAATATTTCGTCATATCTCGGACTATCCGTGTCTATACACAGAGAATTTTACGATACCTCCGACTATATAGCGGCGTCGCAGCAGATAGCGTGACGCAAAGTTTCTCTATCCTGGCGCATCTACGTCTGAGGTAACCAGACGGCTCGACAATTTGCATTACTTATTAGCCTTTACCAGTTCTGCAGAGATGGGGCAGCTCTCATTGTATCAAACGCGATCTACACTGCGGATTGAGAAATGAGGTATACTTTCACCCGCTGTTCTTGCCGAAAACCCATGACATCCAGGGGGCGAAGAATTGGAAAAGCGTGTCTGCGTGGTAGGCGCCGGTCTCGGAGGACTCGCTTCCTCCTGTTTCCTCGCCCGTAATGGCTTTCGCGTGACGCTTCTCGAAAAAAACGATTCCGTCGGCGGTCGCGCTCGCTCTTGGCGTGAAGATGGATTTCTCTTCGATATGGGACCATCATGGTACCTCATGCCGGAAGTTTTCGAGACCTTTTTTCGCGAGTTCAATCGGGACCGCAAAGATTACTACGAACTTTTTCGACTATCACCCTACTACCGGGTGTTCCTCGATGGTAACGCCCCCATCGATATCGGCGAAGATCTGGATGAAACGTGCCGAACGTTCGATCGCCTTGAAGCCGGGGGCGGTGACAAGCTTCGCAACTACCTGAATGAGGCCAAATACAAGTACGACGTGGCGTTGAGCCGGTTTCTCTACCGTGAATACCGTTCATTGGGGGACTTCTTCAGTCGCGAACTACTGACTGAAGGGTTGAAGCTCCACGTATTCCAGCGCCTCGACCGGTATGTCCGCCGGTTCTTCACCGATGTCCGTGCCCGTCAGATTCTCGAGTATGCGATGGTCTTTCTCGGGAGCAGCCCATCCAACGCCCCCGCACTGTACTCGATAATGTCGCACGTCGATTTAAATCTGGGCGTATACTTTCCGCAAGGCGGGATGACGTCACTGGTCGACGCAATCGCGCGTCTGGCGGCTGAGCTGGGCGTAGAAATCCGCACCGGATGTGCTGCGACGGAAATTTTCACACGAAGTGGGAAGGCCGCTGGAGTCGCGACGCAGAGCGGAGAGTTTCCGGCCGATACCATCCTGGTAAATGCGGACTATCATCACGCCGAAATGCAGCTCCTTGCCCCGCAGTTCCGGTCATACTCACGGCGATACTGGGAAAGCAGAGTGCTCGCGCCGTCTATGTTTATCATATATCTCGGTCTCAACAAGAAATTGAAATCAGTGGTCCACCACAATCTCTATTTCTCGACTCCATGGGACCCACATTTTGAATCGATCTTCGACAGACCTTCCTGGCCGGAAAATCCCTGCTACTACGTCAGTTGTGCCTCTTTTGACGATCGCGGAGTAGCCCCTGCACAGCAGGAGAACCTCTTTATTCTGGTTCCGGTTGCGCCTGGCCTCGTCGATAGTGACGAAATTCGCGAAAGGTTCGCCGATCGGATTCTGGACCATTTTGAACGTCTTATCGGTGAAACGTTTCGTGACAGCGTCAGAGTAAAAAGAATCTTCTCTCAGCGGGACTTCACCGCAGACTACAATGCCTACAAAGGCACCGCGCTGGGACTCGCTCACACGCTTTTCCAGACAGCCCTGTTTCGCCCTGCCTTCCGAAGCCGCAAACTGCCCAATCTCTACTTCGCCGGCCAGTACACGCATCCCGGTGTGGGCGTACCGATGACCCTCATCGCGGCGCAGATAGCAGTCGAGAGACTCACGCGCGAGCAAAGAGGAGAAAAGTAATGCCGGCGATCATATCGTACCTCGGCGAACAAAAGGGGCGCATAGTCGAGTGTCTCGCCGATTTCGTATCCGAGCGCCGCCACGCATTTTCTCTGGTAAACTCTTGGGGACCTGACGTGCTCGATCGGCTTTACGAATTTGCCGGCCGCGGGAAGATGATCCGCGGAGCGCTGGTAATTCTATCCGATTCCCTCTTTTCGCACAGCGGAATCCCGCAGCAGGACACGGTTCGTACCGCCGCGGCGATCGAGCTCATGCAATCGTTTCTTCTGATTCACGACGACATCATGGATCAAGACTATCTTCGTAGAGGTCGCCCTTCCATTTTTGCTCAGTACGCGGACATGCTTAAAACAGAGGCTCCACGCGCGGGAACGGATGAATTTCGCAGATTCGGCGAGGCAATGGGAATCTGCGCAGGCGATATCGCGATGCTTCTCGCATTCGAAATGCTCGCGACCCTCGATCAGCCGCCGGAGCGCAAGGTGGAAATAATAGCTCACGCAGCCCGGGAAATCGGCTGGGTCGGGGCAGCACAAATGAACGATGTCTACAACGGAATGGGGGAGAGAACGGCAACCGACGATGATATTACCGCTGTCTATCGGTACAAGACGGGGCGTTACACATTCTCCCTTCCGTTGCAGCTCGGCGCGCTCATCGGCGGAGCAAGCTCGGCTGATCAAGCCGTTCTCGCGGCTCTTGGCGAGCAGCTTGGCCTTCTATTTCAGATCAAGGATGACGATCTGGGAATTTGGGGGTCGGAAGCGGACACCGGCAAACCGGTCGGGTCGGACATAATCGAAGGGAAACAGACGCTACACCGGCTCTATCTCATCGAGTCCGTTCCTCCCGCGCAGAGAAATCGGGTAGAGGAGCTATTCCGCACCGGGGACAAATCTGCTGTATTAGAGGTCCGTACGCTTCTTGAAAAACATGGTGTGCAGCACCGTATCATTGAGCGCATGCAGAAGCACGCGGTGGCCGCCCGTGACGCAATCACAAAGCTTGTCGGAGTCGAGGAGAGCGGAAAGTCGATTCTCCACGATCTTGTAGCGTACAGCCTGGAGCGTTCTGCGTGATCAAAGATCCCAAGCGCCGGGATTCCACCGGAGCGATCATTCTTTCCTGCCTATTTCTTGTCGGAATTTCCGGGCACCTGGCCGTACCTACCCGTCCCCTCATGCTTCTCCTGACGCCGGTCATCCTTTTTGCATGCGGAGCCTTCGTTCTTGGTCGGGCCATACATGACGGAGGCCTTCGGATCGCCGTCTGGGGTGCGTCAACCTACGCGGCGACCTTCCTCCTTGAAGTATGGGGCGTTGCGACCGGAAAGATTTTCGGAGCCTACTTCTACGGGCCGGTGCTTGGGCCGAAGCTCCTCGGAGTTCCGCTCGTTATCGGGTTCAACTGGGTGCTCGTCGTCCTGGGTGCAGCGACACTTGCTGGAAAGCTCACCCGCTCTGCGATAGTCGCTTCACTGTACGCGGCCGGCGCCGCGGTCCTTTTCGACCTCGTCCTCGAGCCGGTTGCGGTCTCTCTGGGATACTGGAGCTGGCCGCCACAAGGCGGACCGTCCGTGCAGCTTCCCGTGACAACGGCTGCATCCGTAACCGGCCTTCTCTCGACCGCCAAAGCACCGGCCAGTTCCGGCGTTTCTGTCGCGACTGCCGTGCCGATCGCGAACTTCGCGGCATGGTTTTTCATTGCTTTCACCGCGGCTCTCTTCTACCAGGTCCAGCGGGTCGAGTCCAGGACACGCCTACCGAAAATCTATCTGGGCATTCAGTTCGTTTTTTTTTCCGTCATGCTTGCCGGCGTGGCGATACGATGAAGGCGCGCACACATGAGCCCTGCGCGACACAGTGGTCCGCGGCCACCCGACACAGACCCTCGGTCTGGACCGACTCCCTGCCACGTGTCTTCCGGTTGAGGATGCGCTGAACGGAGTGACGGCGGCGGTAGCCGCAGGGAGCCGATGTCCCGGGGAACTGATGCGCCGAGTCGCTCATCGTCGCAGGCGCGAGTTGGACGGCCGCCGACTTCTCACAACGCACCGAAGAGGCATTACGCTGGTCGTCGTCCGTCAGCTGGTAACTACGCGGTTCGCCGTGGACACAAAATAGGCGTGCAGCCTTGTGTCTCCGGCGAGCTCCGGGTGGAAGGTAGCGACGAGCATGTTTCCCTGTCGCGCAACGACAGGCTGTCCCTCGAAGGTCCCCATTACCTCGACGCCGTTGCCCGTCGAAGTGATGACCGGCGCGCGAATGAAGACGCCGCGGATCGGTTCTCCCGCGAGAACTTCAACTGTTACGTCTGCTTCAAAGCTCTCGATCTGACTTCCGTAGGCGTTTCGAGACACGGCAATGTCCATCGTACCGATCCTCTCCTGATCGCTGCCTTCGATCTGTTTCGCCAGAAGGATCGCGCCGGCGCAGGTCCCGAAAACCGGCAGTCCGTCCGCAATTCTGTCGCGCAGCATCTCAATGAGGTCGAATCGATACAAGAGCTTCCCGATTGTGGTGCTTTCCCCGCCGGGGATGACCAGCGCGTCGACTGATTCGATCTCGTCTCGACGCCGGACATACCGCACGTGTATCCCCATTGACAGAAGAAGCTCATAGTGGCGCTGAAAATCACCCTGAAAAGCGAGTACGCCGACAGTCATGCTGCTTGTTTTGATCAGCTACCAGCCGCGAACCGCGAGGTGGGCGTCTGGCGCCATCTCTCCGACGCTTATGCTTCGCATCGGTTCCCCGAGATCCATCGAGATCTCCGCCAGACGGTCCGGATCATTGAAATAGGCAACGCCTTCGACAATGGCTTTCGCGCGCTTTGCCGGATTATCCGACTTGAAGATCCCCGATCCGACGAAGACCGCTTCTGCGCCAAGTTGCACCATGAGCGCGGCGTCGGCCGGTGTAGCGACTCCGCCCGCCGAGAAATTGGGAACCGGAAGTTTCCCGGTCTTCGCAAGCTCCACGACCAGGTCATAGGGTGCGCCAAGATTCTTTGCTTCAGTCATGAGCTCTTCTGCCGGGAGACTCTGCAGCCGGCGAATGCCGTCAATCACCGCGCGCATATGGCGAACTGCTTCCACAATGTCACCCGTACCGGCCTCTCCCTTGGTACGAATCATTGCTGCACCTTCGCCAATTCGTCGCAGCGCTTCGCCGAGATCGCGGCATCCACAGACGAACGGAACCTTGAACTCGTGCTTATTGACATGGTACTTGTCATCCGCGGGCGTCAACACCTCACTCTCGTCGATGAAATCGACACCCAGTGACTGCAGAATCTGAGCTTCCACGAAGTGGCCGATACGACACTTGGCCATCACCGGGATCGAAACCACTTTGCGGATTTCCAGTATCTTCTTTGGATCCGACATGCGTGCCACCCCGCCGTGCGCACGGATATCCGCAGGTACGCGTTCCAGAGCCATCACGGCCTGAGCACCGGCATCCTGCGCTATCTTGGCCTGTTCCGCATCGGTGACGTCCATGATAACGCCGCCCTTCAACATTTCAGCAAGGCCTACCTTGGTTCTCCAGGTAGATTTTTGTCTTTCCGACCAGAGTAAATCACTCATATCCAAAAGCGTACTCGGAACAATGGCGATGGTCAATATAAGCGGTGCGACGCGGCAGGCGGCAGCAGTGGCTCGCGCGATGGACCGGACGTTAACAGAACTTTCCCGCCGTGATAAAGTGGCTCATGGGTCCGCCGGCAGAACTGAACAAGAAGATTTCCGTGCGCATCGCTCGACTCCGCGACGAGATTGGGGAAACTGCCGAGGGTTGCAGCCGTGACCCTGCGACGATCACACTGATGGCGGTCACCAAGCTCCACCCCTGGGAAGCGGTTGCGGCCGCCGCCGCGGCTGGACTCACCTGCTTTGGTGAAAACCGCGTACAGGAGGCCGTCGGCAAGTACCGATCCGATTCCGGAATAGACGTACAGCTGATCGGTCATCTCCAACGAAACAAAGCAAAATCAGCGGCAGCGCTTTTCACCTGTGTACAGTCGATCGACAAACTGTCAACCGCCGAGGCGCTCGATCGCGCCGGCGAAGAACAACAGCGAATCGTCGATATTCTCCTGGAGGTCAACACCTCCGGTGAGGGCTCCAAGAGCGGATATCTCAACGCGGACGCCCTCCGCGCCGATCTCGATTCGATCCTTCGTCTGCGTTCTCTCCGGCTGCGCGGCCTCATGACAATCGCGCCGTTTACGAACGAGGAGAAGCTGATAAGGAGCTCCTTCGCGAGGCTGAAATCATTGTTCGAAGAAATGCGGGGACAAGTGGCGTCTCCCGAGTTCGACACAATCTCAATGGGCATGACAAACGACTTCAAAATCGCGATCGAGGAGGGGTCGACTATGGTCCGGATCGGAACGGCGATTTTTGGAGAACGGAGTCCGTGAAGATCATTTGCGCTTCCGTCGTCTTTATGTTCATCGCGTGCGCCGTTCTCTTTGCCCAGGAAGCTGCCGCATCGCCCCCGTCGACAGCGACGCAACAGCCGGGCGCGGCGGGTTCGACAACAGCTTCTACGCCGACGCTCCAGCCTTTGCCCTACCAGCCCGACGAGTTCCCGCTGTGGGCGAAGGACCTCCGACGCGGCGAGATTATCACGATCGGAGTGTTTCCTTTCGCCTACCTGGTCACCAACGCAGCATATGATCTTGGACGCTTCCTTTTCATGAGTGCGGCGGGCAACTCAAACGCCAACAACTATGCGCCGTGGTTCTTCGGACCGCCGACCAAGCCGCAACTCACACAGGGCGAGATTGTCGGAATCCTTGTCGGAAGTATTGCAGTCTCCGCGCTGGTTGCGGTGCTGGACTATGCAATCGGCAAGTCCCAAAAGCGCAAACCGGGTCAAGCCGGATCGGCCGGACCCTGAATCACGATGGCTGAGCTGCGCGGCGTGGTAGAAGAGGGTGAGGAAGGAGTGCGAGTCGATCGTTACGTGTCGACGATCAAAGGCGGATTCACGCGGAGCCAGTTGCATCAGAGCGATCCCACCTACTGTGTAAACGGAAAAACCGTGAAGCCCTCCCATCGCGTCTGCGCAGGCGATATCGTTACGGCCAGCTACACCCCTCCTTCGGCCGCCGGGATCACTCCGGAAGAGCTTCCGCTCGACATTCTGTATGAAGACGAATCGGTGATCGTAGTGAACAAACCGACGGGAATGGTGGTTCATCCGGCACACGGCAACCCGAGCGGTACTCTCATGCAGGGGCTGATGTACTACATCTCGTCCTTGCGGGAAAAGTTTGCAGAATCGTCGTTCCGCGAACGGCCCGGGATAGTGCACCGGCTCGACAAGGATACCTCCGGAGTCATCATCGCCGCGAAAAACCCGGAAGCGCTCGAATACCTCGCCTTGCAGTTCCGGCAGCGAACAGCGAAAAAGATCTACCTGGCCGTTGTAAAGGGCACCCCACGGAGCCGCCGGGGAATTGTAGAGGGAAACATACGCCGCGATCCGGCGCATCGGAAACGATTCGTGCTTTCCGCGTCATACGGCAAATCGAGCCGCTCCTACTACCGGGTCGTACGTGAGCTCGGTGAGTATGCACTCGTTGAACTCAGACCGGTCACGGGACGAACGCACCAGTTGCGCGTCCACATGCAGCACATCGGAAACCCCGTTCTCGGCGACCCGGTATACGGCCGCAATGACCCGAACCATTCCGACCTTCCGCTCATGCTGCACGCCTATCGTCTCTCGATCACGACTCCCGACGGTGTAGGCCACACTTTCAAGGCTCCCCTGCCGGAACGATTTCGCAATTTTCTCGCACGGACAGCTTCGAAGAGATGAATCGCCGACACCGGCACTCCCCCGAAGGAAACAGGTGGTCGCCTCTCCTCGCGGGTCACTGCGCTTTGATCAGATCGCGGTTGGTTTTCGTTTCGACCTCGATCGTGCTCGGCGGGCCCTCCGTCGGCAGCACGATAGTCTGCGGCGGCAGGGGAAATATCTTGTCGCGGATGTCCGCGACAAGCAAAGCGTTCGCGTAAGTGTTGATTGTTTCGCCTGTTCTTCCTGCGCTCAGTATCTCTCCGACGAACAGGAGATTTTCGATTCGGTAGATGAGGGCGTCGCTCCAGTAGCCGGTGAGCGTAATGGGCACAACGTCAAAACCGGACGCCCGGAATTGCTTCACATTCGCAACCGGCGTCGCCTGATGCTGCATCACCAGCGGATTCGCAGCGTAGAGCTTTGCATCGTAGATGCGAAGCAGGGTGTTGATCCCGCGGAGGTGGGCATCTTTCTCGTGCGTGACAAGTACGGAGCGTATGTAGAACCGATGCTGCTCGATCAGCTCGAGAAGCGGTACATCCATCACGCCCGGATCAACGACAAGTGCATCGCCCCCGTCGTCGGGACCGAGAACGTAGACGTTTGTCAGGCTTTCCGGCGAAAAATGATAGAGGAGCTTCATATTTCCTCGCTTCCGCTCGCGCCGAACAGTGCATCTTCTGTGTTCGAGTACTTGAAATCTACCTGATCCTTTTCGCAGTCGGTAAAGTCGGCACCTTTGAGATTGCAATCGGAGAACCGAACCTGCGCAATGCTTGCACCAATAAATCGAGAGTTCATCAGATCGGAGTCGCTGAAGTCGCTGTCCCGGATTTTGCAGCAATTGAAGCTGTCCTGAACAAGCGTGCTGCCGGTGAAATCAACACCGTCCATAGATGAAAGGGCAAGAAGGCAATTCTGCATAGTGCTGCCCCGGAAATTGCACGCTTCAAAGGTCGAGGCGGCAAAAAAACAGAGCACGAAAGTAGACTCGGAAAAGTTCACCGACGAATAACTGCCATGTGAGAAATCGCAGTTGATGAAGACTTTCCGGGAAAAGTCATTGCCGTCGAACTGCAGAAAACTGAGGCTGAGCTGTTCAATCCGTCCCGGTCGTTCGAACCGAGCCTGCAGCCCGTCCATGAATACGCGACGCTGCGCGACGTGCACTCCGCATCGCTTATCTTCGGTTAACGCATAGTTCCTGCAGCCGTCGACCGCGCACCTGTAAGAGCCAAACATTGCCTTTACGGTACCCTGTTGACTATCCCGCATGCAAGAGGCGATCGCCGCACCAGGGAGCGACCAAACCGCTGCAGAATGCGACTGCTTGATAGCGGTCCGCAACTGCGTTAAGATCCAATTATGGTCAATTGTTTTGCATGTGGCGCGTCGCTCGATACCGTCGGGCGTGTCTACCGGAACACGCTCTGTCCATCATGCAGCAGGGACGTCCACGTGTGCAGAAACTGCCGCTTCTACGAGCCCGGCGCCCATTGGGATTGCCGGGAAACCATTTCGGAACCGGTCCGTGAAAAGGACCGGGCGAATTTCTGTGACTTTTTTATGCTCTCGCAGAAGGGCACGCCTCCGGCAAAGACGCCGGAAAGCGACAAGTCGACCGATGCGCGGTCAAAATTTGACAACCTGTTCGGAAATGGCTGAAAGACCGGTCGCATTCTTCGACTCCGGGCTCGGCGGCTTGCCCTATTACGAATGGGCCGCCGGGCGACTTCCGACGGAAACATTCGTCTACCTTGCCGACACCGCAAACTTCCCCTACGGAGAAAAATCAATCGAAGAGCTTGAGCAGATTGTCATCAAGAGTGTGGGAAGGCTTATCGCTCATACCAATCCGAAAGTTGTGGTAGTCGCCTGCAACACGGCATCGGTGGTCGCGCTCCCGGCCCTTCGCCGAAGCTATCCCATTCCGTTTGTCGGTGTCGTTCCCGCGATAAAACCGGCTGCGACGCTCTCGAAAAACCGAAGCATCGGGTTGCTCGCTACCGCGCGCACCGTGACCGACAAATATACCGAACGACTTATCCGGGATTTTGCCGCCGACTGCAACATCGCCCGCATCGCCGATGGTAAACTGGTACGATTCGTCGAGAGTCGGATTCTGGACGCGGGGATCGAAGAGAAGAGAACGGCTGTCGCAGCTTCTGTCCGGTCGCTCCGGGAGGCTCACGTCGATGCAGTAGTGCTTGGCTGCACGCACTTCGTCTATCTGGCGGCCGAGATCGAGGAGGCCCTGGGACGCGGGGTGAAGGTGCTTGATTCTCGTGAGGGAGTCGGAAAGCAGCTGGCTCGAGTCGTCACTCCGGCCCGGAACACGCAGGCGAGACGGACTGCCGATTCGTTCTACGTGACCGGCTTCGGACAACAGTCAGGCGCAAATCAGGAAGAGCGTTACCGCGCCTTCGCAGAACGCTTCGGATTGCGATACGACGGCGTTATCGGGACAGATGGCGGGCCGGATCCGACGTTTGCCGGCGAAAACGCAACCCGCACGGCGCAATGAACGAACATACGATTCGACTGCTCCAGTTCGACCGTATCCGCGAAGAGCTGTGCAGCTACGCGTTCACGGAGAACGCGCGTGATGCCATCCGCAATCAGGGTTTCTTTGCAGACCTTGCCGAACTACAGGCGAATCTGTCACTGGCCGTTTCCTACCGACGTTGCCTGGTTCGGATCGATGAGTTGCCCGGTCTCACTTTCCCTGAAATTCGAACGTTTCTTCCGCGCCTGGAAAAAGAGGGCACGGTTCTCGAATCGACGGAACTGCGAGCGTTGAGCCGCTACGTCGCCTCCGCGCTGCAGCTCAAGCGTGTAATCATCGATACAAACGACGACCCGGTCCTCGAGTCGCTTGCTGCCGGCATGCCGGATCTCCGTGCTATTTGCGGCAAGATTGACCGGCTCATAGACGACCAGGGGGAGCTCAAAGAAAAGGAGATCCCCGAGCTGCGCGCGGTCAAGGGGCGTGTGCGCGCCGTTCAGGAAGATATCCGCAGTTTGTCGGGAAGCTATCTTTCGCGGAACGATTACCAGGGATACTGGAATTCCGACCTCGCCACGGTGAAAGACGGCCGAACGGTTCTACCGCTCAAAGCGCAGTTCAAGGGCCGCATTCACGGCATCGTTCACGAGGTGTCGACCACCGGCGCAACACTTTTCATCGAGCCTGTTGAACTGGTAGAGAAGAACAACGACCTGGTGGAGCTCGACGCGAAATACCGACAGGAAGTTCTGCGCATCGTGCGCGAGCTCACCCGCGAAGTCTTCCGGTCATTCGACGAGCTGTCTCTTCTCGTTCACGTCCTCACACGACTCGACACGCTGCATGCTCGCGCGCGCTACGCTCACATTCATTCCTGTTTCCCGGCAGGTCAGACCGGCAGGGCACGGACCGCGGACGGTGAACCCTCCACCGCGGACGGTGAACCCTCCACCGCGGACGGTGAATCCCCCACCGACGAAACCGGAATGGTACTGATGGGAGCACGACACCCGCTCCTCGGGAAGAAAGCCGTTCCGATAGATGTTATCATGGACAGCGAAAGCCGCATCCTCATCATTACCGGACCGAATACCGGAGGCAAGACGGTTTCGCTCAAGACAGTCGGGCTGCTCGCGATGATGAACCAGTTCGCGATGGAAATACCTGCCGGTGACGGGTCGAAGCTTCCCATATACGACGACGTCTGGGCGGACATCGGGGACGAACAGTCGATTGAGCAGTCTCTGTCCACCTTTTCCGGCCATATGCAGAATATCTCGCGCATTCTTCGCAGTGCGACGCCCGGTTCGCTTATCCTGCTCGACGAGCTCGGTTCCGGGACCGACCCCGAAGAGGGGTCCGCGCTGGCCATGTCGTTTCTCGACCGCCTCCTGCAAATGAACGTGCACGCTCTCATCACAACACACCACAGCATTCTCAAGAATTACGGCTACACGAGGCCGGGAGTACGCAACGCGTCGATGGAGTTTGACGGTGAGAACCTCCAGCCTACCTACCGGATCGTTCTTGGCGTTCCCGGGTCGAGCCACGCGATCGACATCGCGAGACGAAGCGGGATTCCGCGGTCCGTAGTAGACGCAGCACGCCGCTATCTGCACGATGAGCAGACCGATGCTGCCGGCCTCATACGGCGGCTCACCCACAAGGAACAGGACATCCACCGGCGTCACCGCATTCTCGATCAGGAGCTGTCCGAGGTAGAAAAGCAACGCCTCGCATTGGCGCGTAAAGAGGAAGAAATCACCGCGCGTGAGCTCGAGTTGCGCAAGGGTGCAGTCTCCGATCTCGACCGCTTCGTTTCGGATACCCGAAAACGGCTCGAACGGCTCGTCAAGGAGCTGCGGGAGGAGCAACTCGACCGGGAAAAGACCCGCAGCGTGAAAGCGTTTCTCGACGAACTCTCCCGTACCGTCGATGCCGAGTCGACGGCGGTCGCGAAAAAACAACGCGGCCGTCGGGACGAGCTGCCGGTGAAGCTCGCGCCGGGGGTCGAAGTTCTGATAGATGATCAGGGTAAGCGAGGCACGGTTGTCCGAAAAGGCCGCGGCGACACCTGGGTTGTGGCCGTGGGCGCGATGAAGCGAAGTATGCACGCCTACGAGCTGCGCGCAGCGACACCGAGCGATTCCGGAAGCGGCCCGAGGATGGATCGTCCATCGGTGGACGTGAGCATGGTGTCCGCGGGTGAGGCCGCGGTCTTCGAGCTCGATGTTCGCGGAATGCGGCTCGAGGAGGCTCTCTCGGCGGTGGAACATCAGCTCGACCGGGCGCTCATACAGGGAATATCCCGTTTTGGAATCATTCACGGCAAGGGTGAGGGCGTCCTTCAAAACGGAATTCATCGCTATCTGCGGGAATCGCCGGCTGTGGATGAGTTTCACTTTGCGCGTCCGGAAGAGGGCGGGTTCGGAAAAACGGAGGTTCAACTGCGTTCCTGACCTCCCGGTTCCTGGCGACCCGGAACACCCTTTCCGGCTTTGCGCTGCCTTGAATAACGTGGCCGAGTACCGTTAAGATGCCAACGAACATGAAAAAGATATTGGTCGTACCACTGGTGTTCCTTCTGGCTTCGTGTGTATCAATCGACACGACCGTACAGCTTTCGGCGAATGGTTCCGGCCAGATCGCTCTTACTTACACGGTATCGCAAATGGTGGCAAACCTGGGTACTGTTGACAAAGAGTGGCAAAAACTCCCGCTTCCCATTCGGGAGGCCGATTTTCGGCAAACCGTAGCGAGTATTCCCGGACTCACGCTTTCTTCCTACGCGCAGACCGAAGACGCCCAGAACATAACCATCAAAGCGACTCTTGCGTTCTCCGACCTGAAAGCGCTGAACCAGCTCTATTCCCCCGGCAGCGAAGCGGTGACCCTCAGCCAGACCGGAGGAAACACTGTCTACCGTCAGCTGATATTTCAGGGTTTCCCCGATGGCGTCGATCAGCAGAGCAAAGACTTCGCCGCGGCGTTTTTCAAGGACTACCACCTGAACTTCAGCCTCTCGACTCCGGCGCCGATCAAGAACGCCAGCGCCGGAACCGTCTCGGCCGACAAACGGCGAGTGTCCTACGACATCCCGATCCTGCAGCTGCTCGACGCGAAATCACCGATAATCTGGATCGTAACGTGGTGAATCATGCACCATCCCCGACTTGTCGCATTCGAAGGTCGACTCAAGGAACTCTTCGACGCTGTCGATGACCAACTCGAAAGACGGTACGGGGCGCTCTATCCGCTTCATCCGTCACGCGCCCCCGAGGGAACCACCGCAAGCCCGGAGCACGATGGGCTTTTCAACATCGGTGCGGCATTTTCCGCCGGATACGGGTCGCGTATAGGACGGGGTTACGTCGTCGAGGTTCGAATGGTCACCCTCGCGAATGTTCCGGATGCGGTTCGTGAAGAGATTACCGAAACCGCGGTGCAATTTGTTCGGGACAGACTTCCGGACTATTTCCCGGAGCGGGAGCTCCACGTAAGTCGCGAGAACAGTCTCTTCAAGATTCACGGAGACCTTTCCCTGGGAAAGGCCTAAGTGGGTCACAAATTGGACAAATTTTTCCAGGATTACCGTGGCTTTCTTGAACGAATCGTCTGTGTAGTGTAGAATATTGTCCGGTGAGCCTTCGGTCGGCACAATAAGTCACACGTGAGATGTAGAATCCTGCTTGAGGGGAAATTATGGAAATCCAGTTGAGCGAACTCATAGAAAAAATCAAGAGTGAAGGTGTGCAAACTGCGGAACAGCAGGCAGCGACCATCATCGGGGAAGCCGAGAAGAAAGCTGCGGCGACGGTCGAGCAGGCCCGGAAGGAGGCCGATCACATTGTCGCCGATGCCCGCCAGACGGCCGCTCGCAGCGAACAGGCCGGCAAAGACGCGCTGAATCAGGCGGCGCGTGACCTTATTCTGAACGTTCAGGCAAGGTTCAAGACCCTGTTCGGCGCTCTGGTCGCTGATTCGGTTCGTGAAAGCTATACGGGCGCAACACTCGAGTCCGCAATTGTTTCACTTGTCACCTCATGGAAGGGCGGTGAGCTCGGCGACCTCGCTGTGCAGCTGCCGAAAGACCAGATGCAGAAACTGGAAAAGGGGTTGCGGGACCGGCTCGCAAAGCAGATCGAGAAGGGCATGATCATCGAACCTGCCCCCGACCTGGAAGGCGGTTTTCGACTCGCACGGAAGGACGGCGGAGCCTACTACGATCTTTCTGCCGCAAGCATCGCCACCATCCTGGCTGAATACCTGAATCCGCGGCTCGCCGCGCAGTTGAATAGCGCTTTACAGACGTCCCGATCGAAGGACTGAAACCGGTGAGCAAGTACTTCTACGCGGTTGCAACGCTTCCCTACATTACCTACGAAAGCGACGCGTTCATGAAGCCGGAGGAATTCGTTGAGTTCTGCAGCTACCAGCTCCGTCGAGACCACTATCTCGCGATCGCCCGATTGTCGCTGCAGCCCGCAGCGGCCTCGTCGGACCTCTCGAGCGGTTCCGACGCCGTCGATCGATTCTTCCGATTCGAACGGGGCATGCGCAATGCCCTTGTCCGGCACCGTTCGGCGAAAAGCGGACGCGATGCCTCCTCCTTCATCTCACCGGATCTCCAGGGAAACGATCTCTCCGACGATGTTTCTGCCTCCGAGCTGGCACGAACTGCATTCGCGGCCGGCGCCTCATCGCCGCTGCAGGCGGAGGAGATTCTCGATCGTGGCCGCTGGGACTTCCTGGACCAGGTCGAGGTGACGCATCATTTCGATTTCGACAATCTTGCGATCTATTATTTACGTCTGCTCATACTGACGCGAAAAACCGGACGCACACGCGAGCTCGGCATCGCCGGCTATGAAGCGGAATACGCAAAGATGACCCAGTCCATGGGAAACCCCGGAAATTCTGGAGCATAGGTAATGAGTCGTGGAAAAGTAGTTGGCGTAAACGGAAACATGATTACGGTTCAAACCGAAGGAAATGTGTCGATGAACGAAGTCGGTTACGTTGTCCTCGGCGAAAAACGGCTGAAATCCGAAGTGATCCGAATCCGAGGCGATAACGCGGAGATGCAGGTATTCGAGATGACACGCGGAATCGGGATCGGTGATCCGGTGGAGTTTTCGGATAACATGCTGGCGGTGGAGCTCGGACCGGGGCTGCTTGGACAGATCTACGACGGTCTGCAGAACCCGCTTCCTGAACTCGCCGAACAGTGCGGTTTCTTCCTCGAACGTGGCGTCTATATGGCCCCGCTCAACGCACAAATCGCGTGGAAATTCACCCCTGCCGCACATGCGGGAGACAGCGTCACGCGCGCCGACATGATCGGCTGGGTTCCGGAGGGCATCTTCGAACATCGTGTCATGGTACCGTTCTACCTTTCCGAAACCTACACGGTGGAATCGGTTGCCGCGCCCGGTGAGTATCGTATCAGCGACCAGATCGCCGTTATCAAGGACAGCCGCGGCAACTCCATTCCGCTCACCATGACCTTCCAGTGGCCGGTCAAGCGGGCGATCACCGCCTATGCGGAGCGACTTCGCCCGACGGAACCGATGGTGACCAAGGTGCGAATCATCGACACATTTCTCCCGGTCGCTCTCGGAGGAACCTACTGCATTCCCGGCCCGTTCGGTGCCGGAAAAACCGTGCTCCAGCAGATCACCAGTCGTCACGCCGAGGTCGACATCGTGATCATTGCTGCCTGCGGCGAACGCGCCGGCGAGGTTGTGGAAACGCTGCGGGAATTCCCCGAGTTGATCGACCCACGGACCGGACGTACGCTGATGGAGCGGACGGTAATTATCTGCAACACCTCCTCGATGCCGGTTGCGGCTCGCGAGGCCTCCGTATACACCGCGGTTACCATCGCCGAGTACTACCGGCAGATGGGTTTGAACGTACTGCTGCTTGCCGATTCCACTTCGCGATGGGCGCAGGCGATGCGCGAAATGTCTGGACGCCTCGAAGAGATTCCGGGTGAGGAGGCCTTTCCCGCCTATCTCGAATCGGTCGTCGCGGCATTTTACGAGCGCGCAGGGGTGGTCAGGCTGAAAGACGGCTCGACCGGTTCGGTAACTATCGGCGGCACGGTAAGCCCGGCCGGCGGAAACTTTGAGGAGCCGGTCACGCAGGCGACCCTCAAGGTCGTAGGCGCGTTTCACGGCCTTTCGCGAGAACGCTCCGACGCCCGCAAGTACCCCGCCATACATCCGCTGGACAGCTGGAGCAAGTATCCGGGCCTCGTCAACACCGCCAAGACCGAATACGTTCGCGATATTCTGTTTCGCGGCAACGAAGTATCCCAGATGATGAAGGTAGTCGGCGAGGAAGGGACCAGTCTCGATGACTTTGTCATCTATCAGAAATCCGAGTTCCTCGATTCGGTGTATCTCCAGCAGAACTCCTTCGATGCCGTTGACGCGGCAATGCCGGTTGAACGCCAGCGATACGTATTCGACATTCTGTTTCGGCTCCTGGCTGCAAAACTCTCCCTCACTTCGAAGGACGAGGCGCGAACCTTCTTTGCCCAGCTTCGGCAGCGATTTCTCGATTTCAACGGAAGCGAATGGATGTCCGACGGATTCAACACGCTGGAAAAGGAGATCCGCGACGCGGTGTCATCCAAGAGCGCGGGAGAGGATGAGCGGGCGACTCTCATCTCGAGCCGGGCAGAAGCGCCCGCCTGAAGATCGGAACACAAGGGGATCGGAAATGCGAAAAGTATATAGCAGAATTGAATCAATTGCGGGAAACGTCATCACGGTTACGGCCGACGGGGTCAAATACGGGGAGCTCGCTCTGGTTCAGTCCTCGCACGGCGCATCCCTGGCCGAAGTAATCCGGCTGCGAAATGACATAGTATCTCTTCAGGTCTACGCGGGAGGTCGCGGCATCTCTACAGGGGACGAAGTCCGGTTTCTTGGCCATCCGATGCAGGTGTCCTTTTCAGACAACCTCATGGGGCGGGTATTCGACGGCAGCGGACGTCCGCGCGACAAGGGGCCCGCGCTGGAAGAGAACCTTATCGAGATAGGCGGACCCTCGGTAAATCCGGCGAAGCGCATTATTCCGCGGAATATGGTACGCACCGGAATACCGATGATCGACCTATTCAACACGCTGGTCGAATCGCAGAAACTGCCGGTGTTCTCTGTTTCGGGGGAACCCTACAACCCGCTTCTGGCCCGCATCGCCATGCAGGCGGAGGTCGACCTCATCATCCTCGGCGGCATGGGGCTGAAATACGATGACTTCCTCTTTTTCCGGGACACCCTGGAACAGGGTGGGGCAATGTCGCGTACCGATCATGTTCGTGCACACCGCAAGCGATCCCACCGTCGAGTGCCTGCTGGTCCCCGACATTTCCCTCGCCGTTGCCGAACGATTCGCCCTGGCGGGGAAGCGGGTACTTGTGCTGCTGACCGACATGACCAACTTTGCCGATGCGCTGAAGGAAATCTCGATCACGATGGAACAGGTGCCTTCGAACCGCGGATATCCGGGCGACCTCTACAGTCAGCTCGCCTCGCGCTACGAAAAGGCGGTGGATTTTGAAGGATCGGGCTCGATAACGATTCTCGGGGTAACCACGATGCCCGGGGACGACGTCACCCACCCGGTACCGGACAACACCGGATACATCACCGAAGGGCAGTACTATCTCCACAACGGCCGGATCGAGCCGTTCGGATCACTCTCGCGTCTGAAGCAGCTGGTGAACAACAAGACGCGTCCCGATCACCGCGCACTGATGGACGGCATGATAAAGCTCTATGCGCAGTTCCGTGAATCGGTCGAAAAGCGCTCCATGGGGTTCCGAATGTCCGACTGGGACCAGAAACTGCTGAAGTACGGCGAGATATTCGAACGGGATATGATGGATCTTTCGGTCAACATCCCGCTCGAAGAAGCTCTCGACAAAGGTTGGGAAATTCTGGCCGGGTGCTTCAGCCCTGCCGAAACGGGCCTTCGCACCGAGCTCCTGCGCCAGTTCTGGCCTGACAAGGCCGCCGTCGGCGCTACCGGCCCGGCGAAGGAGGAGGTGGCCTGAGCATGGCCGCTGTCAAGCTCACCAAGAATGAGCTCAAGAACCAAAAAGACGGTCTTCGCCGCTTCGAGCGTTATCTGCCGACCCTGCAGCTGAAAAAGCAGCAGCTGCAGATGGTTATCCGACAGGTCGAAGCGCACGAACGCCAGAAAGCCGAGGAGAAGAAGCGGACGGTCGACGAGATTATGGCATGGGTAGGCGTCTTCGGAGAAGATGTGGGGCTCTCTGAGCTACTGCGCGTCGAAGAGCTTGTCGTGACCACGGGAAACATCGCGGGCATCGATATCCCGGTTTTTGAGGACATCCTTTTCCGCGAGCTTCCCTACGACCTGTTCCTGCTTCCCCTCTGGGTGGACCGGGCTCTCGACCGGTTGAAAGAACTCATCCGCCTGGACGCGGAGGTGGCGATTCTGCAGAAACAGCAGGAGCTTCTCGGCGAGGAGCTCCGCATTACCACGCAGCGAGTCAACCTCTTCGAAAAGGTGAAGATTCCGCAGACGCGGGAGAACATTCGCCGGATTCGCATCTACCTTGGGGACGAGCAGACGGCCGCTGTTGTTCGCGGAAAGATCGCGAAGAACAACATCATGCGAGGGCAGGCATCATGATCGTCCCGATGAAGAAGGTCTGGGTCCTGACCACCGAAAACAGCCGTCACGAAACCGTCGAGCGGCTGAAAGACGTAGGCGTCGTACACGTCGAAGTGCAGGAAGTGCACACCGAACGGCTCGCACAGCTGCTTCAGCAGCGTCAGAGCCTTGAACGCGGACTGCAGGTACTTCCGCTGGAAGCGAAGGGCGAGGCCGAGTTGTCGGTCATGCCGGAAGACCCTGTCTCGCGCGGTCTGGAAGCGGCTGGGGAGCTGCAACAGCTTCAGGACCGGTTGAACGGGCTCATGGAAGCCGCAGACCGGCTGCTCAAGGATAAGAACGCGGTTGAAGCCTGGGGAGAATTCGATCCCGACGACATCCGCCTCCTTCGCGAAAAGGGGGTCTATCTTCGCCTTTATGCGGTTACGCCGGAAGAGTACGCCACCTTTCCCGAGGCGGCACAGATCGTCGTCCTTCATCGCGCAAAACAGCTCGTCAGATGTGTTGCCTTTACCTCGAGCGATGAACCGGTATATGAACCGGACGAGTTTGCGCTTCCTTCGCACGGATACGGAGTGCTGCTGCGGCTCATGTCTGAGAATGTCGAGGCGCAGCGGGAACTGACCACAAAAATCGCAGATCTGTCCGGTTATCGGCTGCTTTTGCACGAGGCTATTGCGCGGATCGACGAACAGATAGAGTTTGAAACCGTGCGAGACGGCATGACGCGCGAGGGAAAGATCGCCTTTCTTTCCGGCTTCGTACCGGAACCGAGAATCGAACAACTCCGCGGCGCGGCTACGCCGGCACCAGTGGGGTCTTGTTGTTCGCGACCCCTCGGAGGAGGAAGAGGTTCCAACCGTCACGCAAAACCCGCGTTGGATCGCAATCATCAAGCCGTTGTTTCAGCTTCTGGGAACGCTTCCCGGCTATTGGGAACGCGACATAAGTCTCTGGTTTCTCGGATTTTTCACCGTATTCTTTGCGATGATAATCGGAGACGCCGGATACGGATTCCTGATTCTTGCAGGAACGATCTTCGGCGTCGTCAAATCGAAAAAGACCACCGGACGCGTTGCAAACGTTTTCGTGCTTATGACGGTACTCTCGGTAACCACGATCCTCTGGGGCACAGTCACCGGAACGTGGTTCGGACTGAAAGGCATTGCCGATGCGGTGCCGTTTCGCTATCTGATCATCCCGAAACTCTCGATTTTTGCATCGAGCAGCACGCAGATCGTGCAGTTCATCTGTTTTCTCCTGGCGGTTGTGCAGCTTTCGCTTGCACACATCTGGAACTTCATCATGGAGTTGCGGGGCAGGTATCCAATCCGCGCTATAGCGCAGCTCGGCTGGCTGGCTATAGTTCTCGGTGCGTACAACGTGGCTCTCAACCTCGTTATCAGCCAAACCCAGTATCCGATAATGCAGGTGTCATGGTACGCGGCCGGTGTCGGCCTCGTTCTGGTGCTCGTATTCGGTGATCAGGCCGGAAACTTTTTCAAAGGACTTCGAAGCGGACTGAACGTAGCGAAGGTTTTTACGACCCTGCTGAACAGCATCAGCGCATTTGCCGATATTGTTTCGTATATCCGACTTTTTGCCGTCGGCCTGGCCACGGTTGCCATTGCGCAGAGCTTCAACAGCATGGCCACCGGCATGGCATCAAGCGGAGTGGGAGGCATAATCGGGGCGGTCCTGGTCCTGCTGCTCGGTCATACCCTGAACCTGCTCATGGGAGCACTCGCGGTCATTGTCCACGGCGTGCGGTTGAACGTACTGGAGTTTTCGAATCACCTCGGGCTCGAGTGGAAGGGGACGGCCTACCGGCCGTTCGCGCGAACGACCGACGAACGAAGTGCCTGATGGGATAGGGCGACGGCGGGTCATCCGACTGTCGATAGATCGGTAACACGAATGTGAGTGGAAAGGAGATTTGATAATGAACTTTGGATTGCTTAGTATGGGTGCGGTGCTTTCGTTCGCTGCAATGGGTTCGGCGATCGGAGCTGGAGAGGCAGGGCAGTCGGCTATCGGCGCGTGGAAGAAGTGCTACGCACAGAACAAGCCCGCGCCATTTCTCCTCATTGCGTTTGTCGGGGCTCCGCTGACTCAAACAATCTACGGACTCATAGTCATGGGCGCAATCAAGACCGCCGCGGCCAGTGGAAAAGCGGACCAATGGTTGCTTCTCGGCGCCGGAATCGGTGGCATAGCGCTCGGCTTGTCGGCGTGGTTTCAGGGTCGAGCCGGTGCGGCGGCCTGCGATGCCTTTGTCGACAGTGGCAAAGGATTCGCAAACTACATCCTCGTGCTGGGTATCATCGAAACGGTGGCTCTGTTCGTCATGGTGTTCCTCCTCGGAGCGCTCGGAGGTTGAGAGGCTCATATGCGTGGTGACGTGACTTTTCGGTCGAGAATTGCACCACGATTGCGTTACCTCACTCTCATTGTCGTGTCTGCGGTGCTTGTCGGCGCTGGCAGCGCCGCTTTTTGCGCAGGCTGATGACGCGAATCAGCCCGGAATCTGGCCGCCATTCGACGCGACTCAGGTGGGAAGATTGCCGCCAAATACCCCCTCGTGGGTCTACTATCAGGAGGGGCAGAAGCTGTTTGACGTCGGAGAGTTCGGCAAAGCGCTTGTCTCCTACCGCCGAGCGCTGGAAACCCAGCCTGAGAAGAAGTTTCCGGAAGCCGAAATGGGGATCGGGATGGTTTTCGCGCGAGAAGGGGAGACGAAACTCGCCGTCGACCATCTCTCCCGGGCGATTGCGCAGCGACAACTCTTTTACATACCGGAAAACTATTACACCGCGCTCTACGAGCTTGCCGGAATATACAAGCTGCAGCAGAACTACCGGGACTACGAAAACATGCTGGTCTCGATAGTTGAAGATGATCAACGGTTTTCGAACCCGGACCTTGCAATGTCGAGACCCGCCTATCGGAACACGCTCGAGCAGAACGGCCTCGACAAACTGGTGCTTCTCTACCGGCTGCCGGACGATTTTTCACTTACCGCGCACCTGGATCTGGGTATTTTCTACGTAAGTACCGGAAAATATTCGGATGCAGCCGACAATCTGCTCTTTTCCACGCTCAAGATCATTTCGCAGGCGATAACCGCCTACCTCCAACTTGAACCCGATTTCGAATTTTCCACAATGAACGATTTCCTCAACCGCGTGCGCAGGATACCGGATATAGAAAACTATCTGACCATCCGTCAGCTCTACCAAAGCCTCTATTTCCTCGCTGCGGCTATCTATGGTCAGAACTACACCGAACGCGCCCGCGAAGTATGGCAGCTCGTATCAAGCCGTTCTGAAGCGGGTGCCTGGCAGGCACGGGCGCGCGCGCGAGTTCTGCACCCGCGCCTCGAACCACAGATCGACACCAACCGCTGACCGGCGCTATGCGAAAAATCATCATAAAAGGCGCGCGCGAGCACAATCTCAAAAATATAGATCTTGAGCTGCCGCGCGACCAGTTTATCGTGATTTCCGGATTGAGCGGTTCGGGTAAATCCTCGCTCGCGTTCGACACGATCTTCGCTGAGGGCCAGCGGCGGTATGTCGAATCACTTTCGTCCTATGCGCGGCAGTTCCTCGGGCGAATGGAAAAGCCCGATATCGACTATATCGAAGGGCTATCGCCTGCGATTTCGATCGAACAGAAGAGCTCCCATCGCAATCCGCGCTCGACTGTCGGCACCGTGACCGAAATATACGATTACCTGCGCCTGCTCTTCGCCCGCATCGGTCGTCCACACTGTCCAAACTGCGGGCGACCGATCAAAGATCAAAGCCTCGATCAGATCATCGATTCGGTGATGGCGTACCCGGCGGAAAGCCGAATCATGGTTCTGGCTCCCGTGGTTCGCGGGAAGAAGGGGGAACATCAGAAGGTTCTGGTGGACGCAAAACGGGCCGGCTTCGTCCGCGCGAGAATCGACGGCGAAGTATATGCACTGGAAGACGAAATTCCGCTCGACAAAAAACGCAAACATTCCGTCGAAATCGTAGTGGACCGTCTGGTCGTGGACCAGGTCAACAGGAAACGGATCGCCGAATCGGTCGAGACCGCGTTGGGTATTGCCGACGGCCAGGTGGTAGTGTCCCGCGACGATGCGGAAGAGTTTTTCTCGCAGCACCACGCCTGTCCCGATTGCGGGATAAGCATCCCTGAGCTCCAGCCCAGACTCTTCTCTTTTAACAACCCCTACGGCGCCTGTCCTTCCTGCACCGGCCTTGGAATCACCATGGAGTTCGATCCCGACCTCGTCGTGCCCGACAATTCGAAGTCGTTCAATCAGGGTGGGGTGGTCCCCTACAACCCCCAGGCCGCCTGGTACCGAAGCAAATTCGAGTCGCTCGCTCGTCACTTCAAGTTCGACCTCGACACGCCGCTCTCCGAGCTGCCGGAGCAGGTCATGAAGGCCATTCTTTACGGGACCGAGGATGTAATCGATGTTACCTACGTGAATCGTGAAAAGACGGGCCGATTCGAATACCAGTCAAAGTTCAAGGGAATTCTCGATGAGCTCAAGCGTCGCTACCTGGAAAGCTCCTCCGAAGGGGTAAAAGAGTGGCTCGAACAGTTCATGTCTCAAAAGGAGTGCGCGGTATGCCATGGCCGCCGGCTCCGGCCGGAAGCGCTGGCGGTGACTGTCCGCGATCGCAGCATTTACGATGTGTCGGTGAGCTCGATAGTCGATTGCCTGGCCTTTTTCGAAGATCTGTCCCTGTCGAGCGCAGAGGAACAGATCGCCCGCCAGATCCTGAAGGAGATCCGAGCCCGGCTCTCGTTCCTGCTGAGCGTCGGACTTGACTACCTCACGCTCGAACGAAGGGCGGGAACGCTCTCCGGCGGTGAAGCCCAGCGAATACGGCTCGCAACGCAGATCGGATCCTCGCTCGTCGGCGTGCTCTACATTCTCGATGAACCGACGATCGGGCTGCACCAGCGGGACAACGAGCGACTGCTTGGCACGCTTAGGCACCTTCGCGATATTGGTAACACGCTGATCGTGGTTGAGCATGACGAACAGACGCTTCGCACCGCCGACTACATTGTGGACTTGGGTCCGGGCGCGGGAATACACGGTGGAGAGATAGTCGCGCAGGGCACGCTGAACGAGATTCTCGCAAATCCGCGGAGCCTGACGGGCCAGTACCTAAGCGGCGCAATGGAGATGTCGCGGCGCCAGTCACGGCGGCCGGGAAATGGAAACTTGCTTACCATCCGCGGCGCGCGCGAGCACAACCTCAAAGAAATCGACGCTTCTTTCCCGCTTGGCGCGCTTACCGTTATTACGGGAGTATCCGGCTCCGGAAAGAGTACCCTGATGTCGGATCTTTTGTTTCCCATCATTCAGAACCGGGTATCGCGCAGCCGGTTGTCCGAGGGCGCTTTCGATTCGGTATCCGGCGTGGAAAACATCGACAAGATCATCAACATCGACCAGAGTGCAATTGGACGAACACCTCGCTCGAATCCAGCCACCTATGTCGGTCTCTTCGGCCCGATCCGCGACCTTTTCGCTGCGCTCCCCGAATCTCGGGCCCGTGGCTACAAGCCGGGTCGCTTTTCATTCAATGTGAAGGGAGGTCGATGCGAAAACTGCCAGGGAGCGGGAACCATCAAGATCGAGATGCACTTCCTGCCGGACGTCTATGTGACCTGCGACGTGTGCAACGGGAAGAGGTTCAATCGCGAGACGCTGGACGTTCGGTTCAAAGGGCTCAACGTACACGACGTGCTCGATCTCTCGGTCGAACAGGCACTCGCTTTCTTTTCCGCAATTCCGCAGATTTCGCGCAAACTGGCAACGCTCGCGGCGGTTGGCCTGGACTACGTAACTCTCGGTCAATCGGCGCTCACTCTCTCGGGCGGGGAGGCGCAGCGCGTCAAGCTCTCTCTCGAGCTCTCCCGTCGCAGCACAGGCAAGACCTTCTACATCCTCGATGAGCCCACGACCGGGCTGCACTTCGCGGACGTGAAAAAGCTTCTTGAAGTCCTCCAGATCCTGGTTGATAATGGGAACACCGTGGTGCTCATCGAACATAACCTTGATGTAATCTGCCAGGCTGACCATGTAATCGATCTCGGTCCGGAAGGAGGTGACCGGGGAGGATCCATTGTCGCCGTTGGAACACCTGAAGAGATTGTCCGGGTTCGGGAATCCTATACGGGACGATATGTGAAAGAAGCACTCGCCCGCATGAGGTAGCGTCTCGTGATCACCAGGAGCCAGCGAGCATCCGGCCGCCCCCGAAATCTCCGCCGACTTCGGGGTTGCCGCCGGGGAGGTTTTGCCGGCAGTAGTCGCTTTCGCGATCACCGTCTCAGCTGCACCCTATCCCTGTTGCTGTTTGTTGCGGCAATCGTGCAGGGACAGGAGAACGCGCCGCCTGCCAGCGGTCTACCCGCGACATCGTCCGCGGCTCCGGCTGGGGCCGTGAATGGGGCGACGCCGACGGCGGCACCGCCCGATGCAGCAGCTGCGACCGCCGAGCTTCTCGCCAAGAGCGTTCCACGCGACATCGACACCGCGAGTTTTTTTCAGCTTGCCGACTGGCTCAGGCAGCTGGGCCTCTCCACAAAAGGTGACCGCCGTGAGTTGATGGCTCGCCTTTACGAACACTATGGTCTGAAGCCGCCAGTCGAAAAGCCGCCCGAAACTACGGGTCGCCTTATCTCGATCGAATCCGCAGGCCAATCAAGCTACTTCCGCATCGAACAGGCCGATCAGCGATATCTGCGTCTGAGCGGCGGAGTGGACCTCAAGATGACGGATCGCAAGACGGGCGAGGTGCACGAGATAGAGGCGGACGAGATCGTATTCAATCAAACCGAGAATATCCTCACCGCGCGGGGAAACATCCGATACACGATAACCCGCGGAACTCAGAAGGAGCTGTTCACCGGCCAGGGCCTTACGTTTCGACTGGACAACTGGGACGGCTTCTTCATCGACGGTACCTCCTATCGAACTCAGCAGATCGAAGGAAAACCATTCGATTTCTCCTACTCCGGAACCTACATCAGCCGATCGAAGGACAACATAGTGGTCCTCGACGGCGGGGTGGTGACCTCCTCTCAGGCGGACCCGCCGAACTATGAAATTCGCGCGAAAAGAATCTGGGTGCTCGACCAGGGAGAGTGGGGGCTGCAGGACGCGCTGCTCTACGTCGGTCGCATACCGGTCCTCTACCTGCCGTTCTTCTTTAAACCCGGGCGTCAAGTAATCTTTCATCCCGCGCTCGGCTTTCGCAGCCGGGAAGGCAGCTATCTTCAGACGACCGTCTACATAATCGGGCAGAAGCAGGACACATCGAGCCCGCTTTCGTTCCTTCAACTCGGCGAGGGCGGGCTCAACGCGCCGCGGGAGCCCAACGGGCTGTTCCTGCAGCTGAAGAAGAATCCTGCCGCCGGCTCCCAGACAACCGCTGCATCCCCGGCCTCCCAGCCGGCCGCGGCGCCCGGACAAGCACCAGGTCCCGCGGCCACGGCTGCTGCACCCGCGACCAGCACGTCTCCGGCATCCGGACAACCCGGTACTGCGGCCGCCCCCGGACAGGCAGGCGCTGCACAGACGCCGGCCGGCGCCGCAACCACCGGTCCCGCCGCGTGGATCCTCAAGGCGATGGCCGATGTCTATACGCGCCTCGGCGCGCTTTTGGCGCTGCAGGGTAACTTCCCCGGAGCGGCGCCGGGTACCAACATCAGCTTTTACGCCGGCCTGGCCGGGAGCCGTAATCTCTATTCGAGCGGCTACGGCGTGGTATCAGCCTACTCGCCCTTTTTCGAGACGAGCGACGGACGTCTGGTATCCATATGGAACGAGAGCTGGCTTCTCGGCCTGCCTATTCCTCTCAGATACCGGCTGAACTTCGACGCCCAGATGCAATCCACCATCCTGAACTTTCATTTTCAACTGCCCTATCTGTCGGATCGTTACTTTCTCGAGGACTTCGCGAACCGGTCCGAGGGCATGGACTGGTCCCAGTTTCTCGGGCTGGGAAGCTCCACCACGCAGCTTCCGCCGGAGATTGATTCATTTACCTGGCAGTTCACCAGCTCGCTCAACCTGCCTACGGGAGCCGCCGCCCCTGGCCTTTCGACGCTCTCCGTAACCCGGCTGAACGCGTCGCTCGCGTGGCAGTCGAAGGCATTGGGAACCGGTGACCCCACGTATGTCACGCCACCGGAGCTTCAATACCTGGACCGCAGCCCGGACGCCTACTTCTTTTATCCGGACCTTCTGGTCCTGCCCGACATCGGGCTTCACGCAGCGGGCACTATCGCAGCGACCCCGACCGCTTCCCCGACACCGGCAGCCAACCGGGCCACACCCCCCTCGGCTGCACAGATTGTGCCGCCCTGGCGCCAGGAGGGGGGGAGCACGCCTGCTGTGGGCCGGTCACAACCAGGAACTGAGCCGGGTGGAACGATCCTTCCACCTCTGCAACAGAGCATCGCCGAGGCGACCATTCCCAACGTTCTCACCGCCCGTCTCGGCTACGACCTCGCTCCGGGGCTGCTTCTGCAGGCGCGCACCGACTCTGGTGGCTGGACCGTTCCTTCGGCGGTCGACTACCGGGCGCAGTATTGGACGATGCAATCGCAGGACACCGCCACGTTGAGCTACGGCCTCAATGTCTACCAGAATATTTTCACGCTCAACGGGAGCCTCGTCTTCTCGGGTCAGTACCGGTCGGTCTTCGGACGCGCGGACTCATTCAATGATCCGTCGGTAACCCTACAGGCGAATCAGTTTTCCGGATTGGGCGTTACCGACAATCTCACTCTGACTACGCAGCCTCTTCAGGCCGTGTCGGCACTTTCTCAGAGCACCGTGAGCTACAATCTCGCGGTTCTGTTATTCAGCCGATCGTATACCAGCTCTGACGCGAACGGAAATCCGCTCTACGCGAACTCCTGGGCCGCCTGGGACCCCTCGTCCATCAAAACACACTCGCTTCAGGTCACCCTGAACGCGAAGGCACTTGCGGCGAACCAGCAGCTGCAGATGACGGCGGTACTGCCGCCGCTGCAACGGCAGTACACCGGTGCGCTCGACCTGCAGACGGGACCATTCCGCCATCAGGTGAGCGCCGGAATTCTCTATCCGCCAGCGTCGGCACCGGTCCAGAATCCGACCTATCTCCCGGTAATCGGTACCGAAACCGTCACGTTCGGGACGATCGGCAGTTTCAAACAGACGGCTCAGTACGATCCGCAGAACGACTACATGACGCAGGCCGTCAGCACGCTCAGTTTCGGCCCGGTGTCCGTCGGGCTTACCGCCAGTCGATCAGATTCCTTCACGTTTGGCGGTGTGGGTACCGGTTGGATCGACAATCTCGATCCGGCCTTCCGCGCGCAGGCATTCTCGCTCGGTGTGAACGGGACCGTTCAGCCCGATCCGTTTTGGAAGAATCGGGTCACGATCGGGGCGGGTGTCACCTCTCAATGGCAACTCAACCTGCTTAGGTTCACCGACAGCACATTCACTTTCGGATTCAATTTCACGGTCAAAATTCGCAAAATTTCTCGATCTCACCTTTGCCTCACTTTCGCAGAACAACCTGACCTTTCTCTACATCCCGGCGTTCGCGCAGAAAGTCGACCGACCGTGGAGGAATCCTCTGGTCGATCTCGCGAAATCCTTCAACTTCTTCAACACCGCAGACCGCGAGGAATCCGGGTTCAAGCTGCAGCAGCTTTCACTGTCGGCGGTCCACGATCTCGGTGACTGGACTCTGAGCGTCACCTACGCCGGATCGCCCCAGCTGACCACGCTGACGTCCGGAGTCAAACAGTACCAGTGGAACAGCCAGGTGTCGATCGACGTGGTCTGGAAACCGATACCGGAAATTCGATCCACTACCCAGATAGACCAGGGCGTGGTTCAAATCAACCCACCCCCCAGTACGACGCAGCCTACAACGCCGTAGAGCAGGCGAATTCAGCGCCCTTGACTATTGCTCTTTTCCACCTGTACTCTACCTGTGAGGAGACTGTGGTAAAAAGCGCAAGTATTGTACTCGAAAACCGGGCTTTGCTTGCTGATGTATGCGGCGTGAACGACGGCAATCTCAAGCTGATTGAGGAGCTTCTGGGCACGCGGATACTTTCACGCGGCAACGAGATCTATCTTGAGAAAGATACTGACGAAAACCGTCGACTTCTGACATCGATGCTGAACGAGCTTCGGTTGCACGTCGAACTCGGCCACTCGCCTGGACCCGATCTTATTCGATCGGTATTTTCATCGCTGTCGGGCGCCGAGGCCGCAGATGAATCATCTGTCGAGAACGGCGCATCCGCGGATGCCGATCGTGGCGCGGACATTCTGCGGACCTCCTTCATCAGCATTCCGGGGGGCCGCACAAAGGTCTTTCCGCGCAGCATCGGACAGGCGATGTACATCGAGGGTATGACTGCCTACGAAATGTCGTTCGGTATAGGCCCGGCGGGAACCGGGAAGACATTTCTCGCGGTGGCCTATGCGCTCTCGGAGGTCCTTGCGCACAAGAAACGGAAGCTTGTGTTGACACGACCCGTCGTCGAAGCCGGCGAAAGCCTCGGGTTCCTCCCGGGCGATCTCGCGCAAAAGCTCAATCCCTACTTACGGCCGCTTTATGACGCAATGGAGTCGCTGATTCCCACCGAAACCATCCGAAAGCTGGAGGATAGCGGCGTAATCGAGATTGCACCGCTTGCCTATATGCGGGGCCGTAGCCTCAGAGACTGTTACGTGATTCTCGACGAGGCCCAGAACACCTCGCGCGAGCAGATGAAGATGTTTCTGACGCGTATGGGGGAGGGGTCCCGGACAGTGATAACCGGCGATGTAACACAGATTGACCTTCCGCGGAAGAAGGAGTCAGGATTGCTGCACGCTGCGAAGGTTCTCGCCGACATTTCGGAAATTCGTTTCAACTACTTCACGGCACGGGACGTTGTGCGCAATCCTCTGGTGCGCAAGATCGTGCGCGCCTACGAGGCCCAGCAGGATGAATAATCGTTCGCAGGAGCAGACGGCGGAGCCTCCGGGCGACGCTCCGCTTGGCAGGAGACTCCCATGAACTTCGTGGAAGTCTCGGTTGAAGGAGTCGAGTCTCCCGAATGGCTTGATCGGTTGCAGCATTTCTGTCTCGAGGCGCTGCGGAGGATGGGAAAAACCGGGTGGGAAGTCTCCCTTCTCCTGTGTGACGATCCCTTCATCCACGACCTCAACTCGCGATTCCGCGGCATTGACGCACCGACCGACGTCCTCTCTTTCCCGCAGAGTCCCGGACAGGACCCCGTGCCGCTTGAAGAAGAAGAAACCACCCCGTTTGTCGCAGGCGACATCGTCATATCGCTTGATTCACTGTCCCAGAACGCGGTCGATTTCGGCGTCGACAAAGACGAAGAGCTCAAGAGACTGGTGTTGCATGGACTCCTCCATCTTGCCGGGATGGATCACACGTCAAACGAGCCGGAAGAGGAGATGCTTGCATATCAGGAACGAGTTCTGCAGGATCTCGCACAGGAGCGGATACTTTGAAGAATGAGGGCATATTGAGACGGCTCCTTCGACCGCGACCTCCCCGAGGAAACGGCGAAAACTATGAAGCGCTGAATATCGAGAAGCAAGACATGATCCGCGGAATCGTCGAGTTGTCGGATACCACCGTGAAGGAGGTGATGGTTCCGCGCATCGACGTTGCGTTCATTTCGATTTCCGCAGACACTCGGAGCCTGCTCGAAAAGGTCATCGAAAACGGTCATTCGCGATATCCCGTCTACCGGGAGACAATTGATAACGTCGTGGGCGTTTTATATGCCAAGGATCTTCTGCAGTTCCTCTTTCGGGAAGACGAGATCAACACAGAGAACATCATCCGCAAACCCTTTTTCGTGCCGGAAAGCAAGAAGCTCGATTCTCTCCTGCGTGAGATGAAACGACGCAGAGTGCACATAGCAGTCGCGGTGGACGAATACGGCGGAGTCTCAGGTATTGTCTGCATGGAAGACATTATCGAGGAAATTCTCGGTGATATTCAGGATGAGTTCGACAACGAGAAGGAAGAGGTGCTTGAAATCGGCGAAGGAATATACCTCGTCGACGCCCGCGTAAACATAGAGGATCTGAACGAAGAGCTGAAGTCCGAGATTCCCGACGATGATTTCGACACTCTCGGCGGATACGTTTTCGATCTCTTCGGAAAGATCCCGGTAAAATATGAAAAAGTATCACGCAACGATATGGATTTCATTATTCAGGAAATGGACGGGCACAAGATTCGTACCGTGAAGATCGTGGTGCACCGCCCGGACCAGGAGAAGGATCGGGAGCGTGCGCAATAATCGAGTCGTTCTCCTGTTTGTTCTTGCCGTGGCCTCGACGGTGCTTCCGTTGTCGGCGCAGAGCCAGGAGACTGTCGACAGCGGCGTTCCGCGGCCGACCGCCCGGCAGCTCTAC
This sequence comes from uncultured Spirochaetota bacterium, assembly GCA_963832675.1. Lineage (GTDB taxonomy): Bacteria > Spirochaetota > Spirochaetia > DSM-27196 > DATKUC01 > DATKUC01. The sequence goes on along the minus strand of CAWHUY010000026.1, from coordinate 74,392 downwards.
CAACAGGGGCAGGTTGCCCAGACATCGGAAGACTACTATGGAGCCATTGAAAGCTATCTCGAGGCGCTGAAACACAACCCGTCCTACCTTGAGCCATTGGTGGGCCTCGCTCAGTCCTACTACTCCCTGGATGAGTACGATGTCGCACTCAAGTACGTGCAGCAGGCATCACGCTACTCCGGGAGCAACAGTCAGGTAATGAACCTGCAGGGGCGTATCCTGGTCGGTCTTGGACAGATAGACAAGGCGCGCGCGATCTACCAGCAGGTTCTCACCATGGAACCCTACAACGTGGAAGCGCGGATCGGGCTTGCCGAATTGGCGGTTGCGCAAGGCAACACCGACGGCGCGCTCGCGCAGTACCAGGACGCCGTTCGACTCGAACCTCAGAACCGCAAAGCGTTGCTTTCCCTGGCGCTCCTGTACAGGGCGCGCGGACAGGGGGACATAGCGGGCAAGTACATTCGGCTCGCTCTCGAGTACCATTCGGGAGATCCTCAGGTGCATATGCTGGCGGGGGAGTACTACCTGGGGCAGGGGAATTCGGACGAGGCGCTGCGCCAGGCCCAGACCGCGCTCGCACTCCGCTCAGACTATTCTGACGCGATGTTGCTCGTCGGAGAGATCTATCTGCAGACAGGTGATTTTGCAAAGGCCTCTGCAACAATGGATCAGCTGGTAGCCGGGTATCGCGGCGCCGAGGCCGGAACCTCGACCGGATCCCGGCAGACGCAACGCGTTCTGGCCTGGTACATCAGGGGCCTCGCGCAAGCAAGACTTGGAAACACCAATGATGCAATCCGAAGCTTTCAACGGCTCCTCGCAATTGATCCGGGCGATGAAGTAGCTCGCCTTGCAATGGAGCAGGTTGTCAAACAGAACCTCCCTATGGAGTCGACCGATCGAGACGCCTTTGCGAAATATCACATCGATCGTGCTCATGCTTTCGAGAACCAGAACCTGTTTCAGCATGCACTTTTCCAGTATCGACAGGGACTTCAGATTGCGCCCCTCTCGCGGGATGCCAGACTGGCGTTCGCAGAGCTCTATCGGCTCGAAGGCTTCAGGGCAAAATACGTATCAGAATTGAATGTTCTGAAGAATCTTGGCTATACCGACAAGGCAATCACCGATCGTCTCGAGATCTATTCGAGCCTGCTCGACGGTACGGTAGCGTCCGACTGGAACATCGATCAGTTTTCCATAAACAGGACCAACACGTCGGTCATGGTATTTCAGAACTCCGCCGATAGCGTGCTGGTTCACCCGCTTTCCGCCGGATATTTCGGCTCCTACCTGCGCGACCTCATCCTCGGTTACGAACTGACGACCAGTCCGGCGGCCGCCGCGGATAGCGCCCATTTTTCCGATGCATTTGCCACTGCACGCGCAAAGGGAAGCGACTATTTCGTAATTCTCAAGATCGACGAAGGCGATCGAACGATAATTCTGTCGGCCACGCTCTACCTCTCGAGAACGGGAACGCCTACCGGGACTTTCAGCGTCTACCGAAGCGGAAACGACCGGGTCGAAAAAGCGACGGCGCGCCTCTCCGAGCTGATTCACGCCGCCATTCCGGTTTCCGGAAAGCTCATCGCCCGCAACTTCAGCCAGGGCCTCATCGATCTTGGAACGATGCACGGAGTGACGAAGGATGAGAGTTTCGACATCGTGCAAGCAGGCAAGCTTTCCCGCAACAGCGACGGCTCCGCATTCGTTTTCCCGCCGTCCGCACTCGTTGGGACATTCAAAGTTGGCCGTGCCGATGATGCGGTTGCCGAAGGGACCGTTACCAAAGCGGGCATTTCGGATCTGGTAAGCGTCGGGGACTCGGTGATCCCCACGCCGAAAGAAAAACCGAAACAGTCCCCCGAACCGGTCAGTTACCCGCCGTTGTACCAGCGGCTGCTCACCCTGCACTAGCGCGCCCGGGGCTTCGTTGACAGACGGAGGACTTTCCCGTATAGTTCTCGTGAATGCGGAGAAGGTGCCCGCAGGGCATATTTCGCGTAAACTCAAACAGAAGCCCCACGATTTTTAACTGAGACTGACGAAAAACACAAATGTGTGCATACCGGTTACGGATTCCAGTCTGGGGGATACGCGACGCGGCACGGAAGGAGAAGACCATGGCAGTTAGAACTCTGAAAGACGTCGATCTCGCCGGAAAGAAAGTGCTCGTTCGAGTCGATTTCAACGTTCCGATCAAGGATGGGAAGGTGACCGACAGTACCCGAATCGAGGGTGCCCTTCCAACCATCCGCCACATTCTCTCGGTAGCCGGCACGCGCGTCATTCTGATGAGCCATCTTGGCCGACCCAAAGGGAAACCCAACGCTGAAATGAGCCTCGCTCCGGTTGCTGCCCGCCTTTCCGAGCTTCTCGGAAAGAAGGTAACAATGGCCGCCGATTGCGTCGGCGCGAACGCGGAAAAGGCGGTGGCGGAATTGAAACCGGGCGAAGTCCTTCTGCTCGAGAATCTTCGCTTTCATCCGGAAGAGGAAGCGAACGATCCGGCGTTTGCCAAAAAGCTGGCCGCTCTTGCCGACGTCTACGTGAGTGATGCATTTGGGACCGTACATCGCGCCCATGCATCCACCGAGGGTGTAACAAAATTCATGCCCTCGGTGGCGGGATACCTCATCGAGAAGGAAATGAAGTTTTTCGAGCCGCTCCTCAAGAATCCAGCCAAACCTTTTGTCGCGATAATCGGCGGTGCCAAGGTTTCCACGAAAATCGAGGTGCTCGAGAACCTGATCACCAAGTGTACAACCCTCATTATCGGGGGAGGAATGTCCTATACCTTCCTCAAGGCCCAGGGCCACGCGATCGGCAAGTCCCTCGTGGAAGAGGAGTACATCCAGACAGCGAAGGACCTTCTGCGCAGAGGCGGAGAGCTGCATGTCGACATCCTTTTGCCGCTGGACCACGTTGTGGCCTCCGAGTTCTCTGACTCGGCCAAGCCGGAATCGGTCGACAGCATCGACATTCCCGACGGTAAGATCGCGATGGACATCGGGCCCAAAACTCTGGCCGCCATGAAGAGCAGGATTGCCGGTGCGAAGAGCCTCGTTTGGAACGGTCCGATGGGCGTTTTCGAGTTCGACGCCTTCGCCACCGGTACTCTCGAAGTCGCAAAGATGGTCGCCGAGTGCGCGGGGACGACTGTCGTCGGCGGTGGGGATTCGGTGGCCGCGGTCAACAAGTTTCATCTCGCAGACCGCATCGATCATGTGTCCACCGGCGGTGGGGCCTCACTCGAGTATCTTGAAGGCAAGACGCTGCCTGGCATTGCGGCACTGGAGAAATAGACGATGAAGGCAAGGAGATCACCGTGAGACAGAAGTATATCGCCGGAAACTGGAAAATGTATAAGACCCCGAGTGAGGCGGCCGAGTATGCGCGGACGCTCGCCGCCGCACTCGGAGGGGTAAAGCATAAGCTGATGGCGGCTCCCGCATTTCCCTCTCTTCCGGCGGTAATCGACGCGCTGAGAGGGTCGAACATTCTGGTTGGTGCACAAAACATGGCTTCCGAAGAGCAGGGCGCGCACACCGGTGAGGTGTCCGTGCTGATGCTGAAGGATCTCGGCGTAAAGAGCGTGATTCTCGGCCACTCGGAGAGGCGTCACACCTACGGCGAAAAGGATGCGCTTATCAACGCGAAAGTTCTTCTGGCGCTCAAGCATGGCCTGGAAGTCATCCTTTGCGTCGGAGAGACCCTGGAAGAGCGTGAAGCGGGTAGCGTTGACAGGATAGTCAACGGACAGCTCGCGGCCGGACTCACCGGCGTCACCCCGCAGGATATGGGTCGTATAACGATTGCGTACGAGCCGGTCTGGGCGATAGGCACCGGCAAGAACGCCACGCCCGAGGACGCGGACGCGGTGCACCGAACGATTCGCGTGACGCTGTCAAAGATGTATTCTGCCGAAATCGCGCAGAATACGATCATTCAGTACGGCGGGTCGGTGAAACCCGACAACGTCAAGAGCTTGATGGCAATGGAAAACATCGATGGTGCCTTAGTCGGCGGCGCGTCACTCAAGATCGACACCTTCGCGCCTATTGCCAATTTTGACAGGATATGATGCAATGCCGTTCATTCGCGTGACATCTGTACGGCACATAAGGAAGATTCTCCATGGGTATTGTTAGTGTACTGCTGCTCGTCATTTTCGTTATTTCTGCCTTCCTGCTCATTCTGCTTGTCCTGATTCAGGACGAACAGGGAGAGGGCCTTGGCGGCATTTTTGGAGGCGGAACGTCCACCCCGATCGGCAACCGCTCAGGAAACATATTGACCCGCACGACGTCGATTCTGGGCGCGATTTTTCTGGTTTGCGCCTTTGGTCTTGCGTGGCTCAATCGAACTCCATCTTCGGGCAATCCTGAGGCCGCTGCTCGGAAGATAGAGGCGCAACAGCAAAGCGGCGTCGAGTGGTGGAAGACGAGTGGCAATCCGGCCCCTCCGGCTCAGAGCGGGCAGAGCGCTGCGGGCGGTGCAACCGCGGCCCCGGCGGCCGCAACGCAGGGTGCACCGGGGTCCGGCGAGGCAACTCCGGCGCCAAGCGCGGCTCCCGGGGCAACAAACGCCGCCGGTGCCGCCAACCCGTCCGCTCCCACAGGCGGAAACGGCCAGTAGACTCGGCAAAATTTCCAATCCCCCGCGCGGCCGGGTGCTTCGTTGCGCACAGACGGTGCGCGGGTTTCAGTCAACTTACATCCCTGATCGAGTTGTGCGGCAAAGACCGCCACCGGACCGAGTTGGGAGGCTGGTATGCAATTGCAGGACGTGTTTTCGCCGAGCACGATCAAGCTCAACCTCGACGCTATCGACAAGGATGAGGTTTTCGAGGAACTCACCGATTTCCTCGTGCAGATCTACCACCTCAAGGTGCGTGAAGAGATTCTTGCTGCTCTCCACGAGCGGGAAGAAAAAATGTCGACCGGTGTCCACCGTGGAATCGCCGTGCCGCACGGAAAGACAAATGCGGTCGACCGGCTGGTCGGCGTAATAGGCCTTTCTCCGGGCGGAATCGACTATGACGCCCTCGACGGCAACCCGGTTCACGCAATTTTTCTCCTCGTAAGTTCCGCCGAAGATACGGGTCCACACCTCAAAATGCTTCGCAACATCGCCACCCTCCTTCAGAATCCGCAGTTCTATCCGGACCTTGTCGCGGCAAAGAGCGCGGACCAGGCGTACCGCACCCTCTGCCACTACGAGGAATCTCTCGGCGTGCAGGAGGACTGATCAGTGGAACACGACGATATAATAGACCGTCTCATGACGGTCGAGCGGGATGCCGAATCGCTCGTTAACGAGGCACAGGCCGAGTCTGATCGTCTTCTGCGCGAGGCCGAACAGACCGAACGGCAGCAGCACGAAGAGACCATTGCCGAGAAACAGCATGCGCTTGCACATGAGCTGGACGAACAGAAAAAGGTTGTAGCTGCGGCCCGGAGCCGGGAAACCGAACAATTCCGATCCGATCTCGAAAGCCGTCAAATGGATGAGAACGCCCTGTTCGTTGAAATCGACGGGATTCTCAAGAGCACAATGACGTAAGTCCCATGGGGAAAACCTTCCGGTACGGATACATACAAGCCAAACTCCACGCGCTGGTCGGTGACTCTTTCATTCGTCGCGATATTCGTCCGCTCGCTCGCGGGGGTGACGTGCACGACCTCGCGCGGCTTGTCTTTCCCGACCGAACCTATGATCTGCCCGAGAAAGCGCTTGTCCGGAAGCTTCAAGTTGACCTGGATGCCGAGCTCTTCGATCTGATTCGGCGCATTCTCCGGGTTCTCACCCCGCCACCTCCGGTGATTATTCAATTGCTGCGAAAATACGAATACCGCACTGTCCGTGCACTTGCCCGTGCGCTGGCAAACCGTACCGGACCGGGTGATCATCTGGCGGAAACAGTTACTCTCGAGACAGTGTGGAACCTCGGGCCGTTCGGAACGTTTTCGGTGCCGGATTCGGGGGAGCTGTCGATAGAAATCCTCGACGGTACAGGGTACGAGTGGGTTCGTGAGGCGCTCGGCAAACAACCGCTTTTCGAGATCGAGGGACGACTGGACCGTCAGTTCTACACCGAGCTGCTCGAACTGGCCCGCAGGGTTCCGCGGTCCGACCGGCAGGGAGTCGACGAGCTCGCACTTCTCGAATCCAATCTGCAGAACTACATCTGGATACTCCGGCTCCGCACCTATTTCAATCTATACCAGAGCGAGCCTTCCAGGATCGTGCCGCTTCTCGTGCCCGTTTCACCACGGTTTCCCGACAAGATTACCCAATCGTTGATCGATATCCCGCTTGACAGCCCCGAGGCGGTTCGAGCATTTCGGTACCCGTGGCTTTTTCAGGACCAGTTTGTGGGCAACTCACGCCGTGTCGACCCCTCGCGCGCCGAAACGATTGCCGAAATATACCTCTACCGGAAAGCCAAACGATATTTTTACCAGTACCCGTTTTGTCTCGGCCTCGTCTATGCCTTCTGCAAACTGAAAGAGTTTGAAGTGGCCCGTGTAACGACAATTCTGGAGGGAATCAAGATGTCCCTTTCCGAACAGGAACTTCTCGAAGCGGCCGGTTCCTTGTGAGAGAGCTATGCTGACCGAACGGATGCGCAAGATCGAGCTCCACATTCTTCACCGGGACATCGACGCTGTTCTCGAATACCTGGGCACCTCGAGCTGTATCCAGATCGACCCGGCTTCGCTTACCGCGAGCGAAACGAGCACAGATCAGGGTTCACGGGGACACTCGTCGGCCGGGGACGATGAGCAGCAGCTGCAGATAAGACAGGCCGAGCTTGCGCGGCAGCTCAATGAATTGCGGGGCTTCTTTCTCGCCGACTCCTCGAAAGAGCAGGGCGTCCCTACGCACGTCGCCGGTTCGAAAGAGGTGGATCAGGCGGAACGGCTCTGCGCGGAGGGCGAGACGCTTCTCTCGAACTACCGTGGACACGAACAAAGGATCAGCGGCCTCAAGGGCACGCTTGAAGAGGTCTCTGCGTTTTCTCGGCTCGATATGCCATTCAAAGAGATTGAAAATCTTACCTTCGTCACTCTGCGTTTCGGTCTGATGTCCGAAGAGAAAAGACAAACAGTTGAAGAAAAACTGGCGGGCCGTGCGGTTGTCATTCCGCTCGACGCGGCCGGACGAGTCCTTGCGGCTGCATCGAAAAAGGGGCGCTTTGCCATGGACAGCGAGTTGAAGAACGCCGGATTCCAGGAAACTGCGCTGCCCACTGTCGACGGAGTTCCAAGTGAGGTGGTTCTGGCACTTCACCGGGAACTGGCCGAGGAGGAGAAGAGGCTTGCCGAGCTCGACAAACGGAACAGGGAGTTCGCTTCGATATTCGGAAACGATCTCCTGCGCCTGTGCAGAGCATTTTCGCTGGCAAATCAGATCAATGAGATAAAACACGGCCTTTCCACGACGCGGACCGTCTACCGCCTGTCAGGATGGGTGCCGCAGAGCCTTGTCCGCGCGACGATTCGGGAGCTCGAAGGAAGGACCGAATCCCGGGCTGCGATTCGCCTCTACACCCCCGGTGAGCTCCCTTCCGTCCGCAGCGGTGCGGAAAAGGTACCGGTCAAACTGAACCACAGCGGCCTTGTGCGGTCGTTCGAACGAATCGTCTTCTCCTACGGCGCGCCGCTCTATGGCACCATCGACCCCACGCCGCTGGTCGCGTTCCTGTTCATCCTGCTTTTCGCTATCATGTTCGGCGATGTGGGGCAGGGACTCGTCGGAGTGGCCGCCGGAATTGTCTTCATGAAAGGCCGAAAGTTACTTGGCGAGGACCGGTGGCAACGATGGCACAACTTTGGTCCAATCTTCATTGCGGTGGGAATTGCTTCGGCTGTCACCGGGTTTCTTTATGGCTCAGTTTTTTCGAGTGAGACCCTGCTTATCCCCGCGACGCGCGCGCTGACCGGCGCTCTCTTCGGCGCGCCGCAGGACCGCATCATCAGTCTGATGCCCGAAGGCGGGCTCGATCGCATTTTCATTTTCTTTGGGTTCACGCTGGCCCTGGGGATCGTAATAAATTCGATTGGTCTGTTCATCAATATCTACAATCAGCTTCGGCTGCGGCGCTACTTCCACGCGGTGCTGACAAAGACCGGATTGGCCGGGGCTCTATTCTTCTGGTACGCCATATTCATCGGAATCCGCATTCTGGCCGGCGGCCACTTCGCGTCGTTTGACCTGATCGTACTCTTCATTCCACTGCTCCTGCTCTTCTGGGCCGAACCGATTTACCGGCTCATCGCGCGGGAAAAGCCGGTTTTCCCGGACGGCGTGCTGAGCTTCGCCGTCGGCGGCTTTGTCGAGATCCTCGAGTCGGTATCCTACTATCTCTCGAATTCACTCAGCTTCCTCCGCGTGGCCGCTTTTGCGCTGTCGCACACGGTGTTGAGCCTCATTACTTTCAAAATCGTGGAACTTCTCCACGGGACGAGCGGAGCCGTCGTATTCCAACCTCTGGTCGTAGTAGTCTTCAACCTGTTGATCATATTCCTCGAAGGGCTTATCGTTTCCATTCAGGTCATCCGTCTCCAGTATTACGAGTTCTTCTCGAAATTCTTCACTGAAACGGGAGTGGAGTTTCATCCATTTGCACTAAGGAGCGACGTATGAAGAAGCATCTGTTTCTGCTGCTCATGCTGGGTCTGGTGTTCGGCGGTACGGCATTCGCCCAGTCTGGAACTGCTGCCGAGGCTGCGAATCAGGGGCTACGCTACATCGCGGCGGGAGTAGCCGTGGGTCTGGCCTGCATTGGCGGCGGAATCGCGGTTGGACAGATCGGTGCCGCAGCTATGGGCGCCATGAGCGAAAACCCCGAACTGTCGGGCAAGGCGCTGCCCTATGTGGGTCTGGCCGAAGGTATCTGCCTCTGGGGCTTCCTGGTTGCCCTGCTCATCCTTCTCGTGTAGGGCGAACAACGGAATGGAGTTCTTTGTACTGGCAGAGGAGGAAGTAGTCGTCGGTTTTCGCTTCGTGGGCGTTCCCGGAAAGACGGTAGCGAGCCAGGAAGAAGCTGTCGCCGCGTTTCACGCGGCGACCCGGCCGGAACAGAACATCCGCGTGCTGGTGCTGACCGAAGACGTCTCCAGCATGATCGAGGAGCAGGTTACCGACTGGCAGGCGACCGGGGACTACCCGCTCATTGTGGAAATTCCCGGACTTCACGGTCACATTCCGGGGAAACGATCGCTCGTCGACTCGATCCGGGAAGCCGTCGGGATTCACGTCTAGCGAGGCTGCATGGAAGAGATTAGAAACGCCGGGGCGCTGGAAAAAGAGATCATGGACGATGCTCGCAAACGCGCGGAGAAGGTTCTTCGCGGCCGAGAACGGGCACTCTCGGACCTCCACGACTCCTGGACCAAACGCACTCAGGCGTCGTTGAAAGAGATGGAGGACGCCCACGCGGCAAACCTCGCCGCGATCAAGCTCCGACACGAAGCGGCGCTTCCGCTGGAGAAGAAACGCGCCTTTCTGACTTTTGCCGAGGCAAGACTGCGGGAAGGCGTTCACCGCTACTTTACGCAGCTCGACGCAAAAACTCGCGACGAACTCCTTGTGCACGAGCTCGGACTGACCGGTTCAATCCTCGGTGCGGCGAACGTATCGCTTCGCGCCGTCGGGATGACCACCGACGAGGCCGCAGGGCTGGTGAAACGCGCACTCCCTGACGTCAAGATCACCGCCGCGTCAGCTCCGTCATCGACCGCCGCGCTGCCGGCCGATGGCCTCGGCGTTGGAGATTACGGACGCGGAATTCGGCATCATCGTAACGGTTTCCACCCGGCGCATCGAAATGGAGCTGCTCCTGCGCCACCGGGAAAAACTTGTAAGCGCTCTGTTTAAAGGAAATATCACCCCATGATCGAGGGCAGGATTACCCGCATCAACGGTCCGATTCTCGAAGCCGAGGGCCTGGGCGGCTGCGGTCTTTACGACGTCGTGGAAGCAGGCGAAAAGGGCCTTGTGGGCGAGATCATCCGCATGAAGGGCGATATCGCGACTGTTCAGATCTACGAGGAAAACACCGGGATGCGGATCGGCGAGGCAATCAGAAGCGTCGAACGTCCACTCTCGGTGCACCTCGGACCCGGCCTGATCGGGCAGATTTACGACGGGATTCAACGACCGTTGCGTGGCATTTTCCAGGCTGCCGGCTCCTATGTACCGGCAGGAGTCAAGCTGCCTCCGCTCGACATCGAAAAAAAATGGCACTTCCTGCCGGCCGCGAAGGTCGGCGACTCCTGTGCGCCCGGAACGCTCCTGGGCACAATACAGGAGACCGAGAGCGTACTCTATCGGCTCCTTGCTCCCCCCACCACTCCGACGGATGCAAAAATCGGCCAAATCGTTCCCGAAGGTGAATACACAATCGTGGAGTCTCTGGTCGTCACCTCTGCAGGGGACGAGATTCCGGCTGCCCAGTACTGGCCGGTCCGCACTCCACGACCCTACCGGCAGAAGCTTCCAGTCACTGAGCCGCTCATTACCGGACAGCGCGTCATCGACATACTGTTTCCAATCTCGAAAGGCGGAACTGCCGCGATCCCGGGAGGTTTCGGCACGGGAAAGACCATGACCCAGCATGCCATTGCAAAGTGGTGCGATGCCGATGTCATTGTCTACATCGGTTGCGGCGAGCGCGGAAATGAGATGACCGACGTATTGCGCGAGTTCCCGGCGATCGTCGATCCCAAGAGCGGCCGTTCGCTAATGGAGCGCACCATTCTCATCGCAAACACGTCGAATATGCCGGTGGCGGCACGGGAGGTGTCCATCTACACCGGAGTAACTCTTGCCGAGTTCTACCGGGACATGGGATACCATGTGGCCATCATGGCCGATTCCACATCCCGTTGGGCCGAGGCGCTGCGCGAACTTTCCGGGAGACTAGAAGAGATGCCGGCGGAGGAGGGGTTTCCCGCCTATCTGCCGACACGTCTTGCAGAGTTCTACGAGCGCGGCGGCCGGGTCGAAACCCAGCTCGGATCGCTCGGGTCGATCACGATCATCGGCGCCGTCTCACCCCCCGGTGGTGATTTTTCGGAGCCGGTCACGCAACACACCAAGAGGTTCATTCGCTGCTTCTGGGCTCTCGACCGGGACCTGGCCAATGCCCGCCACTACCCGGCGATCTCCTGGCTCGAATCCTACAGCGAGTATGCCGAAGAGGTTCAAGACTGGTGGGAGCAGCGCGAGATCACCTGGATGACAATCCGCCAGGAGACAATGGAAATTCTGCAGAAAGAGGATCGCCTTCAGCAGATCGTGAAGCTCATCGGTCCGGATGCTCTGCCTGATAACCAGCGCATCGTACTGCAGGTCGCCGACATGATCAAAAACGGCTTCCTCCAGCAGAATGCGTTCGACGACATCGACATGTACTCGATACCGGAAAAGCAGGTGGAAATACTGCGACTTATCGTGGACTACTACCACCGCGCAGACAAGGCCATCAAGATGGGCGCGACGATACCCACAATTCGCGATCTCTCGTCGACCGCAGCCCTCGTGCGCCTGAAAAGCACCGTACCCAACGACAACCTCGCGGCGATCAAGGAGGCGGGTCGCACTATGAATCAGGAGTTCGGTGAGCTTGAACGGAGGTACGCAAAATGAGGGGCCTGCAGTTTCGCGGCTTTACCAGCATAAACGGCCCCATCGCGATCCTCAAGCGGCGGGAAAACGTCGGACTCGGCGAGATGGCCACGATGCGCGACCGGTCGGGCATTGAGCGCGTCGGACGCGTGCTCGAAACCTCGCGCGACCACGTTGCAATCCAGGTGTTCGGCTCGACGACAGGACTCTCTGTCGAAGAGAGCTATACCGAGTTCACCGGCGAACCCATGCAGATTCCGGTGAGCGAGGACATGCTCGGACGCGTCTTCAACGGCCTCGGAGAGCCTGCTGACGGCTACGCGCCGATATTCTCCTCCGATTTCCGCGATGTGAACGGAGAGCCGATCAACCCATTCGCCCGGGTCTACCCGCGCGATTTCATCCAGACCGGCATCTCTGCCATCGACGGAATGAATACTCTCATTCGCGGGCAGAAGCTTCCTATCTTTTCGGGAAGCGGTATGCCGCACAATCGCCTCGCCAACCAGATCGTCCGCCAGGCAAAAATCCTCACCGCCGACGAGCCTTTTTCGATTGTTTTCGCTGCAATGGGAATCAAGTATGACGTAGCCCGCTTCTTTATTGATTCCTTCGAGTCGAGCGGAGTTCTCTCACGGGTGTCTATGTTCCTTTCGCTTGCCGATGCGCCGTCGATCGAGCGCCTGATTACCCCCCGCTGCGCGCTCACTGCTGCCGAGTACCTCGCGTTCGACCTCAACATGCACGTTCTCGTCATTCTTACCGACATGACCAACTACTGCGAAGCGCTTCGCGAAGTATCCTCGATCCGCGGCGAAATACCTTCGCGCAAAGGATATCCCGGTTACCTGTACTCCGATCTCGCCTCGATCTATGAACGGGCAGGGAAGGTGGAGGGCTCTACCGGATCGATCACGCAGGTACCGATTCTGACCATGCCGAGCGACGATATCTCACACCCGATTCCCGACCTCACCGGGTACATCACCGAAGGTCAGCTTGTGCTCGACCGCGAGCTTTTCCAAAAGAGCATGTATCCGCCCATTTCCGGACTTCCCAGCCTCTCTCGCCTGATGAAAGACGGAATCGGCGAAGGGATGACCCGCAACGACCATCGCGAAATATCCTCCCAGCTTTTCGCTGCCTACTCTCGGGTAAAGACGATTCGGAACCTCGCAGCGATCATTGGAGAAGAGGAACTGTCCCGGCTCGACAAGATGTACCTCGCTTTCGGCGAGCGGTTCGAACGGGATTTCATCTCGCAGGGAGAGGACGAAAACCGGTCGATTGCGACCACCCTGGACATCGGCTGGAGGGTGCTGCATGAGCTTCCCCGTGATGAGCTCTACCGCGTCCGCGAAGAGACTCTCGCGAAGTACTTCGATCCTGTTGCCGTGGACGCCGCAGACGGCGGAAAATCCGCGCCCAAAAAGGCGCAGTAGGCTGCGATGGCGAAGTTGCACGTTCCGGCTACAAAAAGCCAGCTCTTCCGTTTGAAGGCGCAGCACCAGATCGCGCGCGACGGCTTCGAGCTGCTCGAGCAGAAACGGGAGATCCTGGTCATGGAGCTCATGCGCATGCTCGAACGCGTCAAGCTGCTCGAACGGGAGCTCGACGCGCAAATTGAAAAAGCCTATACCTCCCTGAAGAAGATGATACTCCGCGTCGGCCGGGAGCGGTCGACCGAAATCAGTGAGGATATCCGGTTCGACTTTGCCGTCACCGAAAAGGTCACCCGAATTGCAGGCGTGACGCTGCCGTCGATCGACGTAAGGGTTCCGGAGCTCTCGCCGCGCTATTCATTCATGAACACCTACTCCTATTGCGACAGCACGACGGTAGAATTCTTTGAATTGCTGCGCCTCATCAGCGAGATGGCGGGCATCCGGACAGTTGTATGGCGGCTCGCTCGCGAGGTCAAGAAGACTCAGCGCCGGGTAAATGCCCTGGAAAAACAGGTCATTCCAGATACTCGCGAAACCATTCAGTACATTCAGGGTGTACTCGAGGAACGTGAACGGGAAGCCCTTTTCATACAGAAGCAGGTGAAAACCCGACTCGGAGGCTGAAATGAACGCGCTTATTTCCAACGTCGTAGTCGCGATAAGCGGCTCGGACGCGTCCATCAATGCGGCGAAGTATGCGATACTTCTGAGCAAAGCGTACGAGTGCAAGGTCACCGCGGTCTATGTTGTGGACACGGCCACGCTTCGCCAGCTCCTGCTTACCAAAATATTCATCGAGGAAGAGAGCCGCGAGTACGAGGAGAGCCTCCAGGCGAATGGCCGGCGCTATCTCCAATTCGTCTCCGGGCTCGCTCAGGAAAAGGGTGTCACCATTGAAACCGAATTGAGAAACGGCGCCATATACACCGAAATTCTCAAGGCGGCCGAAGAACACAAGGCCGAGCTCATTTTGCTCGGGGGGTGGGAAAGCCGGCGTGATCAGCGTGACAGCATCTCGATCGCGCACCGCGAGATTCTCCATCACGCCCGGTGTTCGGTTCTCATTGTGAAAGAACGGGATATCGAGGCGCTATTCAAGCGAATCTGATCGGCAGCGACCGCCTTGCCTTGGCGTTAGCGGTGGATATCCTTTATAATCTTCAGCCAGGAGTGTGCAGAGATGCGGATTGTCGTTGTCTTCATTCCGGGACAGAATCGCGAAAAGCTCCTCAATATCGCCAAGGGTCTCGCCCGTGGCATCGAGCAACAGGGGCATCAGGTCGATATCGTTGACGGAAGTCGCGACGTAAATACGAAACTCACCATCTACGAGTACATCTGTATCGGAACGGAGCCCTCCTCTCTGTTTGGTGGTCGGATTCCAAGCCGCATCGGAGAGTTTCTCGGTGCCGCCGGAATTGTCACCGGGAAAAGATCCTTCGCCTTCGTTATCAAGAAGGGAGTCTCTTCGCTCAAGTCGCTGTCGCGGCTCATGAAGACCATGGAAACCGAAGGGATGATGTTGAAGTTTTCCGAGATCCTCACGTCTGTCGAGGAAGCGGTCGAGATCGGAAAGCGGCTCCGAATCAAGTAGAAGTATTGACCCCTGGAACCGGCGGGATATACTTTGGAATCATCTGAACGTTATGACGGTGTTGCATACTGACTACTACGACATACTCGGCGTGGGGGCCGAAAGCTCTCCGGAAGATATCAAACGGGCTTTTCGGAAGAAGGCGAAAGAGCTGCACCCCGATGTTTCGGCGGCCGGAAAAGCTACAATTGAGCAGATGCAGCTGCTGCTCAAAGCGTACGAGACCCTCGGCAATCCCACGAAGCGCGAGCAGTACGACAGAAACAGTGCGGCTCGCCGCAAAGCCGGCGCTTTCGATTATCGGACCTTTCTCCGGGAGCGCCGCGACGATCCGGAGAGCCAGTCGAAGCTCATATTCTTCGATCTGCTTCACCAGCATGCCGACGATGCAGTGGCGCTGTATGACTACCTGTGCACTACCGAAGAGGGGTTCCGACTGGCGGAAAATCTCGATCGGGAAGACTTCATGGACTGTGCCTTCCTTCTGGCCGAAGAGTACGACACCAGAGGCGAATTTATTAAATCATTTCATCTGCTGACCACTCTCGTCACGTATGAACGAGAGAGGCCATACTTCAAGCACTTTTTTCAAGAGGTGACTGAGAGGCTGCGGGCGCTGACCTGTGTGCGAATGCCGGGCAACGCGCCTGAGGAGCAGATTGCATCGTGTCTTGAACAACTCGTCGCGCTCGAACTCTCCCGGAAGGACAGCGCGTACTTTCTGAAGAAGATCGCCGAATACCACACGCGCCATAATCGGCATGAGCTCGCGGGATTCTACCTCCGCAAGGGACTCGACCTGGACCGTAAGCTCGCCGGAGTGAAGAAACTCAAACAACAGATAGGTCTTGCGGACAGCGGAAGAACTCGGTAGTCCGACCGTAGGAAAAGGTTCGTCTACGTGATATGGTAGTCTCTCAGTGAGTCCCCGAAACAATATGGAAGGTCATTCATGAAACGTGTCTCATCATTCGCGGCGACCATTCTGGCCGCTACGCTCTCTGTTGCTGCGGCGGGTCCCGCTTTTGCTCAGGTTCTCGACGTTCCGGTTGCGCGCGTTGAGCTCTACAAGGTGGACGTCGTCACTCAGGGCGAATTGAAGCAGGAAATTGAGCTGTTGTCGCAACAGCTGCGCCAGACAATACCGGCCTCCCAGCGAAAACAGTATCTCGAAGCGAAGATCGGGGAGCTGCTCGTCACCCAGGCCGCTGAGCACGACAAAACACAGATAACCCAGGATGAGATCAACAGCGCAATTGCACAGAAAAAGGCGCAGACGGAGCAGGCCGTGGGGCAACAGCTTACGGACCCGCAATTTCAGCAGATCATCCAGAACCAGGGCCTCACCTGGTCCGACTATCAGACACAGATCCGCAGGCAGCTTCTCGAGGAGAAATATATCCGCAAGGTAGAGGCCTCCTACTTCAAGAACATACCGCAGCCAACCGTCGATCAGATCCAGCAAACCTACGACGCCAACGCGACGAATTTCACCAATCCAGCCATGATCCGCTTCAACTACATCGCGGTTGACACCCGCAACCTCGATTCCAAGCAGAAAGATTCCGCCCGGGCGAAAATCGACAGCCTCTACAAGCAGATCCGTACCGGACAGGCTACTTTCGATGACCTGCTGCGTAAATCGGTCGACGACCCCACCTACACCGGAGGTGATTTCGGCTATCTGGTGAGGAATGATCCGCGAACCCTGGGCATACTCGGACAGAACTTCATCGACGCGGTCTTCAACATGAAGCAAGGCGAAGTCAGCGGCGTTCTTGATTCCAATGTCGCCTACTATATCGCGCAGATCACGGACAAGAGGCCGCCAAAACTGCTCACCCTGGACGATCCGATTCTGCCGGGCGCGAAAATTACCGTTCGCGACCGCATCACACAGTACCTGATGGCACAGTCGCAGCAGAAAGCCTTCACCGAAGCCGCTAACACGCTCATTGCAAGCCTCAAGAAGAAAGCGGACATTCAGATGTTCGAGGCCAACCTCAACTGGTGATCGCGCATGGGAATTCGCAGACGGGGAAGGATCATTGCATTTCAGGCGCTCTACGGCTGGGAGTACACCCGCGCGCCGATTGAAGAGGTTATCCGATTCGGCTGGCTCAGAGCCGCCGAAATGGAAGCTGCCCCCGATGCTGTTCCGCCGGCGGACGCGCCGGACTTCACCTTTCCGCGGCTTCTTGTTGCGGGAACTCTTGAAAACGTCGAGGCAATCGACAAATTGATCCACGACCAGCTTGAACACTGGGATTTCACGCGGGTGAGCAAGGTAGACCTTGCCATCCTGCGCGTGAGCGTTTACGCGCTCGTCTACCAGCCCGATATTCCCGCTACCGTCACGATTGACGAAGCAATTGACATCGCCAAGACGTTTGGCGCCGATGACTCCTACAAGTTCGTAAACGGCGTACTCGACGGGATCCGCAAGAGTCGGTGCAGCGACTTACCTAGGTCGAGCGCGTAGATCCGATGAAAACGCAGGTAGGTTCAGCCGGATTTGCCCGCATCCCGAAACTTCGCCTCGTCATAATTCTGGTTTGGGCCGTGGTGGTGCTGCTCGCCGCGCTTCTTGCCCTGAAGATCGTGCAACAGAATCGTCACGTGCGCGCGTTCGGCGCTGCTCTGTCCACCTCCGAAAGTCGCCTCATCGCCGGCGACGCGGGCGGCGCTCAGACCGCGCTGACGACCGCTGCGGACAATGCACAGTCGGTCTCGGAGTGGCTCTCCGTTCTCAAGCGGGTCCGAGCGCTTTCGGAAGAGTCTGTCGACAAGACGAGCGGCTACAAGACGCTCGATTCATTCGCGCTGCGGGCGACCTCTGCCTTTCCGGGAAATGAATCCCTTTGGGCAGTCGCGGTGTGGGCCGAGCTTCTCGCCGGACGAACCGAGGAGGCCGCGGCTCACGCGTCGCACTATCTCGCGTCCGAAAAATTCGACTCGCTGCGGATTGAAGCGCTTTTCCGAGCCGGAAAACAACCAACGGGCGCAAGATCGACCTCTTCAGAGGTCAAGCTCTTCGCCGCCGTCCCGGCCTCGCAGGACCCGGCCCTCTATCGGCGCGCAGGCGATCTCACCGGGGACAGGCGCTTTTACGTCGACATGGCACTGTTGCAGGCGGCGCATTCGATCGCTACGGCGCTGAAATCCTTCGACAGTTACGGCATCGCGCGAACGCTCCCGGCGGCAGCGGCGCTTCTGGCCTACGATGCAGGAGACTTCGAGTCCGCGCGTTCCTTCATAGGCTTCATGCCTCCAGAAGAGGCACTTGGCCCGGAAATGGTGCTCCTGCAGGCGGACATGAACATGGCTGCATCGGCCTACGCACAGGCAAGGCCGATGTACGAGGATCTGCTTCGCAGGCATCCGAACGTGTCGCCCGTGGCCTACCGGAACCTCGCCTATCTTGCCCTCGAGGGCAGGAGCGCGCCGGAACCGGCCTCCGGAAGGCTGCCGCGAACTATGGCGCCCACAGCCTATACGGTCGCCGAGCAGTTTCTGACGCTGGGTCTCCGCCGTTTTCCCGACACACCGGGGCTCGTCCGCGCACTCGCCGCACTGCGGCTGCTGCAGAACAGACGGGATCAGGCAATCACGCTTGTCAGTTCCTACCTCACCGATCATCCCGAGGACAGCTCGATGCGGCTCTACCGCCTGCTCCATCTGGAATCAAACGCGCCGCCTGCGCGGACAACGGCGCAACTCTGGAACCTCGTAAATGCCGGGCCGGAAGAGGCGTCCGCCGGTCAAGTTCTCGCCGAGCGTCTGTTGGTTCTTCGCGATCTGAACGGGCTCAACGCTCTTCTGGAGCGCTTCACGGAAAAGCCGGTCCCCGCCTGGGTGTCCTTCTACCGTGCCATCGTGAAAGCGATCCGGGAGGATACCGGGAGCGCCCGCGCCGACTTCACCGCCATCTGGGATACCGATCATCCATGGCAGGCGCCGTTCGACGCCGCACTTACCTATCTGGCCGAAGGCAGCATTCTGCCTGCCTGGGAGCAATTCAACATAGCCGAACAGGCGGCCGACGATGCATCCCGGCGCGGGGGTTTCAGCGATGTTCCCGGCCTCGTTCCTGACCCGACGGATGTCGCGGAGATCGAGTATCGCCGAGCGGAGATCCTCGCCGCCCAGGCGCAGACCGACCGGGCGCTGGAAGTGGCGCGCCGCGCGGCCGCGCTCGACCCCACCAACGCCGATATAGGCTTGCTCGTGCAAAAACTTGAAGCCGCAATACAAAGATGATATCTTTCCGTCATGACACGGCTTAAGAGCGACAGACAGATCGACATGATTCGGGTGTCGTGCAAGCTTCTGGCCCGCATTCTCGGTGAGCTTGCCGGGATGGTAGGCGAGGGAGTCACCCCGCTCGATCTCGATGCCGCTGCGCGACAGAAGATTCGCGAGGCGAACGGCCGTCCGGCTTTTCTCGGGTACGAAGGATACCCGGCGGCGCTGTGCACCTCCGTGAACGAGGCGGTAATCCATGGCATACCCGACAAGCGAAAACTGAAATCCGGAGATATAATCAGTCTTGATCTCGGTATCGAGCTCGACGGTTACTTCAGCGACTCGGCGTGCACGGTTGCGGTCGGATCGGTTCGACCGGAAGTTCAGAAGCTCATGAAGACCGCGCAGGAGAGTCTCATGCTCGGCATCGAGCAGGCACGCGCCGGGAATCGGATACACGATATCGCACGTGCGATCTACCGGCACAACAAAGCGCAGGGCTACGGTGTTGTGAGACCCTACTGCGGTCACGGGGTCGGCTTCGATATTCACGAAGACCCGCAGGTCCCGAACTACGTGGGAAGCGGCCCCAATCCCCGTCTGAAGCCCGGAATGGTTCTTGCCATTGAGCCCATGATAAATCTTGGTGAAGACGATGTGCTGCTGCTCGATGACGACTGGACGGTGGTCACTGCCGATCGATCAGTCTCGGTACATTTCGAGCACACTATTGCAATTTTCAACGATCACACTGAAATTTTGACACTTCCGTAGTGTACCGCGGCCGGCTGTACTGCCGATGCTTTGGAGCGGGAGCCGACCGGCAGGAACGGCGGCGGAACTGTACAGCAGATGATCGCCCCGGTATACTACAATCAATGCATCGGAGGAACATGACTATATGAGCGGAAATAAACGGACATCTCCCCGCAGATTCTTCGTTTTCAACATGATGTTTATCGGGCTCGCGGCAGGCTTCGTGCTGGCGATGTCCCTTTATTCCTGCACAACTCAGGCGCAGCCGCAAAACGCTGCCGCGCAGACGACATCGGTACAGGGCTCCGCTGCTTCCGGCGTGGAAGCGCTCCGCAATATGCAGGACTCCTTCCGTGCAATCGCGGCAAACACGCTTCCGTCGGTGGTTGAGGTGGATGTGGTCGAGGTGCACCAGCAACAGGCACCGGGTGGGACCACACCGCCGCTTTTCGACTTCTTCTTCGGTCAGCCTGATCAGGGAAATAATCAGCAGCAATACCGCAGCGAAGGGCTCGGTTCGGGGGTGGTCGTACGGCGAACCGGCGACACCTACTACGTCCTCACGAATGCGCACGTCGCGGGCCAGGCTTCCCAGATTCAGGTAACATTGAGCGATGCGAGAAAGTACACCGGGACCCTTGTGGGTGCCGACACCCGTCTCGATCTCGCCGTAGTCTCTTTTCAGACCTCGGAAAAGGATATCCCGGTAGCGCAGATAGGTGATTCGAACTCGCTTCACGTCGGAGACTGGGTGATCGCGATCGGGAGCCCCTACGGTCTCCAATCGACGGTAACGGCAGGCATAGTAAGCGCGCTGCACCGACAGGGCGGACCAGACGGTAACATCAGCGATTTCATCCAAACCGACGCCGCGATCAACCGCGGTAACTCCGGCGGCCCCCTCGTCGACCTTGACGGAAAGGTGATCGGCATCAACACCTGGATCACCTCCCAGACCGGAGGAAGCATCGGTCTCGGCTTTGCAATTCCGATAGACAACGTCAAAAAAGCGCTCAATGACTTCATCGCGAAGGGAAAAGTTGTCTACGGCTGGCTCGGGGTCCAGATCAGCAACGTAAGCGACGTTCTTGGCGCCGACCTCAACGTGAAGACCGGCGACGGCGCAATAGTCCGCAACGTGTTTCAGGGGTCACCCGCAGATAAGGCAGGGTTGCTTCCCGGCGATTTTGTGAGAACGCTCAACGGAAGGGCCATCCACAATTCGGACGAACTGAATATCAATATCGGCAGTCTCCCGGTAGGCGAGAAGGCGGTGTTCTCGATCATTCGCGGAGGAAAACCTGCCACCGTCACGGCAGTCATCGAGGAACGGCTGCCTGAAGATCAAATTGCAACCTTGAACAAGAGACTGTGGCCGGGGCTCACGGTCTATCCGCTTTCGCCGGACATTCGAACTCAGGCGAAGGTGCCGCAGGGTGTCAAAGGGATGATCCTTCTCACTGTGGAGCCTCAGACGCCGTCGGCCATCGCCGGACTCCGCCCCGGAGACATTGTTACCGATATCAACTCGGTACCCGTCACAAACGGCCTCGATTTTTACCGCGAATTGAACGATAAGAGCAAGAAAGAGATAGCATTCAAGCTCATGCGGGACGGGCAGGAGATGAAGGTCGGCATAGTCCGGCCATAACCACAGATCGGCGGAAAAGATGGTCAAAGAGTTTCTTCGATATGACAGTGTACGGAACAACTCGATAAAACTCGCGCACCGCATTCACAGGGATGGATTTGTGCCCGACGTCATCTACGTGAGCCTTCGCGGCGGCGCGTACATGGGCAACGTAATCAGCGAGTACTTCAAAATCGTCCGCCGGGATCAACGGCCCGTTTTCTACGCCGCGGTGGTGGCACGCTCCTATACCGACATTCACAAACAGGACCGCATCATGGTCGACGGATGGACTTACAGCCCGGAGTACCTGCGCTCCGGCGACAAGATACTCATGGTCGACGACATTTTCGATTCAGGCCGGACGATAAATCATCTGGTTGAAGTAATAATGGAAAAGGGAATCCCGCGGGATGACATTCGTGTCGCCGTCCATGATTTCAAAGTGCGTACATTCACCTCGGAAACTCTTCCCATCCAGCCGGACTACTACTGCCGAAAGGTACTTGTCGATGATCCGGCAAAGGATGCCTGGATCCACTACATGAGCCATGAGCTCGTCGGCTTGAACGCGCAGGAGATTGCCGAGCACTACTCGCAGGATCCCGAAGTGCAGCAGATCCTTTCCGAGTTCGGGAGTGTATGAGTCTGCGGCCACGGTTCGCACTGGCCCTTTTTCTCTTCACCGTCGGCGCAGCGATCGCCGGCGCGCAAAACAGCTCGAACACCGGCGGGCAGACCGAATCGGCAAGTGCCGCGTGGCTTTCGTTGAACATCGATCCCGGCTCCTACCGCACCGACATTGCTCTTTCGCTCTCCTCCACTGAAGAAGGGAGCCTGCGATACCGGTTGCCGGACACTCCGGCAGGCCGCTTTGTCACCTACCGCGAGCCTATTCTTCTTACCGCTCTACCCGGCGAGGAACGCCTGTTTCCCCTGCAGATCCAGCTCGTCCGCAACGGCGAACCGAGGTACCACGCGGAGTTTACCTATGCCGTCGACAAACTGGCGCCCGCCCCCCTTTCCCCTCGCTCAAGCCGGGATACTATCGCGCCGGGCAGGAGCTGACCTTCGTACCGGAGAAAGGCGTCCGCATTCACGCATGGACCGCCCGTGCACCCTCAAATGAAATCGGGCGACTGTGGGACGGCAAACCGCTCCTTTTGACTCAGGAGAGCTCTTTGACCAGCTCCTATCTCGTTCTAGCCTACTCGGTGGATGCCGCGGGAAACCAGTCGTCGCTCTCCTCCTTTCGATACATCATCGGCCCGGCTTCCGACCACCTGCCGTCGCTCGCCGTTCTCAGTCCTGTTCCCGGAAGCTACGGGAACCAGCAGCTGCTCGACATCGATTCAACCGGTCTTTCCGTCATTCGCTACAGCCTGGACGGAAGCGACCCTCTCGCGAATGGAAAACAGTACGTTGGCCCGACAATCATCTCCGGGACCGGTCGGATAGAGCTGAACATTGCTGCAGTGCCGGACGGCGCGGATGCATCGCGATCGCCAGATTCGGTGCTGCGCAAGCGGGTAGTGTTCAGCCAAATGTCGGGGAATCCGCTCAAGTTGCCGCAGAGCTCGAACGGAATCATTCATGCATCTGTCTCGCTCGACCCGGCGCCGGACGCGCGCTACAGCTACGTCGTCGGTGACGCAGCTTCCACGGCGGAGGCGCTTCCCTTTCGCACGCCGCTCACACTCGCGCCAACCGCGGGAACGGTGAAGACATTCGTGCTGAGACTGCTCCCGGAGGGCGCCTCGAAAGCTCCGGTATCCCGGTACACGTTCATCCTCGACGGACGAGTTCCCGCGACGCCCGTCGTGGACGTGGACTACTTGCGGGCTCGCGAGGGAGTCCCGCTGGTTACGATCGAACACGACGCGCAGACGCAGGTCTACTTCACGACCGACGGAACCGAACCCGAAGCCCGGTCCAACCTCTACGTAGCTTCGTTTTACCCGGCCGCCGTTGCCGGTCCGCTCGTGATCAAGGCGCGCTCACGCTTCGAGGACGCATCGAGCGCCTGGAGTGAGACGGTTACCCAGCCGATCAGGATTGACGCGACGGTTCCCCAGGCACCCAGAGCCTCGTGGGTTTCCGAAACGGCCAGGAACGGGTCAACGGCGTTCTTCCGCGTCGAGACAACCGACGGGAACGCCATTCATTACCAGATCCAGCGCATGTCGTCGCCCGATGGGGGCAGGATCGCCGTCGGCACGGCACAATCGTCCGGGTCGTGGCCCCTCTGCCCTGCGTCCCGGAGTATTCTGCTGAGCGCCCCCTACGGGACGAGTGAGCAGGTGAGGCTGACCTTTGCAGCCGAAAGTCACTTCGGAGTCATGTCGGCACCGGTCACCCTTTCGACGACCCTTGACGCCGTTCCCCCCGAGCCGCCCGCCATCACCGTCCGCCCCTCCGCGGGTTCGACGGCAGTAGATGTAGCCGGCGGTGAAGCTCTCCTCGTGTCGGTGAGCTCGACTCCGACCGATGAAGCCGCCGAGACCCACGGGTATGTTCCCATTGCCGAGCCGAAGACAAAAGCCGGCACCAGGGTGGGGACGATCGCGCTCGCCGGCAGAGAAGGAATCCTCACAACCTATTTCGTTCGGGCGGTAAGTCGGGGACCCCGAGGGCTTACGAGCGATGAAACTCTGAAGAGAGTCACGGTTGACCGCCGATCGGCGAGTCTGCCGCAGGAGGCTCCGCCGGGAGATCCGGCGCTCACGAACGCGCGGCAGATTGAGGTAGTCATTCGTCACGATGGTGCACCGGCTACCGGCTCGTCGGAGCTCGGGGAAAGAGCTGCTGCGTCGCAACCCGGTACAAAAACCGTCTACGTCGATCTTCCGCAGGGAGTGACCGTTCGTTACACGGTCTCCAGTTCCGATTCAGGACCGGTACCAACCGTCGAATCGCCGCTCGCGCCGCCTGTCATTCGGCTTTCCGGTGTTCCGGGAAAAACTTCGGAATTCAACCTTCAGCTTCTCCCGGTGCTCGATCGGGACGGAACAACGATCGTGGGATCGGTTCGTGCGTATCGTTTCCTGCTTGCCAACGAGACTCCGCCCGCTCCCCGGGTGGACGGCGTAAGCGACGGTGCCATCTATGCCAACGCGGTGGCAGCAAGCCTCGGGGGAATTGCCGTCGGGCAGAGCGGGTACATTCTCATCGAAGAGGGAGCGGGGAATCCGACCGGAGCGACGCCCGACGAGCTTTTTCGCAATGGGCACCGATACAGTGTACCGCTTATTCGGGCGGGGAAAACCGGAGAGAGGATCTCCTATTCGCTGTTTGCAGGAACCACGGACGCGGCGGGGAATCGAAGCGCGATCGTAACTCTGCATTTTTCCGTGGACCTCACCCCGGCGCCTCCTCCGGTCGTCTCGTACAGCGTGCCGGCGTCCACCGGCCCCGACCAGGCGTCCGCGTCTAACCGAATTGCCGACGGCGGGGTTATAGTCTCGCATGCGCCGATTTCCCTGCAGTTCGCGGTTGCGGCGGGACGTGCGGGTGGGCTACTGAAGTACGCTGTGGTGCCCGAAGGTAATGCGGGGGGATATCCGGGAGTCGACCTGCGGCCGGTTTCTGCAAACCCGGTGATTCTTACGGCGCCCGACGATGGCGCTCGGGCCTATCGCGTTCTCGCGGTGACAACCAACGCCGCCGACGCAGATCCGCAACTGCTTCAGGCCCGCGTCCTCATCGACCGACAGGCGCCGATCGCTCCCGGACGGCCGCTGGTAACAACCTACGTCGCGGATAACCACGAAGAGGGTTTCTTATCCTGGAAACTGGAGGGTTCGGGAGATATCAGATACCGGATCGAATCGACGACAGAGGCCAGTTCCGCCGATTCGGATTTCGCCTCCTACGAGGCTCCGGTCCACTGGAAGATGAGTCCCGAGTCGGGAGGCGAAGGACTTCGCGTCAGCTACTACGCTTACGACGAAGCCGGGGCACGAACCGCCACGGCGGCCGCATTTCTCGCTCTGCCGACCGATCACCCTGCGCCGCTTTTGGCCGGCGTTGCCGACGGCGCGGTCTACAGCGACGCGGTGCACATCATCAACCGGACGAAACTCGGTGGCGATGCGGTTGTTCGATACGAGCTGTCCGAAGGCGACAGCCCCCCCAGACCGTTGACCTCCACCTCTCCGGAGCTGCCGGAAACACTCTCGATAAATCCGGTTCCAGGTGAGAATGTACACTTCCAGATACAAACTCAGACTTTTTCTTCAAGCGGACGATCACCGATACTGCGAATCGCGTTCGCAATCGATCGCAAAGCTCCGGCCGAACCGGTCCTCGTCGGTGCGGAGGACGGCGGCTATTATCAGGAGAGTCGAACCATATCGCTCGAGGTTCCGAAATCAGATTCTGCCCGTATATTCTACCGCATCAATCGCAAGCTCAACGCCGCCCCACAGCCGGCACCGCTCTTCTCTGCCGTAAAGACCGGCGTTTCGGCCGATTCAGGCTTTGTGGGGTACCGGGGACCATTCACGCTCGATGCGGTGAAAAACGGCCTTGCTGCCTATTCGATCGAAGCCTACGCGGAGGACGCCGCAGGAAACCGCAGCAGGAAAATAGTCTCCTATCAGATCTACATCGACCGTGAGGTGATCTACGTCAGCGCCGATTCCCAGGTCCCCGGCGCGAACGGATCTCGCGAGCGCCCGCTTGGATCGATCGAAGCGGCGGTCTCGATGGCGCACAATACCGGCCGCAGCACGCTTTTCGTCGCCACAGGAATCTATCCGATAGACAGACCAATTGCCTCATCAGAAGAGCTTCGGATCGTGGGCGGACTCGATCCAAGGAGCTGGCAAGCCGCTTCCGCTGTTTCGGCCAGGACCATTATTCGGCCTTCCGACAGGTTTCCCGCCTACACCGGGAAACCTCTGTTCACCGGACCGGCCGACGGCGATCTGAAATTGAACGAAGCGCTCTTCTCGATCGCGGGTGGAACGTTACGGTTCAGAAATGTCGAACTTTCCACCGGCGGAGTGGCCGTACAGTCACTTCTTTCAGTTTCGGGCGGTACTCTTTCGGCCGATCTTGTCACCTTTCGCGTAGAGGGCGTATCTCAGAGTGTGCTCCAGTCCGGCGGTGCGGCCGACCTCTCCGACTGTAAGTTCGAACGCTCCGCGAAAGGCCGGTTGTCGGCCTCAAGCGGACCATACCGGCTCATCTATTCCCAAAACGCAGAGAGGTTTACGATGACCCGCTGCGTTGTCGACCCCGGGACGGGCGTAGATGTCGGCGCAGTGCGAATCAGAAACGGCAATGCGACAATCTCGGACTGCAACCTGGAGTCCGGGGTGGGCTCTCTGTATGCGGCAGCCATCGAACTTTCGGGTGGAGAAACCCTCATTCGCGGCGGAAAGATTTCCGGCAACCGGGAAGCCGCGACGGCGATTGGCGTAGCCGCGGATCGGGCCCGTGTCCGAATCGAAGGCACCGAAATCGAGGCGGCAGCGCGCTCCGGAGCAATCGGCGTGAGCGGTTCGGGCGCGCAAATCACGGTTGACCGCTCGCTGCTCCACGGTGAGCCGGGAGGCGATTTCAGCTACCTGGTCAACACCATTGGCGGTACCATCGCCCTTGCCAACTCGGTGTTCACCGCAGGCGATTCGGGGGACAGCGTGGTCGTCGTTGCCCAGGACAGCTCGGTGGCAGCCTTCCAGAACACCATCCACTCCGGCCGAGGGACGCACCTCGCAGCGGCTTTCGAGCTGGTCGGCGGCAATGCTGCGATTGCGAACAACCTGATCCTTGCGGCAGCACCCGCGGCCGGGAGAGCGACGAAGAGCGCCGCCATTGTCCTTTCGGCTGCAGGCGGCGGTTCCGGAGACCGCCGCTCGACGGCGAACGGTCACGCAACGGCAAGCGCACAGCCCACCGCCGTGGCCGTATCGGGGTCGGACTGGAACGGACGGCTCGTATGCACGACCAATGGGTTTGGCGGCTGGAACAATCTTCTGGCCAACGACGTTTCGCTGACCGGCCTGTGGCACCCGCCCGGATACCGGGAGCCGGTCATCGTAACCGCCGAGCAGCTCAATGCCCCAGGCGATGCGGCAAACACGGATTTTTCCGGTAATATCGTTCCTGCTGCCGCGACTCTTCTGGAATCCGACGGTATTCACCTGCACGTGGGGTCAGCCGCAATTGGCGAGGGGAGCGATCCTTCGGCGGTTCCTTCGCCCGGGTTCTCCGAAGAGCAGAGAACGGCCCTGTTGAAGGATCTATCATTGGATTGGGACGGTCGGAAGCGCCCGCGGAAATCGTCCGCAGGCGACGTGCAATGGGACATCGGTGCCGACCAGCTCGGCGCCAGGTAGGGAAGTCATTTCAATCTGATGTGCGGTCAACGCCTCGAGGGTTACGATGAGAGTCGCCGCGGCAGGTTCACGGTTCTCGTACAGGGACGATTCTACGTTTGGGCATGCCGTTGCGGGAAGAGTCGTGGCATCAGAATCCTTGGCGCCTGCATGAACATGCGTTATCATTGGAAACTGTGATGTCTGCGTCGACGCGCAACTACCGTCTCCGACTTAATTGGATCGCCATCATACCGTCCGGTATGCAAGGGTTCATGTTCTCGACTTTGCTGAAGAATGCCATCGCGCGAGAGTCGGCCGCAGTGCATTCGACTGGAGAGCCTACGCCACGCATATCGTGTAAGCTATTGATCCGCGCGGGATTCGATCGTCATCTTGTGACAACATCCGCCCTGAAAGAGGTGGCCGAACCATGAAGACGGGACCGAAAAACTCAATCCCCGCTCCGCAGGACTGGAACGTCGAGAGACTCGCAATCGGCTGTTCGGAGACCGAGCCGATAGACATGGACGCCTATACATACACGGAGACGCAACATTTCGAGTTTGATATGCACTACTGTCTCGAGCTTGGGATCGTTCTCGAAGGGACAATGGAACGCTACTATCAATCCGGACGACGCTCCTACCAACCGGGCGAAATCTGGTTGTGTGGCATGTGGGAACCGCATGGCTGGGCAATTCGATTTCTTCCTGCAAAAGCAATCGTCCTGTTTCTTCATCCGCCGCTGGTTGCGCGGACTTTTTTCCGGGAAGGCGAAGAGCTTAACTGGTTGGCTCCGTTCACTGTTCCGGTCGAAGATCGGCCGCAGATTCCACCTGAACGACGGGACGACGTTCTTCGGGTAGTCTCCGACCTTCAGGCCGAACGGTTCCAAAACCCGTCTTTGCGAAAGATCGCGCTGCACCTGAAAACGCTCGAATTGATCGGAATACTGCTGGACTGTTGGAAACCGCGGCCAATGCCGCGACGCCATTCGTTCGCCGACTTTGACTGCATTGGAACCGCGATGAGACTCGTTTTCGAGTCCCATAGTTTTGTTACTGCATCAGATGCGGCCAGGGTGTGCGGCTTGAACAGGAATGCGCTGAGCCGGCTCTTCGCCGACTACACCGGCATATCGTTTGCCGAGTTCGCGCTCCGGTACCGAGTAAGTTCAGCAGCAGAAGAGCTGCGGGTGTCCGAACAACCAATCAAGGCCGTTGCCGGACAGTGGGGTTTTGCCGACACGAGTCACTTTTTCCGCGCATTCGTGAAGTTCTACGGCTGTCCGCCGACCGACTACAGGAAGCGAGCGCGAGCGTCAGCGGGGAATGTGCGCAACTCACGCGGCTCCGTCGATCGATGAGCGATCCATATCCCGTCAATCCTGGGCGCAGAGATGAGTCGCGGGTTTGCACGTACGCGAGGCAACGGATGTACTCCAATAGCAGCGGATTCTGTCGCTGAAACTGCATCGAAGAGCAATTGTAGGGCTAGGGGAAACGCTCCGGCCGTCGCTCTTGAATGCCGCGGCAAAGGTCCTCCGTGACTCTCCACGGCTGTATGAACTCCTATTATCCGATATGCTACGATTTTTTTTCGTCGGATAGAGCACCGCAGGGGAGGGCGTCCCGCTATGCATCGCCATGCAAGGACCGCAGCGACCATGTTGCCTCTGACCGCCTTCGCATTCACCACCAACTGTTTTCCACCGCTGGTAACCACGATCGCCGAGCGGTTCTCCCTCCCCATACAGACTTTTGGGTGGCTGTTCACGCTGCAGCACACGCTTTTCGCGTCTACTGCGTTTGTCATCGTGTGGATCCAGCGGCGAATCCCGATTCGACGCGGTTCTTTCATTGTGATTGGCCTTGGCGCGCTATCTTCGGTGTTTCTTTTCGCTCCGCTTTTTCGAACTCGCGGTGAGCTCTGGGTCATGACCGGCCTGCTCGGGGTTGCCGGAGGACTCGTGGAAAGTCATGGTTCGGCAGAAGTTTCGAAGCTCGATCCCCGCCGACCCGGACAGTATCTCAGCCTTTCACAGGCTTTTTTGGTATCGGCGGAATCATCGCGCCGTATGCCATATCGTTTCTCTTCCGGTATGAGCTCAGCTCGCAACAGATGTTCATGTTTTTTGGCGTCGCCGTCATGGGGGTCACGGTCTTGTTCTCGTTCACAGGCTATGCCCCGGAGCAACCGGGCATGAGCCGAACTGAGCCGAAGCAGGGCCTGTTGAGTGGAAAAAAATCTCATGAATTGGTTCCGGGACATGCGAACGGCGCGCGTAATTCGACGGAACTGTTTGCACCCGGAAGCGTGTTCCTGGCGTCCTACCTCTCTGCATTGATGTTCTTGTAGACCGTAGGGGAGTCGACCTTCGTTTCATGGCTCCCCAGCCTCCTGCAGATAACCCAGGGGTTCGAACGTACGGAGGCGGCTGCAGTTCCGGGAGCGTTTTGGCTCGGCGTTATGGTGACGAGGTTTGCAATGTTCTTCTTTCCAGTCGAAAAATCGCTTGCGGCGGTGATTCTCGGCTCACAGATCATGTCGGCCGGAGAACTGGTTCTTCTGTGGCTGGCAGCGAGCCCTCGCTGATCGTCCCCGTCACATTGGTGGTCGGTTTCGCATTTGGACCTTTCAGGCCCGCGATCGTGGCCATCGCCCGGAATACCGGCCCGCGGGCAAATCTCACCGTGCCCGTTGTCGGCATAGGAGCGCTTGGGTCCGCGGTGGGTCCGGTCACCGGCTCCGGGGTCATAAGCACCGCAGGGATTGGGCGATTCAGCCTTTGGTGGTCGGTCTCATGCCTGGTTCGTTCGTTGGATGCCTGGCCCACCTGACCGCGGTCCGACGGAGAGATCGGCGATGTCTGGACCAGCGATCCGATAAGGCCCTGTCGCCGGATGTTTAGGCGCTCAGAGTCGAAGCAGGAGGTTGTGCAATTGTACATGAAATGAATGCCATTCTACAGACCAAATCAATTGCGGACCACTCTACTGCACTTTACAATTGAAAGCAGCTCGAAAGCAAAATTCAGTATTAGGAGGGCGATAGCCATGCGAAAAACGGTGAGTATTCTACACCGCATTACCGGGAAACTGAATCGAAGCGTGCTTGTAGCGTTCGCGTTCGCAGCCATGCTGTTTGGCTCCGCATCGAGCCTTATGGCCGGGGGCCAGAACGAGGCAGCAAAGAGTGTAACTTCCGGCACACCGGTTACACTGACCTGGTGGGGCGATTCGGACTTCGACGATGCAAACAAACAACTGGCTGACGGGTTCAACAAGACCGGACAGGATATCACAGTGAACTACCAGGGGTTCCCGTATGATGCATACATACCCAAGCTTCAAGCCGCCTTCGCCGCCCGGCAGGCACCCGACGCGGCGCAGGTTTTTGGTTCATGGATGCCACAATACGAAAAGAACGGCCTCCTTGCTCCGGTACCGGATGCGCAGTCATACGAAAGCCGGTTTTTTGCTCCGACGACCGCCGGTTACACCTTCAAGGGGGTTCTCTACGGGCTTCCCCATGAGTTCAACATCGAAAACGGAGGAATGCTGACCTACCCGGCAATGTTCCAATCCAAGGGTCTTTCCTATCCACCGAAGAGCTGGGCCGAAATCATCAAGGACGGACAAGCTCTGACAGTGATGGACGGAGATAACTTAAAAGTACGCGGTTTCGACTTCATCAACACTGACAGCGTCATGTTCATGTTCCTGGCCAACATACTTCAGCAGGGCGCAACATATTGGACCAACGACGGGCACGTGAATTTCACCTCACCGGCGGCAATCAAGGCGATGCAGTTCGAGGTCGAATTGATCACCAAGTATCACTTGACCGATCTGTCGCAAGTTTCGAATACAAACGTCGACTCCTCGGATATCTTTTTCAAGGGCGGTGCTGCAATGTCGATGAGAGGCCCGTGGGTAATCGCAACGGGCCAACAGCAGTACAATCTCACCGATTTTGGCTACGCACCCGTCCCCTCCTTCGATCCCTCGAATTCTCCCGTCTATGCCGCGGAGTCGGGTTGGGGTGAAGTGGTTGCCGCGCAAACCGCAAACAAGACCGCCGCGTGGAAATACGTTGCCTACATGATGTCGCAGCCGATCGAGGAGCAATTCAACCTTGCCACCTACACCGTGCCCGCCGACAAGAGAATCGCGGACAACGCCGAGTTTCGGGCTAAGGTTCCCCTCATGAAGACATCGCTGGACATACTGAAGTACGGCAAACCGATCGGCCAGGTGTGGGATCGGGATTTTCTTTCGGACGCAATCTACAATGAGTTTCAGGCGATGGTGGCAAACCAGGAAAGTGTAGATCAGGGACTGAAGAAGATCCAGGACAATGTAAACACGATGATCGATCAGAAAAGCAAATAGAACCACGCAGCAAAGACTGGAAGTTCCGGAAGACGACGGGTGTGTCGTCTTCCGGCTGATTGATGATTGGATTCGAAACCCTGATAGAGGTTGAATAGATGCCCGTCAAGAGAAAACGGTCGGTCCAGAAACGAAGGGAGATCCGATTCGTCATCATTTGGCTGACGCCGGTCATGCTCGTCTTCGTGCTTTTCTCGGTAGTGCCGGTTTTTTGGGGGCTCGGCCTCTCGTTTTTCGACTATAACGCTCTCTCAATTCACAACGAATTCGTTGGTCTTTCGAATTATCACCGACTTTTTCTCGATCCGATTGTCTTGAAGGCCGTCCGAAATACGCTTCAGTTCACTTTCGTTGCCGTTCCGGCGAACCTCGTGTTCACGCTGCTTATTGCGATCGGGATAAACTCGGTACGTTCGCGATGGTTGAAGAACACGCTTCGCACGCTATTCTTTCTTCCGACGATTGCACCGGTCGCCGGAGCCGCGCTGATCTGGTCGACTATGTACAACATCAACAGCGGCCTGTTCGACAATATCCTCCGCCTCATGTCCGTGAGCCCCGTCAACTGGCTGGGCGATCCACACATTGCCATGTATTCCGTCATCTTCACTACCTTGTGGGCGGACATTGGTTACAACATTGTCATCTTCATGGCGGGCCTCGATTCGATTCCCGAAGTGTTTTATGAGGCAGCGTGGATGGACGGGGCACGGTGGTGGCAGCGATTTCGCCACGTAACCTTACCCCTGCTGGGACGAACTTCACTGTTCGTTACCGTGGTAACATTCATTTCATACCTGCAAATGTTCACGCAGGTGCAGGTCATGACGAACGGTTTTCCTCAGAACTCCACGCGAGTTCTTACGTTGCACATCTATACGACCGGGTTCCAGTATTTTGACATGGGCTATGCCTCGACAATGGCGGTAGTGCTGCTCTTGTTCACATTTGTGATGGCGCTTATCCAACTGCGGATCGGACGATCCCGCTGGGAATACTAAAGGGGGGGCAAGACCAATGCAAAGCAGGAATACTACGTTCGGATACTCGCTCCTCGTTACGGTACTCGTCCTGCTTGCCCTGGCAATGTTTGTCCCCTACGCATGGATGGTCCTCTCTTCGCTCAAGAGCAACAAGGAGATCCTCTCGGCGAATCCGAGCATCATCCCGCAACATCCGACTCTTCAGGGATTCAAGACAGTAGTCGCAGGCTCCCCGTTTTTCAGATGGCTGTGGAATAGTCTCATAACGTCGATCATCATTACGCTGGTCACTCTGTTTACAAGCGCTATTGCCGGTTACATTTTCGCGAAGTTCGAGTTCGGCGCAAAACGATTTGTCTTTATTCTCCTGCTCTCGAGCATGATGGTGCCGTTTGCCGTGATGATGATTCCCACATATCTCATTGTCGCGCGCCTCGGTATCGTCAATCACCTCTCGTCCATAGTGATCCCGAATCTGGTGGGTGCATTCGGCATCTTCCTGGCACGCCAGTTCATTGAGTCGGTTCCGACGAATCTTATCGAAGCGGCTCGGATCGACGGCGCCGGCGAGTTTCGTATTTTCGCGGTAATCGTCGTTCCTCAAATCAAACCGGTGTTGTCCGCTCTGGGTATCTTCACCTTCATGTCCGCATGGAACAACTACCTGTGGCCCCTGGTGGTCCTTAATGATATCGATAAGATGACCGTGCCGCTGGCTCTGGTATTTTTCAACGGTCGGCATCTTGCAAACTGGAACGTCACCATGTCGGCCGGAGTCCTCATAATGATTCCGGTGCTCGTCGTGTTCTTTGCCTTTCAGCGACAGTTTGTGAAAGGTCTGACCCTTACCGGCCTGAAGTAGCCGCGTCGAGGCGATAACACGAAATCTCAATTCAGCTCTTAGAAAGCATCCGGGGGGAAAACGAATGAAAGTAACGCTCATCGGCGCTGGCAGCGCGGTTTTTGCAGCAGAGCTCATCAAGGACATATTGGCGATCCCGCACGTGGACGGCGGGATCTTCGCCCTTGTAGATGTGGATCCGGAGAGACTCGGGTTGACGCGCCGGTTGGCCGAGCTTCTGATAGCACAGACCGGACGCCATTGGAAGGTTATTGCAAGCCTCGACCGCCGGCAGGCGCTGCCCGGCAGCGACTATGTAATAAGCTCGATTGAGGTTGGCGGCCCCCAAAACATCATGAAAGAATATGAAATTCCGCTCAAGTACGGCGTCGACCAATGCATAGGGGACACGATCGGCCCGGGTGGACTATTTAAAGCACTCCGCACGGTGCCGACCTGGATCGAAATACTCAAGGATATCGAGCACCTGTGCCCGAACGCTCTGGTGATGAACTATACCAATCCAATGTCCCTCACAGTCCTTGCCGCGCAGCGAACGACTTCGCTTCGGGTGATAGGGTTGTGCCACTCGATTCAGAATACGTCCCATCAGATCGCGGAGTACCTTGGCCTTCCCTACGACTCGATCAGGTGGCGCGCCGCGGGAATCAATCATCTTGCATGGTTCGTCACCTTGACGGACAAGAGCGGGGAATCGCTGTATCCCCGGCTTCGCCAGCGCGCGCAGGATGCTGCGGTTCGAGCCAGGGATCCGGTGCGGTTCGAGCTGATGGAGCATCTTGGAGTCTTCATGACCGAATCGAGCGGTCACGTTTCGGAGTACCTGCCCTATATTCGCAAGAGAAAGGATATCATCGATGAAGTGTGCGGGAAAGACGATTTGGGTGGCAGCGGTTTCTACGCGAACACATGGCCGGAGGAGAGAAAGTACGGCGCAGTCGTTTTAAAGGAACTCGAAACCGGTACCGCCGATCTCGAGCGGGGAATGGAATTCGCTTCCTACATAATCGAAGCGGAGACGAAGAACCAGCCCACGGTCATCTACGGAAACGTCTCCAACAAGGGCGGTCTGATCAGCAATCTGCCTCACGACGGAGTCGTCGAGGTGGCGTGTCTGGTCGATGCGAAAGGAATCCAACCCACCTACTTCGGCGAGCTGCCTTCGCATCTTGCGACGTTCAATTTTCAACACATGGCGTTCCACGATCAGGTTTGCCGTGCGATAGTGGATCAAGATCGGGAAGCCGCAGAGCATGCCCTCATGATCGATCCATTGTCCTCGGCGGCCTGTTCGTTACGGGAAATCCGATCGATGTTCAACGAGATGGTAGATGCTGAGCGAGGCTATCTGCCCGATTTTCTTTACCGAGACTAAGCAAGGGAAGTGCATGATGGTTCGACCCAAGTTCGGATTTATTGTGTTCGGCGTTCACAAGGATGGCTTGACTGATCCCATGGGAAAAGCGTTCATCGACGCGAGCATCGTCGAGAAGTCCAAGCGTGCATTGAGCGACTCCGGAGTAGAGATCGTGGAGCATGACATCGTTATCGCCACGAAGGAAGAATCCCGGATTGCGCTGGCGCGCATGAAGCAGGATCCCACCATAGACGGCATCGTACTCTTTTCGGGCACATGGGTCTGGGCGGCACACCTTGCGGCGGCCGTGAGAGACTATGCGATGACCGGCAGGGCGATAGTACTATGGACACACCCGGGTTCCCAGGGATGGCGACCGGTGGGAGGACTTGTGATGCACGGCGCACTGATGGAGATTGGAATCAGGCACAAGTTCGTCTACGGCGAGGCCAATGATCCGGCAGAAATAGCCCGAATCCGGAGTTACTGCCGGGCCGCTCACCTGAAAGCCCGGCTCAACATGGCGACGATAGGGACCTTCGGCGGGCGAGGGATGGGGCAGACATGCGGCGCGGCAGATCCCTCACAGTGGATGCGCACCTTCGGCGTCGACATCGACTCACGAGACACCACCGATTTGATACGGGAGGCTGAAGCGGTTTCCCGGAAAGAGATCGATGACCTCTATCCCCGGCTGAAGCGACTCTTCGGCGCATTGCCGGAGGAAACAATTGTCAACGAACGCTCGATTCGACTTTATCTCGCGATGAAGAAGATCGTAGCCCGGGAACAGTTCGATTTCTATACGATACAGTCTTTTCCGGGACTTGCAGACGATTACGCTGCGACCTGTTTCATGCAGAGCATGATGCTCGAAGACCACGTGGGAACGTCGACCCTCGGAGACTTCAATACCGCAATGACCGTCAATCTGCTGACTCAACTCAGCAACGAGCCGGTCTATTACGGTGATCTCCAGCACATCGACAAGAGAACGCGAGAAATCAAGATCATCGGGGATGGCGCAATCCCGCCATCTCTTGCAGGAAAAGTTGGTCCTGCCGGATTTTCAGAGCACGGCATTCCCACCGAAGGGATGGCTGGGGGACTGTCGGTGCGGCTCGTGTGCAAAGCGGGAGAAGGAGTGCTCGCGCGACTGGGAAGGGTAGACGGAGAGTTCCAGATGGTCATCGCAAGGTGCTCGATCTTCGAGCCGTCGGCAGAAAAACTTCACGCTCGCCTCGAAGAATGCGGCATACCCTTCTGGCCCCACGGATTCATAACTGTCCACGCGGACATGGATCAGCTTCTGGAGCATTGGACCAACGAATACGCCTGTCTCGGATACGGACCAGACCTGTACGGCGATCTTGTGGATTTCTGTTTCCTCACCGGTATTCGAGCGATTGCGCTATAGGTGCTCACTCCATTTCGCTATCACCGCGCTCCGTTGCCGGTTCGACGGATGCCGTCCAATGCGGAATAGACGAGGAGCCCGAGAAGGACCAGAAGCGCAAGACCGCGGTACATCCAGTCGGGACCGAAATTTTGATACAGGATTCCGGCAAGCAGTGCGCCGAAGGCGGCACCCAGACCCATGAAAGTTGCATTGAACAGCCCCTGCGCCGTGGTGGCCAATCCGGTGGGCGCAAGCTCATCTGCATATGAAACGCCTGCGACCCAAATTGCTGAGAATGTCGGCCCGTGCAGCAACTGAACGAGCAGCACCATCCATGGCTGCCTCACGACCGAATATAACAGCGCGCGAATGACAATCATCACCACACCGAACAGAAGCAGTCGCTTCGGCCCCCAGCGACGGATCAGGCGATTGGAGTAGAACAGAAACGGCAACTCCGAGAGCGTTGCCGCGGTGAGCGCAAGACCCATGAGCGTCCGCGATGCACCAAGGTGATCCATATACAGGAACAGGAACACGCTCTGCCCCGACAGGCCCGTTCCACACACCAGTACAATAAACAGGAATAGTGCCCATGGTTTGCTCGAGCGAATCGACCGCGTTTCGTGTCCGAACGAAATCGGAGGTTGCGCATATCCGAGCGGAATCCGCGCGGCAACGATCAGCGCCGCAATCAGAAGCCCGGCATACATGAGAAAGGGCCAGTGAAGTCCGCTGTGCTCGTAGAGATCTCCCACGATGGGTGCGGCGATTCCCCATCCCGCAGCACCCCATATTCTTATCTGTCCATATCTCGCCTTCTCGGAACCCAGCGACGCGAGGGTCGAACTATCAACCAGCGGCATGATGGGTGACGAAAAGAATGAATACCCCGCGACTGCGACCGCGATCCAAAGAAGTGTTGAAGCACGATAGAGGAATCCCACAAACAGAATGGAGCCGACAATGGCAATCACGAGGACTTGCCTGTGACGCCGCAGGGCGTCGGCCAATCCGGACCACAGCGGCGCTCCGAACAACATCATGAGCGGAGGAATTGCTCCGAGAACTCCGATTGCGTCGGCCCGAACTGCCTTCTCATGGTAGAAGATGACCAGGAAGGGCACAAGGGACGCCGCTGCAGCGTAGAACAAGAAATAGAAGGCCGATGCCGACAGTCTATCGCCGGCGGAAACAGTCTTCTGCATGATCCGGCCCGTCTTCCTCACATCGGGCACCGCGCGAAATCCCAACGCGGGCAGGTATCCTTTCCGGCAACACTGGCCCTGCGTTCATGGTTTGAAACGGCCGAACGATGGCAGGTGGGCACGATTTTGTTCGAACATCTTTGTGACCATTTCGCGTGTCTCGGACAACGAGAGAGCCGCAGCCGTCAGCGGATCGTGCGCGATCGCGCGAAACACCATTGTTGGATCGCCGGCGAGACAACCTTCCACGGTCATTTCCTCAATCGTCGATGAGAGAGTGGTGAGGGGCGTAACCTCCAGCGGCAGTTTTCCGACGCGCATTGGATGCATCCCGTCTTTGTCCACATACACCGGCACCTCGACGCATGCGTCGTTTGGAAGGTTGTCGATCAACCGATCATTGGGAACGTTGCCGTTGAACTTGAAAGGCGTCCCACCTGCCCACGCGTTCATGATGTAGGCCGCGTATTCAGTCCCGCGTTCCAGATCGAGTGGCGCCGGATCGGCAAGCCAGTCTTTCAACTCCTGCCGCCATGTCTGTTCCCGGGAAAGATAGCGCTCCAGTATGTAGGCGTGGATCCCGGGATTCCAACCGGTACCGTTTGTACAGTATTTCTCTATAAGGTCCGGACGCTTGCGGAACCACCAGTTGTATTCCGAGTTGTGTCCGCTCGACTCGGTTACGAAGTAGCCCAGGTGCCGGAACATTTCGTTGCGTACTATCTCTTCATTGTAGATATCCGGATTCTCAATCGCGCGGCTGATGAGCGGATAAGCATCTTCGCCGTTCCACTCGAACTTCAGATACCACGCCTGATGGTTGATTCCGGCACACAGGTAGGATATTTCGGATTTCGGCGCACCGATCCACCGCGCAAGCATGGCGGCCGTTCCCTGAACGCTGTGGCACAGTCCGGTCAGTTTTATCGAACTCTCCCGTTGCATGGCCCTGCAGAGCATGGCCATAGGATTGGAATAATTGAGGAGTAGGCCGTCTGGACAATGACGCTCCATGTCTTTGCAGATATCGAGCATGACCGGTATCGTCCTTAGCGCGCGGAAAATCCCCGCCGGTCCGCGCGTGTCGCCGATGTTGATATCGATGCCGTATTGCTTCGGGATCTCGATATCGTAGCGCCAGATATCGACTCCACCTGCGAGTATGGTGCTGATTACGACGTCGGCTCCGTCGAGCGCACGGGATCGGTCGGTTGTGGTCTCGACCTGCGCAGGTTTCTTGCCTTCGCGCACGATGCGTTCGACCGCCTGCCCGACATAGTCGAGCCGTTCTTTGTCGATGTCCATGAGCGCAAGGGTTGCGTTCTCGAGCAGAGGGAAGGTCAAAATATCGCGGACCAGGTCCCTGGTAAACTCAAAACTGCCGGCACCTATGAAAGCAATTTTCATGCAATCTACTCCTTGTGCGACTCGCCGCGGAGGTCCTGCCACCACCCACCGGCGGATCAAATCATCATTCGGCCTACCGAAATGATAATGCGGCAACCCGCGACTCCGCAATCAGAACGCGGTGTACATCAGCATGCGATTCATGCACATTTGCATTGTCCCGGTCGTGATCTGGTGGGTTTTCGCCGGGCGGAGTAGGCCACCCGCGCAGTTTCGAAAGGAAAGCAGCTACGGAAGGTTGAGAGCGTTATTCAGGCGACGTGCGGAAGACACATCGCGATGCTTTGGAAGCAGGATAAGCGTTTCAGTGACCTGCGCCAGCCAAGTTCTTCGAGAGGCGGTGAAATCCTCTTGAGAAAATCGTTTGGACCCGACTCGCCTGAGAAGGATGCTCCCGCGCTCCCGGTATGGTCCCAGGATACGCTTAGTTCTGAATCCAGGTCGGAATGTTGTCGGTATAGTAGGTTTCCCACAATCCCTTCGCGTTCCCTCCGGCAAATACCAGGTCGGTCCCTGCAGGACTGACCGGCGGATTGGCAGCGTCTCCTGCGAATCGTATCCACGAAAAGCATGGTAATTGCCGAGGTGCGCAGGTCGCTCGCCTGGTAGTTCGACGAGGGATCGGGCACCGCGACGTCGGTCGCACCCGGGGGGAGAACCCAGTAGCCGCTCGTGGTTGAGCCGATGATGAGGGCCCTGTAGCTGCCGTTCTCGGTTTCTGCGATCTTGTTGAAAACAAGATCTACACCGCCGCTTGGTGCCGCATGGCTTGAGACAACTGTCGACCAGGTTGTGCCTCCGTCGGTCGATTTGGCAATCGAGTTGTTTGCGGTCATGTACAGGTCACCGATAACGCTGAACGTCCCGTCGTCGTACCAGATCCCGCCCAGGTTGGTGTAGGCGTTGTTGGAAGCGTCTTTGGGCGCTATGAACGCCACAGTCAGCCCCGCGCTTCAGAGTCACGACGCTTGCCGAAGTAATAAACACATCCTGGGTCGTCGTATCAGTGACTGCATCAATGTAAGGCGATGACCGGTCGCTGCCGTTGACCTTCAAAAAACTCGTTCCATTCGTGCTGTAGTAGAGCACGTAGTTGTTCGCTGCAGTCTGGACGCAGGCGTAGATCGTATTGGCGAGTCCATTGGCAGGATCGCTCGGGATATAGAACAGTCCCCCGATGCTCAGCACGGTCGCACCGTTCGATTGGAGGTTGGTCTTGGTCCATGAGCCGGCGTCGGTAGAGCTGTCGGCGGTGCGATAGTAGACCGCGCTGCTCGAGCTGGCGCTGGTGCCGTCGTAGAAGGCTGCAACGACGAGGCTGGTATTGAAGACCTGGATCCCGTGATCCTGCACCAGCATGCCGTTCGCCGGAGGCGAAATCTTGGCCCACGAAACGCCGCTTGCAGCATTTCGCGGACGAACATAGGCCGAGACCGCCGCCAGGTAGTAGTAGCCGGTTGTCGGGGTCCCGCTAACCGCCATGCCCGTTGCGGTCAATCCGTTCTCCAGGCCGCGGTCGAGGATCTTCGTTTCACGCTGGAGGCTCGCAAAGATGCCGAGCGTGCCCTGCGTGCAGGATATGCCGATGAGTCCGGTGAGAACGAGAATTGAAAGCGTTGTGGCTGTCCGTAGCTTCATCAGATGCTCCTAGAAATGGTAGAGGGCCGACAGCGTGATATCGAGGAAATTTCCGTAGCGCGTTTCGGTGGAGCTCACCACGGCGCCGGTGTAGATCTCCGGTATCCACCAGTAGACTGCGTTCAAACCGAACGCCCAGTTGTTGTTGAAGTTCCAGAGAAAAGAGGCGCCCGGTTTGATGATCGGGTCGGTCTTGAAACTTTCCTGGAGACGGGCGAAATCGACTCCGGCTTCGAGAAATACCGGAAAATCGAATGGATAACTGTGAAAGACATAGGAGATGCGCGGCGTAATCGAGACCAAAAAGAGCGCGCGCGCGTTGGGGCTGAAGGCGAACGCGCCTCCAATGTCGAACCCGAGTGCCCAGTTGTTGTCCAGGAATGAGCTCCACATGATTGAACCGGTTCCGCCAAGGGAAAGGTTCGTGCCCGTTGCCCCGGCCGACCCGCCGTAAAAAAACAGAGGAACAAAAAGACCGAGATTTATTGCGAGCATCTGGTCGCCGAGGCTATACGACGCGATCTCTTTCTTCGGATTCTGCGGCTTTTGGGTCGGTGGCTGAGTCTGTTGTCCGAAGGCGGAACCGCCGAACGTGAGCAGCGCGATAGTGAGGACCAAGAGCGGTCGCGGAAATCGTGTGTTCAACTGTATCCCCTTGTTGCGTTGCGTGATGGCCAAATAGTACCACTTCAGACCTCCTTTATCAATAATGGCATTTATGATACATGTCTTACGAACGGAGGAGCTGTTTCGGTGAGCGCAAGGGTGATCGAAGGGAAGAAAATTGCAGCAGGGCTGCGCCGGGCCCTGGAGGCGCGCATCGAAAAGCTCAAGAAAAACGGGCTCACCCCCGGCCTGGCGGTGGTCCTTGTCGGAGAGGACCCGGCGAGCGTTTCCTATGTGACCGGCAAGGGCCGCGCGTGCGAGGAGCTCGGGATGCACTCTGAGGAGCATCGCCTGCCGGAAACCACGACAGAGTCCGAACTTCTCGCCCTGGTACGCAGACTCAACGGCGACTCCCGCATCCACGGGGTCCTTGTTCAACTTCCACTCCCCGCGCATATCAATTCGGAAGATATCATTGCCTCAATCTCTCCGGACAAAGATGTCGACGGGATTCATCCGGAGAGTCTGGGAAAGATCATGCTCGGAAGGCCCACCTTTATCCCGTGCACGCCGCACGGTGTGGTCAAGATGCTGGTCGCAAGCGGCGTCGAGATTGCGGGCGCGCACGTCGTGATAGTCGGCCGGAGCACCATTGTCGGAAAACCACTCGCAAATCTGCTTATTCAGCGCGGCGCAGAGGCGAACGCCACGGTC
This sequence comes from uncultured Spirochaetota bacterium, assembly GCA_963832675.1. GTDB lineage: Bacteria > Spirochaetota > Spirochaetia > DSM-27196 > DATKUC01 > DATKUC01. The sequence goes on along the minus strand of CAWHUY010000026.1, from coordinate 32,185 downwards.
ACCGTCTGCCACACCGGCACCCGCAGCCTTGGACATTTCACCCGCATGGCAGACATCCTCATTGCGGCTGCCGGCAGACCCGGACTCATCCGTGCCGACATGGTGAAACCGGGCGCAGTCGTCATCGACGTCGGTGTGAATCGTGTAGCAGACGCGTCCCGAAAAAAGGGCTACAGGCTCGTGGGTGATGTGGCATACGACGAGGTGAGCGAGATTGCCTCGGCGATCACTCCGGTACCCGGCGGCGTTGGACCGATGACTATCACCATGCTTATGTACAACACGGTAGAGGCGGCCGAGCGGGCCGCGGCAGTCCGCGCCGCTGCAGCAGGCGGAGCTTCGTTGTGATCGATGTGCAGGGGCAGCCCGACGAACGAAACATCGCGCTTCAGAAGGTAGGGGTCAAGAACCTAAGGTATCCGATCACGGTCCTCGACAAGAAGAACAAGACTCAGCACACCACAGCGACCGTACAGCTTTTTGCCGACCTCCCGCACCATTTCAAGGGCACCCATATGAGCAGGTTCATCGAAGTATTCCAGCAGTACTACCAGAACCTGGGCATGCCCCGCTTTCTCTCCATGCTCGACACGATTCGGGAATCGCTCGAGGCCGAGGATGCCTTCGCTGACGTGACATTTCCCTATTTTCTCGAAAAGAGCGCGCCGGTATCCGGACAGAAGAGTCTGATGGAGTACACCTGCAGCTATATCGGGCAGGTGAGCCGCAGCCGGCGGGATTTCTATGTCGGAATTCAGGTGCCGGTGTTGACGCTCTGTCCCTGTTCACGCGACATTTCCGACCGCGGCGCGCACAACCAGCGAGGTATTGTGCGGGTCAGGCTCAAGCTCGGCCCCTTTTTCTGGATCGAAGATGTTATCGACATCATCGAGCACTCAGCTTCCGGCGGCCTGTACACCCTCCTCAAGCGCGAGGATGAAAAAGAGATCACCGAGTTCGCCTATGATCACCCGGTCTTCGTAGAGGATCTCGTTCGAGAGGTCTGCGTCCGAATCGAGCGGTTCGCGAAATTTCCCTGGTTCAGCGTCGAAGCCGAAAACGCAGAGAGTATCCACAATCACGATGCGTACGCCTATCTGGAGCGTGGAGATCGTTCGCTCGGACTCAGCGACTGAATACGCTTCTCTCCCGGGGGTATGAGTGAAACTCAACAAGGTCAGGAAAGTGGACGGTCTCGTCCCGGTCCGGAACGTGATAGTCAGTGTTGCCGACAAGGGTAACCTTGAAACACTGGTTCCCGGCCTGCTGCGGCTCCATCCCGAGGTCCGCGTCTATTCGACCGGTGGAACATATGAGGCTCTTTCGACGATTCTTTCCGCTCCCGCATACCGGGGCGAGCGCCTGAAGAGCCGTCTGGTTTCAATTTCCGACTACACCGGCCAGCCGGAGATGCAGGGGGGGCTGGTCAAGACGCTGGATTTTCGCATCTATCTGGGACTTTTAAGCGAAACCTACAACCCGTCTCACCTGAACGATCTCGAAAGAACCGCGAGCATCACCTTCGACCTGGTGGTGGTCAACCTCTACCCGTTTACGCGGGTAATCGGGACGCACGGAGTTTCGCTGGAGGACGCGCGGGCAAATATCGACATCGGAGGGCCCAGCATGCTGCGCGCCGCGGCGAAGAATTATCTGCGGGTGCTCTCATGCTGCTCACCGGGAGACTACAAGGAACTGCTCGCCGAGCTGAAAAAAAACGACAGCTGCGTGAGCCTTCGAACCCGGTTCACCTACGCTGCGCGGACCTTCCAGCACACCGCGGCCTACGATCGCGCGATTGCCGACTACCTCGCCACAACTGACATAGAAAAGGGCGCCTACGAGATTGCCGATCCCTCGCTCGAGAGATCGACAGCTTCCACGCAGGTAGGTCCGCGAAAACCGAAAAAGAGGGAGGGATAGTGCCGATGGCCGAAAAGCCGCTGTCTTCGATGTACCGCGAGATAAACGAAGACTTCTTTCCCGAAAAGATGGAAATCGCGTTTGTCGATGCAGTTTCACACCGTCAGACCCTGCTCTACGAGAAGGTTGAATGGCTCATCGACGGGGAAAAACGCGGACTGCGCTACGGTGAGAATCCCGACCAGGAGGCCGCCCTCTATCGTCTCACGAACGGAAACCTGGTCCTCGGCGAAGTTTCGTCGATCGAACCGGGCAGATACCTTGCCTCGGATATCGAGCTCATTCAGTCCGGCAAGCATCCGGGAAAGATCAATATCACCGATGTCGACAGCGCCTTGAACATCTTGCGCTACTTCACGTCCGAACCGTGCACGGTCATTGTGAAGCACAACAACCCCTGCGGCGTTGCTCTCGGGCTGACGCTTGCCGAATCCTACGAGCGGGCCTATCTCGCAGACAGGATCGCGGCGTTCGGCGGCGCGGTGGCGATGAATCGAGAGGTTGATGCGGAGACCGCGGAGCGGATCGCCGAAACCTACTCGGAAGTCGTCGTCGCCCCCGAGTTCGAAGAGGGCGTTCTCGACATTCTGAAGCGGAAGAAGAACCTGCGAATCATGAAGATCGGCAACATTGACCGGCTTGCGACCTATGTAGGCACGCGTATGGTCGATTTCAAAAGCCTGATGGATGGAGGGCTCATCCTCCAATGGTCCTATGCACCACGGATCTTCGACCCGGGTGAATTTCAGCCCGCAGAGACCGAGTACAAGGGCAGAACCTACCGGATCAGCCGCGCCCCGACCCAGCAGGAGCGAAAAGACATGATCTTCGGCTGGCTCGTCGAGTCCGGTGTGACCAGCAACTCGGTGATATACGTTCGGGACGGCATCACCGTCGGTATCGGTACCGGTGAGCAGGACAGGGTAGGGGTGGCGGAGATCGCTCGTGACAAAGCCTACCGGAAGATGGCCGACCGTATCGCCTGGCTGCGTTACTCGGTGCCCTACAGTCTGCTCGAAGAGGAAGACCGTCGCAAAGAAATCGATGCGGAGGTGCTCGAAAATCGGGGAGGCCTTGCCGGAAGTGTCATGGTATCGGACGGGTTTTTCCCATTCCGGGACGGAATCGACGTGGGACTCGCCGAAGGGGTGACCGGCGTCGTGCAGCCGGGCGGATCGATTCGGGATTTCGAATCGATCGAGGCGTGCAATGAGCACGGAGCCGCGATGATCTTCACCGGTCAGCGCAGTTTTCGGCACTGAGCAGCGCCAAAAAAGGGCCATCCTTTACCAACAGGGCGCAAACGGTTATTATTTAGATGAGGTAGCAGAACAATGAATGAGATAGTGCCGCGGGACGTACTCATGAAACAGGGAGCGAAGGCCGCCGGCGGTATCGGTGGCGGGACCGCGCTCCTTATCCTCAGCGCTGTTACCGCTTCGCCGATTCCCGCTCTCGTCATCGGCGGCGTGCTCACCGTGGTCGGACTGGCTATAACGTCAAAATCGAGCGACGAAAAACTGGCCGGCGGCGTAACGACGGCGGCCGGTGTTCTTGCTCTCCTCAAGGCGGTGCCGTTTCTGCACGGCCTGGCCGGATGGCTCATCGGGGTTTCCGGTGTCGGCTTGATAATCGCTGGAGGAATCAGCCTCTACAAGTTTATCAAGGGGCTCAAGTCCCGCGGATGATCCTATCGCCGCGAGTGTAGTTAACCGAGTACGGTTCACACGGAGCGATGCGTATGCCCTGGCGCCTGATTTCGTTTCTTCTCTTTCTTGCACTATTTGTGTTATTTGCCGCTTTCAACCTCGGCAACGTCGCGGACATCTCTTTCGGCATCTATACGCTCCAGAGGGTGCCGATTTTTATCAGCATTTTTCTCTCGTTCATCCTCGGCGCGCTCGTCGTTCTCCCGTTCTCCCTTGCCAAGTCCCGCCGGTCGCGCTTAAAGAAAGAACAGCGGGCGCCGAAAAATAAGAAGGCGAGTGAAAGCGATGCGGCCGCCGCTGGTGCCGGCCGTCTCCCTGGCGGAAAAAACGCGGGTTCCGCGGACCCTTCCGGCCGGCACGACGACAATGCCGACATCGTCATACAATCATCCTTCGGGGAGACCGGGGAAAGTGTGGCCCTTGATGCAGACATCCCTTCAGCAGCACAGTCAAAAGCCCCGGGAGGCAGAAAGCGCCTCCGAGCCGAAAAAAAGAACCCGCGTTAGACCTATTCTCGTTCTTGCCATGCTGTTTTTCGCATCGATCCCTGCGCAGGCGCAGCAGAGCTCCGGCCCGGATCTCGCGCAGGCGAAGTCCCTCGAAGACGCCGGGAAGAGCTCGGCCGCCTTTGACGAATATGAAAAATGGCTCGACAGGAACGATCAATCCCCTGCGTACCTGGAAACGCTGCTTCACGCCGCGCAAATGGCACCTACGGTGGGACAGGCAATCGGCCTGTTGAAAAAGGGAGTCGATGTGCTCCACGGGGCCGCCGATCGGAGTGCGGTCTACGCCGCGATGGCGACCGCGGCCGAGCTTGCGGGCGACGTGGAGCATGCCGAGCAGTACTTCGAAATTTCCTACCTGGACAGTCCGTCGGGAGGCACAAGGAACTACTTCAGCCTGCTTCGCGCCGCAGAACTTTCATTCGAGCTCGGCAGGGCGTCTGATGCGGCGACCCGCGCACAATTGATCGTTACCGCGCTTGGCTCGGCCGCCGCCGGGAGTCCGGCTCATGCGCTGGTCGTTTCGGCGCAGCTGCTCCTCGCGCGTGTCGAGGGCGATCAGCACGGCCCACTCGCCGGTTATGAGAAAGCGTCGCCGCTTCTCGCGGATCCGCAGGCCGGTCCGGCGGTGATTCTTTTCGTTGTTGAAAGTGCTCACGCGGCCGGAGACCGCGCTGCCGCGATGAAAGCCCTCGACCAGTTGCAATTGCGCTACCCGGACAGCCCGGAGTATATGCTTGGCCAGGACGTAATAGGAACCGCCGGTTCCTCGGTCTCACCGAAGGTCTACTACCTTCCCAGTCCGTCACGAATACTCGGCCCGCTTCAGGCCGAGCTCGCGTCGCCGCTAGATCAGCCGACCGCGGAATCGACGGCATCGGCGCCGACGTCTCAGCCGGCGCCCCCCGAGAGTGAAAGCTCCGGTGCCGGTTCCGGGACTGGCTCGGGTTCGGTCGCGGCCCCGGAATCCGACAGCACACCGGATTCCGGCATCGCGGCAGGCTCGACAGCAATACAGGCAGGATCATTCCGCGATCGCAGCAACGCCGACGCGCTTATGAAGGAACTCTTCGCGAAGGGATACCAGGTTGAGTTGCGACAGGCCAAGGTAGGCTCGGAGCTCTACTACAAGGTTGTTCTTCCCGCGAAGTCGGGCGACGAGCAGCAACTTCTCATCAAGCTGCGCGGGGATGGCTACGAAGGCTTCGTCCTGCCGAATTGAGATCATGACTTCGGCGCGGGTTGCTCTTTTTGCTCGATCTGCTCAAAACGTGTAACCTGGTTGTTCAGCGGTTCGAAACCGTGGACGCTGACCACCGCCGGTGTCATGTTGATCACCCGCACCGTCTGAGTCTTCGAACTTTCTTCTTTGTATTCGACAATATAAAGTCGTCGCTCCTCGACTCTCCCGGTGGTCGAAAGGATTCGAAGCTCGAGAACCTTCTGTTTGTCATATTCATAGAGCAGAAATTCGCCGTTTCGCTCCGTTCCGTTTTCCCGAATTGTAAAACGCGGCGAGGAAAAGAATATTTCGATCCCGTTGTCGTCTTTGTACAGTCCTGAAAGGTCGAGGTGAGACAGCGTAATCCCGGCGCTGCCGTTTGAAAAGAGTGCCTGCTGCAGCCCGCCACTCAGGCGTTTGTAGGTGCCATTCCAGGCATCGTCACCCTGGACCGCGACGATGATCGTGTCGATCGTCGGGACACTTATCGCGGCGAACTCGCGCATTGTCGGGATTGCATCGTTTCTGATCTTGAGCTGGATGCCGCGCTGAAACGCTGTCTTGTAGGACTCTTCGATGCTGAACGATTGCTCGGTCTCCCCGTGAGCGAAGGTAATTGCCCGCCCATGCCGGTCGTAGAAGAGTATGTCTACCGACTCGGCAGTCGGTTGCCCCTTGTCGCCGGCACCCGCCACGCTGCTTGCCCGATACCAGGGACCGTTCAGAAAATCCTCGAAAGATTCCGCAGTTCCGTTGTACAGATCGGACAGCTGTGCCTCTTCAATACGATTTCCCGGTATCCGCTCTACGGCGCCCTTCACATACCGACCCTCCTGACTGCGGTAGACGTAGGTGGTCTTCAGCATGTCGAGCGGATTCGACGACTCTTTGTCGCGGGTAAGCGTGCTGATTGGAAAACTTTCCCCGGAGGCCTGCGCCGCCCGGTAGGCGTCGGAGCGATCGGGCTCCTGAATATCGGTGCTGCCGTCTGAAGCGATCGAAAGAATGTTCTGGTACTTGAGCCCAAGGCCGCTTGCGGAATTGCTCCGTTTGAACACGTCGATAGTCTGTTCACCGCGGGCATTGAGACCCTGACAGATAATTTCGAGATTGTGGTCGCCGAGCAGGTCCTTCACCTGAACCTTGAAGGTACGAATGTTGGTCGCGAGTGTAGGGCGCCTCCCAGGCGATGACGTAGGTGTTGCGCACCGTATCGAAGTCGACGACCATGATCCAGATCGTATCGTTCGCGGTTCTCGCCTCCAGATCCTGCACCGTCTCACCGGCGTTGCCGGCCGGCGCGACGCCGCTCTCGCCGCAGAGTCGCCGGCCTGGATCCGGTCGCCCGAGCCAGGTACCTCCGGCTGTGCGCGCCCGCGCCGGTCGCGCCCGCGTCGGCGCGGACGGCACGGCGGCGGCAACCGCGGTTCCCGCGGAACTTCCGGCCGGAAGGTACCGGTTGAGCTTTCACCGCTCTGCGGTGCGACCTGAATCGTCCGGTTTTCCTGACGGGATTCCCGCTTCTTGTAGACAACAATCTGTTCTTCCATGTCATCGAGATCGAGATTCAGGTCGATGACCTGCTGGACGAGATAGTCCGAGGTGAGGGGAACCTTTACCGGCGGTACTTCCTGCGGAGGGCGGGACCTGTTTTCAACGCTGGCCATACTCGATGCGAAAACCATCCCCTCGGCGGGCTTGGGAACTATGATCTGACCACTCTTTCCAGCGCGGCCCGTGGCGCCACCGCACGCGACAAGCAGAAACGGCACCAGTATAGGCAAAGAAGCAAAGACAGACGCAGGTGACCACGACGATTCATGGCCGAATTATCCCCGATTTCCCACCGATGTTCCAGAGCCGCCGGCGCGAATTCCGCGGAGGACTTCGTTTCGGCGGGCGGTTTCGTACCTGCAGTCGGGCCGCCGGTTTGACAAAGAGAACCTGTTCTGGCATGATGACATATGGAGACCCGAGATGTTTTCCGCAACCTCTCGCCGCTCGACCACCGGTACTACGAGGCAAATCGAAAAGTCTTCGAGACAGCTGTCCGACCACCTCTCCGAAGAGGCGGTGACCAGCAAGCTGTATCCGAGTCGAAGCGGCCCTTCTAGAGACTCTTCTCTCGTTCCATCGATTGCTTACCCCCGAACTCGCACAGGTGATCCGCGGGCTGCCCGCCGCGATCACCCCGGCGGAGGTATACGCGGAAGAGGAGAAGACGCAGCATAACGTTCGCGCCCTTGTGAACGTCATCAAACGAAAAGTGCCGGATAACGTCCGGCACTTTGTGCATCTGGGAGCGACATCGGTCGACATTCTCGATACGGCGGCGGCCCTTCGGGTGCGGGGAGCGATGCGTGAGGTAATTCTTCCGCTTCTCATCGATCTCGAGCTCGAGCTGTGCAGGCTCACCGAAGAGAACGCCAGGACCGTGCAGGTCGGTCGCACGCACGGGCAATTCGCAATACCCATCACCTTCGGGTTCGCTCTCGCCGAGTATGTATCGCGACTCGGGAAATCAATTCTCGAGCTCTCGGAGCGTTCCGGGAAGCTCCGCGGCAAACTTGCGGGCGCCGTCGGCGCCTATAATGCCATGAGCTTTGTGAGCGCCGACCCGATTGCACTCGAACGATCGTTTCTTTCGCTGCTCGACCTCGAACCGTCGGAGCATTCCACCCAGCTGGTCGAGCCTGAATACCTGCTGCGCCTTCTGGTCGAGGTCAATGTCGCTTTCGGCATCATCGCCAACCTCGCCGACGACCTGCGCAATCTGCAGCGGTCTGAGATAGACGAAGTGAGGGAGTTTTTCGGCGAAGGCCAGGTCGGTTCCTCCACGATGCCACAGAAGCGCAATCCATGGAACTGCGAACACGTGAAAAGCCTATGGAAAGCGTTTGGCCCCCGGGTGCTCACCTTCTACATGGACCAGATATCCGAACATCAGCGCGACCTCACCAACTCCGCGTCGTCCCGATTCGTGGCGGACTACCTTTCCGGATTCACCGCGGCGGTGAACCGGATGGTCCGCATTCTCACCGGATTGCGAGTCAACGTCGAAAGACTCGCGGCAAATCTGGCCGCGGCGGGCGACATGGTGCTCGCGGAGCCCGCCTACATCCTTTTGTCTCTCGCGGGTCTGCCGGAAGCGCATGAGGAGGTGAGGAAGCTCACGCTCGAGTGTGAGAAAACCGGCGCGCCACTTGTCGAAGCGCTTCGGAATCATCCGGAAATCTGGAACGCGGTCAAGCGTGGCCTTTCCAATGTCGGAGCTCCCGATCCCGATCGGTTCTTCTCCCATCCAGCGCTTTACACAGGAAAGGCGGCGCAACGCGCTCATCGAGCTCGGACGAGACCTACGCGGCAAAGATGGAAAAACTCAAGGAGGTATTCCCGTGATCGTTGAAGAGACGCTGAGCTATGACGATGTGCTCCTCCTTCCTTCGTATGCCGACTTTATGCCAGGAAACACCGACGTCAAGACGCGGCTCGTGCGGGATGTCATGCTCAACGTTCCCGTCTTGTCCGCGGCGATGGACACCGTCACCGAGCAGGAGCTGGCAATCGCGATAGCCCTTGAAGGCGGCGCGGGGGTCATCCATCGAAACATGACTCCCCAGGATCAGGCCGAACAGGTTTCGCGGGTGAAGCGATTTCTCAACTGGGTAATCGAAGCTCCGGTGACGGTTGACGAGGATCGTCCCGTATCGGAAGTGCGTGAGCTGATGACCGCACATCACATCTCGGGACTACCGGTACTGAAAGGCGGCAAGCTCTGCGGCATTATCACCAGCCGCGATCTTCGCTTCTGCCAGAACGACGGGCTCCTGGTGCGCGAAGTAATGACGGTCGATCCGGTTGTAGTGGCGGGCGAACCCACCATCGATAACGCGCAGGAGAAGTTCAACCGTCACAAAATCGAAAAACTTCCGGTGGTCGACGACGAAGGACGGCTCACCGGATTAATCACGGTGAAAGACATAGAAAAGCACCAACGTTTTCCCCATGCAGCGACCGACGCCGCCGGAAGGCTGCTGGTGGGCGCGGCGATCGGGACGCTCGATGCCGACCGGCGCGTTCCTCTGCTCGTCAAAAGCCGCGCGGATTTCCTGGTCATCGATACCGCCCACGGAGACTCAGACAGCGTCGTGCGGGCGCTGAGAGAGGTAAAGGCGAAATATGACATTCCGGTGATTGCCGGGAATGTCGCGACCCGCGAGAGGCGGCGCGTCGGCTTATCGATGCTGGCGCCGACGCGATCAAGGTCGGCGTCGGCCCCGGGTCGATCTGTACGACGCGCATTGTGGCGGGCATCGGCGTCCCGCAGCTCACCGCGGTAATGTGGGCCGCTGAAGAGGCCGACAAGACGGGATATACCGGTAATAGCCGACGGCGGCATTAAGTATTCGGGCGACATCACCAAAGCGATCGCCGCTGGAGCCAGCGCAGTGATGATAGGGAATCTGTTTGCCGGGCTGCGGGAGGCCCCGGGACGGGAGATCATCTTCGAAGGCCGCATCTTTAAGACCTACCGCGGGATGGGCTCTCTCGCGGCGATCCGCAGAGGCTCGGGAGACCGCTACCAGATCGCCGAAGGGGAAGATCCGGTACCGGAAGGCGTCGAGGGAAGGGTCCCCTACAAGGGCGAGCTCAAACCGTTTCTCCACCAGCTCGTGGTGGGACTGAGAAAGGGTATGGGATATACCGGGTGCAGGAATCTCGAGCAATTGCGACATTATCGCAAATTCGTTAAGATATCCTCTGCCGGTCTGCGCGAAAGCCATGTGCACGATGTTTCGATCACGCAGGAGCCGCCAAACTATTCACGGTGAGGTGTGTTGCGGAATGAATGTCGTGGTCATCGGGGCTCAATGGGGCGATGAGGGAAAGGGGAAGATCGTCGATTTTCTGGCCTCCCAGGCGGAAGTCATCATTCGATTTTCCGGTGGCGCGAACGCCGGGCACACGATAGTCCACGAGGACAAAACCTACAAGCTTCACCTCATCCCCTCGGGTATTCTTTACCCCGGCAAGAAAGTCATTCTCGGAATCGGCATGGTGATAGATCCGGAGGCGCTGTTTCGTGAACTCGCCGAGCTCGAAGCCCAGGGTGTGGACTGGCAGGGCCGTGTGTTGGTCTCCGATCGCGCACACCTGGTGATTCCCAGCTACCGGCGTCGCGACGTCGAGCTCGACAAGAGTCGAAAGCGGCCCATCGGAACGACCGGCCGGGGTATCGGTATCACCTACGCGGCCAAGGCAAATCGCGACGGCATTCGCGTTATCGACATCATCGACCGCGATCCCCTCGCAAACATCGAACAGGAAGACCGTCTCTTTCTCGAAACCTATGCGACTCGGCTGGCACCCCTTGCCGTGAATGTCACCGATTTCATGACCCGCCGCAAGCCCAAGCGCATCCTTCTTGAAGGGGCGCAGGGAGCGCTTCTCGACCTGGACCTGGGAACCTATCCGTTCGTCTCCTCGGGCACATCCGGGTCCGCGGGCGCAGCACTTGGCGGCGGAATCGGGCCGCGGGACATCGACCGCGTACTCGGCGTGTTTAAGGCCTATTCGACCCGCGTCGGCAACGGGCCCTTTCCCACCGAGTTCTCGCAGGAAACCGAAAAGGAGCTGGATGCGCTGGTCCGCGAGACCGGACAGAGAGTATGGAGTTACCACCGGCCGGCCCCGGCGGTGCGGCTACCTCGATCTTGTCGCCCTGCGCTATGCCTGCGTAACCAACTCCATTGACAGCCTGGTTCTTACCCATCTCGATGTCTACGACACCATTGCAGAAATCAAAGTCTGCACTTCCTACAACATCGACGGCGTGAAGACTGAGGTATTTCCCAGTTCCGCCCGCGCTCTGGAACGAGCCTTGCCGCTGTTCGACAGTGTTGCCGGATGGGAACAGCCCCTCGGCCGCTGCCGCAGCTACGACGAGTTGCCGGCGGCGGCGCGGCGTTATGTCGAGTTCATCGAAAACTACACCAGCGTCCCGGTGGGCATGGTATCGATAGGGTACGCGCGCGAACAGACTATCGTCAAAGATAATCCATGGACCGAATCCTGATCCTCGACTTCGGCGGGCAGACCACCCAACTCATCGGCCGCCGGATTCGCGAACTTGGCGTCTACACGGAAATTCTCCCCGGCGATTCGGTCCTCACCGATGCGGTGCTCCGCGATGTGCGGGGAATCGTGATGTCAGGTTCGCCTTTTTCAGTTACTGAGACCGGCGCACCGAAACCGGACCCGAGGGTCTATTCGGGCGATCTCCCGGTGCTTGGAATCTGTTATGGCCTGCAGCGGCTCATGCACGACAATGGAGGCGCGGTAGAGGGGGGAGAAACCCGCGAGTACGGCCGCGCGCGGCTCCGATTCCTCCGGAAGCACCCACTTTTCGAAGACGTCCCCGAGGGCTTTGTGAGCTGGATGAGCCACGGCGACAGCATTCGCGAGCTCGCGCCCGGGTACGAGCTGGTTGCCCAATCCGACAACGGTCTGCCAGCCTGCATTACCGCAAGCGTCGGTAGTTTCGTCGGAATCCAGTTTCACCCCGAAGTAAGCCACTGTGAATACGGTACGAAGATTCTCGAGAACTTTTCAGTCGGCATTTGCCGTGCGCGGTGCGACTGGTCGGTAGACCGTTACCTCGAACAGATCGAGGACGAGGTACGAAACCAGGCCGGTGATTCGCCGGTGCTTCTCCTGATTTCGGGCGGAGTAGATTCGACGGTGGTCGCTGCCCTGCTTCTCCATGCGCTTGACCCCGCGCACGTGCACCTGATGTATGTGGATACCGGCCTCATGCGAAAAAATGAAACGGCCGAAGTGAGTGAAAATCTGAAGCAACTGGGTGCGCGACATCTGCATATCGTGGATGCAGCGGAGGAGTTTCTTGCGGCGCTCGCGGGGGTGGCCGACCCGGAAGAGAAGCGGAGAATCATCGGCGACCTCTTCATGACGGTACAGGAGCGGGAGATCGCAGGCGCGGCCGCAGGCGGCGACCGAAACCTCAGCAGTGCCATTCTGGCCCAGGGTACCCTCTACACCGACCTTATCGAGTCCGGACACGGAGTCGGAAACAAAGGCGCGGTCATCAAAAGTCATCACAACGTACGCTCACCGCTTGTTGCCCGCAAGAGGGTTGAGGGGAGACTGATCGAGCCGCTGCGATCGCTGTACAAAGACGAGGTCCGGGCGCTCGGCGAGCGGCTGGGAGTGAAGAGTGAAATCGTCCATCGCCACCCGTTTCCCGGGCCGGGTCTTGCGGTGCGAATTCTCGGAGAGGTGACCCGCGAGAAATGTGATATCCTCCGGGAAGCCGACGCGATCTACATTTCCGAGCTGAGAAATCGGAATCTGTACGACCAGATCTGGCAGGCTTTCGCCGTGCTCCTGCCCGTCCAGTCGGTGGGCGTGACCGGGGACGCACGCCACTATGGTTATGTGCTCGCCCTCCGTGCCGTTGTATCGTCCGACGGTATGACGGCGGATGTCTTTCCCTTTCCCATGAAGGATCTGCTCGAGATCTCCTCAATCATTACCAACAGGGTCAAGCGTATCGGGCGGGTGGTATACGACGCCTCGAGCAAGCCGCCGGCAACGATCGAGTGGGAGTAGCCGGCCGTTTCAGGCCCCCTCAGACCGCCCCGGCATCAACGACCCGGACGATCGACTGAAAGACCGCACTTTTAACCTGCTCCGCAGAATCACCGACAAGGTCGCAGACGGATAGAAAGCCGGTGTTGAAGAGCGGTCTGCCGTCGTCGGTCATGAAGTAGTCGATTTGAGCAGTCCACTTTCCGCTGCGTGAGGGGGATAGACCCAATTCGACCCGATATCCCCGGTACTCGATTTCGAACGGCACATCTTTCGACGGTTTCACACTACTAGGCATCGACCAGCCGCGAACAAAGCTCAAGATGCACCTGTTTCGCTCCAGGCCGCTATCGGCGGAACAGGAGCCAAAGCAGGATCAGCGCGGCAAATCCGGCGAACACGGCGGCGATCGCATCGTGGCCGGCGAGATAGAGCTGTGTGCCGGAAAGAATCAGTCCGGTACAGACAAGTGCGCCGGGGACTTTGCGGGTATTGCGGTCGATGCGGGCCAGGCTGGCGCGAAGATCGGGCGTTTTCACCTCGACCTTTCCCTGATCGATGCGGGTCAGAAGCGCGTCAAATCTTCCCGGAAGGGTGGCAAGAGTTCCCGCGACACGGTTGATTTCGTTCAGAGTCGTCTCTTCGGCGCTGCTTCCCTCTGCCTCGAGCAATTTTCGGGCGTAGGGAACGATACTGTGCCAGAGGTTGAACTCTGGATCGAGCCCGGTAGCCATTCCCGAGAGGATGCTCACACAACGTCCGAGGAGGATCAGGTTTTCCGGAACCTGAAAAGGCATTTCATAGAGCAGGTCGCCGAACTCGTCGGTGAACGCCTTCACCTCTTCGATGCTCATATTCGCCATCTCGCGAGTCGACTTGCCCCACACATCGTCGAAAACCCGCCTGCTCGCGCGTTCGATTTCCTGGACGTCTGCCCCGGGAAGAAGCACGTTGAGCGACTCGAACGCTTCCACAAGACGCGCAGCGTCACGCGTTGCTACAGAGATCAACGCCTCGCGAAGAGCGCGAAAAGTACGCGGCATGAGCGTACCCGTCATGCCGAAATCGACGAAGGTGAGCTTCCACGCCTGAGCGCCGTCCACGCCCGGATCGACAAAAAGGTTCCCCGGATGGGGGTCCGCGTGGAAAAAACCGTCGTCGAACACCTGCTTGAGGTAGGTATCGACCAGTCGCCTGGCCACGTCCTTGCGCTCGACCCCGGCGGCCTCGATTCCTGCGTAGTCGGCGATCTTGATAGCTCCCACGTCTTCGAGCGTGAGCACACGAAGGGTGGTGTGCGACCAGACGATGCGGGGAACGGTGATCTCCGATTGCCGATCGAAATTCCCGGCAAATCGTTCCGCGTTTTTTCCCTCATTCAGGTAATCGATCTCTTCGTAAAGCGAACGGCTGAACTCTTCAATAAGCCGCGGAGCGTTCACGTGCTTGCTTATTGTCCGGTAGCGGCTGACCCATCCGCCGACCACTTTGATGGCGGCAAGGTCGGCCTCGACGATTTCGCGTATTCTCGGCCGCTGAACCTTCACCATAACCGGAACGCAAGGGTGTCCCTCATTGTCGAACAGACAGATTCGCGCGCGGTGCACCTGCCCTATGGACGCGGATGCGACGGGAACCGGGTCGAAATCGACGAACTTTTCCGTTAGAGCGGCGCCGAACTCCCGTTCCACCACCGAACGGATCTCTTCGAACGGTTCGGCACCGACCTCATCCTGCAGGTCCGAGAGCTCGCTGGTGATCTCGCGGGGAAGCACGTCGACCCGCGATGAAAGGAACTGGCCAACCTTGATCAGTACGCCGCCCATCCGGATGGCCAGGGTTCGAAAACGCGACGAAGCGTCCCGCAACCGCCTGATACGCGTGCGATTTGAAAGCGCGCGCAGGCCTACCTTCGGCAACAGGATATCCCACCACGCTTCGCTGACAATCACCCGCCAGAAGAACCAGAGGATCTGGCGATACCGGGATTTGAACATTGGGAAGAATATAGCTACAGGCGCCCCGGTTGCCAACCTTCCTCGCTTGCGAGTCACCTCACGACCGCCGTTTCTCCGGGTGTCGGTTGATTCAGGATGGTTGACGCGGCCGACGGTGGTCATTCCATTGCGGCGTTCCATGTGCTACCTTGTTGCTGAAAACAGATGAGTACACGAATCATATTGTTCACCGGAAAAGGCGGCGCGGGTAAAACCGTTTGCGCCGCCGCGACTGCACTCGTCGCGGCGGAACGCGGATACCGCACGCTGGTTATCTCCTCCGACGCCGCCCATAGTCTTGCCGACGTTCTGGATGCCAGGGTGGGGCCCGAACCGCAGGAGGTGCGGACGAATCTCTACGCCCAGGAAGTCGACCTCTACTACTCCATGAAACGGCACTGGGTGGATTTGCGCGAAGTGATGCTTCTGGTGTTCAAATTCCAGGGTGTTGACCGTGTCGCGGCCGAGGAGCTCGCCGCGATTCCGGGAATGGGTGAAGCCGCCGCGCTCCTCTGGCTCGACGAACACAATCAGTCCGGCAGATACGACCTCATCGTTGTCGACAGCGCGCCAACCGGCGAAACACTGACCTTTCTGACCCTGCCCCAGGTAACGCAGTGGTGGCTGACGCGAGCTCTCCCATTTCAGAAGTTCGCGTTCAAAGCTCTCGGCGCCACGGTGCGCACGACAACCGGCATCCCGATCGACCGCGCGTATGAGCAGCTGGACGACATGTTCGGCCGGCTGGGCAGGATTCACAACGCGCTCGTCGACACAAAAGTAAGCTCGGCCCGCATCGTAATGAATCCGGAGCGGATGGTGATCCAGGAGGCCAAACGAGCCTATACCTATCTGCAGATGTACGGGTACGGAGTCGATGCCGCTATCATGAATCGAGTGTTCCCCGATGAACCGAATGAAAACGGCCCGTGGCAGCGCTACGTGGATGCGCAGAAGGCCTACCTAGCCGACGTAGACGCCAGCTTCGAACCGTTGCCGGTGTCGCGGGTACCGCATATGCACGAAGAGGTGCTCGGGCTCGATCTTCTGCGAAAGGTGGCCCAGGCTCTCTACGGCGAAGCTGACCCGGCGGCGGTGTTCTTTTCTCAGCAGAATTATCGCGTTCGTTCAGACGGGAAGGCATATGTCCTTGAAGTGCACCTGCCGTTTCTCGAGAACGGAGAGCTTCGTGCAGACCAGTTCGGTGATCAACTGGTAATCCAGTACAAGAACCAGAGGCGCAACTACCTGCTGCCGAATTTCCTGAAGTTCTACCGGAAGACCAGGTCTTCCGTCGAAAACCGCTGGCTGCATGTCAGATTCGAGCAGGTCGACCGCGCGCAGGAGAGGAACGGAAAATGACGCTTCATACTTTCATCTGGTCGGGACTACTCGCGCTACTGCCCATCTCGGAGCTCCGCGGCGCTATTCCCTATGCGCTCGCGAACGGCGTCCCGGTGGTGGTTGCGTTTCTCTACTGCACGGCGCTCAATGCGCTGGTGGCGCCGATCGTCTACCTGTTCCTGTCCACGATTCACCGACTGCTCTACCGCATCGGCGGATACCGGCGGCTTTTCGACCGAATCATCGAACGGGCCCGCTCGAAGGTGCAGGAGAAGGTCGAAAGATACGGCTACATCGGTGTGATGCTTTTTGTCGCTATCCCGCTCCCGGTGACCGGCGCCTATACCGGCACGCTCGGTGCCTGGATCCTCGGACTCGACAGGCGAAAGACCTTTCTCGCGGTGGCAGCCGGGGTCTGCATCGCCGGAGTTATCGTCACGGTAGTCGCGGCGCTCGGGATCAGGGCGCTGTCAATTTTCGTAAAACACTAAACGCGCCGGGCGACCCGGGTTTTCGGCCTCACGGTGTGCTGCCGAATGCCCGGTCGAGCTGTCGCTGGTAGCTCCCAGGGCCGAGCCCTACGCTCTTCAGGTAATCGGCCACCTGCGGCCATTCTGAGGCGTAGTCGAAGGCGTTTCGGCCCCCGACGGTTTCCAGGCTCTTGTCCGCACCCGAATCGATGAGAAACTTGACCACCGGAAGGTATCCCTGACCCGCTGCGATCATAAGCGCCGTTTCACCGAAGGCATCGACAGCGTTAACTGATGCACCGGCAGAAACCAGAACCTCAAGACAGGGGAGATTCCCCGATAGAACGGCAACGTGCAGGAGACCGAAACCTCGTGCCGGCCAGAACGGTCGGGAGAACTGCGCCCCGGCCGTGATGAGCTGTTTGAGGACCTCGGCGCGCCGGCGAAAATAACCCGGATCGTTCTGAGTCGGATCCGCCGGGTCGACGTAGACGGCGTAGTAGACCGCGGTGAATCCTTCAACTCCTGCTGCATCGAGTTTTGCCCCGTGCGAAATGAGAAATTGCGCGCACCTGGGCGAGCCCGCTTGTGCCGCCTCCATGAGCGGCGTGAGCCCGAAAAGGTTCGGCTCCTCCAGATTGCCGCCCTTCTCAGCGATCCGGGCAAGGCCGGCCTCATCATCTGCCTCGATGGCTATTCCTATGGCGAGGCGGTTGCTGTAAATCTCCTGTTGAGACCACGCGGCGGCGGCAGCGAAAAGGAACAGGAGGATAGCTGTGGAGGTTCGGGCTCTGTTTGTACAGCGCGCGAGAGCAGTCACCCGGCCATTGTACGGCACCCTCTCGCGGGCGGCAAGTCGCGCGGCGTCCCGGGTCAAAACTGGACAAGAATCTGAAGGTCGAGCGTCAGCGCGTTGTCGCCGGTAAAGTAGGTGAATTCCTTTCCGGTGCCGCCGCCGTTCCAGGCGACCGCCGCAGTGAACGGGACCAGAGCGGGTATGGAAAACCCGGACGCAAGTTTCACCCGGTAGGAGCGGTCGGAGGCATTGAGGATGCCCGACAGGGTCATCTTCAGGAACGAGGCCAGAAACTGGTCCTTGCTGATCGCGGCGTATCCGTAGATCCTGCCCACATAGAGCGGCGTGAAAGCACCCGCGGCCACCAGCGCAGAGTAGGTACCGGTGTCATCCGTTCCGGCGGAGTTGTAGAAGAACTCACCAGAAAGGGTCCACCGTTTCAGATCGCCAAGTGCGCGCGCGAAGCCGAGCGAATAGGCGTACGCGAAATCGTAACCGCCGTAGGCGAACCCGGCTTCGAGTTCCCCGTATACGTTTGTCCCGAGCGCCCGACCGGTAAGGTCGAAACCGTACCGGCCCTGGATGGACCGACCAAGGTAGCTCGAGAGCCCGAACTCGAATCCGCCGGCGGTTACGGCAGCCCGAATCGCGATGTTTGCTGTTTTCGCAAGGTCATTCACTACGCCGTCGGTGACCGTATCGGAAAAGTCGGTGAACAGAGTGATATCGGCAGAAGGAAAGGGGAGAAACAACTTGATCCCCGGTTTCCCGACCCGAAGATCTACACTTTGGAGAGAGCTCGTCCGCTGCAGATTGATGAAATCGACCGGTGTCCACACGTAGGAGGGCCCCCACGCGATCAGCTGGTTTCCAATGCGTACGAACAGGGTCTTCACTACGTCGAAGTCGAGGAAGAATTCGGAAAGGGCATACTGGTTGGTGAACAGATCGGGAGATGACCCACCCATGCCTCCCGGCACGAGAGGGGAGGTTGTCCCTCCTGCGCCGGCGAAGATCGTGTGAGTCAGATTGTAGGCAAGGTAGAGCTGTCCGTATTGCGGCACCGATACTTTGCCGAAGAGCTTTCCCGCGAACAACCCGCCGGTCGAGTAGCCGGAAAAGTCGTGCGGCACGGTTGTTGCACTATCAAACAGGAGGGTCCCGCCCGCAAGGAAAGAGAGCGAGTCGCTCTTTTCGTCCCGGGTGCTCTTTTGTACCGTGCTGTCGAAGCTGGCACTATCGAAAATCTCAGTTTCGCTGGGCACCGGTGTCGCCGCGTTTCCAGTCCCGTTCGATGAGCCGCCTGATGCGGAAGCGTCAGCGCCGCTCTGGGCGAATGCCGCCGCCGCCATGACGACGAGGACTATCGAGACCAGAACGATCCTCGAGCTGATATCCCGCATGATCCGCTCCTCCATGGGCTCCGGCCCTACCGCGACTGCTGCTCGAGAAACGCCTTCGAAAAGACGTAGTCCTCTATTCCGTCGGTAGAAATCGCCTCATTGGTAATCAGCGTCTTTTGTCCAGGCTGGAGATTATCCAGAGCGAGCAGTTTCGAGAAAAGGAACTTCCCGCGGGCGACCGGCTGATACTCGACGTAGTAGATCGTCCGCAGAAGCGTTCCTGACGCGCTGAAGTTTTCCACCTTCACCGGCAGCCCGTCGGTCGTTCGAACAAACCACCTCTGAATAGGGAATGACACGTCGAGCTGGCGGGCGTCGAGCTTGATGACATCACAGGTCCACTTTGCCACCGGCTCCTGGCCGCCGTAGGTAACGAAGAACTGACTCTCGAGATCGAGCCGCCCAAACGAGTCGGTCCGAACATCAGTCGAACCTACATCGTCTTTTCTGTTCCTGTATACGAACTCACGCGTAGTGGGAAGATAGAGGTATAGGTCGTTTCCGTTGCGATAGTATCCCTTTCCCTTTTCACTCGAAGGATATTGAAAGATCAGGGTGAACAGATTGGCCGAATCCCGTCGATACACCTTTATCTGAAGCACACGGTCGGCCTCGCCTGGTTTTTTCTGGACCAGGTTGAAGGTGTTCGTAATGTCCACTCCCTCAAGGTTGAGTTTGTCCTCGAACGCCCTCACGATCTGGATGGCCTTCGGGTCGTCCTTCTGCTGTGCAGCAGTCGACCCGATACCCGCCGCGGTAAGCAAGGCGACAAGAAGAATGAAGCAGCGGTTGGATTTCGGTTTCAACTGATTCATTGAGCCCCCTTAGAAAACGCGGTTGAGCGCTTCAACCGGCGTAATCCGGCCGCCGCGTCGAGCGGGAAAATAGGAGAAGAGCGCCGTGAACAACGTAATCACGGCGGCAACTCCGAGCACTCCTCCCGTGGTCGGTATGAGTACGAGATGACCCTTGTCCAGAAAAAGACCCAGATTCCCCGTGTCCGGGAGGACGATCAGGTATGCGAATATCGCGGTCACAAGAAGCGCCGCGCCGATTCCAATCGCGATGAAGATCAGAGACAGAATGACGTTTTCCGAAACAAAGAGCGCCGTCACACCGGTAGTCTCAAATCCGATTGCCCGCATGGTGCCAATTTCGCGCAACCGTTCGTTGATGGTCATCCGAAGGTTGATCAGAATCGAGACAGCAATGATAAAGAGCATGATCGCCGCGATGACCGAGCCCACCGCGTTTACTGCATTCAAAACGGTCCGGACGATACCGAGCACCTCGTTGATCGTCGCGATCCGCAGCATCACTCTGTCGCGATTCGCCTTGTCGGCCTGATATTTCGCACTTGCCGAAGTGACGATTTCCAGCGCCTCGGTGTCGGTTGTCGGTTTTGAGACCTCGAACCCGGCACTGCGGTAGGAGTCCATCAGAAGGTCTCGCTTGTAGCTCAGTCGGGCCGTGTCCGGAAGGTAGAGGAAAAGCTGTGACGAAGAATCGCTGCCTGCCAGGTCGAGTTTCTGCAGAAAGTCAAAATGTGCGAGCACAAAGCCCTTCGCAAAATAGTTGTTCGAGGTGTAAATGCCGTCGACTCTCATGATTCCGGTATTGAACGCCCCCAGCCGGGAACGGTTCGAAATCGTGGTCTCGTCGCTTGTCGTGAAACCGTAGTAGGTCGCATCGTCCTCGGGAACGATGATCCCGTTCGGATCGTTCAGGAACGCCTGCCAGCTCCCGTCGAGGAAGCGAAGCTGGTCTTTGAAGCCGGTGTCGGTCGAAGTGTCGATGCCGACAAAGGTGAGCCGTTTGGACAGGCCCTTGAAGTAGAGTGTAGACATCATGAGATAGCGCGGAACCGCTTCGATTCTGCCGAGGGTGTTCGTGGCGATCTCTGCGACCTCTTTCGTATCGGGGATTCCCTGATAGATCCGACCGTCCTTCGCATACTGGCCGGAAATAGTGATGTGTCCGGCCGAAGACCGGATCAGATTGGTCTCGATGTTCCGGGTGGCCCCGGCGGAGAAAGCGAATAGGAGAACAAGGATCAGGGTGACCACGGCGTAGTTCACCCCGAGAGTGACGCTACGCTTTTTGTTCCGAAAGATGTTTTTAAACGCAAGAGGAAAAAACTGCAGCATCTCTACCTCTCATTCATCGCTTCGAGCGGAGTGATCGCGGTGGCAACGCGCACCGGATAGAGGGTTGCGGCTATCGAAACGACCAGCGTCACCAGAACCGCCTGCGCAAATGGCACCCAGCTGAGCTCCAGCGGGAGATTTCCTCCGCCGATGAGAAACTGGCTTATGGTGTCGGGAAGCGGAATGCCGCGTCTTCCCACTGCGACAATCGCGACGAACGCCGCTAACATGGCGATTCCGCTCGCTACGCCGTTGAGAAAGAGCGTTTCGGCGATGAACATTCTTCGCACAAAGCCCTTTTCGGCACCGATCGCACGCATCATCCCGATTTCTTCGGTCCGCTCGGTGATGTTGATGATGAGCGTGTTCATAAAGATGAAGGCGACAATCAGAAAGATGAGTCCTGTTGCGAAATAGATGAAAGTCTGCAGCGCGGCAGCGATCTGCGCGAAATAGGTAGATGCATCGCGCCACCCGGCAACCTTGATTTTCAGGTCGCTCCGAGCACCGACGAGCTTCATCACCCGCTCCGCCTGTGAATGGTCCTTCAGTCTGACCGCTATCATCGTGTACCCGGAAAGCGCTTTCTCCTGGAGGCTCGTTAGGTCCAGATTGCTGAGCGACTCGTCAGAGGCAAGGCCGAATATGCTGTTTTCATCCTGTCCCGCGTTTGCGAGTGAGTCATCGAGCCCTTTCGGCAGCGCAGCGACCCCGGTGAAGTTGTACAGGTTCGAAAAGGTGGTGAAATCAAGATAGTTGATGTAGTTGAAAACGTTCTTGTAGTACCTGGGCTCGAAAATCCCGACAAGGCTCGACAAAGCTGCGCTCACGCCGCCCTCGGTTATCCCGAGTATGGTAAGCGGCTCACCCACCTCAAGCGTCACGCCATAGTTCTTCTGATACTGGCTGTTCTGGTATTCGCTTATGATGATCCCGTGGGTTGCGTCCTCGGCTGCTTTTGCCCCCGGTGCGGGCGCGAGTCCGAAGAAACTTCCCGATTTCATTTCGGCGTTCTTGAACACCTTGCGGTATTCCGGCGGATCGATCGCATAGAAGATAAACGGCAGCTCCACTTTCTGACCGTTGCGTTCCACCTGGATGGATGCATAATTCTGTGCGTAGGGGGCGAATGCCTCCACATCCGGAAGATCATTCAGATATTTCTCGATCTCCGGAACATTCTGCATGTTTGGCAGCGGGGTGAGAAAGGCGAAGGGGGAGGGCTGCTCCTTCGACCCGGCCGAGTAGATGATGAAGTCGCCGGTAAAGTTTTCGATGATCGAGCGGCGCGAAACATCTCTGGCCGACCGCGTAAAGGTGGTGCCGAAGATGATCAGAAAGGTGCCAAACGCAACCAGTAGTCCAATCAGGACCATTCGGCTCTTGCGGCGGAGGAGGGTACGAAGCGCCAGTTTCAGTGCAACCACAGCCTTACTCCTCTTCGGCGCCGTCTGTGATCAGTCCGTCGCGGATATGCACCACTCTCCGCGCGTGCCCTACAATGCGGGAGTCATGCGTCGAAAAGATGAAGGTTGTTTTCTCCCGATCGTTGATCTCTCGCATCAGATCGATAATTCGCTCCCCGGTTTCAGAATCGAGGTTTGCCGTCGGCTCATCGGCAAGAACTATCAACGGATTCGTCACCAGCGCGCGCGCTATCGCAACCCGCTGACGCTGGCCGCCGGAGAGCTCATTCGAGCGATTGGCGAGTCGGTCGGAGAGGCCGACCTCTTCGATGAAGTGCATAACTCGCTCTTGTCTCTGCGCGCGGGTTATCGACCGCTGCAGAAGAAGCGGAAATTCGATGTTTTCGTATACATTGAGCACAGGAATCAGATTGAAGGATTGAAAAATGAACCCGATTTTCGTCCGCCTGAACCGGGTGAGCTCTTTGTCGGAAAGGTGATCGGTATGCGCACCGTCGACGGTTACGATTCCCTCGGAAGGAACGTCGATGCAGCCGAACATGTTCAGCATCGTGCTTTTACCCGAGCCCGACGGCCCGGCTATCGCAAGAAACTCGCCGCTTTCAATCTTGAGGGTGACGCCGCGAAGTGCATCGACCCGCGTCTCTCCAAGCATATAGTGCTTTTTCACATCCAGAAGTTCAACGGCGCTCACCACACCCCCCCCATACTTCGTTGTACCGCGTTTCGTGTACAAATATCGCCACTTTTTCGGGCGAGAGGCAACCATTTCAGGCAAATTGTAACTCGTTTCGTGTAGTATATCGCAGTTCGGCCGGGAAGCGAAGGAGCGCCGAGACCATGTTTGTCGACGAAAATGCGCCTCTTGCAGATCAGCGTGCGGTCAATGTCACGAAGTAGACATGGTTACTGGGGACTGAACCGGTCGCACTGGCGGTTCGAAGTTTGTAAACCCGCGCCGATCGTGCATCCGGATGCGTTGCGGAACGATAGAGGAGAGCACTTCCGTCGAAGAATCGCAGCGGACGACCGTCGCAGCTGAGAGTGCGTTGGAGTTCTGAAATGTCGCCTGGGGCCGCTGCGGTATCAATCGACATCCGGTAGGGGATCCGTCCGGTCGTTCGGTCTACGATGACACCGGCCAAAACTTGAGTTTCGGCGCCGGCGAAAGCGATCGCGGGTCTTGCGGGCGGCGCGGCAAAGGCCACGTCATACCGGACGGGCATGTACGCGCGAAGCGTCAGCGCGGAGGGAGCCTGACAGTTGGCGGCCTCGGACCCGAGTACCAGCAAGAAAATGGTCGCGAATGCTTTCCGGAAGAGTTGGACCGTGGTGGATCTTCCCTGCAATAGCCGTTTCATCGTTCCCGCCTGTGGAATTATTATTTATATACTACTTTTATAGTATATTACTTATTATAGAGATAAATCAAGTCTTTGGTGCCGATTTGTTCGTTCGATACGGGAGACGGCTGCGTCCCAATAGGAAGCTCCTTGACCGAAAATCGGCCGGACGCTATATTTGTAACTGGATCAGGGGGGTGTAACGGTCTCGACTGAGGACTGTTGTGGCTCTGGCTGCAGGTGGAGCGCCAATCTCCTAAAAGTGGCAAAACTTATAGCTGCCAATAATAACGCAGACTATACTCTGGCCGCTGCGTAAGCAGTAGCCGCGGGCACCCGGCATGCCGCTTTGAGTGCCGGGACCGCCTGACACAACTCAAGGCTTGCTGCGAAACCGGACCGGCGATTTCGTGGGACTCAATCCGGTATAGGGTCAGGACGGTCCGTCTTTCCGCCTCGTCTGACCCGAAACACCCAAGGAAAGACTAAACTTGTAGATGCTGGTGTCAGGCACCGCAGGACGCGGGTTCAACTCCCGCCACCTCCAGAAGGCGCCCCGGAAACGGGGCGCTTTTTTTGTTTCCGCGTCAATGCGATCGCGGCAGCTCGCGTTCGGTCTCTTCCTCGAGCCGGTATCCGACGCCGACTTCCGTTGTAAGAACCTGGGGGCGCGAAGCATCGGACTCAAGTTTGCGGCGCAGACTCGCCATATAGACGCGCAGATACTGGTGTTGATCCTGGCGGCCGGGACCCCAGACTTCCTGGAGGAGTTTACCGTGGGTGACAACCCGGCCGGCGTGATGAACGAGTGACGCAAGCAGCCGGAACTCGATCGGCGTAAGGTGGATCTCCGCGGCGCCCCGCCGCGCCTCTCGTTTCTCGAGATCGACGCAGAGCTCTCCGTGGCGATAGATAGGTGACTGTCCGTCGGGAGAGAAGGATGCAGCATGGCGAAGCGCCACGCGAACGCGCGCAATGAGCTCGTCTACGCCAAACGGCTTGGTCAGGTAATCGTCGGCACCGGCATCGAGCGCCAGCACCTTGTCCTTTTCCTGTTCGCGGGCGGACAGAACCACAACAGGCATGCGCGACCAGGTCCGCAATCTTTTAAGCACCTGGTTCCCGTCCAGGTCCGGAAGTCCGAGATCGAGAATTACCAGGTCCGGCACGTGGGACGAGGCGAGGGAAAGTCCCTGCTCTGCATTCTCGGCTTCAATAATTCGGTAGTCGTGCAGCGAAAGCGCAATCCGAAGAAAGTTCCGAATCGGTCGCTCATCGTCTATTATCAGAATCAGCGGATTCGGATTCATAGGACCGGTTGCGCACTCTCGATCGACAACAATGGCAGGCTCACCACGACGGTCGCCCCGCCTTCCACGCGGTTTTCAGCCACGATAGTGCCCACCGTGCGCCGCAACGACCGCCTGGGATATCGTCATGCCGAGCCCCGACCCCCTGCTCAGCGAAGCGGCTCGGCCACGATAGAACTTCTCAAAAATGTGAAGCAGATCTTCGGGCGAGAATCCGGGTCCATTATCTTCGACGCACAGCCTGATCGACCCCTGGTTTTCTTCGACGCGCACCAGAATCGTGCTTGTTGCGGGACTATAACGAATCGGCATTGTCGAGCAGATTGACGAGCACCTGTTCCATGAGCGGGAGATCCATGTTGGCCATGAGTACCGGCTTTGGCAGATCGACGTTGATCTTGTGCGCCGTTGTTTCGGAACTCCGCTGGCTACGCGTAACTCGGCTCACCGCAGATGTGACAAGGTCATCGACTGTCTCCGGCTCGACCCGCACCTGTAGGTTTCCGGCCTCGATTCGTGTCAGGTTCAACATGTTCTCGACTATCCGGTTCATCCACGCCGCTTCCTCGTAGATCGATCGGAGAAGCCCGCGAGCGGTCGTAAGATCGACTGCGCCTTGCAGCAGTGTGCTGCTGGAGCCGGCAATCGTCGCGAGCGGGGTTCGCAAATCGTGCGATATCCCGCGCAGAAGCGTGCCTTTCAGCCGCTCAGTTTCGACTTCGGTTCGCCTGGCAAGGACCTCATGCGTCGCATGTTCGCGCTCGATCGCCAGACCGATGAGCGATGTCATCGTCTCCAGGAGAGATCGTTCCTCGTCCAGAAATACTCGCCGCTGATCCCGCGGTTTGAGTAGCGCCGCACCAAGGATTCCGACAGACCCGCGGATCGGCAACGCGATTACGTCGCTTCGCGGATTGTTCCTGGTACCGGAGCCGTACGGCTCACCATGGTCAAGACACCATCTCAACGCCACGCGATCGGTGGCGGCCAGTTCGGGTAGATCGATACCGAGCGTTTCAGTTGTGACGATCGTCTCGGCTTCCATGAGCTCGCCGATCGCGTCGTGGTTAAGTACGACGTAAGCCACTTCACCGCAGAGTCTTTCGAGTTCCTGCCTGCCTGTCTGCACGATCGAGGCGGTTCCGGACGCACCGCTCAACTGTCTGCTCAGGGAATAGAGCACGTGGGTTCGATGCTCACGACTTCGACTCACCTCCGCCTGGCGCCGGACGCGCGCGGCAAGACTACTTGAGACCAACGAAACCGCGGTCATTACTGCAAAGGTCACGAGGTAGGACGGGTCGCTGACTTGAAGCGTCAAATAGGGTTCGGTGAAAAAAAAGTTGAACGCAAGGACCGAAAATAGCGACACGCCAATTCCGAAAACCCAGCCGAATGCGAGCGAGACCGCGAAAACCGCCGCGAGGTAGAGCATGACAACGCTGGCCGAAGCACCCTGTCCCGCGCCGAATAGGCTGGAGAAGAGCGTCGCAGCCGAAACTGCCGACAGGGCCACCAGAAGGCGCAGCACGAATCCCATTGGCCGGTGCGGGTTCGCTTCCGGCGAACGGTCGAGAATCGTCCCGCGAACTACGTAGACATCCACCTTCCCGCTTCGGTTGATAATGTTTGAAGCAAGATCCGGTCGAAAAAAGCGCCTTACCCCGCGGGATTCGTTCTTGCCAATCACGATCCGCGTGACATTCTCCCGTTTCGCGTAGGACACAATCGCCTCGGCCGGTTGCAGCCCGTCCAGCACAGCCGTGGCGGCGCCGAGCTGCTCTGCAAGCTGGAGGTGATTGAGAACCCGTTGCTCCGCCGCCCTGTCTGCAGGCCGATAGGCCACTCCCGTGACATGGACAGCCGTCCACGGCGCGTTAAGCATATTCGCCATTTCTGCGGTTCGACGGACGAGCGTTTCCGAACCGGGGCTCGAACCAACACATACGAGAAGCTTTTCGCTGCCCATATGCCGAGTGTACTCTCGGATTTCGGCCCTCTGCAACGGCCGCCGAGGCCTCCGGCATAAAGATTCCATAAAAGTTTCCTCCGGGAAGCCCCTCAATTCAGGCTTCGCGTGCATCCGTGCCGGTGGCGCGAGTATAGTTGGTTCGTAGAGAGGGCGGGATGAAATCGGCGAAGATACTGCTGGTCGAAGACGACAGAAGCGTTCGAATGGCACTTCGAAGAACTCTCGAGCACCTGCCGATTGCCGGTCGGGTAGACATCGACGAAGTCACGACCGGAGGGGAAATGCTCGATCGCGTTCATGCGCAAAAGTACGACCTTATCCTTCTCGATCTCGAACTGTCGGGACGGGACGGTCTGGAGATTCTGAGCCAGCTTCGTGTACTGAAACACCGGGAACGTGTGGTAGGCATTGCGAATCCGCAGCACATGTCTCGCGCCGTCGAGGCGATGAAGCTCGGCGCAGCCGACGTCATTCAGAAACCCCTCACGCCCAAAGAAACCGCTGATGTGCTGGAGAGCGCGCTTTCGCGGCACGCAAATGCATTCCGAATCCGTGCTTCCTCCCAAACCATGGACGCGCAGGTGCTCGGAGAAATGAAATACTCGATCAGGCCGCATCTGGCGCCGGAGACCGAAGATCGCGAATCCTACAACGACTGCCTGGAACAGGCCAAAGCGGCGATAGAACTCCAGGAGTTCTCCGAAGCAATTCGGTGGGCAAAGCGTGCGGTCGGAATCGAATCGGGTCGCCCCGAAGGCTTCAACGTCCTCGGCGTGCTGATGGAAATTGAGCACGATGTACTCCAGGCGCAAAAGTTCTACCGCGCGGCGATTTCTCTCGATCCGACCTATGAACCTGCTCAGCGGAACCTTCATCGCACCACGATGACGGACAGTCTGCAATCGCGGACAGAATTTGATTTGAATCTCGGAGCCAGTTCCAGGAAAGAAACGAAATGAAAGTGAAAGGGCGGTACGCAATAGTCATCGGGTGCGGACGACTCGGCGCAGTGATCGCGGAGGCGCTTAGCGCGGCGGGGTGCAGCGTGACTGTAGTCGATCGTGATCCTGCGCGATTCGGAGAACTGTCACCTGAGTTTTCCGGATTTGTCATCGAAGGCGACGCAACCCAGCTTTCCGTCCTCGAACAGGCAAAATGCGAAGACGCACATATCTTTCTCGCCGTGACAGGCGACGACAACGTGAACTTGATGGCCTCTCAGGCGGCAAGGCGAAAATACCGGGTTCTCAAGGTGGCCGCGAGCATCAAGAATCCCAACCTTGAAGCAATGCTGCGCCGGGCAGGGATCATCGCCGTATCGCCGGTAAGCCTTACCGCAAAAAATATCCTCGACGCCGTGAGCGCAAGAGGATAGGGAACCTGAAATGAGAATCATACTTGTGGGAAGCGGAGGCGTTGCCTATTTTCTTTGCCGCGCCCTCGATGCGAAGGGGCATCGCGTCTGTTTTGTGAATCGAGACGCAGCGGAGTGCGCCGCATTTGCGCGAAGGTTGCGGACAACCGTCGTGAATGGAGACGCAACGCGAGTGTCGGTGCTCGAGGACGCTGGAATCCGTGAATGTGATGCTGTCATGGCTCTCACCTCGAGAGACGACGTCAATCTGACCATCTGCCAGATCGCGCTCATCCAGTACGGGATCCAACGGGTGTTCGCCCTCGTAAACGATCCCGACAACGAGCCTTTGTTCCGTTTGCTCGGGATCGAGGAGACGTTTTCCGTGACCCCGGTCATATCCCGTCTTATCGAGCAACGCGCGACTTTCGACTCGGTCTTGAATCTCTTTCCCGCGGCTCTGGGCAAAATCGACGTCAGCGAAATCGTGCTGGAAGAACGGGCGCCCTGTGTCGGCGTCCCGCTTCGCGACCTGCATCTCCCGAAAGACGCGCTTATAGCGGGTATATCGCGCGGCACCGACGTGCTGGTCCCAAACGGAGACTCGACACTCGAGGCGGACGACCGGGTTCTTCTGGTATCAAGTGTCGACTCATTCGAAGTGGCTCTCTCCGCATTGACGGGAAAGGTATGAGTGTACGCGAGCGAATCGGAGTCCAACTGCGGTTCCCAGACGTTTCGGCAACTTCGTTCAGGGATGGACCTGGAGCCGCGATGGCCTCAGCCACCGGGCTCATCCTTGTTATCGCAGGGCTCATCACCCTTTCTCCGCTGCTCCTGCTTCTCTTCGAGCCCGGCGAAAGTGCGTACGCGCTCCCATTTCTCATCGCCGGACTTTCATCCTCTGCCGCCGGAGCCAGCCTCTGGATAATTTTCCGGTCACCGAAGCCGGTAATTTCGCCGGCTCACGGTGCGATTGTCATCGTGGCTTCGTGGATTGCCGTCTGCGCCCTGTCGGCAATCCCGGTGATGATGCTCGCCAGGGTGAACTTTACACTTGGGTTCTTCGAATCGGTAAGCGGCTGGACGACCACCGGGCTGAGCATCGTGGACGTCGAGAAGGTTCCTCGAATTCTGCTTCTCTGGCGAAGCATCATGCAATTGGCAGGCGGCGCCGGACTCGCCATCGTTATGCTTGCGGCATTTTCTCTTCCGGTCGGAGCCGGACTTTATCGTGCGGAAGGCAAGGGCGAGCAGCTGGTGCCAAATGTCGTACGTTCGTCGAAAGTTGTACTGACCCTGTACGCCGGTTATGCCGGCTTCGGCATCGTCGCTTACCTGGCCGCCGGAATGAGGCCGTTTGACGCGATCAACCACACATTTGCGGCGATCTCCACAGGGGGATTTTCAACGCACGAAGCGAGCATTGGGTTCTGGGACTCGCCGAGAGTCGAATCGATATCGATCGTCCTGATGATACTCGGAAATCTCAACTTCGGAACCGCATACCTGCTCGTGCGCGGACGGGCGAAACCTTTCCTTCTGAACGTCGAGATTCGTCTCTTCTTCTTTCTCCTGATCGTCGCGATACCGGTGGTATTGTTCTTCACTACCCGGGCAATCTTCCCGAGCCTGCCGAAGGCGGTTCGAGTCGCGGTTTTTGAGACGATTTCCGCCCTCACCACCACCGGCTTCTCGACCGTCTCCTATGACAACTGGAACGGAACCGGATTGCTCGTCCTCATCCTCCTCATGATAGTCGGCGGCGGCGCCTGTTCCACGGCCGGCGGTCTCAAGCAATACCGGGTCTATCTCCTGTGGCGCTCGGTTCGTTGGGAGATCAGCAGGACCATTCTCCCGCGACGTGTCGTACATGAACACCGCGTGTGGTCGGGCGAGTTTCCGAGTTACCCCGGAGACGGCCAGTTCGTGCAGGCCGGCGCATTCGCGTTTCTCTATCTTGCGTTCTATTTCGCAGGCGCACTGGTAATGAGCGCATACGGCATACCACTTAAGTCCGCCCTGTTCGAATTCGCCTCTGCTCTGGGCACGGTAGGTTTGTCCGTCGGCGTAACAAGTCCGTCACTGCCGGGACCACTCATCTGGCTTGAAACAGCGGCAATGTTCCTCGGACGTCTGGAGTTTTTCGTTGTCATCGGCGCGTTCGCGCGTGCCGTGATGGATATCCGGAGACTTTTCGCCGGCCGAGACTAGAATTCGACGACAATCGCCGTTTCGGCGGAGAAGAAATCATTTGCCGAGAGGTTCACGCCCCTCCCGCGCGATACGGCGCTCGCGAGCCCGTACCAGGCTCCACTCTCCGGGAAACCCGATTTTCTGACAAAACCGACCCGGGCAAAGTTGACGACTTCTGGAGCAGGGCGGCAAGTTCATTCAGTCGACGGTAGCTTTGTCTGAGCAATTATAGGACTATGAAACCAAGGAGCATTCATGAAGCAACAGGAGATCCGATGGGGAATCATGGGCTGCGGCGGAATCGCGCACAGGTTTGCAGCCGGAGTGGCTGCCGCCGACGGAAGCATTCTCGCAGCCGTGGCCTCACGCACACCGGGGAAGGCAAGCCAATTTGCAGCGAAATACCAGGTGGCGACGTTTTTCGGAAGCTACGAGGAACTTGCGGCCCGGTCCGACATTGACGCGATCTATGTGGCAACGACGCACAACTACCACTACGAGTGCGTAAAGCTTGCACTCGAGCAGGGCAAGGCCGTGCTCTGCGAGAAACCATTTACCGTGAATGCGCGCGAAGCAAAAAAACTCATCGCTCTTGCGCGAAGCAGGAAGCTCTTTCTCATGGAAGGGATGTGGACCCGCTTTTTGCCTGCGATCGTCCAGACGCGGGAGTGGCTAGCCGAAAAGCGTATCGGAGAGATCCGCCGGATTCGGGCCGATTTTGGATTCAAGATGCCGTTTGACCCAAAACATCGGCTGTTCAACCCCGATCTCGCAGGAGGCGCCCTGTTGGACGCGGGAATCTATCCCCTTTCGTTCGCTTCGATGGTAATGAACTCTCGACCTGCCTCTATCCGGGCCTCGGCCGAAATTGGGAGTACCGGCGTGGATGAGCAATCGGCATATCTATTGACCTATCCCCACGGGGCACTGGCGGTCCTCACCTCGGCGGTCAACACGGAAATAGATTGCAGTGCAATCATTTACGGAACGAAGGGAAAAATCGTTCTTCCGTCCCGCTTTCTCGCCGCCGCTGTCACGGAACTATCGATCGATGGCAAGCCGGCGGATGTGCGGAAGATGCCGTTTCCCGTGGAAGAGGGTTTTTCGTTCGAAATCGAGGCGGCAGCTTCCTGCATTCGAAATGGTGAGACCGAGTCTCCGGTGATGCCGCCCGCCGAATCCCTCGAGCTGATGGAGACAATCGACGAGATAAAGCATCAGCTTGGGCTGGTCTACGGAAACGACCGAGGATGAAGAGGGACGGCGCACCCGCCGGTTGCCGTCCCTTGGCTTCGCACCCAATCCTACCTGAAGCATTCGGCGACAGCTTTCCCCAGCAATAGTCTTGCCCCGCTGCGAATCGCCAGCCTCAGCGCAAGGACAGCACGAAGAAAATCCGAGAAGCACGCCCGCGAGGGCCGGAAACCAGTCCCCCCATCGAGTGTAGATGGTCAGCGG